>NZ_JBPQTO010000004.1:0-1277500 GCF_051386375.1 Actinoplanes sp. URMC 104 | reverse complement strand
AGGCTTGCGCCCATTGTGCAATATTCCCCACTGCTGCCTCCCGTAGGAGTCTGGGCCGTGTCTCAGTCCCAGTGTGGCCGGTCGCCCTCTCAGGCCGGCTACCCGTCGTCGCCTTGGTAGGCCATCACCCCACCAACAAGCTGATAGGCCGCGAGCCCATCCCCAGCCGAAAAACTTTCCACAACCAACCATGCGGAAGGAAGTCATATCCGGTATTAGCCCCGGTTTCCCGGGGTTATCCCAAAGCTGAGGGCAGGTTACTCACGTGTTACTCACCCGTTCGCCGCTCGAGTACCCCGAAGGGCCTTTCCGCTCGACTTGCATGTGTTAAGCACGCCGCCAGCGTTCGTCCTGAGCCAGGATCAAACTCTCCAACAAAAACTTGTTGAACAATCGTCCCGGCAACAAAAAGTTGCCAAAGGAATCCAGCTCATCCCGAAGGACAAGCCAGGGGTAAATCATTCTTGGCACTGGCTTATCAAGCACCCTGTTGAGTTCTCAAAGAACAACCACACCCGGCCAACCGCTCCGGGGCAACCGCTCAAACTTACCTGGTCGACTTCGCGGTCGCAAGTCCTAAGTCCTTGCTCGCATCGCCCAGTTTGCCCCACGACTCGCACCCGCTGTTCGGCGGGTAGTTCGTGAGAGTGGCCTCGCGGCCGGCCGACGATCACTTGGTGATCTGCTTGCCCGGTTCCCGCTGGCTTGACTACCTTACCCGGTCGGTTTCGCTTGCGCAAGTCGCCTTGCTCGGCTCCGCCCGGCCACGTCATCCAGGATAACGCGCACCCTCCGGAGCGCCGTCCGAGCGTCGCTTTCGCGTCGTTCGTCCGGGTTTCCCTCGGGCAGAGAAGAAGTTACGCGACCCGGTGCCGCACATGCAAATCGACCCCCGTGCCCCGGCGAGCGTCGAGACAGCCCGAAACCGCCGCACGGCGTGAAAGAGTGGGCGCATGGGAGCTACCCGGACGCTGGCGGCCGACGCGCTCGTTGACATGATCATGCCCTTCGGGCAGTTCGTGATCGGCACGCTTGTGCTGGTCACGCTCGTGGTCTCGGCACACCGCCTCCTCCAGCGCGGCCCCTCCCGCATGGGCGGAGCCATGCTCCTGAGCGGCGGCGCCGTCATCGGCCTGGCGATCGTCGGCTACCTGGTGCAGCTCCTGTGACGCCGCTGACACGGCTCTGACGGGTACACGGGATGGCTCGCCGGTGACGGGGACAACCACGCCGGCGCCCACAGAACTGACGGACACGAGCGACGCCCGGCAGCCCGCCAATAGTGACTAGCAACCAGCGACTGAGACTGGCGCCGACAGCCAGCGACGGGCTATCGGCCCGCCGGAGGGCAAAGTTGCCGGCGGCCTGCGACCGGCCACGGTCAACCGGGCCACGACTCCTCACTTACCGGCCACCGACCACGAAGCCGCGACAACCAGCCACCGGGCCACCGGGCCACCGGGCCACCGGGCCACCGGGCCACCGGGCCACCGGGCCACCGGGCCACCGGGCCACCGGGCCACCGGGCCACCGGGCCACCGGGCCACCGGGCATGGTCTACGGCGATCTGGCATCGGGCATGGTCTACGGCGATCTGGCATCGGGCATGAGCGTTTGCGACCAGGCACCGCGCACCGCGTACCGGGCACCGGGCATGGCGCGTCGCGACCGGACACCGGACACCGGACACCGGACACCGGACACCGGACACCGGACACCGGACACCGGACAAGGCCTACCAGCGACCGGGGACCTGGCCAACAGTCCGGGCACGGGCCACCGGCTACCGCACCGCCCACTCTCTACTGGCCTACCGGCGCTGGAGCCACGGCCAACCGGTAACCGGCAACCTTGGCGGCGCTTTCGTCACGCACGAGCCGCTGCCGGATGTGGGCCCGGGCAACCCATCTGCCGCGACTGCGCGGCGGACCAGGGCGCCGTCGTGGGGCGGCTGCTAGAGCCAGCGGTTGGCCAGGCTGGGGAGCTCGGTGCGGATGTGCTCGAGCCGGTCGAGGTCCAGATCCGCGGTCACGATCCCTACGGTGTCGGGGGCCTGGGCTAGCACGGTTCCCCACGGGTCGACGATCATGCTGCGGCCGAAACACGTACGGCCGGGGTCGTGGTCTCCGATCTGGCCGGCGGCCACGACGTAGCACTGGTTCTCGATCGCGCGCGCCCGCAGCAGCACCTCCCAGTGGTCGCGGCCGGTGTGCATCATGAAGGCCGCCGGAACGACCAGGACGCGCGCCTCGCCCTCGACCGCGAGCCGCCGATAGAGCTCCGGAAAGCGCAGGTCGTAGCAGATGGACAGGCCGGTGCGGACCCCGGCGACGTCGGCGACCTTGGTCTCGTCACCGGGCGCCACCGACCGGGACTCCTGATAGGAGACCCGTCCCGCGATTTCCACGTCGTACAGGTGGATCTTGCGGTAGTGGGCGGCGAGGTTGCCGCGCGGGTCGAACACCAGGGACGTGTTGTAGGTGCATCGCTCGTCGGGCCCGCTCTCGTGGAACGAGCCGGCATGCACCCAGATGCCGAGCTCGCGTGCGGCGTCGGCGAAGAACTGTGCGAACTCCCCGTCGAGGCCCTCGGGCTTCGGAGCGTTCTCCCCCGGCCCCAGGTAGTCGACGTACTCCGGCAGCACGGCCAGCTCCGCACCGGCGGAAGCGGCACGCTCCAGCAGCTCGCGGGCCACCTGCAGGTTGCGGACCCGGTCCGCCTGCGAATTCACCTGACACACCGCAACGCGCATGTCTGAAGCCTACGAGCGCTGCCGCCGTCGTCCAACCTACGAAAGACGCACCTCGACCCCGTACCTAAGTAGCTGGTCGGGATCGCCGGCTCGGAGCAGACTTCGCTCACCCGGGACGCGAGCCGGCCGGACGCGACCGGTGAGCACCTGGCCCTGAGATCACGGTGGTTTCAGGCTGAGTCGGAAAGGCGGGCGGACATGGCTTCAGCCAGGGCTTGGGTGCCCTTGAGGGGGCGGATCATCACCGTGAACTCGGTGATCCGGCCGTCGGTGTCCGAATGGAGGAAGTCGCAGCCCTCGAGCTGCTTGTCGCCCACGCGGGTGCGGAACAGGAGGGCGTGATCGGAGGCGTCCGGAGCGCCGATCTCGCGGGTGTAGCGGAAATCCTCGAAGACCTCGATGACGGCTCGCAGGATGGGGTCGACGGCGAAGCGGCCACGGTAGGGGGTGAAAACGACAGGACTGCGGAAGATGACGTCCTCGTGGAGGAGTGCGAGCGCGGCGTCCACGTCGCGGGACTCGATGGCGGCTCGGAAAGGATGCACGGCGCGGCCCCTCGGCTCGGCGGGTTCGGACACGTGCGGCTTACGGTAGTCAGCCGACCGGGCTACCGCGATCCGGGCCGACGAGGTGACGAGCCATCCGGCCGGCGGACCGACGAGCCGGCAGTCGGCGGGCCAGCGGGCCGCGGGTAACGGGCGGCGGCCGGCAGGCGCCGGGCGGCAGCCACCGGCCCGCAGGCGGCAGGCACCGGGCGGCAATCGCCGAGCGGCAGGTGACGGGCGTCGAGCCAGCGGCTGGCGGGCGGGCAAGCGGGCTGTGCGCCGGGCGGAGGCGCGGGCGGTGCCTATGAGAACCGCCGTCCCTCCCGGAGGAGGAACGGCGGCGGAAGATCTCGGGCGCGCTGACGGGCGTCAGGCGGACTTTTCCTCGCGTTCGCGACGGCGGCGGCCCACGAACTCGCGGGGGACGATCGTCGGGTTGACGTTCTCGAGGACGACCTCGCGGGTGATGACCACGCGGGCGGCGTCGGGGTTGCTCGGGACCTCGTACATCACGGAGAGGAGGACCTCTTCCATGATGGCGCGGAGGCCGCGGGCGCCCGTGCCGCGGAGCATGGCCTGGTCGGCGATCGCCTCGAGGGCGCCGTAGTCGAACTCGAGCTCCACGCCGTCGAGCTCGAACAGGCGCTGGTACTGCTTCACGTACGCGTTGCGCGGCTCGGTCAGGATCTTGATCAGCGCCTCGCGGTCGAGGTTGCGGACCGTGGTGATGACCGGCAGACGGCCGATGAACTCGGGGATCAGGCCGAACTTCAGCATGTCCTCGGGCATGACCTTGCTGAAGATGTCGTCGGTGTTCCGCTCGGAGATCGAGCGCAGGTGCGCGCCGAAGCCGACACCGCCGTGGCCCACGCGGGACTCGATGATGCGGTCCAGGCCGGCGAACGCGCCGCCGACGATGAACAGCACGTTGGTGGTGTCGATCTGGATGAACTCCTGGTGCGGGTGCTTGCGGCCGCCCTGGGGCGGCACGTTCGCCACCGTGCCCTCGAGGATCTTGAGCAGCGCCTGCTGCACACCCTCGCCGGAGACGTCACGGGTGATCGACGGGTTCTCGCTCTTGCGGGCGATCTTGTCGACCTCGTCGATGTAGATGATGCCCTGCTCGGCGCGCTTCACGTCGTAGTCGGCGGCCTGGATGAGCTTGAGCAGGATGTTCTCGACGTCCTCGCCCACGTAGCCGGCCTCGGTGAGCGCCGTCGCGTCGGCGATGGCGAACGGCACGTTGAGCATCCGGGCCAGCGTCTGCGCCAGGTGCGTCTTGCCGCAGCCCGTGGGGCCGATGAGCATGATGTTGGACTTGGCGACCTCGACGTCACTGCCCGCCCCGGGCGCGCCGCTCGACTCGGCCTGGATCCGCTTGTAGTGGTTGTAGACGGCGACCGAGAGCGCCTTCTTGGCCTGTTCCTGGCCCACCACGTACTGATCCAGGAACTGGCAGATCTCCATCGGCTTGGGAAGCTCTTCCCACTTCACCTCGCCGGTCTCGGCCAGCTCCTCTTCGATGATTTCGTTGCAGAGGTCGATGCACTCGTCGCAGATGTAGACCCCGGGGCCCGCGATGAGCTTCTTGACCTGCTTCTGCGACTTCCCACAGAAGGAGCACTTCAGTAGGTCGCCGCCGTCGCCGATCCGTGCCACCTACGTTCTCCTTGAGCTCATCGGCCGGCTGAAGCGCCGACCCCGATCACGAGGGCTTGATCGCCTCGTTGCCATCTCATCGTCTGCCGAACCGCGTAACTGAGGCTGCATGCTCGACGTTACCCGCAAAGGTGCCGTTCTCCGACCCCCCAAAACGGGCGTGTCAGGGGTCGGCCAGTCTAACTTGCCCGGCCGGCCCCTGACACCTTGCCTCAGCCGACCGACTGCAGGCTCTTCTTGCGGCTGGCCAGCACGACGTCGACCAGACCGTACTCCTTGGCCTCATCGGCCGTCATGATCTTGTCGCGGTCGACGTCCTTGCGGACCTGCTCGACCGAACGGCCCGAGTGCCGCGAGATCATCTCTTCCATCTGCGTGCGCATGCGGAGGATCTCCCGGGCCTGGATCTCGATGTCCGAGCCCTGGCCGTAGCCGCCCTCGGTGGCCGGCTGGTGGATCAGCACCCGCGAGTGCGGCAGCGCCATGCGCTTGCCCGCCGTGCCACCGGCGAGCAGGACCGCGGCCGCGCTGGCCGCCTGGCCCAGGCACACCGTGGAGATGTCGGGGCGCACGTACTGCATGGTGTCGTAGATCGCCGTCATGGCGGTGAAGGAGCCGCCGGGCGAGTTGATGTACATGAGGATGTCCCGGTCCGGGTCGGAGCTCTCCAGCGTCAGCAGCTGGGCCATCACGTCGTTGGCCGACGCGTCGTCCACCTGCACGCCGAGGAAGATGATCCGGTCCTCGAACATCTTGTTGTACGGGTTCGTCTCCTTCATCATCCCGTTCGAGGAACGCTCGACGAAGGAGGGCAGCACGTAGCGGTTGTGCACCGGCGCGAACCCGGAGGGCATGGTCAGGTCTGTCATCTTGCAGCTCCTCAGTTCAGCGTTCCGGCGCCCTCGGGGACCTGCGTCGCCCCGGTGATCACCTTGTCGATGAAGCCATAGTCCCTGGCCTCCTCGGCCGTGAACCAGCGGTCACGGTCGGAGTCGGCCTCGATCTGCTCCTGGGTCTGGCCGGTGTGGAAGGCGACCCGCTCCTGGAACATGCGCTTGGTGTAGAGCATCTGCTCGGCCTGGATGGCGATGTCGGCGGCCGTGCCGCCCATGCCACCCGACGGCTGGTGCATCATGATGCGCGCGTGGGGCAGCGAGTAGCGCTTGCCCGGGGTGCCGGCGCAGAGCAGCAGCTGCCCCATCGACGCGGCCATGCCCATCGCGACGGTCGAGACGTCGTTGTCGATGAACTGCATCGTGTCGTAGATCGCCATGCCCGAGTAGACGGAACCACCGGGCGAGTTGATCCACAGGTTGATGTCGCGGTCGGGGTCCTCGGCGGAAAGCAGCAGCAGCTGCGCGCAGATGCGGTTGGCCACCGCGTCGCTCACCTCGCTGCCGAGGAAGATGATCCGCTCACGCAGCAGGCGGTTGTAGACCGAGTCGTCGAGGTTGCCACTGAGGGAATCACCGCGGAGCACGGGGCTCGCGGGAAGGTGGAGATCAGTCATGGCAGCCCTTCACAGCTGACTGTGTCGGCCAGAAACACGGCCGGCAGGTTGTCCGTCGTACGACCAACCTAACCGGTCCATTGCGCATCAGCTTCCCGCTCGGGCAGGTGTTCGCTGACAGCGCACGCGCCCGGGCACCAGCGTGCCCGGGCGCGTGAAAACCGGCTCGGTCAGTGGTTGTGCCCGGCGTGCTCGTCCTCGCTGGCGGCGCGCAGGTCGTCCAGCGTGAGCACGGTGCCCTCGCTGTCCTTCATCTCGACCTGCTCCATCACCGAGGCCAGCGCCTTGCCGCGGCGCACGTCGCCGAAGACCGCGGCGGCCGCGCCGGACTGCACCAGCTGGTCGTAGTACTGCTGGGGCTGCATCTGGGCCCGCTGGGCGCGGTGCACGATCTCGTGGCCGAACTCGTCGTCGGAGACCTGCACGTCCTCGGCGTCGGCGATCGTGTCGAGCAGCAGCTGGATGCGGACGCCCTCCTCGGCGGCCTCGGTCAGCTCCTGGTCGATCTGCTCCTCGGTCTTGTCCTCCGAGGTCAGGTAGTCCTGCAGGGTGGCGCCGATCCGCTCGAGCTGGTCGGTCATCGCCTGCTTGCGGCCCTCGACCTCGTCCTTGACGACGCCCTCGGGAGCGGGGATGTTCGCCGCCTCGACGAGCTGCTTGAGCGCCTCGTCGCGGGCCGCGTAGATCTGCTCGACCTTCTTGACCCGGGTGAGCCGCTCGCGCAGGTCGTTGCGGAGCTCCTCGAGCGTGTCGAACTCGCTCGCCAGCTGGGCGAAGTCGTCGTCGATCTCGGGAAGCTGCTTGTCCTTGACGCTGCGCACGGTCACCTCGACCTCGGCGTCGCGGCCGGCGAAGTCGCCGCCCACGAGCTGGGTGGTGAAGTTCGCCTCGGCGCCGGCCACCAGGCCCACGAGCACCTCGTCGAGGCCCGGGAGCAGCTGCTTGCTGCCGACCTCGTGGGAGATGTTGGTCGCCGAGCCGCCGGGCACCTCGACGCCGTCGACGGTCGCCTTGAGGTCGAGCTGCACGTAGTCGCCCTCGGCCGCCGGCCGGTCGACCGTCTTCAGCGTGGCGAACCGCTCGCGCAGGCCGTTGATCTGCTCGTCGATCTCGTTGTCGCCGATCTCGACGGCCGGGACGGTCACGGAGATCGTCGACAGGTCGGGCACGGTGATCTCGGGCCGGACGTCGACCTCGGCGGTGAACTTCAGCGGCTCGTTGTCGGCGAACTCGGTGATCTCGACCTCGGGGCGGCCCAGCGTCTTGACGTCGTGCTCGCGCACGGCCGCCAGGATCTGCTGCGGGATCGCCTCCTGTACCGCCTCGTTGAGGACCGCGCCGCGCCCGACCCGCTGGTCGATGACCGCGGCCGGGATCTTGCCGCGACGGAAGCCCGGCACCTGAACCTGCGCGCCGATCTCCCGGTACGCCTTCTGCAGGCTCGGCTTGAGCTCGTCGAACGGCACCTCGATGGCGAGCTTCACCCGGGTCGGGCTCAGAGTCTCGACGGTGCTCTTCACAGGCGTACTCCTTGTTGCTGCCGATTGTTGGTATCAGTCGGGGTGGCGGGATTTGAACCCACGGCCCCTCGCTCCCAAAGCGAGTGCGCTACCAAGCTGCGCCACACCCCGTGGCGACGGCCAGTGTATGCGGTCCGCTTCCACGCGCGTGCGCTGGAGTCACCTGCTGGGGAATCCGGTTCGCATGGGCGGCGGGTGATTCAGTAAGCTGACCCCGTGGCCCGTCGGAGGACGGGTCGCTGCGGGCGTAGCTCAATGGTAGAGCCTCAGTCTTCCAAACTGATTACGCGAGTTCGATTCTCGTCGCCCGCTCGTCGAGGAAGGCCCAGGCCAGGGACGTGCTCCCGGTCTGGGCCTTCCGTCTTAGCTGGGGTCACTGGGCTGGTCGTGCCCGTTACGTGCCCGATCGCGTTCGACGTCGATACTGAGGCTAAGCGCGTCGGCGATCATGGTGTCGCGCTGCTGGATGGCGTGCTGATAGATCAGCGCGGCGCGGGCGGAGCCGTGGCCCATGCGGGCCATGAGATCGGCCAGACTCGCGCCGGTGCCTGCGGCAAGCGTGTTGCCCGTATGGCGGAGATCGTGGAAGTGGAACCCCGGAAGGCCGGCCTCTGTTACAGACTGGGTCCATCGGGACTGGGTCTGAAAGCCTGAGCGGCGCAGGACCGCGCCTTTGGCTCCGGTGAAGATGAGGGCGTCTGCGGTGTCGGCGACGTAGTCGCGCAGGTGCAGGCGGATGTCCTCGCGGATAGCGCTGGGGACGGTGACGGTCCGACGTCCGGCTGTGCTCTTGGGCGGGCCGAAGATGACGCTGCCGTCATTGAGAGTAGTGAGGGTGGCGCGGACGGTGACGGTGTCGAGACCCTGGCTGAGGTCAGCGCGCCGGAGAGCGGCAAGTTCGCCGTAGCGCAGCCCGGTGAAGGCGGCGAGCAGGATGAGCGCCCGGAAACGGGCTGGCACGCGGCCTGCTAGGTCGAGCACCTGAACGACGGTGGCAACAGGCCGCTCAGGTGTGTGGGTTTCCCCGGCTCCGCGGATGCGGCATGGGTTGCGACGGATCAGTTCGTCGTCGAGGGCCGTGTTGAGCACGGCGTGCAGCAGCCGGTATGCCTTGGCGGCCATGGTGGCGCTGGTGCCTTCGGCGAGCAGTCCAGCGCGCCAGGCGCGGACTCGGCTAGGCGTGATGTCGGCGATCATGACGCCGGAGAATTCGTTCGCCAGGTAGCGCTTGTAGAGCCAGCGGTAGAGCTGGACGGTTCGTGGCCGCAGGTTGGGGCGGTGGTCGATCCAGGTGAGTAGGTATCCGCCCAGCGCGATGCGGCCGGCGTCGGGGTTGCGCCACTCCCCCGACAGGATGTCGGCTTCGATCTTGTTGAGCCACCGGTCGGCGTCGGTCTTGGTGGCGAAGGTGCTGGGTGCGGGACGGTCGACCCCATCGGGGTCCTGGTAGCGCGCTTGGAAGCGTCCGGATGGCAATTTTCGGACGCGGCCGAAGCGGCGCTTCTTAGACATGTGTAGGTGCTCCCCTCCTGTAGGTGATTACCGGTCGGATCGGATCGACTCGGCCGTCTTGGATGTAAGCGGCAAGATCATCGGGGTGGAACCGCACGTACTTGCCGACCTTGTAGAAGCGGATTCGCCGCTCCGCTATCAGCCGTCGCACGAAGCGGACTCCTGTGCCGAGCCGTTGCGCCGCTTCGTCGACCGTGAGCAGGTTGGTGCTTTCAGCAGATGGGGTCATGGCTCCTTCCAGGGGTGAGGGGGACTGGAGGTTTAGGCCGCACGAGCAGCAGAAGAAGGACACGCCGAGCCGAGTTCGTGGGCCAGTTCTTCGCGGCCGGTTTCGTGTCGGGCGCGGGCCATGGCGGCGGCGGTGTTGGCCAGGAGGGCGTCGCCGTTGGTGTGCCAGCCGACCCCGGCGAAGGACAGCGTGCCGACGACCAAGGTGGTTTCCGTGCCTTGGTGGTCGACGGCACGGACGGTGTCGCACTCGACGTCGACCTGCTCCTGAGTGCGCCGGTAGGCGATGCGGGTGTCGCGGAGTGCGGCGAAGCGCACCACACGTCGGCGGGTCTTGGTGAGAAAGTGGCCGGCGAAACCGAAGCGATGAGCCCAGCGGCGGAGCCGCGGGTAAGGGTTGGCGGCCGCGGCTGTGCTGGCCGGTTTGGTGTCAAGGCGGGCTTGACGCTCGGCGGCGCAGACGGGGCAAGCCCGGTATCGAGTGTGGGTGCCGCAGTCGGGGCAGTCCCATGACTTGCCGAACGGGGTGCCGTCGATGCGCTCGTGTCGGCCCGCTGGGGGTCGAATCCGCTGGGCCGAGCCGGTGGGCAGGTGACCGAGTTGCCAGCAGGCCGCGACGAGGCGGTCGACGTGGTCGCCGTCGGGGTCGTGCTGGCTGGCGGTGTCGTCGGTGATCCGGGTGGAGGAGTAACCAGTGGCTTCGGTGCTCTTGGTGGCGTACTTGGCGAGATAGCCGGCCTTGGCAAGCTGGTCGGCAATCATGTCGTCGGTGATGCTGCCGTCACCCGCCAGGGTGAGCACCTGGGCGTCGAAGCCTTTGTACGGGTCACCCCACCGGATCTGCCAGCCGTCGGGCCGGGCCGGATGTGCCGGGGTAGTGAAATTGATCGTCTCGACGGCGTGGCGGAAAGCGGCGGTGATGTCCTCGGCGTCGATCCCAGCGGGAGGGGCGATCACGGCGTCGGGGTCGTGCGGATGGACGCCGTCGAGGCGGACCAGGGCGTGGAAGTGCACGACGGCGCGGCGCTGGAACTCGGCGGCTTTGCCGTGGGTGAGTTGTGCCGGAGCGACGATGCGAATGTTGCCGCCCACGGTGGCCTTGGCGACTGGGGGTAGCCCTCGGATGCGACACAGTTGAGCGATGTAGCGGTCGGCGGCTTGTTTGGTGCGGTGCCACAGTTCGCCAGAGTGCAGGTTCCAGACGACGTGGTGGTCGTGGTCGTAGCACTCGAGGCACAGCGGCCTGCCGAGCTCGGGGTCGTCGGCGGCGTGGCGGGCCCAGCAGACGGCGGTTTGACCGTGCTCGCACAGGCCGCGGTCGCGGCGGGCGTGGCAGGGTTCGGGTCGGCAATCGCAGCGTTTGCGGTTCTTACAGGTGTGGTGTTTGACGGTGCGGGTGTGCACGGTGCCGAAGCTGGGTGCAGTAAGGGTGACGAACACGCCAGGGTGCTGGGCGACGGTGGCGGGGATGCCTTTGCCGCCGACGAGGAACGAGCGCAGGATCTGGAAGGCGTCGCGCTGGTAGGTCCGGGCGCAGGACGGGCAGACCGAGGCGAGCCGGGTGCCACAGGCTTTGTAGATGGCGGCGTCGGGGAGCTGGTCGGTGTGCCGGGAGTCGAGCAGCGTTCCGGTCCGGTCGTAGGTGTGCAGCGAGCCGGACAGGCGGACGGGACGCGTGCATCCGGCGGCGGCGCGGACGTGCGCGAGCCAGTTGAAGTAGTCGGCTCGGCTGGCGCGGGCGAGGGCTTGCCCGGCGGCGGAGGATACGGCTGGTGGAGGTGTCCAACCGGTTGCGGCGTTCGATCCCGCACCCCGGGCGGACTGCTCCCGGGGCACGAGGTCCAGCGTCGAACTGGTCATGTCAGGCAGCTGTCCCGGTGTGGGGCTGCTGCTGGCCATGGTGGCCGGTGTGGGTGAAGGTCACCGTGCGCTCGATGACGGTGATCCGGCAGGCCGGGCACCGCTGGTCGCGGGGCACGTGGCGTGCGCAAGCGATAAGAGCAGTGGTGTTACCGGAGCGGACGGTGACCGGGCGGCGGCAGGCTCCTCCGGGGTTGACGGCGACGATGGTGCGCCGGGTGTCGTAGGGATGTGGTTCGTCCGGGTTGGCCGGGCAGGTGTGCGTCCGGTGGTGGACGTCGACTTGGACAGCAGTCATCGGGCACCGCCGAGGACGGGTGTGTTGCCATTGATTCGGGTGGCAACCGGGTTGTCGATGACGGCGAGCAGGTGCCGGGCGTCGGCCGGGGTGGTGCCCAACCGGGCGGCGAGGTCGTGCTCGGTGATCGGTTCGGTGGCGGTCTGCCGGTGCTGGACGATGACCATGCGGGCAGCCGAGACAAGCCGGGCCGGGACGTCGTCGGTGTGCTCGGGTTCGACGACGGCCGGTGCGGTGTGTTCTGTGATGTCCGTCGGGGTCGGTACGTCGACCGACTCCGGTGCGGTAGGAACGGTTTCGGCCGGTGATGGCACGCCGGTCGCGTTGGCCTTGATTCTCTCGGCAGCGGCGAGGAGTTCGGCGGCCTGCTTGTCGATGGCGGTGAAGTCAGGCCGGATGCGTCCGGCAACGAGTTCGACGCCGATGACCAGGACGACGACCAGGGCGAAGACGATGCGCAGGCCGAGGTCGCCCGGGGCAGCGAAGTTGACAGTGGAGGAGAGCAGGGCTGCGCCGATGAACACGGCCATGGCCCAGCGTTTGGCGTCTTTGGCGATGCCGTGGGTGCGGACCACGATGAGCATGGAGACCATGGCGGTGTCGAAGATGGCCGGTGGTAGGTACGCGAACAGGCCGGCGCCTTTGGTGGCCAGGTAGTGGGCTTGGTGCAGGTAACTGGTGACCAGGGCGCCGATGAGGGTGGCGCGGTTGTAGCGTTTGACGCTGTCGATGGCCTTGAGCATGTTTGGTACCGCGCTTTTCGCGTATTCGGTGGCGAACTCCTCGGTCAGGCTGGCGGCGCTGACGGGGATGGCGGCTGGAGGGTTATCGGTGGTTGCGCGTTTCCTGCGCAGTTTCATCGGATGCCTCCGTCGTTGGTGACGGGGACGACCGCGGCGATGCCGTTGCACTGGCTGCAGAAAATGGCAGCGAGGTGATCGTCGAGCATTTCGTTGATGCGGTCGTCGAGGGTCTCGTATTCGGCGGGGAACACGGAGGTGTCGCCGCATTCGGTGCACCACCGTTGGGTCGGGCACAGCCGCAGGACGGGGCCGAGTTCGGGGTGGATGCCCGCGGGAGTCATGCCGTCGATGCACCACACGCAGTCGGGTGCTGTGGTGTTGTCGTGCCGGTCGTGGAGACTCATCGTTGGTCTCCCGCGGCGTGGTCATTGCGGCTGAGTTCGTAATCGACATACCGGCAGGCCGGGCAGGGCAACCGCAGGTAGTACCAGGTGCCAGGGATGTCGATGCCGTCGTTGAGCGACGGAGGTTCGACGAGGATGTCGTCGAGCGGGTTGTCTGAGACCCACTGCCATACCGCGATCTGACGGTTGTCGCTGCACAGTGGGCACCGGCCCCGGGTCGGGGCAAGAGCGCCGATCCGGCCGTCGTGGTGCCTGACTTCAATGCGAACGATGGTGCCGACGAGTTCGTCGACGAATCCGACGAATGCGCGGCTGCCGACCTCGATGAGCTGAGGTGTCCAGCCGGGTTCGGCGATGAGTCGGTGTGAGTCGGTCCAGTAGTCGGTCGCGACGTCGATGCTGTGCTCGGTGCTGAAAAGACCGGACATCACATGCCTCTCGGTTCGCAAGTCAGGCACGCCCCCGTGGAGCGGGGAATGTAGTAGTCACGGGTGATCCCGCAGTGTCGGCACGTGCGACGTGCCAGCAGCATGCTGGCGATGACCCGGAGCTGAGCCGGGGTGGCCGTCCGCTTCGGGGCGGCGAGGTCGCGCCGGTACAGGTAGGCGGTGCGGATGTGGCGGCGGTGCCGCCAGAGGATTTGCGCGACGGGGTCCTGCCCTCCGGGGCAGAGGCCGGCGGCGCGGAGTTGGCGTCGGGTGGCCAGGCCGTCGGGGGCGTATCGGAAGGGGAAGGTGGGAAAGCCGTAGCGACTGCCGCTGGGGTCATAGAAGTCGACGCGGATACCGGTGCGCTCCCCCAGCGCGTCGAGGAAGGGGCTGCTCAGCGTCGTGGTGGTCATCGGTCGTCGCCTCCCCAGCGTTGTTGGGCGGCTTGACGGCTGATGCCGAGTCGTTGGCCGATTTCGGCCCAGGAGTAGCCGTGTGAGCGCAGGCCGATCACGGCGTCGTTGATGGCTTCGTCGAGCAGGCTGGAGAGTCCGACCATGTCGGTGAGGGCTTCGACGTCGCCGGTGGCGATGCGTCGGGCGTAGGCGCGGATGATGCGCCGGATGAAGGCGGCGTATTTGTCGTTCTCGACGACGTCGCGGCGGCGCGGCTTGGCCGCTCGGCTGTCGCCGTTGGCGGGCTGGATGGTCAAGGTTTGGTTGACGTAGGAGAAGCTCACTGGGCACCGCCGGGGTGGTGGATGGTCTCCCAGTGGGTGGCGGCGTCGGTGAGGGTTTCGATGACCTCGTCGCGGGTGCGGCCGTCGTAGTCGTTCCAGTCGCCGACGACGTCGATCGCGCTGGTGCTGTAGCTCAGCGGGTCGTATTCGAGGTCGATCCAGGCAGCGAAGACACGCAGCGCGCGCATGGCGGCATTACGTTCTCCGGCCTCGTCGCCAGCATCTGTAGCAAAACCTAAGCGGAGGCGTCGACCGGTGGCGGCGCTCATGATCGCGCCGGAGGTGCAGGCGGGCGGGAACGGACCCTTGGTGTCGGCGACCATGTCGTAGAACTGGTGCTGGGTCCAGCCGTGGATTTTCAGGTAGCTGGCGGCCCCGTGCAGGAGCGCGGAGGGTCGCATCGGGTCAGATGCGGGTGTGGTGGTCGGTGGGTGGGTAGCCTTCATGGCAGCCACGTCCCTTCTTCGGATGGGCGTTCGGTGAGGGACAGGACCGGTCGTGCTGGCAGGCGTTGAGCCGGTCCTGTCATCCGTTACGGCTTGTGCAGTTGTGGTGCGGCCGTCGCGTCAGCAGCCGGGGCAGTGCCGGCGTCGCGATCGGCGGGTGAATGCGCCGGCGACGATGGCGGCCAGGGCTAGGACGACGAGGATCGCCGCGGCGTGGGTGACGGTGAATTCGGCAGCCACACCGAGCAGGTAGGCGACGCCTGTGAGCAGCCCTGTTGCGATGCCCGCGATGGCCGTGACGATGGCCGCGGTCGGGGTGCGTCGAGGACGCGGCGGTCGGTTGCTGCGAGTGGTATTGGCCGTGTCGTGGTGGAAAGCAGCCGGGGACCCGGCGAGGCGCGATCCGGTCGGCAGGGGCCGGGGTGCGCCGCCGGTGATGATGCTGTTGCGCACGCGCATACGCAGTCGGGACTGGTTGACGGTGACGGTCACCGGGGCGGTGGCGTTGACGAGGGTCCCGGCGTGGGCGTGCAGGCGGGTCAGCTGGCGGAGCTGGTCGTCGGGTCCGTAGATCAGGAATTCCCGGCTGAGGTCGTCGTAGTCGTTGACGATGCGGCATTGCAGGGTGGTCATGCGGCCATCTCCCAACTGGTTGCGGTGGACGGTGCAGGGACGGTGATGCCGGACGGGCACCGCAGCCAGGCGGCGTAGTCGGCGATGTTGTAGATCTGCTCGTCGGTGAGGTACGCGGCTTTGATGCGGCGGGGGATGCCGCCTTCGGCCAGCAGCCAGGCGGCTCCGCGGTTGGCGGGGTCGATGTCGGTGGCGGAGTAGCCGAGGTCGGCCCAGCCTTGGCCGAGGATCACGTCGGAGCTGCCATTGGTGGTGCAGCGGAACGCGCATCGGTAGCCGAACAGGTCGCGCAGGCTGGCGGGGATGATGTCCCAGGAGGTGCGCTGGGTGGCGGCGATGACGGGCATACCGCAGGCGCGGCCGAGCGAGACCAGCCCGCGCAGCAGGCTTTCGAACTCTTCCTGTTGTGCCTTGGTGCCGAGCACGGTGGAGAACATGGCGAGTTCGTCGATGATCGTGAGGATCACGGACAGGTTGTCGTCGCGGCTGACTTTGCGGCGGCGCTGCGACAGGATCCATAGGTAGCGGTTGTGGGCGACGGTCAGCAGCCGCCGCAGGACGCTGATGGCCTTGTCGATGTCGTCACCGATGAACTCGTCGGCGATGTCGATGTAGGGGCCGAGCTCGACGTACTTGGCGTCGAAGCAGACCAGGCGGGTGTTGTCGGCCAGGGCCGCCGTGCCGGCGGCGATGTTGACCAGTCCGGATTTGCCGCCGCCGGGCTCGCCGGCGATCAGCAGGTTGCGGTAGACGACGTCGAGCGTCACGTGCTCGCCGAATTCGTTGATGCCGATGAACATGGGGTCGAACATCGACAGGCCGGGCGCGACCGGTATCCGGTCTATGCCGACAGGGTCGCGGGCAGCGATGGTGGTCATGGTGTGGGCCTCCGGTAGGCGATAAGGTCGAGGAGGCCGACGCAGGGGCCGTGTGCTTGGAGGCCCAGTGGCCCTCGCGTCGGTCCCTTGTTGATCAGTCGTTGTTGTCGCAGGTGTGCTCGCGCTGCGAGCCGTGACAACCACAGGCGAGGTAGCCGCCCACGTCGAGGAGCGGGACCTCGATCGAGTCGTCGTCGGGGTAGCACTGGAAGCAGCAGCACTCTGGGTGGTGACCGCCGGGATGTTTGGTCGTGACGTCCGGGCAGAGGCGACCGCTGTCGTAGGTGTCGTCAGCGTTGGTGCTCATCGTTGAACCCCCTCAATCCCAGGGGTCGAAGTCGGCGACGTCGGTGGCCGGGGCGGTCTTGGCCGGCTTCTTGCCGTTGCTGCCGGGGGCCGGCTTGCCGGCGGTTGCCGGGGCGGGTGTGGGTTCGGCCGGGACGTCGGGCAGGTCCAGAGCGGTCGGCACGTCAACCGGTTTCGTATCCGGGGCGGGTATGTCGTCGGTGTTGACGAGGCCGGTGAGCGGCGAGCTGACCGTGGCGGTCAGGACCTCGCGGCGTTTGATGTCGAATCGCAGATAGGCGGCCTTCTTGTTCTTGCTGGCGAGTTCGACCAGCACCGAGGAGGCGTGGCAGGTCACGGCGATCTCGTCGAGGCGGCTTTGCAGCCGCGACAGGGACAGACCGGGTCGCAGGTAGACCCAGACGCGTTCGCCGACCGGGGTGGGGCGGGCCCACAGGATCAGCGGGAGGCTGCCGGACTTGTTGGCGATGATGAACTGCGAGAAGCAGACGCGCAGCCGGTGCCGGACGATGAAGCACCACGCGATAGCGGTGATCCAGCGGCGGAGGGCGGGCACGGCGGCGGGGATGCCGACCAGGGGCGCCATCACGGCGAGGGTGACTACGGCGGGGGTGGCATTCGCAAGAGCGATCCAGCCGTAGACCAGCGCCATACCGGCGCCGATTTCGGGAGTCCACCACCACAGCAGCCGCAACACGGGCCAGATCCGAACCAGCGTCCAGACGAGAAGGCCGGCCACGAAGGCGATCGGTGCGGCCAGCAGAGCGGCCAGGATCGGGTGCATGTGGTCGGAGGCGACCGTCATGGCCAGGATGCCGACGATCAGCGCGGTGATGATGAACGCCATCCGGGCGTTACGCGCGGAGGAGCGGTGGACTTGCTGCTCGATGACGGTGACGGTTCCGGCCCTTCTGCCGAAACCGAGACCTGCGCTAGATTTGGACACGGCTCGTCCTCCCTGATGAAGGGCTTGGATGGGTTGGGAAGGCGTGGGGTCGGCAGGTTGGTAGCCCAGTTCCGACCCCGCGCTGTTCTTCTTCGGGCGAGCTAGCAATCGGTGTCGGCGGACCGCAGCCGACTGAATTGCTGGGCGATAAGGCCCATCTTGATGCGCTCGTCCTCGTCGAGAATGGTGACTGAGTAGCCTTGCGCTTCGAGGTCACGCACTTGGCGGGCCATATTCGCGGGGTCGACCTTGACCTCGTGCGAGTAGCCGTCTTTGTCTTCGGCGAACATGTACCAGTTGGTCATCGGAAGACGTCCTTTCACGAACGATTTTTAGAGACAGGCGATGAGCAGCGCGGCAACCCAGAGGCAGCCGTAGTGCAGGGCCTGGTCGGCGAGGTACATGCCGCACAGCGGCGTGGTGAGCTCGGCGAAGGCGGCCGAGCCGGTGTGCCGGAGGATCCAGCGGACCGGCCAGCGCCGGTCGAGAATGGCGTGGGTGACAGCCGAGAAGCCGAGCCCGGCCGTCATGCCGGCCACGGTCAGCGGCACATCGAGCGCGGCGGCTGTGACCAGCAGCATGACCAGTGCGGTGACGTGGTAGGTGCCGACGTGGATGAACAGGTGACGCCAGCCGTTGCGGCCCAGGGTGGCCTTGGCGTTGGCGTTGGCGTCGGTCTGGAAGATGTGGTCCGCGAGCTGGTGAGCGGCCACGAGCGTCGCCATGGCGACGGCGAAAACGAGAGCTGAAGTGGACATGGTCAACCGCCCCTTCTCGTAGGGGTTGGAATGGTTGGGAAGGCGGCGAGGCCAGCAGGTTCGGTAGCCCAGTACCGGCCCCGCGCCACACTTCGGGAGTTACGACGGCCGTCGGTACGGCCAGAGGTCCAGGACGCTGGTAGCCAGCGCGATCCCTGCGACCGATCAGCTTGATGCAGTGGAGATTGCGACCGCGTGCGGTCGAAGGGTCTGCCACGGACACTTGTGGCTGAGGATGTTCCGGTGTTGCTGGAAGAGCTACTTGCTCGCCGAGGTACTCGTCAGGGGCTTCAGCGACGCCGCCCGGAACGCGGTGCCGTTACGACCGTTGGTAGCCCACGCCTTGGCCTCCAGCGCCTCGACAGTGACGAACTGGCCAACCTCCACCGACGGAATCTCACCGACCGTCGTGATGTTGATCACCTCGCCACCGGTCTCGTCGAGCGCGACGACCTGGGTCTGCCACATCGGACGGCCCGTTCCCCTCTCGGAACGCTGGTTGCCCTTCTCGTCCACCTTCGGCTGAGCCTTCTTCGCCACCGTGAACGTGATGTCGGTGGTGTCCACGTAGATCTTCACGAGGGTTCCTTTCCCTGGGTAGTGAGCGCGTCCCCTGCGGACGCCCGCTCGTTTGAGCGATTCGCTCATATGTCAAGGAGACGCCTGCCAATCGGTTCACCACAAAGAACAAGACTTAACAGCCACTTGTTAAGTTCGGATAGCAGGGTATAGTCGATCGCTGATGCTTCTACCGGCCCGCTACAGCTGACAACCGGGGAAGGCCAGCCCAATGAAAACTCGACTCCAGGCGGCTAGGGCAGCTCGCGGGCTCAAACAGACACAGGTAATAGCCGAGCTGACGCGGCGAGCAGAAGTCGCCGGCTTGGCGATTGCCAGTCCCAGCAGTCTCCAGATGCTCTTGTCTAGCTTTGAGAACGGCAGGCGTGCGGTGAGCGAGCCATACCGCATGCTCTTCAGAGCCATCTACGGACTCACCGATGATGAGCTATTCGCTCCGACCGACGCCAACGATCATGATGCGGATAAGGCGGAGTACGCGGCGCTCGCGCGTCGTATTACCGCGGCGCGTTCAGTCGACAAGTTCACTATCGAGATGCTGGCCAGGCAGACGGACTACCTACGCACAATGGACCGCCGCATCGGTGCTGCAGCCCTGGTAGATCAGATGAGCGGACATTTAGCCACAATTGAAGAATCTCTATCGCACGCGGTGCTTCCGTCAGTACGACAACGACTTGCGGCCATTTTGGCGGATTCAGCAGCCTTAGCGGCCTGGCAGGCACTCGACGTAGGTGCTGTCACTCGAGCGTGGCAGTACCACGAAACCGCACGACTTGCCTCGCTTGAAGCTAGGGACTCAGTGCTCCTAGCTCACGCGATGGCTCAACAAGCTTTCGTCTTGGTCGACGTCGGACAGAGGGAAGCCGCGGCCGAACTCGTCGGCGAGGCAGTGCGAGAAGCCGGCACCAAGGTGCCGCCCCGTTTCCGAGCGTGGTTACTCGCGGCTCAAGCCGAGGTCGATTCTGCGAACGGAGACGACCAAAACTGTCTGAGAAGGCTCGATGAAGCGGCAGCCGTACTGCCAGGCGACCCTGCAGCGGTCGACCCCGAGCTCCCGTTCATCGTGTTGAACGCGGCTCATCTCGCACGCTGGCGCGGAAACTCACTCGCACGGCTTGGCGACGTAGGCGCTATCGAAGAGCTGCTTACAGCGCTAGCGGGAGACGGCACGATCAGCGCGAGAAGCGGAGCGTCTCTGCACTGCGATTTGGCCCAGGCACATCTCGTCCATGGAGATCGTGACGAAGCACGACGATATGCGACCGAAGGCCGGCGACTGGCCAAGGAAGCAGGCTCAGTCCGACAGAAGCAACGACTTCAAAAGCTAGCGCTTCTCGGGTGAACCTCGATGTGCGAGCAAGTAAAGTAGCGCCACAAGGGAGCCGGACCCAATGACTCGACCCTTGGAGACCAGCTCGCTGACATCGCTAAGAGGGAGCCAGTCGATGACTGCCGCCTCCTCCGCATCGCTTGGCTCGCCGACAAGCTTGGGGTCGCGTCCAAGGTAAATGGCGTGCGGAGTGTCCACCATGCCAGGCATGGGCTGGAAGGAAACCAAATGCTCCACCCGCCCTGGGCGCCAACCGGTCTCCTCCTCGACTTCTCGAACAGCGGCAGTAGAAGGCTCCTCGTTCTTCTCAAGGATGCCGCCCGGGATTTCCCAGCCCCATTCATTCGTCGCGAAACGGTAGCGCCACATCATTAGGACTCGGTCCTGATCGTCCAACACGATAGTCAGGACTACGGTCTGCAGACGGACCACATGATGTTCGAATCTGTGACCGTCAGGCGGCTCAATATCGACGAGGGCCAGGCGCACCCACGGATTGTCATAGACTATGCGTTCGCCGAAAACTTTCGTACGCAGAGAGTCTGACTGTCCGGGATCTTCCACAGGAGCCACGGTACTACTCCACATGTAACGAGTCACATGGATGGCTCGCACCCATGTGACGAGCCCCTGGTCGGCAGCCAGCATCTGTTCAAACTTTCTGTACGTCTTCAAGGCGGCCCGAAACGGGCCGCTCACGCCGCCGCCCAGGGCGTCATGGCCGCCGCCTGGCAAGCCGGTCGGCGGCGGCCATGCCAACGCCCGTCGGCTGGCGTAAACAGCGGACTACTACGGGCCGCGGAGAAGGACAACGACCAAGGGGCGCGAAGAGTAGATGGTGGCATGCGACCTGCCCGGCGTTGGTGACGCAGACGAGCTGCCTGCGTTGGGCCCGTAGCGCCACGCGGTCTCGGTGGTCGGTCCGAGCTACTGCGCCTCCGGCGGGGGCACTCCGGCTCCGGGATGGCTGCGCACCCCGTCACCCGTCGCCCCGGGCAAGCCGAGCAGACCCCCGCCGGCGCCCGCCGGCCTGGGTGCCTAATGTCAAGGCCGTCTTGACGCGGCGGGCGCCGGCAGTGCCCCGCTCCCACGATGGGCGGGTCGAGGGTGACGGGATGGCGAGCGAGCTGGACGGACCAGCACGCCCTGAAGGGCCACCTATCGCATCGGTGAAGACTGGTATTTTGCAGGGTCACGTGAGGTCCGAATGGATGGGATGGGCGGCATAGTCATGCGGGTCTTCATCAGCTGGTCGAAGGAATCGAGCAAGCAACTCGCTTTAGCACTGCGAGATTGGCTGCCGGATGTCATACAACAAGTCGAGCCTTGGGTGTCAAGCGAAGATATTGAGAAAGGACAGCAGTGGCTAATTGAGGTCGGTGAACAGTTGGAGGACCTGAGTGAGGGCCTACTATGCATCACTCCCACCAATCAACACGAACCATGGTTGAACTTCGAGGCAGGTGCACTCGCTAAGACATTGGATCGCGGAAAAGTTCGGCCGGTTCTTCTTGGAATCAAGCCGACCGATATCACTGGGCCGCTCGCGCAATTTCAGTCTACGAGCGCGACCGATCAAGAAGACATGTTCAAATTGGTTAAATCAATTAACACTAGCTGCGAGCGGCCGCTGGACCCCGACAGGCTTCGAACTTCTTTCGATCGTGCCTGGAACGACTTCTCGCTGAAAGTTCAATTGATCGATCTCGGCACCTTCAAAAATGGCAACGCCGAAGAGCGACCTTCGGACGACATGCTTCGCGAAGTACTAGACCTTGTTAGGAGCATGACGCGTGAACCAATGGTTGGCCGAGCTGCACGACGAAACCTTATAGATTCAGCAGAAATTGGCGACGGCACTTTTGTGACTGTCGGTTCTTCCGTCGTCCATCGGCATTTCGGCCCCGGCCGTTTTGTTGGATTTTCTGAAGGTTCGCTCGCCGATCCTACGCCAAATGCCGTCGTTGACTTTGTCAACGGTGGAGGGCGGCAGATACTTCCGCTCAACGAGCTGCGTGCGCGACATCAGCGAACAGATTAATACCAGAAGCGGTCAGTCAGGGAAGGAGATCCAGACGATGCACCTCGACCCATTCCTCGATGTCGTCACGCTTCCACACTCTGCCGGTATGGCAGCGTAATACAGCAACAACCAAGCCGGACCGACTTGCGGTCAACCACGATAGAGGTCCAATGGGTGACTATCTGAGTGACAACCGTGGGTCCCCGAGCCGGACGTGCATGGACGTTGGCGGCTGTTCCCGCAGCTTATAGTCGGTCCGGCTGCAGGCCGCGGACGCGTACACGGCGACTATGACCTTGATCGACCGCGACCTGGTAATGGCCTTGTCGGAACTTGATGAGCACGCCCTGCGCGACGTCGCTCGCTGGGCGGCGCTGCGAGCCCTGTCCGTAGCCGGTATCACCGATCATCGTGTGGTCGCTCCCGCGGTGGCGGCATTACGCGGCGGCGAGCCGCTTCCGGCGCCGTTCGACGAAGAGTCCGGCTGGTACGCCGTCACCGATGCCATAGGCGACCGAACGCATGTGCCCTATCTGCCGGTTTTCGAACCGCAGTCCCGTACGGAGGAGTCGGTTCAGCAGTTCTCCGCGCTGTCGGCCCTGAACTGCACCGCGATCGGCGACCCGCTCGCGGCTGCGGTCAGCGCGATCGAGTCGGCTGCGACCACCGTCGGCCCGGACGAGTACCTCCAGTTCCTCGCTGACATTCGCGTCACCTTCCCCATCCTCCAAGGCCGCCGCCCGGCCGATGATTTTGACGGCTCCGATGAAAGCCTGGCTTTACGTACAGTTCCTGTCCGACCTGCACACCACCTTCCCGAATCTCCCGCAGAGCAGCCCAACCGCACCGCAGCGGCGAGCCTGACAGTTCCACCGCTTCGGCACACGCTGGCCCGCGATCCCTCGACCGAGCACTGTCGGCGGCAAATGTGCGTGCGCTTGGTTGATAAGGGGCGAGTAATGGGCGCGCGCCACGACAAGGCTGGCAGGATCAAGAGTATGAGCGACGACGAGGTGGTGTACCGCCGTTCACCGTGGCGGCACGCGCTCGCCGTCTATGCGGCCTTTGTCGTAGCGCTCAGTGCGGCGCTGCTGCTGGCCGCCCTGACCTTCTACGTCCTCAGCGACGGTCCCACGCTGCCACGGCTACTCCCCCACGCGGCCGCCTCAGTCGTGGTGCTCCTGCTGCTCCCGTTCGTACAACTCCGTCCGGCACGCCGGGTCCCACCCACAATCAGGTTCGCAGCGTCGGAGATCGAACTGGGCGCCTCCCACTGTGACGCGGTCGCCGTGCCGTACAACATCATCGTCTGCGCCCGTACGCGCGGCTTCTGGCCGCTGACGACACTCCAGATCACGGTCGACCAAGCCGACCGGCATCGGGTGGTCCGTATCGACCGTGACGGCCTGCGCCCGCCCGGGTGGCGCTGGCGCGGCAAACTCCACTTCACCATGCAGACCGATGGCCTGACGGCATCACCGTCCGCCATCCGGTCCGAACTGCAAACTCGAGGACTGCAAGGCAACGCGCGAGGACGAAGGCGTGGCTGGACAACGCCGAACACCCGATCTTGAAAGAATGAGAACCCGGCGTCGTGCCGCTCGGCAGCCTTCGCTGCACAACGACACAGACAACGCCTGCTGGGGCCGACAACTCTGACATCCGGAGTCCTGTCGCTGACCGCGCTTGAACCAGCAGGGATAGATAACAGGCCGCATGGTTAAGCGCACTCATCTCGGCAGATCCGCGCACCCGTGCCCGAGTGGCTTCATGATCGCTTGCACTCAGCGTGAGCGGGCTCCTGAGCGACCGTCGGTGCCGCCCACCGGTCAAGATCGGTAAGTGGTGCCGATTCTCACGAACATGGCGGCGATCGGTGCGGCCAGAGTGGTGCCGAAAGTCGCGAACATCTGGCGCCCAAAATCGGTTCTGGCTCACGAAGTATGGAGGCGCCCTCGGCGTTACTAGTTAAGGTCTGGGCGTGGTTCTTATCGATCTCGACCATCAGGTGGAGCCTGTGGTAGGCCGAGCACCAGGACAACGTCTTTGCCTCTTGATTCCGCTGCTCGCGGCTCTGCTTCTCGGGCTCGCAGGGGAAGGGGCGTCCCACGTTCCGCTGAGCTCGTATGACAAGACAACACTTTGTCCCCTGGTGACGGTCGCCGCCAACGCCACGGGCGGACGCCCTGCCGAGGCTTCCGACACGAGAGTTGCCGTCGTGGATGACACCGGCCAGGTGGTGCGGATCGTCTACTGCCCGACGTGATCGGTGGCGGTCGTCATAGGGCTCCACACTTCGTGAGCCAGAACCCCAAAATCGCGAACGAAGCCAGACAGGATTGGTTCGCGCCAGTCAGCCGTCGAGGTTGATCCGCCGGTTCTCTTCATCAAGTCTTTGCCGGCCTTGGTCGGTCAAGTCGGCGCGTTGTTCCGGGCTGAGCTGCTCGTAGCGTTGCGCGAACTGCTCGACGTGGAAGTTGATGCCTGCGGCAAAGGTGGGTGTGGTGTAGGCGTCGCGCAAGTTCGTGCGGCCGGCGAGGACATTGTCGACGAGCTGGCGGAAGTCGTGGTTGTCGCTGCGCTCGCGGAGGACTTCGAGGGATTGGCGCAGGTGGCGGGCGAGGGCGCGGTTGCCGTGGGCGACGGCCAGGGTGGGGGCGTCGGGGTCGTCGGGATGGGTCATGTCAGGTGCTTGGGTAGTGGTAGGCGGTGCCGGGCAGGTCGATGCTTTGCATGCCGTGGATGGCGCCGAGGTAGCCGGCGCACAGGCCGGTGAAGCCTTGGACGGCGGCCCAGGCCATATCGTGATAGTCGAGGACCATGAACCACACTTTCGCTGCTTCGGCGATGGACGCGAGCGTTGCGACGCCACCGGCGATGCCTCCGACGATGCTCCAGCTGGTGGCGGCGGTCGCGGCGGCGGAGATGCCGATGGCGATGAGCCAGTCGGTGAGATCTTGAAACAGGCTTTGCAGGGCTTGAGCCATCTCTTCCATGCCGGCGGCCAGGCTGTGGAATTGGCTGCTGATGTCGTTGAGGGCGCTGATCTGCTCGCGCAACGCGCTGCTTAGCGTGGTGAAGTAGCTCTGTGCCTGCTGGGCGGCGTTGCCGTCCCAGTGGTCCGGAATGGTGGCCTTGCGGGCCTGGTCGATGGCGTCGGCGTAGCGCTGGTTGAACTGGCCGAGTTGCTTGAGGGCTTGGCCGGCTTCGGCTGCGGCGTTCCAGTCGCCGGCGAATTGCTGCGCGGCCCAGTCCCACGGGTTGACGCCGCAGACTTTGTCGGCGGCCCAGCCGAGCCAGTAGGACGGGCTGATGTACTGCTTGCCACCCAGTATGTTATTGACCAGGTCGGGGATTGGCGGTCCCACGTCGGGCATGGTCAGGACGGCGGCGGGTGCATCGGCCACGACAGGTGCTCCTTCGGCTTGCAAATCCTCGGTCAGTAGGTGGCGTCGATGCGGCGAGCGGCGTCCTGGTCGGTGGCGTGGTAGTCCCTGGCGGCGCGGTCGAGTTCCTGCCCGGACTGGTCGGCGAGCTTGGCGAGGGCTTGGTAGTTGGTAAGCAGCGCTTCGCGGACGGCGGTGGCGGTCTCGACCACGGTCGCGAACATGCGGCCCTCGTTGTAGCCGATACCGAGGTAGTTGCGGCTGTAGTTGACGGCACGGTCGGCGTCGTCGACGAGATCGGTGATGGTGCTCGCGAACGCTTGGACACGCTCGGGTTCGGCCTTGAAACTCATCGATCACCCCATGTGGTCGTGCTGGGTACTCTGTCGGTGACGCGCCGTGGACGGCCGCGGCGCTACAGCATATGGGAGGACCTGTGCCGGCAGAGACAGCTGTCGACATCTCGACCACCTGGCTCGAGAAGGAACTCCGGCTGCCGGAGCATTGCGCGCGGCATGGCCTGCCGTATGCGCGCAAGGTAACCTTCGCGCTCAAGTCGAACCCAAGGATCGGCTCCCGGAAGAAGGTGTTGGCGCCCGGCTACACCTCAGTTGATCGAGCAGCCGAGTACCTGAATCAGGTGAAGATCGTCAAAGCCACGGGGTGGCCAATGTGCGCCCACTGCATCCGGGAACGAGCAGTCGGGATCACCCTAGCTAGCGTCCTGCTGTTTCTTGGTGTCGCCGCTTTCGCCTGCGCGTTCATTATCGGCGCTCTCACCGACGCGGCCGCCGGCGTCTTCGTAGGGCTGTTCTTCGGCGGGCTCGCCCTGCTGCTGCTGTCCGTTGTGCCGTTCCAACGAGTCAGCCTGGGCCGGCTAACCCAAGCACACGTGACCGACGATGGTCAGGCCGTACACGTCACCAACCCGAAGCCTGAGTTCGTCCGGGAGATTCCCGCGGCCGCACGCGCATCACAGGCCGCCGATAGACGTGCAGGAGATTGACGGGCACCTGGCGGTGAGTACGGAGTACCAGCCAGTTAAGCCGCATGGCTTTCATGCTCACCGGGTCGCCCGTTACTTCAACAATGGGTTGATCAGGTCAAGCACAAGATCGGCAAGAAAAATTACAAGCTTGTAATTTCGATTTCTTGCCCCCTTGTACCCAGTCGGGCACCGTTAGGAAGGTTGGCCGCTCTCGAACACCTGTTCTACCCTGTCACCCATGGCGGAGCCGGTCGAGCACCACTCCAACAGGCGGTACGGCGCCAACCGGCGTGACATCTACCTTCTGCGCACTGCCACCGGCTGGCAGGTGATCGGCCGCACTGGAGGCAGCGACGGCCAAGAGGTCAGTCACTACTTCGACGACGAGAAATCAGCCCGCGAGATGGTCAAGCGGATGAGACAGACTGTGCCGCCCCATCTGGCGGACTGGTCGCTCATGCCGCGTTCACGTATCCGTTGAGCCACACGGGTGTACGTCACGGGGCCAGTGAACGCGCCGTCTCAGGTGGCCGGACGTGCCCGTGGCGTGCCCGATCGATCGGCAAACACCGGTCAACAAGGGCCCTGAACGGCACGCTGAGTCCCGCAAGCCATGCGAGTGCGTCGCAGGTGGCCCCAGCCCCCGATCACGGCTGAAGCGCTCATCTAGGCACCTTCCAAACTGATTACGCGAGTTCGATTCTCGTCGCCCGCTCGTCGGTGGGTCACTGTGTCCGCGGAGTGCGCGGACCTGGCCGCCTCGTATTCCTTCCTGGGGGCCGAGCCCCCAGACCCCACGTTGCGATCGGGTGCGGGCCGTCGTTGGTCGCCGCTGGTGAGACCGGGGGCCGAGCCCCAGACTCGCGTTGCGATCGGTGCGGGCCGTCGTTCGTCGCCCCTGGTGAGACTTGGGGGCCGAGCCCTGGACCCCGCGTTGCGATCGGTTGCGGGCCGTCGTTGGTGGCCCCTGGTGAAATCAGGGGGTACGGCATGGGGATTCAGTGGTGGGACGGCAGCGCTTCTTGTGGTGGTGCACCGCCTTCGGCGGCTGGCGCGCGCGAGGTGAGCGGTGGGTTGCGGCCGTAGCGCGCGACCGGGATGTTCCCGTGGGTCGAGGTTTCGGGGCGCGGCGCCGGGCCGCCACCCGGCGCCGCGCGTCTCGGCCGGCATGGGTGCCCCGGCCGGGAGCTTCTGGAGCGTGAAGCAGCCAGATACCCGCCCGAGAAGTTAGCCCGGGTGTTAGACGGGCGTCTATTAGCTCTCCCTTAATTCCCCACCGTGAGATCAAGTTTCGGTCACGCTCGGCAACCAAGATCGCTCGGGAGACACGCCGAGCTGGGCAGACGGCGTTCCGGGCAGAAGCGGGTGCGCGGGCTAACCGACGTAGCGGCGGGCGCGGGAACGGCGCTGGGCCTCGTCGAGGGGGGCCAGGCGGGCCTCCACGTCGGCGGGGCGGGGGCGGCGCTGCCGGATCAGCCAGGGCAGGCCGCGCGCGGCGTCCAGGACGGCCAGCGCCGAGACGCGGTCGCGGGGCACCGTACGGGCCAGGAACGCGGTGCGGCGCAGCGCGGGGCGGATCGGGCGGCGCATCCAGACGAACCACAGCGTGTTGCGCAACCCGACCCGGCGACGGTGGGTGGCGTCGCGCAGGGCCGACGCGCGGTGGTGGACGACCAGGTCCTCGAGGTAGCACAGCTCCCAGCCTGCGCTGAGCAGGTCGGTGGCCAGCAGCTCCTCCTCGCCGCCCAGCCAGAGCCGCGGGCTGAACCCGCCGGCCTGCTCGAACGCCTCGCGCCGCACGACGGTGGCGCCGGCCAGGAAGCTGCCCAGCGCGGGGCCGGGCAGCCAGTCGGGGCCGGGCACGGGCGAGTCGCGCAGCTCCTCCACGATCGGGTCGTCGACGCCGGCGGGCTCGACCACGATGCGCGCGTTGACCAGGCCCAGCCGCGGATAGGCGTCCAGCGCGTCGGCGGCGGCGGACAGCGAGCCCGGCTCCCACCACGTGTCGTCGTCGCAGAACGCCACGTACGGCGTACGCAGCCGCGCCACCCCGATGTTGCGGCCCACCGCGCCCATGTTCTCGGTGAGCGCGACGACCTCCACCTCGGGGAACTGCTCCCGGACGGCGTCCGCGGTGCCGTCGGTGGACCCGTTGTCCACCAGCACGACGTGCGGCTGTTCCGGCAGCTCCCGCAGCCGCTGCACCGCGGCCAGCGCCTCGTCGCGCCGCTGCCAGGTGATCACGACGACGCCTATCCGCTGATCAATCACGGCGGCGGGAATACCCAATCGGTTCGCGGGCATACCGTGCTGATCCGCACACCGCACGAAGGAGGCACGCGTGGATCCGCAGAGCAAGTACCCCGGCCCGGAGCTCAAGGGTGGGGACCAGGACCCGCCCGGCTCGACCAAGGCGATGCCGGACCGGCCGGACCACGGCGAGGAGAGCTACAAGGGCTCCGGGCGGCTCAGCGGCCGCAAGGCGGTCATCACCGGCGGTGACTCCGGCATCGGGCGTGCGGTGGCGATCGCGTACGCGCGGGAGGGCGCCGACGTCCTGATCTCGTACCTGCCCGAGGAGCAGGAGGACGCCGCCGACACCGCCCAGCTGATCGAGAAGGCGGGGCAGAAGGCCGTGCTCGTCCCCGGCGACATCCGGGACAAGGCGCAGTGCCAGGCGATCATCGACCGGGCCGTCAGCGAGCTCGGCGGCCTCGACATCCTGGTGAACAACGCGGCCTACCAGATGGCGCAGCCGGGCGGGATCACCGACATCACCGACGAGCAGTTCGACCGGGTGATGAAGACCAACCTGTACGCGATGTTCTGGCTGTGCCGGGCGGCCGTCCCCCACCTCAAGCCGGGGGCGACCATCATCAACACCGCGTCGGTGCAGGCGTTCCAGTCGTCGAGCCACCTGCTGGACTACGCGACCACCAAGGGCGGCATCGTCGCCTTCACCAAGGCGCTCGCGCAGGACCTCGCCGAGAAGGGCATCCGGGTCAACGCGGTGGCGCCCGGCCCCATCTGGACCCCGCTGATCCCCGCCACCATGCACGAGGAGAAGGTCAAGACGTTCGGCGAGGACGTGCCGATGGGCCGCGCCGGACAGCCGGCCGAGCTCGCCGCGGCGTACGTCTACTTCGCGAGCGAGGAGTCGAGTTACACCACCGGCGAGGTGCTCGGCATCACCGGCGGCAAGCCGGTCACCTGACCAGGTCGGCGACCCAGTTCCACGCGTCGACGACCCACGGGGTCTGCTGGAGCCAGGCGACGCCGACACCGGCCAGGAAGAGGGCCGTGACCAGGTGCGAACCGCGTGCGGTGCGCCGGACACGGCCCATCTGGCGTTCCAGCACCAGGTGGCCGACGAGGCGGGCCAGGCAGAAGACGCCGAGCGCGACCACGAGCGTGACGACGAGCACGATGGTGGGCGTGCCGAACGGGCCGTCGCCCGAGAGCGCCCAGATGCCCCAGCACACGAAGGCGAACAGCACGGCGGCGCTGGTCCACTCGCCGCCCTGGCGCAGCTCGCTCCACCGCCAGGTCATGGCGTGGTGCGGCTCGGGCGCCCCGGCGCCGGGCCACCCCGTGCCGGTCGGCTCGTGCTCCGCGTACGGCTGACGCTCGGTGCGCGGGCTCACCTGGGCCCGGCCCCGGGTGAAGGGCGCGGCCGGCTCGCTCGGGAACGCGGCCGTCGGCGGCGCCGGGGGCTGCGGCGGCCCCTGCGTCGGCGTGGTGGGCGCGTCGGCCCACGGGTCCTGCGGCGGCATGTCGAGCGTCCGCTCCGACCACTGCGGTTGCTCAGGCATTCGCTTCCCCCTCCGGCCGGCGGCGGGTCCCACCGGCTCCCATCGAGAGTAGCGACCCGGCAAATCGTTCGCCCTCGGAGACGCGTTCGGTTACACAGGTGCCCATGGACGAATCCGTGCGCCTGCGCACCGCCACCGAGGACGACCGGCGCCCGCTCGCCGACCTGCTGCTGTACGCCTTTCACGAGCGCACGACCGACGAGACGCGCGAGCTCGAAGAAATGATCATGGAGCCCGGGCGGACGCTGGTGGCCGAGGACGGCGACACGATCGTCGGCACGGTGGCCATCCAGACCCGGGAGATGACCGTGCCCGGCGCCGTGCTGCCCACCGCCCACGTGACCGGCGTCAGCGTGCTGCCCACCCACCGCCGCCGCGGCATCCTGACCGCGATGATGCGGCGCCAGCTCGCCGACGTCGCCGAGGCCGGTCGTGAGCCGATCGCGGCGCTCTATGCCAGCGAGACCGCGATCTATCCGCGGTACGGGTACGGGCCGGCGTCCGAGCGGGTCCGCTTCGACGTCCACAGCCGCGAGGTCAAGGTCGCCGGGCCGCCGGCGCCCGCGGGCAGGCTGCGCCTGGTCCGGCCCCAGCAGGCGAAGGCCGAGCTGGCCGCGGTGTACGAGCGGCTGCGGGTCCACCGGGTGGGCTGGTCGAGCCGTCCCGACCACTGGTGGGACTTCCTGCTCAAGGACAGCGAGTCGCAGCGTGACGGCGCGACGGAGCTGCGCGGCGTGCTCTACGAGACCGCGGACGGGCCGGCCGGGTACGCCACCTGGCGGGTCAAGGACGACTGGAACAGGCACGGCCCGGCCGCCGACGTGCGGGTCCGCGAGGTCGTGGCGGGCGACCCCGGCGTGTACGCGGAGCTGTGGCGCTTCCTGCTGAGCATCGACCTCACGAGGTCGGCGTCGTTCCACTTCGGCGCCGTCGACGAGCCGTTGCAGTACGTGGTCGACGAGCCCCGCAAGCTGGGCCGCAGCCTGACCGACGGGCTGTTCGTGCGGATCGTGGACCTGCCGGCCGCGCTCGAGGCGCGGCGCTACGCGACCCCGGTCGACGCGGTGCTGGAGGTGAGCGACCCGATCCTCGAGGCGAACACCGGGCGGTGGCGGCTCACCGGCGGCCCGGACAAGGCCTCCTGCGTACGGACGGACGACGCGCCCGACCTGGCCTGCTCGATCACCGAGCTGGGCGCCGTCTACCTCGGCGGCACGACGACGGCGGCGCTGGTCGCCTCCGGCCGGGTGCGGCAGCTCACCGACAACCTGCCCACGGCCGCCTTCCAGTGGCACCGGCAGCCCAGCTCGATCGACATGTTCTGACCGTGCGCGAGGTAGCGTCGGCGGCATGGGTGAGCCCGAACGCCGACGCCGCCGCCTGCGTCCCTCCGCCGGCTCCGCCGCGCCGGCCCCGCCGCCGCCCGCCGACCAGGCCGCCGGGGCGCCCGCGGATCCCCCGGTGACCGCCCGGCCGGCCGATCGTCGTGCCGTGCCGGACGCCGCTGCGGCCGGGGCCGCCGAGGGTGGTTCGGCCGTGACCGGGGCGATCGCCGACCCGGGGAGCGAGGTGGCGCCGCCCGTCCCGGCCGCGCCGATCTCGCCCGCGCCCGCGCCGATCTCGCCTGCGCCGACCGAGCGGGTGGTGCGTCCGCCGCGCAACGGCGGCCGGCGGCCCGCGCCGGGCGCGGACGACCGCGAGGCGGAGCGCGGCCTGCGCGGGCTGGTCGGCTCGGGGTCTTCGCAGGTCAGCGTGGGCGCGGCGCTGCGTGCCCGGGACGCCGCCCGGCCGACCGACGAGGATCTGGCAGACGCCGACCGCAACTTGACGATCGTGCGCCGCAACTGGGTGCCCCGCGAGGACCTGCCCCGCAACCGGTGACCGCCCGCGCGGGGTGAGAGCCCGCGCGGATGACGGGCCGCCCGGGATGACCGGCCTCCAGGATGACGGGCCGCGCGGATGACGGGCCGCGCGGATGACGGGCCGCGCGGATGACGGGCCGCGCGGATGACGGGCCGCGCGGGCAACAGGCCCGGCTGCCGTGCGGCCGCGGGCCCGGCCTCAGCTTGCGGGGAGCTCGGGCAGGTCGGGGCGGCCGGCCTCGTACTCGGCGAGCTGGGCGATGCGGCGGGCGTGGCGCGGGTTGCCCGAGAACGGCGTGGCCAGGAACGTCTCCACGAACGACGTGGCCTCGTCGAGGGTGTGCTCGCGGGCGCCGATGCTGAGCACGTTGGCGTCGTTGTGCTGCCGGGCCAGCTGGGCGATCTCGGTGCGCCAGACGAGCGCCGCCCGGACGCCATCGATCTTGTTGGCGGCGATCTGCTCGCCGTTGCCCGAGCCGCCGATCACGATGCCCAGCGAGCCGGGGTCGGCGACCACCTTGGCGCCGGTGTGCAGGCAGAACGCCGGGTAGTCGTCCTCCGGGTCGTAGACGTGCGGACCCACGTCGACGACGTCGTGCCCCTGCTTGATCAGGTGGTTGACGAGGTGCATCTTCAGCTCGTAACCGGCGTGGTCGGAACCCAGGTAGACGCGCATGGTCTCACTCTCTCAGAAAAGCCGATCGTCAGAAGCACAAGGCGGCGCGGAGGTAGGAGGCGACCTGGTCGGTGGCCACCCGCGCGTCATCGATCACCGCGAGTTTGCGGGCGAACCCATGATTCACCCCCATGTAGCGGGTGTGCACGACGGGCACCCCGGCGGCCAGCAGCGCGTCGGCGTAGTCGGCGCCCTCGTCGCGCAGGACGTCGTACTCGGCCGTGATGACCAGGGTGGGCGGCAGGCCCGCGAGGTCGGCCGCCAGCGGCGCCACGTCGGGCGTGAACCGCGTGGCCGGGTCGGGAGCGTACGTCTCCCACGCCAGCCGCATCGAGGCCCGGTCCAGGCCGTACGAGCCGAGCTCGTCGTACGACTCGGAGGCGGTCATCGGGTCGATCGCGGGATAGATGAGCACCTGCAGGTCGAGCGGCGTGGCGGCGTCGCGCTGGCGGCGTGCGGCCACGGTGGCGAGCTGCCCGCCCGCGCTGTCCCCGCCGATCGCCAGCCGGGACGGGTCGACCCCGAGCTCGGCGCCGTTCTTGCGCACGTACGCCAGCACCGTCTCGACGTCCTCGAGGGCGGCGGGGAACACGTGCTCGGGGGCGAGCCGGTAGCCCACGGAGAGCACCGCGCAGCCGGAGCGGTCGGCGAGGCGCCGGCAGACCCGGTCGACGGTCTCGATGCTGCCGTAGCACCAGCCGCCGCCGTGCAGATAGACGAGGACCGGCGCGTCGACCCGCGCGGCGTAGAGCCGGGCCGGCACTCCCCCGGCGTCGACGTCGGCCACCACCGGCAGCGGCAGCGCAGGCCCGCACTCGGCGTCGACCGCGTCCTCCATCGCCTGCCGGATGTACGCGAGCTGTTCCGCGCGGTCCGCGAACACGGCCGGCGGCGGCCGCCGTAGCCCGGCGGCCGCGGTGACCTGGGGGTTGAGCATCAGGCGAGCTGGGCGAGGACGAGACCGCCCCGCGCCTTGGGCGTGAACCACGTGCTCTTGCGGGGCAGCTTCTGCCGCTCCAGGTTCACCCGGACGAAGTCGTCCACGGTCACCGGCGCGACCAGCACGGCCAGCTCGGAGCGGCGGGCGTCGACCTCGCCGCGCAGCCACTCGGCCGGGTAGTCGCCGCCGACGTAGTTGATGCGCTTGTCGCCCGGGTCGAGCCCCAGCACGTCGCGCAGCAGCACCCGCTCGACCAGCGCGTGGTCGAGGTTGTCGACGTCGGGCAGGTGCGGGTTGACCGGCAGGCCCACGGCGAAGGTGCGGCCCGCGACGTACAGCTCGATGGTGCCCTTGGCGGGGATCTGCGCGGGCCGGGGCACCTCGGTGACTGTCGCCCCGGCGGAGCGCAGCCGCGCCAGCAGCTCGTCGAGCGGCAGCGGAAGCTCGCTCACCAGCCGGTTGTAGGGCTGGATGGCGACCGAGGCCGGCGTGGTGACGACGGCCAGGAAGCGGTTCAGGCCGGCGGTCTGCGCGGCCAGGCTGCGGTGGTTGCCGTCCGCGACGACGAGCTCCCCGCCGCCCGCGAGCGCGGTCAGCTCGTCCTGCTGCGGGCCGGGGCCGAGCACCCAGATGGCGTGGGTGCGGCCGGTCTGGTCGACGTCGGTGGCGACCGGGGCGCCGGCCGCCTCGACGGCCGCGGCCAGGGCCGTGTGCAGCTCCTCGCCCCGGCCGGTCTGCAGCAGCAGCACCGGCGACAGCAGCGTGCCGACCGCCTCGGCCAGGGCCACGCGCTCGCGGACCTTCTCGAGGAACACGTCCTCGTTGCGGATGACCAGACCGGGCTCGTCGGCGCGGGTGGAGATCTGATCGGTGTCGACCATGCTCCACAGCCCGTACGCCGCCGGCTCGCCCGGCGCGGAGATCTGGTAGAGCACGACGACCTCGTCGGCCGGCGTGTAGAGGCCCTCGGCGCGCTCCAGCGCGAGCCGGGCGACCGCGTCGGGCAGCGCGTCGAGGAACGACTTGCCCAGCGACTCGGGTGCCAGGTGGGGCATCTCGACAGCGAGAGAACTATGCGGATTGTCGGCGATGATGGACGTGATTTCGGCGTCGTCGGCGAATTCGTCGTAGTTCTGGGCGCCGGTGCCACCAGTGGTGACCCAGGCGCGGCTGATCGGGTGCACGACCGTCATGACACGAAACTACCGGGCCGCCCGCGCGTGCCTGCCGACGGGCATGTTGCCGCGGGACCGGGCGATCTGTCCCCGGCGCCAGCTGCCCACCGGACGTTCGAAGGGCACGGCCGAGACCGTGATGGGCGGGGCCACCATGGCGGCCAGGTCGGGCGGGAGATTCGTCCAGTCGCCGCGGTGCACCGCGATCGCCGACTGGGCGACGGCGTCGGAGTCCGCCATTGCCGCCTCCGCGTTGGATGAGGTCTGCATCACCCCATCCAACGACGCGGCGAAGGTGTGGGTAGCGCTTTTCGCTGGTTTCTCAACCCTTCAGTCGAAGATGGGACCCACATCACGTGTGCGCTTGATCTCGTAGAAGCCGGGAGTGCCGGCGACCAGCAGCACGCCGTCCCAGAGCCGGCCGGCGGCCTCGCCCTTGGGCGCCGGGGTGACGACCGGGCCGAAGAAGGCGACCTTCTCGCCCCCGTCCGGGCCCGGGGCGTGGATCACCGGGGTGCCGACGTCCATGCCGACGGGCTTCATCCCGGCGTCGTGGCTGGCGCGCAGCGCGTCGTCCCAGGCGTCGCTGCCCGCGGCGTCGGCCAGCGCCGGGTCGAGCCCGACCTCGGTCAGCGCCTCGCGGTAGAGCGTCTCGCCGAGCTCGTACTTCTTGAGGTGGATGCGGGTGCCGAACGCGGTGTAGAGGTCCCGGAGCACCTGCGGGCCGGCGGCCTCGGCGGCCGCGATGCAGACGCGTACCGGGCCCCAGCCGTTGTCCAGCATGGTCCGGTAGTCCTCGGGCAGGTCACGGCCCTCGTTCAGCACGGACAGGCTCATCACGTTGAACCGCACGTCGAGCGGACGGACTTTCTCCACCTCGAGCAGCCAGCGCGAGGTCATCCAGGCCCAGGGGCAGAGCGGGTCGAACCACATGTCGACGGTGTCGCGTTCAGTCATGAATCAGATAGTGCTCCTCGCAACTAATCCGTGTCCGCCGAGGGGTACCTGCGGAGCGGGTGGGGTGGGACACCGGAGCGCCGCCTAGGCTGGCTACGGAAAGCTTGTGCGCTCAGAGGAGAGTGACTGTGGCCGGAGTTCGTAATTTGACCCAGGTGGAGGCTGCCGAGCGGGCACGCCTGCTGGAGGTCACGGGGTACGACATCACCCTCGATCTGACCGACGGCCACGGCAATCCCGGCGACGGCACCTTCCGCTCCACCACGGTCGTGACCTTCACCTGCACCGAGCCGGGCGCGGAGACGTTCATCGAGACCGCGGCCGCCTCGGTGCGGTCCGCGACGCTGAACGGCACGCCGGTCGACCTGGCCGGGTTCACCGCGGAGCGGGGGCTGACGCTCACCGGGCTGGCCGCCGAGAACGAGCTGGTGGTCGACGCCGACTTCGCCTACTCGGCGAGCGGGCAGGGCCTGCAGCGCAGCGTCGACCCGGTCGACAAGGAGATCTACCTCTACAGCCAGTTCGAGACCGCCGACGCCCAGCGGGTGTACGCGTGCTTCGACCAGCCCGACCTCAAGAGCGTCTACACGTGGCACGCCACCGTGCCGGCGCACTGGAAGGTCGTCTCGAACATGCCGGTCGAGCGCGAGGAGGCGGCCGGCGCCGGCGCCAAGACCGTGCACTTCACCAAGTCCGAGCGGATGAGCACGTACATCACCGCGCTGTGCGCCGGGCCCTACCACGAGGTGCGCGACTCGCACGACGGCATCGACCTGGGCGTCTTCTGCCGCGCGTCGATGGCGCAGTACCTCGACCCCGACGACCTGTTCCTGGTCACCAAGCAGGGCTTCGACTTCTTCCACGAGCAGTTCGGCGTGCGCTACCCGCTGCCGAAGTACGACCAGCTGTGGGTGCCGGACTTCAACGCCGGCGCGATGGAGAACTTCGGCTGCGTGACGCACGCCGAGGCGCACTACATCTACCGCTCGCAGGTCACCGACTTCGAGTACGAGCAGCGCGCGAACACGATCCTGCACGAGATGGCGCACATGTGGTTCGGCGACCTCGTGACCATGCGCTGGTGGAACGACCTGTGGCTCAACGAGTCGTTCGCCGAGTGGGCCAGCCACTGGTGCAACTCGCACGCCACCCGCTTCACCGACGCCTGGACCACGTTCCTGTCGGTGCGCAAGAGCTGGGGCTATCGCCAGGACCAGCTGTCCTCGACGCACCCGGTCTACACCGAGATGCCCGACCTCGAGGCCGTGGAGGTCAACTTCGACGGCATCACGTACGCCAAGGGCGCCAGCGTCATCAAGCAGCTCGTCGCGTACGTCGGTCTCGACCCGTTCCTGACCGGCCTGCGGGCGTACTTCGCCAAGCACGCGTGGAGCAACGCCACGTTCGACGACCTGCTCACCGAGCTCGAGACCGCGTCCGGCCGCGAGCTGCGCAAGTTCGCCGCCCAGTGGCTCGAGACCGCTCAGGTCAACACGCTGCGCCCGCTGGTCGAGATCGGCGCGGACGGCACCTACGGCAGCGTGGTCGTGAGCCAGGAGGCCCCGGCGGACTACCCGACGCTGCGCACCCACCGCATCGGGGTGGGCCTCTACGACCTCGAGGGCGAGCGGCTGGTGCGCCGCGACCTGCTCGAGATCGACGTCACCGGCGAGCGCACCGAGATCCCCGCGCTGGCCGGCGTGAAGGCGGCCGACGTGCTGCTGCTCAACGACGACGACCTCTCGTACACCAAGCTGCGGCTCGACGAGCGCTCGATGGCCACCGTCGTGCGGCACATCCAGGGGCTCGAGTCCTCGCTGTCGCGCGCGCTGTGCTGGAACGCGGCGTGGGACATGCTGCGCGACGCCGAGCTGGCGACCCGCGACTACGTGACGCTTGTCTGCTCGGGGCTGCCGGCCGAGACCGACATCAACCTCACCACGTGGACGGCGCGGCAGGCGGCCACGGCAGTCGCGCAGTACGCCGACCCGGCCTGGCAGCCCACCGGCTGGGCGCAGCTCGCCGAGCTGGCCCGCACCCAGCTGGCCGCGGCCGAGCCGGGCAGCGGCTGGCAGCTCAGCTGGGCCCGGTCGTTCATCACCGCGGCGCGCACGCCCGAGGAGCAGGCGGTGCTGCGCGGCTGGCTGGAGGGCTCGGGCATCCCCGAGGGTCTGACGGTCGACACCGAGCTGCGCTGGTCGCTGCTGCAGGCGCTCGCGTCGCTGGGCGCGGCCACGGAGGAGCAGATCGAGGCCGAGCTCGCCTCCGACCGTACGGCCAGCGGTGAGCGGGAGGCGGCGGTCGCCCGCGCGCTGATCCCCACGGCCGAGAACAAGGCCCGCGTGTGGGCCGAGCTGACCGGCGAGAAGGACGTGCCGAACTGGCTCAACCGGTCGCTGCTGAGCGGCTTCCAGAGCGCCAAGCAGGTCGAGCTGACCGCGCCGTACGTCGAGAAGTACTTCGACGTCGTCGCCGACGTGTGGGCCCGCTCCGACAGCGAGCCGGCGCAGGAGTTCGCGCAGCTGGGATATCCGCTGTACCAGATCAGCGAGCAGACGGTCGCGCTCACCGACGCCTGGCTGGCCCGCGAGGGCAACCCGGCCTCGCTGCGCCGCCTGGTGGCCGAGGGCCGCGACGGCGTCGTCCGGGCGCTCAAGGCCCGCACGAAGGACCGCGAGGCCGCGAGCTAGATCCAGGCCGCCGGGGCGATCCGGATCGGATAGGGGGCGTCGAGCTTGACCGGCTCGGCGCCCTCGACGCTGTGCAGGGGGCGGTAGCGGGCGGCGCCGAGCTCGTACGCGTGCAGCACCGGGCTGAGGCGGCCGGGCTCGACCCGCCAGAACGACGGGATGCCGGCGTCGGCGTACAGCGAGGGCTTGAGCAGCCGGTCGAACCGGCGGGTGGCCGCGGTCTCGATCTCGACGACCAGCGCCACGTCGGCGGGGTCGCACCAGACCGCGCCGGACGACCGGGGGCGCAGCACGGTGACGTCGGGCACCACGTTGCTGTCGCCGATCTCGACGCCCAGCCGGTCGCAGACCCACCACCCGGGCGGCGCGGCCGAGCGCAGCGTGGTCACCACCGCGCCGACGAGGGCCTCGTGCGACGCGGGCTCGGGCGGCGCGACGTGCAGGCAACCGTCGATGATCTCGTAGCGGTGGCCGTCCTGCGGGAACAGGTGGAGGTCGGGCTCACTCCACCGCCCGTCCGGCGCCGTCCACCGCTGCTGAGTGCTCGCGGCCGGACCCGTCATCGTCAACCCCATCACCTCCGTTGCACGGGGTAACGAGCCTACCTACACAACGTTGTTGCCGCCGTGTTTCGAAACGCAACAGCCCCGGTCCCACCTGGGGCGGGACCGGGGCTGTCCTAGATCTGACTAAGAGCGGCCGGCGTGGCTCGCGAGCTGGTCGAGGCCCGAAACCACGCCGCCGGCCAGGTCGCCGCCCGCGAACGCGGCCGCCATCGACAGGCCGGCCAGCTTCGCGTCGCGGTCGGAGATGCGCTTGCGCGCCTCGACGCCGGTGACGATCTCGAGCTTGCGCTGATTGGGCGAGATCGCGATCAGCACGGCACGCTCGGCGCCGTCGATCTGCCGGTGCAGGCCCTCGGCGAACTCGCGGGCCGGCGTCTCGAACTCGCCGATGTAGACGCTGAAGGTCAGCCCGGTCTCCTGGTCGGCGATGCGCAGCGCGTGGTCGAGGCGCAGCAGCTGCCGGGTGGTGAACGGGCCGTCGGCCGTGGCGTCGCCGTGGCCGGTGGCCGCGATGGTGTCGCCGCCGGGTTCGTCGTGCTCGGTCAGGGGTTGGTCCTGCCCACCCTGACGGGCCAGGTCACCAGCTGTCACTTGCGCCTCCTGTGGAACCGGGCTTCACCCGGGCGCCGCTGCTGTCCTCCAGCACGGGACCGGTCAGCGCCCGCCGGGCATGCGCGCCGTCACCGGCGCCGGTGATCTGCTCCGGCGAGGCCAGGAACCACATCGGCCGGAAGTCGTAGGGCCGGCCGGGCCGGTACCGGCGATCCGGCTGCGACTTGTGGCTGCCCGCGAAGACGAGCGAGCTCACCAGCGCGATCACGACCGCCGGAATGAGCACGTAGACCAGAACGGTGATTGATATCGACAACCTCAACGCCCCCAGGCGCCCGTATTCCCTGTTGACACGAACAAGAGTCACGGTAGCGGAGCGCCTGTCGTCCCGGAGCGTCGGGTCTCGAACTCGGTGGCGGGCAAGGGCAGTTCGACGGTCACGCCGTCGGGATCTCGGCGGAATGGGCCCTGGGATGCGAAAATCACCCACACGCGCCGTTCGTGCCCTGACGCTTGCGAACGGCAGGAGGGGGAATCGATGCGGTTGTCCGTCCCCGGCGCCCTGGCGACGTTCGTCCTGGGCCTAACTGTCCTGTTCGTCCCGGTGGTCGTCGCCGCTCCGGCGCAGGCCCGGGCAGCCATCTTCCTCGAGCTGAGCCCGAGCACGCTCCCGGCGGGTGACGAGGTCGGACTCCGCGCCTCCTGTGACGACAATCTCAAGGCCGCCTCGGTCACGTCGGGCCTGTTCGGCACGGTCACGGTGTCACCGCGGTACGGGTTCCTGACCGCGACCGCCCGGGTGCCGGCCAACACCCGGCCCGGCGACTACCGGATCGACCTGGCCTGCCCCGACGGCGCGCGGGCGTCGGCGACCCTGCACGTGGTCGCCCGGGTGCAGCCGGCGCGCGGACCGGCGACCGGCGGGGGCGGGACCGCGCCGGGCCGCAACGCGCCCGTGCTGATCGGCAGCGGCCTAGCGATCGTCGCGGCCGCCCTCGCGCTGGGCGTGTACTCGTTGCGCCGGCGGCGGTTCGGCTGAGACGCCGATGGCCTACCGACAGCCTCCGCCGGCGACCGGGCCGCGCATGCCCGAGTCCGTGCTGCGCAAGCGGCCGGCGCAGATCGTCGCCCCGCCGCCCGGCACGATCACGGGCCCGCTGCCGGCGCCACCGTCCGCCCCGGGACGACCGCCGTTCCGGGCCCCCGCCCCCCGGCCGCTGCCCACGACGCCGCCGCGCCCGATGCGCGGCAAGCGACCGTGGCCGGTCGGGCTGGTCGCGCTGGCCCTGCTGTTCGTCGGCCTGTTCGTGGTCGCGATGGGGCTGGGCGCGGCCACGAGCTTCAGCCTGGGCGGCCTGTTCGGCGGAGCGGGCAACGAGCCGCCACCGCGCGAGTTCCCGGTGCTCGAGCCGAGCCGCCCCGAGCTGATCAGCATCCCGGCGATCAACGTGCGGGCGCCGATCCTCGGGGTGGGGCTGGCCGCTGACGGGTCGGTGGCCGTGCCGCCGCTCAAGCGGCACAACGAGGCCGGCTGGTTCGACCGCGGCCCGACGCCGGGGCAGTTCGGGCCGGCGCTGATCGTCGGGCACGCGGACACCCGTACGGGGCCTTCGGTCTTTCACTCCCTGCCCAGGATGAAGGCGGGGCAGCGCATCGAGATCACCCGGGCCGACGGGTCGGTCGCCGTCTTCGAGGTGAACACCGTCGAGCACTTCGACAAGGGCAAGCTGCCGGCGCAGCGGGTCTACGGCGACTACAGCCGCCCGTCGCTGCGGCTGGTCACCTGCGGCGGCCGCTGGATCGGCGGCAGCACCGGCTACCAGGACAACATCGTCGTCTTCGCATCGCTGGTGGACGCCGACAACGTCTGAGACCAGAGCCTGAGAAAAATCAAGCCGCCTCGGCCGGTGCGGCCGGGGCGGCGGGAAGGTCCAGCCAGTCTGCCCAACGGGGGTCGGGCGTGCGGTGCCCGAGCACCCGCCACGCGACTCCCCGGGGCGCCGCCGGTATGGCGTGCAACCGCCAGCCGAGCTCGGCGGGGGTCTTGTCGCCCTTGCTGTGGTTGCACTTGGCGCAGGCGGCCACGACGTTGTCCCAGGCGTGCAGGCCCCCGCGGCTGCGCGGGAAGACGTGGTCGATGGTCTCGGCCGAGCCCCGGCAGTAGGCGCACCGTCCGCCGTCCCGCGCGAAGATCGCGCGGCGGGACAGGCCGACGTGGGTGCGGTAGGGCACCTTCACGTAGCGGGTCAGGCGGACCACCGACGGGACCGGGAGGTCGGTGTGCACGCTGTGCAGCATGCCGTCGCCGTCGGTGACGCACTCCGCCTTGGCGGTCAGCACGAGGATGGTCGCTCGACGCACCGATACGACGCACAGCGGCTCGTAGGTGGCGTTCAGAACCAACGCGGAGGAGCCCACTGTGGGTCGTATGTCAGGCATCGCGATCACCCTTCGGTGTTAGGCGCTGTCACCGCTCTCGGTTGATTTCATCGTCGAGTGCCGAGGCGTCGACGGCGATGCCTCGTGGCCCAATAGTCCCTGATGGATGACCAAATTGCGAGCGCAATCCGTGGCCGGGCGGTAAACGTCTGAGGTCCCCGCGCTGTGCGGTGGCTGAAAGCGGGTTCAGCGTCGCCCGGTACGGTGGCTACCCGTGTTGTTCCGAGCCCCTTCGCCGAGCCCGTCGCCCACGCCCGACATCTTCACGACCCCGGACGTGTCGAAGGTCTGCAACACCGACGTGGTGTGCAGCCGGATCTACGAGTGGACCGGCAACCAGTGGCTGGCCAACAGCAGCTACGTGATCATCGTGAAGCCGTTGCGGATCATCGGCATCATCCTGGTCGCGATGCTCATCCGCTGGCTGCTGCACCGGGCCATCGACCGCCTGACCACCAGCACCAGCCGCGCGTCGATGCCCGCGCTGCTCAAGCCGCTCAAGGAACGGGTCGCCGCCGAGGAGGGCCAGTTCATCCCGGAGCGCCGGCGTCAGCGGGCCGAGGCGATCGGCTCGGTGCTGCGCAGCTTCGTCAGCGCGGTCGTCTTCACGATGGCGGCGCTGCTGGTCTTCGGCGAGCTTGGCTTCAACCTCGGCCCGCTGCTGGCCAGCGCCGGCATCGTCGGCGTCGCGCTGGGCTTCGGCGCGCAGAGCCTGGTCAAGGATCTGATAGCCGGCCTGTTCATGCTGCTCGAGGACCAGTACGGCGTGGGCGACACGGTGGACGTCGGCGAGGCGGTCGGCGTGGTCGAGACCGTCGGGCTGCGGATCACCACGGTCCGCGACGCGCGCGGCGTGCTCTGGTACATCCGCAACGGCGAGATCGTGCGGGTGGGCAACAAGAGCCAGGGCTGGGCCATGGTCGTCATCGACATCCCGATCGGCTTCGTCAACTCCGAGCAGGCGATCGCGGTGCTGCGCGAGGCCGCCGAGGCGGTGGCCGCCGAACCCGAGCACCAGACGGAGTTCCTCGAGCCGCCGGACGTGGTCGGCGTCGAGCAGCTGACCGTCGACGGCGCCACGATCCGCACGATCGCGAAGACCACCGCGGACGGTCAGGTGATCGTGCAGCGGGAGCTTCGGCGGGCGCTCACCGAGGCGCTGGAGTCCTCCGGGCTGTCCGAACGCATCGCCGCGTCTCGATTGCTGCCGCGCGGTGCGGTCCCGCCCGCGTACCTCGGGAATTCCGGAACTGATCAGCCGGCCGGTGGGGCGACATGAGCTGGGATTAGTTCGTACGGGGGAGGCTCGGGCTCGACCGAACGGCCGACAATTCGCCCGTACGCCCTAGCATCGACTCGGACGATCGGGCACAATCCGCTTGAGCATCTGCACATGCGGCATCACGTTCCCGTCGGCTCACAGCACGCGGGAGGGCGGGCCCGGTGACCGCCGCGACCCGGCGGAGAGCCGAGATCGATGGAGGACCCGGTGTCCGGAGACCCTGAAGCGCGTACGGCGTCCAGTGCCGACGCGACTACGGAGGGTAATAGGACGGTAACCTTCCGGGACCTCTTCGCGATCCGCGAGTACCGCGCGCTCTACCTGTCGCTGGTCATCAGCTGGATCGGCGACTACCTGGCCCGGGCGGCCATCACGGTTCTGGTCTACGAGCAGAGCAAGTCGGTGCTGCTGTCGGCGGCCGCGTTCGCCGTCACCTTCCTGCCCTGGGTCATCGGCGGCACGCTGCTCGCGGCGCTGGCCGAGCGGTACGCGTACCGCCGGGTGCTGATCGCCGCCGACCTCTACCGCATGGTGCTCGTCGCGCTGCTGCTGGTCCCGCACACGCCGATGCCGGTCATGCTGCTGATCGTGTTCCTGGCCAGCCTGGGCGCACCCCCGACCCATGCCGCCCGGTCGGCGCTGCAACCGCTCGTGGTGGGCCGCGACCTGCTGCCGATGGCGGTCGCCACCAACGTGACCAGCGGGCAGGCCGCCCAGGTCTTCGGCTACCTGGCCGGCGCCGCGCTGGCCGCGGGCATCAACCCGCAGGTGGCGCTCGCCATCGACGTCGCCACGTTCGCGGTCTCGGCGCTGCTGGTCGCCACCGGCGTACGCCCCCGGCCGCCCGCCCACAGCCGCGCGCAGCGCCGTCACCTGCTGCGCGAGTCGGGCGAGGGCTTCCGGCTGGTGTTCGGCGTGTCCACGCTGCGCGCCATCGCGATCATGGTTTTCGTCCTGACCATGTTCGCGGTCGTGCCCGAGGGGCTGGCCGCCGCCTGGGCCGCGGAGGGCACCAGCGACCCGGCCACCCGCGGCCTGAACCAGGGCCTGATCATGGCGGCCGGCCCGATCGGGTTCGTCGCCGGCGGCCTGCTGATCAACCGGCTCGCCGGCCCGGCCCTGCGCGACCGGCTCGTGCGGCCGCTCGCCGTGCTGTCGGCGCTCGCGCTGGTGCCCGCGCTGCTCGCCCCGCCCGCGCCGGTCGTCGCGCTCACGGTCGCGGTGTCCGGCTTTGCCCAGGGCGGCGTCATGCCCACGCTCAACGGGAAGTTCGTGCTGATCCTGCCGCACGGCTACCGCGCCCGCGCGTACGGCGTGATGCAGACCGGCCTGCAGCTGAGCCAGTTCGGCGCGGTGATCGTCACGGGGCTGCTGGCCGACCACTTCCGGCTCCCGCTCGTGGTGGGCCTGTGGAGCGTCGGGGGCACGGCCGTGCTGGCAGGCCTGGCCTACCGGTGGCCCAGCGCCGCCACGTTCGCGGCCGCCACCGAGGCCGCCGAGGCCGGCGCGCCCCCGCCCGCCCGGCCCTCCGTGGTCACGACGAGCGTCACACCGGAACGCTCCTGACCACCCCGGTCGCCCGCGGATCCGGCTGGCAGGATGGACGGGTGACCGCTCCCAGCTTCTTCGACGCCATCGGTGGCGAGCCGACCTTCCGGCGCCTGGTCGCCCGGTTCTACGAGGGCGTCGCCGAGGACCCGCTGCTGCGGCCGATGTATCCCGAGCAGGACCTGGGCCCGGCCGCCGACCGGCTGACGCTGTTCCTCATGCAGTACTGGGGCGGCCCCAACACGTACTCGTCGACGCGGGGCCACCCGCGGCTGCGGATGCGGCACGCGCCCTTCAAGGTCGACCCGGCCTCGCGCGACGCGTGGCTCAAGCACATGCGCGACGCCGTCGACTCGCTCGAGCTGCCCCCGGAGCAGCACGACGAGCTGTGGAACTACCTGGAGCGCGCGGCCTACTTCATGGTCAACAGCATGGAGTGAGACGGGCCCCGGCGTGCCCTGCCGGGTGACTGTGTCGTTGAGCGGTAGACAAAGTCGCTATACGACCAGGAGCTCCGCCATGCGCCGCCGCCTGCTCGCCGCCGCCACCGCCGTTGCCGCCGCCGTGGCGTGCGCGCAACCCGCCGCGGCCGACATGGCCCACTCCACCGTGGTGTCCCCCAATCCCGTCGACTTCACGCCGCACGTGCTGGACGGCACGGTGTGGTCGATGGCCGTGGTCGGCGACACCGTCGTCGTCGGCGGCGTGTTCACCCGGGTCGCCGACAGCAACCGGCGGACCACGTTCGCGCGCAAGAACATCTTCGCGTTCGGCCTGTACGACGGCGCCGTCCGCGGCTTCTCCCCCGAGGTCGACGGCGCGGTCTACACGCTGGCCGCGGGACCCGAGGGCACGGTGTACGCCGGCGGCGCCTTCAAGAGCGTGAACGGGACCGCGCAGCGCGGCATCACCCGGCTCACGATGGGCGGCCAGCGGGTCAGCGCCTTCGGCGCCAAGATCGGGTGGGGGGACGTCCGGGCGCTGCAGGCCCGCGGTTCCCGGCTGTACGCCGCCGGCACGTTCCAGGAGATCAACGGCGTGCGGCGGGCCGGGCTCGCCCGGCTGAGCGCCACCACCGGCGCGGTGGACACCGGCTTCGACGCCAAACTGACCTCGCCGGGGCTGGCCCGCACCCGCGTCGAGCACTTCGACATCTCGCCCGACGGGCGCCGGCTGGTCGCCGTCGGCGCGCTGCTGCGGGCGAGCGGGTACGACCGCACCCAGATCGCCATGTTCGACGTCTCCGGCCCGTCCGCGCAGCTCACCAGCTGGTACACCGACGCGTACAAGCCGCAGTGCATGAAGGGCTTCGACACGTACCTGCGCCAGGTGAAGTTCTCGCCCGACGGCTCCTACTTCGTGGTCGCGGCGACCGGGCGCGCGTCCTCCCCGGACCGGCTCTGCGACTCGGCCGCGCGGTTCGAGGCCGGCGGCACCGGGCGGCACAACCCCACCTGGGTGCAGCGCACCGGCGGCGACTCGCTCTACGCGGTGGCGGTGACCGGCTCGGCCGTCTATCTGGGCGGGCACCAGCGCTACTTCGACAACCCGTACGGCACCGACGCGAAGGGGCCCGGCCCCGGCGCGGTGTCACGAGTGGGCATCGGAGCGGTCAGCCCCTCGACCGGGCGGGCGCTCTCGTGGAACCCGACCCGCAAGCGCGGGGTGGGGGTGCGGGTGTTCGTCGCGGTGCCTCAGGGGCTGCTCGTGGGGTCGGACACCGACGAGCTGGGGCGCGAGTACCACGGGCGGGTCGGGCTCTTCCCGCTGCGGTGATCCCGGCGGCCGTCGGGCCTTGATCTTGGTGTGTGCCACCGCCTCCCCCGCCCACCCAGGGACCGGGGCCGAGACTACGCCTGCGGAGGGGATCGGAGTGCGCTTGTCCACAGGCGCGTGCGATCCGCTTCCGCGGGTGAGCTGACTGCTGTGGATGGGCGCGTCGGTTCGTTGCGCGGGCGTACTCGTTGCTGTGGACGGCGCGTCTGTTCCGCTCCCGCGTGCTTTGGGCGGGCGCTTCGCCTCTGCCCCGTGGGGGTGCCGCATGCTCTCGACGAGCGTTTCCGGTTGCTTCGCGGGAGTGCCGCGTGCTCTGGGCGGACGCTTTCGGATGCTCCGCGGGCGTGCTGCATGCTCTCGACGGGCGCTTCCGTTCGCTCGCCGGGGGTGCCGCATGCACTCGACAGGCGCTTCCGGTTGCTCCGCGGGCGTGCCGCATGCTCCGGGCAAGTCCGTTCGGTCCACGGGCGTGCCGCATGCTGCGCGCGGGCAAGCCGTTCGCTCCGCGGGCGAGCTGCATGCTTCGGGCGAGCGCGTCCGTTCGCGGCGCGGGCGAGCTGCATGCTGTGGCCGGGCGGTCTGTTCCGCTCCGCTTGCTGTGGACGGGGGCGTCCGTACCCGAGCGGGCGTGCTGAATGCTGTGGACGGGCGCGTCCGCACCGCCGAGCGGGCGAAAACGCCAGCTGTGGACGGGGCTAGAGCAGTGCGCCCTCGTCGTGGAGCCAGTCGACGAACGAGGTGGCGACCGCGGCGCCGCAGTCGAGCAGCTCCACCAGCAGCGCGTCGTGGGTGCCGGCGGCCAGGGGCACCTGGAGCTCGGCGTAGATGGGCAGCTGCCCGCGCTCGGTAGGGTCGCCCACGTAGGCCTTGCAGAAGCGCCGCGTGTGGTTCCACTCGTTGACCACGCGGTAGGCCCGGTCGGCCCAGTCGGGCGGGACCGTGGCGTGCGGGCGGGCGCGCATGACCAGGATCTCGTCGTCGGGGCCCTCGAGGGTGAACAGCACCGCGTGCCGCTCCCACATGGCCAGCAGGCTCCCGCCGCCGTCGGCGAGGAAGCGGATGTCGAGCAGGTCGAGCGCCTTGCCGATGCGCGCGAGCGTCACCGGGGCGACGGTCTCGGGCTCCTCGGTGGCTGCGGTCTCGACCGGAGCCGGTAGCCGCGCCGGCTCGCGCTGCGCCGGAACGCCGACCCGCACCGCGCCGCGCACCGTCGAATCGTCGTCGGTCTCCGGGGCGTTGCCCGCGGCCGAACCCGGACGCCATGACCACCACGGCATCGTTGTGCACCTCACTCCCCAGCGAACCCACCGCCGGACGTAGCGAGTGGATCCGAGGGCCGACGGTACCCGTACCGATCGCGGAGGTCATCCCCCCAACGGGAGGGCGGGACCGGTCGTACTATCGTCCATCACCCTTTCGGGTGAACGGCTATAGGCGTAACGGTCAATTTCTTGACGGCCTGTAGCCAGGCGACTCCATATGGTGCAGAAAGACCCACCCAGGTCCCCGCCAGACGAATGCGGGTGTCCGGACCCTCATTGTCCCCCGGTCCGAGGAAACCCATGCGCGAGATCGCCTGAACGAGTCGCTGCGACACCTCCACCGGGCGTCCGCCGGGCAGCGTCACGACCAGCGCGACGTGGTCGAGCAACGCGTCGCGGACGGCCCGCTGGCCCACCGACCGGCCCGCCAGCCCCGCGGACGAGACCTCGCGCAAGGTGCCGGCGGCGGCCTCGGCCAGCCGGCTCAGCTCGGCGCCCGACACCGACTCGACGGTCTCGCCGCCGGGCGGGGGCAGCGGCCAGCGCCACTGCGCGTCCCGGCGGGCGGGCAGCTCGTCGCCGCCGCGGGCCAGCACGCCGAGCAGCTCGGCGGCCGACACTGTGGCGTCCTCGGGACCGTGCCCGGCGACCTCACGCGTCACCAGCACCTCCCACGGCAGCCGGCCCCACAACGCGACGCGGCCGCCGGCGGTACGCAGCCGTACGGGCGCGGCCGGGTCCAGCTTCGTGAGCCGGGCCAGAAAGGCGCCCGCGTCGGGGACGCCGACCAGGCCGTGCGCACTCATGACCGACCGCGCGGGGTCATGCGGGGACCTCGAGGTACGGCCTGAGGAACTCGCGCTCGGCGTCGCTGAGCCGGCGCGGGTGGCCGTTGGCCAGGTTGTACGGCACGCACACGGACTTCGCGCGGCTGGCCAGCACGCCGTCGTCGAACATCTCGTACGAGACGGTGAACGCGGCCGCGCGCAGCTCGGAGATCCACATCTCGACGCGTACGGGATCGCCGTAGTCGACCGGGCGCAGGTAGTCGATCTCGTGGCGGGCGATGACGATGCCCTCCTCGAAGGACCCCAGCCCGTGCTTGCGCGCGCCGACGAAGAACATGGCGACGCGCGCCTCCTCGTACAGCGTGAGGAAGCGCGCGTTGTTGACGTGCCCGTACGCGTCCATGTCGGACCAGCGCACGGGCACGTCGTGGATGAACCGCTCAGTCACGCGTCAGCTTGCGGTAGGTCACGCGGTGCGGGCGAGCCGCCTCGGCGCCGAGACGGTCGATCTTGTTCTTCTCGTACGCCTCGAAGTTGCCCTCGAACCAGAACCACTTGTCGGGGTCCTCGTCGGTGCCCTCCCACGCGAGCATGTGAGTGGCGACCCGGTCGAGGAACATCCGGTCGTGGCTGATGACCACGGCGCAGCCGGGGAACTCGAGCAGCGCGTTCTCCAGGCTGGACAGCGTCTCGACGTCGAGGTCGTTGGTCGGCTCGTCGAGCAGGATCACGTTGCCGCCGATCTTCAGCGTCATCGCGAGGTTGAGCCGGTTGCGCTCGCCGCCGGAGAGGACCTTGACCGGCTTCTGCTGGTCGGGGCCCTTGAAGCCGAACGCCGCCACGTACGCCCGGGACGGCATCTCGACCTTGCCGACCATCAGGTGGTCGAGCCCGTCGGAGACGACCTCCCACACGGTCTTGTCACCGTCGAGACCGGAGCGGTTCTGGTCCACGTACGACAGGCTGACCGTCTCACCGACGCGGACGGTGCCCTCGTCCGGCTTCTCCAGCCCGACGATCGTCTTGAACAGCGTGGTCTTGCCGACGCCGTTGGGGCCGATGATGCCGACGATGCCGTTGCGCGGCAGCGAGAACGACAGGTGGTCGATCAGCGTGCGCCCGTCGAAGCCCTTGGTCAGGTCCTTGGTCTCGATGACCGTGTTGCCCAGGCGCGGGCCCGGCGGGATCTGGATCTCCTCGAAGTCCAGCTTGCGGGTCTTCTCGGCCTCGGTGGCCATCTCCTCGTAGCGGTCGAGGCGGGCCTTGCTCTTGGTCTGGCGGGCCTTGGCGTTGGACCGCACCCACTCGAGCTCCTCGGTGAGGCGCCGCTTGAGCTTGGCGTCCTTGCGCCCCTCGACCGCCAGCCGCTGGGCCTTCTTGTCGAGATAGGTGGAGTAGTTGCCCTCGTACGGGTACGTCCGGCCGCGGTCCAGCTCGAGGATCCAGTTGGCCACGTTGTCCAGGAAGTACCGGTCGTGGGTGATGGCGATGACGGTGCCGGCGTACTTGGCCAGGTGCTGCTCCAGCCAGTGCACGCTCTCGGCGTCCAGGTGGTTGGTGGGCTCGTCGAGCAGCAGCAGGTCGGGCGCCTCGAGCAGCAGCTTGCACAGTGCGACCCGGCGGCGCTCACCACCGGAGAGCTGGGTGACGTCGGCGTCCGGCGGCGGGCAGCGCAGCGCGTCCATCGCCAGCTCGAGCTGGGAGTCGAGGTCCCACGCGTTGACGTTGTCGAGCTCCTCCTGGAGCTTGCCCATCTCCTCCATGAGCTCGTCGGTGTAGTCGGTCGCCATCTCTTCGGCGATCTTGTTGAACCGGTCGAGCTTCGCCTTGGTCTCGGCGACGGCCTCCTCGATGTTGCCGAGGACGGTCTTGGCGTCGTTGAGCGGGGGTTCCTGCGCGAGCATGCCGACGGTGTAGCCGGGCATCAGCCGGGCCTCACCGTTGCTGAGCGTCTCGACGCCCGCCATGACCTTGAGCAGCGTGGACTTACCGGCGCCGTTCGGGCCGACCACACCGATCTTGGCGCCCGGCAGGAAGTTCAGCGTCACGTTGTCGAGCACGACCTTGTCGCCGTGCGCCTTGCGCGCCTTTTCCAGGACGTAGATGAACTGGGCCACGGTGCGCCCTACCTCCGTGATCGTGATTTCGTGCCAGGTGGATTGCAGAATGCAGACCAATCTTTCCAGGTCGCCCACCGGCCGCTCTCAACAACCCCTCTCCGCCGCGCGGGATTCCCGCTCGCACCGGCGCACGTCGTACCGCTGGGTTCTCTTGTTCTTGGCGAGGGTCACCGCGACGGAGTCGGGGCTGACCACGAACTCGTTCTTGTCGTCGGCGACCACCTTGTAGGTGTTCTTGCCGGTACGGACGACGCCCTTGAGGAAGAGCCCGTTGTCGGCCGGGGGCGCTGTCGCGTCGGGGTCGTCGCCGCCGGAGGTCCAGCTCTGGTAGAACAGCTCGCCGTCGCGGTCGGTGCAGATCCAGTACGTGCTGTCGGTCTTCTCGGCGTAGACCTTGAGAACCAGCCAGAGCTCGGAGGTGAAGCCGGCGTCCTCCGCGGTACGCCGGGTGAACCCGGGACAGAACGGGCCGGGCGGCCGGAAGGCGGGCGGGGCGGACACCGACGGCTCCCCGCTGGGCAGCGCCCCGCCGCCACTCGCCCTCTCCTGGTCGCGTTGCCGTTCGCCCAGCACGAACCCGCCGGTCATGGCGATGATCGTGAGGAAAACGGTGGCAATCACCACAGGAAAGAAGATCGGCCGCCGGGGCGGGGAAAGATCAGCGGACGGTGTCACGCGCCCAGAATGGCACCCGGCGGCCACCGAGGTCCATCGGCGGCTGCGGACACTGGGCACGCCCCGTGCTGCTACGCACAGTAGGCTCACGGTGGGGAACAGAAACGACCCGGAGGTGCACTCAGCGTGGCCGAACGAAGTTCCTTCGTCGTAGTCGCCAACCGCCTGCCCGTCGACGAGGTGACCACCTCGGACGGGGAGCGCCAGTGGCGCACGAGTCCCGGCGGTCTCGTCACCGCCCTGCATCCGGTGCTGACCGAGCACGGCGGCACCTGGATCGGCTGGGCGGGCGGCACGGGTGAGGCGCCCGAGCCGTTCGAGCTCGAGGGCATCCGCATCCACCCGGTGCCGCTGAGCGCCGACGAGCTCGAGCGCTACTACGAGGGCCAGTCCAACGCGACCATCTGGCCGCTCTATCACGACGCCGTCGAGACGCCGGTCTACAAGCGCCGGTGGCGCGAGACGTACCGGCTGGTCAACCAGCGCTTCGCCGAGGCCGCCGCCGAGGTCGCCGACGACGGCGCGACCGTCTGGGTGCAGGACTACCAGCTGCAGCTCGTGCCGGCGATGCTGCGCGAGCTGCGGCCCGACCTCAAGATCGGGTTCTTCCTGCACATCCCGTTCCCGCCGATCGAGCTGTTCATGCAGATGCCGTTCCGCGCCGAGGTGCTGCGCGGCCTGCTGGGCTCCGACCTGGTGGGCTTCCAGCAGCGGCTGGCCGCGCAGAACTTCGTCCGGCTGGCCCGGCACCTGCTCGGGCTCCGCTACGAGGGCCAGTCGATCCAGGTGGACGGCCGCAAGGTCAAGGCGGGCGCGTTCCCGATCAGCATCGACACCAAGGAGATGGAGCGGCTCGCCGCCGACCCCAAGGTGCAGGCGCGGGCCAAGGAGATCCGGGCCGAGCTGGGCGACCCCAAGACGATCGTGCTGGGCGTCGACCGGCTCGACTACACCAAGGGCATCGAGCTGCGGCTCAAGGCGTTCCGCGAGCTGCTGGCCGACGGCAAGCTCAAGGTGGGCGACGCGGTGATGGTGCAGGTGGCGACGCCGAGCCGCGAGCGCGTCGAGCACTACCAGACGCTGCGGGTCAAGGTCGAGCGCGAGGTGGGCCGCATCAACGGCGAGTTCGGCCGGGTCGGCACGCCCGCCGTGCACTACCTGCACCAGTCGGTCAGCAAGCCGGAGCTCGCCGCGATGTACGCGGCGGCCGACGTCATGATGGTGACCCCGCTGCGCGACGGCATGAACCTGGTCGCGAAGGAGTACGTGGCCTGCCGCGGCGACACCGGCGGCGCGCTGGTGCTCAGCGAGTTCGCGGGCGCGGCGACCGAGATGCGCCAGGCGTTCCTGTGCAACCCGCACGACCCGGACGGCGTGAAGGACGCGCTGCTGCGTGCGGTCGGCGCCGAGCCGGCCGAGCTCAAGCGGCGGATGCGGGTCATGCAGCGGCACCTGCGCACCCACGACGTGGCCCAGTGGGCGCGCACGTTCCTGGACGCGCTCGAGGAGGCGGCCGAGGGCCGCGACCCTCAGTCCACGTAGAGGCAGAACGGATGACCGTCCGGGTCGAGGAAGACCCGGACGTTCTCCTGCGGCTGGAAGCCGGCGAGCGTGGCACCTGCCCGGGTGGCGTGCTCGCACGCCGCCTCCAGGTCCTCGACCTCGATGTCGAGGTGCATGCTCATCTGCGGCTCGCCGGGCACGGCCGGCCACACCGGGCGGACGTACCTCTTCTCGGTCTGGAACGACAACCCGGCGCCGCCCCCGGGAGCGCCGAGCACCACCCAGCCCTCCTCCTCCTGGGTCGCGCTCCACCCCAGCAGCCGCTGATAGAAGCGGGCCAGCTCCCGGGCGTCGGGCGAATCCAGCACTACTCCCGTCAGCGTCATCTGCGGCCGTCCGTCCATGTCGAACGACCTACCCACACGGTGACGCTTCTATACCGCTGCGTGCACGACATCGCCGATCACCACGACGGCCGGCGGGCGGATGCCGGCCTCGGCGACCGCGGCGGTGACCTCGCCCAGCGTGCTGCGCAGCGAGCGCTGGTGGCTGGTGGAGCCCTCCTGGACGACGGCGGCCGGGGTGTCCGCGGGACGGCCCTCGGCGATCAGGCGGCTGGTGATCGCGCCGAGGTTCTTCAGGCCCATCATCAGCACCACGGTGCCGCGCATCCGGGCCAGCGCCGGCCAGTCGACCAGCGAGTCCGGGTGCTCGGGCGGGATGTGGCCGCTGACCACGGTGAACTCGTGCGTCACGCCGCGGTGGGTGACCGGGATGCCGGCCAGCGCGGGCGCCGCGATCGAGCTGGTCACGCCGGGCACGACGAGCACCGGCACGCCCGCGCGGGCGCAGGCGATGGCCTCCTCGCCGCCGCGGCCGAAGACGAAGGGGTCGCCGCCCTTGAGCCGCACCACGAACTTTCCCTCGAGCGCCTTCTCGACGAGGATCCGGTTGATCTCCTCCTGGGCGGCCGACGGCCCGTACGGGATCTTGGCAGCGTCGACGAACTCCACGTCGGGCCGCAGCTCGCCGAGCAGCATGCCGGGCACCAGCCGGTCGGCCACCACCACGTCCGCGGCGGCCAGCAGGCGGCGGCCCTTCACCGTGATCAGCTCGGGGTCGCCGGGACCGGCGCCGACCAGCGCGACGCCCTTGTGCTCCGCGGCGACGGGCGGCGCGCTCTCGAGGGCGTGGGCGACCAGATCCCGTACGGCCATCGCGCGCCGCCGGTCCCCGCCGTCGGTGACCGCGACGGTGACCTGGCCCTGCCGCGTGACGGCGGGAGTCCAGGCCGTGGCCGCGTCCCGGTCGTCGGCCCGCACGCAGAACACCCGGCGCTCCTCGGCCGCGGCGCTGACCTGCTCGGCGGCGGCCGGGTCGTCCACCGCGACGTGCACCAGCCAGGCGCCGTCGACGTCCGCGGGCTCGAAGCGGCGGGCGCTCCAGGTGGCTCGACCGGCGTCCACCACGCCCTGCAGCGCGGGGGTGAGCTCGGGCGAGACGATCTCGACCACGGCGCCGGAGGCCAGCAGCGCGGGCACCCGGCGGGTCGCCACCGCGCCGCCGCCGACCATCAGCACGCGGCGGCCGGCGAGCTTGAGACCGAGGGGATAGACGCTCACTTCTCCGAGACTCCCGCGCTGTCGAAGGTGGCCACCTCGCGCAGCACGCGCACGGCGGCCGAGACGACCGGCAGCGCGAGCGCGGCGCCGCTGCCCTCGCCGAGGCGCATGCCGAGGTCGAGCAGGGGCTCGAGGCCCAGGTGGGCGAGTGCGACGGTGGCGCCGGGCTCGGCCGAGCGGTGCCCGGCGACCATGGCGGCGACCGCGTCCGGGGCGAAGGCGGCGGCCGCGAGCGCGGCCGAGGCGGCGATCACGCCGTCGACGATGACCGGCACGCGGCGGGCGGCCGCCCCCAGGATGAAGCCGGCGAGCGCGGCGTGCTCGAGGCCGCCGACCGCGGCGAGCACGCCGAGCGGGTCGGCCGGGTCGGGGCGGTGCAGGGCGAGCGCGCGACGGACGACCTCGACCTTGTGCTCCAGCGTCGCGTCGTCGACGCCGGTGCCGCGGCCGGTCGCGCCGGCCGGGTCGCTGCCGGTGAAGGCGGCGATCAGCGCGGCCGCGGGGGTGGTGTTGGCGATGCCCATGTCGCCGGTGACCAGGCACCGGGCGCCGGAGGCCACGAGCGCGCCGGCGACCCCGATGCCGACCTCGACCGCCCGGCGGGCCTCGTCGCGGGTGAGGGCGGGCTCCACGGACAGGTCGCGGGTGCCGCGGCGCACGTTGGCGTCGAGCAGGGTGCTGCCGCCGTGCAGCGGGATCGCCACGCCGACGTCGACCACCATCACGTCGGCGCCGGCCTGCCGGGCGAACGCGTTGACGACCGCGCCGCCGGCCACGAAGTTCGCCACCATCTGGGCGGTGACCTCCTGCGGCCACGGGGAGACGCCCTGGGCGTGCACGCCGTGGTCGCCGGCGAAGACCGCCACGGTGGCGGGGGCGGGCATCGGCGGCGGGCAGGTCCCGGCCAGGCCGGCGAGGCGGACGGAGAGCTCCTCGAGCGCGCCCAGCGAGCCGGCCGGCTTGGTCAGCCGGGCCTGCAGCTCGCGGGCGGCGGCCATGGCGGCCTCGTCGGCGGGCCGGATCGCGGCGACGGTCGCCTCCAGGCCGGCGTCCGCCCCCTCGCCGCCCCCTGCGGCCGGCTGCTCCGGCACGGCGGGCCCGGTCGGCTGCTCGGAGTCGGCGGCCCTGGTCGGCTGCTCCGGCACGGCGGGCTCGGTCGGCTGCTCCGAGTCGGCGACCCTGGTCGGCTGCTCCGGGGCGGCGGGCACGGTCGGCTGCTCCGAGTCGGCGGTCACGGGCGCTCCTTCAGCACGGTGGTCAAGGTGTCGACGAAAGCGTCGGTGATGGCAGTGTCGCGCACGGCGATGCGCAGCCAGTCGGCGCCCAGCCCGGGAAAGGTGTCGCCGCGACGGACGGCATATCCGCGTTCCCGCAGGTCGAGGCGCACTTTGTCGGCTCCTTCGAGGCGTACGGCCACGAATGCGCTGGCCGGATCGCCCGCGACCGTGAGGTTCGGCACGTGCCGCAGGCGTCGCACGAGGTGGGATCGGTCGGCGGCGAGGCGGACGGCGATCTCGCGCTCGGCGGCGACCGCGACGGGCGAGGCGCAGGCGGTCGCGGCGGCCAGCGCGGGGGTGGAGACCGCCCAGAGCGGCTGCGCGGCGGCCAGCCGGGGCAGCAGGCCGGCTGGCCCCAGCAGGTAGCCGATGCGCAGCCCGGCCAGCCCCCAGGTCTTGGTGAGGCTGCGCAGCACGACCAGGCCGGGCAGGTCGCGGCGCCCGGCCAGCGACTCGGGCTCCCCCGCGACGCCCTCGCGGTGGGTGGTGTCGGAGAACGCCTCGTCGACCACGAGCACGCGGCCGGGGCGGGCCAGCCGGGCGATCTCGGCGGCGGGGTGAAGCACCGAGGTCGGGTTGGTGGGGTTGCCGACGAACACCAGGTCCGCGTCGCCGGGCACCAGCGAGGCGTCCAGGCGGAAGCCGTCCCCGGCGCGCAGCAGCACCCGCTCGACGGTGTGGCCGGCGTTGCGCAGCGCGGCCTCGGGCTCGGTGAACTGCGGGTGCACCACGACCGGGCGGCGCACACCCCGCAGCGCCTGGGCGAGCAGCACGAACGCCTGGGCGGCGCCGGCGGTCAGCAGGACCTCCGCCGGGTCGCGGCCGTGCCGGGCGGCCACGGCGGCGGTGGCGGCGGTTGCGTCGGGGTACGCCGCCAGGTCGCCCAGCGACGCCTGCAGTGGCCCGGCCAGCCAGGGCGGCGGGGGCTCACGGCGTACGTTGACCGCGAGATCGACCAGCCCGGCGCCCACCTCCGTGTCGCCGTGGTGCGCGAGATCGATCGTCATGCTGCGCTCACCACGGTCTGCCCTCCCGGCCCTCGGTCATGACACCAAGCTTGCCGCACCCCTATCGGTGCCTTACTTCGGCCGATCCGTGCTGACATGAGAGTTTTTGTCATACCTTCATGTGGTGGCAGCCGGAAAAGTCGCTCCCCTCGTCCGTGCCGGCCTGATCGCGGGTCTCGTGATCGCCGGTCTCGCCTACCCCCTCACCGCCCTCGCCGGCATAGGCGTCAAGGCGGGCAGTGAGGCCCTCAAGGGCATGCCCGAGCAACTCATCGAAGTGCCGACGGCCCAGACGACGTACGTCTACGCCGCCGACGGCCGGACGCTGCTCACACAGTTCTACGAGGAACACCGCAAGCCGATCAGGATCGCCGACATGTCGCCGTACATCACCCAGGCGATCGTGGCGTCCGAGGACACCCGCTTCTACGAGCACAACGGCGTGGACGCCAAGGGCGTGGCCCGCGCGTTCGTCGCCAACTCCCAGGCGGGCGGGGTGTCGCAGGGCGCGTCGACGCTGACCATGCAGTACGTGCGGATGGCGCTGCGCGACGGCGCGAAGACGCCCAAGGAGGCGCTGGAGGCCACCGAGCAGACCACCCAGCGCAAACTGCGCGAGATGCGGCTCGCCATCGAGATCGAGAAGCGCATGTCGAAGCAGGAGATCCTCGAGCGCTACCTCAACGCGGCGTACTACGGCCACCGGGCGTACGGGATCTTCTCCGCCTCTCAGGTCTTCTTCTCGAAGCTGCCGCGCGACCTCAGCCTCACCGAGGCGGCCCTGCTCGCGGGCCTGGTCAAGGCGCCTTCCGCGTACGACCCGGCGACGCAGGACCAGCAGGCGGCGACCGAGCGGCGCAACTACGTGATCGATCAGATGCTGAAGATGAAGGCGATCTCGCCGCTGCAGGCCACCGAGGCCAAGCGCACCCGGATCAAGCTGCGGCTCAGCACCCCGCAGAACGACTGCATCGGCATCGCCGACCAGCGCAACGACTGGGGCTTCTTCTGCGACTACCTCAAGTCGTGGTGGAAGGAGCAGCCGGCGTTCGGCGCGACCCCGCAGGAGCGCGAGGAGACCCTGCGCCGCGGCGGCTACCGGATCGTCACCTCGATCGACCCGCGGATCCAGGCGTCGGCCATGGAGCACATCCTCGACAAGGAGAAGCGGCGCAGCCGGATCGCGCACGGCCAGGTGCTGATCGAGCCCAACACCGGCCGGCTGCTGAGCATGGCGGTGAACCGGCGTTACTCGCTCGACCAGAGCGGCAACGAAAAGCACAGCCGCTACCGCGGGCTCAAGAGCAACTATCCGAACACGGTGAACCCGCTGCTCGGCGGCGGCACGATGGCCGGGTACCAGGCCGGGTCGACCTTCAAGATCTTCACGATGCTGGCCGCGCTCGACGAGGGGATGCCGCTGAGCACCTCCTACTACAGCCCGCAGCGGTTCTACTCGAAGTACATCACCGCGCCCGGCCCGGCGACCTGCGGCGTGCACTGGTGCCCGAAGAACTCGACCAGCTCGATGACCGGCCGGCAGACCATGTGGAGCGGCTTCGGCAAGTCGGTGAACACGTACTTCGTGCAGCTCGAGCAGAAGGTCGGCGCGGACAAGGCGGTCCGGATGGCCGAGCGGCTGGGCCTGCGGTGGCGTACGGAGGTGGACCGCAAGCTGGCCTCGCCGGAGCACGCCTCCGGGTGGGGCGCGTTCACGCTCGGGGTCAGCGACGCGACGCCGGTCGAGATGGCGAACGTGTTCGCCACGCTGGCCGCCGAGGGCAACTACTGCCAGCCGCTGCCGGTGCGGTCGATCAAGACCCGGGACGGGAAGGACGCCACCTTCCAGGGCAAGCTCGTGGCGGCGCCGCGCTGCCACCGCGCGGTGAGCGTGGACGTGGCCCGGGCGGCGACGGACGCGGCCCGGTGCGTCACCGGGTACGGCTCGGCGCGCGGCAGCTGCGGCGGGTGGGGCACCTCCGAGATGGTCTACGCGACGTTGAAGCGGCCGGTCGCCGGCAAGAGCGGTACCACCGACAGCAACAAGACCGCGTGGTTCTGCGGCTTCACCCCGCAGCTGGCCGGGGCCGCCTTCGTGGCGGACCCGGACAACCCGGAGAAGAACGTGGGCTCGAGCCGGTCGACGGTCTCGAAGTACACGTTCGCGGAGACGCTCAAGGACGCCCTCAAGGGACGGCCGAAGGCGAAGTTCACCCCGCCCTCGGACGACCTCGTCCACCGCGGCGACCGGGACCGGGACGAGGACCGGTCCGACGACGCCGATCGTGACTCTGACTCGGATGCCGAGTCCGACTCCGATGCCGACTCGGACTCCGACCGGGACGCCGACTCCGGCTCGGATTCCGACTCCGGCTCGGAGTCGGACTCCGGCCCCAGCTCCGGCGACTAAGCGGCGGAGGCCTGCCTGCGACGGGGTGGGCGGCGCCAGTGGGGATCGCGGCCGGCGAGGGCGAGCGCCTGGTCGAGCAGGGTGGCCTCGTCGTCGGTGGGGACGACGGGGCCGAACATGCCCGGGGTGCCCTCGGCGGGACCCTGGGCGAGGAACTCGATGAGCACCTCGAGCGTGCGGGGGTCGGCGAAGTATTCCTGACCGGTGGCCCGGGCCAGGTCCCAGCTGTGCATGATCAGCTCGTTCATGGCGACGTGGCCGAGCGCCGCCGCGGGCATGGTGACGCCGCCGGCCTGGGAGGTGCCCGTCCAGGCGGCCGGATCCTTCCAGGCGGTGGCGAGATCCTCGAGCAGGACGGGCAGGCGGCTGCGCCAGTGGCGGGACAGGTGCTGCGCGGAGGGCTCGGGCGGCGCGGACGTCTCGGGGGCGTCGACGCGTTTGTGGGCGGCCTGGGTGAAGGCCACGGACAGGCCCATTAGATGATCGAGGAGGGTCGCGACGGTCCACTCGGGACAGGGCGTGGGAGCCGACAGCTCGTCGTCGTCGACGCCCAGCAGCAGCGCCCTCAGCTCCCGGACCGGCGGGTCGAAATCCAGAGGAACACGATCGGCCACGGCCATCCTCCTTCGCGTCGTACCTGTGAACCCCACGTTACGGGTGGGGTGCGACAGTTTCGTGTTCGCCGAAGGGCGTTTTCACGGATGCTTCCGGGCGGCACGGTTTTCCGCCATCCGATCTTGCCTTTTGTGGCGGAACCTGCCTTTCGCCCGGGCGCTCCGGTGGCGCCCCCGCCCCGGCCGGCTGCCTTCACCGGCGTGCTGGGCGGCCGGGTCAGGAGGTCGTGATGTTGACGGTGTCGCTGAGGCTCGCAGCGGGAGCGGCCTGGGGCGGCGGGGAGGACGGCTGGATCGGCCGCACCGGGATCGGGGGAAGCAGCGGCGCAGGGCCGGCGACGGCGGCGGACACGACACGCTTGGCGATCTCGGGCGCGGCGGCCCAGTGCAGGCCGAGCTGCGAGGCGTGCACCTGGCGCCAGACGAAGCCCTCGGGGTTGCCGCCCGACCAGGTCCAGGCGGGCACGGCGCCGGCGCGCGGGGTGACGATGGCGCGGTGCTGCTTGTAGCCGGTGATCCGCGCGCCGGTGGGGGCCAACGGCGAGGTGGCGGGCGCGGTGGCCTCGCGGTAGCCGGCCACGGTCTGGTCGCCGGTCACCGCCGAGGCGTCGAGCACCCCGCACATCGGACGCCCGTCGAGGTCCCGGCCCAGCCACGGCAGCGCGACACCCTCGGCGATCAGCGGCCAGCCGTCCGCGGCGAACTGAGCGACCGCATTGCACAGCCGGCGGTTCGCGGACAGCTCCTCGGCGTACCCCTCGGACAGCCCGCCGCCCACGATCAGCGCCCGGGTGCCGGCCGGAAGGCACTCGTCGCGCAGCGGGTCGACGACCGCCACGTCGGCGCCGGCCGCGGTGAGCAGCTCGGCCGTCTCGACGTACGTGTAGGGAGCGCCCGGACCACCGGCCAGCGCGACCACCGGACGCTGCTCGAAGACCTCGCCGCCCGCCGCCTCGGCCGGGGTCCACACCGGGCCGGGCAGCGCGGGCGCGGACGCCGCCAGCCCCATGATCCGATCCAGGTCCAGGCCGCCCGCGACGGCCTCACCCAGACGCCGTACGGCCCGGCTCGCCTCGACGGTGCGGTGCGCGACGGGCACCGGGCCGTGCGACCGGGCGGGCAGCACGTTGGGCAGGTCGCCGCGGCGCAGCGCGCCCAGCACCGGCATGCCGATGTCGTCGAGCGCGGTGCGCAGCATCTGCTCGTGGCGCGGCGACGCGACCCGGTTGAGGATGACGCCGCCCAGGTGCACCATCTCGTCGAACACCCGGAAGCCGTGCACGAGCGCGGCCAGCGAGTGGCCCATCGAGGCGACGTCGACGACCATCACGACCGGGGCGCGCAGCACGGCGGCGACCGCGGCAGTGCCGTCGATCTCGGGCTGGCCGGTGAGCGAGTCGAACAGGCCCATCGCGCCCTCGACCACCGAGATCTGCGCGCCCGACGAGCCGTGCAGGAACAGCGGGGCGATCCGCTGCGCGCCGACCAGGCGGGGGTCGAGGTTGCGCCCGGGGCGACCGGCGGCGAGACCCAGATAGGCGGCGTCGGTGTGGTCGGGGCCGACCTTGAAGCCGGCGGCCGGGACCCCGCGGGACGCGTACGCGGCCAGCAGCCCGACGGCGATGGCGGTCTTGCCGTGCCCCGAGGCGGGCGCGCTCACGACCAGACGCGGCTGGGCGCTCATCAATGACTCTCCTGGAGGGCGGATATTGCCTGCTGTCGACTGCTGGTCTCGGACAGTACCCGGCTGCTACGGGCGGCAGCCGGGCGACGGGTAGCCTCGTTGCGTGTACCGCTTCCTGCTGAGCCCGCGCTGGCTGGCCGCAGCCGCCCTGGCCGTGGCCGCGGCGGTGGTCATGGTGATGCTCGGCAACTGGCAGCTGCGGCGCTACGAGGAACGCAGCGCCATCAACGACCGGATCGACGCGGCGGACTCCGTGGCGGCGGTCCCGCTGACCTCGGTGCTGACCAGGCCGACGGCTCCCGGCGCGCCCGGCGCGGCCCCCGGCAAGGACCTGGCCTGGACAAAGGTGACCATCAGCGGGCGCTACGACCCGGCGCACGAGATCCAGGCGCGGGGGCGCACGGTCGACGGCGACGTCGGCTTCGAGATCGTCACGCCGCTGGTGCTGGCGGACGGGACGGCCGTGCTGGTCGACCGCGGCTGGGTGCCGGCGCCCGAGGGCGGCGCGCTCGCGGCGCCCGTCGTGCCCGCCGCCCCGACCGGCCAGGTCACGGTCGTCGGCCAGATCCACCTGTCGGAAAGCCGACCGGCCCCGATCGAGCGCCGCGACGGCCGGCTCGACACGCGCCGCATCTCGCTGCCCCGGCTGGCGCCCCAGATGCCCTACCCCGTGTACGGCTCGTACGTGCTGCTGACCGAGCAGACGCCCGCGAACGACGCCGCCTTCGTCCGCATCCCGATCGAGCACGAGGACGCGTGGCAGAACGGCGGCTACGCGGTGCAGTGGTGGCTGTTCGCCGCCATGGCGCTGGCCGCCTACGTGTACTACGCCCGCAAGGAGGCCCGCGGCGAGACGCCCCGGGCCGAGCCCTCCCCCGCCGCCGCCCGCCCGCGCAGCGGCGACCGCGTCGAGGAGGCCGACCGCCGCCGCGCCGCCGCCTCCCGCGACCGCGTGGAAGAGGCCGACCGCCGCGCCGCCTCCCGCGACCGCGTCGAGGAGGCCGACCGCCGCGCCGCAGCTGCGGCCGCCGCCGCGCGCGGGGACCGGGTTTCCGACGCCGATCGGGCGCGGGACGCCGCGGGTCAGGGTTCTCAGCCGGTCGACTGAGCGCGGCCCCGTTCGGGCCGCCGATGAGCGCGGCGCGACTCGGGCCGGTGAGCGCAACGCCGTCCCGGCCGGCCGAGGACGTCGGCCCGGAGGTGCGAGGGGTTGTCGGGTCAGGCCGTCGTGGGGTGGCCTCCGATCGCTCGGACGGTGTCGATGGTGTCGGCCTCGGCGGCGGGCTTGTCGTCCCGGTAGCGCAGCACCCGGGCGAAGCGCAGCGCGACCCCGCCCGGATAGCGCGGCGAGGTCTGCACGCCGTCGAAGGCGATCTCGACCACCTGCTCGGGGCGCACCCGCACCACCCAGCCGTCGTCGCCGGTGGCGAGCTGCTGGAAGCGCTCGGTCTGCCAGCGCAGCAGCTCGTCGGTGAGGCCCTTGAACGTCTTGCCCAGCATCACGAACTCGCCCGTCCGCGGGTCGCGGGCACCCAGGTGCAGGTTCGACAGCCAGCCGCGGCGGCGGCCGTGACCCCACTCGACGGCGAGGACCACGAGGTCGAGCGTGTGCCGCGGTTTCACCTTGACCCAGGCCGAGCCGCGGCGGCCCACGTCGTACGGCGCCTCGGCGGCCTTGACGACCACGCCCTCCTGGCCGGCCGCGAGCGCGGCGGCGAACGCGGCGGCGGCCTCCTCCTCGCTGGTCACGGTCGTGCGGCCGACGAGCAGCTCGGCGGGCAGCGCGTCGGCGAGCGCCTGCCAGCGCACCCGGCCGGGCTCGTCGAGCAGGTCGGCGCCGTCGAGGTGGAGCAGGTCGAAGAAGAACGGGACGAGCGCGAGCCGGTCGGCCGCCCGGGAAGCGCCGGCCCCGCGGGCGGTGGACCCGCGGGTGGCGGCACGGCTCGACGTCTCCTGGAAGGGGCGGGGGCGGCCGGACGCGTCGAGCGTCATCGCCTCGCCGTCGAACACCGCCTCGCGCAGCGGCAGCTTGCGGACGGCCTCGACGACCTCGGGCATGCGGGCGGTGATGTCGTCGAGGCTGCGGGTGAAGACGGCCACGTCGTCGCCGGAGCGGTGGACCTGGATGCGGATGCCGTCGAGCTTCACGTCGACGGTCGCGGGGGCGCCGGTGGCCAGCAACGCGGCGCCGACGTCGGGCGCGCTCTGGGCCAGCATCGGGGTGAGCGGGGTGCCGACCCGCAGGTGGATCTCGGTCAGGGCGGGGGCGCCGCCGGTGAGCGCCGCGACGGCGACCTGTTTGAGGTCGCCGCTGAGCAGCAGCGCCCGGCGCACCGCGGTGAGCGGCACCTCGGCCGCCTTGGCGATCGCGTCGGCGAGCAGCCCGGCCTGGGCCCCCTGCCGCAGCTCGCCGCTGAACAGGCCGATCAGCAGCCGCTGCTCCTCGGCGGTCGCAGCGCCGAACAGCGCCGCGAGCAGGTCGCGCCGCTTGGCCTGCGACCCGGCCCCGGCGACGACGGAGATGTCGGCGATCGCCGCGTCGACGGCCCCCACCGTCAGCGTCGGCTCGGCGGCCGGCTCGGGCCGCTCGCGCAGGCCGGCATAGCCCACGCCGGTCTGCCGCTGGCGCAGCTCACCGGCCAGGAACGCCGAGCCCGCGGCGATCTCGTCGGGCTCGAGCCGGCGCAACGCGTCGGCCACCAGCTCGACCTTCGCCTTGCGCCCCGAGGTCGCCGCGACGGCCGCGGAGGTCGCCGCCAGATCAAGGAATCGCACACCCTCATCCTGGCAGCACCCCCCGACAATTTCCGGCCCGAAGCCAGGCGGGCAAGATGCGGCGCAGAGGAGGGCGAGCGCCGGGTCCGAAGCCAGGCGGGAGGACGCGGCGCAGAGGAGGGGTGAGCGTCGGTCCGCAGCCAGGCGGGGAGGACGCGGCGCAGAGGAGGGGTGAGCGTCGGTCCGCAGCCAGGCGGGGAGGACGCGGCGCAGAGGAGGGGTGAGCGCCGGGTCGGAAGACACCGTAGGTCAGGCGGCTCTCGGCTCGGCTATGCGGAAGCCGCGGGCGCGCACGGCGTCGGCCACGCGGGTCACCTGGGCGTCGATGGCGCACAGGGTGGCGGACAGCTCCTCGAGGTGGTCGGTGAGGGCGCCGTCGTCCCAGTCGGCGACGTCGACCTCGTCCATCGCGCGGACGGCGGCGCGCAGGCGGGCGATGGACTCGAGACGCTCGCGGGAGCGGAGGCGATCGATCGTGGTGCGCGGGCCGGCGGGCACGGTATTCGAACGCATGTTCGAATCCTAACAGGATGGAAGGGCCACCCGCATCTGTTTGCTGTGCGTGACGGGCGCCGCCGTGACTCAGCCGCTCATCAGGGCCGGAAAGACGCCGGCGGCCTCGGCGGGCGCGGCCTCGGCGGCCACGAAGCCGTCGGGGCGCACCAGGTAGAGCGTGCCGGGCCGCAGGCCGGTGGCGGGGGCGGGCGGGAAGACGTGCACGGCCACGCCGAGGTCGGGAACGGCGGACGCCTCCACTCCCCCGTACGCGTGGATCTGCCACCGCAGGTCGCGCAGCACGGCGAAGTTCTCCCCGGTCCAGGGCAGCCGGCGGCCGACCACCGGATCGCGCCGCCCACCCGCCGCGGCCCGCGCGTTCGGCGTCATCCAGTAGTGGATGCGGATCTGCGACACGTACTGGAACAGCGTCGATCCCCCGGGAGCGCGGGGCACGAAACGCACGCCGACGGGCGCGAGGAGCGGCACCACGGCGCGGCGCAGCGCGCGGGCGACCGGCCCCTGCGAGGTGATCGCGCCGAAGACCCGGTCGGTCGTGCCCACCAGCGTCCGGGCCACCGGGCACCGCTCCGCCTCGTAGCGGTCCAGCCAGGCGTCCCGGCGCCGCCCGTGCAGCACGTCGGCGAGCTTGAAGGCCAGGTTGTGCGCGTCCTGCAGCCCGGTGTTCATGCCTTGGCCGCCGACCGGGGAGTGCACGTGGGCGGCGTCGCCGGCCAGGAAGAACGGACCGTCGCGGAACGTGGTGGCGATCCGGTGGTGCACCCGGTACGTGGCGAACCAGCGCGACTCGCTGTAGGTGACCGCGAAGTCCCTGAGCCGCGGCCGGACGTCCTCCTCGGTGAACTGCCCGTCCCCGTCGGCGTCGCGGACGAGCCCGAGCAGACGCCACGCGTTGCGGCCCTCCATCGGGAACGCGAGCAGGAAGTCGGCGCCCCCCGGGCGTACGTTGATCGCGTTCTCGACGAGGCCACCCACGCCGAGCGCGTCGATCACGTAGAACCGGTGCGGGTTCGTGATGCCCTCGAACTCGATGCGGCGCGCGCGGCGGATCACCGAGTTGGCGCCGTCGCAGCCGACGCAGAACCGGGCCCGTACGGTGTCGTTGCCCGCCTTGACCTCGACGCCCTCGTCGGTCTGCGAGACCGCGGTCACCGGCGTCTCCCACCGCACGCCGGCGCCGAGTTTCTGCAGGTTGTCGTAGAGGATCTCCTCGTTGCGGCTCTGCTCGAGGACCTCGATGTACGGGTACGGCGTGAGCTCGCCCCCGAGCGGGCCGAGCGGGATGCGGCCGAACGCCCGGTCGGCGAACCCGGGCGCGATCGCGTCGGCCCGCCGGGCGGCGCCCAGCACCTGGTCGGCGAGGCCGAGCTGGTCGTAGATCTCGAGGCTGCGCGCCTGGACGACCAGGGCGCGCGACTCGCGGGTCGGGCCCTCCTTGCCGTCCACGACCATCACGTCGGCCCCGAGTCTGACCAGCCAGTTGGCGAGCATCAGCCCGGTCGGGCCCGCGCCCGCCACCAGCACGTCACACGACAGCTCGGCCATGGGCCGCCCCCTACTTCGCCGACAAGGTCTCCGCCACGTTCTTGAGGAGCAGTGCCTCGGCGACGCACACGCGCTCGAACTCGCCGAGATGCAGGCTCTCGTCCGGTCCGTGGGCGCCCGAGTGCGGGTCCTCGACGCCGGTGACCAGGATCGCGGCCTGCGGGAACATCTGCTGGAAGGTGGCGATGAACGGGATCGAGCCGCCCACGCCCATGTCGACCGGGTCGGTGCCGTCCCACGCCGAGCGGAAGGCGGCGCGCGCGGCCTCGTACGCCGGCCCGGTCGCGTCGATCACGCACGGCGAGCCGTCGCTCTCCAGCGTCACCTCGACGCGCGCGCCCCACGGCACGTGCTTCTCCAGGTGCGAGCGGATCGCCGCGTACGCCGACTTGGGGTCGTCACCGGGCGCCAGCCGTACGCTGATCTTGGCCTTTGCCGTCGGCTGCAGGGCGTTGGCCGCCTCGAACGTGCGGGGCGCGTCGATGCCGAGCACCGAGATCGAGGGCTTGGTCCAGATGCGGTCGGTGATCGAGCCCTTGCCGATCAGCTCGACGCCGTCGAGCATGCCCGCCTCGTGCCGGAACCGGTCGGCCGGGTAGTCGACGCTCGCGCCCTCGCGCCCGGCCAGCCCGTCGACGGCCGGCTCGCCCTGCTCGTCGTGCAGGGTCGCGAGCAGGCGGGCCAGCGTGGTCAGCGCGTCGGGCACCGGACCGCCGAACATGCCGCTGTGCACCGCGCTCTTGAGGACGCTGACCTCGGCGAACAGGTTGACCAGGCCACGCAGCGAGGTGGTCAGGGCGGGCTGCCCGATGTCCCAGTTGCCGGAGTCGGCGATGACGATCACGTCGGAGCGCAGCTCCTCGCGGTACTCCTCGATGATCGCGTCGAGCGAGTCGGACCCGTACTCCTCCTCGCCCTCGACGAAGACGACCACCCCGACCGGCAGCTGGTCGCCGAACGCGCGCAGCGCGGCGACGTGGGCCATCACGCCGGCCTTGTCGTCGGCGGCGCCGCGGCCGTAGAGGCGGCCGTCACGCTCGACCGGCTCGAACGGGTCGCTGCTCCAGAGCGCCGGGTCGCCGGCGGGCTGGACGTCGTGGTGGGCGTAGAGCAGCACGGTCGGCGCGCCCTCGGGGGCGGCCTTGCGCCCGATCACGGCCGGCTGACCGCCGCGCCGCACGATCTGCGTGTCCAGGCCGCAGCCGCGCAGCAGCTCGGCCACCGCCTCGGCGGAGCGCTCGACGTGGGAGTGGTCGAAGCCCTCGAAGGCGATGCCCGGAATGCGGACCAGCCGCTCCAGGTCGGCGCGGACTCCCGGCATCTCCCGCGCGATCGCGGCGCGCAGATCGTTCTCACTCAAGCTCATGTGAGTGATCCTAGGCTTCGTTCAGGCGTCGCCGTCGGTGCGGCGATTGCGGCGGGACGCGTCGCCCACCCAGGTGCGGGCGCCGCGGGCGGCGGACCCGGCCAGGTCGGCGGCGCCGTCGCCGAGCTTGCGCAGCAGCCCCACCAGTGGGTCCTGCGAGTTGTTGAACGTCTCGCGGTACGACTGCGCGGCGGCCTTCACGTCGTCGGAGAACGAGGCGTCGCCGTCGGAGTCGCGGCGCGGGTAGTCGCCGCCGAGGATCTCCGCGTACGCCCCGGAGTCGACCCACTTGCGCAGCTCGGAGGCGCGGGCCACGGGCACCGGATGGGTGCTCCACGCGGTCATCCCCAGCTTGTGGATGCTGTCGCGCAGGTCGCCGCCGCTCTCGTAGTCGGCGGCCTGCTCGAGGAACGCGGCCGTGTCGATCTGCGACAGGTCGCCGCCGCCGGCCAGCTTCATCAGCAGCCGGATGGACGCGGCCGGGTCCTGACCGGCGAGCAGCCCGGCCCGGTCGGCGGACAGCTCGGCCTTGCGCCACCACTCGAACATCGCCGCGATGATGGCCCGCAGCGCGATCGCGCCCACCGGCAGCCAGCTCAGGTTCGCCGCCCAGCGGGTGAGGATCATCATGATGGTCTTGTAGACGGCGTGACCGCTGCGGACGTGGCCGATCTCGTGGCCCAGCATCGCGCGCAGCTCGTCGTCGTCGAGCCGCTCGACCGCCCCCGTGGAGATCACGATGAACGGCTTGTCGAGGCCGATCGCCGAGCCGTTGATGATGGGGTCCTGCGCGACGAACAGATCGGGCAGCTCGGCCACGTCGAGCGTGCTGGCGGCCTCGGTGAACAGCTGGTAGACCCGCGGGTACTGCCGGTGGTCGACCCGGATCGCTCCGGCCAGGAACTGCAGGCGGAAGCCGCGCTCGTTCCACATGCCGAAGAACGCCTTGACCACGTCGTCGAAGCCGCGCAGCTCGCGCAGGGCCGTCAGCGCGCCGCGGTCGGCCGGGTGCTCCCAGGCCCGCGAGCTGATGCCGGTGAGGGGAACCCGCCTGCGTACCGGGCGGTTCTCGTCGTCGGTCGTCATCGTTACCACCCCTGTGTGATGCGGCCGTGTGCGCCGTCGACGATCAGGTCCGCGTGCGCGGCCGTCGCGTCCGCGGCGAAGTGCCGGTCCTCGGCGGCCCGCCAGCGCTCAAGGTACTTCCGATACGCAACGCTGTCGTCCCCGTCCCGGGCGATCGCGCGCTCCCAGCGAAGTTGCGCAGGGGCGTCGACGAAGACGGACAGGGTCAGTTCGGGACGAACTTCGCGCCGGGCGGCGCTCACGCCCTCCAGCAGGACGGCCGGGGCGGGGGGCACGGTGACCGGCGGGCCGGTGAAGCCGCCGGTCCCCCAGTCGTACGGGCGGTAGGTCGCCGCCCTGCCGCGGCGCAGCGGCCCGAGCACCAGCTCCTCCAGGCGGGTCCAGAACGTGAACTGGTCGTCCCAGCCGTCGAGCAGGTCGTCGGTGTGCACGACCGGGCAGGCCAGCGCGGCCGCGAGCATCGCGGCGAACCGTGTCTTGCCGGCGCCGCTCGGCCCGTCGACGGAGACCAGACGGGTCGCGCCGAGACGCGGGGGCAGACCCAGGACGTACGCGGCCAGCTCGTCGACGGTCGGCTCAGGCACGCGGCGGAGCCCCGGGCGGCAGGAACGGCAGCCCCCGCGGCGGGCCGTTCTCGATCAGCCGCCACAGCGCATCGGTGTCGAGGTGCTCCGCCACGAGGTCGCCGAGCACGTCGAGCGCCCTCTCGCGTACGCCCGCGAAGTCGGTTCCTGCCGCCACGGTGAAGCCGTGCCGGCCCGCCTGGCGCGCGGCCTCGGTGAGGAAGCGGCGGCGGAACTCGTCCGACTCGAACGCGCCGTGCCAGTGCGTGCCGAAGACGTTGCGCTCGGCCGCGCCCTCGGGCTGCCCGTCGGCGTACCGGAGAAGGGGTCGGGGGTGGCGCCGGGTGACGACGCCGTGGTGGATCTCGTAGCCGGACACGGGCGCGCCGAGGCCCTCGCCGGTCGGGCGGGCCAGCTGCTTGCGCGGCGCGAAGGTGACCTCGACGGGCAGAAGACCCAGACCGCGTACGGTCCCCCGGCGGCTCTCCACGTCGTCGTGGATGGCCTCGGCGAGCATCTGGAAGCCGCCGCAGATGCCGAGCAGCGGCTTGCCGGCTGCGGCGTGGGCGTGGATCGCGTCGGCCAGCCCGGTGTCGCGCAGCCACGTCAGGTCGCTCACCGTGGCCTTCGAGCCCGGGATCACCACGAGGTCGGCGTCGGCGATCTCGGCGGGCTCGACGGTCAGGCGCACCTGGACGCCCGGCTCGGCCGCCAGCGCCTCGGCGTCCGTGGCGTTGGACAGCCTCGGCAGCCGCACCACGGCGACCCGCAGCCACTCGGTGCCGACCGGGCCCGGGGTGCGGCCGAGAACCCCGTTGTACGCCAGCGAGTCCTCGCCGTCGACCCAGACGTCGCGGTGGAACGGCAGCACGCCCAGGACCGGCCGCTGCGTCACCGACGTGATCATGTCGAGGCCCGGCCGCAGCAGCTTGTCGTCGCCGCGGAACTTGTTGATGACGAAGCCCGCGACGTGCTGCTGGTCCTCCTCGTCGAGCAGGGCGACCGTGCCGAACAGCGCCGCGAACACCCCGCCCCGGTCGATGTCGCCGACCACGATCGCCGGCAGCCCCGCGTGCCGCGCCAGGCCCATGTTGACGAAGTCGCCGTCCCGCAGGTTGATCTCCGCCGGGCTGCCCGCGCCCTCGCAGATCACCGCGTCGTACTCGGTCCGCAGCTCGGCCAGGGCGGCGTACGCCGTCTCGGCCAGCCGGGGCTTGATCGACCGGTAGTTGCCCGCCGTGACCGTGTCGACCGCCTTGCCGAGCAGCACCACCTGGCTCTCGCGGTCGCTGCCCGGCTTGAGCAGCACCGGGTTGAACCGCAGGTCGGGCGCGATGCCACAGGCCGCGGCCTGCATCGCCTGCGCGCGGCCGATCTCGCCGCCGCGCCCGTCCGGGCCCACCACGACGACCGAGTTGTTCGACATGTTCTGCGCCTTGAACGGGGCCACCTTGACGCCCCGCCGATGCAGCCAGCGGCAGATGCCCGCGGTCAGGATGCTCTTGCCCGCGTCCGACGTCGTCCCCGCGACCAGCAGCCCGCCGCCCATGGTCCGCCCGCTCCCGCCGCTCGTCGCCTGCCCGCTCTCGCCGCTCGTCGCCTGCCCGCCCTCGCCGCTCACCGCCTGCCTGCTCTCGCCGCTCGTCGCTTGCCGCCCTCGCCGCTCATTGCCTGCCTGCCCTCGCCGCTCATTGCCTGCCCGCTCTCGCCAAGGCTGCGCCTGCTGAGATCGCGGCGGCGAGCAGGCCCACGACGCCGGAGATGCGAGCGGCGCGGCGCAGGTGCACGGCGGACGGACGCGGCCCGTCCCCCAGGAACGGCCGGTTCTCACTGCGTCCGAAGTAGACGTTGCGGCCCCCCAGGCGTACGCCCAGCGCCCCCGCCATGGCCGACTCGCACTGCCCGGCATTGGGCGACGGATGGTCGTTGCGGTCGCGGCGCCACACCCGCAGCGTCTCCCTCGGCGACCCGCCCGCCACCGGCGCCGCCACGATCGTGAGCAGCCCCGTCAGCCGCGCCGGCGCCAGGTTGAGCAGATCGTCGAGCCGTGCCGAGGCCGTCCCGAACCGCTCGTACCGCGGCGACCGGTGCCCCACCATCGCGTCGAGCGTGTTGGCCGCCCGGTAGGCCAGCAGCCCCGGCAGCCCCGCCACCCCGCCCCACACCAGCGGCGCGACCACCGCGTCCGACGTGTTCTCCGCGACCGACTCCACCGTCGCGCGCGCCAGCTCCTGCTCGCCCAGCCCTTCGGGGTCGCGCCCGCACAGGTGGTTGAGCCGCCCCCGCGCCGCGTCGAGGTCCCCGCCCTTGAGGTGCTTCGCCATCACCCGCGATTCCCTGCGCAGGGTCCGCCCGCCCAGCACCGTCCACGTCGCGGCGGCGACCAGAGCGGCCCTCACCAGCGGCAACTCGCGCGTGGCCCGTGCCGCGGCAACCCCGGCCAGCGCCGGCACCCCCACCGCGATCGTGGTGAACGCCGTGCCCGCCCGCCGGTTCGGTGCGTAGAGCCGCCGTTCGAGCGCCCCCGCCGCCGTCCCGAACCCCGCCACCGGATGGAACCGGCGCGGATCTCCGAGCAGCGCGTCGAGCAGGTAGCCCGCCAGGAGGCCCGCCGCGTCCGCCGCTCCGGGGCCCCTCGGCACTCCGCGGAGTTTCGCCGCCCCGGGCTGCTTCGCCGCTCCGGGCTGCTTCGCCGCTCCGAGGCGCTTCGCCGCTTCCAGCGCCCGCCTCGCAAACGGCCGAGCCGGGAGTTTCCCGGCGAACAGCCCATTTGCCCCGCGCCCGATCCGGTCCCCTGACCGGGGCCCCGCCCCCGCCCCCGCCACGCCTCGGTCCTTTCGGTCTTGCAGCAACGCCGACCCGACGATCATCGCCGCAGGTCGCACACCCATACCGGGATTTCCGGCACCTCCGGCGGAGGCCCGTCCGGGAACGGCACCGGGTCGAACTCCCCCCAGACGATCGCGCCCGGCGCGCGGTCCTCCAGGAACTCGACGACGATCGCCTGCAGGTCGTCCGTCGTCCGGTACTTCTCGGTGAACGGCAGCTCGTCCCCTCCCGACGACGCCGTGGAACAGCGCAGCTGCCCGGCCTGCTGGTCGTGCCACACGTAGAACGTGGCCGGCCCGTCGTGCGCCATGGCGGCCACCTGCGCGCGGAGCTGCTCGATGGTCTCTTCGAAGGCGCCGATCACCTCCTCGGCCGACAGGGCCATGCGCTCGTGCGGCGGCGCGCCGAACCAGCTGGTGTTGGCGGTCTCGGTGTCCTGGTCGTGCGGCGCGAGCACCAGCGTCTCGCCCGCGATCGCGCGGATCTCCTTCAACAGCACGCGCCCCAGTCTGCCGGGCGGGCGCTGCCGGGGCCCAGCCGGGCAGGTCGGCCGGGTGGCCCTATCGGGCGGCACGATCGGACCACCCCATTCGGGGTGGGTGTCGGCCGTCCGTCCGGGCCGGCTCCGGGAGCCTGCGAGAGGTGACTCCCGGAGCCGGCGGTTCGGTGGCGCAGCCGTCAGGCCGCGACGGGCTCGCGCCGGGACCGGCGGGTGCGGCGGGCCGGCGCCGGTTGTTCGGCGTTGATGCGCTCGACCTCGGCAGCGATCTCCTCGTCGTCGGGCGAGTCACCCGGCGCGGGCTCGGCGGGCGCGGCCTCGAGGAACGGGGGCGTCTCGTCCTCGGGCACGCCATCGCCGACGGAGACGGGCGCCGATGCTCCGCCGCCGGCGAAGACGTCGTCCTCGGATTGGGCGGCGGCCGAGCGGCGGACGAACTGGGACCGGCCGCGGGCGAGGTCGTGCCCGATCGCGAAGGCCTCCATCTCATACGAGATCCGGGGGTTGCCGTCCTCGTCCTTCCAGTCCCTGGTGTAGAGCCGCCCGTAGACGATGACGGGGTCGCCGACGGAGATCGAGGAGAGCACGCCCTCGGCGAGCCGGCGCCACGCGGTGACCCGTACGCGCAGGCTGTTGCCGTCGACCCAGGTGTTGCTGGCGCGGTCGAAGCGGCGCGCGTGGGATGCGATCTTGAAGTTGGCGACGACCGAGCCGGTGTCCTCGAAGCGGCGGCTCTCCGGGGCGACCAGCACGTTGCCCACGACGGCGAGATGGGTGTCGAACACTGTGACCTCCTGGTGTGGTGCGGTGAGGTCCGAAGCTTCGCGCTCGGCGGCCGGGGGCGGGGGATCTCGGGCCGGGGGCTGTGGACGAGCGGGGCGCCTGTGGAAAACCCCACGAACGCCCCGGTGTCTGGTATCGGGCGTGGGTAGCCTGGGCGCGTGGAGATCGACGTCCTGGGACCGCCCTACGAGCGGCACACCATCGACCTGGGCAGTGACGACGAGGGCGCGGTCGTGGCGACGCTGGTGCGGCGGCGGGCCGATCGGCCCAGTCGCCGGGCGGTCCTCTACGTGCACGGTTTCGTGGACTATTTCTTTCAGACCCATCTGGCCGATTTCTTCGTCGAGCGCGGATGGGATTTCTACGCGCTGGACCTGCGCAAGTACGGGCGCAGCCTGCTGCCCCATCAGACGCCCAATTTCGCGCGCAGCCTCACCGACTACTACCCGGAGCTGGACGAGGCGGCGCGCATCATCCGCGAGCAGGACGGCCACGATCAGATGCTGGTGGCCGGGCACTCCACCGGCGGGCTGATCACGTCGCTCTGGTCGCATTCGCGGCAGGGCCAGGGCATCGTCGACGGACTATTCCTCAACAGCCCGTTCTTCGATTTCAACGTGCCGTGGCTGCTGAAGCGGCCGGTCATGGCCGCCACGATCGCGGCCGGGCGGCGGACGCCCTATCGGAAGATTCCAATGGCGTCGCTGGGGCTCTACGGGCAGAGCCTGCACAGCGAGCACCGTGGCGAATGGACGTACGACCTGGCGTGGAAGCCGCTGCTGGGTTTTCCGGTGACGGTCGGCTGGCTGGGGGCCATCCGGCGAGGTCAGCGACGGTTGCGCGCCGGCCTGGGCATCGACGTGCCGGTGCTGGTGGCGTGTTCGACGCGGACGTTCCGGGGCCGCGCGTGGCACGACGATCTGCGAATCTCCGATTCCGTGCTGGACGTCGAGCACATCGTGCGCTGGGCGCCGCGGCTCGGTCCGATGGTGACGATCGCGCGTTTCGACGGCGGCATGCACGATTTGACGCTCTCCGGCAAGGAGGTGCGCGTCGAGGTGTTCCGCGAACTGGCCCGCTGGACCGACGCTTTCGTGCCGCCCGTGGGCACGCCGGAGGTCGTGGTGCCGGCCGCGCCGGAGGACCGGTTCGGCTGACCGGCGTCGATTGCTACTGTTCGTCGAATGGTCGAGGATCCCGCCGGAAACGCCGCGCCGCCGCCCGATCCGTCCGGCGGCCGCAGCCTCGACGATCTGGCGGCGACCCTTCGGGCGTTGAAGGCGTGGGCGGGCGATCCGTCGTACGACACGATCACGAGACGCGTCAATGCGAGTGACGTGGCGGCGGGCCGGGGCACGGTCGTGGACTGTTTCCGCGCCGGCCGCCGCCGCATCAACGCGGAACTGGTCGTCGCGGTGGTCGCGTCGCTGCACGACGACGAGGCGTACCTGGCGACCTGGCGGCGGGCGATCCGGTCGACGCTGGCGGAGAGGCAGGCCGCGGCCACCGTACGGGTCCTCACCCGCCTGCCCAGCGACGCGGGCGCGTTCGTCGGCCGTGAGCAGGAGCTCGACGCGCTGCGGCACGCGTCCGGCGTCTGCGTGATCACGGGGATGGCCGGTGTCGGCAAGACCCAGCTCGCCCTCCGTGCGGCCCATGCCCGTACGGCGGAAGTGACGCTTTTCGTCGATCTGCGCGGCTTCCATCCCGACGCGGCGCAGCCACCCGCCGAGCCCGGCGCCGTCCTCGACGGACTGCTGCGTGCGCTCGGCGTGGCGGCGCGGCAGATCCCGCACGACCTGGCGGCCCGTTCGGCGCTGTTCCGCGAGCAGGTCGCGGGCCGGCAGGCGCTGGTGATCCTGGACAACGCCGCGGACGACGAGCAGGTCCGCCCGCTGCTGGCCCCCGGTGCGCTGACGCTGGTGACCTCCCGGCGCGAGCTCGGCGGCCTCGGCCCCGCGACGCGCATCGAGCTGGACGTCTTCTCGTCGCGGGAGGCCTCGAGGCTGCTCGCGGGCGCGGTGCCCGCCGGGGCCGATCCGGAGGCCATCGAGCGGGTCGCGCACCGCTGCGGCTATCTGCCGCTCGCGCTGACGGTCGTCGCGGGCCGGATGGCAGCGATGCCGGGCTGGACGGTCGCCGATCACGCGGACCGGCTCGACGAGCGGCACCGCAACCACCGCCTCGACGACGGTGTGCAGCTCGCGCTGCACCTGTCCGACCAGCGTCTGCCCGGCCGGCGGCGGGTGCTGCTGCGGCGCCTGGCCGGGCATCCGGGTCAGGACCTCGACGCGTACGCGGCCGCCGCGCTGCTCGACGCCGAGCTCGACGAGACCGAGGAGCACCTGCGCCGGCTGACGGCCGACCATCTCGTGCAGCAGCCTTCGCCGGGGCGTTTCACCCTGCACGACCTGGTCCGGGCGTACGCCGCCGAGCGCGCCGCCGACGAGGAACGGCCCGCCGACCGCCGCGCCGCGCTGACCCGCCTCTTCGACCATTACCTGTACGCCGCCTCGGCGGCCATGGACGCCCTGCACCCCGCCGAGCGCCACCGCCGTCCCGTTCTGGAGCCCCGCGACGTCGCCGGTCCCGACCTGTCCGACCCCAAGGCGGCCCTGCACTGGCTGGACACCGAACGCGCCACGCTGGTCGCCGTCTGCCTGCACGCCGCCCGCAACGGCTGGCCCGCCCACGCCGTACGGCTGGCGGCGACGCTCTACACCTACCTCGACAACGGCGGCTACCCCGCCGACGCGATCACCGTGCACAGCGCCGCCCGCCAGGCCGCCGTCCAGTCGGGCGACCTCGCCGGCGAGGCGGGCGCGCTGATCAGCCTCGGCGTCGTGTACTGGCAGCTGGGCCGGCACCCCGAGGCGCTCACCCACCTGACCGCTTCGCTGGAGCTGTTCCGGCAGCTCGGCGACGGTCGCGGTCAGGCCCGCGCGCTGGGCAACCTCGGCGTCGTGCACAACGCCTTCGGCGACCAGGAGGCCTCCGCCGCCCATCACGCGCAGGCGCTGCAGAAGTTCGTCGAGATCGGCGACCGGGTGGGGGAGGCCAACACGCTGACCAACCTCGGCGACGTCTACCTGCGGATGGGCCGCCCCTCGGAGGCCGCCGACCAGCACCGGCGCGCGCTGGCGTTGTTCCGGTCGCTCAATCATCGCGGCGGCGAGGCCACGGCCCTGACCAACCTGGGCGACGCCGGCACCCGGCTGGGCGACCACCGCGCCGCGCTCGACTCGTACGACAAGGCCATCGCGATCTTCGGCGAGCTGGGCGAACGGTACGGCCAGACGTGCGCCCTCAACGGCCGCGGCGCCGCTCTGCTGGGCGCTGGCCGCAGGTCGGAGGCCCTGGCGACGTACGAGACCGCCCTGGATCTGGCCCGCTCCATCGACGACCCCGCCGAGCAGGCCCGCGCCCGCACCGGCCTCGCGACGCTGCGCGCCTCCGGAGTTGGCGACCCGCCAACATAGCCGTTCGGGCCGCGACGGACGGGACGGCTGGTTACCCCCGGGTCGCCCTCGGCAAGATAAGCTGTGGCGGCTTCAGGCGCTCGTAGCTCAGCGGATAGAGCAACGGACTTCTAATCCGTCGGTCGCAGGTTCGAATCCTGCCGGGCGCGCCCAATCACCAGTGAAAACGGCTCGCCACGTTGGCGCCGGCTTCGCTGACGGACCCGAGTCGGGTCGGCTTGTGTCAGCCGATGTCCACCCATCCGGGCCGCAGCCGGTAGGCGGTCATCAGTGCTTCCCGTACCGTCGGAAGCCAGACCAACGGAGGTGATCCGCATGGCCGAGGACTACATGGGCGCTCGCGTCCGGTTCTGGCGGCTCAAGCGTGGCCTGAGCCAGAGGACGCTCGCTGAACTGGCGGGCATGACGCAGGGCTACGTCTCGCAGATCGAAGCCGGCACCAAAGAAGTGGACAAGCGCTCGACGCTGATCCGCCTGGCCGGAGCGCTCCAAGTCTCGGTTGCGGATCTGACCAACCTGCCCGGTCCGGAATCTCCGGAGCTGAGCGTTGCGGAGTCCACCGTGCCCGCGATCCGCGCCGCCCTCAACGTGGCGCGGCTGGGCGAACAGGTCGAGGCTCGCCGTTCGCTGGCGGAAGTGCGTGCCGTGGTCGCCGGGCTCGCGCCGACCTGGAAGGCGGCACGGTACGACCAGCTCAGCTTGCTCATGCCGGACCTGCTGACCGACCTGCACGCCCTCGCGGGGACCGGCGATGAGCAAACGCAGCGTGCCGCGCTCCGGCTGCTGGTCGAGACGATGCACTGCGCCACCTCGACGCTGCGGCACCTCAACTGCGGGGACCTCGCCATGATCGCCGCCGACCTCGGGCACGCGGCGGCCCTCCGGCTGGATGAGCCGCTGTGGCGCGGGGTGGCTGACTACGTGCGGCTGGTGACGCTGCCCGCCGAGAGCAAGGCCATCACCCGCCGGTTGGCCGTGGAAGCTGCGGACCGGCTGGACGGCGGGTCCGGCTCGAGCGAAGCGCTGCAAGTTTCGGGGATGCTCCACCTGTCGGCTGCCTTCTCGGCTGCGACCGCCGAGGATGCTGCAGACACTGCAGCTCACCTCGACGTCGCGCGGCAGCTGGCAGAGCGGACCGGTGAGGGCACCTTCGCCACGATGCAATTCGGACCGACCAACGTCGCCTTCTGGGAAACGTCGATCGCAGTGGCCACCGGGGAGGGTGGCCGGGTCCGTGAGATCGCGCGTGGCGTCGAGCCGGACCGGATCGACTCCGACACCCGCAAGGCCGCGTATTACATCGACTACGGGCGAGGCTTGGCGCAGACCCGCCGCAACGACAGCGAGGCGATCGCCAGTTTCATCCGGGCCGAGCGCACCGCTCCGCAGCGCACCCGCCGCTCGCCCGCCGCGCGGGAGTCGGTGGGGACGATGCTGCGGCGAGCGCGAGCCAACGCCGGCGGCCGCCACCTCCGAGAGCTGGCCTCACGCATCGGAGTCGCCTGATGACGGCGCATTACCGCCGGTAATCGTTCTCCATCGGAACAGGCTTAGCGTCCCCAGTCATGAGTCGGCTGACTGGGGTCGCCATGCATCAGAAGCGCCCGTGGACACTCTTTCGCCGCGCCCGATGCACTTGCGGCCTTCCGTGGCCGTGCCTGGAGTTGCGGCTGCGCGCTACCAGGTCCTACCGGGAGGCCGCGTCGGACGTCCGTATCCAGGCCGCAGGTGGGGCCGGTTCGCTCACGGCGCCCGAGGAGCACCGTACGAATGGCGGCCGGTGGTGACTGGCGAGCACCGCGCCAAGCGGCCGACGTGGGAGTGTGAGGCATGCGGCAAGGACTGGCCGTGCGACCCGGCGCGCGAGGAGCTGGCGGCGGGACACGACCGAACCGGGCTCGCCATCCTGATGTGGACGTACTTGGAGGACTACGCGATGGACTCCGGATTCGGCCCGCTCACTGGCGCATTCGAGCGGTTCATCGCCTGGACCCGATCCGCATAGCGCTCAGGGCGCAACGCTTGCACGACCGCCCGATTCGACATCGGTCAGCACCAGATCGAGGAGCCTCATTGCCCACCTACGTCGTCCAGGTCGACAAGGACCAAGAGGTCCTCCGGGCGGTCCAAGAAGAGGTCGACAAGCTCGGCCTCGGTGATGCCGTCATCACGCTGATCGGAGCGGTCAACGAGGCAGAGATCTCAGTCATGGCCAAGAACGACGAGGGCACCGACCACCTCCGCCGCTACGCGCAACCGATGGAACTATCCGGAACGGGCGAGGTCATTCAAGGAAAGGCCCACCTGCACGTCACGCTGGCAGGCGAGGACATCACGGCGGCCGGACATCTCCACCGCGCCGTGGTCGGAGGCTTCTTCGTGCGAGCCTACTTAACTGTCACCGGCTAAGCGCTGACTTCCTGAAGGCACGTCCTGACGCCTTCGGGGATGACGTAATCAGGGAACGGCTCCTCGGACGGCTCGGCGCCCACCATGGCGCCGGTCGCCTGGCACAGGAGGAGGATCGTCGTCCCGTCGGCGCACGCGAAGGAAATGCCGTACGGCAGCTCAGCGATCCGGCTGCCCCGGTCGGCCGACGGCTGACCCACCAGACGCCAGGACGAGAACTGTGCTGGGCGGGCGACGTCGAGAAGCTGCGCGATGAAGGTCACGAAGCGGGGAGCGCGGAACGTGGGAAGCGGCATCACGTCGGGCATGGCCACTTCGGTCACGCTCGGCTCGATGCGCCCGTTGAGCAAAGCTGTCGAGGTTGACGAGAAGGTCACCTTCAGGCCGGCGATCGTGGTCGTCTTCGACCGTGCCACCGTCGGCCCCCACGGCTCCGTTGCCGTGCCGTAGCGCTCGACCTTGACGATGTCGGGATGTTCGCCGGCTTCGACCAGCCGCTGGACGACGTCGAGGACCTGGCCGAGCTGCATCGTTGCTCCGATCGCTTCTCCTGTTCAGAATCGCTGGGCAGTCTAGCCCGCTGGGCGGGTCACGCTCGGAAGGTACAAAGCACCGGGGCGCCATCCGGGACGCGTTCTGCAACGCTGGTGGAGCTGGAACTTATCCGACTCCGTCCCCGGTCGAATGATGGAGCGCCATGCCAATCAATGGTCAGGCGGTGCTGTATGTCGTGGCCTGCGGTGGGCGGCCGACGGCTGACCTCCCCCGCTTCGTCGAGCGGATGCAAGCGCAACGATGGCACGTCTGCGTCGTCGCGACGCCGTCGGCTCTCAAGTTCATGGATCTCGACACGCTCGCGTCGATCACCGGGCACAAGGTCCGCTACGACTACAAGCAACCCGACGAGCCGGACGCCCTGCCGGCGGCCGATGCGTTCGTGGTGGCGCCGGCCACGTTCAACACGATCAACAAGATGGCTTCGGGTGCCAGCGACACGCTCGCCCTGGGCATGGTGAACGAGGCGATCGGCCTGCCGCTGTCGATCGTCGCGGTCCCCACGCCGAACGTGGCGCTCGCCCGCCATCCGGCCTTCCGCGCCAGCGTGGCCTCGCTGCGGTCCTGGGGTGTGACCGTCATCTTCGATCCGGACCGCTTTCCGCTGCCGACGCCGAACATGGGGGCGCCCGCTCAGCCCTGTTCCCGTGGGACGAGCTGGCGTCGACGGTCGCGGCGCTGCGGGTGGGCACCGAATGACGGGCGCCGATGCCGGTCGCGGCGGATCCGGCCTTGTGCGGGGTGGCGGCGGGCCGCTACGGTACGCACCGACATCAATCCCTCTGCCGCGAGGCGGGTTCGTCGTGGCCGGCGAAGTCGCAGCTGGAGAGGGGGTCGACTCACCAACGGGGATAACTGCATGACTTCCATGAACCGGACCCGCTGGGCCCGGCCGGTCCTGGCTGCCGCCGTCGCGGTGGCCGCTCTGACCGCCACCGCTCCCGCGGCCGCGTACGCCGCTCCGCAGTTCGAACAGTCCGCGCTCGCCGCGGGCGCGAGCCAGGCCTCGTACGACCAGAAGCTCGCCGTCGCCGTGAAGTTCGGCCGGGGCGCCGACAACGCGCTGCTCGAACGGTCCGACCGCGACTTCGTGATCGAGATCTGGAAGCACGTCAAGGACGACACCGGCTTCCTGGAGGTACGGGCGGCGGCCGAGCAGGCCTTCGGCACCGTGTCCGACCCGACCAACCCGGACGCCACCGACCTGGCGTGCTACGAGTTCATCGTCACCGGTGTGTTCGCCGCCTACGACCGCGACATCGAGCGGGAACGGCGGGAGGCCGAGGCCAAGCGCCTCTCGGACCAGGCCCGCGCGGCGGCCGCGGCCAGCATCGACGTGGTGGCCGACGCCGAGCTGCTCAACGCCTCCGACGCCGACTTCATCCGGCTCATCTGGGAACGCGTCTCCGACGACCCGAAGTGGCTCGAGGTCAAGGACGCCGCGGCCGCGGCCCGCAACGGCACGGCCGCCGAGCAGGCGCAGTTCATCGCCTCGGGCATGGCGGCCGCCGCGAAGGAGGCCGTCGACCGGCGGATCCGTGAGGACGGGGACCGCACCGAGGCGGAGAAGGCGGCCGCGCTCGCCCGCGCCGCCAAGCAGGCGGCCGCGAACCGGATCGGCATGACGGTCACCGAGGAGCTGCTGAGCCTGCCGGACCGCGACTTCGTCATCGCGGTGTGGAACTTCGCCGCCGACGGCACCGAGGTGCAGGCCGCGGCCGTTTCCGCCGCCCGCAGCCTCGAGGCCGCGGACTGGAAGGCGTTCATCGACACCGGCATCCACGCGGCCCGCGACCGCGACATCCAGAAGGCGCTGGAGGCCGCGGAGGCCGAGGACCGGCGGCAGGCCAACGCCGTGCTGGCGCGCGCCGAGAAGGCCGCGAACCGCAACCTCGCCCTGGCGGCGCGCTACGCGCTGGCCGGCAACGCGCAGGCGGTCAACGACTTCATCCGGGTCGGCCAGTACGAGGTCCGGCCCGACCTGCCCGAGCGGCTGCAGGCCGGCCACACCGGACAGTGCCTGGGCGTGCCGGGCGGCGCGCTCGAGACGAACACCCAGCTCATCCAGTGGCCGTGCAGCGGCGCGAAGGACCAGGGCTGGACGTTCTTCCCGAAGGCCGGCGGCGCGTACGAGCTGCGCAACGTCAACAGCGGCCTGTGCCTGGCCGTGGGGTCGGCGTCCAAGGCGTCCGAGGCCCGCGTCATCCAGTGGACGTGCAACAACGGCACGGAGCAGCTGTGGACGCCGCAGGCCGACAGCAGCGGCCTGACCCGCCTGGTCAACAGCAACAGCAAGATGTGCCTGTCCGTGCTCGACGCGTCGACCGCGAACGGTGGCAAGATCGTACAGCTGGCCTGTTCCGCCACCGTGCCGTCGACGGGCTGGCAGGTCCGGCCGCGCGGCCTGGCCAACTTCGAGGCGGTCTCGTTCAACGGTGACGCCTACCAAGACGTGATCGCGACGGAGGTCTCCTCCGGCAGGCTGTGGCTCTACCCCGGCACCCGCACCGGCACCGCGTTCGGCGCCCGGGTCCTGATCGGCACCGGCGGCTGGAACAACATGGACAAGCTGACCACCGGCCGGTTCAACAGCGACGCGTACGACGACCTCATCGCGGCCGACAAGCGCGACAACAAGCTGTACCTGTACCCGGGCACCGCGTCGGGCACCCTGGGCGACCGGATCGTGATCGGCAACAGCGGCTGGAACTTCATGGAGAAGCTGGCCGGCGGCCGGTTCAACGCCGACGCGTACGAGGACCTGATCGCGGTGGACTCGCGCGACGGCAAGCTGTACCTGTACCCGGGCACCGCGACGGGCGCCGTCGGCAGCCGGGTCGTGCTGAACTCGGGCGGCTGGAACGGCAACAGCGAGCACACCGTGGGCCGCTTCAACCGCGACGACATCGACGACCTCGTCGCGGTCGAGAACTCCACCGGCAAGCTGTGGTTCTACCCGGGCACCGGCAACGGCACGCTGGGCACCCGCGTCGAGATCGGCACCGGCGGCTGGAACGGCATGAGCGAGCTGACCGTGGGCCGCTTCAACGCCGACCAGTACGACGACATCTTCACCACCCAGAACGCCAGCGGCAAGGCGTTCGTCTACCCGGGCACGGCGGCGGGCAGCGCCGTCGGCTCCCGGTACGAGGTCGGCATCGGCGGCTGACGCCTCCCCTCCGCCGCGACGCCGGCCCGCGCCCCGAGCAGGGGTGCGGGCCGGCGTTCGCCGTTTCAGGAGCGCGTGGCGCGGGCCGAGACGGTCCACTGTGGCCTGTCAAGGGCGGTCCGAGCGGGCGTCCGTGGACGTCCCATCGCCGTACTGAGGCACCGCCGGAGCCCCTCAGTTGACGGCGGTGTCGCCCATCAGGATGCCGTCGAGGTGGGCGATCTCCAGCACCATGCGGACCATCGCGGTGGGCTCGCGCAGCACCAGCGTGGCGCCGCGGGCGACGGCGGCCTTGCGGGCGGCGACCAGCACGCCGATGCCGCTGGAGTCGAGGAACGTCACGGCCCGCATGTCGACCTCGATGTGCGCGATGTCGGTGCCGTCGACGACACCGCGCAGCACATCGCGGAGCGCGTCGACCGTCTCGAGGCTGATGTCCCCCTCGGGCGCCACCGTGATGGTGTCGCCGTCACGCTCGATCCGGTACTCCAACGACATGGTCCACCCCGGTCTGCTCGTCACGGTCGGCCCGCGATACCCGCTCGTGGCCGGATCAAACGACCCGACCGGGAGAGCTTAGATGAATGAACTGGCACGCGCCGGGCATCATGACGGGCATGACGGGGTGGAAGGTGTGGCGCCCGCCGCCGGTGGAGGAACGGATCGCCACGTGGACGATCGACGAGCCGCCGGGTCTGCAGCCGTTGCGCGAGGCGTTGCAGCGCTCCTTGCTGGGCCGCGAGGACCTGACCGGGATCGACGCCGACGACCTGGCGGAGCGGCTGGTGCTGGTCGCCACCGAGCTGGCCGGCAACGCGTTGCGGCACAGCAGTCCCCCGACCGTGGTGGCGCTGCTGCGCTCGGACGGGCATCTGATCCTCGACGTCGCCGACTCCGATCCGCTCAGCGCGCCCGTCGTCGAGCACCGGGCGGCCGGCGCGGGCGGTCTGGGCCTGCAGCTCACCGAGCGGCTGGCGCACGAGGTCGGCTGGTATCCCGACAACGACGGCAAGCACGTCTGGGCGCTCTTCTCCATCACGCCGTGAGGCGCGGCCGGCTCAGTCCGGGTTGCCGGCGGTCAGCCGCAGCGTGAAGCCGGACGGCGAGGCCTGCCCGGCGACGTAGTTGCAGGACTGGTGCACGATCCACAACCCGCGCCCGCCGGTGGCGCGGTCGGTGGCGGGGATGAGCCCGGCGAACGGGTCCTTCGGGCCGGCGCCGCCGTCGCTGACCGTGACGACGACGCGGTCGGCGCCCCGCCAGACCCGCATGCCGAACGGCGCACGGCCGTGCATCGCCGCGTTGGTGACCGCCTCGCTGACCGCCACGATCAGGTCCTCGAGGTCGTCGTCGCCGAGCACGCCGTCGGCGGCTGCGCGCACCGCGGCGCGGGCGGCGGACGGGGAGGGCGCGACGAGCTCGGCGTGCGGCGGGGCCGCCTGCACCGGGTCGGGCGGCACCGGGCGGGGCTCGCTGAGATAGGTGGTCGGGTCGGCGTACGCCGCGCTGGGCACGTGGGTGCCGTCGGGGCGCGCGGTGCGCGGGTGGGTGCGGGCGACGTCGAGCATCTTGTCGGGCGGGGTGCTGCGCACGTCGTACGGGCACAGGCTCCACAGTGGGAACTCGTCGTACGCGTGGTTGATGGCTGACTCGTAGCGCGCCCACCAGTCCCACGTGGCGCCGAACGCCGTGGCGGGCAGCTCGCCGACGATGCGGATCTGCGGCGCCCCGGCCGCCAGGTGCCCGGCCAGCAGCCGCCGGTAGGTCCGGATCGCCGAGGTGGGGCGGGAGTAGACGGCGCCGCCGCGGAGGAACTCGACCCGGGCGCGCGCGGGCAGGGCCGAGCGGACCAGGGCCGTGTTGCGCTCGCCCAGCGCCACCAGCGTCGGCTCGCCGGCTTCGCTGCCCCCGGCGAGGAACGGCACCAGCACCGCCAGCAGCTCCTCGTCGGAGGAGTACGGGACAGCCTCGTGGTAGTAGCCGTCATGGCCGGCGGCCGCGCCTGTCCTCATCGGGCGGCCTCGACGCGCAGGCAGGTCAGCTCGAGCAACTCGGCCAGCCGCTGAACGGCCCGGCTCGCGCCGCGCAGCACCACGGTGACGCCGCGGCGGGCCGCGTAGTCGTCCAGGCGCAGCAGCGAGCCGTGGTCGGCGAACCGCAGCCCGTCGGCCCGCAGCACCACCTCGCCGCCCGCGGCGACCAGGTCGGCACGGCGCAGGGCCGTGGTGAACAGGTCGTCGGAGGTCCGGTCGAGCTCGCCGGCGAGCGCGCCGCAGCCCTCGGCGGACGCGCAGGCGTGCAACCGGAACGGCACGGGAGGAACGGTCGAGGTGTGCATGCAGGCGACCTGGGCGACGATATCGTCGCCGAGCTCGCCACGGTCATAGGCGCACATGGCTGTGAACGGGTGCTCCTGGCTGTAGCGGTCGGCACGGAACTCGTAGCGCGCGAACGCGTCGAGCTGAGCGGGCGTGCGCACCAGCGGTGTGACGTCGGCCACCACCCGCAGGCCCGTGTAGCCGGCCGCGAGCGCCTGCTCGGTGGCGGCCGCGTAGAAGGCGACCTGCTCGGCCGGGTCGATCACGGCGCCGTCGGGATAGGTGTCGCCCAGCGGCACGAACGGCAACAGCAGCTGCGGGACACCGGGGGCGACGAAGCTGACCTGCTCGCCGGCGGCCTCGCCCGCGGCGAGGAAGGCGCGGGCACGCGACTCCAGGTCGGCCCGGCTGTCGAAGGCCAGGCAGACGTGCCCGGTGGCCGGGCTCGGGTCGCTGCTCACCTCCCCAGCATAGGCCGGGCGCCGCGGGCGGCCCGGGGTCGCCGGATCCACGCTCTCGAAACCGTCGGAGGGTCGGCGTAGCTTGAGGGCGAAAGGTCGTTCCCAGCGGTGAGGAGCCACCATGAAAAAGCTCATCAACGATCCCGCGACGATCATCACCGACGCCCTCCACGGCCTCGCCGCCGCCCATCCGGAGCTGCGCGTCGACTACGACAACCGCGTCGTCGTGCGCGGTGACGCACCCGTGCGCGGCAAGGTCGGCCTGGTGTCGGGCGGCGGGTCGGGGCACGAGCCGCTGCACGCGGGGTTCGTGGGCCCGGGCATGCTCGACGCCGCGTGCGCCGGCGAGATCTTCACGTCGCCGGTGCCCGACCAGATGGTGGCGGCCACCCGGGCCGTGGACGGCGGCGCCGGGGTGCTGCACATCGTGAAGAACTACACCGGCGACGTCATGAACTTCGAGCTCGCGGCCGAGATGGTGGCGGCCGACGGCGGCGCCGAGGTCACGGCCGTGGTCATCGACGACGACGTCGCGGTGCAGGACAGCCTCTACACGGCCGGGCGCCGCGGCGTCGGCGCCACCGTGCTGGTCGAGAAGATCGCCGGGGCGGCCGCCGAGGAGGGCCGGCCGCTGGCCGAGGTGGCCCAGGTCGCGCGCAAGGTCAACGCGTCGGCCCGCAGCATGGGGCTGGCTCTGACCTCGTGCACCGTGCCCGCGGCGGGCCGACCGACGTTCGACCTGCCCGAGGACGAGATGGAGGTGGGCATCGGCATCCACGGCGAGCCGGGCCGCCGCCGCGTGCCGGTCGCCCCGGCCAACGAGATCGCCGAGATGCTCCTCGGCCCGATCCTGTCCGACCGTGACTTCAGCGGCGGCGACGGCGTGATCGCGTTCGTCAACGGCATGGGCGCCACCCCGCTGGTCGAGCTCTACGTGATGTTCCACGAGGTGTCGCAGATCCTCGCCAAGGCGGGCATCCCGGTGGCCCGCTCGCTCGTGGGCCCCTACATCACCTCGCTCGACATGGCCGGGTGCTCGGTCACGCTGCTGCGGGCCGACGACGAGCTCCTGCGGCTGTGGGATGCTCCGGTCCGCACGCCCGCCCTGCGGCAAGGGGCCTGACGCCGTGGACACGGCGGCGCTCACCGCGTGGGTGCGCGAGTTCGCGCGCCTGATCGCCCGCGACCGCGACCTGCTCACCGACCTCGACTCGGCGATCGGCGACGGCGACCACGGCACGAACCTCGACCGGGGCCTGACCGCGGTGGTGTCCGCATTGGACGCCGAGCCGCCCGAGTCGCCGTCCGCGCTGTTCAAGAAGGTCGGCATGACGCTGATCAGCAAGGTGGGCGGCGCCAGCGGCCCGCTCTACGGCACGGCGTTCCTGCGCATGGCCGCGTCGGCGGGTGAGACGGTGGACGCGGCCGGTTTCGCCAAGGTGCTGCGCGCGGGCCTCGACGGCGTGGTGGCGCGGGGCAAGGCCGAGCCGGGCGACAAGACGATGGTGGACGCGCTGGCGCCGGCGGTGGACGCCCTCGACGCGGCGGTCGCCGCCGGCGACAGCCTGGCCGACAGCCTGCGGAAGGCGGCCGACGCCGCCGAGCGGGGACGCGAGGCGACGGTTCCGCTGGTCGCGCGCAAGGGGCGGGCGAGCTATCTCGGCGAGCGCAGCGCCGGGCACGCCGATCCGGGCGCGACGTCGGTGACCCTGCTGCTCACCGCCGCGGCGACCACGCTGGGCGACGACTCCTGATGGTGGGCCTGGTGGTGGTGTGCCACAGCCGCCCCCTGGCCCGGGCCGCGGTCGCCCTCGCGGCCGAGATGACGCGGGGGCGGCCGGTGACCGTCGAGATCGCGGCCGGGCTCGACGAGGACACGTTCGGCACCGACGCGCTCGCCATCGGCGAGGCCGTCACCGCGGCCGACAGCGGCGACGGGGTCGTGATCCTCATGGACCTGGGCAGCGCCGTGCTCTCCGCCGAGACCGCGCTCGAGATGCTCGACGACGACCTGCGCGAGCGGGTCGTGCTGTGTCCCGCGCCGCTGGTCGAGGGTCTGGTGGCCGCCGCCGTCACGGCCGCCTCGGGTGCAGGCCGGCACGAGGTCGCGGCCGAGGCGGTCGCCGGGCTGGCCGGCAAACAGTCCCACCTGGGCGCACCGGACGAACGACCCCCTTCCCGTACGGCGGAAGGCCCGTCCGCCGTCGTGCCGGTGACCAACCCGCACGGCCTGCACGCCCGCCCCGCCGCCCGGCTCGTCACCGAGGCGCGCGCCTTCGACGCCCACGTCGAGGTCCGCAACGCCACCACCGACGCCGCGTGGGTCCCCGCGTCCAGCCTCACCCGCGTGGCCACGCTGGGCCTGCTGAAGGGCCACGAGCTTGCGGTACGGGCTTCCGGCCGCCAGGCGCAGGAGGCGGTCGCCCGGATCGTGGCCCTGGCGCAGCAGTCCTTCGGCGAGGCGGAGGTCGATGCGAGCACGCTGAGCGCGGGGGGCGCGGACGGCGCAGCGAGGGCCGGGAGCGCGGCCGAGACGGATGCCGCGGCCGGAACAGATGGTGCGCGGCGGGAGCGGGCCGCGTCGCCCGGCGTGGCGATCGGGCCGGCGGTGCGCTTGCGCGAGGTCCCGATAGAGGCGCCTCAGGAGCCGTTCCGCGGCGCGGAGGCGGAGACGCGCCGCCTCGCGGACGCTTTGGCCGCGACCCGCCGGGAGATCGACCGCCTCCGGGACCCGATCTTCGAGGCGCACCGGCTGCTGCTCGAGGACGACGACCTGCTGAGCGACGCCCGCGGCCGCATCGAGCAGGGCGAGACCGCGCCCGCCGCCTGGCAGGCCGCCACCGCCCGGGTCGCCGCCGGGTTCGACGCGCTGCCCGGCCCCTATCTGCGAGAACGCGCCTCCGACGTGCGTGCGGTGGGCCGGCAGGTGCTGCGCGCGCTGCTGGGGGTGGCTGCTGCCGCGCCCGACGGCGAAGGCGTGGTGGTCGCTGCGGATCTGACACCGGCGGAGGCGGCCACCCTGGACCCGGAGCGGATCGCCGGCGTGCTGCTCGCCGGCGGGAGCCCGACCTCGCACGCGGCGATCCTCGCCCGTACCCGCGGCATCCCCGCCGTCGTCGGGGCCGGCCCGCGGGTGCTGGAGATACCCGACGGCACGCTGGTGGCGCTCGACGGCGGCACCGGCGAGGTCGCGGTCGCGCCGTCCGGGCCGGTGCTGGCCGCGTTCCGGGCACGCGCCGAGCAGCACCGGGCACGCCGCGGCGACGCGCGGGCCTCGGCGGGAGAGCCGGCCGTCACCCGGGCCGGGGTGCGGATCGCGGTCGGTGCGAACATCGGCTCGCTCGAGGAGGCCCGCGCCGCCTCCGAGAACGGCGCCGACCTGGCGGGGCTGGTCCGCACGGAGTTCCTGTTCCTCGGCCGCGAGTCGGCGCCCGGCGTGGACGAACAGGTCGCCGTCTATCGCGGGCTCGCCGAGGCGCTCGGCGGCCGCCGCCTCACGCTGCGCACCCTCGACGGCGGCAGCGACAAGCCGCTGGCCTACCTGCCCGCGCCGCCCGAGGCCAACCCGTTCCTCGGCGTCCGCGGCCTGCGGCTGTCGCTGGCGCATCCGGCGCTGTTCGCCGAGCAGCTGCTCGCCGTCGTGCGGGTCGCCCGCGAGACACCGGTCAGCCTGATGTTCCCGATGGTCACCACGGTGGCCGAGCTGACCGCGGCCCGCCGGATGCTCGACGAGGCCGTGACCCGCGACGGCAGCGGCGTGCCGGCCGGCCTGCGGGTCGGCATGATGGTCGAGGTGCCCGCCGCCGCGCTGGGGGCCGCGGGCTTCGTGCCGTACGTCGACTTCTTCAGCATCGGCACCAACGACCTGACGCAGTACACGCTTGCCGCCGAGCGCGGCAACCCCGCGCTGCTGCCGCTCGCCGCCGGGCTGGACCCGGCCGTGGCCCGCCTGATCGACGAGGTCTGCTCGGCCGCCGGCGACCGCCCGGTGGCCGTGTGCGGCGAGCTGGCCGCCGACGAGTCCGCCGTCCCCCGGTTGCTCGCCTCGGGCGTACGGCAGCTCAGCGTGGCGCCCTCACTGGTGCCGCTGGTCAAAGAGGCGGTCCGCGCCGCCTGAGCCGTAACCCGCTGCCCGCGCCCGCACGATGGCCTCGCCCCGGTCGGCGGCCTGAAGCTTGGCGATCAGCACGGAGACCTGGTTGCGCACCGTCTTGGGCGCCACGTGCAGCCGCCGCGCGATGGTCTGGTTGCCCCAGCCCGCGGCCATCAGCTCGAGGATCTCCCGCTCGCGCACGGTGAGGCCGACGCCGAGCGGATCGGGCGCGCCGCCCTGGTCGCGTCCGGCCCGGCCGAGCACCCGGCCCGCCACCCCGGGCCCGAAGACGGCCTCGCCGGCGGCGACCCCGCGGATCGCGCGGACCAGCTCGTCCTGGTCGGCGCCCTTGAGCAGGTAGCCCGCCGCCCCGGCCCGGATCGCCGCGAACACCGAGCCGTCGTCGTCGCGCATGGTCAGCACGAGGATCGCCGGCGCGTCGTCGCCGGCGGCGATCGCCCGGGCCGCCTCCAGGCCGCTGCGGTCGGGCAGCCCCAGGTCGAGCAGGACGACGTCGGGTCGCAGCCGTTCGGTCAGCGCCACGGCCTCGGCCGCGGTCGCCGCCTCGCCGACCACGTCGACGTCGTCGATCGGCCGCAGCCCGGTCCGCAGCCCGTCGCGGTAGATCGGGTGGTCCTCGACGAGCAGCACCCGGATCATCGGTCCTCCCGTGGGACGGAGGCGTGCACCGTGACCCCTTCGCCCGGGCGGCTCGTCACCTCGCAGAAGCCGCCCAGCTCGGCCGCGCGTTCGCGCATCGAGGACAGTCCGATGCCGTCCGGCCGCCCGTCGCGGCCGCGGCCGTCGTCGGTCACGGTCGCGACCAGGTCGGCGCCGGTCAGCCGCACGGTCACCGCCACGTGTCCCGCGCCGGAGTGCCGGGCCGCGTTGGTCAGCGCCTCCACCACGATCCGGTAGATCGCCGCCTGCGCCGCGGGCCCGGCCGGCCGCGCGTCGGCGGGGCAGTCGACCGTGTACGTCACCGGCGCGCGCAGCAGGGCGGACGCCTGCTCGGTGAGTGCCGCGCGCAGCCCGGTCTCGTCCAGCGCCGGCGGCCGCAGCCCGTCGATCAGCCGCCGCACATCCCGCAGGGCCGCCCGCAGCTCCTGCTTCGCCTTGTCCACCTCCGACCGGCCCTCCTCGTCGGATTCCGGCACGTGCGCGCGCAGCACGTCGAGCCGCAGCGTCACCGCCCCGAGCACCGGCCCGAGCCCGTCGTGCAGGTCGCGGCGCAGGCGCAGCCGCTCCTGCTCGCGGGCGCGCACCAGCCGTTCCCGGGCCGCCTGCAACTCCCCGGCGAGTGCCACCTGCCGGGCCGCGTCGGCGAGCAGCAGCCGTTCGGCGGCCGTGAACTCGTCGGCCGGGTCGCGGCGCGCCACCAGCAGGCTGCCCCCGTGCTGCGGGAGCGGGAACTCCTCGACGTCGCCGGTCGGCGCGCCCGACTCCACCAGCCGCGGCCGGTCCGCGAGCCGCACCGCCACGTACGGCAGCCGCAGCGACCGCCGCAGCAACGTCACCATGTCGTCCACCATCCCCGGGGGCACCGCGCCGAGCGTCGACAGCACCCGGTACGGCCGGTCCCGCTCGCCGAACAAGGCCCGGCCCACCGCCGACTGCGCCCGGTCCCGTACGCCGCTGAGCAGCACCGCCGCCAGCGCGGTGGCCACCAGGGCCGCCGCCGTGCCCGCCGATTCGCCGACGAGCGCGGGCGTGACCGCCACGCTGACCGCGTAGCTGCCCACGATGGCCACCGTCAGTCCGGCGTAGACGATGCCGCGGGTGAACAGCCGCTGCACGTCGAACAGCCCGGCCCGCAGGATCGCCACCGCGACCGACACCGGCAGCACCGCGAGCGCGAGCACCAGCGGGATCCCGCTCAGCTCCCCCAGCCCCACCGCGTCCAGCGACAGGTCCAGCCCGAGCAGGCCGAGCGCCACCAGGCAGCCGAGTCCCAGCCACGCGAGCCGCTCGCGGGCGGCCCCGGTCGCGGCGCGCCACCGGATCACCACCGCCGCCACGCCGACGATCGTGACGGTGCCGCACAGCCAGAAGACGGCTTCGTCGACCGTGGTGAGCACCCCCTCGGCCGCGGCCACGCCCACCGGGTTGGGCCGGGGCACGGTGTCGCCCATCGGCCCCGGCATCAGCGCCACCGCGACCGTGTCGAGCACGATCGCCGCGGTCGTCACGCCCACGACCCAGCGCCAGCGGCGCGAGGGCAGCCGGCCGTCGGGGAACAGCAGCAGGGGCAGCGTGGTGCCGAGGTTCCAGGCGAGGGCGAACAGCCAGCTCTGCGCCCAGCGCGCCCAGACCCCCGCGGGCAGCGCCTCCCGCCGGTGCACGATCGCGTAGTAGGCGTACCCGTCCAGGGCGGCCGACAGCATGACGACCAGGCCCGTCGCGAGCAGCAGCCAGCCGACGGGGTTGGCCGGGCGGTGCCACGCCACCGCGCCACCCACCAGGGCGTACGTGAGGAAGGCCGCGAGGAAGGCGATCTCGCGAGCATCGACGCCGTCGTCGCCCGGCACCAGCAGGCCCAGCGTCGCGGCCGCGGCGAACAGCGCCGCCGCGGCTCCGGCGGAGGAGACGGCGATCCACCTCAGGGCTGACCCGGACAGCGCATTCATCGGACCTTCTTCGGCGCGGCGCTCAGCATCAGCCTAGGGAGGTGGGCCGCCGGGGTCACCAGTCATTCGTCCCGTCGCGGGCCGGGACGGCCGTCCCACCGGGCGCGGGCACGGCCGGGCCGTCGGCCACTCGATTCCGGGACGGGCGGGCGCGGAGCGTGAGGGGCACGACACGTCACGACCGGAGGTTGCCATGAACGAGCGCACCACGATGTTCACCGCGGGAACGGCCGGGCTGGTGTTCTTCGCCGCGAGCCTGTTCGACACCGCCGCCGATCCGCCCGAGGGCGCGGCGCCCGCGAGCCTACGCCGGTGGTACGAGACGCACCTCGACGAGATCGGCCTGTCGGTGACGGCCGGCGCGGTGTCGCTGGCCGCGCTGCTGGTGCTCGTCACCGCGCTCGTCGTTCTGCTGCGTGAGCAGCGGCTGTACGCGGTGCTGGCGGCGGGGGCGGGGCTGCTGACCGCCGTCTGGATCTGGATGACCGCAGCGGTCGCCATGATCCCGATCGGCATGGCCGACGACCGCCGGCTCGACGGGGTGTCCGACACCGCCGTCCTGACGATCGACCAGTTCTCCCGTCTCGGCGAGACCGTCGGCGACCTCGGCGCCGTGCCGCGCGGGCTGTTCCTGCTGGCCGTCTCGCTGGCCGGCCTGCGCACCCGGGTGCTGCCCCGCTGGCTGGCCTGGTTCGGCCTGCTGATCGCCGCCGCCTCGCTGATCTGCGTCGCCGGGCCCGCCTGGTGGATCACGTCGTTCGGCGTCGCGGCCATGATCGGCCTCTTCGGCTACCTGCTGTGGACCGGCCTGGCCGGGGCGACCCTGATCGTCCGCGCGAGCCGGATGCGCACGCCCGTGGCCGTGTCCTAGTCGGGTGTCTGGTCCGGCGGGAGGTCGACCGAGCTGCGGATCTCGGAGATGTTGCGGTAGGTGGCCAGCGGCATCGCGCGCAGCGCCCGCACGGCGGGCGAGTCGTGGTCACCACCGCGCTGTTCGGCGTGCCGGACGATCGCGTCCTTGTCCGCCGGGAAGTCGAGGTCCTGCAGCAGGGTCTGCACTTCGGAGAAGGTGCTCATGGGGCGTGCGTACCCGCACCGCGGCGGGTCATTCCCTCGGTCCGCACCGCCCACCACGCCAGCAGCAGCACGGTGCCGACCTCGGCCAGGCCCAGCAGGCGTTCGACGCCGCCCAGCGGGATGGCCCGCCACCAGCGCACGCCGGTCCACGGCTCGGCGAGCACCGCCCACACGATCGGGGTGAAGCACAGCAGCGACAGCGCGCCGCCCAGCACCACCAGCCGGGCGGCGGTGTCGCGCAGCGAGCGGGCCCCGGCGAGCAGCGCGCCCACCGGCAGGCTGAGGAACGCGACGACGCTCGCCACGCGGTGGATGTCGCCGCTGGTCGACGGGCCCGCCGCCCAGTTGTGCTTCTCGAACCAGACCACGCCGAGAAGCCCCAGCACCCACAGCAGCAACGCGGCCGCCGCGCCGCCGCGCACCACCCCGGCGCGCAGCGAGGCGACCAGCACCGCGAGCGAACCGCCGGCCAGCAGCAGCGTCGCGGCGTCGAACCACCAGCCGTTCGGCAGCAGCGCGTACTGGCTGATCGTGCGGGTGCTCCAGTCGAGCGCGGCCGAGGGCGGCAGCAGGTGCAGCAGGGCGTACAGGGTGAGGGACGCCGCCACGCAGGCGACGCCCACCCCGGCCAGCACGGAGACGGCACGGTTTCGCATCCCCGCAAGCCTGACACGCCTCAGGCGGCCACCAGCGCCTCCGTGGGAGACAGCCGCGCCGCGCGGACGGCTGGGTACAGGCCCGCGACCGCGCCGATCACCACGGTGACGGCGACCCCGCCCACCGGCACCCACCAGGGCACCACGGCCGGCCACGCCTGCGTGGTGGCGTAGACGCCGGTCACCAGGCCACCGAGCAGCACCCCGGCGGCGCCGCCGAGCAGCGACAGCAGCAGCGACTCGACGACGAACTGGGTGCGGATCTGCCCCCGGGTCGCGCCGAGCGAGCGCCGCAACCCGATCTCGGCCCGCCGTTCGAGCACCGAGATCACCATGGTGTTGGCCACGCCGATGCCGCCCACCAGCAGCGCCACCGCGCCCAGCCCGAGCAGCAGCGCGGTGAACGCGTCGTCCGCGGCCCGCCGCGCGGTGAGCGCGTCCGACGGCTTGGACACGCGCACCTCGTCGGGGCTCGACGGGTTCGCCGTGCGCGCCAGCACACCCCGTACGGCCTCCACCGCGGCGTCCACCGACCTGGTGTACACCGTGGTCGGGTGGCCGTCGAACCCGAGGTACGACTTCGCCGCCGCCCACCCCACCAGCACCGCCTGGTCGAGCTCGGGCGCCAGCGGCACCGGCTCGAGCACCCCCGTCACGGTCCACCAGCGGCCACCGAGGTACACCGACGGCACGTCGCCGAGCCGCCGCGCCGCGGTCGCGCCCAGCACGACCGTCGGATACTGGCCCTTCACCCACGTCCCGTGCCGCAGCGCGGCGCCGACCGTCGCCGGCAGGTCCGGCGAGGCGGCCAGCACGGCCAGCCCGCCGGTCTCCCCCGCCGGGATCCGGTCGGTGCGATAGACCGCCGCGGACGGCACCTTCCCGGTCGCCGTCGCCGACTGCACCGGCCCGATCCGCCGGATCATCGGCACCGCCTCGTCGGGCAGCACGGCGTCCTCGCCGAACATCGTCCGGCCGGGCGTCACGGTCAGCAGGTTGGTGCCCAGCGCCGCCAGCTGCCGGTCCAGGTCGGCGCGGCTGGACGACGAGATGCCGACGACCGCGGTCATGGCGGCGATGCCGATGGCGATGCCCAGCGCCGAGAGCACCGCCCGCAACGGGCGCGACTGCAGCCCGTACACGCCGAGGCGGACGAGGTCCGAGGGGCTCATGTCAGCACCCGCCCGTCGCGCATCGGCACCTGCCGCGGGAGGCTGCCGGCGATGTCGTGGTCGTGGGTGATGACCAGCACCGTGGTCCCCGCTGCGTGCAGCTCGCGCAGCAGCTCCACCACCCCGGCGCCGGACACCGAGTCGAGGTTGCCGGTGGGCTCGTCGGCCAGCAGCACGGCCGGGTCCCCCGCGACGGCCCGCGCGATGGCGACCCGCTGCCGTTCGCCGCCGGAGAGCTGATGCGGACGGTGGCCGAGCCGGTCGCCCAGGCCGACCCGCACGAGGGCAGCCTCGGCGCGCCACTCCCGCTCCCGGCGGCGGACCCCCGCGTACAGCAGCCCGTCGGCCACGTTGGCGAGCGCGCTGCGGCCCGGGGCCAGGTGGAACTGCTGGAACACGAACCCGATGCGCCGCGCCCGCAGCGCCGACAGCTGCCGGTCGGTCAGCGTCGCCACGTCGTGGCCGTCGATGCGCACCGTGCCCTGGGTGGGCCGGTCGAGCGTGCCGATCAGGTGCAGCATCGTGGACTTGCCGGAGCCGGACGGGCCGACGATCGCCACCAGCTCGCCGTACGCGACGGTCAGGTCGACGCTTCGCACGGCGGTGACCCCTCCGGCGTACGCCTTCGTGACGCCGGACAGTTCGACGACGGCGCTCACGACGGCATCCCCACCCGCGTCCCGGCGGTGACGCCGCCGCCCGACACCTCGACCCGTCCGTCGGCGAACAGCCCGGTGCGCACGGCGACGACGCGGGTGCCGCCCGCCTCGACGATCTCCAGGCCGTATCCGCCCTCGGCGAGCGCGAGCAGCGCGGAGACCGGCACGGTGAGCACGCCGGTCCGCCGCGACGCGACGAAGTCCACGGTGACCGCGGCCTCGTCGAGCCCCTGCGGAGTCTTGCCGAACGCGACGGTGACCTCGAGCAGGGTGGTGTCCTCCTCGTTGCCCTGCCCCTGTTCGACCACCGTCTCGACGGCGGTGATCCGGCCGTCCACCTCGGTGCCGTCGGGCAGTTCGACCTTCACCGCGGCGCCCGTGCGGGCCAGCCGCTGGTCGTCCACGTCGAGCTGAACGGTCGCGACCAGCGCGGTGCCCGTGGTCGTGAACAGCTCGCTGCCGGGTTGCACGACCGCCCCCAGCTCCGCGGTCAGCGAGTCCACCCGCACCGGACCGCGGGCGTACGCGATGGCGGCCGCCGGGACCCGGCCCGTCTCGTCCACGCCGAGGTCGTCCTGCCAGTCCTCGACGGCGGACGCGGTCGCGGAGGTGTACTCGTCGTCGACCGTGAACCCGGTGTAGCCCAGCGCCCGCAGGTTCTTCTCGAACTGCAGCACGTCGGCGCCCTCGACGCCGGGCCGCAGCGTGCGGTAGGCGGGCAGGGTCCCGTACAGCAGCGGAACCGGTCGGTTGTCGAGCCGATAGAGCGCCTTGCCGCGGGTGAGGACCGCGCCCCCGGCGGGCAGGGCGGTGACCGTGCCGGCGCCACGGGCGGTGACCGTGGTCGTGTCGCCGTGACCCAGGGTGCCGTCGTGCGACTCGTGGTCGACCAGTGTCTGTTTCCTGACCTCGGCGGTCTCGGCCGGCTCGCCGCCGGGAGCGGCGCCGCCGCTCCCGGCCGCGGGCAGATTGATCACGGTGACGGCCGCGGCCACCGCTCCGGCGGCCAGCACCCCGGCGACCGCGCCGGTCGTCCGTCGGCGGTTCATGCCTCGGCCCCGCCGCCCTGCTCGCGGTGCTCCTCGCGGTCGCCCGGCAGGTACTGCGAGCACTTCTGTTCAGCCTTGTCGAACGCCGGGTCGCCCGGGCCGACGCCCTTGCCGTTCTTGTCGCGGTGCAGCTCGATCGATCCGTTGGGCTGCGGGTCGGGGAAGTCCGGCACGCCGTTCTCCCGCATGCACTTCGCCAGCCTGCGGCTCATCTCGACCATCTCGGGGTCGGGCTCGGCCGCGTCCCCGCCGTCGGGCGCGAACTGCTTGCAGGCCTCCTGCGCGGCCTCGAACTTCTCCGGGTCCACGCTCTTGGGCACCTTGACCACCGTGCGCCCGTCGGCGTCGGGATCGGGGAACCACGTCATGCCGTGCTGGCGCATGCACTGCGCGAACTTCACCGGCGCGTCCTCGTCCGGCGCGCCCCGTCCAGACGCGCCACCCGGCGTGGCCGACGAGCTCGCCGTCGCGGTCGGCTGCCCCGCGGTTGCCACCCCCTGCCCGTCGTCGCTCCGGGCCGCGCACGCCGTCGACGCGAGCGCCACCATCAGACCGACGACGACAATCCTTCCCGTACGCATGTCGCCTCCTCGCCGGCGGCCGGTGCGGCCGCCACGGGTCGAAGTAGAGCGACCGCCGCGTTTCCCGGCCGTCACGAAAAAACGTGACGCCCACGTGACGCCGCCGCGCGGCAGGATGGGCACATGCGGATCCTGGTGGTCGAGGACGAGCCGCTGCTCGCCGACGCGGTGGCGCAGGGTCTGCGCCACGAGACCCACGCGGTCGACGTGGTCCACGACGGCGCGGCCGCGCTGGAACGCGTCGGCGTCAACGACTACGACGTGGTGGTGCTCGACCGCGACCTGCCGGTGGTGCACGGCGACGAGGTGTGCCGGGCGCTGGTGGAACGCGACGGCGCCACCCGGGTGCTGATGCTGACCGCCGCGGCCGGCGTCGACGACCGGGTCACCGGGCTGTCGCTGGGCGCCGACGACTATCTGCCGAAGCCGTTCGCGCTGCGCGAGCTCAGCGCCCGGGTGCTGGCGCTGGGGCGGCGTTCCCGGCCGGCCGCGCCGCCGGTGCTGCGCCGGGCGGGCATCAGCCTCGACCCGCACCGGCGCGAGGTGCACCGCGACGGCCGCTACGTGCCGTTGTCGCGCAAGGAGTTCGCCGTGCTGGCCGAGCTGCTGCGCGCCGACGGCACGGCGGTGTCGGCCGAGACGCTGCTCGAGAAGGCGTGGGACGAGAACGCGGATCCGTTCACCCACGCCGTACGGATGACGATTCTGAAGTTGCGGCGCAAGCTCGGCGACCCTCCCGTGGTGCTCACCGAACCGGGAGTGGGGTACCGGATCCCATGAGGCTCACCGTCCGCGGCCGGCTCACGCTCGTCTACGGCGGCCTGTTCGTGCTCGCCGGCCTGGTGCTGCTCGGCGCCACGTACGTCCTGGTCTCGCAGCGCCTGCCGGACGTGCTCGCGCGCTCCGAGGTGAGCTCCCCGCCGCCGGGCGTCGCGGCGGGGACGGTGGAGGTGCGGCAGTTCATCGAGGGCACCCGCGCGGACGCCCTGAGCACGCTGCTCTCGCAGGGCGCCATCGCGCTCGCGGTGGTCAGCGCCGCGGCGATCGCGCTGGGCTGGCTGGTGGCCGGGCGGATGCTGCAGCCGCTGCAGCAGATCACCGCGACCGCCCGCCGCATCGCCGACGCCCCCGACGCCGACCGCGGCCTGCACGAGCGCATCGCGCTGACCGGGCCGGACGACGAGATCAAGGAGCTCGCCGACACGTTCGACCTGATGCTGGCCCGGCTCGACCACTCCTTCGACGGGCAGCGCCGCTTCATCGCCAGCGCCTCGCACGAGCTGCGCACCCCGCTCACCCTCAACCGCACGCTGCTCGAGGTCGCGCTCACGCGGGAGGCCGCCTCCGAGGAGGTACGCCAGCTCGGCACGACGCTGCTGGCCGTCAACGAGCGCCACGGGCGGCTGATCGACGGGCTGCTGCTGCTCGCCCAGTCCGAGCGTCCGGTGGCCGAACGGTCCTACGTCGACCTGGCCGACATCGTGGAGCACGTCGCGGTCTCGGACACGGTCAAGGTGCTCACCGAGCCCGCCGAGGCGACCGTGCTGGGCAACCCGGTGCTGCTCGAGCGTCTCGTGCAGAACCTGGTGGAGAACGGCGTACGCCACAACGTGCCCGCCAACGGCTGGGTGCGCGTGCGCACCGGCACGCGCCCGGACGGCTGGGTGGTGCTCGAGGTGAGCAACTCCGGGCCGGTCATCCCCCGCTACGAGGTGCCCGGCCTGTTCGAGCCGTTCCACCGCTACGGCGCCGAGCGGCTGCACGCGCCCGGGGCGGGCCTGGGCCTCTCGATCGTCCGCGCCGTCGCCCGCGCCCACGGCGGCGAGGCCCGCGCCGAGGCTCGCGAGCAGGGCGGCCTGGTCGTCACGGTCACCCTGCCGCGCGCGCTGTGAGCTGCCAGTCCACTGTGTAACGGTGGACCCACCCGAACATCTTCTCCGGGTTGTAGAAGGTGCGCATCGCGATCGGGAACGTCAGGTCGCGCACGATCCGCGCCACGGGCCCGGCCGCCTTGTCGTTGTTGACGCGGGCGGACCGCGCGATGATCCGCTCGACCCGCGGCCGGCGGCGGCGCTCGTACGCCGCGAACGCCTCCCCGACCGGCAGGTCGCGCAGGCACCGGGCCAGCTCGATCGCGCTCTCGACGGCCAGCGAGGCGCCCTGCCCCGAGCTCGGCGTGGTCGCGTGCGCGGCGTCGCCGGTCAGCACCACCCGGCCGCGATGCCACACCGGCACCGGCGGCATGTCGTGCATGCCGCCGACGTTGACCAGCTCGCCGGGGCGCACCCGGTCGAGCATGGCGAAGGCCGGCAGCTTCTCGCCCGCGAACAGCGCGCGCAGCCGGCGCAGCCACTCCTGTTCCGGGATGGCGCGCGCCTCGGCCGCGGTGAGCGGCGTGGGCCGGCTCAGGTTGGCGAACCAGCCGGCCCGCTCGCGGTCGACGAAGTAGCCGAAGAACGCCCGCTTGCCGAACGCCAGGTGCATCGCGCCGCCGGTCGGCGTCAGGCCCTCCGGCGACACCCATCCGCCGAAGCCGAGCAGCCCGACGTAGCGCGGGGCCGGGGCGGCCGGGTCGAGGAGCGTCCGCACGGTGGAGTGGATGCCGTCGGCGCCGACCAGCACGTCCGCCTCGGCCGTGGACCCGTCCGCGAACGTCGCCACCACCCGGTCGCCGCGGTCGTCGTACGCGACGAGGCGCTTGCCGTGCAGGATCGTCGCACCCGCCTCGCGCGCGGCCCGGCCCAGAGCCGCGTACAGGTCCGACCGCGAGAAGGTTCGGCTGGTGGGCAGCTCGGGCAGGTCGTCGAACACGCCCAGCCGGCGGCCGGAGCCCGTCTCCATCACCATCCGCGGCGTGGGCAGCCCGGCCGCGGCGACCTGCTCGCCGATGCCGATCGCATCGAGCGCGGCCAGCCCGTTCGGCGCCAGCATGAGTGCCCCGCCCACGCCCTCCGCCGTGCCGGGGTACGACTCGTACACAGTGGTCTCGATGCCCGCCTTGCGCAGGGCGACCGCGGCCACCGGCCCGGCTATGCCGCCGCCCACCACGATCGCCGTCCGTGCTCGTTCCATGCCGTGCCTCCATGGGAAAATCTCTCGTACGGTCGATTATCTCGTCTAGCCGAGATACTAGCGATTGCGAGATGCTCGTGTCATCGAGTGATTTCCCCTACGGGTCGTCCCGCAGCGGGGACCCGAAGAGCGAGATCGTGGAGTCGGTGCGGCGCCTGATCGCCGACGCGATCCTCTACAGCCACAAGGTCTCCGAGGAGTTGCGGCTGGGCCCGAGCGACGCCCAGTTCATGACGCTCCTGGAGGTGCACGGGCCGCTCACCCCCGGGCGTTTCGCCGAGCTCACCGGCCTGCGGACCGGCACGGTCACCGGGGTGCTCGACCGGCTCGAGAACGCCGGCCTGGTGCGCCGCGACCGCGACCCGCACGACCGCCGCAAGGTGATCGTCTCCCCGGTCGAGGAGCAGATCAGCGCCCGCGTGCACCCCCGGTACGCCCGCCAGGCCGAGCACATGTCCCGGGTCCTCGACCGCTACGACGACGCCCAGCTGGCCGTCATCGCCGACTTCCTCCGCACCACCACCGCAGCCGACTGGCCCCGCTGACCACCGGCCCCCGCACACCACCCGCCGCGCACCGCCGGCCGCCGCACACCACCCGCCGCGCACCGCCGGCCGCCGCACCCCACCCGCCGCGCACACCGCCGGCCGCCGCACCCAGCCTGCCGCGCACACCGCCAGGCCCGCAGCGACGCGCCGCGCTCAACCACCGCCCGGCAGCACTCGGCGCCGCCGCTCAGGAGCCGGCGCGATCCGAAGCCTTGCCGGCCCGCGAAGCCGGCGGCTCGGCCCCGGTGTCCGATGAGGACGGCGTGGCGGCGTGCCGGGCCAGGCCGATCACGCCCAGCGTCATGACGACGGCGGCACCGGCCACCACGACCAGGCCCACCACGCCGAACCGGAAGCCCTCCTCGAACACGACCACGCCGGCGATCGCCGCCACGATCGGGTTGACGACGCTCACCGTGGCCAGCGGCGCCGCCATCCCGGCGCGGCCGTAGGATAGCTGCCCCAGCAGGTAGCCCCCGGTGGAGAACACCAGCACGGCGACGCCGGCGAACGGGGTCACCGCGCCCGGCCCGCCGGAGGTCAACGCCTCGAGCACCGCCTTGGACAGCACCGAGGCGATGCCGAACGCCGTGCCGGCCGCCGCCGCGAGCAGCACCGCCTGCAGGCGGGGACCGGCCCGCCAGGCGGCCAGCGACAGCGCGCCCACGACCGCGAGGGTGACCAGCGCCAGGCGGTGCTCGTCGGGCTCGGCGAGCACCGCCGGCTCGGACGACTCGACCGACAGCGACAGAATCAGCGCGAGCCCCACGACGGTGAGGACCGCGTCGATCCAGCCGGCCCGGCCGATGCTGGTGTGGAACCGCACCGCGGCGATCGGCAGCGCGAACAGCAGCGTCAGCGTGCCCAGGGCCTGCACGACGGCGACCGTGCCGAAGTTGAGCGCGGCCACGTGCAGCCCGACGCCGCCGCCGGTCAGCAGCAGCGCGACGGCCCACCCGGACAGGCCGCGCTGGCCGTGCTCGGCCAGGCGTTCCTGGGCGACCGCCGCGGCCGCGTAGCTGGCCGCGGAGAGCACCGAGAACGCGACCGCCCACCCCAGCGATCCCATGTGCACCCCCGGACTTCGAGTCTGCCAGACCCGGACACCGCTCAGCCCGTGTCACACTCGCGCGGGACACGGCTGCGCGCCTCGGCCAGGCGCACGGCGTGCCGCTCGATCATGCCGTGGGCCCGGCGACGCGCGTGCGCCCGCCGCTCGGCGGCGCGTGCCTCGCGCCGGCGGACGGCCGCCTCGACCCCGGCGCGCACGCGCGCCTCCCACGACTCCGGCTGGTACCCGACGTTTCTCGACGACATGGCGGCATTCTTCCGCGGGGGTACGACAGAAAACTCCCTCGCCGTCGCCGCGGTCCGCCTGCCACGATCACCTCATGGTGCCGGCAGGCGGAACACGCATCGGGTGGCAGGACCTGCCCGCCCCGGTCCGGGCGCGGGTCGAGCGGATCATCGGCGGCCGGGTCGTCGAGGCCGTCTCGCAGACCGGCGGGTTCTCCCCCGGCACGGCCGACCGGGTGGTCACCGGCGACGGCCGCCGGGCCTTCGTCAAGGCCGTCACCCCGGTCCTCAACGAGCGCTCCGCCGAGCTGGCCCGGCAGGAGTCGCGGATCACCGCGGCGCTGCCCGGCCACGTCCCGGCGCCGCGCGTGCTCGGCTCGTTCGACACCGGCGACTGGGTCGTGCTCGTCCTCGAGGACGTCGAGGGCGCCCACCCGCGTACGCCGTGGGTCGAGACCGAGATCGACGCCGCCGTGACCGCCCTCGCCCAGCTCGCCGACGCCCTCACGCCGCCGCCGCTGGACGTCCCCGCGGTGAGCGACCACCTCGCCGAGGGCTTCGCCGGCTGGCGGCGCCTGGCCGCCGACCCGCCCGCCGACCTGGACCCGTGGGCCGCCGGCCACCTGCCCGAGCTGATCGCGGCCGCCGAGCGCGGGGTCGCGGCCATCAGCACCGGCGACACCCTCGCGCACTGCGACATCCGCGCCGACAACATGCTGATGCGCCCCGACGGCCGGCTGGTGATCGTCGACTGGCCGTGGGGCGCCACGGCGCCGCGCTGGTTCGACCGGGTGCTGCTGGCCATGAACGTCGTCGTGCACGGCGGCAACCCCGAACGGGTGATCGACGGCCTCGACCGGTGGACGGTCGCCGACGTGCTCGCCGGGTGGGCCGGGTTCCTGCGCGACGCCTCGCGGCTGCCACCGCCGCCCTCGCTGCCGAGCGTGCGCGCGTTCCAGCGGTGGCAGGCCGACGCCCTGCTGCACTGGCTGCGCCGGGAACTGCGCACGTCGGGGCCCGGACCCATCGGCTGAACCGAATGAACGTCACCTGCGTACCAGAGCCCGCCGGCGCCGTGGCGGGCACCTGATGGGAGGTCCGGCACACCCACCCGGCGCGGGCAGTTCGGGGCACTAGGCTGGGTGGTCGGGCTTCGGCGTGGCGGCCCGGACCGGCCATCACAACACACGGAACGGAACACGATGATCGACCAGGCCAAGGCGCGAGTCCTTCTGTTGGAGAGCATCCACCCCGACGCGGTGTCCCGGCTCGAGGCCGCCGGATACGAGGTCGAGTCCGTCCGCAACGCCCTCGACGAGTCTGAGCTGATCGCCCGCCTGCCCGGCGTGCACCTGCTGGGCATCCGCTCCAAGACGCAGGTCACCGCCAAGGTGCTCGAGGCGGCCGACAGCCTCGTCGCGATCGGCGCCTTCTGCATCGGCACCGACCAGATCGACCTGACCGCCGCCTCGGCGAACGGCATCGCGGTGTTCAACGCGCCGTTCTCCAACACCCGGTCGGTCGTCGAGCTGGCGATCGCCGAGATCATCTCGATGACCCGGCGGCTGACCGAGAAGAACGCGCTGATGCACGCCGGCGTGTGGGACAAGTCCGCCGAGGGCGCCCACGAGATCCGCGGCCGCCGGCTCGGCATCGTCGGCTACGGCAACATCGGCACCCAGCTCTCGGTGCTCGCCGAGAACCTCGGCATGTACGTGTCCTTCTACGACACCGCCGACAAGCTCGCGCTGAGCAACGCCCACCGCTGCGCCAGCCTCGAGGAGCTGCTCGAGACCAGCGACGTCGTCACCCTGCACGTCGACGGCCGCCCCGGCAACGCGGGCTTCTTCGGCGCCGAGCAGTTCAAGCGGATGCGCGAGGGCGCCCTGTTCCTCAACCTCTCCCGCGGCATCGTGGTCGACCACGTCGCGCTGCGCGAGGCGCTCGACAGCGGCCACCTGGCCGGCGCGGCGGTCGACGTCTTCCCGTCGGAGCCCAAGGGCCGCGGCGACGAGTTCGTGTCCGAGCTGCGCGGCCTGCCCAACGTCATCCTCACGCCGCACATCGGCGGCTCGACCGAGGAGGCGCAGTCCGACATCGGCGGCTTCGTCGCCAACAAGCTGGCCTCGTTCGTCGAGGAGGGCAACACCACGCTGAGCGTCAACCTGCCCGGCGTCGCGCTGCCCGAGCAGGCCGGTCAGAGCCGCATCGGGCACGTGCACATCAACACCCCGGGCGTCCTGGCCAAGGTCAACAGCATCCTCGCCGAGCACCACGTCAACGTGGAGGGTCAGCTGCTGAGCACCCGCGGCGAGTACGGCTACCTGATCACCGACATCAGCGGCGGCTACAGCGACGAGGTGCTCGATCGGCTGCGGGCGATGGAGCAGACCGTACGCCTGCGCGTGCTGTCCTGACGTACGGGAGAGGGGGCGGTGTCCGGCTGGACACCGCCCCCTCTCTTCGTCCTTCAGGAGTTCTCGACCGTCAGCGACGTGATCGGAGCGCCCGCGCCGATGTCGTAGCGATCCTGCACCGCCCAGTTCTTGGGCGTGAGCGTGGATCCGGGCGGGACTTCCTTGAGCGTACGGCTTCCCGCCACGACGGTCCTGGCGCCGCCGCCGACCTTGACGCGTACGGGGTTGCCGGTCGGCGAGGTCACGACGAGCTTCTCCACCGCGCCGTTCACCTTGATCGGCACGGTTCCCGCCGGGCGCGCCAGGGTCAGCTGGGCGGTCCGCATGCCGCCGACCATCTCGATGCCGGTGACCTGCCCGCCGCGCAGGTCGACGACCTGCTCCTCGGCATAGCCCGACAGGCGCAGCGCCCAGCGCACCTTGGCCGCCAGCACGATGTCGATCTGGCCTCCGGTGCCGTCGCCGTCCTTGGTGACCTGCACCTTCACCGCGTCCTGGCTGATCACGGGATCCGGACGGATGCCCGCGTCCTCGGGCGTGGAGATGCGGTAGAGGTCGTCGCCCAGCTCGCCGATCGTGATGGTGACCCGGTTCGTGGCGGCGAGCAGCTCGAGGCTGGCCTGGCTGCGGTTGTCGAGCGGCGCGGTGACCGCCCGGTCGGCGGGCTCCCCGGCGCCGAGCTGGAGCACCGAGTCCAGCTTGTCCTGCGAGCCGGTGAAGTACGTGACCCCGACGACGCCGCCGGCCACCAGCACCACGAGCCCGAGCAGCACGATGCCGACGGTCACGGCACGCGACTGGCGCGGCGGCTCCGGAACGACGACGCGGCGCTCCGCCGCGCGGGGCACGTCCCGCTGCTCATCCGCCTCGAGGAACCGGCGGAACTCACCGGTGTCCGAGACGCGTCGCTGCTCCCCGGTCATGTCCGGAAAGCCCCGCGGCTCCCCCACCATGTCCGCGAACGGCCGCTGGCCTCCGGTGGAGTCAGCAGGTCGCCGCTGTTCCCCGGTGGAGTCGGGAAAGCCTCGCGGGCCTCCGGTCGACTCGGCGAAGGACTGCGCCGCGGGTCCGGCGAAGGGCTGCTCGCCGGCGGGAGCGGGGCGAGGCTGCTCCCCGGTGTCGGCACGGCGTACGGGAAGATCGGTCCCGGCCGGCGCGGCGGGCGACGTCGGTGACGCCGGATGCCGTACGGGAGAGATCGGCCCCGACGTGAACCCGAAGGAGACCCGGCTGGGCTCCTCCCCTGCTCCCGGCTCGGCGGTGGCGCCGAACCACGGCGGATCGGCCTGCGGCTTGGCCGGTGGACGCCTGTACACGGTGTCGCGGGCGCCGCTCGGCGTTCCCGCTGTCGACGGCTCGGCCACCGCCACATCGGACGGTGCCCCACCAGCCGCTGCTCGGTCAGCTGCTGTTCGGTCCACGCGAAACCCTTCCCCTGTCGGCGCCGTTGCACGCCATCCCCGCGAACAGGTACGGATTTCACGTCTTCCCGGATGAGTACCGAGCCCAACTACTTGGAGTTACGTCCCTACGGGCGCCCGGGGCGCACCAGGCCACGCCGCGTGGCGATCGCGACCGCCTCCAGCTGGCTGTGCGCGCCCAGCTTGGCCAGCACGGCTTTCACGTATCCGCGGCAGGTGTGCAGGCTGATGCCGAGCCGCCGCGCGATGGCCCGCGCGTCCAGCCCCGCGGCCATCAACTGGAGCACCTCGTCCTCACGCGCCGTGAGGCCGCCGCCACGGGGGCCGACCACCGGGCTGGTGCTGCGCAGCAGCCGGGCGAGGATGTCGGTCGAGACGGTCATGCCGCCGCCGTGGGCCGTGCGCAACGCGTTCAGCACGTCGCCGAGCGCGCCGTTCTTGGACAGGAAGCCCGCCGCCCCCGCCGCGGTGGCCCGCCCGACGAGCGCCGACTCGTCACTCGCGGTGAGGATGACGACACGGGTGTCGGGCTGGCGCACGCGGAGCAGTTCCGCGATGGCGATACCGTCCGCATCGGACAAATCGGGGTCGAGCAGTATCACGTTGGGGCGCAGCTCGGCCGCGAGGCGCAGGGCCTCGGCGCCGGTGAGCGCGTGTCCCACGTACCGCAGGTCGGGCTGGCCGGCCAGAGCATGTCCGAGCAGCTCGGCGAATGTCTGGTGGCCGTCGACAACGAGCACGCTGATCGCATCGCCGTTAGTCATGCGCCACCTTTCCCCGATCCGACCGTGGAAGTCTAAGGAGTACCAGCTCTCATTTTTGCCCTACCAACAGGCGGGTGGTGCACCGGCCCGGATCCGATCCGCCGGTACGCCCGATGACCGGATGAGGCCGAGCGGCCGCGATAACCGGTCTTTCGGGGGAGCCCACCCCTCGCATTGGGGCTTGCCGCTCCCACTCTCTCACCCGCGATGTTCCGAAACATGTTCGACATCCGGTTTTTCGATGCCGCCGAGCCTCGAGGACCGGGGTTCGCTCGCGCTGTGGGGCGAATTGTCCATCTCGGAGCCTGCCGCACTGCTGGGAGAAGAGGAGAACAGCACCGAAAACGACATGTCGGCCATGTGACTCGGTCGCGCCCGGGCGAATCAGCGCGCCGCGGCGTCCCCGGCAGCGCAGAATCGCCGCGTGCCCCAGCCTTCGACCTCGCTGCGCCCGGCGCCGCTCACGCCGGAGATCTCCCTGTACCTGGCCGACCCCGCCACCGGCCTCTTCGACTCCGCCGGCGGCGAGTTCCGCAGCGACCAGCCGCCGCCGTTCTGGGCCTTCGCCTGGGCGGGCGGCCAGGCGCTCGCCCGCTATCTGCTGGACCATCCCGCCGAGGTCGCCGGCCGGCGCGTCCACGACCTCGCCACCGGCAGCGGCCTCGCCGCCATCGCCGCGGCCCGCGCCGGCGCCACCGAGGTGACCGTCAGCGACCTGGACCCGGCCGCCGTGTCCGCCGCCCTTCGCAACGCCGCCGCCAACGACGTCGTCCTTCACGCTTCCGGGAGCAAACCGGACGTCCTGCTGGCCGGCGACGTCTTCTACAGCCCCACGGTCGCCACCGAGATGACCGCCCGGCTGCGGGCCGCCCGGAAAGACACAATCGTGCTGGTTGGCGACCCCGGACGCGGGTACTTCCCGGAACGACTCTTCGACCGCGTCGCCGAGTACGCCGTGCCCGTGCCCGCCGCCCTCGAGGAGGCCGAGACGCTCGTCACAGGCGTCTGGCGCATGCGGTGACGCTTTCACCACGCAATCAGTTGTACGGTACATGCAACCTCCTGCAGCCTAGCGAAGCGATGCGATGCACGAAACGGACACCCAGGACGCCATCCCGCAGCTGGCCGACGAACTTGTGCGGTTCGCACGGCTGATGGCGCGGGCCAAGGGCATGCTCAACATCGGGGATCTCGGTGCCGAGTTCTCCGCGCTGATGCTGCTGTTCCCGTTGCATCACCGGGGCCCGCTGCGCACCACCGATCTCGCCGAGATCAAGCAGGCGGACCCGTCGACGGTCAGCCGGCAGGTGGCCCAGCTGGTCAAGGCCGGGCTCGCCCGCCGCGAGGCCGACCCGGAGGACGGCCGCGCCTCCCGGCTCGCGATCACCGAGGCCGGTCTGGTCGCGGTGGGCAAGCTCGGAAAGGCACGGCAGGACTGGCTGGGCGAGGTGCTGAGCGACTGGCCCGAGGGCCGGGCCGCCGCCTTCGCCGGCCTCTTCGCACAATTCAACAGCTCGGTCGAGGCTCACCTCGCCACACCTCGGGAGAACGTGTGAGCAACTCCAGTCCCACCGCGCCGCCGGCCAAGGCGACCGGGGAATTCAGCCACCGCCAGATCCTCACGATCCTGGCCGGCCTCATGATGGGCATGTTCCTGGCCGCCCTCGACCAGACGATCATGGCCACGGCCACCCGGACCATCGCCGACGACCTGCACGGCTTCGACATCCAGGCCTGGGCCACCACGGCCTTCCTGATCACGTCGACGATCTCCACGCCGCTGTACGGCAAGCTGTCCGACCTCTACGGCCGGCGTCCGTTCTTCCTGTTCGCCATCGGCATCTTCGTGGTCGGCTCGTTCCTCTGCGGCCTCTCGCAGAACATGTACGAGCTCGCCGCGTTCCGCGCCATCCAGGGCATCGGCGCCGGCGGCCTGATGTCGCTGGCGCTCGCCATCATCGGCGACATCGTGCCGCCCCGCGAGCGCGCCAAGTACCAGGGCTACTTCCTGGCCGTGTTCGGCACCGCGAGCGTCCTCGGCCCGATCCTGGGCGGCTTCTTCGCCGGCGCCGACCGGCTGCTGTGGGTCGACGGCTGGCGCTGGGTGTTCTACCTCAACGTCCCGATCGGCATCGCCGCCATGGTCGTCGTCGCCCGCGTGCTGCACCTGCCGCACCAGCGCGTGGACCACCGCATCGACTGGCCGGGCGCCGTCGCCCTGATCGTGGGCCTGGTGCCCCTGCTGACCGTCGCCGAGCAGGGCCGCACGTGGGGCTGGGACTCCGGCCGTGCCATCGCCTGCTACGTGATCGGCGCGATCGGCCTGATCGCCTTCGTGCTCGCCGAGCGGGCGTACGGCGACGAGGCCCTGCTGCCGCTGCGCCTGTTCCGCAACCGTACGGTCAGCGTCGGCTCCGCCTCGAGCACCATCCTCGGCATGGCCATGTTCGGCGGCCTCATGACCGTCCCGCTGTACCTGCAGATCGTGAAGGGCTCCTCCGCCACGGCGGCCGGCCTGCAGATGATCCCGTTCGTGTTCGGCATCATGTCCGGCTCGATCATCTCGGGCCAGTTGATCGCCCGCACCGGCCGCTACCGCATCTTCCCGATCATCGGCAGCACGCTCATGGTCGTCTCGCTCGGCCTGTTCGCCACGATCGGCGCCGACACCCCGCTGTGGCGCACGATGCTGATCATGGTCGTCATGGGCCTCGGCCTCGGCGGCAACATGCAGCCGATGATCACCGCGGTGCAGAACGCGGTCTCCCCGCGCGAGATCGGCGTGGCCACCAGCTCGGTCACGTTCTTCCGGTCAATGGGCGGCACGCTCGGCACCGCGGTCTTCCTCTCGGTGCTCTTCAACGTCCTGCCCGGCAAGATCAGCGACGCCTTCCAGTCCGCCCAGCGCACGCCCGAGTTCCAGCAGGCGCTCGCCGCCGACCCGGCCCAGGCGCAGACCCTGCAGCAGGCCACCGGCGGCGACGCGCTCAACGACACGTCGTTCCTCAACCGGCTCTCCGACGTGGTCGCCCACCCGTTCAAGGTCGGCTTCTCGGACGGCATCCAGGTCGTCTTCCTGCTGGCGCTGGCCGTCATGGTCGTCGGCCTGATCGTGGTGCTGTTCCTGCCGGAGATCCCGCTCAGCCAGCGCTCCGCCCAGCAGCAGCGCGCCGACGACGCGCTCGCCGCCGAGAACAGCATGGGCGTGCCCGGCGAGGTCGGCGCGGGCCCCGTCGCCGACGCCGAAGCCGTCCCCGCGACGAAGGCGGACACCCCCAAGTCGAGCTGACGGCACGCGCTCGTCCAGGTGGCCGGTCGCCCACGCGACCGGCCACCTCTGTCTTGCACCCGAGGGTGGCGGCCCGAGCTGGAGAGGCGGCACGAAGCGAACCGAACAGGGCCCGCCCGGGAGTCACGCGTTGCGGGCCGCCACGGCTATGAGGCGGTCGGCCACGGCGTGGCGGTCGAGCCCGAGGCGTTGCGCGGTGTCGCGGAGGACGTCGTAGGCCTCCTGCACGCCGCAGCCGCGCTGGGCGATGATGACGCCGATCGCCCGGTCGACGGTGGCGCCCGAGCTCAGGGCGTCCCGGCGGCGCAGCTCGCCCAGCAGGATCTCGGCCTGGTTGGCCAGCGCCATCGCGGTGAGCAGGTGGTCGGCGCCGGGGCCCTCGGGCGCGTCGAAGTAGAGGCTGAGCGCCCCCACGTCGGCCCGCGGCACGTCGAGCGGCACGGCGACCACGGCCCGTACGCCCTCGGCCCGCGCGGCCTCGGCCAGGTCCGGCCAGCGGGCGTCCGCGGCCAGGTCGGGCACGGTGACCATGGCTCGGGTGCGGGCGGCCTCCAGGCCGGGGCCGGTGGTTCCGGCGGCGTACTGGATCTCGTCCACCGCGGCGCCGGCCGCGCCGTGGCCCGCGTGGGTGAGCGGGCCGCCCTCGCCGATCAGCACGATCGAGCCGCGGACCGCCCCGGGGATCGCGCCGGCGGCGAAGGCTGCCAGCCGTTCCAGCGCCTGGACGAAGTTGTCGGCCGACAACAGGCGGGTCGTGAGCTCGGTCAACAGCCCGGCCAGCTCGACCGCGTGCGGGCCGGCGAGCTCGGCCGGCTGCCGGCCGGTGAGCTCGGGTGCGGGAGCCGCTGAGCGGGCACGCCGCGGACGGGTCACCAGCCGGGCGGGACCGCGATCCGGGGACGAAACCCGGCGATATGGGACAGGCACGCGGGGCATCCTGCCACGACCATTGACGATCACGTAAGTTCAGTGCCCCTACCGGGTGGTTTCCCCGGGCTCGGCCGTCTGGTCGGAACGCCGGTGCTCCAGGAACGAGTCCGGCGCGGCCTCGAGGTCCGCCTCGCGCTCGTCCGACTCCGCGAGGATCGCCTCGGCCTGCGCCTGCGGGTCCGCGCTGCCGGTCGCCCTCTCCTCGGGGAGCAGATCGGCGGCACGCTGCCCGATCCGGTTCTCAGTCATGAGAGATCAACTACCCACGGTAGCTGCCGGGAAACCCCGGACCCGGGGGAACCGGGGGCCAGGAGAAACAGGTGCGCCGCCCCCGGCTGGGCCGGGAGCGGCGCGATGTCGGTGTGCAGGTCGCCTCGCGGCGAGTGGCTCAACACGGCTCCAGCCGGACGGTATTCCGTGAAGGCAATGGGTGAGGCCCGGGGACACTGGACACACCGACATCTGTTCTCAACGGTCGGGCCCGAGCCGCGATTCCGTTAGCCAATGTGACGCCCGCCACAGAGTTTGGCGCCGCCGGGGCCGGGTAGCCCGGAGCCGTGACCGACGACATTCGTGAGCTGGACGCCTTCCTCGACGACGCCTACGACGGGCAGGAGCGGCTGAGCAGCGCCGACCTGCAGCGGCGGGCCATCGCGAGCGAACTGCCGGCCCTGGCCATGACCCGCATCGACGCGCTGCCGGAGGGCGAGTACGCCCAGGACGAGGCCGCGGAGGCGCTGCGCGCGCTGGAGGTCTGACCGGTAGGGCCGCAGAGAGCACCGGAGCACCGGAGCACCGAGGAAGGGAGAGGCCGGATGGAGCCGATCGGCGACCCGGACGAGCAGGAGGACTTCGCCGGCGAGCACAGCGACACGGCGGTGGACGACGAGGTGACCGCCGACCGCGACGGTGACGCCGAGCCCGAGAGCCCGGACGGCTGGTCCGGCCTCGACCGCGACGGACCGCCGTAACGACACCAGCAAAACGCCCGCCCGGCGAAGCCGAGGCGGGCGTTTTCGTGCCGGTTGCGGGGTCAGTCGCCCTCGGCGGCGTGCTTGGCCACGTCGTAGCCCATCTGGAGGAAGTCCGAGACCGCCGTCGCCGTGAGGGTGACGGCCGCCAGGCGGGTGAGGCGGGGAGCGAGCACCAGGCCGCCGGTCAGGCCGGTGGCCACCCAGACCGCCAGGCAGAACGGGCAGGTGATCAGCTCGCCGATGCCGTGCTTGAGTGTGCTGTCGTGGCGCACCTCCTCATTCAGTTCCGCGGCCCCGGCGGGCTCGGTGTAGCGGGTGAACGGCGCGCGCAGCGGGCTGGTCACGGCGTCCTTCGCCAGCAGCCGGCTCAGCTTGTGCGTCGCGAGCGACAGCAGCACCACGTCGCCGAGGGCAGGTCTCTCCGGCACGGGCTTCCCGGTCACCTTGGCGGCGGTGGCGAGCGAGGCGGCGAGCGCGCTGAAGGCGCCCATCGCCGCGACGTAGCCGCCGAGCGGGCGATGTTCGTGGGGGGCGTAGGACTGCCCCACGCGCGACATCCGGTCGCGCAACTGCTGCATCAAGGGAACCCCTAGAAGTCCTGGGTGAGCCGGTCCGGGTCGACCTCCCGGCCGGGATAGCGGGTGATGTACTCCGTCTCGAGCTCGGCGGTGCGCTTGAAGTGGTTGTTCAGCGCGGCGTCGGGCCCGTGCCGCAGCGTGTGCAGCCGGGTGCGGTAGAGGCTGCCGAGTTCCCGGTACAGGTCCTCGTCGCTCAGCGAAGCGGGGTCGATGCCGTTCTCCATCAGCGGAGCGTCACCTCGGGCGTCAGTCATCGTGTACCTCCGGTCGAAATCGGTTCACGGGCGGCCACCGAGGGGTGGGTCGATCGCCAGCACGGATGCCCGAGGCGGCCACGGCCAAACCCACGCCGGTACGCTTCTGTGCATGAAGGGCCTGTGGACGCCGGCGTGGATCGCCCGGCACGTCCTGGCACTGGTCCTGGCCTGCGGCTGTCTGGGGCTGGGCTGGTGGCAGTTCAGCCGCGCCCAGGGCGGCAACTCGATCAGCTGGGGCTACATGTTCGAGTGGCCCGTCTTCGCGGGCTTCGTCGTCTTCCTGTGGTGGCGCGAGGTGCAGCTCGCCCGCAAGAAGGCCTCGAACGAGCCCGAGGAGCCGCGGGAGGAGAGGCTCCCAGGTTCGGCTGTTACGGTCGGCCGGCCGGTCCGCGTGGCCGTCCGCCCCACCGAGGACGCGGACGACCCCGAGCTCCAGGCCTACAACGACTACCTCGCCTGGCTCAACGCCCATCCCGGCGCGCGCCCGAGCGACTATCGGCGGACAAGGGAGTAGCAACGTGCAGGGTGCCCTGACCCGATACCGGATCATCGCGTGGATCGTGGGCGTCTGCCTGCTCGCGCTCGTCGTGGTGGGCATGCCGCTGAAGTACCTCGCCGACAACCCCACCGTGGTGGCGGCGGTCGGCCCGGCGCACGGCTTCCTGTTCATGGTCTACCTGGTGGCCACCTTCGATCTGTCCCGCCGCGCGCGCTGGCCGTTCGGCCGGATGATCCTGGTGATGCTCTCGGGCACCATTCCCTTCCTGTCGTTCTGGGCCGAGCGCAAGGTGACCCGCGAATGGGTGCCGGCCGCGGAGTTGGCGAAAAGTCCCGTTTGAGGGCCCGGTTCGACGCATCGCTCCGGTCGAATCACTAACGGTTATCGGGATCATTCACGCATAGCGGTCCATTGTCTTAAATCACTCTGTGACCCCTTGCATTTGATGTTCCCGCCGATAGGTTGGTCCGGTTGGTTCGGTCCGCAGCCACTCCCCCTCCGGTGGCGCCGGCCAACGCCGCCGACTCGATGGACCGGGGCCCACGTTCCCCGGGGGGCGAACGCGCAGCAGCGCGACAGCCGAACCCGGTCGGCGGCCGAGCGGAAGAAAGGCCACTGACCGGTGCCACACCCCCGTACGAGGCTCCGTGTCCTCGTCGTCGCGGCGATGGCCGCCGCGATCACGGGTTCGCTGCTGACGACGCCCGCGCAAGCGGCTCCGTCGGCCGGTGAGCTCAAGAAGCAGATCGAGGCGGCGTCGAACAAGCTCGAGGACGTCACCGAGCAGTACAACCAGATGCGCGTCAACCTGAAGAAGACCCAGACGGACGCGGTGAAGCTGCAGGCGTCGCTGAAGCCCGCCGAGGCCGCGCTGAAGGCCGCGAGCGCCCAGGTGGGCACGCTGGCCGCGACGTCCTACAAGGCGGGCCGGGTCGGGCCGGTGAGCGCGCTGCTGACCGGCGGGCAGGACAGCCTCATGGACCGGATGAGCTATCTGGACATGATCACCCGGTCCAACCAGCGGGACATCGACACCTACACCGAGGCCACGCAGAACTTCGGCGAGCGGCAGGCCGCCCTCAAGGCGACGCAGACCAAGCAGACCGCCCAGCTCAACGCCATCGCGGCGCGCAAGGCCGCGATCCAGAAGGACCTCAAGAAGCTCTACAAGATGCGCGAGGCCGCCTTCGGACAGGCGCAGGAGTCCGGCAGCAAGTACGACGGCCCCATCCCGCAGATCTCCGGCAAGGCGGGCGTCGCGGTCTCGTTCGCGTACAACCAGCTCGGCAAGCCCTACCTGTTCGGCGCGGACGGGCCGGACAGCTTCGACTGCTCGGGCCTGACCTCGGCGGCGTGGGCGGCGGCCGGCAAGTCGCTGACCCACCAGACCAAGTCACAGTGGAACGAGGTCACCCACATCGACCGCGACGAGCTGCAGCCGGGCGACCTGGTGTTCTACCGAAGTCTCGGGCACGTGGCCATCTACGTCGGCGACGGGCAGATCATCGACGCGCCGCACTCCGGCACCGTGGTCAAGAAGCGAACGATCAACATCATGACGCCGTACGGGTTCGGCCGGGTCACCTGACCGCACCCGCACACGAAGAAGGCCGGTACCCCTCGCGGGTACCGGCCTTTCGCGTCTGTGAGTGACGGGGGGGTGGTGGAGAAGCAGGACGAGCGGGCCGTCAGGCGGCCTGCAGGCCCTCGGCGCGGGCCAGCTCACGCAGCCGGCCGAGCGCCTGGATCTCGAGCTGACGGATCCGCTCGCGGCTCAGCGAGAAGCGCGAGGCCACCTCGGTGAGCGAGTGCTCGCGGCCGTCCTCGAGGCCGTAGCGGGCCCGCATGATGCCGGCCGACCGGTCGTCGAGGTGGTTGAGCAGGCCCTCGATGCGCTGCCGCTCCAGTGCGGTGAGCACGATCTCCTCGGGCGAGGGGGCGTCGCTGTCGGCCACCAGGTCGCCGAGGTTGGTGTCGCCGTCGTCGCCGACCGGGGTGTCGAGCGAGACCGTGTCCTGGGCCCAGCGGGTGAGCTCGTTGACGCGCTCGACGGTCACGCCGAGGGCGGCCGCGATCTGCTCGGGCTCGGGGTCGCCGCCCAGCTCGCGGACGAGCTGACGGGTGACGTTGCGCATGCGGTTGACGTCCTCGACCAGGTGCACCGGCAGGCGCACGGTGCGCTCCTGCTGGGCGATGGCCCGGCTGATCGCCTGGCGGACCCACCACGTCGCGTACGTCGAGAACTTGTAGCCGCGCTCGTAGTCGAACTTCTCGACCGCGCGGACGAGGCCGGTGTTGCCCTCCTGGATGAGGTCGAGCATCGGCATGCCGGAGCGCACGTAGCGCCGGGCGATCGACACGACCAGCCGCAGGTTTGCCCGGATGAACAGGTCCTTGGCCTTCTGGCCCTCGGTGACGAGCCGCTCGAGCTCCTCACGGCTCACGCCGCGCCGGACCTCGCCGCTGTCGAGCAGGAACTCGGCGTAGAGGCCGGCCTCGATCGCCTTGGAGAGCTCCACCTCGCGTGCGGCGTCCAGCAGCGGCGTCCGGGAGATCTCGTGCAGGTAAACGCCGACGAGGTCGCGCTCCTCGGCAACCTGGTCGGTACGCATCACGGTGTTCTTCTCCACGTTGCCCACGGTCCCCTCATTGCCTTCACTAACCCCGTTACGGGTGAAACCTGTATCCATCAGTGCCCTCCCGTAACGTCCGCAGTTCGCACATTGCGGTTACTGGCATCTACACAACAAATGGCTGCCTGTACTGATTCCGGCTGGTGGGTCGAAAGTGTCACGAATGCCTGGGTGACAGCTGAGAGCCGCATGCGTAGTTCCTGAGCAGCGCTCCCGCGCTCCGGCATTCGGTTGTGCGACCGCCGGTCGCCCAGACAGAGGCATACCCGTCGCTCGCTCAATGACACCACCGGCCCCTCGTCCCTCACAGCGACGGCCATCACCAACCACGTTGGGACGTTCGTCACCACCCAGTACGGTGCTCGGGTGCGCCGGGTTCACATGCTGCATCGACGGCTTCGGGACGAGCTTGAAACAAAAGCATCATCAAATAAGATCCGGACGCTTCGCCGATCGGGATCACCTGCCACAATGCGGCACACGTGGCCGCAGTTCACTAGCTCGGCCGGGTGACACCCGGGTCGGTGACCACCCCTTTGACAACGGTTCGGAGCCGAGGCGCCATCCGCTTGGCGAGGTGACGAATGCCACACTGTCGCGGCCGCGGGCGGGGGCAGGATGAGCGGATGAAAAACGGGCGGACGGTTCTGGTCACGGGCGGCACGGGTGGGCTCGGGACGGCCACGGTGGCAGCGTTCGTGGCGGACGGGTGGCGGGTCGTGACCCCGGTGCGCGCCGGCTCGGCCGACCGGCTGCCCAAGGGCGCGGTGCCGCTGGTCGCCGACCTGACGGACGAGACAGAGGTCACGCGGATGGTGCAGGAGGCCGTCGCGTCGGGCGGGCCGGGCACGCCGCTGCGTGCGGTGGTCAACCTGGTGGGCGGGTTCGCCAGCGGGCCGCTGATCGCCGACACGCCGTACGCGGAGCTCGAGGCGCAGCTGGCGGTCAACCTGCGTCCCACCTACCTGGTCACCCGGGCGGCGCTCCCGCATCTCGTCGAGGCCGGCGGGGGCAGCGTCGTGTGCGTGTCGTCGCGGGCGGCGCTGGCGCCGTTCCCGGGCGGGGCGGCGTACTCCGTCGCCAAGGCGGCCGTGCTGGCGTTCTCGCAGGCGGTCGCCGTCGAGTACCGCAAGCACAACGTGCGCTCCAACACGGTGATCCCCAGCGTCATCGACACGCCCGCCAACCGGGCCGCCATGCCCGGAGCCGACCCGTCGAAGTGGGTGCGGCCCGAGGAGATCGCGCCCACGATCCTCTTCCTGGCGTCGGACGCCTCCGCGCCGACCAGCGGCGCCCAGATCCCGGTCTACGGCCGCGCCTGAGGGGCGGGGAGCCGGGGCTGCACGGGGTCGGGAGCCGGGGCCGCGGGGGTCAGAGGGCCTCGACCAGCTGGTAGCTGACGGCGGCCAGGGCGGCCAGCAAGGGGCCGCCGGCGAGGATCATGCCGCGGACGCCGGGGTGGCGGCCCCGGGCCGGGAGCTCGGCACGGCGGCGCAGCTCGGCGTGGATGGCGGCGGAGACCTCGTCGGGGGTGCCGTCGGCGTCGATCACCACGAAGCCGGCCGACTCGGGCAGGGAGTAGTAGGCGGCGCGGGCGGCCGTGAGGTAGGCGAGCGTCTCGCTGTCGTAGCCGCGGGCGTCGATGCGCCTCTGGGCCACCCCGGGCGTGACGTCGAGCAGGAACGTCACCTCGGGGCGGGGGAAGAGCCGGTACGCCAGGCGGGCGCGGCGCTCGGCGGCCGGCTTCGCGCCGCGGGCCCGCAGGCTGGCGTACTGGCAGAAGGCGTACCGGTCCATCACCACGGTGCCGCCGGTCAGGGCTCGCCGCAGCAGGGTGCGCAGGATCGCGAGCCAGCGCAGCACCGACTCGGCGAACAGCATGCCGCGCCGGCCGAGCAGGTCCTCCGCGTCGCGCCGGCCCAGCCGGGCGGCGAGCCGGCCGAACCAGTGGCGGCCACCCGCGTTACGCCGGTAGACGGCACGCAAGCCCGACGCGCTGAGCTCGTCGGCCAGCCGGTGCGCCTGCGTGGTCTTGCCGGAACCGTCGATCCCGACCAGCGCGATCGTGCGAGGGGTCATGCCTCCCAACGGTAACCGCGGAATGCACGCCGGGTTTCTCCCGCACGTCGCCGAGGCGCGACACCGCGTTTTCCGGCGACGGAACTTCCGGCGTACGAAAATGGGTTTGCAGGGGGTTTTGCCCGGTGACTCGCGCGCGTGGCGATTCAAGCGGAGGCGGCCCGGGTAGTCGTAACGGACACCGAACCGCACAAGTCGACAGGGGGATCACCATGCCGCACCGGGTGGACGAGGGTCTGGCCGGCACACTCAAGAAGGTCGCTTCGACCCTCAAGGGCGCCGGCATACCGTTCGCGCTGGGCGGCAGCTTCGCGGTGTACGCGCACGGCGGGCACTCCAGCGACCACGACGTCGACTTCCTCCTGCGCGAGCAGGACAAGGAGCAGGCGCTGGCCGAGCTGGCCAAGGTCGGCTTCCGCACCGAGCAGCCGCCGGAGGACTGGCTGGTCAAGGTCTACGACGAGGACCGGATGGTGGACCTGATCTACCGCCCGGTGGAGACGCCGGTGACCGACGAGACGCTGCACGACACCGAGCAGATCTCGGTCGAGGCGATCTTCATGCCGGTGCTCTCGGCCACCCAGCTGATGATCCACAAGCTGCTCAGCTACAGCCAGCACTACTGCGACTTCGCGACCGGACTGCCGGTGGCCCGTTCGCTGCGCGAGCAGATCGACTGGCCGCGCGTCCGCCGCGAGACGGCCAAGTCCCCGTACGCCGAGGCCTTCCTCGTGCTGCTGGACCGGCTGGACGTCGTGCCTCACCCGGACGGTGAGGAAGCGCTGGCCAACAAGTGAGGAACGAGGGAGTCGGGATGACCAGCGACACCGATCTCGAGGCCGAGATCCAGCGCCTGCTCGCCGAGCACGACCGGATCGCCGAGCAGGGCATCACCGTGCAGCGCCGCGACCAGGCCGTGGTGCTGGGCGGCGAGGTGGAGAGCGCTCAGCGCCGCGACGAGATCTGCAAGCAGATCCACGCGCACTTCCCGGACGTGCAGATCACGTGCGACATCGGGATCACGCGCGCGCAGGCGCCCAGCGAGGTGGAGGAGATTTCATGATCCGGATCGCCGCCGTGGGCGACGTCCACGTGGACAAGGACGTGGTGGGCCGTTACCGGCCCGCCCTCGAGGAACTGCCCGACCGGGCCGACGCGTTGCTGATCGCCGGCGACCTCACCCGGCACGGCACCGTCGACGAGGCCAAGTGCTTCGCCAAGGAGTTCGGCGGGCTGCGGGTGCCGGTCGTGGTGGTGCTGGGCAACCACGATCATCAGAGCGACCAGCAGGACCAGGTCACGCAGGTGCTCACCGATTCGGGGATCACCGTGCTGGAGGGCGACGCGACCGTGCTGGAGATCCGCGGGCACCGGCTCGGCGTGGCCGGCACCAAGGGCTTCGGCGGCGGGTTCGCCGGGGCGTGCGCCAGCAACTTCGGCGAGCGTGAGATGAAGGACTTCGTCGGCACCACCGAGCGGTACGCGCAGGCCCTCGAGAGCGCGCTCAAGTCGGTGGAGTGCGACGCCCTGGTGGCGCTCACCCACTACGCCCCCGTGCCCGAGACGCTGGTCGGGGAACCGCTGGAGATCTTCGCGTTCCTGGGCTGTTACCAGCTCGGCCGGGCGATCGACGCGGCGCCGACCGCGCTGGCCCTGCACGGGCACGCGCACCACGGCTCGGAGCGGGGACGCACGCCCGGCGGGGTGCCCGTGCGCAACGTGGCACACCCGGTCATCAAGCAGGCGTACAACGTGTACCAGCTGCTGTCGGATGAGGTGGACGCCACACTTGTGGGCGCCAACTGATCAGGTTTCCGATTTTGGCGCCCCGGGTACCCGATGCGCATGGACCTAATCCTTTGGATTCTCGCAGTCATCCTGGTGGTCGCCGGTATCCTCGCGCTCTTCCGGCGGCAGCTCCTCTGGGGCATCGTGCTGATCATCGTCGGCCTCCTCGTCGGCCCCGGCGGCGTCAGCATCTTCTCCTAGTTGGCTCCCCGCACTTCCGTCCACTTCCCCCCACGACCTGAAGCCGGGCCACTCTGACGGGTGGCCCGGCTTCGCTGTGTCCGGCTTGCCGCACTCGCGGTGCGATGCCCGGTTGGGAAATCCTGCGTGAATCACTCGCGGAAAGTCTTCGATCTTCCTCCGCGAGGGGTGCAGGTGGCCGAGGTCCATCACTTCACATACGGCGCGTTCAATCCGGTCGCCGCCTTTCTTCTGGCGTTCCTGGGCTCGTTCTTCGGGCTGCTCAGCACGTCGCGCGCCCGGGACGCCAGGACCCGCAGCCGGCGCAACCGCTGGCTGCTGATCGCCGCGTTCGCGATCGGCGGCGGCGCCATCTGGCTCATGCATTTCACCGCGATGCTCGGCTTCGAGGTGCCGACCAGCCCGGTGCGCTTCGACATCCCGCGGACCGTCCTGAGCCTCGGCTGCTCGGTCGTCGCGGTGGGTACCGGGCTGCTCATGGTCGGGCACGGCCGGCGCAGCCTGCCCAAGGTGCTGATGGCCGGCGTGCTCACCGGCGGCGGCGTGCTCGCCATGCACTACACGGGCATGCTCGCCATGCACGTCGGCGGCGAGATCCGCTACAACCTCGCGCTGGTGGCCGCGTCGGCGGTCATCGCGGTGGTGGCTGCGACGGTGGCGCTCTGGTTCACCGTCTCGGTGCGCGGCTACGTGCCCATCGGCGGCGCGGCGGTCATCATGGCGATCGCCGTGAACGGCATGCACTACACCGGGATGGCGGCCCTGTCGGTGCACATCGACCCCGCGGCGTCCACCGCGACGAACGGGTTCCGGCCGCTGGCCATGATCGTGCCGATCACGTTGATCACCGCGGCCACGATCGTCGGCGTGGCGCTCAGCGGTCTGCAGGCGATGACCGAGGAGGAGTTCACCGACGGCGTGGGCACGCCGAAGCGGGGCGTGCACGCGGAGCCGGCCGGCAACCCGTGGTCGCTCAAGCAGGCGACGATCGCCACGGCCGTACGGCGGCCCTCCCCCACCCCGGTTCCGGCGCGCACGCCCACCAACGGCTGACGCTCCGGTACGTTCTCGGCATGGCGCCACGGATGTTGCTGTCGATGCCGTTGCACGCGATCACCGAGGTGTACGGCGAGGCGGGCCTGCGCGAGCGGTTCGTGCTCGAGCTGGAGTCGTTCCCCGAGGCCGACCGCGAGCAGCTGGTCGAGGCGCTCGACCTGGCCGCCGAGCTGCACGCGCACGACCGGCGGGTGCGTGAGCCGTACCTGAACCACCTGCTGCGGGTCGCCATCCGCATCATCAAGTACTACGGCGTACGGGACGTCGACGTGCTCACCGCCGCGCTGCTGCACGACGCCGTCGAGGACCACCCGGCCGAGCTGTCCGGGCTCGGCGGCGGCACGCACGCCGAGCTGACCGACGCGGCGATCGCGGTGCTGGCGGCCCGCTTCGGGTCGCGGGTGGCCGAGCTGGTCCGCTCGGTCACCAACCCGGAGTACGACCCCGAGCGCGACCGCCACGAGCAGTACCGCGCGCACGTGGCGGCCAGCCTCGAGCGGGACCCGTGGGCCCGCGTCATCAAGGTGTCGGACTTCACCGACAACGGGGTGGGCGTGGTGCACACCACACCGGAGAAGGCGCTGTCCGCGGCGACCAAGTACCGCCCGCTCGTGCCCAAGCTGCGCGAGCTGGTCGGACGCCCGGACACGCCGCTCTCGCTCGCCGCCAAGGACCACATCCTCGATCAGCTCGACCTGGCGGAGGAGAGGTTTGCGGCTCTGCTGGATGGCTAGCCTCTTCAGCATGCTCCGCACTGACGATTGGTGGCGCGACGCCGTCATCTACCAGGTCTATCCCCGCTCGTTCGCCGACAGCGACGGCGACGGGATGGGCGACCTGCCCGGCATCACCAGCCGCCTGCCGCAGCTCAAGGAGCTCGGCGTTGACGCCGTCTGGCTCTCCCCGTTCTATCCCTCGCCGCAGCACGACGCCGGCTACGACGTGGCCGACTACCGCGGCGTCGACCGGCGCTTCGGCGACCTGGGCGACGCCGACAAGCTGATCGCCGAGGCGCACAACCTCGACCTGAAGATCATCGTGGACCTCGTGCCGAACCACACGTCCGACCAGCACGAGTGGTTCCGCGCCGCGCTCGCGGCCGGTCCGGGCAGCCCGGAACGGGAGCGGTACATCTTCCGGGACGAGCCGCCGAACTCGTGGCAGAGCGTGTTCGGCGGGAGCGCCTGGGAGCAGGTGCCGGACGGGCAGTGGTACCTGCACCTGTTCGACGTCAGCCAGCCCGACCTCAACTGGGGCAACCCCGAGGTGCGAGCGGAGTTCCTCGACATCCTGCGGTTCTGGCTCGACCGCGGGGTGGACGGCTTCCGGGTCGACGTCGCGCACGGACTGGTCAAGGAGTCCAACCTCGCGGACTGGACGCAGAGCAGCCAGATCCTCGGCGGCCTCGACCCGGCCGGCCCGCCGCCACCGATGTGGGACCAGGAGGGCGTGCACGAGATCTACCGCTCGTGGCGCGCGCTGCTCGACGAGTATCAGGGCGGGCGGATCCTGGTCGCCGAGGCATGGGTGGCGCCGGCGAGCCGGCTGGCCCGCTACGTGCGCCCCGACGAGATGCACCAGGCGTTCAACTTCCCGTACCTCGAGGCGCAGTGGCGCCCGGCGGACCTGCGCGCGGTGATCGACGAATCGCTGGAGGCCAGCGGCACGGTGGGCGCGCCGACCACGTGGGTGCTGTCCAACCACGACGTCGTGCGGCACGCCACCCGGCTGGGCTATCCGGTCGGCACCCCGCGGATGCACGGCGTGGGCGCCGAGGACCCGCAGCCCGACACGGCGCTGGGGCTGCGCCGGGCGCGCGCGGCGACGCTGCTGATGCTCGCCCTGCCCGGCTCGGTATACCTCTACCAGGGCGAGGAGCTGGGGCTGCCGGAGCACACCACGATGCCGGACGAGTTCCGCGAGGACCCGGCGTGGGAGCGTTCGGGGCACGCGGAGCGCGGCCGGGACGGCTGCCGGGTGCCGCTGCCGTGGGAGGCGGACGCGCCGTCGTACGGGTTCGGGCCGGCCGACGCGTCCTGGCTGCCGCAGCCGGCGACCTGGGCGGAGTACGCGCTGGACCGCCAGCAGGGCATTCCCGGGTCGACGTGGGAGCTCTACCGGTCCGCGCTCGAGCTGCGCCGGCAGCACGGCCTCGGCGGTGGCTCGCTCACCTGGCAGGACGGCCCGTTCTCCTTCCGCAACCGCGACCTGCTGGTGCTCACCAACTTCGAGGAGGAGCCGGTCGAGCTACCGCCCGGCGCCCGGGTCCTGCTGAGCAGCGAGCCCCTCGACGGCGACGGGCGGGTCCCCGCGGACGTCACCGTCTGGGCGGCCCTCTAGGCCGGCGGCGCGTGCCAGCAGGGCGGCGTGCGTGTCGGCCATGTCGCGCGCGACCGTCCTGCTGGCCAGCCAGAACATGACGCCGGTCGGCACCCAGAGCAGCTGGAAGGCGGCGAGCCCGGCGGCGTAGTTGAGCGGGGGCGGGAAGGCGCCGGCCAGCCCCCGGAAGGCCAGGGCCACCAGCACGTTGCCGCCGGCCCGGCCGAAGCCGTTGACCAGGTTGCCGAGGCTGTAGACCGTGCCGCGGTGCTCGGGCGGGTTCACGTCGGCGATCAGCGCGAACCAGTTGGGCGAGTTGGCCGACGTCAGCATCAGCGCGAACACCGCGGTGGCCAGGCAGATGCCGACGGTGGGCTCGGTGAAGACGTCGGTGAGCACCGACGTGATGATCGTGCCGGCGCCCGCCCCGTCGGGCACGTCGATCGTGATCGGCGCGAAGAACAGCACGATGTAGAACGGCACGGCGGCCAGGATGCCGACCGCGGCGACGAGCGCGCGGCCCCGGGGCGTACGCCTCTGGAGCCGGTCGCCGGCGAGGCCGCCCAGGATCGACAGCGCGCCGCCGAGCTGGAACAGCGTGGCGAACACGCTGCCGACCACGATCGCCGTGCCGCTGGAGTAGCCCTGGTCCTCGGCCCGGGCGCGGAACAGCATCGGCAGCCACACCAGCGAGCCCAGGGCGATCTGGGCCGTGCACCCCTGCAGGATCAGCCAGATGTTGGTGCGCCGGCGCAGGATCACGGGCAGGTGATCGTGGTGGATGCGCTCGTCGTAGGCGACGCCCGCGAGCTCGGGCTGGCTGTCGCCGCGCGGCACGTTGTACGTCAGCAGGTAGGCCACCGTGGCGACGGCGCCCGCGACGGCGGTCACCAGGAACGGCCGGCGCCAGTCGTCGTGGCCCAGCAGACCGCCGACCAGGGTGCCGCCGAGGGTGCCGAGGCCCTGCGAGAGGCCCCAGAAGCTCATCACGAGCCCGCGGCGCCGCGGCGAGATGAGGTCGCTGACCACGGCGAAGCTGACCGACGCCACGGCGCCCAGACCGAACGCGGCGAGCACCTGGCTGGCGAGGAAGCTGGGGTAGCTGCCGGACAGGCCCGACCAGACGGTGCCGCCGATCCAGATGAGCGTGCCGAGGACGAGCACCGGCTTGCGGTCGGTGCGGTCACCGGCGTACGCGAACCCGATCGCGGCCACCGCGCTGATCAGGAACATGACCGTGGTCGCCAGCGCGATGTGGCCCTCGCCCACGCCGAACGCGTCGCCGATGCTGCCGTACAGCGGCGGCACCAGACCGATCGCAACGTTGTCGAGCGAGGCGAGGACCACGAACACCACGACGCTGTACGCGCGGTGGGCCGCCCCTCCCCTGGTCACCCGCAAAGGTTAGCGGGGCCGGTCGACGACCGCCTCGCGTGCGGCCTTGTACTGCTCCCGGATCAGCGGAACGGGCGTGGCCTCGTACGTCTCCGGCGGCTCGGCGGACCACGCCGGCGGCTCGTCGCCGCCCAGCGCGACCCACGCGGCCTGACGGGCGGCGCCGTCCGCGACGTACTCCCCCGGCGGCGGCACCAGCACCGGCAGCCCGAACAGCTCGGGCGCGATGCGGCGGACCGCCTCGCTGCGGGCGCCGCCGCCGACCAGCACGATCCGGTTGGCGTCGGCGCCGTGCTCGACCAGCGCGTCGAGGCCGTCGGCCAGCGCGCCCAGCATGCCCTCGACCGCGGCCCGGGCCAGGTGCGCCGGGTCGGAGGTCTTGAGCGTGAGGCCGTGGATGGCGCCGGTGGCGTCCGGCTTGTTCGGCGTGCGCTCGCCCTCGAGGTACGGGATGAGGACGAGCCCGTCGGCGCCGGCCGGCGCGCTCAGCGCGAGCCGGGACAGCTCCGCGTGGTCGACGCCGAGCAGCCTGCCCGCGGCGTCGAGCACCCGCGCGGCGTTGAGCGTCACCACGATCGGCAGGAACCGGCCGGTGGTGTCGGCGAAACCGGCCACCGTGCCGCTCGGATCGTTCGGCGAGACGTCGGAGGAGACGAACACCGTGCCGGAGGTGCCGATCGAGACGACCACGTCGCCCGGTCCGGCGCCCGCGCCGAGGGCGGCCGCCGCGTTGTCGCCCGCGCCTGGGCCGAGCGGGGCGCCGTTGGGCAGGTGCCCCGCGACGCCGGTCGGGCCGAGCACCTCGGGCGTGGCGATCAGCCGGCCGAAGCCCAGCTCGAGCAGGTCGGGCCGGTACTCGTTGGTGCGGGCCGACCAGTACAGCGTGCCGCTGGCATCGCTGCGGTCGGTCCGGAGCGTGCCGATGTCGGTCGACCCGGACAGCTTCCAGGTCAGCCAGTCGTGCGGCAGGCACACCGCAGCGACGCGGGCCGCGTTCTGCGGCTCGTGGCGGGCCAGCCAGCGCAGCTTGGTGAGCGTGAAGCTGGCGACCGGCACGATGCCCACCGCGTCGGCCCACTTGTCGCCGCCGCCCAGCTCGGCGATGAGGTCGGCGGCCGCGCCGGCGCTGCGCGTGTCGTTCCACAGCAGCGCCGGACGGACCACCTCGCCGTTCTCGTCCAGCACCACCATGCCGTGCTGCTGCCCGGCGACCGAGGCGGCGGCGACGTCGTCCAGACCGCCCGCCTCCTCGATCGCCTGCTGCAGCGCTGCCCACCACGCGTCCGGGTGCACCTCGGTGCCCTCGGGATGCGCGGCACGGCCCTGGCGGACGAGCCTGCCGGTCTCCGCGTCGCGGATGACCACCTTGCAGCTTTGGGTGGAGCTGTCGATCCCGGCTACGAGCGTCATGTCAGTTGGCCCGCACCAGGTGGTCGATGGCGAGCTGGTGCAGCTTCACGAAGCCGTAGCCCTGCGCGCCGGCCGCGTCGACGTCGAAGTCCTCCCAGGCGCTCTTGTCGTTGAGCAGGTCCTGGTAGGTCTCGCCCGCGTTGAGGGTCGGGGTCTCCAGGTCGAGCACCTTGCTGGCCCGCAGCGCCTCCTGCACCGCCGGGTCGGCGCGGAACTCCTGCGCGCGCTCCTTGAGCAGCAGGTACATCCGCATGTTGGCCTTGGCCGACTCCCACACGCCCTCGTAGTCCTCGGTGCGCGAGGGCTTGTAGTCGAAGTGGCGCGGGCCGTCGTACTTGGGGCCGCCGCCGATTGGGCCGTTCTCCAGCAGGTCGACCAGGGAGAACGCGTTGAGCAGGTCGCCGTGGCCGAAGACCAGGTCCTGGTCGAACTTGACGCTGTGCTGGCCGTTGAGGTCGATGTGGAACAGCTTCTTCTGCCACAGCGCCTGGGCGATGCCCTGGGTGAAGTTGAGGTTCGACATCTGCTCGTGGCCGACCTCGGGGTTGATGCCGAACAGCTCGGGACGCTCGAGCTCGTAGGTGAACGCGATGGCGTGGCCGAGCGTCGGGAGCAGGATGTCGCCGCGGGGCTCGTTCGGCTTGGGCTCGATGGCGAAGCGCAGGCCGTAGCCCTTGTCCTCGCTGTACTGCGCGACCAGGTTGAGGCCCTCGCGGTAGCGGTCGAGCGCGGCGTTGATGTCCTTGGCGACGTCGTACTCGGCGCCCTCGCGGCCGCCCCACAGCACGAACGTCTTGGCGCCCAGCTCGGCGGCGAGGTCGACCTGGCGCAGCACCTTGCGCAGCGCGTAGCGGCGGACCGAGCGGTCGTTGCTGGTGAACGCGCCGTCCTTGAACACCGGGTGGCTGAAGGTGTTGGTGGTCACCATCGGGACCACGAGGCCGGTCTCCTCGAGCGCCTTCTTGAAGCCGGCGAGGATGCCGTCGCGCGTCTGGGTGTCCGAGCCGAACGGCACGAGGTCGTCGTCGTGGAACGTGATGCCGTACGCGCCGAGCTCGGCCAGCTTGTGCACCGCCTCGACCGGGTCGAGGGCGCCACGGGTCGCCGAGCCGAACGCGTCCTGGGCCTGCCACCCGATGGTCCACAGGCCGAAGGAGAACTTGTCTTCACGGGTGGGTTGGACCGACACGGTTACCTCCACGTAACAACGATGATTTGTTTATTGGTTGAATTATTTGGCTGCCGTGTGGCATTGTCAAGGCCGTGAACGGCCGCTTGATCAGTGCTTCCCGGGTTCCCGTCCGGCAATCGAGCGTGCGTGCCCACAATCTCGCGCTTGTGTTGCAGACAGTGGGAAACAGCGCAGACCGGCCATCCCGGGCGGCGATCGCGGCCCGCACCGGGCTCACCCGCGCCACCGTGTCCGCGCTGGTCGACGACCTCATCGCCGGTGGCCTGCTCGTCGAGTCGGAGCCGGCGCCGCGGACGGGGGCCGGCCGCCCCGCCGCCGGGCTCGGGCTCTCCCCCGACGGACCCGCCGGGCTCGGCCTCGAGATCAACGTCGACTACCTGGCCGCCTGCGTGGTCGACCTGACCGGCGTGGTGCGCCACCGGTTCGTCACGCGGACCGACCAGCGGGTCCTGCCGCCCGCCGAGGCCCTGGCCGCGCTGGACGCGCTGGCCGCCCGGGCCCGCTTCGCCGCGGAGGCCGACGGGCTGGTGCTCGCCGGGGCCGCGCTCGCCGTGCCCGGTCTGGTGACGCCCGGCGGGCTGGTGCGGGTCGCGCCCAACCTGGGCTGGCAGGACGTGGACGTCCCGCCGCTGCTGCCCGGCCTCGCCGACCTGCCGATCGCCGTCGACAACGAGGCCAACCTGGCCGCGCTGGGCGAGCTGCGGGCCGACGGCGCCGAGCCGAGCTTCCTCTACGTGTCCGGCGAGATCGGCATCGGCGCCGGCATCGTGCTCGACGGCGAGCTCTACCGCGGGGGCCGCGGGTGGAGCGGCGAGATCGGGCACGTCACCGTGCACCCCGGCGGCCGGCCCTGCCGGTGCGGCGCCAACGGCTGCCTCGAGCAGTACGCGGGTCAGGAGGCCGTGGCCGCCGACCCCGATCTGGCCGCGGGCTCGCTCGGCATCGCGCTCTCGGCCGTGGTCAACCTGCTCGACCTGGGCGTGATCGTGCTCGGCGGCGGCTACGCGCCCGAGTTCGACCGGCTGCGCGAGGGCATCGAGGCCGAGCTGCGCCGCCGGGTCCTCACCGCCGGGCTTGCGCCGGTCACGCTGCGCGCGGCCACGCTGGGCTCCGACGCGGCCATGCGGGGCGCGGCCGACGTGGTGATCCGGGGCGTGCGCGAGGATCCGGCGGGCTGGCTCGCCCGGGTTCAGGCCGTCTGAGCCGGCGCGGCCTCGCTGCTCGCGCCCGCGACGGCGGCGAACTCGGTCAGCCCGCGCAACAGCGCGGCGCGGCCCGCGGCGGACATCTGCTCGAGCACGCCGGTCAGCGCCCGGCGCCGGACGCGGCGCAGCTCGCTCAGCAGCGCGCGCGACGACGAGGTCAGATAAAGCGCGATCTCGCGCCGGTCGGCCCGGCCGGGCACCCGCTCGACCATGCCCGAGGCCACCAGCCGGTCGCAGAGCCGGCTCGCCGACGAGAGCAGCATGCCCAGCTCGGACGCCAGGCCCCCGAGGTTGACGCCCTCGGCGCGCTCGACGGCGAGCAGCGCGTTGAGCTGCACCGACGACATGCGCGGGGTGACCTGCTCACGGGCCACGTCCCACGCGAGCAGCAGGACCTCCGCGGCGTCGTCGATCGCCGCGGTCTGCGTCGGGTCCGGCACGTCCGGACCCTGGTGAACAGCCATGGTGCAGCAGAGACTACTCGTACGGCCGGGTCTGTTCGAGGAGGTCGTCATTGATCGGCAGGCTACTGGCGGTCCGCCGCATCCTGACGGACGCGGCGGCGGATGTCGTCCCGGAACGCCTGGCCGAGGGGCTGGCCACCGAGTACGGGGTCACCGAGACCGCGCTCTACCTGGTCGATTACCGGCTGGCCGCCCTGCTGCCCGTGCTCGGCGGCGGCACCCGCACCCACCCGGGCGACCCCGCCTGGCGCTGCTTCGACCACCAGTCCCCGGTGGAGCAGGACGGTGTCGTCTTCCTGCCGGTCTCGGTGCGCGGCGAGCGGATCGGCGTGCTCAGCTGCGCGCCCGCGCCCGCCGGGGCCCGGCGGGAGCTGGCCGAGATCGCCGTCGCGCTGGCCCACGAGGTGCAGGCCGCGGGCGCCGGCACCGACCGCTACCAGGCGGCGGCCCGCACGCGGCGGCTCACGCTGGCCGCCGAGATGCAGTGGGAGCTGCTGCCCGCGCGCAGCCGGACACGATCCTCGTTCGGTCTGGCCGGTCAGCTCGAGCCGTCCTATGCGGTGCGCGGCGACAGCTTCGACTGGGCCGAGCGGGAGGACAGGCTCGCGCTGAGCGTGCTGAACGGCATGGGCGACGGCGTGTCGGCGGCGCTGCTCACCTCGCTCGCGACCAGCGCCCTGCGCAACGCCCGCCGGGCCGGCATCGCGCTGGCCGACCAGGCGGCGCTCGCCGATCAGGCGCTGTTCGCCGAGCACCGGGGCGCCGCGCACGTGTCGGCGCTGCTGCTCGAGCTCGACCTGACGACCGGCGAGATGCTCGCGGTCGACGCCGGCTCGCCGCGGCTGCTGCGGCTGCGCGACGGCGCGGTCCACGACCCAGGGCTGACCGAGCAGTTCCCGCTCGGCATGTTCGAGGACACGGACTACCGGGTGCAGCGTTTCGGGCTGCGGCCGGGCGACCGCCTGCTGCTCGCCAGCGACGGGGTGTGCGACGCGACCGGGCCGGGCGGCCGGTACGGGGAGGCGGCGCTGCTGCGCTCGCTGCGGCGCACCGGGGCGCTGGCGCCGCTGCAGGCGGTGCGGTCGCTGCTCAGCGACCTGCGGGCGTACGTGGGGGACGCGGACCTCGAGGACGACGCGGTGGTCGTGTGCCTGGACTGGAAGGGGCCGCCACCCCGGTCGAGGTGACGGCCCCATCGCGTACGCGGGGGGATCGGTCAGCCGCTGGCCCCCGTGCGGCGGCCGATGGCCTCGACGAAGATCTGGCTCATCTTCGCCGGGTCGCGGGCCACGAAGACGCCGCCCGCGGGGGTCGCCTTCACGATCGTCTGCAGCTCGCCCTCCTCGACCTCGTCACCGATGCCGATGATCACCAGGCGGACCGGCTTGGTCGGGTCCTGCAGCTTCTTGAGCTGCTCGAGCAGGTAAGGCAGCTTGATGCCGGCGTCGTTGTCGTTGTTGCCGTCGGTGAAGATGATGACGGAGTTGACCTTGCCCGACTCGTACGTGTTCTTCACCTGCTTGTAGGCGTCGAGCACGGTGTCGTAGAGGCCGGTGTCGCCGCCGTCCTTGGGCACGATCTGGCTGATCGACGCCTGCAGGTCCGTGCGGGCCGAGGCCAGCGGGCTGATCGGCTCGATCTGCCGCCACGGCTTGGAGCCGTTCATCTCGGTGGAGAACAGCCACACGCCGACGGACCACTTGTTGCTGAACATCGACAGACCGGCGGCCGCCGCCTTCTGCGTCACGACGGCGCGGCTCTGGTTGCCCGCCGTGGGCACCTTCTCCTTCATCGAGCCGGAGACGTCGAAGACCGCGAGCACCCGGCCCGGCTGCGTGATGGCAGTCCAGCTGCCCAGCGCCTGGCTCAGCGTGCTGGCGTCCAGACCGGCCGCGGCGGTGCCGCCGTCGTTGCCGCCGCCGCTCGTGCCGACCGTGTTGCTGACCGCCGGCGAGGCGTCGGGCGCACCCAGCGGACGGCTGAAGCCGGCGCCGAACGAGCCGTCCGGCGCGCGCAGGCCGGCCGCGCCGAGCGCGTTCTTGAACGTGGCGGTGTCGAACTGGGCCCGCAGCCCGGCGGCCGCCTGCTGCTTGGGCAGGTCGGTCTCGGGCATCACCGCGTACGGGTAGTCGAGCGGCATCGGGCTGGGACTGAGGTAGAGCGCGGCCAGCGGTACCGGCGGCCGCGCCGCGTTGAACGCGACCACGTCCTCCTCGGACAGCGGGGCCGCGCTCAGGCTGCCGCCGAGGTCGGTCGGGTCGAGCGAGCGCGGGAACTGCTCGATCAGCTCGTCGCGCAGCGCGGACGCGCGCTCCGCCAGCGTCTGCATCGCCTTGACCCGGTTCTCCTGCCCCTGTTCGCCCGCGCCGGCCGCCTGGGCGAGCGCGAGCAGGCCGGACAGCCCGGCGGCGTCGCGGGTCGGGTTGGTGATGCCGGTGTTCAGGCTCGTGCTGGTCTGGATCTTCTGGAGCAGCTGCGTCCAGCCGAGCTTCTGCTTGGGCCAGCCCACGGTCTTGGCGACCGGCTCGGGCATGGCGAGCACGACCGGGCTCTGCGCGACGGGCTTGCTGTCGAGCGGCACGAAGCCGGGCGCCTCGGACTTCAGGCGCAGCAGCCACGTCGAGGAGTCGGGCAGCCACACGTCGGGCAGCTTGACCGCCTTGGGCGCCGTGCCCACCCCGGCGAGGACGACCTTGTGCTCGCCCGCGACCGCGGCGGCGGTCGCGGCGGCGGCGGCGCTCTCGACGGTGACGCCGACACACGTTCCGTTGACGTTCGCGCCGTCCTTCACCCAGCGCTGGGCGACCTGATCGACGGCGGGGGCGATCTCGGGGGTCGCGGCGACGGTCAGGCGAATCGCGCCGGTGCAGCCCTTGTCGCTGAGCTGCTGATATCCGACGTAGGACCCGGCCAGTACGACGACCACCGCCATCGCGGCCCCGACGACGCCCGCTCCCCTGAGATTGAAATTTCTACGATGGCGGCCAGACACGCGCTCCATAGTGCGCAAGTGCGTACCTGAATGCCATATACGTTCGGATGAAAGTTACTCAGATCGAAATTCTTGGCACCATACCTAACAGGCGGTGATGAGGCCGTCTCGATCAGTGGCGACCTGCGCCGGATTTGCGCGTCTTGCCGCCATGATCATCGATCGTCCCGTTCCGGACCTCAGTCGCGTTGGAAAGCATTCCAGCGCAGAAGGCACGTGGGCGTCGGCTCGGCGGTCGGCTCCCCCTGCGTGGCGGGCACGCCGGTCTCCCGGTCGACCCGGAACGTCGTCACGTTCTGTGAACGCTGGTTGGTGACGTACAGGTGATCCCCGGCCAGGATCATGTGCCTTGGCCAGTCACCCCCGACAGGCGTCTCGGCGACCAGCGTGGCGTTCTCGCCGTCCCACGCGAAGGTCGCGACCGTGTTCGGGCCCCGGTTGGCGACGTAGACGAAACGGCCGTCGGGGCGCACCACGATCTCGGACGGGTAGTTCTCGCCCTCGGCCGTGGTGGTCGCGGCGCGGCCGGCCTGCCGGAGCGAGCCGGCACCGGCGGGCCGCCACCAGGTGAGGTCGCCGCCCAGCTCGCCGACCACGAACAGCGCGCCGTCGGGCGAGAAGCGCACGTGGCGGGGGCCGGTGCCGGGCTCGGCCGCCACCGCGGCGGGCAGCATGGTGAGCCGGCCCGGGACCGGGTCGAGCCGGGCGCGCCACACCTTGTCGGAGCCGAGGTCGGCGATGAGCACCTCGTCGCGTACGGGGAAGACCATGTGGGCGTGCGGGCCGGCCTGGCGGTCGGCGACGGGGCCGCTGCCCTCCAGCGTCAGCAGGTCGGTGCGCTCGCCGGGAGCGCCCTCGGCGTCGAGCGGGAAGACGGCGACGGAGCCGGTGGCGTAGTTCGCGACGAGCAGGTGCCGGCCGTCGGGCGTGACCGCGAGGTGGGCCGGGTCGCCGCCGCCGGTGGGCCGGACCGCCAGCGGGGTGAGCGCGCCGTCGGCGGCCACCGTGAAGGCGCTGACCGTGCCGTCGGTCTCGAGCTCGTTCACCGCGTACAGGACCGGCAGCGCGGGATGCTGCACCAGGAACGACGGCGAGGGCGTGCGGGCGACGACGCCCAGCCGGGTCAGCACCCCGGTGACCGGGTCGCGCCTGAGCAGCGTGACGCCCTCGCCGTCACCGCCCTTGTCCGCCGTGTAGCCACCGACGTAGACGTGTTCCGCGCTCGCGCTCGAGGTGCTCATGGTGTGATCGAATCACACCGGCCGCGGTCAGCGGGACGCGGCGGCGGCCAGCTGGCGGCGGGCCACGTACTCGACCAGCTCGATCAGCACGTTGCGCGCGGCGGCCTGCTCGCGGGCGTCGAACAGCACCACGGGCACGTCCTCGTCGAGGTCGAGCGCGCGGCTCACGGCGTCGGCGCCGAAGCGCTGCTCGGAGTCGAAGCAGTTGACCGCGACGACGAACGGGGTGCCGCGCTGCTCGAAGTAGTCGATCGAGGGAAAGCAGTCCGCGAGCCGGCGGGTGTCGGCCAGCACCACCGCGCCGAGCGCGCCCTGCGACAGCTCGTCCCACAGGAACCAGAACCTGTCCTGCCCCGGCGTGCCGAACAGGTAGAGCTGCAGGTCCTCGGTGATCGTGATGCGGCCGAAGTCCATCGTGACGGTCGTCGTGGACTTGCCCTCCACGCCGCCGGTGTCGTCGGCGCCCTCGACGCCGGTGAGGATCTCCTCGGTCTGCAGGGGACGGATCTCGCTGACCGAGCCCACCATGGTGGTCTTGCCCGCGCCGAATCCGCCGGCAATCAGGATCTTGAGCGCGACCGGGATGCGCGACGACGCGCCGTTACGGTCAGAGCGCACGGAGTCCATTGACAACCGCCTTGAGTACGTCGACATCGTGCGGCTGGGACGCCGCCGGGGGTTCGTACAGCGAGATGAGACCCGCCGAGCGTAGATCACCGAGCAAAACCCGGACGACGCCGATCGACAGGTCGAGCGCGGACGCCAGCTCCACCACCGAGATCGGCTCCCACGACGCGGCGACGATCGCATGGTGCTCGGGCTGCAGCCCGGCGCCGGCGCCCTCGCCCGCCGCGGTGGCGACCACGAAGGCCACGAGGTCGAACTCGCCGTCCTCGGGGGCCACGCGGCCCTGCGTCATCGCGTAGGGACGCACCACCGGCCCCGCGTCGTGGTCGAGCCAGTCGTGCGTCACGCGTGGCCCGTCAGCCGGCATCGGGGATCACGGCGGAGCGCTCGGGGGCGCTCATGTTCTGGCCCACGCGGGTGACGAGCATGGCCATCTCGTACGCGATGAGCCCGAGGTCGGCGTCGCTGGAGGCCACCACCGCCAGGCACGCGCCGTGCCCGGCGGCCGTGACGAACAGGAAGGCCGACTCCATCTCGACCACCGTCTGGCGCACCGGGCCCGCCCGGAAGTGCCGGCTCGCGCCCTTGGCCAGGCTCTGGAAGCCCGCCGCCATGGCCGACAGGTGCTCGGCGTCCTCGCGGCTCAGCGCGGCCGACGCCCCCATCAGCAGCCCGTCGGCCGAGAGCACGACCGCCTGCTGTGCCGTGGGCACCCGCTCCACCAGATCGTCGAGGAGCCAGGTGAGGTGCGCGCGCTGGTTCGTCGTCTGTGTCACTTATGCGTCCTCTTCCGGCCTGATCACGTCTTCGCCCCCGGAGCCACCGGCACGGTGTCCCCCCGCATCCCGTCCGCCCCCGGGTGCTGCCTCCTCCCGGGCGAGCGCAACGTTCACGATCGCCGGGAAACTGACGGTAGCCGCATCCGCAAAGGATGCAGCGCTTCGGGGACCATCCATGTCCGTGTCATCCGCATTGGACCGATCTTCAGATGGCCTGCTCCCGCCGGGTGGGTCACCCGGCGTGAGCCGGCCCTCCGCCAGGTAGCGAGACGCGTCGATGCGGCCGCGGGTGGTGCCGGACTGCAGCGCGCTCATGATGCTGCGGACCTGCTCGGGCGAGCGCAGCTGCGGCGCCTGCTCCTCGGGCGGCTCACCGGCCGGGCGGCGCAGCTGCGGCGCCAGGTTGGCCTGGCGCTTGCGGCGCGGCAGCCCGTCCTCGGTGGTCTCGGCGCTGGGCGCGGTGAGATCGGGCACGGCCGGAACGCTCGGCGCACTCGCTGCGCTCGGGGCACTCGGGGCGCCGGGCGGAGCGGCGTTCGGGGCGCTTCGGGCGCCGGTCGGTGCTGCGCTCGGGGCACTCCGGGCGCCGGTCGGTGCTGCGCTCGGGGCGCTCGGGGCGTCGGACGGGCCGGCGCTGGGGATGCCGGTCGGAGCGGCGGCCGGAGTTCCGGGCGGAGCGATGCGTGTCGGCGGCGGCGGAGCGAGCGGGATGGGGGCGGAGTTGCGGGGCACCGCTCGCTGGCGCGGGATGGCGGGTGGCGGCGGCTCCGCTCCGGACAGTGCGCGCCGCACCTCGGGGGCTGCCAGCTGCGCCTCCGCCTGAGCGGCGGCCGCGTCGGCGGGTGCCTGGCCGGCCGGGCGGCGTACGCGCTTGCGTTGCACGAGGCCGTCGGCGCTCAGGCCGTCGGCGATCGAGCTCGGCGAGGGGCCGCTCGGGTCGGCGCGGTGCTGGCCGGCGCCGGCGGCTGGGCCTGGTAAGGCCGGGTCGGTGTCTGCGGCCGGGCCCCGCACCACGGGGCCGGCGCCGGTGGCCGCGCCGCGGACCGGGCGGTGCGGCTCGGCGGTGGGCACCGCGGTGCCGTTGATGATGGGGTGCCCGGCGGCGGTGAGCTGCTGCAGCTGCTCGGCGCCCTGCCACTGCAGCGCGGCCAGCGAGGGCCGCGACGGGTCGTCGCTGCCCGAGCCGACCAGCGGGCGCTCGCCGGTGGACAGTCCGGAGGGCAGCGCGGCGGCCGGCGTCGCGGCGACGACCAGCTCGCCGGGCACCAGCACGATCGCGGTGACCCCGGCGTACGCGGAGGCGCGAAGCGACACCCGGATGCCGTGCCGGTGGGCGAGCTGGGCCACCACGAACAGGCCGAGCCGCGCGCTGTCGGCCGGGTCGAAGTCGGGCGGCTCGGCCAGGCGGCGGTTCGCCTCGTCGATGGCCTCGGGGGCCATGCCGAGCCCGCGGTCCTCGATCTCGAGGCCGTAGCCGTTGGGCAGCACCTGGCCGGTGACCTGCACCCGGGTGTGCGGCGGGGAGAACGAGGCCGCGTTCTCGAGCAGCTCGGCGAGCAGGTGGATGACGTCGCCGACCGCGCGGCCCAGCACCGAGGCCGACTCGACCGAGCGGATGTCGATGCGCTTGTAGTCCTCGACCTCGCTGATCGCGCCGCGCACGACGTCGATGACCGGGACCGGGTTGCGCCAGCCGCGGCCGGGGGCGGCGCCGGCGAGGATCACCAGGTCTTCCGCGTGGCGCCGCATGCGGGTGGCGAGGTGGTCGACGCGGTAGAGGTCCTCGAGCTCCTGCGGCTCGGTCTCGCGCCGCTCCATGCGGTCGAGCAGGGCGAGCTGGCGGTGCAGCAGCGTCTGGCTGCGCCGGGCGATGTTGAGGAACACCTCGTTGAGGCCGCGCCGGACGTTAGCCTCCTCGACCGCGGACTGCAGGGCCGTCCGCTGCACGTCGTTGAACGCGTGCCCGAGCTGGCCGATCTCGTCGCGGCCGTACTCCAGCGGGGGTGTCTCGACGTCGACGTCGACCTCCTCGCCGCGCTGCAGCCGGCGGACCACTGTGGGCAGCCGCTCGGCGGCCATCTCGCGGGCCTCGCCGTGCAGGCGGCGCAGCCGGCCGACGATCGAGCGGCCGACCCGCACCGACAGGTAGAGCGAGAAGGCCAGCGCGGCCAGGCCGAGGATGCCGGCCAGGCCCAGGCGGACGAGCACCTTCTCGGCGACCGGACGCGCGCGCTCGGTCAGCGAGTCGGTCGCGGCGAGCTCGAACGAGCGCAGCTCCTGCGCCACGGAGACGTAGGCGGGGCGGAACTCGGAGCTGCTCACCGGCGTGGCGACGCCGTCGCGGCTCTGCTGCACGAGCTGCGCCAGCAGGCTGTCGAGCCGCTCGTACGCGACCCCGCTGGTCAGCTCGTTGTACGCGGTGCGGTCCGACTCGGCCATGTCGACGACGCCGCGGTCGAGCAGGAAGCGGGCGGTGCCGACGTCCTGGATGAGCTGGCCGCGCAGCTCGGGGTCGAACTTGCCCGCGGCGGTGGCGCCGCCGACCAGCGCGTCGACCCGGCTCAGGTACTCCTGGCCGTGGCCGACCGTGGTGAGCGCGCGCAGCTCGCTGTCGATCTGCTCGTCGTTGAAGGTGGCGGTGGCCGCGAAGGTCTGGAAGCCGGACCCGATCACGTTGCTGAACAGGTTCTGCGCGCCGATCGGGTCCATCGCGCGGCGGTCGATGTAGCCGCGGTTGCCGGTCAGGCTGTCGATCTGGGTGAGGAACTGGTCGATGCGCCCGCGCAGCGCGGCGTTCGTCGCGTCGCGGGCCTTGTCGCTCTCGGCGAGCCGGCGGAAGTTCGCGATCGCCTTGTCGGTGGCGCTGCGCTGGTCGATCAGCGTCTGCGAGATCGGGCCGGTGACCGAGAGGTACTCCACGCTGAACAGACGCTCGCGCTGCAGCTGGCCGACGAGCTCGATGCCGGGGTTGCCGACGTTGTCCAGCACCGTGCGCGCGGACAACAGGTTGAACGCCGGGCCGGCGGTGAGCGCGGTGGCGAACAGCCACAGGACCAACAGGGCCGTCAGCGGGACGGCGACCAGCACGACGATCTTCGAACGGATCGACCAGTATCGCTTCTTCATCGGGCTCCGCTCTTCCGGCGTACGCCCTGGGGAGGATACGGAAAACCGTCCGGGCGAGCCACCGGCGTCGCGTACCGAAAAAAGCCCTTAAGTCCTTCATGGGCACCGACATCGGCACGCCGCGCCCGGTCGTCCTTATGACACTGTGACCGGGCAGTGACCCACCGGAACGAGATCAACCGGAAACACGGGTGCGCAAAGGGGATTGACGGCGCACCGGTGTTGGGAATACCGGGTCTGGATAAGGAGGAGGCCCGATGTCCCCCACAGCCTTGATCGTCCTCATCGTCGTCATCCTGGTCGTGATCGCCGCGGTCGTCTACGGCATTCAGGTCATGCGGCGCAAGCAGTTGCAGCACACCTTCGGACCGGAGTACGACCGGGTGGTCGCCGACACCGGGAGCCGCACCGAAGCCGAGAAGGAGCTCCGCGACCGCGAGAAGCGGCACGCCGAGCTCGAACTGAAGCCGCTGTCCCCCGAGGCGCAGCGCACCTACGCGGCGAACTGGGAGGAAGTGCAGATCCAGTTCGTGGACAACCCCTCGTCGGCCGTCACGGCCGCCGACGAGCTGGTCACCCGGCTCATCACCGATCGCGGCTACCCGACCGGCGAGTACGACGAGCGGCTCGCGACGCTGTCCGTCGAGCACGCCCGCACGCTCGAGCACTACCGCGAGGCGCACGAGATCAGCCGGCGCAACAGCGCGGGCGAGGCGAACACCGAGGACCTCCGGCAGGCGCTGGTGCACTATCGGGCCCTCTTCGCCGACCTGCTGGGCACCGATCCCGTGCCGTCAACCGGTATCAATACAACAGAGGCGGCTCCCGCTCCCCGGCCGGCCGCCGACGATTCCTCCGCTCGCGACACCAGCCGCTAGGAGCCACCGCCATGAAGTTCTTCTCCAACGAGAAAGACACCGAGACGCAGACCGATCCGGACCGTACGGGTCCCGTGTCGTCGGAGCCCGTGGGCATACCGCCGCAGCGGGCCGGCTCGCCGTGGAGCGACGCGCCGCGCGACCCGGCCGACGCCGACCCCGACCGGACCGTCTTCCTGCCGGAGGGCACCCGGCAGGGCTCGCACCCCGCGGGCGACCGGGCCCCGGACTCGCCGGTCGACCTGCCGCTGACCGACGATGACTCCCCGGACGCGACGGTCCGGGACGAGGGCACGTTCGACAGCCCGCGCGCGGTCGACCCCGCCACCGGGCGCCCCCTCGACGGCGACTCCACCGTGCGGGACGACGGCACCTTCGACGGCCCGCAAGCGGTGGACTCCGCCACCGGGCGGCCGCTCGACGGCGACCGGCCGAGGGACGCGGCCCTCGAGGACGACGGCACCTTCGACAGCCCGCGCGCGGTCGACCCGGCCACCGGGCAGACGCTCGAGGGCGACCGGCAGGGCGCCGAGGGGCTGCGCGACAGCGAGGACTTCCAGCGGGCGCCCGACGCGCCGGCCGGGCCCGTCGCCGCCGCTGCCGCCGTGCCGGTCGGCGCCACGACCGCTCCCCCCGCCGCGGCCCCGGCGCCCGCCGCCACGGCCCCCTCCACGCCGGCGCCCGCCACGACCGGCGACTCCTCCGGGGAGCGGCTGCTGCCCGACGGCGACTCGTTCGTCGAGCGGTTCCGCGAGATCCAGCTGCGCTTCGTGGACGAGCCCAAGGAGGCCACCGCCGAGGCCGCGACGCTGGTCGGCGACGCCGTGGACAGGCTGACCAGCGCCCTCAAGGCGCAGCGGGACAAGCTGGGCGGCAACGCCGACGACACGGAGAAGCTGCGTGTCGAGCTGCGCGCGTACCGGGAGATTTTGAACCGCCTGATCGCGCTCTGAGAGATCCGTCGACCGAAGGGGGAGCCGCCGGCTCCCCCTTCGGCGTTACCGTGCTTCGGCGTTACCGTGCTTCGGCGTTACCGTGCTTCGGCGTCACCGTGCTTCGGCGTTACCGTGCGAGGGTGCGCGCCGACCGCCTGCTTTCGCTCCTGCTGCTCTTGCAGACCCGGGGGCGCATGACGGCGCAGGAGCTCGCCGCGGAGCTCGAGGTGTCGGTGCGCACGGTGTACCGCGACGTGGAGTCGCTCGGCGCGGCGGGCGTGCCGGTCTACGCCGACCGCGGACCGGCCGGCGGCTACCAGCTGCTGGACGGGTACCGCACCCGGCTGACCGGCCTGACCTCCGACGAGGCGGGCACCCTGTTCCTGGCCGGGATGCCCGGGCCGGCCGCCGAGCTGGGGCTGGGATCGGTGCTGGCGGCCGCGCAGCTCAAGCTGCGGGCGTCGCTGCCCGGCGAGCTGGCCGACCGGGCCGACCGCGTGCGCGAGCGGCTGCACCTCGACGCGCCCGGCTGGTTCCGCGGCGACGAGCCGGTGCCGCACCTGTCGACCGTGGCCGACGCGGTGTGGAGCGGGCGCCGGCTGGAGATCCGGTACCGGCGGTGGAAGGCGCCGCGCGAGGTGACCCGGACGCTGCATCCGCTGGGCGTCGTGCTCAAGGCCGGGCGGTGGTATCTGGTGGCCGCCACCGACACGCGGACGACCGCCTACCGGGTGTCGAGCATCCTGGACGCCGAGCTGCTCGACGAGCCGGCCCGGCGTCCGGAGGGCTTCGAGCTGGCCGCGTTCTGGCGGGAGTGGACCCAGCGGTACGAGCGGAGCGTCTACACGGCGACGGCGACGGTCCGCATGACGGTCGCGGCGCTCGAGCGGATGGCGTACGTCTTCCCGCCGGAGATGTCGCGGGTGGCGCGGGCCGAGGCCGGGGAGCCCGACGAGTCGGGGTGGCTGGTGACGCGGGTGCCCATCGAGTCGGTGCGGCACGGGCACATCGAGCTGCTCAAGCTGGGCGCCGAGGCGGAGGTGCTGGAGCCGCCCGAGCTGCGCGAGTGCTTCGCCGCGACGGCGCGCGGGCTGGCCGCGACCTACCTGCCGGCCGCCACGTAGTCGCCGCGGTTGCCATGGCCGTACGGGGCCGGGTCCGCGTACGTCGGCTCGTCCTCGTCCGGGTCGTCCTCGGGCGGCAGGGTCGGGTAGCCGGTCTCGTCCTCGACGGGCGGCTCGGTGGTGCCGGTCGGGCCGGTCGTCGGCTCGGTGGTCGACTCCGTGGGCGGGGTCGTGGGGCCGTCGGTGGTCGGCTCGGGCTCGGTCGTCACCGAGGTGCTCGTGGGTGACGGCGTCGGCGAACTGCTGCTCGCGCTCGGCGACGGCTTCGCCGACGGAGAGGTGGTCAACGGGCGGGCGTCGCTGCGGGGCCGCGTGCCGGTGACCGGGGTGTCGTCGGCCGCCGCGCCGGCGCCGGTGCCGCCGAGCAGCTCCTGCCCGGCCTGCTCCGCGCGCTGCTCGCTGACGGCGGGCGGCTGGACCGGGCTCTCCTGCACCGCGCCGAGCTGCACGCCCATCCACAGGGCAGGCCCGAGCCCGACCGCGACGATCGCCCCGAAGAGCGCCATCGGTCCCCGCTCCATGTCTGGCCTCCCCGCCTCGCTGGGATCATCCCGCCGATGCTGGGCACTTCTCTACCCGTTATCGGGAGCGGTAAAGCGAACGTTCCGCGATGCCATTGTGACCCGAGGTGACGGACTGGTCGCTCATTGGTCGCCCACCCGACCCGCATGTCGAGAAGCACGAACCGTTCAGCCAGCGTGCGGCACCTGGAGAGAGTCGGGGGGCTCCGGCGACGCCGTGCGGTCGGCGCGTGCGGTTCGGAACGCCGGCATCTGCGCGGTATGGCGCTGCGTGAGGAGCGCCACAGCGCAGGGCAGATATGGCACAACCCGGAGTTGATCGCGTTGCCAGCGAGGACGCCACGGAGCCAGGACGGGCGGTTCGCGCCGCCCGGCGGTCAGCGCGTGCGAGTGAGGAACGCGACGGCGTCGTCGAGGGCGGCCCAGCCGCCGGGCAGCTCCTCGGAGTCGAGGGTCGTGCGGACGGTCAGGGTGCCGCCGTCGCGCAGGCTGATCTCCCACGAGCGGCGGCCGTTGCGGGTGGCCGAGGCGGTGGCGACGTCGGCGAACGGCACGAACCGGTGCCCGGCGGTCTCGGTCAGCGTCGCGGTCGCCGTCTTTCCCGCGCCGACTGCTTCCCCGGCGCCGACCGACCCACCCGCGGCGGCAGGCGCACCCACGGCGACGGGCGCATCGGCCGATGGGTCTCCGCTGCCGATCGGCGCGCTGGTGTCGGCGGGCGCACCCGTGGCGCCGGCTGGGGAGCCGTCGGGGAGGACGCCCTCGGCGGCCAGGCGGGTCAGGCGGCGCTTGGCCTCGTGGTGGCGGGAGCGGGGCAGCGCGGGCAGCAGGACGAAGCCCGTCTCGAGGACGAGCAGGTCGGTGCGGGCGCCGTCGACCTGGACGCCGACCACGCCGCCCAGGACGGGGACGCGGGCGGAGTGGTGGCGGGTGGCGCCGGCCCGGGCGGTCAGGTCGATGCCCAGCGAGGTCAGCCATTCGCGGGCCCGCTCGACCGTGGCGGGGTCGCCGGCCATCTCGGCGGGCGCCTGCAGCTCCAGATAGGACCCGTCGATCGCGACCAGTTCGGCGGTGCCCGTCCAGCTGTGCCGCCAGCGGGCCACGCCGCTGTGCAGGGCGGCCAGCGCGAGCAGCAGGCCGATCAGGTCGGTGACGCGGGCGGACACCTCCTCGGGCGGCAGGTCGCCGAACACGGTCTCGGCGATCTTGCGCAGGCGGCCGTCGGCGGCGAGGTCGAGCACCTCGGCGGCGCCGGTCACGGGGCTGCCGGCCGCGTGGGACAGCGCGCGCAGCGACGCGTCGGCCTCGCGCTCCATCTCGGCCAGGCGCGCGACGCCGAAGAACTCGTCCCACCCCACGACCGCGCGCCCGCCCACCGGGAAGGCGACCGCCTGCAGCGCCCGGCCCAGCCCGGGCAGGTCGGGCACGAGGTCGCCGGCCGGTCGCTCGGGCGGCTCGGGGCCCTCCGGGGTCACGGCGGCCAGGGCGGCCAGGCGTTCGGACAGCGGCGGGTGCGGGTCCCACTCGCCGGGCGGCTCGGGATCGCGGGCGCGCAGCCGGGCCACGTCGTCGGGGCGCGCGGCCAGCACCCGCAGGAAGCCGCCGAAGATGTCGTCGGGCACCAGGCCGGTCTGCCAGCCGGGGCTGAGGTACTCGGCGTGGAACAGCTGCTGCATGCCCTCGAGCGCGGGGCCGTCGCGCAGCACGGCGGCCGCGGCGCGGGGGCCGGCGAACGAGGCCGCGACCCGGTCGGCGGCCAGCTCCTGCGCCCGGCTGTGCGGGGTGTCGACCGATCTGTACCACCGCGCCCACGCGCGCAGCAGCGGACCGGCGGGGCTGCGGGCGGGGATGCGCGGGACGATGCGCCCCAGGGCGACGCGGCCGCGCCGGGCCGCCGGGGCGAACCGGCCGCCCAGCGCCGGGGAGCCGTGGGCCAGCTCGTGCGCGACGACGGCCCGCAGCCGCGACTCGTCCCACGCCTGCAGCAGCGGAAGCCCCAGGTAGAGCTCGCGACGGCCGCCCAGCAGGCCGCCGAGGCGCAGCCTCTCGGAGAGCGTGGCCCCGGCCCCGGCCACGACGGTCACGCCGTCGGGCGGCTTGACGCCTGCCGCGGCGGCCGCCTCGTCGAGCATCGACCAGAGCGCGGGCGCGTGCTCGCGCAGCACGGGCACCCCGGCCGGGGCGGGACGGCGCAGCCGCAGGGCTCGTACGGTCGCCCACCAGAGCAGGCCCGCCGCGGCGATGACCAGCGGCACGGCGACCTGCAGCGCGAGCGTGCCGGGCAGCAGCTCGAGCACCAGCCACACGGCCAGCAGCACCGCGGCGACCTGCAGCCAGGCCACCGCCAGGAAGCCGGCCAGCATGGCCACCGACCGCGCGGCCGACGACCGTACGCCCGGGTCGGCTGCCTCCGCCTCCCGCTGCACCTTTACCTCCGCCGCTGTCGCAGTCCACCTCGATGACCGGCCCAGCCTAGGGCCGCCCTCCGACGGAAATCGCAGACGCCGAGTCCGCCGGAGGGAAAAATAAGGAAGATTTTCGAGCCGGTTTCGTGCCGTCACGGGAGGGGATACGGACTGCCATGGCGCTTCCCGATCAGACCGTGCCGTTCGCCGCCAAGGGTTATGCCTGGCTGCCCGACCTGCGGAGGCGCTTTCACGGACGGCCGATCCCGATGCGTCTGGGCGGGATGCGCGCGGTCGCGATCAGCGGGCCCGACGCGGCCCGCTTCTTCTATGACGAGCGTCACCTCGAGCGGCGCACGGCGTTGCCCGAGCCGGTCGTGAGCACGCTGTTCGGCAAGGGCGTCCACACCCTCGACGACGAGGCGCACAAGGCCCGCAAGGCGCTGTTCGTGGCGTTGCTCATGCACGAGGACGGCATCGACACGCTGGCGGCGCTGACCGGCAAGGTGTTCGACGAGGCGGCGGACGGCTGGCGCGGCGGCGACGCGGTGTCGCTGTTCGACGAGACGGCCAAGGTGCTCGCGGACGCCGTGACGCGCTGGACCGGCGTACCGGAAGATGCCTTTGACCGTGACGCGCTCACCGCCGATCTGGTGGCGATGGTGGACGGGTTCGCGACCGCCGGGCCGCGGCACTTCCGTGCCCGGGCGGCGCGGCGGCGTCAGGAGAAGCACTTCGCCCGGCTCATCGAGGACGCGCGCAGCCGGCCGCCGGCCGACACGGCGCTCTCGCGGGTCGCGCACCACACCGAGAACGGGTCGCTGCTCGATGCCCGTACGGCCGCCGTCGAGCTCATCAACATCATCCGCCCCACCACGGCGGTGACCTGGTTCGTGACCTTCGCGGGACACGCGCTCGACCGCTGGCCCGCCGGCCGCGCCCGGCTGCGCGCCGGCGACGACGAGTTCACCACGGCGTTCGTCCACGAGCTGCGGCGGTTCTACCCGTTCGCCCCGTTCCTGGGCGCCCGGGCCCGCGAGGACCTGACGTTCCAGCGGGTCGGCATTCCGAAGGGGACGATGGTGCTGCTCGACGTCTACGGGCAGCACCACGATCCGCGGGTGTGGCCCGAGCCGTACGAGTTCCGCCCCGAGCGCTTCCTGGGCCGGCCGGTCGGCGCGTTCGAGCTGATCCCGCAGGGTGGCGGCGACCCGCGCACCGGCCACCGCTGCCCCGGCGAGCAGGTCACGATCGCCGTGCTGAGCACGCTGGTGCAGCGGCTGGCGAAGCTCGACTACTACCTGCCCCCGCAGGACACGTCGATCGACCTGGGCCGCATCCCGGCCCGCGTGCGCGGCGACCTCGAGATCGTGGTGCCCTGAGCGGTCACCGCCAGTCGATCTCCGGCGAGCGGTGGAAGTTGACGCCCTGCGCCGCCAGGCGGGGACCGAACTCGGCGAGGCGACGGCGGAACGACTGCCAGTCGCGGCCGGCGCGCGGCGTCCAGCCGATCTCGGCGATCGCGAGCAGCCGCGGGAACGCCATGAACTCCACGTCGGCCAGGCTGCGCAGGGTCTCCGACCAGAGCGGGGCCTCCACGCCGAGCAGCGACTCCTCCCCCACCCCGGGCAGGCGGTCGGCGGGGTCCCAGTCGTACGACCGCTCGACGCCGACGACGCCGGCCCAGTCCAGCCCGAGCGGGCTCGTGTCGTCGTACTTCATGTCCAGGTAGCTGCGGTCGGCCGGCGACATGATCACCTGATGTCCCGCCGCGGCGGCCCGGGCCACCCCGTCGTCGGCCGGCTCGATCCGCCAGTACTGCGGGATGGCCGTCGGCGGCAGGTCGACCGCCGCCATCTCGTGCCAGCCGATCGCCCGCTTGCCGTACTTGCCGGCCAGCGGCAGCACCCGGGTCAGGAACGTGCGGTAGTCCTCGGCCGTCGTGTTGAGCGCCTCGTCGCCGCCGATGTGCAGGTACGGCCCCGGGGTCAGCGCGGCGACGACACGGATCACGTCCTCGACGAAGGCGTACGTCTCCTCCTTGCCGGCGCAGAGCGAGCTGTAGCCGACCTCGGGGTCGGTGCGCTGCTGCACCGGGACCCCGTCGCAGGTCAGCTCGGGGTAGGCGAGCTGGGCGGCGTTGACGTGGCCGGGCATGTCGATCTCCGGCACGATCGTGATGAACCGGCTTTCCGCGTACGCCACCAGGTCCGTGTACTCGCGGGCGGTCAGGAAGCCGGGCCCCGCGCCGTCGATGCCGGTGCCCGCGCCGCCGCTGACCTCCGTGAGGCGCGGCCAGCCCTCGATCTCGAGCCGCCAGCCCTGGTCGTCGGTGAGGTGCAGGTGCAGGTGGTTGATCTTGAACTGGGCGATCGTGTCGATGAACGAGCGCACGTCGGCCGGGCCGTAGAAGTGCCGGGCCAGGTCGAGCATCGTGCCGCGGTAGGGGAAGCGGGGCTCGTCCTCGATCCGTCCGCCCGGCAGCACCACCTCGGCCGCCGCCTCGACGGGCAGCAGCTGGCGCACGGTCTGCACGCCCGCGAAGAGGCCCTGCGCCGTGGGCGCGCGCAGCGTGACGCCGTCGGCCGCGATGTCGAGCCGGTACGACTCCGGCGACTTGCCACCGTCCGCCTCGTCGTCGAGCAGCAGCCGGACGCTGCCGCCCTCGCCTGCGCGGGGCACCGGGAAGCCGGTCGCCCGGCGCAGCAGGCCGGCCAGCTCGTCGGCGATCGCGGCGGCCGCCGGGGCGGCGCCGACCGTCACATCGGCCGGAATCCGGAAATCGGCCGACGCATCGGGCCGGACCGACGCCGGCAGGGGAATCACGTCGCCGAGGTGTCTCATCGTGGGAGCGCGCACGCCCAGAACCTTAAACTGTCTTTCCATGTCGATCACGACCCGTCGCGCCGGAGAGGCCGACACGGAACTGCTGCACGATCTCGCCGCACGGACCTTCGGGCTCGCCTGCCCGCCCGGAACGCTGCAGGCCGACATCGACGCGTTCATCGCCACGCACCTGTCCGTGGCGAGCTTCCGCGGATACCTGGCCGACCCCGGCCGCATCCTCCTGCTGGCCGTCCACGACGACGAGCCGGTGGGCTACTCGATGCTGGTCGACGGGCCGATCAAGGACCCCGACGTGGCTGCCGTGATCGACGACGTCAGCATCGAGCTGAGCAAGTTCTATCTGGCGCCCGACCGGCACGGCTCGGGCGCGGCCGCCGCCCTGATGACGGCGACGCTGGCCGCGGCCGCCGGGACCGGCGCCTCGTCCTGCTGGCTCGGGGTCAACCAGCAGAACGTCCGGGCCGCGAAGTTCTACGCCAAGCACGGCTTCGAGGTGGTCGGCACCAAGCGCTTCCTGGTCGGCGCCCAGTGGCACGACGACCACATCCGCCGGCGCGCGCTGCCCTGACGCTCACGCGGGCTCGATGTCGACCCAATCGACGAACTTTCCCGTACGGTTGTCGCCCGACGAACGCCCCCGCACCCGCCGGTTGAGCCAGGGCAGCACGTGCTCGCGGTAATACCGGGCCTCCGCCAGCACCCGGCGGCTCTCGGCCGGACCGGGGTCGATCACGTGCGCGGCCGCCCCGTGCCCGAGCGCATTGAGCACGAGCCCGGCCACCCGGCGGTGCCCGGCGGCGTTGAGGTGCAGCCGGTCGGGCGACCAGTAGCCGGCCCGCCGGATCTCGACGTCGTGGAACACGTCGACGAACGTGATGTCGTACCGCTGCACGATCTCGATGACCGCCTGCGTCAGCGCCTCGCCGCGGCGGCGCATCACCGCGCCGAACGGCAGCCGGTCGGACGGGTCCGCGCCGCTGAGCAGCACCACGCGCACGCCGGCCTCGGCGCACCGCTGCACGGCCTTCTCGGTCAGCTCGGCCAGACGCAGCATGTCGCCGCCCGGCCGCATCATGTCGTTGCCGCCGCCGTTGAGTGTCAGCAGCGTGGGCCGCGGCGACAGCGCCAGCGCCGCGTCGAGCTGCTCGCCGACGATCGGCTCGAGCAGCCGCCCGCGGATGGCGAGGTTCGCGTACTGGACGGTCGCGCCCTCACCCGCCGCCAGCCCCGCGGCGACCAGGTCGGCCCAGCCGCGGACCGAGCCGTCCGGCAGGTCGTCGCCGACCCCCTCGGTGAAGCTGTCCCCGATCGCCACATACCGCGTCACGCCGACCTCCCACCGCGCCCCGCCGCGGCCGTCACCGGCCGTCGCGCTTGATCCGCCTCGCCCCTGTGCCCTGATCCCACACGTCCGGGCACACCGTCCGAGGCTATCGAACGGCGTTCGGCGCGCGACCCATTAGCGACCGGCGTCATAGGCGCGCGCCGCCGGTCACAGCCTCCCCCGATGCCCGGCGCTCTCCGACGAAACCCCACCCGCCGCGGCCCGTCCCACGCGGCCCGCCCCACCGCGGCCGACCGACAGCGGCCCGTCCCACCGCGGCCGACCGGCAGCGGCCTCGACCGACAGCGGGTGCCAGCCGACAGCGGCCTCGACCGACAGCGGGTGCCGACCGACAGCGGCCTCGACCGACAGCGGGTGCCAGCCGACAGCGGCCTCGACCGACAGCGGGTGCCAGCCGACAGCGGCCTCGACCGACAGCGGGTGCCAGCCGACAGCGGCCTCGACCGACAGCGGGTGCCAGCCGACAGCGGCCTCGACCGACAGCGGGTGCCAGCCGACAGCGGGTGCCGGCCGACGGCGCCCCGTTCTACTGCGGCCCCGCCCTCACGGCGGCGCCGCCTCGAATGCTGCCGCGGCCGACGGCGACCACTTGGGTGGTGGACTCACTTGACCAGGGGCTTCACCTGCTCGGCGACGAAACGGACGTAAGCCTCGGGGTCCTCGTCGGGCACGGGCTGGAGGATCACCCGGCTGGCGCCGGCGGCCACGAACTCGTCCACGCCGGCCGCGATCTCGGCGGGGCTGCCGGACAGGCCCGGGTACTCCGCGTTGTATCGCTCGGCGTCGGCGGCGAGCCGCTCGGCCGCGTCGGGGCCGGTCAGGGCGGGCACGAAGACGACCAGCTGCGCGTCGGTGACCGTCTTGGCGGTCTCGGCGACCATGGCGGGCGACGTGCCGCCCGCCAGCACGACCGCGTCACCGACCTCGCCGGCGAGCGCGATCGTCTTGGGCCCGCCCGCCGCGACCGCGAGCAGCGGCGGAACAGCGGGCGGCCAGTCGAGGCGTACGTTGTCGAGCTTGACGTAGCGCCCCGAGACGGTGACCGCCTCGCCGTGGAGCAGGTCGCGCAGCGCCGTCGCGTATTCCCGGAGCAGCGTGAGCGGCGACGCCGCCCGGGCGCCGACCTGGCCCATCCAGTCCTGGACGCCGTGGCCGATGCCGGGCACCGCACGATCGCCGAACATGCGGCCCAGCGTGGCGAGCTCCATCGCCAGCGAGGCGACGTTGCGGAACGGAACCGGCATGATGCCGATGCCGACGCGCAGATTCTCCGTCCAGGCGAGGGCCGCGGTCGCGGCGGTGAGGCCGCCGTTGCGGAAACAGTCCTCCCAGATCCAGAGCTCGTCGAGGCCGGCGGAGTCGGCGGCCTGAGCGACCGCGCGCAGCGACTCGGGCGGGTTCGACGGCAGGAAGATCGCACCGATGATCGTCATGGCCCGATTCTGCACCGGCCCCCTGACACTTTTCGTCCCGGCCGACATCTGGTGATTCTTATATAAGCCGATGCTTAATCATGCGGCAAAAGTGTCGGAGGTGGCCGATAGCTTCATTCGTGCGGATCGGCGCCACGGGGGCGCCGATCCGTCCATAACGGCCGATTCGAGGAGAGAGCGGCCGACAGAGAAGGCCGGCCCGCGCAGGGCGGGAGCGGCCGCACAGGGCGGGAGCGGCCGCACAGGGCGGGAGCGGCCACGCAAGGCCGGAGCGGCCGCACAGGGCGGGAGCGGCTGCACAGGGCGGGAGCGGCCACGCAGGGCGGGAGCGGCCGCGCAAGGCGGGAGCGGCTGCACAGGGCGGGAGCGGCCACGCAGGGCGGGAGCGGCCGCGCAAGGCGGGAGCGGCCACGCAGGGCGGGAGCGGCCGCGCAGGGCGGGAGCGGCCGCGTAGAGGAGAGGACGGCCCGCGGAGCCGGAGTCACGCGGCGCCGCGGAGGAGGGTCTTGGCGGTCTCGCGCACCCGGTCGCGCAGCTCGGGTGGGGACTCGATGGTGAAGGGGACGCCGAGCACGCCCAGCACCATGACGGGCCAGCCCAGGTCGTCGGTGTTCATGTGCATGCGGCACGAGCCGGGCGCCAGGTCGTCGACCGTGCCGTAGTGGCCTATCAGCGACCGCACGTGGGCCGCGTCCGTGGACAGCACCACGGCGACGTCGTAGCGGGAGGGAATCCGCGACATGCGGGAGCGCAGCCAGGCCGCCGCGTCGCCGCCGGGGATGTCGCGCGGGCGGAAACGGGCGCCGGTCAGGGTGGGGGCTGCCAGGCGGTCCACGCGGAAGCTGCGCCAGTCGCCGCGGTCGAGGTCCCAGGCCATGAGATACCAGCGGCGGCCCAGCGGGACCAGGCGGTGGGGTTCGACGTGGCGGGCGGAGGTCTCGCCGTCCCGCGGGGTGTAGTCGAAGCGCAGGCGTTCCTCGCCGCGGCAGGCCATGGCGATGGTGGTGAGCGCGCCGGCGTCCAGGGCCGGGCCGCCGCCGCCCAGGACGCCGGGGGTGGTGACGGCGCGCAACGCGTCGATGCGGCGCCGCAGGCGGGGTGGCAGCAGCTGGATGACCTTCGCCAGGGCCCGTACGGACGTCTCGTCGAACCCGGCCACGGCGGTGCGCAGGCCGACCGCGATCGCCACCGCCTCCTCGTCGTCGAGCAGCAGCGGGGGCACCGCGGCGCCGGCCTGCAGCTGGTAGCCGCCGGCGACTCCACGGCTCGCGTCGACGGGATAGCCAAGCTCGCGCAGCCGGTCGACGTCGCGGCGCAGCGTTCGCGGGCTCACCTCGAGCCGGTCCGCGAGCTCCGCGCCGGGCCAGTAGCGGTGGGTCTGCAGCAACGACAGCAGCCGCAGCATCCGGGCACTCGTGTTCGCCATGAATTCAGACTCCGCCGCATTGAGGTCAGAAAGTGTCCGCAAGCCAATCTAGCGTCGGAGACATGGAGCAGACGAACGTGATCGAGACACGTGGGCTGACGAAGCACTTCAAGGACGTACGCGCCGTCGACGGCATCGACCTGACGGTGGCGGCGGGCGAGCTGGTCGCGCTGCTCGGGCCGAACGGCGCGGGCAAGTCGACCACGTTGCGCATGCTGACGACGCTGATCCCGCCGACCGCGGGCACGGCCCGGGTGGCCGGCTACGACGTGGTGCGCCACCAGCGCGAGGTGCGGCTGCGGATCGGCTTCATCGGGCAGGGCAACGGCGCGGGCCACAGCCAGCGCGGGCGCGACGAGCTGATCAGCCAGGGACGGGCGTACGGGCTGAGCGTGCGCGCCGCCCGCGCACGGGCCGCCGAGCTGGTCGACTCGCTCGGGCTGGGCGAGGTGGCCGACCGCCGGGTGTCGTCGCTGTCCGGCGGGCAGCGCCGCCGGCTGGACATCGCGATGGGCCTCATCCACGAGCCGGGGCTGCTGTTCCTCGACGAGCCGTCGACCGGCCTCGACCCGCAGAACCGGGCGAACCTGCAGGAGCACATCCTCGCCCTGCGCGCCCGGCACGAGACCACGATCGTGCTGACCACCCACTACCTGGACGAGGCCGACTCGATGGCCCAGCGGGTGATCGTGGTGGACCACGGCCGGATCATCGCGGACGACACCCCGGCCCGGCTGAAGGCCGAGCACGTGGGCGATCGGATCGTGCTGGGCTTCGACGCCGAGACGGACGCGGCCGCGGCGGCTTCCCGGCTGGCGGCGTTGCGCCCCGGCCGTACGGGAACCCGGCTCTTCGTCACGGCGCAGGGCGCGCCCCGCCGCGTGCCCGGGATCCTCGACGAGCTGCGCACGGCCGGCCTGCCCGCGGCCGAGGTCGAGGTGATCCGCCCCACCCTCGACGACGTCTTTCTCAAGCTGACCGGCCGCAGCCTGCGCGAGGGCGGGGCCGTACCGGACAACGCCGGCACCACCGAGCTCGTGGAGGTCTGAGCCGTGACCACGCTGATCAGCGACACCCGTACCGTCTTCAGCCGCGAGCTGCGGCCGACCCTGCGCGACCCCTTCACGATCATCTTCTCGATGGTGCAGCCGCTGGTGTTCCTGGCGCTGTTCACGCCGCTGCTGCCCGACGACGACGGCACCGCGCTGCAGTGGTTCGTGCCCGGCATCATCGTGATGTCGTGCCTGTTCGCCTCGTCGATGACCGGCTCGAACCTGCTGTTCGAGATCCAGACCGGGTCGCACGAGCGGATGCTGGTCACCCCGCTGCGGCGGCCCGCGCTGCTCATTGGGCGGGCGCTCAAGGAGATCGTGCCGATGTTCGCGCAGGCCGCCCTCATCGTGGTCGTGTGCCTGCCGTTCGGCTTCCGGTTCAACGTGGCGGGGGCGCTGCTCGGGCTGCTGATCCTGGCCGCCTTCTGCACCGGGCTGGGCGCGCTGTCGTACACGCTGGCGCTTGCCTCGAAGAACCAGGAGTGGCTGTTCTGGACCGTGCAGCAGACCGTGCTGTTCCCGCTGCTGCTGCTCGCCGGCGTGCTGCTGCCGATCGACAACGGGCCGGGGTGGCTGCGCGCGCTCGCCCGGGCGAACCCGCTGAGCTACGTGGTGGACGCCGAGCGGGCGCTGTTCAACGGCGACATCTGGACGGCGACCACGCTCGGCGGGTTGATCGCCGCGGGCGCGGTGGCGGCGCTGGGGCTCACCGTCGGCGTACGGGCGATGCGCCGCTCGGACTGAGCCCGCTACCTTCGGCGGATGCTCAAGATCCTGGGCCGGCTCGTCGAGGCGATCGCTCCGCGGCCGCACACCGGCGCATCCCCGGCACGCCGCCACAATCCGCACGCGGTGGTCGACTGTGCCGTCTACCGGGCGGGCGCCCGCAAACCGGGCGCCCTGCACTACACCGAGGCCCGGCAGCGGCGCGGCGAGTTCCTGTGGCTCGGGCTGCACGAGCCGGACGCGGCGACGATGCGGTCGGTCGCCGACGCGTTCGGCCTGCACGAGCTGGTCGTGGAGCAGACCGCGCAGGGCGGGCACCGGCCGGTGGTCGAGACGATCGGCGACGTGACCCGGCTGGTCGTGCGGACCGCCCGCTACGTCGAGCACGACGAATTGACGGCCACGAGTGAGATTGTCGACACCGGCGACGTGACGCTGCTCATCGGGTCGTGGTTCGTCATCACCGTCCGTCACGGCCCGGCCGGTGCCCTGTGGCCGGTGCGGCAGGAGCTGGAGAAGCGGCCGGCGCTGTTGCGGGCCGGCCCCTGGGCGGTGGCGTACGCGGTGACGAACCGGTTGGTCGACGACTACCTCACGGTCGCGGCCGACGTGGAGCGCGACCTCGAGCGGATCGAGGAGGAAACCTTCGCCACCCGGCGCTCGGCCGAGGTCGCGCACTTCTACCAACTGAAACTCGAGATGGTCGAGCTGAAGCGGGCCGTGCTGCCGCTGCAGGAGCCGCTCGCCGCGCTGCTCGAGGCGACCGACGTGCCGCCCGGCCTGCGCCCGTACTTCGTCGACGTGCGCGGCCGGCTCGATCGGGCCGCGGATCGGGTGGCCGGCTTCGACGACCTGCTCAACTCGATCCTGCAGGCCCGGCTCACCCAGGTCACCCTCGACCAGAACGACGACATGCGCATGATCGCCGCCTGGGCCGCCGTCGCCGCCGTCCCCACAGTGGGCGCGGGGATCTATGGGATGAACTTCGCAAACATGCCCGGACTCGACTCCCGGTATGGGTTCTGGGTGACCATTGTGATAATTGTTCTCGTCTGTAGCGGCCTCTTCTGGCGGTTCAAACGAGCGGGTTGGTTGTGATGATCCACGTCACCATGGGTGACGGTCGGACGGGTTGCGCGGGTGCCGGATGATGCGTCTGGGACCTCACGAGCACCAAGTATCGACCGAACGGCCACTCGGATCCGCCGCTTCAATGAGCGTCCACACCGGACAGTACGCGGAGGATCGGCCGCTCTCCCGTAGCCATCGAAACCGGCGAGTAAGTAGCGTTTGCTCGTCGTTCCGTGGGGAGGTTGTGTGACCGCGACTCAGGTCGCCGCACCGCAGGGCCAGGTCAAGCCGGCCAAGCGGCGCAGCGGCGTGCTGACGGCCCTCAAGGGGCACGTCGATCTGTTCCTGAACGCCGGATCGTTGATCGCCACGACGGCGATCACGTCGCTGTTCGGGTTCGCCTACTGGTGGGTGGCCGCTCGTACGGCCTCTCCCGAGGCGGTGGGTCAGGCGTCGGCGGCGGTGTCCGCCATGACGCTGATCGGCACGATCGGCATGTTCGGCATGGGCACCATGCTGATCTCCGATCTGTCCCAGCTGCGCGGCCCCAAATGGGAGCTGATCACGACCTGTCTGCTCGTGGCCGGCAGCGCCGCCACGGTCGGCGGCATCGTCTACGTCGTGGTCGCCCAGCTGTGGATCCCGGGCCTGCAGGAGGCGCTCGGCGGCACGGTCGGCACGGTGCTGCTCGTCATCGGCATCGCGATCAACGCGGTCACGCTGGTGCTCGACGAAGCGCTGGTGGGCCTGCTCAAGGGCCCGCTGCAGCTGATGCGCAACGCGTGGTTCTCGGTGATCAAGCTGGCGATCCTGGGCGGCCTCGCCCTCGCGCCGATCACCCTCAGCGGCAACGAGCTGCTGCTCACGTGGGTTGCCGGCATCGTGCTCTCGACGGCCATCCTCAGCGTGGCGCTGCGCCGCCGCCGGATCATCGACTCGCTGCGCCCGCGGCTGTCGCTGCTCAAGGGCCGCGGCAAGTCGACCTTCGACCACAACCTGCTCAACCTGGCGACGTACCTGCCGCGCGCCTCGCTGCCGCTGGTCGTGACCGCGGTGCTGTCGGCCGAGGCCAACGCGTCGTTCTACACCGCGTTCATGGTGCTGTCGTTCCTCGCGATGGTGCCCGGCAACGTGGCGCTCACGCTGTTCGCGGTGGCCAGCGGCGACAAGCGGGCGCTGACCTCCAAGGTGCGCATCGGCCTGCTGATCTGCCTCGGCGGCGGCGTGCCGGTCGCGTTGCTGGTCTCGCTGCTGGCCAACCCGATCATGTCGCTGTTCGGCGCCGCGTACGCGGAGACCGCCGGCGACGCGCTGAAGATCCTCGCGCTCACCTACGTGCCGTTCGTGTTCCTGCACTTCTTCATGGCGATCTCCCGCGTGCAGGACAAGGTGCGCAGCGCCGGCGTCTTCTCGCTGTTCGCGGGCGCGGCCGAACTGGGCGCGGCCTGGTATGGCGGCAGCACCGGCGGGCTGAACGACCTGGTGATGTGGGTCGCCATCGTGATGGGCGTCGAGACCGTCCTGGTCGCCCCGACGGTGCTGCGCGTGGTGTTCGGCGGGGCCAAGCGCCGAGGTGACAGCGCCAACACGACGGTCATGACGCTGCACGAGCGCGCGTGGCTGCCGCTGGAGTACATCCGTACGGTCGGTCCGCTCTACGGCGTGACGGTCGACGGCGTACGCCGTGCCCTGATCGGCCTGCACGCGGCCGACCCGAAGCACCGCGCCGTGTCGAAGCTCGACCGCGTCGGCGCCCGCTGGGAGCACATGGACGCCGCCGAGTTCGCGCAGTTCGTGCACCGCGCGGTGCAGGACTCGGGCGACTGGTCGCTGGACATGGACGGCATGACCCGCAAGCTGCAGTCGGAGCCGCGCGGGGTGCACCCGATCCGCATCCTCGTCGGCGCCGGCTACGTCGCCATGAAGGTCTCGCACGCGTACGGCGACGCCGGCCCGGTGAACCAGCTCCTGCACGAGATCGTGCTGGCCGCCAGCCAGGGCCGCGCCGCGGTGATCCCGCCGCTCGAGCGCAACAGCATGGCGCTGCCCAAGGCCTGGTGGAAGCAGTTCGGCATGAAGCCCGCCCGGTGGAAGGAGGGCATCAGCTTCGCCCGCCCGCCGGAGCCCGAAGAGACCCGCATGCGCAAGTGGCAGCCGAACCTGACCGTACGCTCGGCGCGCTCCGCCGAGACGCTCAAGCTCATGCGCAAGTGGCGCGACGAGTACTCGCCCGGCGTGACCACCTCGGCGATCACGTTCGCGGCGTTCACCGCGGCGCTGGCCCAGCTGGGGCTCAAGCCCGACACCGGCGGCGCGACGTTCCTCGCCGACGGCCGGCGCTTCCTCGACAAGGACACGCGGATCGACAGCAACTTCTGCATGGGCCCGTACCTGTCGCCGAAGAACATGATGGACCCGGCGTCGGTCAACACGACGATCAAGCACGAGCTCGCCACCGGCCGCATCCTCACGATGATGGTGCTGCGCGAGGGCAAGATCGCGCTGGACGGCGCACCCGGCATGCCCGACCCGTACCCGTCGGAGCTGGCGATCCCGCCCCGGCCCCGGCTGACCTTCAGCAACCAGGGCCGGCACGACCTGCTCGGCGACCTGCCCTGGTCGGTGGGCCCCGAGTGGCGGGTCAACCTGAGCGTGCCCACGCTGAACAGCCCCGAGGGCGTCACGCTGACCACCAGCGAGATGAACGGCGTGCTGCACCTGGAGGCGACGTTCCACGCCTCGACGTTCGACCCCAACCTGATCTCGACGGCCCTCAACATGGTCCTCACCGACCCGGCCAGCCTGATCATGAACGCGCGCCGGGAGTCGTCGGAGGAGACCCAGGTTCTCGTGGTCGCGTAGTCGTCCGCCTCACGAAGCGGCGCCCGGTCCTGGTGGACCGGGCGCCGCTTCTTATGTCCGGCGATCGTGTCGCCGCTCTGTCCTGGGCGGGCCTGCGCCGCCCTCTGCTTCATCCGGCGCCGGAGCGCCCGCTATGTCCCGGCGCTGGGTGTGCGCCGCCACCTTTTTCCGTACGCATCCCCGCGCGTGGGGCGAGGGATTGCCTCAGTGCCGGGAGTGGCCGGTCGACGCGCCGGCCGACGCCGTCACCGTCACGCTGACCGACGGGGTCACCGTCGGGCTGGTGGTCGGCGAGGCGGTCGGGCTGGTGGTCGGGCCGGCGGTCGGACGCCCGGGGCGGCCGTCGTTGCCCGGGCGGCCGTCGTTGCCCGGACGACCGTCGTTGCCGGGGCGACCGTCATTGCCCGGACGACCGTCGTTGCCCGGACGGCCATCGTTGCCCGGACGGCCATCGTTGCCCGGACGGCCATCGTTGCCCGGACGGCCATCGTTGCCAGGGCGACCGTCATTGCCCGGACGACCGTCGTTACCGGGGCGACCGTCATTGCCCGGACGACCGTCGTTACCGGGGCGGCCATCGTTGCCCGGACGACCGTCGTTACCGGGGCGGCCATCGTTGCCCGGACGACCGTCGTTACCGGGGCGGCCATCGTTGCCCGGACGACCGTCGTTACCGGGGCGACCGTCGTTGCCGGGGCGACCGTGGTTGCCCGGGCCGTCGGGGCGCTGCGGGCCGTTGTTGCGCAGCACCGGGAGCGCCAGCGAGAACGTCTTGAACTGGGTGCGGTCGCGGAAACCGCACGTGTCGAAGGCGATGGTCGCCCGCAGGCGGGCGATGCCGGCCCGCTCGAAGTCGGGGTTCACGCGGACGGCGGTGAAGTCCGTACGGCCTGCGCGCAGCTCGTCGCCCCGGGTGAAGGACGTCGACCGCCGGTTGCCCGGGTAGTCCACGTCCACGTCGTGGCCGCTGACGCGCACCTCGACGTCACAGATCTTGCGGTCCGTACGCCAGTAGATCTTGACCCAGCTGTCCGCGTTGGCCTTGACCGCGCCCAGCCAGCTGGAAGCCGGCTGCGGTCCCTTCGCGGGGGCAGCCGAAGCGGGTGCCGTCGCGGTGACCGCAGCCATGCCGACAGCCGCGGTAGCGGTAGCTACGAGGGCCCCGATGCGCCGACTGTTGTTCATCTCAAATCCTCCACTGACTGATGAGTTCCGGTCGAATCACAACCGACAAACCGGACACTATGTCGGCAGACCGATCCTGCCGCGCTTCTGGGCCGCGTTTCGGGGCAATTTCCACTTTCCTGTACTAAATGTTTAGGCGTGGTGGCCCGAAAAGACGATGCCGCCGAGTCCGGCGTTTCTCCCGCGGAGATCGCCTTCCGCAATGGCAGCCGTCATCGTCAATTCAAGATCGAATAGCGCCTCACCAGGCGATATAAACCGCGAATAATGCCCGCGGCCGGACTCTCACCCACGCGCCCGGCATACGCCCGCCTTAAGGTCGCCCCAGTGCGGGGATGCAGCATGCATGAAGCTTTGGTTGGTGGGCTCGCGCGGCAGATCGACGTGGGCGAGCGCGCCGAGTTGGCCGCGGAGCCCGGGAAGTGGTGCTCAAGGCAAGGGTCCGGCAGCGACGCTGCATGCGGCATGCAGCGCCAGACAGGAACGCTCCGGCCGTGAGCCGCGGATGCAGCCTGCAGTCGCTTTAGTAGCGCGGGCGGAGCCGCTCGTCGCGCGGCTCGCGGGTTCCGCAGACGCCGGCGCAACGAGCGGCAGGCGGGCGGCGCGCGGCAGGCGGGGCGGAAGGAGGATCAGGGCCTGGCTGACGCGGCTGGAGGAGGAGGGAATGCTCGTGCGGGTCGATCGGCGGGGCGTCTTAACCGGGCGGTTTCGCCTCGCGTCGGGGCGGGTGGGACCAGGGGTTGGCCAGGAGGACGCGCCGGGTGGAAATTCATGTGCCCGGACGTAGTTGGGTTCAGCAACTACCCCTATGCTTGCGGCACAGCAACCAAAGGGGCCCACCGTGCGCAGCCTGCAGATCCTCGTCGTCGACGACGATGACGCCGACGCCCTCATGATTGCGGAGGCGTTGGAGGGCGGGGAGGCGTCGACCGTGGTCGACCGGGTGGCCGACGGCCGTGAGGCGCTCGACTACCTGCGCGGCGAGGGCGACTACGCGCAGGCGCTGCGACCCGACCTGATCCTGCTCGACCTCAACATGCCGCGCATGGACGGCCGCGAGACGCTCGCGGCCATCAAGTCCGACGACCAGCTCAAGGCGATACCGGTGGTGATCCTCACGACCTCGGGCGCGGCGCCGGACATCGTCGCCAGCTATGAGCACCGGGCCAACGCGTACGTGACCAAGCCGTTCACCCTCGACGAGTTCGAAGGCACCGTACGGCAGATCAACCGGTTCTACCGCGAGGTTGCGACCCTGCCCACGCAGCCGGAAGCATAGCCGCGCGCACCCCGGGGTACGGGTAGCGCCATGACCGAGAACGAAGCTCCCGAGGACCTCGGCGCGCCGGTCGCCTACCTCGTGCTCAAGGACGGCACGCCGGTCTTCGACCAGTCGGGCGCGCGCGCCGGCGAGGTCGAGCACGTGCTGGCCGACGACCACCAGGACGTCTTCCACGGCCTCATCATCGACACGCCGCAGGGGCACCGGTTCGCGCCCGCGGATCAGGTCGGCGGCCTCTTCGAGCGCGGGGCGCTCATCACCGTGTCGGCCGCCGATCTGCCGGAGCCCAGCGAGGACCCGTCGGCGCGGGTGGCCGACGAGAACCTCGCGAACACGCTCAAGCGTGCGTGGAACTGGCTCGTGCAGCCGCGCTAGTGCCACCCCAGCGGACCAGCGCCGCGCCGACCGACATGCCGCCGCCGAAGCCGGCCATCAGCACGATGTCGCCGTCCTTCAGCGCGCCCTTGCGGTTGGCCTCGTCGAGGGTGACGGGCACCGAGGCGCTGCCGACGTTGCCGTAGCGGTCGAGCGTCAGGTGGGTCGTGGCCGCGGTCAGGCCCGCCGCCTCGACCAGCTCGGCCAGCATGACGCCGTTGGCCTGGTGCGGCACGAAGTGGGTGACGTCGTCGACGTCGATGTCGGCGCGCTTGAGCAGCACCTCGAACGCCGGCGGCACGCCGCTGTTGACGAACTCGCGGACGCCGCGGCCGTTCATCTTGAAGTAGTGGTCGCCGTTGGCCACCGTCTCGGCGGAGGCGGGCAGCCGGCTGCCGCCGCCGGGCACGTGGATCAGCTCGCTCGCCTCGCCGCGCGAGACCAGCTCCATGTCGACGAAGCCGTAGCCGTCTGCCACCTTGCCCACCACCGCGGCGCCGGCGCCGTCGCCGAACAGCACGGCCGTGCGGCGGTCGCCGAAGTCGAGGATCCGCGAGTAGATGTCCGACGCGATGACCAGCACCTTGGCGGTCGGGTTCATCGCGACCAGGCTGTTGGCGAGCGCGGCGCCGAAGACGAAGCCCGCGCAGACCACGTTGATGTCGAAGCAGGCAGCCCGGTTCGCGCCGATCTTGTGCTGCACCAGCGTCGACGTCGGTGGTTGCGGAGAGTCACCGGTGGAGGTCGAGACGATGAGGTAGTCGATGTCGCAGGCCTCGAGGCCGGCGTTGTCGAGAGCCTCCCGCGCGGCCTGCGCCGCGAGGTCGGAGGCGGCCTCGTGCGGGGCGGCGAAACGACGCGCCTGGATCATCGTCTTGCGGCTGACCCACTCGGGGTCGGCATCCGGCACAAGACGCACCAGATCGTCGTTGGTGACCACCTCGGCCGGCAGATACGAGCCGGTACCCAGGATGCCCACGCTCATGTTGCCCCCACTCGATTCGAACTCGCCCACCTCTGCGCGAAAGAGGCTATCGGGTTTAGGCTATGACAGGCAGGCAAGATCGTACGGCCGTGCGGACGCCCGCGATCACCCGATCGGCCCACCCGTTGCGACGAAGGAAACGCGGCGGTAACAAGTGGGGCGGAAAGGGACCGCCATCGTTCGCTCCGTGGAGATCGTTATTACTCTGCGTCGACAATCCGGGCGTGATCGGACGCACGGAGTGCTCCGTCACAACTCGGCATAGGTTCACCCACGACGAAGGGCCGGCACGGCGGCCGGCCCTTCTGTCCTGCATCCGACGCCATGACCGAGGCGCCGCAACGATCAATGTGACGAACGGTCCCGATACGTCCATGAGCCGGAGCTCAGCCCGCCGCCGTTCAGCGTGGTGCCGGGCCCGGCCTGCCGCGGGATGCGGGCGGCCGCCTCCTCCCGGCGCTGCGCCAGGTAGGCAGCGGCGGCGCGGTCCTCCTCGGTGGGAGCGGACATCAGGGCGTACGCCAGGCCGAGGATGCCGAAGACGACGGCCAGCCCGATCGGCACGAGCATGCCGGTCGCGGTGGCGCCGGGGAGCGTGCCGGTGGTGGCATCCGTGTCCACGGACATGGCGGTCATGCCGGTGAAGTGCATGCCGTTGACCGCGATGCCCATGACCAGCGCGGCGGCGAAGATCACGAGCGGGCGGCGCACCGTGACGGCGAGCCAGAGCGCCACCGCCGCGGCCACGACGGCGATGCCGATCGAGAGGCCGACCCGGGTCATCCCGTACGAGACGTCGCCGTGCAGCCGCATCGCGGCCATGCCCGTGTAGTGCATCGCCGCCACGCCCAGGCCCGCCACGACGCCGCCGGTGATGATGCGCAGGTTGCGGGCTCCGTTGCCGAGCAGGGCGATCGTGAGGCCGATGCCGACCGCGATCACCGCGATGATCGCGCTGGCCACGGTGAGCCCCACGTCGTACCGGATCGGCGTGCCCACCACGCTGAAGCCCATCATCGCGACGAAGTGCATGCTCCAGATCGCGGTGCCGCCGATGGACACCGACGCGAGCACCAGCCACCAGATGCGCTCGCCGCGGCCGTTCGCGGACCGGTACCGTACGGCGCAGGTCAGACCCAGCATCGAGCCGAGCACGGACAGCACGTAGCTGACGGTGGGAGTGATCCACCCATGGTCGAAGTGATGGATCTGAGCCATCGGTTCTCCTTCTGAGGTGCCCCGCCGGCAAGGATGCATGGTGCAGTCTCGGTCGAGACCGAAAGGGATTGTGACCATGGTCGGGTCACGGAACGGCCACAGCCCGTCGAACAATCGGAGTCGGACGGCATCGAGCCGCAGGTCAGGGCCGTCGATGATTAGAACTCCGCGGATCGCCTCAGGTGATCAACCGACCGTCTTCAGCCCGCTGTCCGAACAGACACTGGACATGTCCGAGGCGGCGGCGCCCACGGCGGCCACGGCGTCGGGCTCGTTCTCGGTTCCGGCGGCGGCGACCGCTGAGGCGTACGCGGTCGCGAGTCGCTGGGCGGCGTCGGCCACCGGGGCGTCGGCGGTGGCGCTGGCCCGCACGATGGCGTCGACCACCCCGGGCGTCATCAGGCTCGCGTCCGCGATCGCCGCGGACAGCCCGGCGCAGGTCAGCGTGCCCGGCGGGTCGTCGACCGGAGGCGGGGAGGACGGCGCGGGCGAGGCTTGCGGTGACGCGGCCGGCGGTGGGGCGGGCTCGGCGGCGTCGCCACAGCCGGCCGCGGTCAGCAGAACCGCCGTCATCAATCCGAGGAAACGCGGCACTTCGCCAGATTACGGGCGGCTCACGGCGCACGGCAGCAAAAAGGCCCGGTCCACCGCGGACCGGGCCTCTCGTCGCTCAGCTCAGAGGTAGGAGCCCTTCTTGTACTCCTCCCAGCTCACGTTCCAGTCGGTCCAGCCGTTGCCGTTCTTCAGCTTCTCCTCGGTGCCGGTGACCGTGATCGGGTCGCCCATGAGAGTGCGGTCGAACAGCCAGGCGCCCATCTTCTCCGAGACGTTCACACAGCCGTGCGAGACGTTCGTGCGGCCCTGCTTGCCCTCGGACCAGGGCGCGGCGTGGATGAACTGGCCGCTCCACGTGATCCGCTGCGCGAAGTCGATCGGGGTCTTGTAACCCTCGTCGGGGCCGAGCTCATCGGTGGTGTCGAAGATCGTGTGCTTCTTCTTCTCGATGACGACCATCGTGCCGCTCGAGGACGGGGTGCTCGGCTTGCCCAGGCTCACCGGGATGGTCTTGATGACCTTGCCGTCCTGCTTGACCGTCATCTGCTTGGTCTTGTTCGACACCGTCATGACGAACGAGCGACCGATCTTGAGGTCGACGGTGAGGTCCGAGCGGCCGTAGTAGCCGTTGCCCAGCGGGACGCCCTGCAGCGCGACCTTGTAGAAGACCTTCGAGTGTGCCTTCCAGTAGACCTTGGGGCGGTAGTGCACCTCGGTCGGGCTGGTCCAGTGCCAGGTGCCCACCTGCGCCGGGGTGGCGGTGACCTTCATGCGGCGCTCGACGTCGTCGCGGTAGCTCTCGGGGATCGAGCGGCCGAACCGGATGATCAGCGGCATGCCGACGCCGACCGTCTGGCCGTCGCCCATGAAGCTCGAGACGCGGATCAGCTTCGACGGCTTGGCCATCGTCGTGAACGAGCTGGTCGCGGTGTTGTTCTTGCCCTCGGCCTCGGGGCCGGTGACGGTCACGGTGAACTTCGTGCCCCAGGGCAGCGCCTTGGCGGGCGTGAACGTCTTGGCGTCCTTGTCGAGCGTGCCCTCGACCTCGTCGCCGTCGGCGTCGGTCACCTTGACGGTGGTGCCCTGCGCGTCCTCGGTCGTGTATTTGATCGAGCTGATCGCCTCGACGTTCTTGGCGCCGGCGGCCGGTGAGGCGACCGACACCGTGCTCGGCAGGGCCTCGGGCGTGCCCGGCGCCGCGGCGCTGCTGCCGGGCTTGGCGGCGCCGCCCTGCCACTCCGACGACTTGTCGTCGCCGTCGCCGCAGGCCGAGGTGAGCAGGGCGCTCGTCGCGACCAGCGCGACCGCGGCCCTCTTGAATCCCCAGATCTTCATGATCCCCTCACGGCGTCGTTTCTCCCCGGCGCCCAATACTGCCTTTATCTTCCCGCGTCACCAATCCCGGAATCGTGCCGCTTGACTCACGCGGGTGTCCGATTCCGGCCCACCTGCCACATTGGTCACTTGAGCGACGCGGGCACCGGCAGCGCGCTGCCCTTGACGTACTCGGACCAGGGCTTGTCCCACGGCGTCCACCCGTTGCCGTACGCCAGCTCGTTCCCGGTGCCCTTGACGGTGACCGGATCACCCACCAGGGTGCGGTCGAAGAGCCAGCGCGCGTTGGACGGTGACACGTTGACGCAGCCGTGCGACACGTTGCGCCGGCCCTGGTCGCCGACCGACCACGACGCCGCGTGGATGTACTGCCCGCTCCACGTCAGGCGCTGGGCGTAGTCGATCGGCGTGCGGTAGCCCTCCTCCGGCCCGAGCTCGGCGGTCGTGTCGAAGATCGTGTGGACGAGCTTGTCCATCACCACCATCGTGCCGCTCGACGACGGCGTGCTCTTCTTGCCGAGGCTGACCGGCATCGTCTTGATCGTCTTGCCGTCCTGCAGCACGGTCATCTTCTTGGACGCGTTGTCGACTTTCATCTCGAACCTGCGGCCGATCTTCGCGGTGGCGCTGCGGTCCCGGTCGCCGTAGCGTCCGCCGCCGGTCGGCAGGCCGCCCAGGGCGACACGGACCTTGAGCGTGGTGCCGGGCTTCCAGAACTCCGGGCCCCGGTAGTACGCCTGGGTGCCGTTGCTGGTCCACGACCAGACCCCCGGCTGGGCCGGCGACGTGGTGACGAACAGCCGGCGCTCGACCTCGGCGCGGTTGGCCTTCTTGATGCCCGGGCTGAACTCGACGACGACGGGCATCGCCACGCCGTACGTCTTGTCGTCGAACAGGTAGAGGCCGGTGCCGGTCCTGCGGCCGGGCTTGCCCATCGTGGTGAAGGTCGTGGACTTCGTCGCGGTCTGCCCGCTGTCGGTGGTCGCGACGACGCTGGCCACGTACTTCTGCTTGGTCTTCAGCGGCGCGGCGGGCACCCACGCGGTGCCGTCCTCGCGCAGCGCGCCGGCGACGGCGGCGCCCTTCGAGTCCTTGAGCGTGACCTGAGTGACCTTGGCGCCGGCGACCTTGAAGCCGATCTCGGCGCTGACCGGGACGTCGGTCTTGCCGGCTGCCGGCGTGACCGCCAGGTCGATCGGGACGGTCGCCGACTCCTCGCGGCCGGTGGCGGACGGGCCCGCGCTCGCGCTCGCGGACGGCGTGCCGACCCAGGCCGAGGGCTGCTTGTCGTCCTTGCCGCACGCCACCAGCGCGACCGGCGTGATCACCGCCATCGCCACCACTGCCACCAACGTGCGCCGCATGTTGAGCCCCTCTCAGGTTTGCGCGGCACATCTTGCCTCATGGATGCAAGGGGCCGAGTCCTCCGTCCGGGCAGCGCGGGGCCACCCGGGGGCGATTTCGGAGATCGTCGAGGGGCGTGCTAACGTTTTCTCCGTTGCCGACGAGCGCCGCTAGCTCAATTGGCAGAGCAGCGGACTCTTAATCCGCGGGTTGTAGGTTCAAGTCCTACGCGGCGCACCAGGTTGCATCAGGGCCGTTCAGCTCCCGGGCTGGACGGCCCTGACTTTTTCTCCGCTCCGAGCCTCGGCGGGCGCCGGCGCCTGCGCCTCGACCTCGGTCAAGGCCTGGGTCGCGGCCCGGGCGAGGCTTTTCCGGCCGGGGCGACGGCCGACGGTGCGGTAGTGCAACGTCAGCATCCCGAGCAGGGCACCGCGCCTGTCGTGCAACGGGTACGAGTGCAGGGCGCGGATGCCGGCGGCGAGCATCACGTCCAGGGTCGGCTGCCCGGCGAGGATCACGCTGGTGGTGATGTCGTCGATCAGGACAGGCTCACCGGTGGCCAGGGCGGTGCCGTACGGCGACGGCACGGCAGCGTTCACGGCCGCGAAGTACCTCAGGAACGCGGGCGGAAGCCCGTGGTAGCGGACCATGCGCAGAAGGCCCGTGCGCGGGTCCGGGATCTGCAGGTCACGGGCGTCGGCCACCGACCCGGCGGCGATGATGATCGCCGTGCGCACCACGGACCGGTCGGCGACGGCCAGGAAGTCCCCGGCGACGAGGGTCTGCGGGTCGGTGCGCAACCGATGACGGAACTCGGCGAGAACGGCACGGCGGCTGGCACGCATCTCCGCGTCGATCAGCCCCTGGTGCACCCGGTTGAGGTCACCGTCTGCGGACGCCGCCGGGCCACCGGAGCGATCCATCATGGTCACCACCTCGGCCGACAGCAAGGTGCCGACGTTTTGAGGCTACCCGAACCGGCCCGGCCTGCCGCTTCCCCGACCGCTCCCGGCGACCACATTGGCACGCCGGCCCGCACCACGATTCGGGGTGGGCGCTGCCCGAGCTCGGTTCACCCGGGCGGGGCCGCCCTCGGACGGTCCACACCGGGCGGTCCGGGCGCTGGGGTGATCTCGCTATGCTGCGACGGTGCCGGCCGAGGGGGAAGAGACTTCCGGGCGCCGGCCTGCCGGTGCGCTGGAGACCGAGCTGCTCCGGGTGCTGACGGCCGCCGGCGGGCCGCTCCCGCCGCGCGAGGTGATGGGGCGGCTGGCCTTTCCGCTGTCGTACAGCACGGTGGTGACGGTGCTGACCCGCATGTGCGAGAAGGGGCTGCTCGCCCGCTACCGCGACGGGCGCTCCTATCGGTACGCGCCGCTGACCGACGTGGCCTCCGTGGTGGCGCGCAAGATGGGGTCGCTGCTCGACGCGGGCACGGACCGGTCGACGGTGCTGCGCCGGTTCGTCGACGAGTTGCGCCCGGGCGACGAGGAGCTGCTGCGCAGGCTGCTCGGCGAGGACGGCTAGAGCCGCGCGGCGTAGAGCAGCTCGCCGAGGTCGAGCACGCACTCGCCGGTCCAGACGACCGAGAACACGGCCACCGCGAACGGGACCGCGAGCAGCAGCAGCGGCATCGCGCGGCGCGGGGTGACCAGGGCGGCGACCCGGCGCGGGACCACGCCGGCGCGGCGCAGGTCGCGCCACGAGGGAGCCATCCGCAGGTGGCCGGGACCGTGCGCGCCGCCCGCGACGAGCGCGGCCGCGGCGATGGCCCGGGCGACCGTGCGGCGGTCGTGGACCTCGGCGGCGGCGCGCTCGTCGGCGGCGCACTCGACCAGCAGGTCCACCTGGCGGTCGAGCAGGCGGAAGACCGGGTGGACGGCGGCCGCCAGCCGGGCGATCAGCACCAGGCGGTGGTGCCGCTGCTCGAGGTGGGCCCGCTCGTGGGCGAGCAGCGCGGCGTACTGGCCGTCGTCGAGGGCCGCGCGCATGCCGGTGGTCACGACGATCCGGCCGTCGGCGCCGGGCACCGCGAACGCCTCGGCGCGGTCGTCGTCGAGCAGGACCACGCGGCCGTCGCGGGCCGGCAGAGCGGACCACCGGCGGGCGTACGCGACGTCGCGCCGGTGCACGTGCCAGACCCGCGTGATGCCGGTCACCGCGGCGGCGGCCAGCGCCACCGAGAGCCAGGACACCCACGGCTCGGCCGCGGTGTCGGCGCGCACGACCCGGTCGGAGAAGTGGAACAGCGAACCCGTCACCGACAGCTCGGCGACCGCCTTGACCGCGAAGGCGGCGAGCGTCGTCAGGCACGCCGCGGCGGCGATCGCCAGCGAGCGGACCAGGAAGGTGACCGCGGCCTCGGGGCGCAGGCGACCCGCCAGCCAGCGGACCGTCAGGGCGACGACGACCGGGCAGATCACGACCGACACAACGAAGTGGTCGAACATCCCTGGAGTGTCGCACGGGCCGATCGGGCCCCTGGACAGTTAGGGAAGCCATCCCTAATCTACAGTCTGTAGCAGCAAGGTTAGGCACGCCTTACCGGAAAGGACGTCGATGCTCGCCACCTACCTCATCGGCCTGCGCGAGGGCCTCGAGGCCACGCTGGTGGTCAGCATCGTCATCGCCTTCCTGGTCAAGGCCGGTCGCAAGGACCGGCTGCCGCAGGTCTGGGCCGGCGTCGGCCTCGCCGTGGTGCTCTCGGTCGGGTTCGGCTGGCTGCTCAGCTACACCTCGACCACGCTGCTGCAGAAGTACGAGCACCGCGAGCTCTTCGAGGCGATCACGTCGATCCTGGCCGTGGTCTTCGTCACCTGGATGATCTTCTGGATGCGGCGGGCGGCCCGCTCGATCGCCGGTGAGCTGCGCGGCAAGCTCACCGACGCCCTCGCCGTCGGCTCGCTGGCGGTGGCGCTGATGGCGTTCCTCGCGGTGGTCCGCGAGGGGCTCGAGACCTCGCTGATCTTCTACTCCGCGGTGCAGGGGGCGAGCATCAACGGCGGCCCGCTCTACGCGCTGCTCGGGGGCATCGTCACCGCCGTCCTGCTCGGCTATCTGATGTACGCCACCGCGGTGCGCATCAACCTGACGGTCTTCTTCACGGTGACCGGCGTGCTGCTCATCCTCGTCGCCGCGGGCATCCTCAAGTACGGCGTGCACGACCTGCAGGAGGCCGACGTCGTGCCCGGCCTCAACACCCTCGCGTACGACATCAGCGGCGCGCTGGACCCGAACGCCTGGTACACCGCGCTGCTCACCGGCATGTTCAACGTCACCCCGACCGCCACCGTGCTCGAGGTCACGGCATGGGTGCTCTACGCCGTACCCGTGCTCTTCCTGTTCCTCAAACCGGCCGCGAAGAAGCCGGCCGCCGTTCCCGTGCAGTCATAGGAGTCGCAGTGCGCAAATCCCCCGTTCTGTTCGCCGTCGTGGCGGTCTGCTCGCTGACCGCCTGCGGCTCCGGCGATTCGAGCACGGACGAGGCCGCCGGTGGCCCGATCGCGGTCAAGGCCACCGACTCCAGCTGCGAGGTCGGCCGGACCACGGTGGACGCCGGCACGAGCGTGTTCGCCATCACCAACGGCGGGCAGAAGGTCACCGAGTTCTACGTGTACGCCCCCGGCGACCGCGTGATGGCCGAGGTGGAGAACATCGCGCCCGGGCTGTCGCGCAACCTGCACGTCGAGCTGCCCGCCGGCACGTACGAGACGGCGTGCAAGCCCGGCATGATCGGCAAGGGCATCCGGAGCGCGCTGACCGTCTCGGGCTCGGCGCCCGCGCTCACCGAGGACGCCAAGCTCGCCGACGCCACCACCAGCTACTCGCGCTACGTCAAGAGCCAGACCAGCGCGCTGGAGACCAGGACCGCCGAGTTCGTGGCCGCGGTCAAGGCCGGCAAGGTCGACGAGGCCAAGGCGCTGTTCCCGATCGCGCGCACCTACTGGGAGCGCATCGAGCCGGTGGCCGAGATCTTCGGCGACCTCGACCCGCGGATCGACGGCCGCGAGGAGGTCACCGAGGAGGGCATGAAGTTCGGCGGCTTCCACCGCATCGAGAAGGACCTGTGGGCCGCCAAGCCCGACATCAGCAAGGACGGGCCGATCGCCGACCAGCTGATGGCCGACGTCAAGGAGATCGTGCAGAAGGCCAACGCCGAGAAGCTGTCCCCGCTGCAGCTCGCCAACGGCGCCAAGGGCCTTCTCGACGAGGTCGCCTCCGGCAAGATCACCGGCGAGGAGGACCGCTACTCGCACACCGACCTGTGGGACTTCAACGCCAACGTCGAGGGCTCGAAGGCCGCGATCGCGTCGCTGCGCCCGGTGCTCGAGGAGCGCGACCCCGAGCTGGTCAAGACGCTGGACACCGAGTTCGCCAACGTCGACGCCGCGCTGACGAAGCACCGCGAGGGCGACGGCTGGAAGCTGCACAACAAGCTCACCCAGGCCGACCTCAAGGCCCTGTCGGACGCCATCAACGCGCTCGCGGAGCCGATCAGCAAGGTCGCCGCGGTCGTCGCGAAGAAGGCCTGACCATGGCGTGGAGGGTGTCACGCCGGCGGGCTCTCACGCTCGCCGGCGCCGGCCTGGGCGCGGGCGCGGCCGGCATCGCGGGCGGCGTCGCGCTGACCCGCGACCAGCCCGCCAAGGCGGTCTCGGACAGCGTGGCGTTCACCGGCGAGCACCAGGCCGGCATCGTCACGCCCGCGCAGGACCGGCTGCACTTCGTCGCGTTCGACGTCATCACCAAGGACCGCGACCGGCTGGTCCGCATGCTCAAGGAGTGGACGGCCGCGGCCGCGCGGATGACCGCCGGCCGGGACGCGGGCGAGATCGGCGCGGTCGACGGTGTGCCCGAGGCGCCGCCCGACGACACCGGCGAGGCGCTCGGCCTGTCCGCCTCCTCGCTCACGCTCACCATCGGCTTCGGCCCGGACCTGTTCCGCAAGGACCGGTTCGCTCTGGCCGACCGGCGGCCCGCCGCGCTGGAGCCGCTCCCCCGTTTCACCGGCGACGCGCTCGAGGACGCCATCTCCGGCGGCGACATCGCGATCCAGGCCTGCGCCGACGATCCGCAGGTGGCGGTCCACGCCGTACGCAACCTCGCCCGCATCGGGATGGGCACGGTCAGCGTCCGCTGGTCGCAGCTGGGCTTCGGGCGCACGTCGTCGACCGCGGCCGGCCAGGCCACGCCGCGCAACCTGTTCGGCTTCAAGGACGGCACCCGCAACCTCAAGGCCGAGCAGACCGACCTGCTGCGCGAGCACCTCTGGGTGCAGCCCGGCGACGGCCCCGACTGGATGACCGGCGGCTCGTACCTGGTCACCCGCAAGATCCGCATGCTGATCGAGACGTGGGACCGCAGCTCGCTGGCCGAGCAGGAAGCGATCATCGGGCGCACCAAGGGAACCGGCGCGCCGCTGGGCGCGAAGGGCGAGTTCGACGAGCCCGACCTGACCGCGGTCGGCGCCGACGGCGAGCCGCTGGTGGCCACCACCTCGCACATGCGGCTGGCCCACCCGGACACCAACAAGGGCGCCCGGATGCTGCGCCGCGGCTACAACTTCGTGGACGGCTCCGACGGCCTCGGCCGCCTCAACGCCGGGCTGTTCTTCATCGCCTACCAGCGCGACCCGCGGACGGCGTTCATCCCGGTGCAACGCAGCCTCGCCGCCAACGACGACCTCAACGAGTACATCCGGCACGTCTCCAGCGCCGTCTTCGCCTGCCCGCCGGGCCTGACCGGCCCCGACGACTTCTGGGGCCGGGCGCTGTTCAGCTGACCGCCGGCGCTTCCTCGTCGCCGGCCGCCAGCTGACGGAAGCGTTCGGCCTCGGCCCGGTCGTGCTCCGCGCCCTCGCGGTCGGCCGCCGCCGCCCGCCGATGCTCCGCGGCGCGCTGCCGGTGGGTCTCGGGGTCGCCCACGCCCTCGTCGGCGAGCTGCTCGTGCAGCGCCGCGGCGCGCTCGTGGACGAGGGCCGACGACTCCTCGGCGTCGCCGGCGCGATCGGCGGCCGACGCGGCGGCCTCGCGCGCCCGGTCGACGTGCTCGCGGGCGGACGCGAGCCGGCCGGCCGGCGATCCGTGCCCCTCGCGGATCTGGTCCTCGACCTCGCGCCGGCGCTGCGCCAGCTCGGCGCGGCGTTCGCGCAGCTCGGCGAGGCGGTTGCGGGCCTTCTCGGCGGCGTCATCGCTGTGCTGGGTGACGTCCTCGTTCACACCGTCAGCGTAGTCGCGATTGTCGGCTGTGCGGTGCGTCTGAAGGGGGTGCGGCGGCGTCCCCGGGCCGGGAGGGAGGACGCCGTCGCACCTGCCCTGGAGGAAGGTCGGAGACCGGACGAGTGCCCGGGCAGTCGTCGGTGTCCTCGGCGTACCCGGCGGCACGGGCTCCAACCGGGTCCGTTTTCCCGCCATCTCCGCGGGTACGCGCCCGGCCGTGACATCGAGATCGAACAACATCCTGTCCGGGGCGCTGCTGGGTCTCGGGATCGCCGCGTTCGCCGACGAGACCATCTTCCACCAGCTGCTGCACTGGCATCACTTCTACGACAAGTCGACGCCGGCCGTGGGGCTGATCTCGGACGGGCTCTTCCACGCCGTCAGCTTCTTCGCCACGGTGGCCTCGCTGTACCTGCTGTCCACACTGCGCCGCCGGGGCGACTTCCATCCCCGTACGTGGTGGGGCGGCCTGCTCACCATGGCCGGCGTCTTCCAGCTGTACGACGGCACGGTGCAGCACAAGGTCATGGGGCTGCACCAGATCCGGTACGACGTGGACCTCACCGCGTACGACTGGACCTGGAACATCATCGCCGCGCTGCTCATCGCCGCCGGGGTGGCGCTGCTCGCCCGGTCGCGCGTGGCGGTGCGGGCTTGATCACGGCGTTGCTGCTGGGCGCCGCCATCGCGTACGGGACGGCGACGGCCCGGCTGCGCCGCCGGGGCACCGGCTGGCCGCCCGGGCGCGCACTCGCCTGGTACGCCGGTCTCGCCGCGGCGGCCGCGGCCGGGTTCGGCCACCACCACGACTTCCGCGCGCACATGTCGGCGCACCTGCTGCTGGGCATGGGCGCGCCGCTGCTGCTGGTGCTCGGCCGGCCCGTCACCCTGCTGCTGCGGGCGCTGCCGGTGCGCCCGGCCCGTCGCGTCGCGCGCGTGCTGCGGACGCGTCCCGTCCGGTTCCTCACCCATCCCGTGACCGCGGCCGTGCTCGACGCCGGCGGGCTGTGGCTGCTTTCCACGACCAGCCTGTACGCCGCCATGGCGCACCCGCTCGTGCAGGCGCATCTGCTGCTGGCCGGCTACCTGTTCACCGCGTCGATCGTCGGGCGCGACCCGGCGCCGCACCGGCCGGGGCCGCTCACCCGCGGCACGGTGCTGCTCGCCTTCGTCGCCGCGCACGGCATCCTGGCCAAGCACCTGTTCGGTCACCCGCCCGCGGGGGTGCCGGCGGCCGACGCCGAGGCGGGCGCGCAGATCATGTACTACGGCGGCGACCTGCTGCACCTGACCGTGATCGTGCTGTTCTTCCGCGAGCTGTTCCCGGCGCCGGCGGGCGCCCGGCCGGCGTGGCGGCTGGTTTCCGCGGGCCCGGCCGGGGAACTCAGGGACCATGCAGCCAGAGACTCCGACGCAGCCGTTGCCGATCGCCCGGGTGAACGTGGGCATGTCCGTCGCCGACTCGGCGGGTGAGGACGTCGGCAAGGTAACCGCCGTGCAGATGCCGGGCACGACCGTGCGCCCCGACGTGGCCGCGGGCATCGCCGAGCGCCTGCAGGCCTCCGGTTACTTCCGCATCGACGGCACCGGCTTCCTCTCCAACGACGTTTACGCGTCCGGCGACCAGATCGCCGAGTCCGTCGAGGGTGAGCCCGCCACCGTCACCCTCTCGGTGCCGCGCGGGGAACTCTTCCGCACGGAGAGCTGACGGCATGACATATCGTGCCTGAGTGATTGCAATCCGTCACTCGGGAGGCCCGATGGTCCGCCGCTGGCATCTCGCCGTCCTCGGCACGCTCGCCGTCTTCGCGCTGGCGTGCGAGGCCGGGGCCGGCGGGGCGGGCGGCCCGGACTCCGAGCCCACCGGGCCGGCCGCGAAGGGCTATCCGTCCTCGATGGCCGCGCTCGGCGACTCGATCACGGCCGGCTTCGGCAGCTGCGGGGCGTACGTCGTGTGTGGCCGCAACTCGTGGTCGACGGGCACGGCCGACGCCGTGGACAGCCACTACCGCCGCATCCTGGCCAAGAACCCGAAGATCAGGAACAGGGCGCGCAACTTCGCCCGGCCCGGCGCCGAGGCCGGCGCCCTGGCCACCCAGGCCGCGCAGGCCGTCGACATGAAGGCGCAGTACGTCACCGTGCTCATCGGCGCGAACGACGCGTGCGCCCCGTCGCCCGCCGGGATGACCTCGGTCGCCACGTTCCGCCGCGAGATCGACCGCGGGCTCACCCGCCTCCGCAAGGGCCTGCCCAAGGCGACCGTGATGGTGGCGAGCATTCCCGACCTGTACCGCCTCTGGCAGCTCGGCCGCAACGACGACCGCGCCGTACGGGCCTGGAACCGCTTCGACATCTGCCCCGCGATGCTGACGTCCACCGACGCGCAGCGCCGGCAGGTGCGCGAGCGCATCGACGACTACAACGCCGAGCTCGCGCAGGCCTGCGACGCGTACGGCTCCCGCTGCCGGTTCGACGACGACGTGCACGAGACCAGCTTCAGCCTCGACCTGGTGAACCAGGTGGACTACTTCCACCCCAACGCCCGCGGCCAGGCGGAGCTCGCCGACGTGACATATTCCTGGAAGTAACGCAACCTCTCACACCTCCGGCGCCGACATACAGGCGAGAAGGACGGGGAGGAACGGATGCGGGCCCAGGACGAACAGGAGTACGTCGAATACGTGCGGGTGCGGCTGCCGCGCCTGCACCGCATGGCGTACATGCTCTGCTCGGACGGCTTCCAGGCCGACGACATCGTGCAGGCCACCCTCACCGCGCTGTACGTGCACTGGCGCAGGGCGGCCGCGGCCGACAACCTCGACGCGTACGTGCACCGCATCATGGTCCGCCGCTACCTCGACGAGCGGCGCCGGCGGTGGTCGCGCGTGCTGCTCGGCGACCACGTGCCCGACACGGCCCAGGCGATGCCCGCGGCCGACGAGGGCTTCGGCGAACGGGACGCGCTGGCCGCCGCCCTGCGCGCGCTGCCCAAGGGCCAGCGCGCCGTGGTGGTGCTGCGCTACTTCGGCGACCTGACCGTCGAGCAGACGGCCGAGGCGCTGGGCTGCTCGACCGGCAACGTGAAGAGCCAGTGTGCCCGCGGCCTGCAGAACCTGCGCGGGGCGCTCGATCCGGTTCCGGCCGTCCGCACGGCTCCGAAGGACGAAGTGGGGAAACGATCGTGAACGAGGACGAACAGCAGCTGCGGGACAGGCTCGAGGCCATCACCCCGCCGCCGAGCCGGCTCGAGGTGGACGCGCTGGTGGACGCGGGCCGGCGCCGCTCCTTTCGCCGCCGCTCGTGGCAGGCGGCGGGCGGGGTGGCGCTCGCGACCGGCGCTCTGGTGGCGGTGCCCGCCGTCGTGAGAGGAACGCCCACCGCGCCCCCGGCGCCCGTGGCCGCGCCGTCCTCGTCGTCCCCGGCCTCCCCCGCCGCCGTCAAGTGCCGCACGACGACGCTGCGCGCTCCCACCGGGGCCAAGGGCGCCGCCGCCGACGGGGTGGACCCGACCGGCCGCTACGTCATCGGGCACTGGTTCGAGGGCCAGAACTTCCGCCCGATCCTGTGGACCGACGGCGTGCCCAAGGCTCTCCCCACCGACGCCCCCTCGCTCGAGCTGAGCTCGGTGAACGCCCGCGGCGTGGTGGCCGGGCTCGCCAGCGAGGGCAACCGCGACTACGTCGTGCGCTACGAGAACGGCGAATACACCCGGATGCGTACGCCCACAGGCTCCTGGCACGTCTATCCCGTGCCGGTCATGAACGCCGCGGGCGACATCGTCATCAACGCCGAGCCGCAGGGCAACTCCGGCGGCGAGGGCGTCATCGCGCTGCTCTGGAAGGCGGGCGCCCCGGCCGCGGTCAAGCTGCCCCTGCCCGCGGGCGCTCACGTCTACGACATCACCGACGACGGCACGATCGTGGGCGGCATCTACGAGGACGGCATGGCCCGGGTCCCGTACGCGTGGGACGAGCACGGCAACGGCCGGCGGCTGCAGTCCCCGGCCGGCTCGGGTTCCGTGGCGTACGCCGCCGCCGGCACCTGGGCCACCGGCGGCGTCTGGCCCGCCGGCGGCGACGGCTCCCCCGTCCGCTGGAACCTGACGACCGGCAAGTACACCCGCCTGACCGCCGACGGTCCCGGCGACGGCGTCAACAGCAGCGGCTGGATCCTCGCCGCCGGCAAGCTGTTCCGCGACACGAAGCCCGTCACCCTGCCCGCTCCGCGCGGCCAGCTCGCCACCGCCCGGGGTGTCTCCGACACCGGCCTGGTCGTCGGCCACGTGCAGACAGTGGACGACAACGGCACCGTCGGAGCCCGCGCCTGGCAGTGCTGAGCCGGGCCGGAGGTCGGATCAGCCGATGCCGTACGCCCGGAAGACGGTGACCTCGGTGTAGGCGCCGCCGGCGACCGTGGCGCGGACCTTCAGGGCCACGGCGCTGGTCTTCGGGTTGGGGACGGTCGCGTACCAGGTGCCGCCGACCTTCGAGACCGGCACGGCGCGCCACGTCTTGCCGCTGTCGGGGGACATCTGCGCGGTCATCCTGCTCAGCTTCGGGTCGGTGCCGCGCTTGGCGTCCGGGTCGACCGCGCCCCGGAGCAACCTGATGGCGACCTTGGTCCTGCTACCGGCCTTGGCCCTGTTGGTCAGGCTGAGGCCGGTGGGCAGCAGGTGCACGGAGTAGACCCCGGCCAGCGCGCTGGCGTTCGGCTTGCTCTGGAAGCGGTACGTCACCCGGCTGGTCGTGGACAGCATCCCGGACGGATAGGTGATCTCCGGGTAGTAGCGGGTGGCGGTGTTGGTGAGCGTGTACCAGCCGGCCTTCTTGACCGTGTAGTACATGTGGGTCAGGTCCGGTTCCCAGCCCTTGTCCTGCTTGGTGGTGACCGTCTTCCCGCCGAACTGGAGGGTCGCCAGGGCCTTGTCGCCGCCCTCGACCGAGCCGTCGCGGGGGTATCCCGGGTCGGCGAACATCTCGTTGAGCCCGAACATGATCCGGCCGCGGATCGTGACCGGCAGCTGCGCGCTGGGGCCCCAGGCCGAGTTGAAGAAGTTCAGCTGGTACGACTTCCCGGCGCTGACCGTGCGCTTGGCGAAGTAGCCGCCGATGTTGTAGGTCTGGCCGGACTTGGTGGCCGCCGACGACTCGACCCGGACGTGCCACGTGCCGGGCGAGACCAGGACGTTGGTGGCGGTCGGCCGGTCGGTGCCGCCCAGCCCGGCGTACAGGTCGTTGCCGCACCCGCCGGTGATCGCCTGCATCGCCAGGTCGGAGTAGATCGAGCCGGCCGGGCCGCGCTTCTGCACCACCTTCACCGTGGCCAGCTGGCTGCGGCTGAACGTCCGGCCCAGACCGCCCGGCACGCCGTTGGCCTGGTGCAGCACCGCGTAGCCGGTGGAGGTGCCGGAGTGGTCGGTCCACGAACCGAGCGCCGCGAACCCGAGGTACTTCGAGGCGAACGGGACGATGTACAGCTTCGTGCCAGGGAAGGCGGACGCTTCCACGCCGGTGCTCGCGCTGGCCTTGGCGCAGATGCGCATGGTGATGGAGCGCTCGAGGCCCGTCGGGGCGGGGCTCAGCGCGAGCCCGACCCCCTTGCCCTGCCGGGCGTCGATCGTCAGCTTGGTCGAGCCGGACACCTTCGCGGCCTTGCCGGACAACGTGATCGTGTTGCCGGTGGTCACCGAGGTCAGGACGGCGTACGTGCCCTTGGGCAGCTTCTTGGCGGCGCCGGAGCTCGCCGAGTAGTTCGCGCCGGTCGTGACGTCGATCAGCTGCAACCCCGCCTTGACCTTGGCGCCGTTGCGGTTCAGCACGGTGACGGTGAGGGTGTGGGTGGCTGCCACGGCGGCGCCGCCCACGCCCAGCAGCAGCGCTGGGACCACGGCGAGGGCCAGCACGCGGCCGAGGCGGGCACGCTTGACGAGAGAGAGCATGGTGATCCCTGCGGCGATCGGACGGGGGTGCGGAGCCGCGATCATGCCATAGACGACGGTACGGTGTCGTCCCCTTCTCGTCCCCGTTGCCGCCGCAGTCCGGGCTCAGCGGCGGCGCGCGGGTGGTGCGGCCCAGACGAAGCGGGGCGCGGCGGCCGCGGGCAGCGCCAAGGCGCGGTAGGTGGGCTCGACCGGGCGCCCGCGGTCCGGGGGACGCCAGATGGGGGGTGGGCCCCACCAGATGACGCGCTCGCCGGACGGCTCGGGCAGCACCGGCAGGGGCGGGGCTCCCAGCGCGGGCCGCGGCGGCTGCGGGGCCAGGGCGGACGGGCCGGCGGGAACGGCCTCCTCCTCGGGGGCCTCGACGTGGGTGGCGTGGGTGGCGGGGGCGGTGGCCAGCACGACGGCGGCGCCGACGGTGAGGGCGCAGGCCACGCCGGCGGGGAGCAGCCAGCCCTCGCGGACGGTGTCGCCGAGGAACACCACGGCGACGACCGACGGGGCCATCACCTCGGCGGTCCAGTGGATGGCGGTGACCGGGCCGACGTCGCCGTGCTGCAGGGCACTGGCGTACAGGGTCATGCCAGTGCCGGCGAAGACCAGCAAAGCCGCGGTCATGGGCTCGGTGACCAGCGCCAGCGCGGTCTCGGCGGCGCCGGCGGACTCGGGCAGCGGCAGGGAGCGGCCGACCAGGGCGGCGCCGCCCAGGGAGAGGCCGGCGCAGGCCGCGAGGACGCCGCCGGGGGCGTTGACCTTGGTGGCGCCATAGCCGACCAGCACCATCGCGGCGGCGGCGCCGCAGAGGGCGAAGCGCAGCTCGTCGGAGGTGTGCACCTCGTCCTGCGCGCCGGCCGAGAAGGCCAGGAACGTCAGCGAAGCGATGGTCACCAGGACCGCCACGGCGTCGCGGCGGCGCAGGCGGGAGCCGAGCACGACGCGGGCGCCGATGACGGTGAGGGCCAGGGAGCCCGCGAGGATCGACTCGACGACGTAGACGGCCAGCGTCTGCAACGCGACGATCGCGCCGACCCAGGCGAGCATGTCGAAGAAGATGCCGGCCAGGTAGAGGGGATGGGCCATGGTCTGCGCGGTGCCGACGCTGCGGCGGGCGCTCACGCCCTGCAGGATCGAGGCGGTCGCGTAGCAGAGCGACCCGAAGACGGTGATCGCCAGCGCGAACCAGCCCGCGCCAGTCATCGCGCCAGCCAGGTTCCGTGACGCTGGGTCGATCGAGCAATCACGATCCGATGATATGCGCCGGGCGGTTTGTTAGATAGTGGCGGTTGCGAGAACTTGTCCCGCATACGTCTCGACCTGCACCGCCGAGACGTCCGCCGGAGCCACCAGCGCGCTGCCGTCCACGGTGGTGCCGTCGGCCGCCACATCGTCGCTGACCAGCCAGCTTCCGGCGAACTCGCGCGAGCCGTCGCGGGCCACGACGTAGAGCCGGCACTGCGAGCCGGCGGGAATCCCGGCAACTGTGGCACGCAGCCGGACCCAGCCGGCCGCGGGCGTCACCGTGACGTTTACCGACGTGCCGGTGGCCGCGTCGGCTGCCGTCAGCGTCTGCGGGTTCACCGCCGCGGGCGGCCCGGCGAGCTGCTCGGTGGAGGCGGTGGACCGGCCGAGGAACAGGCCTGCCGCGACGGCGATCAGCGCGGCCGCCACCGCCGCGAGCGTCCACAGCGCACCACGCCGCCGGCTCTCCCCGCGCCGCTCCTCGCGCACCTGGCGCAGGGTCCTGTGCAGCAGCACGTCGCCGTCTGGCGGCGGGCCCTCCAGGAACGCCTCCGGCGGGATCTCGCCGAGCCGTTCCTCCAGAGCGCGCAGGTCGCCGACCTCGCGCCGGCACTGCGGGCAGTCCTCGACGTGGGCGTGCACCGCGGCCCACTCGTCGTCGTCGAGGACACCCAGGGCGTACGCCCCGAGCTGCTCGGTCTGGTGACCGCTCATCCGGCCGCTCCCATCGGCTCACCGGCGAGCGCCTCCCGCAGCCGGCGCAACGCCTGGTAACTGCGGGACTTCACGGTCTCGGCCGGTAGGCCGAGCGACGCCGCCGCCTCCTTGACGTCACGACCCTGGAAGTACAACTGGTTCAACACCTCGCGGTGTTCGGCCGGAATCGCGCCCATCGCGGCGAGCATCTCCATCGGCCCGTCGGGCACGGCACGCCCGCGCGACGCCGCCACCCCCCGCACGATCGCGAACAGATACGCGCGTACGGCACCCCGCTCCCCGCTCAGCGCGGCCGGCTCCGACCAGGCCCGCACCAGCGTCTCGCGGACGACCTCCTCGGCCGGCGCACGGTCGCCGGTCAGCCTCGTCGCATACGCCAGAAGGGCAGCGCCGTGCTCGGCGAACAGCCGCCGGACCAGCACCTCACCGGCACCGCCCTCGCGCCGGCTCACTCCCCCACCCGCAGCACGGAGATCGTGTCGTCGCCGCCGTTGGACACGTACGCCAACCGGCCGTCGGGCGACACCCCGACCGTCCGCGGGCTCGCGCCCACCCGGACCGTGGCGGTGACCGCCCCCGTACGCCCGTCGAGCACCGACACCGTGCCGCTGCCCTCGTTGACCACGTACCCGTACCGGCTGTCGGCCGAGAACGCCACGCTCTGCGGGTCGCGGCCCACCTTGAACGGCCCGGTGCGCTTGAGCGTGACCGCGTCGATGAGGTTGGCGGTGTCGGCCTCGTAACCCGCCACCAGCGCCATCCGCCCCTCCGGCGAGACCGCGATGCTGTGCGGCGCCTTGGACACCGCGATGCTCTCGATCACCTTGTTGGTGCGCATGTCGATCACCGACACCGCGTTGGACTCGTGGTTGGCGGTGAACGCGCGCATCTGGTCGCCGGCGAAGCCCACGGCGTGCGGGTTGGGCCGCACCGGCAGCTCGGCCTCCATCCGCAGCGTGCCGGGGCTGAAGATCTCGAGCCGGCCGTCGCTGTGGATCGGCACCCAGAGCCGGTTGTCGGGCGCGACGGCCAGTGTGTACGGCATGTGGCCGGTGTCGAGGTAGCGCACGACCTTGCGGCTGCGGGCGTCGACCACCGCGACGCCGCTGCCGGTGTGCTTGTCGTCCTCGTACATCGAGACGAACACCGTGTTGCCGTCGCGCGAGGTGGTCACGAACCGCGGCTTGTTGCGCAGCTGCACCGGCGTGACCTTGCGGGTGGCGGCGTCCACGACCGACAGGATGCGGCTGCCCTGATTGGCCACGTACACCGTGCGGCCGTCGGGCGAGACCACCACGCCCTCGGGCTCGGCGCCGACGCGGATCGTGCCGATCACGGCGGGGCTGGCGAGGCTGCGGACCCGCGCGGCGAGCGGGACCCGCGTGACCTGCGGCGTGGGGTCGGCGGCCTGGACCGACGCCGTCGGCTGCGCCGGAACGGGCTGGGTGGGCGCGGCGACCAGCGGCGTGTCGGCGCCGCCGCCGTCGTTGAGCACGGCCATCGCGACGCCCGCGCCGCCGAGCACGACCAGCGTGGTCAGGATCGCGACGAGCACCGTGGTGCCGAGCTGGCGGCGCGCGGGCGGAGGAGGCGCGGGCAGCACGGTGACGCGGGCGGGGCCGTAGCCACCGGCGACCATGCCCCCGTCGTACGTCCGCATGCCCTCGGGCTCGGCGCCGCGCGAGGTCCCGTACGCCCGGGTCTGGTCGGAAACGGTCGCGGCCGCCGACGTGGCGAACGGGACCGAGGCCTCCGCCACCTGGCCGGTGACCCGCACGTCGGCCCAGCCGGCCGGGCCGCGGACGGTGACCGAGCCGTCCAGCCAGTCGGAGCGCGGCAGCCACATGATCCGCAGCGTGCGGTCGTGGATCATCGCGCGCAGCCCCGGACCCGAGACGGTGACCGTGGCGCCCGCGACGGCCAGCGGCGGCCCGTCGACGCGCACGTCGGCGACCAGCCGCGGGGTCTCGGCGGCGACCACGCCGAAGTCGATGCGGTCCGGGTCGACGCGCACGGCCGTACGCTCCAGGGCCGCGGCTGCGGCGGCCGAGACGCTGCGGCTGTCGTCCTCCATGAGCTGCTGGAGGGCGCGCCGTGCGGCGGCGGCCATGGCGAGGTCGGCGCCCCACGCCATCCGGGCGAGCTCGTCGACCGCGGTCAGCCGAGACTCCCGGATCGGACTGCCGATCTCGGTCAACACACTCTGCGGTAGCCCAGTTTCACTCATAGTGTCCCCGCGATCATCATGCGGTGACATCGGGCCACTTAGGAAGGTCTGCGGACCCAAGTTGGCACGCTCACGTGTTGAGCTGCCAGATGCTCAGGTTGAGCGCGGAGGCGTACGTGACCCAGGCCCAGTACGGCAGCAGCAGCACCGCGGCCGGCCGCCGCACACGCCGGAAGGCGACCACGGTCGCGCCGATGAGCAGCCACAACACCGCGATGTCCGCGAAGGCCAGCCCGTACTGACCGGCGCCGAAGAACAGCGGCGTCCAGATCGCGTTGAGCACGAGCTGCGCCGTCCACAGCCACAGCGGCACCGTGAACCCCACGCGCCGCCAGGCCAGCCACCCGGCCAGCGCGATCATCACGTAGAGCACGGTCCAGACCGGCCCGAACACCGCCGACGGCGGCGCCCACGAGGGCTGTCGCAGGCCGTTGTACTCGGCGCTGGTGCCGGCCACTCCGAGCCCGCCGATCGCGGCCGCCACGAAAACGGCCGCGCCGAACCCCGCCAGCGCGAGCCGGGTGTGCGGGCGCGTGTGCACGGCGGCCTGGCTCATACGGGCGCAATGCCCGCGCCGGGCGGGATGAAACGGACAACGACCGCAACGTTGACCCGGCCCCGGGCCAACTTCGGGAAATCGCTCCTACAGTCGATGAATGGAGATGGAGGTGCTCCGTCCCGCCGGCGGCGGCGACCCGCCCCCGGAGGCCGTGGAGCCGAAGCCCCCGCCCTGGTGGAAGCGCGCCGAGCTGCGGCGCAAGCTGGCCATCGCGGCGGTGGCGGTGTGGGCGCTCGCGATCACGGCCGTGGTGCTGTGGCCCGGCGGGGACGAAGCGGACGCACCGGCCCGATCGCTGCCCTCCGCCTCGCCGTCCGCCTCCGGCGCGCCGCTCACCGTGTCGGAGGTCTACCAGGCGCTGCGGCCCTCGGTCGTGCTGATCAAAGCCGGCAACGACAGCGGCACCGGCGTGATCGTCAACGCCGACGGCACGATCCTCACGGCCTTCCACGTGGTGCGGGAAGCACGCACGATCACCGTCGCGTACGCCGACGGAACCGAGTCGCCGGCCACGGTCGCGAACTCCAGCGCGGCGCAGGACATCGCCACCCTCAAGCCGCAGAAACTGCCCGAGACTCTCGTGCCCGCTGTGCTCGGCGGCGGCGCGGCGGTCGGCGACGCCGTGGTGGCGATCGGCAACCCGCTCGGCCTGACCGCCACCACGACCAGCGGCGTCGTCTCGGGACTCGAGCGCACGCTGAGCCGCGACGAGGGCGGCGACATCGCGGGGCTGATCCAGTTCGACGCGGCGGTCAACCCGGGCAGCTCCGGCGGCCCGCTCATCGACGATCAGGGCCGGGTGATCGGCATCGTGGTGGCGCTCGCGAACCCGACCGACGCCGGCACCTTCATCGGCATCGGCTTCGCGGTCCCCATCGGGGCCGCGGTCGGCGCCGGTGAGGGCGACGGGCAGAACCCACCACTGTGAGAGATCCGAGGACGGACGCATGAACTATCACCGGCCCGACGCCCCGCCCGCCTCCGCCGGGCCGATCGAGAAGGTGCTCTACGAGGTCAAGAAGACCATCGTGGGGCAGGACCTGCTGCTGGAGCGGCTGCTGGTCGCGCTGCTCGCCCGCGGGCACATCCTGGTCGAGGGCGTGCCGGGGCTGGCCAAGACGCTCGCGGTGAAGTCGCTGGCCGAGGCGATCGGCGGCGACTTCCACCGGGTGCAGTTCACCCCCGACCTGGTGCCCGCCGACATCGTGGGCACCCGCGTCTACCACCAGCCGACCGGCGAGTTCCAGGTGCAGCTCGGCCCGGTGTTCACCAACCTGCTGCTCGCCGACGAGATCAACCGGGCGCCCGCCAAGGTGCAGTCCGCGCTGCTCGAGGTCATGCAGGAACGCCAGGTCACGATCGGCCGCGAGACCCACATGGTGCCCGATCCGTTCCTGGTCATGGCCACCCAGAACCCGATCGAGACCGAGGGCACCTATCCGCTGCCCGAGGCGCAGACCGACCGGTTCATGATGAAGGTGATCGTCGGCTATCCGAGCGTCACCGAGGAGTTCGTCGTCGTCGAGCGCGCGCTGCTGCCGGCCGCGGTCATCGGGCGCATCATCAACCCGGAGACGCTGGTCGGGCTGCAACGACAGGCCGACCAGGTGTACGTCGACCCGTCGCTCATCGAGTTCGCGGTGCAGCTCGCGCACGCCACCCGCGATCCGGCGCGCATCGGCCTGACCGACCTGGCGCGGTACGTGACGTTCGGGGCCAGCCCGCGGTCCTCGATCAGCCTGGTGCTCGCCGCCCGCGCGCTCGCGTTCATCCGCGGCCGCGAGTACGTCGTACCGGAAGATCTGACCGACCTGGCCCTGGACGTGATGCGGCACCGGCTCGTGCTCTCCTACGAGGCGCTGTCGGACGACGTGACCGCCGACGTGATCCTGCAGAAGGTGCTGGCCAACGTGGCGATCCCGGAACCGGCCGGACGCGGGCGCTGACATGGCCTCCGCCCCGGAGAAGCTGCTCAGGCGCCTGGAGTGGCGGCTCGGCCGCCGCCTGGACGGGCGGCTGCAGGGCAACTACCGCACGGTGTGGCACGGCGCCGGCATCGACTTCACCGACCTGCGCCTCTACTCCGCCGAGGACGACGTCCGCCACATCGACTGGAACGTCACGGCCCGGCTCGACGAGCCGTACGTGCGCCAGTACACCGAGGACCGTGAGCTCACCGCGTGGCTGGTGGTCGACCGGTCCGCGTCGATGCGGTTCGGCCGGGGCGCGGGCAAGGAGTCCACGGCCACCGAGCTGGCCGTGAGCGTCGCGCGGCTGATCTCGCGCGGCGGCAACCGGGTCGGCGCGATCCTGTACGACAACCACAGCCACCAGGTGATCCCGCCCCGCGGCGGCCGCGACCAGGTGCTGCGCATCACCCGGGAGCTGCTCCGCGAGACGCCGAAGGGCAAGCCGGGCACGACCACCGACCTTTCGGCGATGCTGCGGCTGGCCGCCACCACCACGGCCAAGCGCCGCAGCCTGGTCTTCGTGATGAGCGACTTCATCGGCGACCCCGGCTGGGACCGGCCGCTCGCCCGGCTCACCCACCGGCACGAGGTCGTGGTGATCCGCGTCGTCGACCCGGCCGAGGTCGAGCTGCCCGACCTCGGCGTGATCCTGGTCGAGGACGCCGAGACCGGGGAGCAGCTGCTGGTCGACACCAGCGACCCGCTGCTGCGCAGCCGCCTCGCCGAGCAGGCCGGGGCCCGCGAGGCCGAACTGGCCGAGGGCATGCGCCGGGCCGGGGTCAGCGCCCGGCGCATCACCACCGACCAGGACCTGCTCGCCGCGCTGATCGACCTGGTCCGCCGTTCGGGAGGGGGGCGCCGGTGACCTTCCTGTACCCCGCGCTGCTCGCGGTCGCCGCGCTGGTCACGGCTGCGGCCGTGGTGGCGTACGGCCGGCTTCAGAAACGGCGTACGGCTGCGCTCGCGGCGGCCGGGTTCGGCGGCCCGGCTTCCCGCCTCGCGAGGGTGCGCCGCCATCTCCCGTACGCGCTGATCCTGATTGCTCTTCCGATCCTGCTCGTGGGGCTCGCCCGCCCGCAGGCGGAGGTCACCGTGCCGCGGGTGTCGGGGACCGTGCTGCTCGCCTTCGACGTGTCCAACAGCATGCGCGCCGACGACGTGTCGCCGACCCGGCTGGGCGCCGCGCAGGCCGCAGCGAAGGAGTTCGTCGAGGACCAGCCCGGCACGGTCGACGTGGGGGTGCTGGTCTTCGGCGACCAGGCGCTGCTCACCCAGGCGCCGACCGACGACCACCAGGCCGCGCTCACCGCGATCGGACGGCTGTCGGCCGGCGGCGGCACCTCGCTCGGGCAGGCGATCCTGGTCGGGCTCGGCACGATCACCGGCAAGCCGGTCGCCCTGCCCGAGGACGGCGCGCCGGCGCCCGAGCTGGGCTACTGGCCCTCGGCGACGATCGTGATCTTCTCGGACGGCCAGGAGACCGGCGGGCCCGACGTGACGGCCGCCGCCGAGCTCGCGGCCGCCGCGGGGGTGCGCATCCAGGCCGTCGGCGTGGGCACCGAACGCGGCGCGACCGTCGAGGTGGACGGCTTCCAGCTGGGCACGGCGCTCGACGAGTCGCTGCTCACCACGGTCGCGCAGACCACCGGCGGGGCGTACCTGCCGGCCGGCGACGCGGACACGCTCACCGACACCACCAAGGCGATCGACCTGCGGCTGACCGCCAAGAAGGAGCCGCTGGAGCTGACCGCGCCGTTCGCCGGCGCCGCGCTGCTGCTGCTCCTGCTCGGGGCCGTGCTCGGCACCCGCTGGCACGGAAGGATCGTCTGATGTCGTTCAGCTGGCCGTGGGCTCTGCTCGCGCTGCTCGCCGTGCCGCTGCTGCTGGCGATCCGCTGGTGGCTGAACCGGCGGCGCAAGCGCGCGGCGATCACCGTTTCGAGCGTCGCGCTGATCCGTGCCGCGCTTCCCGGCCGTACGTCCTGGCGCCGTCGCATCCCGGTGTTCCTGTTCCTGGCCGGGCTGCTCTCGCTGGGGTTCGCGCTGGCCCGGCCGCACGCGTCGGTGTCCGTACCGTCCAACAGCACCTCGATCCTGCTCGCGATCGACGTCTCGGGCTCGATGTGCGCGACCGACGTGGAGCCGAACCGGTTCACGGTCGCCACCGACGCGGCGCGCAAGTTCGTCCGCGAGCAGGAGGACGGCACGCGGATCGGGCTGGTCGCGTTCTCCGGCATCGCGGGGCTGCTGGTGGCGCCCACGACCGACAAGGACTCGCTGCTCGACGCGATCGACACCCTGCGCACGGCCCGGGGCACCGCCATCGGCCAGGCGATCCTCACGTCGATCGACGCCATCGCGGAGAGCAACCCGCGGGTCGCCAAGACCGGTGTCGAGCTGGACGCGCCCGGGCAGCTCGGCGACTTCGAGCCCGACACGATCGTGGTGCTCACCGACGGCTCCAACACCACGGGCGTCGACCCGGTGACCGCGGCACAGCAGGCGGCGGCCCGGCGGCTGCGCGTCTACACGATCGGCTTCGGCACGACCGAGCCCGCGCCGATGGTCTGCACGGCCGACCAGATCGGCGGGGACAGCCCGTTCGGCGGCGGCCGCGGCTGGGGCGGCGGCCGCGGCGGCGGACGCAACATGGAGATCGACGAGGAGGCGCTGACCCAGGTCGCCGACACCACCGGCGGGCGCTACTTCCGCGCCGAGGACGCCGACCAGCTCGTCGACGTGCTGACCGACCTGCCGCGCGAGTTCGACCTGCGCAAGCAGGACGTCGAGATCACGTTCTGGTTCGTGCTCGCCGCCTCGCTGCTCGTCGTCACGGCGGTCGGGCTCTCGCTCTGGTGGCAGCGCGCCCCCGGCGTCAGGACCTGAAGCCGTTCTCCAGATAGACCGTGGCCGCCGCGGCCCGTGCCTGCGCGGCCGCGATCATCCGGCGGGCCAGCCTCGGGATCAGCCGGTCGGCGGCCTCCGCCTCGGTGCACCAGCGCCAGCTGCGCAGCTCGTCGGCGGGCAGCGTGATGCGCGCCTCCTGCTCGGGCGCCAGCACCCCGCCGTCGAAGACCAGCATCAGCCCGTCGGGCCGTTCCGGAACCTCCACCCAGTCGATGACCAGGAGACCCCCGACGGGCAGGTCCAGACCCAGCTCCTCGGTGAGCTCCCGACGCACGGCTGCGCGGGGTGCCTCGCCGGCTTCGACGACGCCACCGGGGATCTCCCAGCTGTCCTTGTAGGTGGGCTCCACCAGCAGAAGCCGCCCGGCGGCGTCGGTGATGAGCGCGCCCGCGCCGACCAGCTTGCGCGGCAGTGTCGCCATGAAGTCCCCGGCCGTCATGGCGCGACCCTAGCCGCCGGAGGACTTGCTCCCTCGCGCGCCTCGCGCTCCCTCGCGCTCCCTCGCGCGGGTCCGATCTCGACGGTTTGCGGGCGGCCGCCGCCGACCGGCACTCGTTCAGTCGCCAGGACAGCTGCCGCCCGGCCTCACTTAATTCCTGCCGAGCGATCGAGGAAATTTCGGCCGCCCACGGTCTGCCATTTGCCCCTCGTTGCACATGGCGGATATGGATCTCTCCATCGCGAAGCCGCGCGGAAAAAGTGTCGTACAGGTGTTCGAAGATGGACGCATGTTGGCAGCTGTGCAGCAACTCGGGCAGGACGCGGCGAAGCTCGCCGCGGCCCCGCTGTGGCCGCTCGCCGACGACGAGGTCGCCGACTGTCTGCAGGCGGCTCACCGGCTGGAACAGGCCGCCGCCGCGTTGCAGATCCGGCTGGTGCAGCAGGCGACCGCCAGGGGTCTGCCCGCCCGGCAGGGGCAGCGCACCACCACCGGCTGGCTGCGCGCACGGCTGACGATCGATCCGATCCCGGCCCGCCGGCTGGCCGAGCGCGCCGACGTCCTGCACCGGCAGCCCGAGGCCGAGCAGGCCCTGCTCGACGGCCTGGTGGACGTCCCCCAAGCCGCCGTGATCGCCGCCACCGGCGAAACTGTCGCCGCCGGCCTGGCGGAGCTCGACGAGGTGAGCGCGGCCGAGGCCGGCCGGATAGTCCAGCAGGCCACCACCACATTGATCGACATGGCCGGACGGCTGCCCGCCTACCAGCTCCGCCGGGTCGGCGAACGCATCCTGGCCCACGTCGCCCCGCACATCGCCGAGCGCGCCGACGAGATCGCCCTGGCCCGGCAGGAGGCCCGCGCCCACCAGGCCCGCGCTTTCACGCTGTCCGCCCCGGTCGACGGGCTGGTCCGGCTTTCGGGAACGCTCGGCGTCGAGGATGCGGCCCTCGTGCACGCCGCCCTCGACCCGCTGTGCGCGCCCGGTCCCGAGGATGAACGACGCCCGGCGCAGCGACGCGCCGATGCGCTCGTCGACGTCTGCCGGCTGGCGTTGCGCACCGGCGAGCTTCCCGACAGCGGCGGCGAGCCCACCCAGCTGACCGTCACCGTCGCGTACGATCCGCTCGCTCGCGCCCTGGGCGCAGCCGCCACCGACTCCGGCGCACGGCTGCCGGCCCAGGCGGTGCGGCGACTGGCCTGCGACGCCCGCATCCTGCCCGCCGTGCTCGGTGGCGCGGGGCACGTGCTCGACGTCGGCCGCTCCCACCGGCTCGTCACCGGCCCCCTGCGCCGGGCTCTGAGCCTTCGTGACCGCGGCTGCGCGTTCCCCGACTGCGACCGCCCGCCACGGTGGACCGACGCCCACCACATCACCGCCCGGACCGCCGGCGGACACACCAGCCTGGACAACCACAGGTCTCACTAGTTGGGAACGAGCGAAGATCGCTTTTAGACAGCGGCGGTGCTTGTTGGTCGCTTGACGCTCGAGGTATCGGGCCGTTCTTCTAACCGAACCCTAGGCGGCGGTGTGGCCGCCCCGAACTTTATCGACGGTGACACGCGAGCGGATCTGCTAGCCTACCTCGCTAGTTGTTCACGTCGCTGGATCGTCGTCTCCAGTTCGGTCGCTTGATCTCCTTCGAGGTCCCGGCCGGGCCAAGGCTCCACCCGTCACAGATCGGCGGGTGCCCTGCAGGAGCGTGAGTCGGCGACGCGCCACACACCCTGGACGGCCACCCGGCCGAGAGGGACAGGTGGGGAGACGGTGCCGTGTCGAACCGGGTCCTCGCCCTTCTGCTGACCATCGTGGTGAGCAAGTCAGCGCCGAGGAGGACTTCCATGGCACTCGTTTCCACATCTCCCGTCGAGCCGGATTCCGCGGACGACTCGGACATCGTTGATCACCAGTTAATTGGCGCGCGGCTGCGCCCACCCGCGTCGACGGCGGTGATCGCCAAGAGCGTCGCGGCCGGCACAGCCGCGGGGCTGAGCGACGAACTCGCTGAAGCGCTTGCTCACGCCGCCGCCGACCAGCAGGAACTCCGGCGGGCTCTACGCGCGCCGAAGGTCCAGCGGTTCGGCACGGACGAGTTCACGTACGTCGAGTTCGACGTCGTCACGTGGCGGATCGTGCCGTCGCCGGACAACATCCGATTCGAGGGCGAGCACGCCCGCGGCACGATCAACATGCCCAGGTTCGGGGCGTTGGAGGGGCAGCCGCTACTGACCTTCGAGATGGACTCGGCCGAGGACGTGATCGACCAGATGGCGCCGAGGATCGCCGACATGGCCGCGCACAACCCGCATGTCGCGTCCATCCAGGACCGCGGCATCGAGACCCCGGGATGGCTGAGCTTCCTGCGGCTGACCACCGACCTCGGGCCGGTGACCGTCCTGGAGTCCACAGATGGGTTCGGCCGCACCGTCGCTGCTCATCAAGGACTCGGGATCACTTTCAAGGACGCGGTCTGGAACCTGCGGCCGGGAAGCCGTCGCGCGCTCACTCTCCACCGCAACCTGGCCGAGTGGGCCAACAGCGAGGACGTCACCGACGATCAGGCCCGCAAGGTCCGCTGCTCGATCATGCCCAACGCCCGGGTCATCATCGACTTCAACGCCTCGCGCGAGTACGACCGAGCCCGCCGGCGGTTCGTGGCGCACCTGCACATGGCACCGCCGATGAACTTCACCACCGCGACCACGCTCAACGCCAAGGCCAACGCCGCGGTCGACAAGCTTTACCACCGCGACCTGTTGCCGGCCGTCGGGGAGATGACCGCCGAGGAGATCCGCGACATCGTCGACGGCACCGACCGCGACCACGATCTCCTCGACGACGAACTCGCGGTCCTGGCCTGTGGAGCACTGAACCCCCAGGCGAACACGCGACAGGCGCGCGCGGTCAACGAGGCGATCATCGACCTCACGGGCGCACGGCCGAAGGTCGACGACCGCACGCAACTCGCGGCCGAGGTCGCCCTGCGCGGCTTCCCCGCGGACAAGCGGCTCACGGCGCTGCGCTCTGCGCTCGAACGGGCGTGGCGCTGGTCGGCCCTGCGTAGCGTCGAGCTGTCCCGCTCGGAGCCGCTCGACCTCCTGGCCCAAGCGGAAGACGAACTCGACGATGTGGACGGCGTCGGCCCGGCCACCGCAGAGCTTGCGACGCTCGCCAGCTACCACCTGGTCGCGGCGAAGACTCAGCTGCTGACCCGCTCCGAGTTCGGTGGGCGTGGGAGCAACACCGAGCCTCAGCAGATCCTCCGGCAAATGACGAGGTCCGAGGGCGGCCTCCGCCAGCTGTGCCAGGTCGTGCTTGACGGCCGGGCGGGTCGCGACCCGCAGGAGCTGCCCGACGGGACGATGCCCAGGAACAGGCGCTTCCAGCGGGCCGAGAAGCTGACGGCCGGTCGGCTGCGGGAGCTCGCGGAGATCTCCGACGAGCAGAGCGTCACGCACGAGAGCCCCGAGGACATGTTCGCCGCCGCGATCGCGGAGTTCCGTAACCACCTCGAGGAGTTGCACGCCGCGGCGATCGACGTGAACGAGGTCGTCGATAACGAGGGCGTGGCTTTGGTCGACACCAAGGGCTACGACGACCCCGAGATGAGGCACATGTTCACCGCGGTCTCCGAGTTCGTCTCGGAGTGGCGACTGGCGCGGCGCCGCGCCAATCGGATGCGGGCGGATCTGGACGGCAGCGGGGAGGAGGAGTGACCCGCCGAGGGCGGGCGTTGAGCCCAGAGGCGTATGACACCGCCTGCGACCTCGCCGGACCAGCTCTTCTGCGGCGGGTACCGGCGGCTGCGACGCTGCTGCAGATCGTCGAAGAGAAGCTGTGGTCGGAGTTCGTGACGGCCGTCTATATCGCGGCCGACTCGAACAACGCCGTCCGATACGTCGGGAGCGCGGTCCGGTCCGGGCTGGCCGGCGTGGACGACCGTATCCAGGAGCATGTACGGACCGGTCGGGCCGCACGCTGGACCCGCCTGATGGTGGTGCCGGTGATCCCGGATACTGAGGTGAGTCTCGTTCGCCGGATCGAAGGACGCGTCGGCGCGGTGCTGCGGCCGTTGGACACGATGCGACTGCCGGCCTTCAGCGGCGGAAGACTGGCGGGCTCAAGGACGACTCGGTAACGGAACGTGCGGGTGGTTGGCCTCGTCGTTGACCGGTGCGGCCGACCACCCCGCCGAGCCGGAACGTCTCGGCGGATCGGACGCCTGGTCGAGCCGATGGTCCGGTGAGGCTTCATCCGGTTGGCGCCTGTTCGGACGTATGGGCGAGTGTCGTCCCTCTTCTTCAGTTCACTGACCGTTAGGGTGTCGAGCCGAACGCTTAGACGGCGGCGAATGATCACGGAGCGAGTGCTTTGACGTCAGCAACGGCACCAACGGAGAGCGGCCGGGCGGCATCGCCGGCGGGTGCGAAGCACGGACCCGCGCGGTTCTGGGCTGTCGACCTCCATGTCCACACGCCGGCCTCGGGTGATGTCGACGTGCACACCTACGGCGCGAGCGAGCCCCGAGAGATCGTCGACGCGGCGATCGCCGCTGGACTCCACGCGATCGCCGTCACTGACCACAACACGGCTCGCTGGTGCGACAGGATGGCCGAGGCCGCCGTCGACACGATCCTCGTAGTGCTGCCCGGTCTGGAGCTCAGCACGGCCGAAGGGCATCTCCTCGCCATCTGGGAGGAGGGCACCCCGGCGGAGCACCTCGAGGACGTGCTCGTCGAACTCGGCGTTGTCCGCGCCGACCACGGCGACCTGCACAAGGCCCTGGACAAGGGCTTCGCCGACACCGCGAAGATCATTTCCGCCCGGGGCGGCCTGGCGATCCCGGCGCACGCCGACCGGGAGAAGGGCCTGCTCCGCCTCGCCGTCGCCGACCGGATCAACCAAACCCTGCTCGACGGCGCCATCGGCGCGGTCGAGATCGTCGACCTCACCGAGGCCGAGAAGGTCAAGGCACGGGTCAACGGCCGGCGTGAACTCGCGGTCGTCCGCAGCTCCGACACCACTGCCCCAGGCGCGAGCTGGCATGTCCTGCACGGCATCGGCCACCGCCGGACCTGGATCAAGGCGTCACGTCCCGACCTGTGCGGCCTGCGGCACGCGCTGGCGGATCCGGCCCTGCGGGTCCGCCTAGACGAGCCCGGAGCGCCGGAGCACACGGTGATCGAGTCGGTGACCGTGAACGGCGGGTTCCTCGACGGGCAGCAGTTCCAGTTCTCGTGCGACCTCAACTGCCTGCTCGGCGGGACCGGCGCCGGCAAGTCGCTGCTGATCGAACTGGTGCGGTTCGCCCTCGACCAGCAGACCGACACCGGCGACTTCCCGCAGGTCCGCAAGGAGGTCGACTCCCGGCTCAAGTACGCACTCACTTCCGGCTCGACGGTTGAGGTCGTGCTCACCCGCGGCCACGCGCGGTGCCTCGTGCGCCGAGCGTATTTCGAGGACGGCTCCACCCAGCCGGAGTTCATCGGCGACACCGAGCAGCTGACCGGCCTGTCCGGCCGAATCGCGATCACCGGATTCTCGCAGAGTGAGGTGATCGAGTACGCCCGGACGCCGGTCGGCCGTATGGCGCTCATTGACGCCGCGCTCGACCTGACCGAGTTCGAGGTCCGGGAAACGGACGCGGTCGGCCGGCTCAACGACAACGGCCGGCTCATCGGCTCGCTCGAGTCCAAGATCGCGCAGGTCCGCGCCAGGTTGGAGACCCTGCCGGACGTCGAGAAGCGGTTGGCGGAACTGTCCGGTCTGTTCGACGGCGAGACCATCAAGATGCAGGCGAAGTGGAGCGCGGAGAAGGCCCTCTTCGAGCCGGTCGTCGGCATCCCCGAGCTGAAGGTCACCGCCCGTACGGACGGCGGGGACAAGTTTCGGGGTTCGGCCGCCATCGCCGACAACCAGGATCTCTACCAGCGGGCGCAGGCGGCGTACTCGCAGTTGCGCGAGGCAATCGAGGCGGCCAACGCGCAGCTGGCCCAGGCCCTGCTGGCGGTGAACAAGGAGCTGGTGGCCATCCGGCAGGAGTGGCTCGAGCGGTACCAGACGTTCGACCGGGAACTCGCCGAAGCGGTCAGCCGCATCGACGTCGACAACAAGGGCCTCGCCGCGCTGCGCACCCGACTCGTCGAACTCCAGACCGAGAAGGCGAAGCTCGACGCGCAGCACACCCAACTCAATGACGAGCTCGTACCGAACCTGGCCACGGCCACCTCGTACCGGGAAGAGTTGATCGCCGAGCTCATCGAGGCGCGCAAGGCGCGTCGGAAGCGGCGCGAGGACCGGATCAAGGCGCTCAACAAGCTGATGGGCGGCATCGTCCGGATCAAGATGCTCTCCGAGAACGACGACTCGGACTACCTGGCCGACCTCACGGCCATCGCCAAGGGCTCCCACCTACGTGGCCCAGTTCTGCGCATGATCTGCGAGAAGACCCTGCCGGTGAAACTGGTCCGCTCGTTCCTCGCCGATGATGTCGACGGCGTGTGCACCGCCACCGGTGCCGAGCGCAAGCACATCGAGACCCTGTTCGAACACGTTCGGGAGAAGGGCGCCATCGAGGACTTCCTGCGGCTGCAGACCCTCGATCTGCACGACGGTCTCTCGGTCGAGTTCCGCAAGCACGCCAACGACGGCTACGTGCCGATCGAACGGCTCGCCCACGGCCAGAAATGCACCGCGATCCTTATCATCGCCCTCGCCGACGGCACCGACCCGCTGATCATCGACCAGCCCGAGGACGCCCTCCACGCCCCATGGATCGAGGAATACCTCGTGGCGAAACTTCGCGACCTGCGCGGCGGCCGGCAGTACATCTTCGCCACCCGCAGCCCCGGCCTCGTCGTCTCCGCCGACGCCGAAATGATCATCACCCTCACTTCGGACGCGAAGAATGGCGTCGTCGAGGCAACCGGTTCCCTGGAACGTCACGACCTCAACGCGCTGACGCTGTATCACCTCGAAGGCGGCCCGGTGCCCTTCAAGCGCCGGACCGTCAAGCTGGGCTCGTCGATGAAATAGCATTCGGCGATCCCGCTCGGGCGCCCATCCGGCGCAGATTTGCGTTGGGGCGCCATCACTCGAGGAAAGCTATGTGTGCGATCCTCGGCCCTGCGGCCCGATACTCATCGTGACTAGCGGACGTGAGTCGCCGAGCTGGCCGCCGTCGCAGCGTCCGGAGTGCTTCGCGTCCGCGTACCTGCACAATTGGCGTTCCCGACTCTGCATCGGAAACCGTACGCTAGCGAACGGTCGTGATCACTTCGGGCTTACGAATGTCCCTCGCTGCGGAACGGTGTAGACCAGTCCTCGTTCTCGCAGGAGCTTGACGGCGCGTCGTGCCGTGGTTCTGGCTACGCCCCACTCGGCGTGCATGTCGCTTTCGGTGGGGATGCGGTCGTGCGGCTGGAGCCGTCCGGCCTTGATGTCTTCCTCGATGTGGTCGGCGATCTGGACGTAGACGGGCACGGGCCCGTCGGTGCGTACCGGTCGCTGGCTCACGATCGCCAACCTACGAAGTGGGTCACGTACCCCTATCGGCAGCTACGAGGCGATACGAAGGTATACAAGAGGAGACAAGATTCGTAGCGTGGGTCTTGCACCACCGCGCTCGCAGGAGATGGCGAGCGATGATCCAGCGGTGACCTGCGGTTGCCATTGGCGGCGTGGCCCCGTGCTGGGAGGTCGAGCACGGGGCCCGTAGGCCGTGGCGGACGCTGCCAGGCTTCGATGCCCAATGCGCCACGGGTTGGATCTCGCGAACACCTGCCCCCGGAAGTGTTCTTCATCTGAGGAAGCCGTGAATGCGGTTGGCCGCCGGGGCCAGGCGGGCGTTTCCTAAATGGCGTATCCCGTGTGGCCGGTCGCCGGTCCGCTGGGACCCGTGCCTATGCAGCCTTAAGTGAGCAAGCCGGTTCACGGGTCTGAGGACCGTTTGGCGGCTGGTTGGCATCGGGCGGCTCCGGTGATCGGGCGGACCCCGAATCAGGCACCCACACCGGTGAGTTGAGCCCCGGTGTCCGGCACGCGCCGGATGCGTGCACCACGGCCAACAGGCCGTCGGCGGCGCGTGTCCGCGCGCGTGTCGGCACCTGCTCCTCACGGCCACAACGCGAGTCATCAGGTCTGCGCCTGCTCAGGCGTCGGGCAATGACGTGCTGTCGGCCGTCCACCGCCCGCCGATGCCCTACGGAGCCTCTGTTGAACTCGAATCGTTTCTGTCACCGGCACCTTGTCCGATGCCGGGGTTCGGTTGTTTCCGCCGTCCCGCTGGATGTCCCAACGGGTAGCCGCGTGGGTGTCCCGTTTGATCAGGACCCCCACGCGGACCCGCTTTTAGGCCTGACAGTGCAGCTCAGACCACCCCTCCATGACCGCAGTGCTGCCGCGACTGACCCTCTGTCAGGGGTCCCCCAGTGGGGGAGACGCGCCGATGCCGGCGGTGGTGCCGGTGACTGAGCCGATCCTGCGGGTGCAGTCCGCCCTGACCGGCCGGGACCTGATCCTGCTCGGCTGGCTGGCCGACCACGGCGTGCTGACCACCGAGCAGATCGCCGCCGCGCTGTTCCCGTCGGTCAACTTCGCCCAACGACGCCTGCGCGCCCTGCTCGCCTGGCGGGTGGTGGACCGGTTCCGGCCGCAACGCCCGGACGGCGGCTCGTGGCCGTACCACTGGCTGCTCGCCCAGTTAGGTGCCGACGTGATCGCCGCCCAACGCGGCGAGCCGGTCCCGCGCCGCGACGCGGCACGGCAACGACGCTGGCAGCTGACCAACCGGGCCAACCTGCCCCACCTGCTCGGCGTCAACGACTTCTTCACCCGCCTGGCCGCACACGCCCGCGCCCACCCCGACGCCCAACTGCAGCGTTGGTGGCCGCCCGCCCGCTGCCAACAGCCCGGAGCGTTCATCACCACCGCGGCCGGTGAGCGGGTCAACGCCACCGCCTTGGCCTACCGACCCAGCGTGCGCCCGGACGGGCACGGCATCCTCACCGACCGGCACGGCACCACCGCCTTCTTCCTCGAATACGACACCGGCACCGAACCGCTGACCCGGCTGGTCGACAAGATGGACGGCTACCACCGGCTCGCCCGCGTCACCGGGAACCTGTGGCCGGTGCTGTTCTGGCTGCCCAGCACCGCCCGGGAACGCCACCTGCACGAGGCCCTCAGCGACGCCCACATCGGCTACCCGGCCGCCACCGCCGTGCACCACCGTCCAGACGGCCCGCGCCCGCCCGCAGCCTCGCACCGGCGCCGGACGACCCGGCCGGACCGGTGTGGTGGCTGCACCACCACCCCGGCCCGACGCTGCCGCTGGCAGCGCTGAGCGCCGCTATCACCGCCCGAAACCGGAACGTCGCATGAACCCGATCGCCACCGGGGTCTGCGCCTCGCGCGCGGGCTGTCAGAACACGAAGGGCGATCAACGAAGCTCCCGGCCCACGACGAGCCGGATCGATCACCGAAGGAGAACCGTCATGATCCTGACCACCAGACCCGCCGTCGTGACCGTTCACCCAGGAGGGAAATGGCCTCACGCCGTGATGCCGCACGACTAAGCCGTGCGACGCACGGTGCACCGCCACCCGACACCATCACGCCGGACCCTGACACCACCTGCCCCGACACCGACCCAGACCGCCCGACCGACCGGACGGCCCAGCTCGCAGCCATCGCACGGCCGCGCCCGGGCGATGACCCACCCACCGAACGCCTACGCCGCGCACTACGCGACCGGCACTACATGTCCCACGTCGCCGCCGCCGTGGACCAATGGCCGGCACTCACCGACGACCAGCGCGACACCGTCGCCGCACTACTCACGCCGCACCGCAAATCACCCTGACAGACCGCGCAGCGGGCACCTGACAGACCAGGTGCCCGCCCGTCGCGGAGGCTCGCAGAAATCAATCGGCGGTCTTCCACCACACCCGTTGCTCCACCGGACGGCGGTGACCCTTCGACGGTGACCGGCGCACCCGTAGCTGGCCACAAGCCTGCGGGGAGAACAGCAACCGCACCAACTCCCGGCGGGCGGGCATCGGCGCCGCCGTCCATTGCCGGACGACGTCGGCACCCGGTGTCAGGAAATCGCGCAGCGGTGCCGGAGTGGTCAGTTCGGCCTCCCGCGCCTGCGCCGCTTTCAGCCGGGCCAGGATCGCAGGTTCCGCCCGAGCCGCCAGGGCCGCCGTGATCTGCCCGGCTCCCACCTGATCGGCCAGATCGTCCAGCTCCGCTTGGATCTCCGCGACCTGATCACGCACGGCCAGCAGCGCGGCATCGTCGTCGCCACCAATGTTCAGCCACGCCAGATTCTCCGGCCTCGACAGGTAGTCGATGATCGCCGCCTCCGCGAACGTGTTCAGCTCGTCGTAACCGATCCGCACACAGCTCTTACGGTGACAGACGTACTCGCGGCCCCGATCACTGTTGCGGGCCGCGATCGGGCCGTCGCAGACATCACACACACCGATCATCGACAGCAGATGCACCGCCCGGCCCGGCCGCGTCGTCACCCGCTCGGGCGCGGTCAGCCTGCGCCGCACCGCCAGAAACACCGCCCGCGTCACCAACGCCGGCCACACCGCCTCCGTGAACGTCGCGTGCGCCGACAACGTGTGCCCCGACAACCGTCCTGGATCGTGGACCCGCTGACCGCTGTAGGTCGGATTCATCGCCAGCGACCGCAGATGCTGCGAGCTGAACACCAAACCGGTCCGCGTCCGGATACCCCGCTCCCGGAAGTCACGCTCCACCGAGCGCAGCGAGTGTCCCGCCTGCAGCCGCTCGAACAGCTCCCGGACCACCGCCGCCTCCGACGGCTCCTCGACCTGCTCGACCAGCTTGCGGGTGACCGGGTCGTAGCGGCGCTGATAGCCGTACGGGCACCGCCCCGCCGGACGCCCAGCCGCAGCCGTCGCGGCCGCCGCCCGGCGCGTCCGCTTCGACGTCTCCGCCGACGCCAGCTCACTCTTGATCGCCAATTCCAGCAGATCCGCCCGGTCGTACGGGTTGGCCGGATCGAACAACCGCTCATAGGTGAAGATGAGAATCTTCACCGCGCGGTCCTCACACAGCTCGATCAACCGCACCCACTCGTTGGTACGCCGCGAGCCGCGCGACCCCTCCCACAACAACAGCACGTCCGCGCCGAACCGACCCGCTTCCAGATCAGCGATCAGCCGGTCGAAGCCCTCACGCGCCTTGGCCGCGTACCGCGACGCCGATCCAATGTCCCGGTACGGCGCACCCAGCGTCCAACCGCGCTCGGCTGCGACGCCCACATGGTCCTGGTGCTGTTCCTCCGGTGACCGTTCACGCCCGGACCGGTCCTGACTGACCCGCAGGTACTCCCGGCCTGTCACTGCCGGGTGGGTGCTAGCAGCTGGCATACATCGACCTTGCCAACTACGGAAACATAAGGAACCTGGTGCTGCTGTGCCGCCGGCACCACCGCCTGATCCACCACTCCACCGCGGGCTGGCAGATCCGCCTCGGCGCCGACCGGCGGCCCGAGTTCATCCCTCCGCCGCATGTCGACCCCGACCAACATCCGCGTCGCAACCTCTACCACCCACGCCAATAGGCCATCACCGGGATCGCACCGCACACGTCGGGTACGCGAGCCGGCCGTGCCGTTCCACCCCGCCGAAGCCGGCCGGACTCCGTGAGGCGGCGCGGGAGCCGCGGATCCGGAGCAGCGGCGCGGGAGCAGCGGCGCGCCGACGGCCCATGGCCGGCACCGCGCCGCGCCTCCTCACTCGGGGGCGAGGACGCGCGGGATCTCGTGGCGCAGGGCGACGAGCGTGGGCAGAACCGTGGCGGCCAGCACGAGGATCAGGCTGAGCGCCGCGACGGTGAGGGAGGGCAGCACGCCGGCGGACGACCAGTGGGCGACCCAGGCGCCGATCACGGTGGCGGTGGCCACGGCGGCCGCGCCGAGGAGCAGGGCGGTGCCCACGTAGATGACGGCCTCGGCCGCGGCGGCGGTCAGGACCACGGACGGGGTGCCGCCGGCGGCGACGATCAGGGCGAACTCGCGCTCGCGGCGACGGCTGGACATGAAGATGGTCGCCACCGCGCCGAGGACGGCCAGCAGCAGCGGACCGCCTACGAGCAGCACGACCGAGCCCGTGGTCAGGTCGCCGGAGCCCGCGCCGGCCGCGCCGTTCGCCGCGTAGAGGCCGCCGGCCAGCGCGATCGCGACCATCAGCGGGCTGATCGTGGCGGTGCTGCGGCCGACGTTCGCGGCGGTGCTGCTGCGGGCCAGGTACCAGGCGGCGGAGGCGGAGGCGGGGACGACCGACGTCCACCCGCGCACGAGCCGGGCCAGGAAGAGCGGGCCGAACGCGGCGAGCACCCCGGCGGTCAGTGGCGCGATCAGCATCAGCGGAACCGAGATCGTGTCGAGGCCGGTGCTGGGCAGGCGCGCCACGACGGCGGCGAGGATCGCCAACGTGGCCAGGCCGCCCACCCAACGGCCCACGGTCATGCGGCGGTCCGGCAGCTCGGTGTCCCGCAGCGACTGCAGCGGAGCGGTGTGCGCGGCACGTCTGGCACCGCGGAAGCCGCCGACGGTGACGACCAAGGTCACGAAAAGCACCACGGGCACGGCGCCGGCCGGTCCGAACGCCGGGCTGAGCGCCGACAGTCCCGGCGAGCCTGCAAAGGCGTACCGGAAGAGGGGCTCGAGGATCGGGACGGCCAAGAGGCAGCCCGCCGCACTGCCGAGGAGCGACACCAGGAGAAGCTGGGTCGTCACGACCAGGCGCACCAGGCCGGGCCGGATGCCGACGAGCTGCCAGAGGGCGTACCCGCGCTGCTGCAGGGTGACCGTGAGGTTGGTGACGGCACCGACCACGATCAGCGCGGTGATGACGGTGAAAGCCGCCACCGTGCCGCTGATGCCGTACAGGGCCAGGGCTTCCGACCCGCCGACGGCGACCGCCGTCTGGATGTCGCTCGCCACGACCGCGCCCACCGCTGCCGTGGCCGCCGCGACGAGCAGCGCGCCGAGCCAGATGCGGGCGTTCGCGACCAGGTCGCTGAGGATCAGGCGCAGCACGTCAGGACGCTCCGGCGACCGCGGCGAAGACGTCGTCGGCGCGCGGGTGCGACAGCTCGCGGTGAATGACGCCGTCGCGCAGCACCAGAACGCGGTCGGCCCGCGCGGCCGCCTCGAGGTCGTGCGTCACCATCACGACCGAGCGGCCCTCCCCCTGCTTCGCGACGCCGGCCAGCAGATCGAGCACCTGGGCTCCCGACTCCGTGTCGAGCGCACCGGTCGGCTCGTCGGCGAAAACCACATCGGGGCGTACGGCGAGAACGCGCGCGATGGCGACCCGCTGCTGCTGCCCGCCCGACAACGCGGACGGCCGGTAGGAGGCGCGCTCGGCCAGCCCCACCTCGGCGAGCGCGTGGTCGACCTCGGCGCTCCCGATGCGGCGCCGCGCCAGCCGGGCGGGCAGCGCGACGTTCTCCCGCGCGGTCAGCGACGGGATCAGGTTGTACGTCTGGAAGACGAACCCGAGGTGGTCACGGCGCAGCTTCGCAATCGCCCCGCGGCTCAGCGTGCCGGTGTCGCGGCCGAGGATGCGGACGCGGCCGGTGGTCGCCGCCTCGAGCCCGGACATGCAGTAGAGCAGGGTCGACTTGCCCGAGCCGCTCGGCCCGACCACGGCCAGGAACTCGCCCGGCGGCACCCGCAGGCTGATGCCGCGCAGCACGGGCACGGCGTCTCCCCCGGCGGTGGGGAACGACTTGGTGAGGTCATCGACCTCCACGACGGGGTTCACGGTCGGCAACCGTACGCGGCGAAAGTTGCCGCGATCTTGCGGGTATCGTTCCGGCCTGCGACGCGCTGGGCGGGTGACCGTCAACCCGTTGCCGTACGGCGGGGCGGGAAGCGGAGCTCGAGTTCGATGCTGTGGGTCTCCGGTGGCAGGCTCGCCGTGATGGGCACCGGCCGACCGCACCGGTAGCCCTGGGCGAAGTCGACCCCGTAGCCGCGCAGCAGCTCGACGGTCTCGCGGTCGGGCACGCACTCGGCGGCGACGCGGATGCCCAGCGTGTGGCACAGCTCCACCAGCTTGGACACGAGGGCCTGATCGGTCGGCGACCGGACGAGGTGAACGACGAACGTCCCATCGATCTTGACCAGGTCGACCGGGAAGTGCTTCAGGTAGGCGAGCGCGGCGTAGCCGGTCCCGAAGTCGTCGAGCGCGAGGTGACAACCCATCTGCCGGATGCCGGTGGCGAAGGCCAGCGCCGCGTTGCGGTTCTCCATGAGCGCCGTCTCGGTGATCTCGAAGGTGAGGCAGTCCGGCTTCACCCCGTGCCGCTGGATCGCCTCGGTCACATAGGTGAGCAGGCCCGGGTCGGCCAGCGACTTGCCGGAGATGTTGACCTGGTAGTGCGAGGTCTGCGCGCCCTGGCCGACGAGTTCGAGGGCATGGTCGATCACCCACCGGTCCACGGCGAGGATCTCGCCCACGCGTTCGGCCATGTCAAGGAAGGCCCAGGGCGCAGTGATCTCGCCGTTCTCGCCGCGCACCCGCAGCAGGATCTCGTGCCGGGTGACCTTGTTGAGCCCGAGGTCGACGATGGGCTGCGCGTACAGCGCGAAGCTGTTCGCCGACACCGCGCGCAGGACGCGCGCACGGCAGCGGTCGGTCGGCTCGCCGTCCTGCAGCGGTTCCTGCAGAACGTGGACGGCACTGGCGCTGCGACGCGCCTCGCGTGCCGCGTGCTCGCCGTCGACCGGCAGGTCGAAGCCCGTGGCGGAAACGCCGCCGTCGAAGCGGACCAGGGCCGCCCAGGTGTTCAGGCGAGCGTCTCCTGGTGGACGCTGAAGAGGTGCCGCCGCAGCGTGTCGACGAGGCGCGCGGCGAGGAACTTCGGCGCCTCGGCGCGCTCGTCGAGCCGGGTGACGAGCACCCCCCACAGGCCGGGATCGGCGAGCCCACAGGTCACCTCGGCCCCGGAGACGGCACGCAGCAGCTCGCCGATGGCCGCGGCCAACCGGTCACGGTCTTCGTCGGCGAGGTCGACCGGCAGCCGGGTCGTCGGCTCGGTTGCCACAACGACCAGGGCGCCGTCCGCGGTGCGCCGTCCGCGGTCGACCTCGTCGGTGAAGTAGTCCCGGGTGTGCAGGCGGGTCAGCAGGTCCTCCGCCGCCACGTCGGAGCACAGCATCGCGTTGCGCGTGGCCAGCCTGCGGCTCTCCTGCCGCGCCCGCTCGAGCGCGGTGACGTCCTGGCCGGAGGCGAAGATTCCCGACGAGCGGCCCGCCATCGTCAGGATCTCGAGGTGGCAGTGCACGTAGTAGACACCGCCGTGCGGCCGGACCGCTCGGAATGTGACCTTGCCCGACGGCACTGGTTCCACGCCGCGTCGACCGCCTCGGTATCCCCTCGCGCTCGGCGGGGTGAAGCGTCTCGGGCGTGAGCCGCAGCGCTCCGTCGGATACCCAAAGATCATCGCCATCTGGTCGGACCGGACGAGCACCTCGTTCCCGGTCCGCCAGCACGGCGGAGCCGTCCACCGTGCTCACGCCGCCGCCTCGCGGTCGTCGGCGGTGTCGGCGCCGGCCGTCGACGCGCCGCGCCGCCACCGCAGAGTTCGACCCGGCGATGTCCGTCCCGGTCACGCTCCACGGACCGCACGACGGTGCGATGCGTGCCGGCCGCCCATCAGTCCCGTCGTCCGGGCTGCCGCCCGCGCCGACGCCCCGCGCTCGGCCTGGAAGGCGGTCGCAGTGGGAAACGGCCGTCGTACCGCGGGTATACGCGGTCGGTCGTCGCTTCAGGTCCGTACGGATCACTGGGGTGCCGGCGCAACCGCGTCCGGTGCACGATGTAGACCCGCACCAGTCCGGCGATGACCACACTCGAGGTCGCCACTCCGTGATTGGAGAGCAGCCTGACCGGCGCCCCGTCCGCCCCGCCACCAAGCGAAAGCGAATCGGAACTCTGCGTACAAGACGAGGCGCTCACCCGGCGTCGGCCCGAGCGAGCGGGCCGGGAGCGACGGCTGCACGGAAGGGGACGGCGAACAGCAGGCCGAGGCTGACCCAGACGTACGTGTTGCTGCCGAGGGCAGCCGGGAGGCCGTCCGCTCCGGCCCACCACAGCCAGACGACGCTGCTGCTCAGGACGACGTAGACGGCGGCCGGCGCGGCCAGTGCGCGGCGGGAACCGGCGCGCAGGGCGGCGTCGAGCAGCAGGAACAGGGCCGGGAGCAGCCACACCAGGTGGTGCACCCAGGTGACGGGGCTGATCAGGCACGCCACGACGCCGGTGACGGCGAAACCGGCGACGTGGTCGGGGCGGCCGCCGCGGCGTACGCGCAGGAACCAGGCGGCCAGCACGAACGCGGCGGCGGCGAGCCACCACGCGGAGGGCAGGTCCAGGCGGGCCGCGACGCCGCGCAGCGACTGGTTGGAGACGTACTCGAGGCGGCCGACGCGGCCGGTGTCCCAAAGTGCGCCCAGCCAGAACTGCGCGGAGGTGGCGGGGGCCAGGATGAAGGCCAGCAGGGTGGCGCCGGCTGCGGTGCCGGTGGCGACGGCGGCGGCGCGGTACTGGCGGGTGACGAGCAGGTAGCCGATGAACACGGCGGGGGTCAGCTTGATCGCGCAGGCGAGCCCGATGCCGACGCCGGCCCAGCGGCGGCCGGCGAGCAGGCCGCGCAGGTCGGCGCAGACGAGGGCGAGCAGGGCGAGGTTGACCTGGCCGAAGCTGAAGCTGTCGCGGGCGGGCTCGAACACCAGCACGGCCAGGAAGCCGAGCGCGCAGACGAACGGCACCGGCCAGTGGTGGCGGCGCACCACGGGCACCAGGAACCAGCGCAGCAGCAGGGCCACGGCCAGGGCGTTCGCGAGGATGCTCAGGCCGACGGCGACGGGCCAGCTGGTCAGAGCGAGCGGGCTGAGCACGAGCGCGGCGAACGGCGGATAGGTGAAGCCGTACTGGGTGTCCTGGTAGAGGTAGTCGTAGAGAGCGCCGCCGTCGAGCAGCCACGAGCGCACGGCGCCGCGGTAGACGCCCAGGTCGAAGAACTCGCGGAAGGTCGGCACCGTCACGAGGAAGACGCCGACGGCCACGGTGGCGAGGACCACGATCAGCACGTGGAGGCGCTTCACCGGGACGCCCTCGCCGTCGCGAGCCTGTGCACGGCGGGCGCGGCCGCCAGGCGTACGCCCAGGAAGGCCGCTGTCCCGAGGAGCGCGCCCAGCGTCGCGAGCAGGAAGCGGGAGAGGTCGGCGGCGAAACCGTCGGGCAGCACCACCAGCGCCAGCACCGCGCACACCGCCGCGAGCAGGCGGCGGACCCAGCGCTGCCCGGCGGCCGCGGCCAGCGGCACCAGGCCCCAGATCACGTACCAGGGGCGCAGCGCGGGGCCGAACGCGACGACGGCCATCAGCACGATCCCGAGGCCGTAGAGCGGCCCGAGCCGGCCCAGCCACGTCCACACGAGACCGGCGACGATCAGCGTGGCGAGCACGCCGAGCCAGCGCCACAAGCCGATCACGAAGACGTCGCCGACGCCGTCGTCGCGCAGCAGGGTCGCGGTCCAGCGGCCCAGCACGCCGGTGAGCGACAGGTTCTGCGGGGAGATCGGGGTGTCCAGTGCGGTGATCCAGCCGTACCCGGTGCCGGCGATCAGCGTCAGCAACCCGGTCGCGGCCGCCGCCGTCGCCCCCACCGCCGCGCAGGCGCGCAGCCGCGGGAGCCGGCCGGGCAGCCGCGCGGCCCAGATCACCGCGACCGCCGCCAGGCCCAGCGCCGCCGGGGCCTTGACCAGCGCGGCGGTCACCACCAGCAGCGTGGCGACGATCGGCATCCGGCGGACCGCGGCGGCCAGACCGGCGGCGAGCAGCCCCACCATCAGCGCGTCGTTGTGCGCGCCGCCGACGAAGTGGATCAGCACGAGCGGGTTGAGCACGGCGAGCCACAGCGCGGCGGACGGCCGGACCCCGGCCGATCGCGCGAGGACCGGCAGCACGGAGGCGATCAGGGCCAGACCCGCGACGGCGAGCAGCCGCATGGCGAGGACGCCGGTGAGCAGGTGACCGCCGATCGGGGCGGTCACCAGCCTCGAGACCAGCAGAAAGACCGGCCCGTACGGGCTGGGGGTGTGCTGCCAGATCTCGGGCACCTGGTCGGCGAAGAAGCCGCCCAGCGCGGACGGACCCGCACGGTAGACGTCGTAGCCCTCGCCGAGCATCACGCCCTGGGCCAGGTAGCTGTAGACGTCGCGGCTGAACATCGGCGGCGCGACCAGCAGCGGCGCGGCCCACAGTGCGAGGGTCGCCCACGTGGCGCGGACGTCCTCGGCGCGGCCGGCCCGCCCGTGCCACCACCAGGCGAGCAGCAGCAGCGCCAGGCCGCTGTAGACGCCGACGAGCCCGATCCGTACGTGCTCCAGGCCCGCGAAAAACGGGATGCCCACCGGCAGCGCGCCCGCGCCCAGCCCGCCGAGCATGACCAGACAGGACCCGGCGAACCCGGCGGCACGCGAGGCGGACAGACTCCGATCCTTGAGCACCGCAGCACCCTCGCAAGGGAGGGTGTCGCCGCGGGGACCGGATGCCGTCCCGCACGTGACGGCTACGGAACCGGCCGCCGGCGGGCACCCGCCGGCGGCCTCCGGGGCGGATCTAGGAGACGACCGTCCGCAACGGCGGCAGGCCGTTGAAGCCCACCGACGAATACGTGGCCGTGTAGGCCCCGGTCCCGTGAATGCGGATCACCTCGCCGGCCGCCAGGTCCAGCGGGAGATCGTACGGGGCGTGCTGGTAGAGGATGTCGACGCTGTCGCAGGTGGGCCCCGCCAGGATCACCGGGCCGCTCGGCCCCTGCCGGGTGGTCGACAGCTCGTACTGGATGGCCTCGTCCTCGGTCTCCGCGAGCCCGCCGAAGCGGCCGACGTCGAGGTAGACCCAGCGCGCCTCGTCGTCGTAGGACTTGCGGGCCACGAGCACGACCTGCGTGTGCAGCACGCCGGCCGGCGCCGCGACGTACCGCCCGGGCTCGATCATGAGCGACGGGGCGAGGTGCCCGAAGTGCCGGCGGACGGCGGCGTGGATGGCGTCGGCGAACGAGTCGATCGGCGCCACGGGCGAGCGGTAGGACACCGGGAAGCCGCCGCCCGCGTTGAGGATCCGCAGCGTGATGCCCGACTGCTCGAGCACCTTGAAGATCCACGCGGCCGTCGCGATCGAGGGCTCCCAGCGGTCGGGGTGCAGCTGCTGCGAGCCCACGTGGAACGCGACCCCGGCGGGGTCGAGCCCGCGCAGCGCGGCCACCTTGAGCAGCTCGGCGGCCATCTCGGGCACGCACCCGAACTTGCGCGACAGCGGCCACCGGGCCCCGTCGCTGGACGCGAGCACCCGGCACAGCACCGAGGACCCGGGCGCGTGCTTCACGATCTTGTCGAGCTCACCCTCGCTGTCGAAGGCGAACAGACGGACCCCGCGGTCGTACGCGTACGCGATGTCCTCGCTCTTCTTGATGGGGTGGCCGTAGCTGAGATCGCCCGAGGCCGCGCCCGCCGCCAGGCACAGGTCGATCTCGGCCCGGCTCGCCACGTCGAACCGGCATCCGGCGGCGACGAGCGCTTCGAGCAGGGGCAGTTCGGGGTTGGCCTTGACGGCGTAGTGCACGTGCGCCCCGGCAAAGGCGCTCGCGATGCGGTCGTACTGCTTGCGGGCCACGTCGACGTCGATCACCAGGCACGGCGTCCGATCCGTACCTTGCAGATCCGGCACTTGCTGAGGTGCGGTCATTGTCATGGCGTGTCCTCCAGGACGGGGGCTACGACGACACTCAGCGTACTTCCGTCGATGCTTTGCGTGGTTGCGGGGACGTGCCGGTTCGGTTCAGCCCAGCGACAGGGCGGCCTTGCGCGCCTCGGCGAGGTCGGTGAAACCCTCCAGGCGGTACGTCACGCTGCCCTTCTCCCAGATGAGCGTCGGCGTGGCGAGCCGGGCGGTCGCGGTGCGCTCCTTGCCGGCGCGGTCGACGTAGGTCAGCGTGTGCGGGCCGGGCAGCCAGACCGCCATGGCGCCGCCGAGCTCCACCCACTCGGCCTGCGCCGCCTGCTTGAAGAACATGGCCGCGGAGCCGGCGAACTGGTCGAACCGCACCGTGCCGCCGCGATAGAGCGCGCTGACGACCCGCGGCGATCCGGTCTCGTCCGGGTCGGCGAGCTCGATCCGCTCGGGGGCGCCCAGGTCGGCCGGCAGCAGGACGGTGAAGGGCGCGCGCTGCTCGGCCTGCTCGAGGGTGACCTCGCCGGTCGAGGGCAGCGGGCTGGGCCGCGGGTTCGGCGCGGCCGCATCGTCCGAGCGGCGCACCTCGATGCCCGCGATGTGCAGCACCGAGACGACCACGTCGGTCACGGCGGCGCGCGCGGGCTCCACGGCCACGACGGTCACCGCGAGCGCGGCCGCCGCGGAGGCCACGAAGACCTTCCACCGGCTCCGGCGTACGGGAACCGCCAGCCTGGCCCGCACCGCGGCGCGCTGGTCGGCCGCGTCGGGCACGGCCAGCCAGGTGTCCAGCTCGCGCAGTTCCGCGATCAGCTCGTCGTCGCGCTCAGGCATCGGGCACCTCCTGCGCCAGCTGCTCGCGAAGCCGGGCGAGGGCCCGGGCCGTCCGCGACTTGACCGTGCCCTTGGCGACGCCGAGGGCGGCGGCCGTCTCCTGCTCGCTGAGGTCGAGCAGGAACCGGCAGACCAGCACGTCGCGGTCGCGCTGCCCGAGCAGCCGCAGCCGGGCCACCAGCCGTTCGCGCCGCTCGCGGGCGAGCACCGTGTCGGCCGGGTCCGGCGCGTCCGGCAGCGGCTCGGTCGCGGACACGGCGCGCAGCGCGAGGCCGTCGCGACGCCGGCGGGAACGGTGCAGGTTGCGCGTCTCGTTCGCGACGATGGCGAGCAGCCACGGGCGGAAGCCGGACTCGCCGCGGTAGCGCGACAACTGCCGGTACGCCTTCACCATCGCCTCCTGCACCACGTCGTCGGCGTCGTCACCCGCGCCGAGCAGCACCGCGGCCCGGTGCGCGGGCACGGTGTAGCGGGCGACCAGGAGCTCGTACGCCCCCAGGTCGCCCTCCCGTGCCCGGCTCACCGCCGTGGCGTCGTCGATCTCGATGGCCTTCAGCCCCGGCTCCTTCGTCGCACCGACACTGCACTGACACCGCTCGCGGCGAAAGGGTTCCGGGAACCCCGATGCGATCCGCGGTGTCGACCGGGCATGACCACACGCCGCTCGTTCCTCACGCTCTCCGGTGGCGTGCTCGCCGCCTCCGCCCTGGCCGGCTGCCGCGAGCCCAAGCCGGCCGCCGCCGGACCCGCGCCGGTGCCCGAGGTGCTGCTGGCCGGCAGCCGCAACGGCGTCGTCCGGCTCAGCGGCGGCGAGACCCGCCCGATCGGCGCGCGGTCGGCCGCGAGCCGGGACGGCCGGGCGGTGTACGTCGCCGACGACGACGGCCTGCGGCGGCTGGACGCGGCGACCGGGGCATCCCTCCAGGAGCACAAGTTCGGGGGTGGATGGGTGCCCCGGGTGGTCGCCGAGTCCGGTGACGCGTGCGTGCTGGCCACCACGCCCGCGACCGAGCCGCCCACCGGCCGCACCACCTCGTCGCTGCTGGTGACGACCGGGTCCCTGCCGCAGAAGTTCCACCTGCCCGGCTGCGTCGAGCCGGACGCGTTCACCTCCGACCGCACCGGGCTGTTCGTGCTCGACTGGCTGCCTGCCGGCAAGCCCGACCACTACCGCGTGCGGCTGCTCGACTTCGCCGACGGCAAGCTGTACCCGCTGCTCACCAGGGACAAGCAGGCCGTGCCGGCGGGCGCCGAGGAGCGGATGCGCGGCCGCGGCCGGCAGGCCGTCCACTCCCCCGACCGGCAGACGCTCTACACGCTCTACACCCACCAGCCCGAGCACCAGCACACCCGCAACCTGCTCGGCGGGACGCGCAGCCACGTGCACGCGTTCGTCCACGTGCTGCACCTGACCGAGCGGTGGGCGTACTGCCTCGACCTGCCGGACCCGTTCGGGCACGGGCCCGCCGAGGGGCACGCGCTGGCCGCGGACGGGCAGCACATCGTCGTGCTGGACACCGCCTCCGGGTCGCTGGCCTACGCCGGCGCCGCGACGATGGCGATCGAGCGGGTGGTGCGGATTCCGGCCGGCGGCGGGCTCGCGAGCCTCGCGCTCGGGCCGGACGGGCGGGTGTACGCCGCTGCGGGCTCCACTGTGTCCGTGCTGGACCGCGGCGACGACCGTGTGCTCGACACGTGGACGCTGCCCTCGCCCGCCCGCGGGTTGCGGCTCGGGCGCGCCCTGGCGGCCGGCGGCGGCACCTCTCCGGGCGGCCGCCGCTTCCTCTACGCCGGCGGGGACGACGAGGTCGTCTGGCTGGACGCCGCTTCCGGACGGCTCGCCGGACGGGCCCGGGTCGAGGGTCTGACCGAGCTACTTTCCGTGCTGTGAACCGAAAGTTCCGGCCGATGCATTCTCGCCCTATGCGCCTTGAGGTGGTGAAACTTCGTCGTAACTAACGGTTGACTCACCCGTGGGTACGCTCCCAAGATGGAGCGCAACGACGATCGTCGATCACGCGGCGGACCGTGCGGCTTCCACCGGCCGTCCGGTCCGCCGCCTCCCCCGACCACGACGAAGGTGAATCCCCGTGACCAGACGGATCCGTCCTCGATCCCTCTTGCTGACCACCACGGCGGCACTGCTGACCGGCGCCGCCGCGGTCGCCCTCGCGCCCGCCGCCGACGCCGCCAGCACGCTCGGCGCCTCGGCGCAGCAGAGCGGCCGCTACTTCGGCGTCGCGATCAGCGCCGGCAAGCTGAGCGACACGACCTACACCACGATCGCGAACCGCGAGTTCGACATGGTGACCGCCGAGAACGAGATGAAGCTCGACGCCACCGAGCCGAACCAGAACCAGTTCAACTACTCCAGCGGCGACCGCATCGCGCAGTGGGCCACCACGAACGGCAAGCGGCTGCGCGGCCACACGCTGGCCTGGCACTCGCAGCAGCCGGGCTGGATGCAGAGCCTCAGCGGCACCACGCTGCGCAACGCGATGCTCAACCACGTCACCCAGGTCGCCACCCACTACAAGGGCAAGGTGTACGCCTGGGACGTGGTGAACGAGGCGTTCTCCGACAACGGTGACGGCTCCCGCCGCGACTCGAACCTGCAGCGCACGGGCAACGACTGGATCGAGGCAGCGTTCCGGGCCGCGCGCACGGCCGACCCCGGCGCCAAGCTCTGCTACAACGACTACAACATCGACAACCCGAGCGCGGCCAAGACGCAGGCGGTGCTCGCGATGGTGCGCGACTTCAAGTCGCGGGGCGTGCCGATCGACTGCGTCGGCCTCCAGGCGCACTTCAACAGCGGCAACCCCGTGCCGTCGAACTTCCAGACCACCGTGTCGAACTTCGCCGCGCTCGGCGTCGACGTGCAGATCACCGAGCTGGACATCCAGGGCTCCGGCAGCGACCAGGCGAACAAGTACCGCACGGTCGTGAACGCGTGCCTGGCGGTCGCCCGCTGCACCGGCATCACGGTCTGGGGCGTCCGGGACAGCGACTCGTGGCGGGCGAGCGACACCCCGCTGCTGTTCGACAACAGCGGCAACAAGAAGGCGGCGTACACGGCCACGCTGGACGCGCTCAACGCGGCCGGGCCCGGCACTCCGGCCACCACGGCCCCGGCCACCACGCCACCGGCGGGCAACGCGTGCCGCAACGGCTACGTGGGCCTCACCTACGACGACGGACCGAACCCGAACACCACCACCCAGCTGCTGAACGCGCTGCGCAGCAACGGTCTGCGGGCCACGATGTTCAACATGGGCCAGAACGCGGCGGCCAACCCTGGCCTCGTCGCCGCCCAGGTCTCGGCCGGCATGTGGGTCGGCAACCACAGCTACACCCACCCGCACATGCTGACCCTGAGCCAGGCCGACATGACCTCGGAGTTGTCGCGCACCCAGACGGCGATCCGCAACGCCGGCGGCGGCACCCCGACGATCTTCCGGCCGCCGTACGGGGAGACCAACGCGACGCTGCAGTCGGCCGCCTCGGCGCTGGGCCTGCGCACGGTCACCTGGGACGTCGACTCGCAGGACTGGAACGGCGCGAGCACCGCGCAGATCGTGCAGGCCGCCTCGACGCTCACCAACGGGCAGCTGATCCTCATGCACGACAACTACGCGACCACCATCGCGGCGATCCCGCAGATCGCGGCCGGGCTGGCCCAGCGCGGCCTGTGCGCCGGCATGATCTCGCCGTCCACCGGCCGGGCCGTCGCGCCCGACGGCGGCAGCACGCCGCCGACCACCACCCCGCCCACGACCACCCCGCCGCCGGGCGGCGGCGCGTGCACCGCGACGTACGCCGAGGGTCAGAAGTGGTCGGACCGCTTCAACGGCTCGGTGACCGTCAGCGGCGCCTCCAACTGGGTCGTCACCGTGAGCCTCCGTTCCCCGCAGAAGGTCATCGCGACCTGGAACGCGTCGGTGAGCTGGGACAGCACGGGCCTGGTGATGACCGCGCGGCCCAACGGCAGCGGCAACACGTTCGGCTTCACCGTTCAGCACGGCGGCAACTGGACCTGGCCGTCGCTGACCTGCCGGGCGGGCTGACCGGCGGGTGAGGCGTGGGGCCCCGGGCGCTTCGCGGGGCCCCACGCATTCATCCGCGCTGTTAGGGTTCCCAGCCGTGCGCCGCCTGCTGACTGCCGTCCTTTCCCTGCTCGTCATGCTCGGCCTGGCCGGGTGTGGCCTGTTCCGCGACTCCGAGCAGGAGGAGCTCGAAAAGGTGCTGGACTCGGACGTCGGGTTCGCGGTCTTCCTGCGCGACGACGTCACCGAGCAGCAGAAGGCGGCCGTCGAGGCGCACCTGCGCGGCCTGCCCGACGTCGCCGAGGTCACCTACGAGAGCAGTGCGGAGGCGTACGAGAAGTTCAAGAAGCTGTGGGCCGACAACCCGGAGTTCGTCGAGAAGCTGACGCCCACCTCGCTGCCGCAGTCGTTCAAGGTCCGCATGGCTGACGCGAAGGCCGCCCGGCACGTGCGCGACACGGGGCAGGCCGCCATCGAGGGCCTGCCCGGCGTGCAGGACGTCGTCATGCAGTGCATGACCGTCGAGGAGTGCCGGAACCTCGTCAAGCCCAGCACGTGATCTTCGGAGTGGCGTCCGGACTTCGGTGATCGGATCGGTACATTGGGGACATGGCAACGATCTCTCTGCGCGGCGCTCTGCTGCGATCGTTGCCCGCCCTGCTCCTGCTGCTGACGCTCGGCCTCGCCGTGCCCCAGCAGGCGGCCGGTCCGGTCCTCGCCGGGGTCACCCACAGCACGACCTCCCCCGCGACGGCCACGCCCGCAGGGTCCACTGCCGACATTCCGGACGACCCGGCGTCGTCCGACGCGGCCTCCGCCCGTACGCCCGGCGCTCCCGTCGCCGACCGCACGCGCGACCTCTCCGCCCAGTTCGTCTCCGGGCCCAGCGGATCCCGCGCTCCCCCGTTCGTTCTCGCCTGACCACACGCTGACGGCCCCCGGCCGTCCGGTGGTCGCTGCGCGCCCTCCCTCCGATGTGGACGGCGCTCCTGCGCTTCCCCGAGGCGCTCCCCGAGACGACACGCGGACCTCTGAGCGGACAGGACGACCTGGCGATGAACGTTGTTGCGGAAATGCTGCTGACCACCCCGGCCCCGGCCGCCATCTGGGCGACCCTGTGGATCCTCACGCTGCCGGCCATGCTGCTGCTGGCCAGCCCGCAGGCGATGCGCAACCCGTGGCAGACGTTGTGCTCGACGTTCTCGGTGCTGCGCGAGCGCGGCGAGAAGCGGCGCGCGGCGCAGCTCGAGGCGCTGGCGGCCACGCAGTTCGCCGAGGAGGTGCGCGTCGCCGCCGACCGGGCCGCGCTGGCCGCCGAGCGGTGGCAGGAGCGGTGGGAGACGGCCTCCGACGAGGTGGCGATCGCGTGGCAGGCCTGGCTCGACGCCGACGCCCGGCTGCGCACGCGGCTGGCCGGGGCGGCGTTCCGCACGCCGTGGAGCGCGCAGACCCCGACCGAGTACGCGGCCCGCGAGCGCTTCCTGCACAAGGCCGTGCGCACCGCGGCGGACAACGGCTGGCTGCCCGCCGCCGCGGTCGCCGACGCGCTCGCCGGCCGCGCCGGGTGGGACGCCCGCCTGCACCCGCTGGAGCAGGAGCTGGTGGTGTTCCGCGCCTCGGCCGGGCACCTGCGCGACCGCTACGAGCGCGCCGTCGCCGCCGAGCAGGCCGCGCGGCACGACGCCGAGCTGGCCCGGCGCACCAGCGACAGCCTGCGGCAGGAGTCCTGGACCGCCTCGGCCCGCGCCGCCGGGCTGCGCCGCCGGCTGCCCGCGGGCTCGGGCATCGTGGTCCCGGCCGCGGAGCCCGCGGTGGCCGCCGTCTGGCGCTAGCCTGCCGCGGAGGCGCCCCACACGGTGATCGTCACGGTCACCGCACGCCGCGGAGGACGTCGAGGGCGGCGGCGTGCACGCCCGGCGCGGCCGCCAGGTAGCCGTCGCTGCTGATCTGCCACGGCTTGCCGTCCAGGTCGGTGACCGTGCCGCCGGCCTCGCGCACGAGCAGCACCGGCGCGATGTGCGAGCGCAGGTTGTCGAACTGCCAGTGCACGTCCATGCGGCCCGCGGCGACCTGCGCGAGCTGATGGCCGACCGGCACTGACGCCCGGACGTACAGGGCGTTCTGCATCATCGCCGCCACCGCCGCGCCCACCCGCCGGGCGTTCGCGGCCTCGCGGTTCGGCCTGGCCTGGCCGGTGCCGGTGAGGGCGAGGCCGAGGTCGGTCTTCGCGGAGACGCTGACGGGCACGCCGTCGAGGAAGGCGCCGCCGCCCGCGAGCGCGGTGAACGTCTCGCCCGCCACGGGCGCGTGCAGGACGGCGAGCACCGGGCGGCCGTCGCGGACCAGGCTCACGCCGACGTTCCAGTCGGGCATGCCCTGCACCAGGTTCATGTTGCCGCCCACCGGGTCGACCACCCACCAGTCGCCGCCGGGCATCGGGCCGGAGCCGTGCTCCTCGGACGTCCACTGCGAGCCGGGCAGCGCGGCGGTCAGCGCCGGCCGGAGCGACGCGGTCACGGAGGCGTCGTTGGCGTGCAGGGCGGCGAACAAGTCGTCCGGGGTCACCGGGGTCTTCGCCGGACGGGTCAGGGTCGCCGAGGCGGCGTGGACGGCGTTCGTCGCGTCGGTCAGAAGCTGGTGATCTGTGGTCATGACTCCACTGTCGGAGCGGCCACCGATGAAGTCCAGTGCAACGTTGACAAGGTAAGATTTACCTTCATGCAACTGGATCTGAACCTGCTGACCGTGCTGGACGCGCTGCTCGAGGAGGGAAGCGTGGCGGGGGCGGCGCAGCGGCTGCGCCTGTCGTCGCCGGCGGTCAGCCGTAGCCTGGGGCGGCTGCGCCGGCTGACCGGCGACGACATCCTGGTGCGCACCGGGCGGACGATGACCCCGACGCCGTACGCGCTGGCCGTCCGGGAGCAGGTCGGCGAGCTCCTGCATCAGGCGCAGGCGGTGCTGGCGCCCAGCCGCGAGCTCGACCTGGCCGGGCTGGACCGCGTCTTCACGCTGCAGTGCCACGACGCGCTGGCCACAGCACTGGCCCCGGCGCTGCTGGCCGACGTCGAAGCGCACGCGCCGGGCGTACGCCTGCGGTTCCTCGCCGAGGCTCCGACCGACACCGACGAGCTGCGGCACGGCCGGGTCGACCTAGAGATCGGCGCCGCCGTCCCGGCCCTGCCGGAGATCCGCCACGAGCTCGTCGGCCGGGACCGCTTCGTCGTGGCGCTGCGCCGGCAGCACCCGTCCGCGCAAGGCCTGGACCTGACCGCGTACGCGGCGCAGCAGCACGTCCTGGTGTCGCGCCGCGGCCGTCTCACCGACCCCGTCGACGACATCCTCGCCTCCCACGGGCTGCGCCGCCGCGTACTCGCCGCCGTCGGCACGACCGCCGCCGCCGCGCACGTCGTGGCCCGCACCAATGCCGTTCTGACCGCTCCCGAGCTGACCTTCCGCCCGATCGCCGAGGCGTTCGGCCTGGTCGTCGTGGCCGCGCCGATCGCGCTGCCGCCCGCACCGGTGATCTGCGGCTGGCACCAGCGCTACGACACCGACCCGGCCCACGCCTGGCTGCGCGACCGCGTCCGCGCCGCCTTCACGACCGTCCTCGGTGGTTAGCGTGGCGGGTATAGGCTGGGTGCGGCTCGGTGCGGCCGGCCGCTCGCGCCCCTTCAGGGTGTGGTGAACGCACCGGAACACCATGACGGGCTTCGGCTGCGAATACCGCGTCGTCCGCCGGCAACGCGAGCATCGGCCGCACGCACGCGGAGAAAGCCGACCCATGACCTCCACCGGCTCCGAGCACGCCAAGAGACTCGCCCGGCTGCTGCGCGACGACCTGGCCGCGGCGGGCGTGCCGATCCCGCACAGCCTCGCGCTCGAGCTGATCGCCCATCAGGTGGGCGCCAAGGACTGGAACGTGCTTGCCGCGGCCCTCACCGGCTCGCAGCGCCCCGAGATCGGCGCGGGCATACCCGTATTGCGGGTGATGTCTGTTGCGTCGGCTCTGCCGTTCTACGTCGGCCATCTCGGCTTCCGGCTGGACTGGGAGCACCGGTTCGAGCCGGGGCTGCCGGTCTACGCGCAGGTGTCGCGCTCCGAGGCCGTGCTGCACCTGTCGGAGCACCACGGCGACGGCAGCCCCAACGGCGTGGTGTGGATTCCGGTGGCGGACGTCGAGGGGTTGCGCCAGGAGCTGCTGGCGAGACCCGGCGCGCGGATGCGGCCGGGCCTCGACGTGGACGCGCCGGGCGGGCCGACCTTCGAGGTGATCGACCCGTACGGCAACGTGCTGCGGTTCGCCCAGCCCGGGCGAGGCTGATCAGGGCTTGGTGAGCAGGCAGCCCGACTTGTTGAGGTCGATCGTGCGGGTGGAGGTCAGGCAGGTAGTGAACCAGTACGTCTGCTCGCCGTAGCTCTGCCCCTGCGACACGGTGACGGTGCCGTCGGCGGCCACCTCGCACGGGTTGTTGACGGTGCACCGCTCGCCGTCGTCGTTGCCGGTGTTGTTGATGCCGACGACCTGGCCGGTGGAGGCGCTGACGATCGGGGAGCCCGAGGTGCCGTGGATGGTGTCGCAGTTGGCGTCGTAGCGGATCGAGTCACGCCACGTCCAGTCGCCCTCGCGCAGCTGCGGGACGAAGCCGTCGATCTTGCAGTTCCAGATCCGCTTCCAGTAGCTGGACGGGATCGTGATGCTCGAGCCGTCGGCCGGGCGGCTGCTCGCGATGGTCAGCGCGGTGACCCCGTACCGGCTCTGCAGGGTCGCGAAGGTGCTGGTCAGCCGGTAGAGCGTGACGTCGGTGCCGGTCATCGTCGCGTAGAGGACCCGGTCGGCGCGCACGGTGCCCAGCGAGCCGCCGGTGCTGTTGAGCAGCGTGCCCGAGCGCGACGAGGTGCGGTTCTGCAGCACCTGGCCGGCGGCGAGGAAACCACCCTCGTAGCAGTGGCCGTTCGTCAGCATCATCGCCCGGTCGCTGCTCACCGACGACGGGTAGCGCACCAGCGACGCCGAGCAGTTGCTCAGCGCGATCGTGGAAGCGAGGGTGGGAGCGGCGACAGCCTGGGCCGGGGCCGCGCCGGCCACCACTGAGGTGACGGCGGCGACCGCGGCTGCGGCAAGGGCGAATGCCCGGCGTACGCGCATGGGGTTCCCTTCTGCGGGGGTCGAGTGCACCGGATCACGGTGCATCGCCCGTACCCTCGCACCGGGTCATATCGATGTCAATTGATAACACCGGGGTCATATCGGCGTCCGTTCGTTGTGCCGGGCGCACGCGCCGGGCCAGGATGAATTCATGGGCACCGCACGGAAGTTCAGCAAGGTCCTGCACTCCGAGCTCGACGTCCACGCGGCGTGGATGCCGGTGACCAACACGTTCGCGCTGGGCGACTACGGCGTCATCAGCGACGGCGTCTTCGTCAAGATGGGCAACATCGCCGAGTACGGGGTCTCGTTCGCCACCGCGGCGGGCGCGCCCACCCGGCTGCGCTTCCGCTCCGACGGCACCCGCGTCACGAAGTTCCTGGCCGGCGCCGAGGTGCCGACCATCCCGCTGGTGCAGCTGGAGGCGTCGATCCGCATCGAGTTCGCGCGCGAGGACTCGTTCTACATCGACGCGCCCGTGCTGACGGTCGCCTCGATGGAGGACGTGGCACGGGTCGGCGAGGCCCTGCGCCACGCGGAGGGCTGGCGCCGCCGCTACCGGGTGGTGTCCGCCACGTACACCGGGGAGGGCTGCACCGTCATCTCCGCGCGCAGGGCCGGCTCGACGTTCGAGCTGAGCGCCACCGCGGACGTGCTGCACCTGCTCGAGCTGGGCCAGGTGCGCGGCGGCATCACGCTCTCGGGCGAGGACGCCGCGGGCCTCGAGGTCCTCGGCGCGAGCGGCGTGCTGGGGCTGCGGCTGTTCAAGCTGCGGCTGTTCGGCGGCGCGACCGACATTCTCGGCGCGGAGTCCGAAGAGGACCTGATCGAGTACGAGTCCTCGGGCGACCTGGAGGACGACGTCTGACATGCGGTCGGAGCTGATCGAGTTCTTCCGCTTCGACGACCAGCGCTCCGGCATGCTGCGCCGCGGCGACCGGTTCCTGCGGGCGCGCGGCAACGAGCCGGTGACCGAGGTGCGGATCCCCATTGGACACGTCGAGCTCATGCGCCGCCTCGACCAGTTGCGCTACGCGGTCGAAGCCGACGGCGGCCGCCGCGACGAGGCCCTCGCTCTGCTGTCCGATGTGGTCACCGGCGTGCTCGGCACGTGTGTGGCGCAGGACGAGCCCGTACAGATCGATCTGGTGACCAACGCGGCCGAGCTGAGCGCGCTGCCGTTCGAGCTGGCCACCGACGCGCAGGGACGGCCGGTGTTCGCGCTGTCCGACCCGCCGCTGGTGCTGACCCGGCGGGTGCGCACCGGCGCGCACGGCGAGCGCCAGGTCTGGTGGTCCAAGCCGCGCGTGCTGTTCGCCGCCGCCTCCCCGGCCGGCGCGGGCAAGGCGGTGCCGGTCGACGACCACCGGGCCGCGCTGCGCGACGCGCTGAAGCCTTGGAGCGAGCCGCTTCCGGTGGCGGGGCTGGCCGACGCCGTGCGCGACAGCCGCCGCATGCTCACCACTCTGGACCGCGCGAGCCTGCCCCGGATCCGCAACGCCGCGCAGGCCGCCGCCGCGGAGGGCCGCCCCTACACCCACCTGCACGTGCTCGCGCACGGCTGCGAGGCCGGCGACAAGTACGAGCCGGAGTTCGGCGTCGCGCTGTTCGCCGACGACGACCGGTCGATCGCCCGGGTGACGCCCGCGATGCTGCGCGACGAGATCCGGTCGATCGTTCCCGCCCCGGTCGTCGTCACGCTCGCGGTGTGCGACGGCGGCAACCAGTCGAACAGCGTGACCGGCGGCGGCAGCCTGGCCCACGCGCTGCACGAGTCGGGCGTGCCGGTCGTGCTGGCCTCGCAGTTCCCGCTCACCTTCGCCGGCTCGCGGACGTTCGTCCGGCACTTCTACGACCGGCTGCTGGCCGGCGACGACGTGCGCGCAGCCCTGCACCACGTCCGCGCGCAGCTGCACCGCGAGGGCGCCGACACCGCCCACGACTGGGCCGGCCTGGTGGCGTACGTCCAATTGCCGGAGGACTATCAGGACCGGCTCTACGAGGTGGCGATGCAGGCCGAGATGGCCTCGCTGCGCACCGCCCAGATGTGGTCAGACCGGCTCGTCAACGAGGGTGTCGAGGACCCGGGGGCGTACGACACGGTGGCCGAGCACCTGACCGCGCGGATCGCCTCGCTGACCCGCTACGTCGAGGGCGCCATCGCCGCGCCGGCCGAGGTCGCGCGGCTGGAGAACCTGGGCCTGCTCGGCAGCGCGCAGAAGCGGTCCGCCGAGCTGTCGTTCCACCGGCGCCTGCCGGACGCGGCCCGCACGGCGCTCGCCGAGGCCCACCGCTGGTACGTGCAGGGCTTCACCCACAACCTGTCCCAGCACTGGCACGGCGTGCAGGCGCTGTCGCTCGAGGCCGCGCTCACCGGTCGCATCGCCCGGGTGGGCCAGTGGTACGCGGCCCGCGAGGCGGCGGTGAGCGACGACGACGCGTGGGCGCCCGGCTCGATCGCCGAGCTGCTGCTGCTCGCCCCGTTCGCCGGGCGGCCCCGCGAGCTCGACGAGGCGGAGCTGCACCTGGCCGAGCTGGTGCGCCGCACCCGGGCGCAGTGGCCCGCCGACGACCCGTTCCCGGTGGACTCCACGATCCGCCAGCTGGGCCGCTACGTCCGCTGGTGGACGCGGGCCCACGGCTACTTCCCGGGCGCCGCCGGCGACCTGGCCGCCGACGCCGCCCGGCTGCTCGAACGACTCAGGGCGCTGTCGGAACGCGGCTGACCGCCCTTCGTGCCGCCGATGCTCACTGCCGCCGGGGGGGTGTCCCTATGGGTTTGGTCAAGTGGTGGCTGGCCGAGGCTGGTACGGGACTTTGTCGCGGAGCATGGCGAACAGGACGTCGCAGCGGCGTCGGGCCAGGCAGATGAGGGCGGCGTTGTGGCGTTTGCCTTGGGCGCGTTTGCGGTCGTAGTAGGCGCGGCTGACGGGTCGGCCAGGGCAGCGAACGCGGCGAGGAAAAATGCGCGTTTGAGCTGCTTGTTGCCACCGCGGCTCGGGTGCTCGCCGCGGATGCTGGTGCCGGAGCGGCGGGTGACTGGGGCCAGGCCGGCGTAGGCGGCCAGATGGCCTGGGGTGGCGAAGGCGCTGCCGTCGCCGACTTCGAGCAGGATTCTGGCGGCGGTCCTGACGCCGATGCCGGGCATCGAGGTCAGGACCTGGGCAAGAGGGTGCGCATCGAGCATCCTGTCCACCTCGGCGGCGAGCTGGTCGCGTTGTTGCAGGACGTCGCGCAGGCTGTCGGCCAGCCGAGGCAGGATCGTCTCTGCCGCGGCAGTGCCGGGGACGGTGACCGTCTGCTCGTCCAACGCGGTCATGATCTGCTCGGTGAGGCGTTCACCCATGCGGGGCGCGTTCTTGGACGCGATCGAGAGCAGTTTGCGGCGGCCGGCCTTGCGCAGCCCGGCCGGTCCACCGCAGCGCGACAACAGTTCCAGGACGGCCTTGTGCTGCACTTTCGGCCCCAAGACACGTTCCAAGGCGGGGTGGATCTGGGTGAGCAGGCCACGGATGCGGTTGGCCAGGCGCGTCGCTTCCCCGGCCAGGTCGTCGTCGAAGCCGACCAGGACTTTCAGCTCGGCGAGGGCGTCGTCGCCCACGTCCACGCGGCGCAGCGTGTGTGGCAGGGTGCGGGCGGCGTCGGCGATGACATAGGCGTCGCGGGCGTCGGTCTTCGCGTTGCCGGGGTGCAGGTCAGCGATCCGGCGCATCGCCAGGCCCGGCAGGTAGGCGACCTGGTGACCGCAGGCGCGGGCGACCGCGACCGGCAAGGCACCGATCGAGGCGGGCTGGTCGACGACCACCAGCACCGGGCCGTGCTTGGCGAGTTTGTCGAAGACCTGCCGCAGCTTGCCCTCGGTGTTGACCAGCGCCGCGTCGTGCAGGCGTCTGCCGTCGCGGTCCAGGGCGACGGCGTGGTGACCTTCTTTACCGACATCGAGACCCAGGAACACCTGGTAGTCGCCGTGCACCGCATCGCCTCCCCGCGACATCACCCGTCATCTCGATCGCCAGTCTGGCGTCGACTGCCGGCAGCCACGTTACGAAGAGACCTACCCCAGCACCGTGGGTGGCCGTGTCCCTATCAGCGGTCCATCGACGCCACCCGGCCCGGCGACAACACCCCCCGGATCATCCCTACGACAGGGGCGGTAAGTCATACCGGGCCGAGCGACCGAGCAGTCCCCGGCTGGGGACGATCAAAAAGGTAACGGGGTGAGCCGGCCGGAGCTCCCCAACTCCGGCCGGCGTCACGTCACAGGCCGATCGTGGCCTGTGGGCCGGCGTACGTCCGGAGCAGGCCCGGGACGGTGGCGGCGGGGTCGAGGGTGTACGAGTAGTAGCTGCCCGGCGCGAAGGCGGAGCCGTTGGTCTGCTGCTTGCCCGAGCTGTTCGCGACGATGCTGCCGCTCTGCCTGAGCTGCGCGGCGGACGTGTCGTTGTAGTACGGGTTCGCGACCTTGTCGAAGTAGCTGTTCTCGAGTACCAGCTTGGTGCCGCCACGCGAGAGGTTGCCGTACGACGTGATGTTCTGCAGGTAGTTGTTGTAGAGGTGCGCGAGCGCGACGTTGTCGACGCTGGGGTTGCGCTGGTTGGTGTCGTGGATCCAGTTGTGGTGGATCGTCATCCGCGCGGTCACGTTGTCGGTCCAGCCGATGCCGAACGCCTTGTTGTTGTCCGACAGCACGTTCCACGACACGGTCAGGTACGAGGTGTCCTTGCGGCTGTCGATCGAGCCGTCGTTCATCCGCGTGATCGTGTTGTGGTCGATCCAGATGTGGTCGGCCGTGTCCATCTGGATGCCGTCGTAGTCGAACTCCTTGTCGTCCGGGTCGTCCTCGGTCATCGCGGTGTCGCGGATCGTCAGGTTGCGGATGATGACGTTGCGCACGCCGGTGCCGAGGAAGAACCCGCCGCCGACGATCTCGCCGGCCTTGCCGACGCCCACGATGCTCTTGTTCGACTGCACCTTGAGCTCGGTGCCCTTGGGCGTGATGGTGATCGCCTTGGTCACCTTGATGACGTACGGCGTGGTGGCGGTGACGTACTTCTGCAGGTCGGCCATCGTGCTCACGGTGACCGTCGGGCCCGCGGCGCCGCCGGTCGTGCCGCCGCCGGTCGACGCGAAGCCGTCCGGTGTGGACGGCCAGACGCGCCCGCTCACCGTCGGAACAGGCGTGGCGGCCGAGATCGGGTTGAAGGCCCACTGCTTGTTGGTGTTGGCGGTGCACGTCTCCTGGATGATCGCGGCGCCGGACGCCGTGGAGGCGTCCTTGTCGCTGATGCACAGGCTGTTGCCGACGTTGACGATCTGGAAGGTGTCGGTGCCGCTCGCGACCAGCCGCCACTGCTGGTTGGCCTGCCCGCTCGCGCACCCCCCACTGCTGGAGCTGCGTGCCCGAGGTCGTCGACGCGCCGGGCACGTCGATGCACTTGCCGCTGGCGACGTTCTGCAGCAGGTAGGTGGAGCCCGCCGCGACGAGCTTGAACTGCTGCCAGGCAGCGCCCGTCGTGCAGCCCCACTGCTGCAGCAGCACGCCGTTCGCGGTGGAGGCGCCCGGCACGTCGATGCACTTGCCGCTCCTGGTGACCGCCAGGGTGTACGTGCCGCCGGTGGCCGGCAGCGTCGCGGCCGAGGACGGCAGCACCGAGATGCCGATGACGGCGGCCGGCACGACGACGGCCAGCCCAGCGATGATCTTCTTCTTCACGATGCGCCTCTCTCAGCCGACCGGGTTCCAGCCGTCGGTGCCGGTCAGGTATTTCTGCGGGGTGTAGGTGGCGGCCTGCGCGTCGCTGAGCTGCGGCCGGTTGCTGTTGGCGCCGGCGCCCGAGCCGGTGTTGCGGTATTCCAGGAACCGCGCGTTCTTCCACGAGTTGGTGGACATGTCGGTCCACGGCTGGGCGGTCCTGATCGTGGCGCCGAGGTTGGACTCGCGGTAGAGGACCTGGGCGGCGGGGCGCCACGGACGGCCGAGCTGGGTCACGTTGTTCGCCGCGCCGGTGATCGTGCATTTGTAGAAGAGCAGCCCGTACGTCTTGGCGGCGTCGGTGCCGGCCGCGGTGATCGGGCCGCCGCTGGTGCGCTTCTCGTGGATCGTGCTGTTGTGGAAGACGGTAGTCGCGCCGCCGAAGATGAAGTCCACCGTGCCTTCGACGTACGAGTTCTTGACGTACGACCGGTTGTTGTTGACCAGCAGCGTGTCCTGGTTGCCGAGGAAACGCACGTTGTCGAAGACCGACCGGTCGGCGTTCAGGTTGACCGCCACCGCCTGGCTGCCCTCGCCGTAGTCGTTGGCGAACGTGAGGTTGCTCGCGGCGAAGTCGTGGCCGTCGAGCAACGCGGTGGCGCTGCCCGAGGTGCCGTAGCCGCCGGCGTTGCTGCGGTTGTTGACGATCACCGTCTGGCTCGCGCTGCCGCCGAGCCCCTGCAGGGTCACGTACGGCTTGGTGGCCGGCACCCTGACGATCTCGCGGTAGGTGCCCGCCTTGATCGTGATGACCCGCCGGGTGGTGTTGTTCGCGGGGATCGCGTCGATCGCCGCCTGGACCGTCGTGTACTGCCCGGTCCCGTCCTTGGCCACGGTGGCGGTGGTCGTGGACCCGATCGGCACGAACGCCCACTGCTTGTTGGTGTTGGCGGTGCACGTCTCCTGGACGATCGCGGCGCCGGACGCGGTGGAGGCGTCCTTGTCGCTGATGCATAGCCCGCTGCCGACGTTGATGATCTGGAAGGTGTTGGTGCCGCTCGCGGCCAGCCGCCACTGCTGGTTGGCCTGCCCGCTCGCGCAGCCCCACTGCTGCAGCCGCGTGCCGCTGGTCGTGGATCCGCCGGGCACGTCGACGCACTTGCCGCCGGCGGTCTGCAGCAGGTAGTTCGAGCCGGTGGCCACCAGCTTGAACTGCTGCCAGCTCGCGCCGGTGGTGCAGCCCCACTGCTGGAGCAGGGCGCCGTTGGCGGTGGAGGCGCCGGGCACGTCGAGGCACATGCCGCTCTTGGTGACCTTGAGCTGGTAGGCGCCGCCGGCCGCGGGCAGGGTCGCCGCGCTCGACGGCAGGACGCTGTGGGCGATCGCGGCGGTGGGGATCGTGATCGCCACGGCGGCGACGAGGAGGCGCCGTCTGAGGGGTGATCGGAACAACCTCTTGTCCTCTCGCAGGGGTTCTCGCATGATGGGAGCGCTCCCGGATGGTCACGCTGCGCTGTCGCCACCGCGGGGAATCGGCGGCACCCTGGTAGATGCTCGGCCGGTCGGACGACAACAGAAATCGCCAAAATTTCTCTTTCGGCAGCTCAAGCCGCCCGCACATGGGCAATCTTCGATTCGCGCAGGAGGCGGGCACGTTGACGCAGAGTCAGATCGCTCCGGACGTCACCCGCCTCGTCCGGCAGGCGCAGGACGGCGACGTGGCGGCGCGCGACGAGCTGATCGCTGAGCACCTGCCGCTGATCTACAACATCGTCGGGCGGGCGCTCGACGGGCATCCGGACGTCGACGACCTCGTGCAGGAGACGATGCTGCGGGCCGTCCGCGGGCTCGGCGGCCTCCGCGAGCCTGATCTCTTCCGGTCATGGCTGATCGCGATCGCGTACCGGCAGATCCAGCTGCACCTGCGCGCGCGCCGGACCACCCGGGTGCGGCCGATGCCGACGCCCGTCGACGTGCCCGACCCGGTAAGCGACTTCGCCGAGCGCACCACCGCCGAGCTGGTCGTCGCCGACCAGCGGCGCGAGCTGATCGAGGCCACCCGGTGGCTGGACGACGACGACAAGCGGCTGCTCGGGCTGTGGTGGCAGGAGGCGGCGGGCGAGCTGACGCGTACGGAGCTGGCCGCTGCCCTCGACGTGCAGCCCAAGCACGCCGCGGTGCGCGTGCAGCGGATGAAGGCCCAGCTCGACGCGGCGCGCGGCGTCGTGCGGGCGCTGCGGTCACGGCCGCGCTGCCCGGCACTGATGGCCCAGGCGAAGCGGTGGGACGGGGTGGCCGGCCCGCTGTGGCGCAAGCGGCTCGTGCGCCACGTGCGGGACTGTCCGCAGTGCACGCTCGGGCAGCACGGGCTGGTCGCCCCCGAGCAGCTCTTGCTGGGCATCGCGGCGCTGCCGGTGCCGGCGGCCCTGATCTCGGGCATCCTGTCCTCGGCGAAGCTGTCGTCGTCGCTGCTGCCGCCCAAGCTGCTCGCGGCGGCCGCCGTGGCCTCGGTCGCGGTCGGCGGCGGGATCGTGTACGCGGTTCACGAGACACCCCTCGACCCGCCGCGCGCCGTCGTCGCCCCGCCGCCGGCAGCCGTACGGCCCTCGCTGCCCGGCGCCGTGGCCCGGCCCAGGGCCACCGCCACCCGGACGCCCGCGCGGGTGATCGGCGCCGGGGTGCAGCGGGCGGACCTCTACGTGGCGCCCACGGGGTCGGACCGCAGCGGGGACGGGACGATCGGCAAGCCGTACGCGACCCTCGAGAAGGCCACGTCGCGGGTGCGGCCCGGCCAGACGATCGCGCTGCGCGGCGGGACGTACCGGCTCGCGTCGGAAGTGGAGATCACGACCAGCGGCACCGCGGCCCGGCGCATCGTGCTCAGCAACTACCGCGACGAGCGGCCGGTGATCGACGCGGGCCGGCTGCCGGGCACCGACTGGGCCATCGACCAGACCGCCTCGTACTGGACCGTGCAGGGCCTGGAGATCAGGAACGCGACGAGCCACGCGTACGTCTGCTCGGGGTGCCGCGGGAACGTGTTCCAGCGGCTCACGCTGCGCGGCAACACGCGGGCCGGAATGATGCTGCGCGACCCCGGCACCGGGGGCAACCGCGTGCTGGACAGCGACTTCAGCGGCTCCGACGGGATCGGGCTGGGCCTGCAGTTCGGGTCCGGGGCGGGCAACGTCGTCCGCGGCAACCGGTTCTCCGGCAACCGCGGCTCGGGCCTCGACCTCAACTTCGACAGCCCCGTGGTCGTCGAGGGCAACTGGGCGTACGACAACGGAGGCAACGGCTTCGTGCTGACCGGCGCGCCCGCGAGCCACCGGTTGCGGAACAACGCCGCCTGGGACAACGGCAACCACGGCTTCACCGACGACGGCGGCGCGACGCGCGGGCTGACGCTGGTCGGCAACACCGCCTTCCGCAACCGGGGGTCGGGGTTCGCCCTGCCCGGGGGCGCGGCCGTGCTGCGGGCGAACGTCGCCGTGGACAACGCCGGGGAGCCCGCCGGGCTGGCCGCGGGGTCGACGGCGAGCGGGAACAGCTGGCAGCAGAGCGGCTTCTCGGCTGATCGATTCCGGTCGACGGACCCGTCCAGCGCCGAGGGGCCGCGGACCGCCGCGGGGCGGCTGCCCGCCACGTCGTTCCTCACCGGGGGCGGGGGCGCTTCGATGGACGGTGGGTGACCGGTCGGAACGACGAAGGCCCGGTCACGAATGACCGGGCCTTCGTTTGCCGCGTGGGGTGATCGACGGGACTTGAACCCGCGACCCCCTGGACCACAACCAGGTGCTCTACCAACTGAGCTACGACCACCATCGCGCACGGAGACGCATCCCCGTGGTGCTCGACAATCATAGCCACACACCGGGCGGGGGCGTCGAGCGGGTTCCCGGCACGGTCGGGTGATGGGGCTTACTGCAGGCCCTTGCCCCGGGCCGTGCTCTTGTCGCGGGTCGGGCTCCTTGCCGCGGGCCGGCTCCTTGCCGCGGGCCGGGCTCCTGCCGCGGGCCGGGCTCCTTGCCGCGGGCCGGGCTCCTTGCCGCGGGCCGGGCTCCTACTGCAGGTCGGCGGCGATGGCCTTGGCGGACTCGACGTCGGGGCCGGGCAGCGGCACGAAGATCGCGCGGCGATAGTACTCGAGCTCGCGGATGCTCTCGCGGATGTCGGCGAGCGCGCGGTGCGACAGCCCCTTGGCGGGCTGGCCGAAGTACACCCGCGGGTACCAGCGGCGGCACAGCTCCTTGATCGAGGAGACATCGATCATGCGGTAGTGCAGGAACGCGTCGAGGGCCGGCATGTCGCGCGCCAGGAAGCCGCGGTCGGTGGCGATCGAGTTGCCGCACAGCGGGGCCGTACGCGGGTTCGGCACGAATTCCCGCACGTAGGCGAGCACGGCTTCCTCGGCCTCGGCCATGGTGATCGCGGACCGGCGTACCTCATCGGTCAGGCCCGACTTGGCGTGCATGTCGCGAACGACGGGCGGCATCGCGTCGAGCGACTCGTCGTCGGCGTGGATGACCAGGTCGACGCCCTCGCCGAGCACGTTGAGGTCGGCATCGGTGACCAGGGCCGCGACCTCGATGAGCTTGTCCTTGCCCAGGTCGAGACCCGTCATCTCACAGTCGATCCACACCAAATGATCAGCCACCCGGACAGCCTACGCCGCCCGGGCATGGACCGCTGTCACGTCGTCGCCCGTTACCCGTCCGGGCACGCGGCACGCAGCGGCGCAGTTTGTCCGCTTTCGGGCGAGGACTTCCCACTCGGCGACTCTTGGGGCTAAACTGGGCTTAACGGACGAAGCCCCCCTTCGGTTACTCCGTTCCCCCCGGTAAAAAGGGCCCTCCGCGTCGGCAGCGCGGAGGGCCCTTTCGGTGCGTGTCCCATCAGTCCTGCGAGTGATCGTCCTCGGTCGTGGGCCGGCGCCGGCGTCGCTGGGTGTTGCCCGCCAGCAGCTCGGCCGCCTCCTGCTGGTAGGCCGCCAGCCAGCCCGCCGGGGTGCCGCTGGCCGCGGGGATGGCCCCCGTGCTCGTCCGCAGCGGCACGTCCTCCGCCGGCCGGGCCGGCCGCACCGCGCCGGCCGCTCTGGTCGTCCGCGGTGCGGGCTTCGCCGGGGTGGCCTTGGCCGCCGTCCTCCCCGCCGCCTTGGCCGCCTTCGCCGGCGTGGCCTTCTTGGCCGGCTTCTCGCCCTCGGTGTCCGCGGCCGGCTCGGCCTCAGCCTCGGTCTTGGCCTTCGCCGTACGGCGGGTGGCCCTGGCCTTCGGCTTGGCCGGCTTGGCCTCGGCGGCGTCCTCCGCGTCGTCGATCATGTCAGCGGCCGGTTCCGACCCGACCGCCGCTGCCGCCGCCGCGCGCGCCGCCACCGTCTGCGCAGCCTTGCGCCAGGCAGCCGGAGCCGGCCGTCCCGGCCCGACCCCCGGCAGCCGCCCCCCGAACGACGCCCGGGCGCCGCCCTCGACCCGGCTCTGAGCCTGAGCCAACAAATCCCGCTCCGACTCCGCCCGTCCTTGGCCCTTCCCCGCCGCCGCGTCCTGATCGGCGGCACCGGTCTGCTCGTCGCTCCCGGCGTCGCCGGCCGCGGCCTCGGTCCGGCCGGCCGCCTCGGCTTGGTCGGCCGCCTCGGCCCGGTCGGCCGCCTCGGTGGGCGCGGTCTGGGTTGCAGCTTCCGCGCCCTGTGCGGTCTGGACCGCGGCCACCGCGTGCGGTGCCGCCTGCGCTTCCGGGTGCGAGGCCGCCTGGGTGGCGGCTTCGGCCCGGGCTGCCGGCTGAGCCGGGCCTGCGTCGGGGCGGCCGTTGTCCGTGGGGGTGGCCGGCTTGGGGCGCTGCGCAGGGGAGGCGGACGTGGTTGCGGGTGCGGACGACGCACGGTCGGCGCCGGGGCGCTCGGCGCGGGCCATCGTCTGAACATCCGCGGAAGCAACCGCCTGGGCCGGTTGCGCCACGCGAGCCTGCCCCGCAGATGTGGCCGGGTCAGAGGTGGCCGCCGCGGGGGCCAGCCCGGGCGCGCGGCTTGCCTGCGGGGCGGCCGGCGATACCTGGGCGACCGCCGGGACCGGACCGGCGGAGCGGCTCTCGTCCCGCGAACTGCCAGGGCGGCTGTCCGCCGAGACGGGCTGCTCCGCATTGCCGGGCCGAGCAGGCGACGGCACCATCGGCCGGGACGGCGCAGGCGGCCGAGGAACAGTAGGCCGCGGCGGCGCCGGCGCGGTCGTCGCCTTCGCAGCTCCCGTGCCGTCCGGTCGTTCGTCCGTGTCGGTCTCCGCGTCGGTCGAGTCCTTGCCGGGCTCCGGGCGGGCACCGCTCACGGCAGCACTCTCGGTCCGCGCCGCGTCGTCGGCCCCCGCGCCCGCCATCTCCACTCGGGCGGTGCCCACGGCGACATCCGTGCGCGCCCCGGAGTGCGGCTTGGCGGCGGCACCCTGCGACGAGGCAGCCACGTTGCCGGCCACGTCGACCTGACGCGCTTCTGCGGTCGCCTCGCCGTTCCGGTCAGCGGCGACCGTCGCCTCGTCGGACCCACTCGACCGCGCGTGGCGGCCGGCGTCGGTCCGCGCGGCTCCGACCGGCTGAGCGTTCCGTCCGGCTTCGGCGTCACGACCGGCATCCGCGCCGGACTGCACGGCACGCGCGGCGGCAGCATTCCCGCCGGCAACCGGACCGGACTGGGCGGTGCGCGCTGCGTCGGCGTTCCCGTCAGGGGACGAGCCGGGCTGGGCGATGCGCGCAGCGTCGGCCTTCCCGTCAGGGGACGGGCCGGACTGGGCGGTGCGTGCGGCGTCGGCGTTCCGGTCGGGGGAGGAGCCGGACTGGGCGGTGCGTGCCGCGTCGGCGGTCCCGTCAAGGGACGGGCCCTGGGCGGTGCGCGCAGCGTCGGCGTTCCCCGCGGGGGACGAGCCAGGCTGGGGCTTCGCCGGGCGGGCGCCGGGTGACGGACGGGCGGAGGCCGGCTCGGGAGCCGACACCGAGCGACCGGGTTCGGTTGTGAGCTCGATGTCGGCTCCCCGCGCCGGGCGTACCTCACTGGCGGACGAGGTGGCCGGCTCGGTGATGGTCTTCGCGGGCGCCGCCGCCGACGCGCTGGCGGGCTGCGAAATGCCGGCGGGCCGGGTATCGGCCAGAGACGTGGGGCGGTCGGTGGTGGGGGTGTCCTGGTGGCTACCCGAGGCCGCGCCGTTGGAACCGGTCGCGGGCACGGAACTCCTACCGGCCCCGGCCGAAGGAACAGCGGACGGCGAGACGGCGGGCGGGCGCGGGCCAGGACGGGACGGCGCGGGACGGTCGGCGGACCGGCCGCCGTCGGCAGATCCGGCGGCCTCGACGGGACGACCGGCCTCGGCCGGACGACCGGCGCCAGCGGAACTACCGGCCTCGGCGGGACGGCCGCCCGAAGAACGGCCGGCCGAAGCAGAACGGTCGCCGCGCGAGGGCTCGGTGCGCGGCATGCCCATCGCGGTCCAGTCGGTGGCCCGGGGGCCCGTGACGATCGAGACGCGCTGGTTGGCGACGCGCGGGTCGCGGTCGTCGGCGAACTCCGCGTCGATCTCCCCGCGGATGGCGCGGGCGTCGGCGGCGCCGGCCGCGTAGGCAGCGGCCACCGCGTCGATCGAGTCGGCCGGCTGGGTGGTGTCCGCCGGAGCCGAGGCGGTCGTGCTCTCGGCGGAGTTGGCCGGCCCACCGGCGGAAGCCCGAGCAGCAGCCGGGGTAGAGGCAGCGGCCGGGTCAGTGTCCGAGGACGACCGCGCCGCAGCGGCCGAGCCGGCGGCGGAGGCATTCGCGGAGTCTCCCGCCGCCGGAGCGGCGGAACCGGCAGCCACCGGGTTGGCGGACGTCGGAGAGGCGGAGCCAGCAGCGGCCGGAGCGGCAGTAGTAGCAGCGGGCTGCGGAGCAGCCGGGGCGGCGGAACTGGCGGCGGCCGGAGCGGCAGAACCAGCGGCCTTGCCGGCCGATGCCGGGACAGCGGAACCCGCAGCGGCCGCAGCAGCAGAACCGGCAGCCGTCGGAGCGGCGGAGCCGGTGGCCGTCGGAGCGGCGGAAGCGGTGCCCGTCGGAGCGGCGGATCCGGTGGCCTTGCCGGCCGAAGCGGGAGCAACCGGACCGGCAGGCGCCGAAGCGGCGGTGCTAGCGCGGGCGGCGTCCTCTGCGTCGACCGCGGTGGCCGCTTCGTAGCGGGCAGCGCCCTCAGCGACGGTCGGGGAAGCGGAACCGGCGGCCGGGGCGGTGAAACTGGCGGCCGGGGCGGCGGAACCAGCGGCCGGGGCGGCAGAGCCGGCGGTCGGGGAAGCGGAACCGGCGGCCGGGGCGGCGGAGCTGGCGGCGGCCTCGTCGGCGGCAGGCGCGGTGGGCGTCTCCGCCGGGTCGGCGGCGGCGCGGCGGCGGGCTGCCTCGGCCATGCGGGCGGCTGCCTGGGCCTCGGTTTCGCGGGCTCGCACGGGGGCGGTCTCGGCCACCCAGGCGTTGACGGCGGACGACTGGAAGAGGGGGATGTCGGCGGGGGGCTCGGTACGGCGCTTGCTGCTTCGGCGGGAGGGGAGCTCGACGGCCAGGGGTGACGGCGCGTCGCCTACGGGCAGGGAGCCGGGGGTGGAGCCGAGCAGCTGCAGCGGCTCGCCGGGGGCGGGGCGGGAAGGGATGGCGGTGGCGGCGGCGTACTCGTCGGGGTCCGGCGGCATGCCGGGGCCGGCGGCGGGAGAGACGGGCGAAGCTGAGCCGGAGGCGGAAGAGGCCGCGGGGGCGAGGGTGGGCGAGGCCGGGGAAGAAGAGGGGGCGGGGGCGGGGGAGGTGGGGACGGGCGGAGCCAGCTCGCGGGTGGGCGGCCAGGCGGGGGCGGATCGGGCGGAGGTGGAGCGGGCGTCGGCCAGGGAGCGGGGACGGTGGGCGCCGGCGGGGCGGCCGGTGGAGGGCAGGGCGGGCAGGGGGGCGCCGATGGCGCGCATGAGCTCGGGGACCTGGCTGGGCTCGACGACGTAGACGATCTCGCGCCGGCGGGCGGGCCAGGCCAGGACGGTCATGCCGACCATGACGAGCAGCGTGCCGAGGGTCAGCAGGCCCCAGGCGCTCGAGTTGAGCCAGCCGGGGCGCAGCTCGGCGGTGGCGCGCAGCTGGAGGCCGGACATGGCGTTCGGGCTCATCACGACGAGGCTGTACGGGCCACCGCGTACGTCGGCAGGGGTCCACGAGATCTGGCCGGTGGTGTCCATCCGCGTCCAGAAGGAGGCGTGGCCGGGCAGCCCGCGCGGCGACTGGCGGCCGGTGACGGTCGTGGTGGCGACGGGCAGGGCGCCGGTGCCGATGTCGACCGTGCGCACGACGCTGTACGGCGCCCCGGACAGGTACTGCTGCACCGCGGCGGTGGGGGCCAGGCCGAGGAAGGCGGGGCCGTCCTGGTTGCGGGCGACCAGCCGCAGCTCGGTGTCGCCGATCCTGGTGAAGGGGGCGTCCGTCCGCAGCAGGCGGTCCACGTCCTCGATCACGAACGCGTAGCCCGGCGTGGACAGCCGCTGGAGGTCGCCGCTGAACGCGCCGCCCTGGTCGCGGTGCTGCATGGCTGCCCAGAGGCCGGCCCCGGCCAGCAGCGACGGCAACCCGATGGTCAGCGCCAGCATCCCGAGAATGGTGCGGAACACCCGCATCGGCCTCTCCCCCTTTTAACGCTCAGGCGGTACTGGCCAGACCATACAGATCCAAATAACCCCAAACTGGTCAAACAGTGGCTAAATCGCTGATCGAAATGACAACGATCCGGGCGGAGCGGTCAGTTGACGGTGACGGTCGTGGAGAGCGTCGACTGGTCGATGTCGCTGGTCCGGGCGGTGATCTTGAACGTCCACTCCCCCGCCGCCGGCAGCGCGATGTCGCCCACCGCGTGGAAGTCGGTGATCCGCAGCAGCGGGATCTCGATGGGCTCGATCCCCTTGGACTCCAGCGCGGCCGTGGCGGTCCACTCCACGACGGTCAGCGGCTTGTTGTCCGGCGTGTAGGCGTACAGGTGGATGCTGTTGTTGCCCACCGCCGCCGGGAAGACGTCGATCTGCACGGCCATCTTCGGGCTGGTCAGCGTCTTGGTGACCGTGGTCGAGACGGGGCCCGACTCGGCGGCCTGCGCCGAGCGCGGCGGCTGGATCTGCACCAGCGCCGACGTCACGCCGAGCACCACGGCCGTGACCGCCAGCTCCGCCCACACGATGCGGCGCAGGCGCTTCGGCGACTCCTCGGCGACCTTCGAGCGCACCAGCCGGCGGGAGAGCCACGCGGCGGCCAGCACGATCGCCACCAGGCCCACCTTCGCCAGGATGAGCCGGCCGTACGTGCTGAAGAACAGCCCGTCGAACGAGGACACCTCGATCAGCGCCTGGATGACGCCCGCCACGATCAGCGCGGCCACCGCCGTGGCGGCCCAGCGCGACCAGATCGGCAGGATCGCGCCCAGCTCGCGCTGGTCGGCCCGGCGCAGCAGGAAGCCGACGAGCATGACCAGCCCGCCGAGCCACACCGACATGGCCGCGAGGTGGATCGCGTCGACCACGACCGAGACCCCGGCCACCGGGGAGGCGGTCGGGTGCCCGGTGAGCGGCCAGGTGGCCAGCGCGGCGACGCCGAGCACGCCCAGCAGCGCCAGATCGGTCTTCGAGTCGGCGTCGTTGCCGCGCAGGAGCGGCCGCAGCAGCAGCGCGGCGGCGCAGACGACCCCGAGCCGGACCAGCATGATCGCGCCGAACGTGCTGCCCAGCACGTCGCGGAGGTCACCCACGCGGACGTCGAAGAGCCCGGAACCCGTCGAGTACGGCGCCTGCAGCCAGATGCCGAGCAGCGTGCTCGCGAGGACCAGGCCGACGCCCGTCCACACCACGCGGCCGGGACCGCGGCGGCTCAGCCGGTGCGGCCAGAGCAGCGCGAGCACGAGCACCGGCCCGACCAGCAGCACCAGACCGGCGTACCCGAGGTATTTGCCCACCGGGATCAGCCCGCGCACGACCGGGTCCACGGTGGTGTCGTCGACCGTCGCGGTGGGGGTGGCCGACGCGGCGCCGACCGAGAACGTGACGCTGCCGCCGACCGGATGGCTGTCCGCCGAGATCACCCGGAAACTGACCAGGTACGTCCCCCGGCCGCCGCCCGAGCGCAGCGGGATCGTGACCGAGGCGCCGTCGGCGGTGGGCTCGCCCTGGTCGGCGCGGGAGCCGTCGGGCGCGAGCACCTGGATCTTGCCGGCGAGCAGCTGCACCGACTCGCTGAAGTTGAGCGTCACCTTGTTCGGCGCGTCGGGCACGATCGTGCCGTTCGCCGGGTCGCTGCCGACCAGGGCGGCGTGCGCGCTCGCCGGCGCCGCCGGCCCGGCCAGCACCGTGAACAGCCCGACCAACAACCCCGCGAAAGCCGCGAAAACGCGACAAACCCGGCGACGATCAACCATCATGACTGAGCCGGCACTGGCATGCCCTCCTGGCCCTACGCTCGCTTCGCCCGCTCCGGTGCAGTCGGTCATGCCGACATGCTGCCCGATCGGGGCGACCCCCGCCCAATGCGGGTCAAAGTCGCGGGCGATCACCGGCGTACGATGTCGGGCCATGGACGGCTTGGACGAAACCACCGCGCTCGCCCTCGCCGCCCGTGCGGGGGACGCGACCGCCCTGGCGGCGTTCGTCCGCGCCACCCAGGCGGAGGTCTGGCGGTTCAGCGCCGCGCTGGTCGACGCCGGTTCCGCCGACGACCTCACGCAGGAGACGTTCCTGCGCGCGTTCAAGGCGCTGCCCGCCTTCGAGGCCCGGTCGACGGCCCGCACGTGGCTGCTCGGCATCGCCCGCCGCGCCTGCGCCGACCACCTGCGCGCGGTGGTGCGCCGCCGCCGGCTCGACGCGCGGCTCGCCGCCGAGGCGTGGACCGGCACGCCGTCCCCCGACCCGGCCCACCGGCTCACCACTGCCGACCTGCTCGGGCGTCTGAGCGACGAGAGGCGTACGGCCTTCGTGCTCACTCAGGTCCTTGGACTCTCCTACGCCGAGGCGGCCGAGGTGGAGGATGTCCCGGTGGGGACCATCAGGTCCCGGGTGGCGCGTGCCCGCGACGAGCTGGTGACGGCCGTCTCGCAGGCCCGCGCCGTCTGATTCAGCCGATTCCCAGCCGAACCCCAGCAGAATGAGGGGAACCGGCGGGACAGTTGTGTCGACTAACGGGACGTGACCATGGACTTGCAGCAGGAGCCCCGGCTCGCGGCGGCCTGGCCGTGGATCTCCACCCTCGCGCGCCTCGGCCTGGCGGCGGTCTTCCTGATCGCCGGCGGCCTCAAGGTGACCGACCTGGCCGCCTCGGCGCGCGCGGTGAACGCGTACGACCTGATGTCCTACGACACCGCCAAGGTGATCGGGGCCGTGCAGCCGTTCCTGGAGATCGCACTCGGCCTGCTGCTGCTGGTCGGCATCGCGACGCGGCTGAGCGCGGCGATCGCGGCGGTGGTGCTGGTGATCTTCATCGCGGGCATCGTCTCGGCATGGGCGCGCGGCCTGCAGATCGACTGCGGCTGCTTCAGCAAGGGCGGCGAGCTGACCGGCGGGCGAACCGCGCAGTACGGCCTGGACATCGCGCGGGACGTGGGCTTCCTCGCGCTGGCCGGGATTCTGCTGTGGAAGCCGCGCACCAGGTTCTCGCTCGACGGCCTGCTTCTGGACGGCTCGGCACTGGGAGAGAGATGAGCAAGGGCGACAGGGGACGCGAACGGGCGGCCGCCAGGCGGATCGTCGAGCAGCAGAAGGCGGCCGACCGGCGCCGCAAGGTGACGATCTGGACGTCGGTGGGCGTGGTCGCGGTGCTGCTGATCGCCGGCCTGATCGGCTGGGGCGTGCTGGCCAACCAGGAGAAGAAGACCGACGCGTCCCAGGTGAGCACCCCCAGCGTGGCGGTGGACGAGGGCACGGCGTTCGCAGTCGGCTCCGGGCCGGTGACCGTCGACATCTACGAGGACTTCATGTGCCCGATCTGCCACCAGTTCGAGCAGCAGACCGGGCCGGCGATCGCGCAGATGGTCACCGACAAGAAGGTGACCGTGCGCTACCACCCGGTCTCCATCCTGGACCGCGCCTCGAACGGCACGCAGTACTCGACCAGGTCGGCCGGCGCCGCGGCGGCCGCGGCCGTGGACGGCAAGTTCATCGAATACCACAACGTGCTGTTCGAGAACCAGCCCGAGGAGGGCAGCGACGGGCTCGACGACGCCAAGCTCATCGAGCTGGGCAAGTCGGTCGGGCTCGGCGACACTTTCGCCAAGGCGGTCGACGACAAGACGTACGACTCGTGGGTCACCAAGGTCACCGAGACGTTCTCGGCGCGCGGCTACAACGGCACGCCGACCATCGTGGTGAACGGTAAGAAGGTCGAGGGGCCCAACCAGACGCTGCCCACCACCGAGGTGTTCACCCAGGCCGTCACGGCGGCCGCGGGGTGAGACGGCTGCTGCTGATCGTGGTCGTGGCCGGTGCGGTGCTCGCGCCGGCCACGCCCGCGCTCGCGCACGGCGGCGACATCCCGGGCGCCACGGCGTACCGGACCAGCGTCACCTCCACCTCGGCGCCGGGCGTCCGGGTGCGCGCCGTCGAGGCCGGGGCCCGGCTCGAGCTGACCAACGACTCGGGCCGTTCGGTGGAGGTCCTCGGGTACGCCGGGGAGCCGTACCTGGACGTCCGGCCCGACGGCATTTGGCAGAACGTGAACTCGCCGGCGTCGTACGTGAACGAGACGCTCGCCGGGGACACGCCGGTGCCGGCCACCGCCGACCCCACCGCGCCGCCGTCCTGGCGCAAGATCTCGGACGCGACGACGGTGCGCTGGCACGACCAGCGGACGCACTGGCTGAGCAGCGACCGCCCGCAGCAGGCCGTCGCCGACCCGTCGCGCAGCCACCGCCTGCGCGACTGGACCGTGCCCCTGCGCGTGCAGACGAGCACGTACGAGATCCGCGGCACGCTCGACTGGGAACCGCCGCCGCCGACCTGGATGTGGTGGGCCGGGGCGGCGCTCGCGGCCCTCGTGGCGGCGGCGCTGGCCCAGCGGTGGCCGGGGACGGTGCGCGTGTTCGCGCTGGTCGCCGGTCTGGCCCCGCCGGCGTACGCGGTGCTGCGCACGCTCGACGGGGAGACCCCGCCGCCGGTGCTGATCCTGGCCGGGCTGCTCGGGCTGGCGGCCGTCTACCGCCACCCGCCGTTCTTCCTGGCGCTGGCCGGTGCGGTGGTCGCGTTGTTCGGCGGCTTCAACGAGACGCGGATCTTCTTCGCGGCGGTGACGCCGACGGTGGGGCCGGGGTGGGTCGCCCGGCTCGCGGTCGCGCTCGCCCTCGGGCTGGGCGCGGGGCTCGCGCTGGCCGGCGTGCTGCGGTTGCGAGCGGCGCTGCCCGAGGCACCCGAGCCCGCCGAGGCCGCCGCCGTCGCCGCTTGAGCCCACAGCGCGGCGGTCTATCGTTCGAGCCATGACTGAGACCGCCCGGCTCGCCGCCGGCGACCCCGCGCCCGACTTCAGCCTGCCGACCGACAACGGCGACCGGCTCACCCTCAAGGACCTGCGCGGACGCAAGGTCGTCCTCTACGCGTACCCCGCCGCCATGACGCCCGGCTGCACCACCCAGGCGTGCGACTTCCGCGACTCGCTGGGCTCGCTGCAGGCGGCCGGCTACGAGGTCGTCGGCATCAGCCCCGACAGCCCGGCCAAGCTCGCCAAGTTCCGCGAGCGCGACGCGATCACGTTCCCGCTGGTGAGCGACGAAGACAAGAGCGTGCTGACGGCGTACGGCGCCTACGGTGAGAAGAAGAACTACGGCCGGACCGTCATGGGCGTCATCCGGTCCACCTTCGTGATCGACGAGGAGGGCGCCATCGAGCGGGCTCTCTACAACGTCAAGGCCACCGGGCACGTCGCCAAGCTGCGCCGCGACCTCGGCATCGACTGATTCCTACAGTCGGGGCTCCGGCGGCCGATGACTACGGCAGGACCCTCACCGGTTCTTCCCGGGCCCACGGCGGCTGTCACGCGGCATGATCCGCGAGGCGGCCGCCGTGCTGTGCGCGGGTGTCCCCTGCTGCGCCGGCGAGCGTCTAGAATGCCTGGGACGTGGCGCCCCGAGGGGCGCAGCGGGCGGGAGTGGCGAAATAGGCAGCCGCGCGGGTTTTAGGTGCCCGTGCCCGAAAGGGCGTGGGGGTTCAAGTCCCCCCTTCCGCACCCTCACTGCTCCGCCGGTGCCAGGCGGACCCGGCGGAGCAACTGGGCGTTGAGAGCCACCACGATGGTGGACGCGCTCATCAGGACCGCGCCGACCGCCGGGCTCAGCGTGATGCCGGCCCACGCCAGCGCGCCCGCCGCCAGCGGGATGGCGACCACGTTGTAGCCGGCCGCCCAGGCCAGGTTCTGGACCATCTTGCGGTACGACGCCCGCGACAGCCTGATGACGCTGGTGACGCCGCGCGGATCCGACGACGCCAGCACCACGCCCGCCGACTCGATCGCCACGTCGGTGCCGGCGCCGATCGCCAGGCCCACGTCGGCGCGGGCCAGCGCCGGCGCGTCGTTCACGCCGTCGCCGACCATCGCCACCGTCAGCCCGCGCGCCTGCAGGGCCGCCACCGCCTGATCCTTGTCGGCCGGCAGCACCTCGGCGAAGACCTCGTCGAGCCCCAGGTCCGCGGCCACCGCCTCGGCGACCGGCCGGGCGTCCCCGGTGATCATCACGATCTTCCGGATGCCCTGCCGCCGGAGCTGCTCGATCGCCTGCCGAGCCTCCGGGCGAACCTCGTCCTCGAGCGCGAACGCCCCGATCACCTCGGGCCCCTCGTCGCCGAGCCGCACGAGATGCAGCACCGCCGCACCGCGCCGCGACCACGCCTCGGCGGGCTCGACGAGGTCGTCAGGGATGCGCGGCTCGTTCGATCGCAATCCCACAGCGGCCGCGGACTGCGTACTGGCGAGGGCCGCGGCCGTGGGACGCGCCTCGGTGAGCCCGGCGTCCCCCGTTTGCACGGCTGGCGTTCGCGGCTCTGCGGCAGCGCGGGCCTCCGCGGTCTGTGCGGCCAGTTCGCGGAGCAGGGCGGGGCCGCCCACGGCGTACGCCTGGCCGTCCACCACTGCCTGGACGCCGCGGCCGGTGAGCGAGCGGAAACCGGTGGCGGAAGTTGCCAGGCCGCGGGTGCGGGCGACCGAGACGAGGGCCTTGGCCAAGGGGTGCTCGCTGTCGCTCTCGACCGCGGCGGCCAGGCGGAGCACCTCGTCCCCGGTGTGGCCGGCGGTGGCGGCGATGCCGGTGACGGTGTGCGCGCCCTTGGTCAGGGTGCCGGTCTTGTCGAACAGGACGGCGTCGACCCCGCGCATGCGCTCCAGCGCCAGGCGGTCCTTGACGAGGATGCCGGCGCGGGCGGACAGGGCCGTCGACAGCGCGATCACCAAGGGGATGGCGAGGCCCAGGGCGTGCGGGCACGCGATGACCAGGACGGTCACGGTGCGCACCACCGACTGGTCGAGGTCGCCGAGCGCCCACCACGTCACGAAGGTAAGCAGGGCCGCGGCTGTGGCGACGGAGAACAGCCAGGCGGCGAACCGGTCGGCCAGCACCTGGGCGCGGCCACTGGAAGCCTGCGCCTCGGCGACCAGGCGGCCGATGCCGGCGAGCGCGGTGTCCTCGCCCACAGCGTCGACCTCCACGCGTACGGCCGAATCCGTGGCGACCGTGCCCGCGACGACACGGCTTCCGGGCGTACGGGAAACGGGCTCGGACTCCCCGGTGATCATCGACTCGTCCATCTCGGCGGAGCCCTCGACGATGCGGCCGTCGGCGGGCACGCGGGCACCGGAGCGCACGAGCACCCGGTCGCCGACGCGCAGCGCCGCCACCGGCACCTGTTCGATCGTGCCGTCCGGCCGTACGCGGGAGGCCTCGTCGGGCAGCAGCGCGGCCAGCGCCGCGAGCGCGCCCTGCGCCTGGCCGATCGCCTTCATCTCCTGCCAGTGGCCCAGCAGCATGATCGTGACGAGCGCGGCCAGCTCCCACCAGAAGTCGAGCCCGAACAGTCCGAGGCTGGTGGCGAGCGAGGCGACGTACGCGACGGTGATCGCCATCGCGATCAGCAGCATCATGCCGGGAGCGCGGTCACGGATCTCGCTGCGCGCGCCGGTGAGAAAGGGCCATCCGCCGTACAGGAAGACGGCCGTCCCGAGGATCGGGCCGGTCCACGCGATGCCGGGGAACTCGAGCGAGTAGCCGAACCACTCCATGACCATGTCGCTGGTCCCCACGAGCGGGACGGTGAGCGCGAGGCTCAGCCAGAACTTGCGCCGGAACACGTCCGGGTCGTGCCCCGCGTGCTTGCCGCCCGAGTGCCCGCCGTGCGGTTCGTGCCCGCCGTGATCGTGGGTCATGACAACCACCTCCCTCCGCAAGGTATACCCCCTGGGGGTATGCCGTCGAGAGGTGGGCGACGATGGAGTCATGACGTGGGACACAGCCCGAGCGGGAACGCCGAGCCGCCGACGGACCCGGCGTGAAAGGCTTCGGACATGCGGATAACGGCCCTCTACACGCACCCGGTCAAGGGGTGTCACCGCCTCGAGCACACAGCCGCCGTTGTGGAGCCGTGGGGCCTGGCGGGCGACCGCCGCTGGCTGATGGTCGACGCCGAGGGCGTGGGCATCACCCAGCGCGACGAGCCCCGGCTGGCGCTGCTGACCGTGACGGAGCGTCCGGGCGGCCTCGAACTGGGCGCACCGGGCCTGCCGTCACTGTCGGTGGACGAGCCGGTCGACGGCGCCGAGGAGCAGGTGCGCGTCTTCAAGCGCAAGGACCCCGTCCCCGCCCGCGTCGCCGAGAAGGAGTGGAGCAGCCGCTTCCTCGGCCGCGACGCCCGCCTGGTCTGGCAGGCGGACCCGACCGGCCGCGTCATCGAGTCGCACGCCCGGCCGGACGACCACGTCAGCTTCGCGGACGGCTTCCCGCTGCTGCTGGCCAACGAGGGCTCGCTGTCCGCGCTCAACGACTGGCTGGCCGAGGCGGGCGAGGAGCCGGTGCCGATGACCCGCTTCCGCCCCAACCTGGTGGTCGGCGACGCGCCCGCGTGGGCCGAGGACGGCTGGCTCGGCCGGCGGCTCCGGATCGGCGACGTGCTGTTCCGCGCGGCGAAGTCGTGCTCCCGCTGCCTGGTCACGACCATCGATCAGGAGACCGCGGAGAAGGGCCGCCAGCCGCTGCGCATGCTGGGGCAGCGGCGGCGCTTCGACGACGGGCTGCTCTTCGCCATCAACCTGATTCCGGACATGCCGGGCACCGTACGGGTGGGCGACCCGATCGAGGTCCGATGATCGGGTGAAGCCTGCCACCGGAGCCTTAAGGGTGTCTTAGGAAAGTTGCCGCCACGGTCGCGGGCCGCGCAGGATCCCTCTCCGTGACCGGATCTCGCCTGTTCTCGCCCCGCTGGCTCGCCGCCGGCGGCGCCACCGTCCTCGCCGCCGTCCTGGGAGTCGCGCTCGTGCTCCAGAACAGCGGCTCGGCGTGCGCCGCCCCGCCGTCCACCACGGCCAAGAAGGGCAAGGCGACGTACTTCTCGCTCGACGGCACGCTGGGCAACTGCTCGTTCCCGAGCCCGCCCGCCGACGACCTGTTCGTCGCGCTCGGACAGCACAACCAGTACTCCGAGGGCGCGGCCTGCGGCACGTACATCGACGTCACCGGCCCCAAGGGCAAGACCCGCGTCAAGGTCATCGACTCGTGCCCGGAGTGCCCCGCCGGCCACCTCGACCTGAGCCTCACGGCGTTCAAGAAGATCGGCGTGCAGTCCGACGGCATCATCCCGATCACCTACAAGACGGTGCCGAACGCGGCCGTGCCGGGCTTCCTCTCCGTACGGGTCAAGGAGGGCTCGTCGCAGTACTGGCTCAGCGTGCTGATCGACAACCACGCCAACCAGCTCGCCTCCGTGAAGATCGCGAGCAAGGGCGGCAGCTTCAAGACGGCGTCCCGCGAGGACTTCAACTACTGGACCCTGCCCAGCGGCGCGGGCAACGGCCCCTTCAAGGTCAAGATCACCGACGTGTACGGCAACTCGGTGACCGTCGGCAACATCAAGCTCGCCGTCGGGAAGACCCAGAAGACCGGCGCCAAGCTCGCCGGCGGCATCGTCCGCCAGCCGTCGTCCGGCACCACCCCCAAGAAGAAGGCCACCCCGCGGGCCGAGAAGACTTCGGCCTCCCCCAAGGCCAAGGCGGCCCCCACCAAGGCCCCGAAGCCGGCCCCGACCACCTCGGCTCCCGCGGCGGCGACGCTGCTCGAGTCGACGACCGTCCCCACCACCCAGCCCGCTCAGATCGCCGCCGACCTGACCGCCGGCGACGCCGCACGCTGCAACTGAGCAGTTCCCCACCGGCCCGGCCGGACGCGATCCCCCCGTCGCGCCCGGCCGGGCCGTCCCCTATGCCGGGGAGCCGTCGAGCTGCAGCCACAGATAGATCTCGTCGCGGTCGTCGCCGCGCGCCACCCGCAGCGCCGCCGGCATGCGGCCGACCTCGCGATAGCCCAGCCGCTCGTAGAACCCCTCGGTGCCGGCGCCGGCCCGCACGGTGACCTGCAGAGCCTCCAGCCCCGCGGCGCGGCCGAGCCGCTCGGCCTCGCGCATGAGCGCGGCGCCGTAGCCGCTTCCCTGCCGTCGCGGCGTCACCATGACCCGCTTGAGCACCCGCCAGTGCTCCTTGAGCGGGAACCGGTTGCTCACCACGAACAGCAGCGCCACCAGCTCCCCGCCGTCCAGGCCGATCAGCAGCCGGTCGACGCCCTCGCGCACTCCCGCGAGGGCGGCGTCGGCCACCGGCGCCACCTCGGCCGCGTCCACCGGCGCCACGAACCCGACCGCCCCGCCGGCGTTGGTTACCTCCACCCAGAGCGCGACGATGCTCTCCCGCAGCTCCGCGGTGAGCGGAGGGTCGACCACGAACGTTCTTGTCATCCCGCCATCCTCCGGGCTCGGCAGTTCACCTCAGGGGTCGATCTCGGCGGCGGCCGCGGCCGCGACGTCGAAGGCGCGGGTGATGCGGGCCCGCTGCTCGGCGAGGAAGGCGGCGCCGGTCTCGCCGGCCGCGAGCCGCTCGGCCGCGTCGCGCAGGCAGACCCGGAACGCGGCCGCGGCCAGCGCCGCCGACATGCGGGGGCGCGGGTCGCCGGCCTCCGCGAGCAGGTCGGCCACCAGCTCCTCGAGCTCCTGGGCGATCTCGCGGGCGCGGGCCCGCAGGGCGGGCGAGCCGGCCGCCACCCGCCAGTACGTCACCACGTCGACGGGATAGCCGGGCAGCGGATGGTCCTCGTCGGCGAGCTGCAGGGCGAGGTCGCGCAGCGCGGCCTGCGGCGTACGGCCGGCGGCGCGGTTGCGGACCGCCGCGGTGATGCGGTCGCGGATCAGCGGGACCCGGTCGAAGAACATGTCCTCCTTGCGCGGGAAGTAGTTGAAGACCGTCATCCGCGAGACGCCGGCCCGCAGCGCGATGTCGGTCACGCTCACCGCGTCGAAGCCCCGCTCGATGATCAGCTCCGTGGCGGCCCGGGAGATCTGCCGGCGGGCCTGCTCCTTCTTGCGCTCCCGAAGTCCCATGGCCGCATCATATATCCGGTAAAACTATTGACTCGGTATAAGATTCGGGCGCATGCTCGACGGATGACAGTGATCGACAAGCGCGCCCCCGGGACGCTCCGGGCGGCCTGGGTGGCCCTGGCGGGGCTCTCCGCGGTCTTCCTCTTCGAGATGCTCGACAACTCGATCCTCACCGTCGCGCTGCCCACGATCGGCCGCGAGCTGCACGCCTCGACCCTCGAACTGCAGTGGGCGACCGGCGCGTACGCGGTGGTCTTCGGCGGCCTCATGGTGGCGTTCGGGGCGGTGGCCGACCGCTACGGCCGGCGACGGATCATGCTCGCCGGGCTGGCCCTGCTGGGGCTGGCGAGCCTGGCGACGGCCTTCGTCACCACCGCTGAGCAGCTCATCGCCGTGCGGGCGGCCATGGGTGTGGCGGCCGCGATGACCACCCCCGGTTCGATCGCGCTGGCGTTCCGGCTGTTCGCCGACAACGGCCTGCGCGTCCGCGCCATGACCCTCATCTCGACCGTCGGCCTGGTCGGGCTCGCGGTCGGCCCGACGGCGGGCGGGTTCGTGCTCGCCGTCGCACCGTGGCAGGTCCTGCTGCTGGTCAACGTGCCGATCGCCGCCCTCGCCATCGTCGGCATCCGGGCCGGCATCGCCGCGGACGAGCCCACCGAGCTTCACCGCGATCCGCTCGACGTCCCCGGAGCCGCGCTGGGCACCACGACGATCGTGCTGACGCTCGTCGCGCCGACCCTGTTCGTCGGCGAGGGCGCCCGCTCGTGGCAGCCGTGGACGGTCACCGCCGCGGCCCTCGTCGCCGCGGTCGTGTTCGTGCTGCGCGAGCGCGCCGCCCGGCATCCGCTGCTCGACCTGCGGCTGGTCGCGCGGCCGCTGGTCTCGGCCGGGCTGGCCCACAAGGCGGCGACCGGGCTGGCGGTGGCCGGCCTCGGCTATCTGGTGACCCTGCAGCTGCAGCTCGACTGGGGGTGGTCGCCCGCGCTGGCCGCCGCCGGGATGCTGCCGCAGGTCCTCGTGCTGGTGCTCGCCGGCCCGTTCGTGAACCGGTTCGTCGATCGCGTCGGGCTCGACCGGGCCGCCGGGCTCAGTTCCGCGGCGGTCGTGGCCGGGCTGGGCGTCTACGGCCTGCTCGGCCGGTTCGGCTATGTCTGGGTGGCGCTCGCGCTGATGCTGGTGGCCGCCGCGATCCGCGTGGTCGGCGCCGTCGCGGGCGTCAACGTGCTGCGCGGCCTGCCCGAGAACCGTACGTCGATCGGTGCGGCCCTCGTCGACACCGCCGGCGAGGTCGCCTCGGGGGTCGGCGTGGCGGTCGCCGGCACCGTCCTGGCGGCCCTGTTCACCGGCGCCGTCAGCGCCTCGCCCTGGAGCGCGCGGCAGTCCGCCGAGTTCGAGCAGGCGGTCACGGTCGCCGGCCTCCTGCTCACGCTGGTGGCCGCGGCGCTGGTCGGATGGGCGATGCTGCGCACGCGGCGGCCCGTCGTCGCCGGGTGAAGCGGCGGCTGCGACCCTGGTGGGCATGGATCCGGTGGCGGACGCGCGGGACCTCGTCGCCGCGCGGTTTCCGGGGGCGGTGTGGGCGCTGCTCACCGGCAGCGTGGTGGGGCCGCACCGGACGGCGGGGTCCGACCTCGACATCGTCGTGCTGCTCGCCGACGGGCCGGGGTATCGGGAGAGCCTGCGCTTCCGCGGCTGGCCGGTGGAGTTGTTCGTGCAAACGCCGGAGAAACTGGCGGAGTACCTGCGCCGGGAGCACGCGGCGCGCAAGCCCAGCACGCATCGGATGATCGCGCACGGCGTGCCGCTGCTCGGCGACCCGGGCGACCTTCCGCAGCGGTGCGCGCGGGTGCTCGCCGAGGGGCCGCCTCCGCTGACCGGGGCCGAGCGGGACCGGCTGCGGTACGGGCTGACCGACCTGCTCGACGATCACACGTACGCCGTCGACCCGGGGGAACGCGCCGTGCTCACCGCCGCCCTGTGGACGGAGGTGGCGCGGACCGCCCTGCTGGCCGGCGGCCGGTGGCTCAGCCACGGCAAGTGGTTGCTGCGCGAGCTGCGCGAGTTCGACCCGCAGCTCGCCGAGCGGTGGCTGGCGGCCCGCGACGACCCGTCGGCGCTCGCGGCGGAGGTGCTGGACCGCGCGGGCGGCCCGCTCTTCGAGGGTTACCGCGCCTGACGCCGGGCGCCGGAGCGCACCGCGGCGCGAGCCCGGCCGGCGGCGTCGCCCGCGGCCGCGCGCATCATCGGCAGCAGCGGCGACGACGACATCAGCGTGAGGTCCTCGGCGACCGAGGTGGTGCCGTCGAGGAAGCGCAGCACCCGGTCCGGCGGGTTGCGGTCGAACAGCCGGTCGAAGAACGCCACCCCGTCGACCAGCCCCCGGTCGAGCGCCCGCAGCTGCACGGCGTCCATCCAGCGGTGCCGGGCCGGGTACGGCGGCGAAGGCACGGGCGGGCGGCCGGCGGCGACCGCGCGGGCGATCTGGTCGGCCTGGCGGACCATCGCCGAGAACGTGAACCCGGTCGACGGCCGCGTCGCCCCGCCCGCGGTGCCGAGCCGCACCACCCGCGGCGAGGGTCGCGGGTCGAACGGCCCGTCGGTCATCGGGATCACGCCGTCCTCGACCTCGCGCACGCGCAGCGCCGTCAGGTCCAGCCCGAGCAGGCCCGCATAGTTCCGCAAGGCCTCGTCGTACGCGTCCCCGCCGAGCACGACGGGCGAGAACTCCGTGTACTCGACCAGCGCGAACCGGTCGCTCACCGGCAGCACGTAGCCGAACGAGACCCCGCGGGCCGGCTGCGGCGTACGGAAGTCCATCAGCACGGCCCGCCCCGGCTCGAACGTCGGCGCGTCCGCCTCCAGCCACCACCCCCGGAAGTGCTGCAGCCAGTTGGTCCGCCCGGGCCGGCGCGGCTTGCGGGGCCGCGAGTCCAGCGCCCACGCGGCCCGCACCAGCGGCGTGCCGTCCGGGCCCGCGATCACCACCCGCTCCCCGTCGTCGGCGACGCCGCCCGCGGGCGCCGTGATGCGCACCGCGCCCAGCTTCTGCTCGGCCGCCCCGGCCAGCTCGTAGAGCGGCGCCGACCGCAACATCGCGTACCGCAGCGGCCGCAACGGCAGCACCCGCCGCCCGCCCGGCGTGACGACGTCGACCTCGTCCCAGCTCGCGCTCAGCAGCGGGTCGAGCGCCGTGCCCGGCGTGCCCCAGAACGCCCACGTCCGGTCCTGCCCGCGCTTGTGCACGGGGTCGACGATCGCCACCCGTACGCCCGGCTCCTCCCGCCCCAGCGCCGCCAGCACGAGCGAGGCCGCGCCACCGCCGCCCACCAGCGCCAGGTCCACGTCCACGGGTGATCTCACCCGCCCAGCCTGCCAGGCGCCGGTCACGCGCCCAGCAGCGCCAGCGCCTCGGCGTTCTCCGAGCGACTCAGGAACAGCTCCTCGAGCTCGGGCGGCAGCTCGTCGCGGTGCGTGCCGGTCCGCCCCCGGCGGAAGAAACCGGGGTCGGTGGCGTGCAGCTCGGCGAACGACGGGATCGTCGCCCCCGGAACCAGCCGGAGCGGCAGCCCGAGCGCCGCGACGACCCGGGCGACGGCTCCGGCGGGATCGCGCACGAGCTCGTCGTAGCGCAGCGGAACGCGGTGCGGGACCGGCGGTCGCAGCCAGCTGAGCACGTTCTCGCCCCAGCCGCGGGCTCCGCGCGAGCCGTCGATCATCGACCGCAGCTCGGTCCGGAAGTCGTGGCCGTCCTTCTCGCTCTCCAGCCGAGCCCACGACACCAGCGCGTCGCGGCCGTCGCGGACCAAGCAGATCGCCCGATCGTCGTCGCGGACGTCCGCGTCGCGCGGGCGGTGGGTCTTGACCAGGTGCACCTCGCCCGAGGCGCGCAGCTCGTCGAGCGGCGCGGGACGGTCGCGGGCTCCGACGAGGGCGCGGCCCAGCCGCTCGGCGACGCCGTCGACGTCGTAGATGACGGACGTCTCCGCGGCGTAGAGCCGGTGCAGGACGATGCGCAGGAACGTGTTGCCCGACCGCGGATACGACGCCACCCAGACCAGCACGCCACCGACCGTACGACCGGCGGAGGGCTAGCGCTGTGAAAGATTTTATGCATAGGGTGAGGTTGTGAATGAAGGAGTGGTCAGCCTCTTCGCCGGGGTGCGGCTCACGCCCACTCAGCGGCGGATCGCGCACTGCCTCGTCGAGCACGCGGGCAAGGTGGCGTATCTGTCGGCGGCGGAGGTCGCGGACCTGGCGGGGGTGAGCCAGCCCTCGGTCACGCGCTTCGCCATCGCGCTGGGCTACGAGGGCTATCCGGCGCTGCGCCGGGTGCTGCGCGAGCTTGCCGGGGACGGCGACGGCGACCGGGGCGAGGACCGCAACGCCATGCAGCGGGCGGTGGCGGCCGAGGCGGTCCACCTCGGGCGGCTCTGCGAGCAGCTCGAACGGCTCGAGGACGTACGGCGGGGGGCCTCTCTGCTGGTGGCGAGCAGCACCCTGCCGGTGCTCGGGCTGCGGGCCGCGGCGCCGCTGGCGGGCTACTTCGGCTACTTCGCGAGCAAGGTGCACCCGGACGTGCGGGTGCTGGACGCGGGCGGCACGTCGCTGCTGGACCGGCTCGATCAGGCCCGCGCGAGCGGCGCCGGTGCGATGCTGGCGCTGGTGCTGCCGCGCTACCCGAGGGAGTCGCTCGACGCGGTCGCAGAGGCCAAGGCGATGGGGTACGCGGTGGTGGCGATCACGGACTCGGCGGTGAGCCCGGTCGGCGAGCACGCGGACGTCGTGCTGCCGGCCGCGGTGGGCACGCGGCTCGTGTTCGACCTGCACACGGGGCCGATGGCGATGGCGATGGTGCTGCTGCAGGCGATGTGCGACGCCGACCCCGAACCGGTGCAGCAGCGGCTGGAGCAGTTCGAGGCGGCGGCTGCCCGCCGGCAGATCTTTCAAGGGTGAGGAAGGGCGACATGTCGGAGATCCGGGCGCCGCGCGGCGCGGCGTACACCGCGAAGGGCTGGCCGCAGGAGGCCGCCAAGCGGATGCTGATGAACAACCTCGACCCGGACGTGGCCGAGCGCCCCGAGGACCTGGTGGTCTACGGCGGCACCGGCCGGGCGGCGCGGGACTGGCCGTCCTACCACGCGATCGTGCGTGAGCTCGACCAGCTGGCCGGCGACGAGACGCTGCTGGTGCAGTCGGGGCGGCCGGTGGGCGTCTTCCGCACCCACGAGTGGGCGCCGCGCGTGCTGATCGCGAACTCGAACCTGGTGGGTGACTGGGCGACCTGGCCCGAGTTCCGCCGGCTGGAGCAGCAGGGCCTGACCATGTACGGCCAGATGACCGCCGGCTCGTGGATCTACATCGGCACGCAGGGCATCCTGCAGGGCACGTACGAGACGTTCGCCGCGGTCGCCGCCAAGCGGTTCAACGGCTCGCTCGCCGGCACGCTCACGCTGACCGGCGGGTGCGGCGGCATGGGCGGCGCGCAGCCGCTGGCCGTGACGATGAACGGCGGCGTCTGCCTGATCGTCGACATCGACCCCACCCGCCTGCGCCGCCGCGTCGAGACGCGCTACCTGGACGAGATCGCCGACGACCTGGACGACGCCCTCGCGCGCGCCGTCGCCGCGAAGAAGGAGAAGCGCGCGGTCTCGATCGGCGTGGTCGGCAACGCGGCGCTGGTGTTCGGCGAGATCCTGGCCCGCGGGGTGGAGGTCGACATCGTCACCGACCAGACCAGCGCCCACGACCCGCTGTCGTACGTGCCGGTCGGCGTCGAGCTCGCGGACGCTGCCGAGTACGCCCGCACCAAGCCCGAGGAGTTCACCGACCGGTCCCGCGGCAGCATGGCCAAGCAGGTCGCCGCGATGGTGGGCTTCCTGGACGCCGGCGCCGAGGTGTTCGACTACGGCAACTCGATCCGCGGCGAGGCCAAGCTGGCCGGCTACGAGCGCGCCTTCGAGTTCCCGGGCTTCGTCCCGGCGTACATCCGGCCGCTGTTCGCCGAGGGCAAGGGGCCGTTCCGCTGGGCCGCGCTCTCGGGCGACCCGGCCGACATCGCCGCCACCGACAAGGCGGTGCTCGATCTGTTCCCCGACAACGAGCCGCTCGCGCGCTGGATCAAGATGGCCGGGGAGCGCGTCGCCTTCCAGGGCCTGCCCGCGCGGATCTGCTGGCTGGGCTACGGCGAGCGCGACAAGGCGGGCGTCCGGTTCAACGACATGGTGGCGAGCGGCGAGCTCAAGGCGCCGGTCGTGATCGGCCGCGACCACCTCGACTCGGGTTCTGTGGCCTCGCCCTACCGCGAGACCGAGTCGATGCTCGACGGCTCCGACGCGATCGCCGACTGGCCGCTGCTCAACGCGCTGCTCAACACCGCCAGCGGCGCGAGCTGGGTGTCGATCCACCACGGCGGCGGCGTGGGCATCGGCCGCTCGATCCACGCGGGACAGGTGTGCGTGGCCGACGGCACGCCGCTGGCCGGACAGAAGATCGAGCGGGTGCTCACCAACGACCCGGGCACCGGCGTCATCCGGCACGTGGACGCCGGGTACGAGTCCGAGGCCGCCGCGCACGTGCACATCCCCATGCGACAGGAGGCCCGGTGACGGCGACCTTTGCCGAGCTCTGGTCGGGAATCGCGCCGATCGGCCGGGTCCGCAACGGCTATCTGCGGTACGCGCTGGAGGAGCCCGAGCTCGTGCTACGCGACTGGTTCCGCAACCAGGCCGCGCGGCGCGACATGCCGGTGACCGACGACGGCAACGGCAACCTGTTCGCCTGGTGGGGTGACCAGTGGGGGCACGACGCCGTGCTCACCGGCTCGCACTTCGACTCGGTGCCGCACGGCGGCGGGTTCGACGGGCCGCTGGGCATCGTCAGCGGCTTCCTCGCCGTGGACGAGCTGCGCCGCCGCGGGCACGTGCCGCGGCGGCCGATCGCCGTGGTCGCCTTCGTCGAGGAGGAGGGCGGCCGGTTCGGCGTACCGTGCCTGGGTTCCCGGCTCCTGACCGGCGCGATCGAGCCGGCGCGGGCCGCCGCGCTGACCGACCGCGAGGGCATCACGTTCGGCGAGGCCCTCGGCGACACGCCCGCCGGCCGCCTGCCCGGGCTGACCAGCCGCATCGGGGCGCTCGTGGAGCTGCACATCGAGCAGGGGCGCGCGCTCGAGGTGCCGGTCGGGGTGGCCAGCGCGATCTGGCCGCACGGGCGCTGGCGGTTCGACTTCACGGGCATCGGCGACCACGCGGGCACGACCCGCATGGCGGACCGGCGCGACCCGATGCTGACCTTCGCGTACACGGTGCTCGCCGCGAACAAGGAAGCCCGGCTCAACGGCGCGCACGCGACGATGGCGCGCGTCGAGGTCGAGCCCAACGCCACCAACGCGATCCCGTCGCTGGTGCGCGGCTGGCTGGACGCGCGGGCGGCGGAGACCGGAACACTCGACACGCTGGTCGAGGCGATCGTGAAGCGGGCGCACGAGCGGGCCGGCCGCGACGGCACCGAGATCACCGTGACGCCCGAGTCGTTCAGCGCCGAGGTGACCTTCGAGGAGTCGCTCGCAGCGCGGATCGCCTCGCTGCTCGGCGACGTGCCCGTCCTGCCGACCGGCGCCGGGCACGACGCGGGCGTGCTGTCGGCGCACGTGCCGACCGCGATGCTGTTCGTCCGCAACCCCACCGGCGTCTCCCACTCCCCCGCCGAGCACGCCGAGGAGGCGGACTGCGTCGCGGGCATCGGCGCGCTGGCCTCCGTGCTGGGCGACCTCACATGACGGTCCACTTCGCCGAGTACGCGTGGACGGGCGGGCGCCTCGCCCGGGACGTCAGCATCGAGGTGACCGACGGCGTCATCACCGCCGTGACCACCGGAGCGCAGCGCTCGGGCACGTCCCTGCCCGGGCTCGTGCTGCCCGGGTTCGCCGACGCGCACTCGCACGCCTTCCACCGGGCGCTGCGCGGGCGCACGCACGCGGGCGGCGGCAGCTTCTGGACGTGGCGCGACCTCATGTACTCCGTCGCGGCCGGCCTGGACCCGGACAGCTACTACGCGCTCGCCCGGGCCGTCTACGCCGAGATGGCGCTGGCCGGCATCACGGCGGTCGGCGAGTTCCACTACCTGCACCACGGACCGGACGGCACCCCGTACGCCGACCCGAACGCGATGGGCCACGCGCTGATCGCCGCGGCCGCGGACGCCGGCATCCGGATCACGTTGCTGGACACGCTGTATCTGACGTCCTCGGTGGACGGCAAGCCGCTCGAGGGGGTGCAGCGCCGCTACGGCGACGGCGACCTGGACGGCTGGTCCGCGCGGGTCGCCGGCCTGCGCTCTGCTCCGCATGCGCGGATCGGCGCGGCGCTGCACTCGGTGCGGGCCGTCCCGGCGGACGTGATGTCGACGTTCGCGTACCGCACCGAGGGCCGGCCCGTCCACGTGCACCTGTCCGAGCAGCGCGCCGAGAACGAGCAGTGCCGGGCCGTCCACGGCTGCTCCCCCGCCGAACTGCTGGAGGCGCACGGCGTCTGGCAGCCGATGACAGTGGCCGTGCACGCCACCCACCTCACCGACCGCGACATCGACATCCTCGGTGGTCACCACGTGTGCTTCTGCCCGACCACCGAACGCGACCTGGCCGACGGCATCGGCCCCGCCCGGCGCCTGGCCGACGCGGGCGCCCGGCTGAGCTTGGGCAGCGACAGCCACGCGGTGATCGACCAGTTCGAGGAGCTGCGCGGGCTCGAGATGAACGACCGGCTCGCGACCGAGCGGCGGGGACGCTTCGCTCCCGCCGAGCTGGTCGCGGCCGCGGCGAACCACGGCGCGATCGGCTGGTTCGACGCCGGCGAGATCGCCGTCGGCAAACGGGCGGACTTCGTCTGCGTACGGCTCGACAGCGTCCGCACGGCGGGGACCGACCCGGCGCAGGCGGTGCTCGCGGCCACCGCGGCCGACATCACCCACGTGATCGCCGACGGCCGCACGATCGTCGCGGACGGCCGCCACACCGGCATCGACGTGGGAGAGGCGCTCGCGGCCGCCATCGCCCCGTTGACAGGCAGCCACGCGGCGGGGCGAGGCGGGCCGGCGTGAGCATTCTGATCGACAACATCGGCGAGCTGGTCACCAACGACGAGGGTGACGGGCTGCTGGGCCTGCGCCGCGACGTGGCACTGGCGGTGGAGGGCGACCGCATCGCCTGGATCGGCCCCGCGCGGCAGGCCCCCGCCGCCGATCAGCGCATCGACGCGGACGGCGCCGCGGTGCTGCCCGGGTTCGTGGACAGCCACGCGCACCTGGTGTTCGCCGGGGACCGGGCGCAGGAGTTCGGCGCGCGGATGGCGGGCGAGCCGTACACCGGGGGCGGCATCCGCACCACGGTGGCGGCGACGCGGGCGGCGAGCGACGACGATCTGCGGCGCAACGCGCGGCGGCTGGTCGAGGAGGCACGGCGGCAGGGAACGACGACCGTCGAGATCAAGAGCGGGTACGGGCTGAGCGTCGCCGACGAGGCCCGGTCGCTGCGGATCGCGCGGGAGCTGAGCGACGAGACGACGTTCCTGGGCGCGCACGTGGTGCCGGCCGGGCACGACCCCGACGCGTACGTCGATCTGGTGCGCGGCGAGATGCTGGACGCCTGTGCCCCGTACGCGACATGGGCCGACGTCTTCTGCGACCGCGGCGCCTTCGACGAGGAGCAGACGCGCGCGATCCTGCGGGCCGCCGCGGCCAAGGGGCTCGGTCTGCGGGTGCACGCCAACCAGCTGGCCGAGGGCCCGGGCGTACGGCTGGCCGTGGAGCTCGGGGCGGCGAGCGCCGACCACTGCACGCACCTGACGGACGCGGACGTCGCAGCGCTGGCCGGCTCGGACACGGTGGCCACGCTGTTGCCGGGCGCCGAGTTCTCGACGCGCTCGCCCTACCCGGACGCGCGCCGGCTGATCGGCGCGGGCGTGACCGTCGCGCTGGCCACGGACTGCAACCCCGGGTCCTCGTACACGTCCTCGATGCCCTTCTGCATCGCGCTCGCGGTGCGCGACATGCGGATGACGCCCGCCGAGGCCGTCCACGCGGCGACCGCCGGCGGGGCGCGAGCGTTGCGCCGCGACGACCTCGGACGGCTGCGCCCCGGCGCGCGGGCCGACCTCATGGTGCTCGGCGCGCCGTCCCACCTGCACCTGGCCTACCGGCCCGGCGTGCCCCTGATCAGGCAAGTTCTGCACAACGGAGTGCCGCAATGACAGTCACAGTCACAGTTCAGCCCACCGGCGTCACCCCCGCCGACGTGCTCGCGGTCGCCCGCGGCGACGCCCGCGTCGAGATCGCCGCCGAGACCGTGGCCGCCATGGCCACCAGCCGCGAGATCGTCGACCGCATCGAGGCCTCCGGCCGGCCCGTGTACGGCGTGTCGACCGGCTTCGGCGCCCTGGCGAACACCTCGATCGCCCCGCAGCGCCGCGCCGAACTGCAGCACGCGCTGATCCGCTCGCACGCCGCCGGGATCGGCGCGCCCATGCCGCGCGAGGTCGTCCGCGCCATGATGCTGCTGCGGCTGCGCTCGCTCGCGCTGGGCCGCTCGGGCGTACGCCCGGTTCTCGCCCAGGGCCTCGCCGACCTGCTCAACCACGACCTCACCCCGTGGGTGCCCGAGCACGGCTCGCTGGGCGCCTCGGGCGACCTGGCCCCGCTGGCGCACTGCGCGCTGGTGCTGCTCGGCGAGGGCTGGGTGCTGGGCAAGGACGGCGCCCGGATCGCCGCGGCCGAGGCCCTGCACGGCGCGGGGCTGCGGCCGCTGGAGCTGGCGGCCAAGGAGGGGCTGGCGCTCATCAACGGCACGGACGGCATGCTCGGCATGCTGCTGCTGGCCATCGACGACGCCGCCCACCTGTTCGCGATGGCGGACGTGACCGCGGCGCTCGCGATCGAAGCGATGCTGGGCTCGGAGCGGCCGTTCCTGCCCGAGCTGCACGAGATCCGGCCGCACCCCGGCCAGTCCGCGTCGGCCGCGAACATCCTCAGGCTGCTGCAGGGCTCGGCGATCATGGATTCGCACCGGGACGACCTGGCGCACGCGGTGCAGGACGCGTACTCGATGCGCTGCGCCCCGCAGGTCGCCGGCGCGGCCCGCGACACGCTCGACTTCGTGCGTACGGTCGCCGCGCGCGAGTTGGTGTCGGTCGTGGACAACCCCGTCGTGCTGCCCGACGGCCGGGTCGAGTCGACCGGCAACTTCCACGGCGCGCCGCTCGGGTTCGCCGCCGACTTCCTGGCGATCGCCGCCGCCGAGGTGGGCGCGATCGCCGAGCGCCGCGTCGACCGGCTGCTCGACGTCACCCGCAACCGCGAGCTGCCCCCGTTCCTGTCGCCCGACGCGGGCGTGAACTCGGGCCTGATGATCGCCCAGTACACGGCGGCCGGCATCGTCGCCGAGAACCGCCGCCTCGCCGCGCCCGCCTCGGTCGACTCGCTGCCCACCAGTGGCATGCAGGAGGACCACGTCTCGATGGGCTGGGCGGCCACCAAGAAGCTGCGCACGGTCCTGGACAACCTGACCAGCCTGCTCGCCGTCGAGCTGATCTCCGCCGTGCGGGGTCTGCAGCTGCGCGAGCCGCTGACCCCCTCCCCCGCGGGCCGCGCCGCGATCGCCGCGCTCGAGCCTGCCGCCGGCCGGCCCGGCCCCGACCTGTTCCTGGCCCCCGCCCTCGAGGCGGCCCGCGCGGTCGTCGCCGGCCGGGACCTGCGCGCCGCGATCGAGACCGCCACGGGAGCGCTGGTGTAGTTAACTGGCCACTGTGGATGGCAATGCAGTGGTCGTCGGCGCCGGGATCGCGGGGCTGACCGCCGCCCGGGTGCTCGGCGACCGGTACGCCCGGGTGACCCTGCTCGACCGCGACGAGCTGCCCGACCGGGTCGTGCCGCGCCGCGGCGTGCCGCAGGGCATCCAGCCGCACATTCTGCTCGCGGCCGGCCTGCGGCAGCTCGACACGCTCTTCCCCGGCTTCGAGGACAAGCTGATCGCCGCGGGCGGCACGAGGTTCGACACGGGCACCGGGCTGTGCACGTTCCGCCTGGGCCGCCGCTGGCCGTCCGCGCCGACCGGCATCGAGCTCGTGTCGGCCACCCGGCCGCTCATCGAGAGCCTCGTGCGCGACCGGGTGGCTGCCCTGCCCGGCGTGGTGATCCGCGACCGGGTGGCGGTGTCCGGGCTCGCGGGTTCGGCGGACGGGGTGACCGGCGTCGTGCTCGACACCGGCGAGACGCTGCCGGCCGACCTGGTCGTCGACTGCACCGGCCGGGGCGCGCGCTCGGACCGGTGGCTGACCGCGCTCGGCCTGCCCGCGCCGGCCCAGGAGGAGGTCAAGGCCGGGGTGACGTACTCGTCCCGGTTCTACCGCCGCCGGCCCGGCGACCTGCCGGACTGGCAGGCCGTGTTCGTGCTGCCGACCGCCCCCGGCGAGCGGATCGACGGGATCGCCGTGCCGGTCGAGGGCGACCGCTGGTTGATCGGGATCGGCGGATGGCACTTCCCCGAGGTGCCCACGGACGCCGAGTCGTTCGAGCGGTACGCGCGCGAGCTGCCCGACCCGATCCTCGCCGAGCTGCTGAGCCGGGTCGAGCCGCTGAGCGACCCGGTGGTGGCGAGGTTCCCGTCGTCGCGGCGGCGGCTGTTCGAGCGGATGGACAGCCCGCCGCCGGGATACGTGGCGCTGGGCGACGCGGTCTGCAGCGTGAACCCGATCTACGGGCAGGGCATGACCTGCGCGGCGCTGTCGGCCGGCGCGCTCGGCGTGGCCCTCGACAACCATCGGCGGCGGGCGGGTACGGCGATGGTGCGCGACTACTACGCCGCGGTGGCGCGGATCGTGGCGACGCCGTGGCAGTTCGCGGTGGGCGGCGACTTCGCGTACCCGCAGACGGTTGGTCCGCGCCCGCGGGGCATGAAGCTGCGCCACTGGTATTCGCGGCGGATCGCGTACGCGTCGCAGATCGACTCCGGCGTGAACCGGGTGTACATGCGGGTGCAGCAACTGCTCGATCCGCCGTCGGTGCTGACCAGGCCCGCGTTCGCCGTGCGGGTGTTGCGGATGGCGAGAAAGCGCAGGCGCGGATCGGGCCCGCTGCGTTAGCTTGCGGCGCATGAGCGACTACGACTTCGCGGCCCTGCAACGCACATGGCAGCCGGTGTGGGAGTCGCTCGACCTCTTCCGGCCCAGGGGCTCGGGGCCGCGGCGGTCGATGGTGGACATGTTCGCGTACCCGTCGGGCGACCTGCACATGGGGCACGCGGAGGCGTACGCGTTCGGGGACGCCGTCGCGCGCTTCTGGATCCAGCAGGGGTACGACGTGCTGCATCCGGTGGGGTGGGACTCGTTCGGACTGCCCGCCGAGAACGCGGCGATCCGGCGGGGCACGCACCCGGCCGACTGGACGTACGCGAACATCGAGACCCAGGCCGCGTCGTTCCGGCAGTACGCCACCTCGGTCGACTGGCGGACCCGGCTGCACACCAGCGACCCGTCGTACTACCGCTGGACGCAGTGGCTGTTCCTGCGGCTGCTCGAGCGGGGGCTGGCGGTGCGGCGGCGCTCGGCGGTCAACTGGTGCCCGGCCGACCGCACCGTGCTCGCCAACGAGCAGGTGATCGCCGGCCGGTGCGAGCGCTGCGGCGCGGCCGTGACCAAGCGCGACCTGACGCAGTGGTTCTTCACCATCACGACGTACGCGGACCAGCTGCTCGACGACCTGGACTCGCTGGAGGGGCACTGGCCGTCCGCCGTGCTGACCATGCAGCGGAACTGGATCGGCCGCTCCACCGGCGCGTACCTCGACTTCGGGCCCGTGCGGGTCTTCACCACGCGCCCCGACACCGTTCACGGCGCCACGTTCCTGGTGGTGGCGCCCGACTCGGAGGTGGCCGCGTCGCTGTGCACGCCCGGGCAGCGGCCCGCCTTCGACGCCTACCTGGCCCGCGTGCGGGCCGCGTCCGAGATCGAACACATGGCGACCGACCGCCCCAGAACCGGGGTCTTCCTCGGCGCGTACGGAACCCACCCCTTCACCGGCGCCCGCCTGCCCATCTGGGCCGCCGACTACGTCCTGCCCGGCTACGGCACCGGCGCCGTCATGGCCGTTCCCGCCCACGACACCCGAGACCGCGAGTTCGCCGACGCCTTCAACCTGCCCCACACCCCACCCTCTCCCGCCGCCGCACCTCCGCCCACCGGGCCTCCACCCGCCGCATCTCCGCCCGCCACGCCCTCGCCCACCACGCACTCACCCGCCGCATCTCCGCCCACCGCGCCCTCTCCCACCGCGCCCTCGCACGCCGCCGGCACGACCGCGCCGAGCGCCGACACTGCCGTGGGCCACGAGCGAGACGCAGCCATCGCGGCGGTCGTCGCGGAGGCCGAGGCGCGGGGAGTCGGCCACGCCGGGGTCACCTACCGGTTGCGGGACTGGCTGGTGTCGCGGCAGCGGTACTGGGGGTGCCCGATCCCCGTGGTGCACTGCGCGGCGTGCGGGGTCGTGCCGGTGCCCGACGACCAGCTGCCGGTGGTGCTGCCCGACCTGCGCGGCGCCGACCTCGCGCCCCGGGGCGTGTCACCGCTGGCCGCGGCGCGGGACTGGGCCGAGGTGGACTGCCCCCGCTGCGGCGGGCCGGCCGAGCGGGACACGGACACGATGGACACGTTCGTCGACTCGTCCTGGTACTTCCTGCGGTACTGCTCCCCCGCGTACGAGCAGGGACCCTTCGACCCCGAGGCCGTACGCCGGTGGATGCCCGTCGACCAGTACGTGGGCGGCGCCGAGCACGCCGTGCTGCACCTGCTGTACGTGCGGTTCTTCACCAAGGTGCTGCGCGACCTGGGGCTGATCGACTTCGGCGAGCCGTTCCGGCGGCTGCTCACGCAGGGCCAGGTCGTCCTGAACGGCGCGGCGATGAGCAAGTCCAAGGGCAACATGGTCGACCTGGGCGAGCAGATCGCCGCGCACGGGGTGGACGCGGTGCGGCTGACCATGGTGTTCGCGGGGCCGCCCGGGGACGACATCGACTGGGCGGACGTGTCGCCGTCCGGGTCGTCGCGGTTCCTGGGCCGGGTGCTGCGGCTGGCCGCCGACGTGACCTGCCCGCCCGGCGCCGATCCCGCGGCGGGCTCGCCGCAGCTGCGCCGCACCACGCACCGGCTGCTGCGGACGATCACGGATCTGATGGAGGAGCGCCGGCTCAACGTGGCGGTGGCCCGCGCGATGGAGCTGGCGAACGCGGCCCGCAGAGCTGTCGACGAAGGGCTGGCCGGCGATCCCGCCGTACGCGAAGCGGCCGAGGCGCTGGCCGTGGTGCTGTCGCTGTTCACGCCGTACACCGCCGAGGAGATGTGGGCGCGGCTGGGGCACGAGCCGGGCGTGGCCCGCGCCGGCTGGCCCGCCGTCGACCCCGCCTTGGCCGCCGAGACCACGGTGACCTGCGCGCTGCAGGTGAACGGCAAGCTGCGCGACCGCCTCACCGTGCCCGCCGACATCTCCGCGCGCGATCTGGAGGCTCTCGCCCTGGGCTCACCGGCCGTGGCGGGACGCGAGATCAGAAGGACGGTCGTGCGGCCGCCCACGCTCGTCAACGTCGTCACCGGCTGACGCGGCGGCGGACGATCCGGGGGGCTACGCGGCGGAGGACGCCTCCCACGGGCAGTCGGAGGAGTCGGGCTCCACCACGACGTATTTCGCGGCAGCGGCCGGAACGGCGGAGTCCTGCCCGGCCGGCAGCGGCTTGCTCGCGAAGACCACCGACAGCGCGACGAGCACGCCGGCCGCGAAGAGCGCGGGAATCCTCAGCTGCATGGCTTCTCCTCAGAGGCTCTCGGGTGGATGCGGCCTTCAACCATTGTCACCGATCGGTGCCCCCTCGGCAGCCCGCGCGAGCGTCGGATCCGCAGTCGATCTCATCACGCCCGCCCGAAAAACGAGGGAAAGACCGCGCCGGCCGGAGTCCGCCGCCTGCGCTGACCGAGGGAAGGACCGCGCCGGCCGGAGTCCGCCGCCGGAGCTATCCGCCGACCTCCCGCGCGATGACCTTGGAGAGCTCGCGGAACGCCTTGCCGCGGTGGCTGATCGCGTCCTTCTCGGCGGGCGAGAGCTCGGCGTTGGTGCGGTCCTGCCCGTCGCCCAGAAAGATCGGGTCGTAGCCGAAGCCGCCCTCGCCGCGCCGCGCACGCAGGATGCGGCCGGTCTGGCGGCCCTCGACCAGGTGCTCGCGGCCGTTGGGCAGCACCAGCGCGGCGGCGCAGACGAAGGCGCCGCCCCGGTGCTCGTCGGGCACGTCGGCGATCTGGCCCAGCACCAGGTCGAGGTTGGCCTGATCGTCGCCGTGCCGCCCGGACCAGCGGGCGCTGAACACGCCGGGCATGCCGTTGAGCGCGTCGACCGACAGGCCCGAGTCGTCGGCGACCGTGGGCAGCCCGGTGCGCTTGACGCCCTCGCGGGCCTTGATCAGCGCGTTCTCGCCGAAGGTGAGCCCGGTCTCGGGCACGTCGGGGTAGCCCTCGAAGTCGGCCAGGCCGGCCAGCTCGACGCGGCCCGCGCCGAGCGACGCGTCGAGGATGCGCTGGAGCTCTACCAGCTTCTTCTTGTTCGCCGTGGCGAGCAGCAGGCGGGCGCTCACGAGGCCAGCGCCTTCTGCTGCGCGGCGGCCAGCTCGGCGCAGCCCAGCAGCGCCAGGTCGAGCAGCGCGTCCATCTGGTCGCGGCGGAAGACGCCGTTCTCCCCCGTGCCCTGCACCTCCACGAAGTCGCCCTCGCCGGTGCACACCACGTTCATGTCGACCTCGGCGTCGACGTCCTCGACGTAGGCCAGGTCGAGGCGGGGCTCGCCCTCGATGATGCCGACGCTTACCGCCTGGATCGAGCGGTGCATCACCTTGTCGACCTTGCCGGCCAGCGACTTGCGCCCGGCCAGCCAGGTGACCGCGTCGTGCAGGGCCACGTAGGCGCCGGTGATCGCGGCCGTGCGGGTGCCGCCGTCGGCCTGCAGGACGTCGCAGTCGAGGACGATCGAGTTCTCCCCCAGGGCCTTGAGGTCGATGCAGGCGCGCAGGCTGCGCCCGATCAGGCGGGAGATCTCGTGGGTGCGGCCCCCGACCTTGCCCTTGATGCTCTCGCGGTCGCCCCGGGTGTTGGTGGCGCGCGGGAGCATGGCGTATTCCGCGGTGACCCAGCCGAGGCCGGAGCCCTTGCGCCAGCGGGGGACGCCCTCGGTGACGCTCGCGGTGCAGAGCACCCGGGTGTTGCCGAACTCGACGAGCACCGACCCCTCGGGGTGGATGCTCCAGTGCCGGGTCAGCGTCACCGGTCGCAGTTGGTCGGCCGCGCGGCCGTCGGGGCGTGCCATGCGGAGAACTTTATTAGGCCGCAGGCGTCTCCGCTGCGTCCGCCCCTCGCCCTGTGGACAACCCGCCCCGGCGGGGCTCCGCGGAGGGCCGCCCTGTGGACAACTCAGCCGAGCGTGGGCCCGGCCGGGCGGGGCACGGCAGGGCGCAGCACCGCGGCGGGCCGCTGCCGGCCGGCCATGGCGACCTCGGGCAGCGCGCCGTGCGCCCGCAGGAACCCGTCCACCGCCTGCGGCCAGCCGAAGCGCTCGGCACGGGCGCGGGCGGCGGCCCGGCGTACGGGCTCGGGGCGCTCCATCAGGCGGCGCACGCCGTCGGCGAAGGCCTCCGGCGTGCCGGGCACCGCGACGCCCGCGTCGCCCACCACCTCGGGCAGCGCGCTGGACTCGTTGACCACCACCGGGGTGCCGCAGGCCAGCGCCTCGAGGGCGGCCAGCCCGAACGTCTCGACCGGGCCGGGGGCGAGCACCACGTCGGCGCTGGCGAGCAGGGCGGCCACCGCCGAGCGGTCGGCGATGTGGCCGGCGAACCGCACGGGCAGCCGCGCCGCACGGTAGGCCAGCGCGGCCCGCCGTACGCCGTCTCCGGCCACCGCGAGCACCGCGGCCACCTTGTCGTTGCGCAGCGCCGCGATCGTGTCCACGGCCAGCTCAGGGCGCTTCACGCCGGACAGCCGGCTGCAGAACGCCACGAGCAGCTCGCCGGGGCGCGCGTAGCGGGCGCGCACCGACTCGTCGGCCCGGCCGGGGTGGAACTCGTCGAGGTCGACGCCGAGCGGCACCTCGATCAGGTTGGGCACGCCCAGCCGGCGGAACTCGGCCGCCGCGAACGACGTCGTGCAGATGATCTGGTCGAAGAACTCGGCCGTACGCAGGTTGAACTTGTCGGCCACGGAGTCGCGCTTGGGCACGCCCCACACGCCCAGCAGCCCGGCCAGGCTCTCGTGCGAGACCATCACCGAGCCGACGCCGCGCTGCCGGGCCCAGCCGCCGGTCCAGCGCAGGCTGGTGCGGTCGGACACCTCGAGACGGTCGGGCTCGAGGTCGTCGAGCAGCTTGGTGAGCTCGCGGCGGCCGGTCATGACGCGGTAGCCGCCGGTGCGCGGCAGCGGGGCGCTGGGCATCGTGATGACCCGGCCCTGCGGGGTCATCGTGTCGGAGCGCTCACGCCCGGGGACGATCAGGACCGCCTCGTGCCCGGCGCGCTGGTAGCCCTCGCCGAGGTTGCGAAGAGCCGTCCGCAGGCCACCCGAATGGGTTGTCACGAAGTTGGCCAGGCGAACGATGCGCATGCAAGAACTCCAAGATCACGATCCGCTGGTGCTCTCGTGCTCGGACCGCACCCCCGCCCCGGTCCCGGGCCTAGAGATCGTAGCGGGCACCCGGGCGCACGACCTCAACCGGTCCCGCATACGCGGCCACGGCGGCATCCACAATAGATGCCTCGCTGACCCAGGCGGGCACGAGATGCGTCAGCAGCAGCTTGCCGACGTCCGCCTTGGTGGCCGCCTCGCCCGCCTCGCCGCCGGTCAGGTGCAGGCCAGGGGGGTTGTCGGCGCCGTCGAGGTAACTGGCCTCACAGAGAAACAAATCCGCGCCCGCGGCGAGTCGCAGCAGCGGCTCACAGGGGGCGGTGTCCGAGGAGTACGCCAGAACCCGCCCGCCCTGCTCGATGCGGACGCCATAGGTCTCGATCGGATGGTTGACGCGGTCCACCGTGATCGCGAAGGGACCGATCGGGAACGTGCCCGGCTGCAGGCCGTAGAACGTGTAGACGTCGTCGATCGACTCGTTCTCCTGGCTGTAGGCGGCGGAGATCCGCTCGGCGGCGCCCGGCGGGGCGTAGACCGGCACGGGCGGCAGCGGCCCGGAGGGGTCGTAACGACGAACCACTATGTAGGTGCAGGCGTCCAGCATGTGGTCGCAGTGCAGATGCGTGAGGATGATCGCGTCGATCTTGTTCATGTCGGAGTAGCGCTGCAGCGCGGACAGCGACCCCGAGCCGAAATCGATCAACAGCCGGAAGCCCTCGGCCTCGACGAGATAGGCGGAACAAGCCGACTCGGGGCCGGGAAAACTGCCGGCACAGCCGAGAACGGTCAGTCGCATGCGGGTCCCTCTGGCTCACGCTGGGTCGAACACGCCCCGCCCGACCGGTCCGTGCTGAAGTCTTCAGACCAGTCAATCACGGAGCGAAGCGTACGCCGGGACCTGCGCGCCATGTAAATGTCTGATCGATTTGTCGCTAAATCGACAACGTACATCACACCGCCCGTGACCTCGGCCATTACTGCAATTCCCGTTACGTCCGGTGAGTCGTTTGCGTTGCACAACGTGAGGACTTCAGGGGACGGAACAGGCGGAGGCACGTTGACCACGGTCGAGAAGAACCGCACCACCCGCACCGAGGCGGCAGAGATCATGCCGTTCGGTGGCTGGGAGAGTACACCGGCGGGCGGCGAAATCGGAGATCAGGAAACGCTTTTCCGTTTTCCCGCGCCCGACGACCCGGCGCCGAGCCAGACCCGGGTGCTCACGATGGCGATGTGCGGCGCCGCGCTGGGCTTCAGCGCGGTGGGTGTGGGCGTGCGCGCTCTCGTCACCGTGTGGGGCGGCGTGCCGTTCTGGTACGTGCCGACGCTCGTGCTGTTCGCCTTGCTCAGCGTCGCGTTCGCGGTCGGCGCGTTCCTGTCGGTCCACCGCCCCGTGCTGCCCTGGCTGCTGCTCGCGGGCGCGACCTGCCCGATGGTGATCGCCGCGCTGATCGCGCTGTCGTACCGGACCTGAGCCGTCAGGCCCAGAGCTGACCCTCGAGGGCCTCTTCGGCGTCGTTGAGGGTGCCGCCGTAGGCGCCGGTCGAGAGGTATTTCCAGCCGCCGTCGCAGACGACGAACGCCACGTCTGCGCGGCGGCCGGCCTTGACCGCCTCGTGCGCCACGGCGAGCGCGGCGTGCAGGATCGCGCCGCTGGAGAAGCCGGCGAAGATGCCCTCGACCTCGACGAGCTGGCGGGTGCGCAGCACGGCGTCGCGGGTGCCCACCGAGAAGCGGCGGTCCAGCACCGTGGCGTCGTACAGCTCGGGCACGTAGCCCTCGTCGATGTTGCGCAGGCCGTACACCAGCTCGCCGTACCGCGGCTCGGCGGCGACGATCTGGATGCCCTCGACCTTTTCCTTGAGGAACCGGCCGGTGCCCATCAGCGTGCCGGTGGTGCCCAGCCCGGCCACGAAGTGGGTGATCGTCGGCAGGTCGTGCAGCAGCTCGGGACCGGTGGTCTCGTAGTGCGCGCGGGCGTTCGCCGGGTTGCCGTACTGGAACAGCATCTTCCAGTCGGGGTGCTCGGCGGCGATCTGCTTGGCGGTCGCGACGGCCTGGTTGGAGCCGCCCGCGGCCGGCGAGAAGATGATCTCGGCGCCGTACATGCGCAGCAGCTGGACGCGCTCGGCCGACACGTTCTCGGGCATCACGCAGACGAGCCGGTAACCGCGCAGCTTGGCGACCATGGCCAGGGCGATGCCGGTGTTGCCGCTGGTCGGCTCGAGGATGGTGTCGCCCGGGCGCAGGTGGCCCGACTCCTCGGCCTCGCGGACCATGAACAGCGCGGCGCGGTCCTTGATGCTGCCGGTCGGGTTGCGGTCCTCGAGCTTGGCCCACAGCCGCACCGGCGGCGCCCCCTCGGGCACCGTCGGCGACAGGCGGGGCAGGCCGACCAGCGGCGTGCCCCCACAGGCGTCCAGCAGGCTCTCGAAGCGAGCCATGAGGTTAGCGTCCGAGGATCGCGGCGGCCGCGGCGAAGCCGAGCGCGCCACCGGCCACGGCCGGCAGGATGGTGACCGAGTCACCGTCGGCGACCTTGGCGTCGAGCGCGCCGAGGAAGCGGACGTCCTCGTCGTTGACGTAGATGTTGACGAACTTGTGCAGCCCGCCCTCGGGGGTGATGAGCCGCCCCTTGAGGCCGTTGTGCTTGGCGTCCAGGTCGTCGATCAGCGCGCTCAGCGTGTCGCCGGCGCCCTCGACGGTCTTGGCGCCGCCGGTGTAGCTGCGCAGGATGGTGGGGACGCGAACTTCGATAGCCATGACTGTGAATGCTCCTGATGAAGGTCGAACGAGGGCAGGGTCGATTACCGAGTGGTCGTCAGCGACACTCGTAAACGACCGACACGGGGCTCTGCCCGAACATGTACGACTGCACAGCGCTCGCCATCACGCGTCCACCGTCGCATCCACGATGTTGATCTCTTCCTCGGTCACCACGCCGTCCACTATGCGGAACGATCGAATCTCCTCCGAGTCGCTCTCGCGCGTGGACACGAGCAGATAGTGAGCGCCCGGCTCACCGGCGAACGAGATGTCGGTGCGCGACGGGTACGCCTCGGTGGCCGTGTGCGAGTGGTAGATGACCACGGGTTCCTCGTCGTTGTCGTCCATCTCGCGCCAGACCCGCAGCTGCTCCATGGAGTCGAACTCGTAGAACGTCATCGACCGCGCCGCGTTGTCCATCGGGATGAGCCGGGTCGGCAGGTCGCTGCCGGCCGGGCCGGCGACCACGCCGCAGGCCTCGTCGGGGTGGTCCCGGCGAGCGTGGGCGACGATCGCGTCGACGATCGCGCTGTCGATGGTCAGCACGTCGTTCACATTACCGTGAGAATTCGCCGGGCCGCGCGTGGCAGCGCTCACTCCATCTCCGGCAGGGCGTTGAGCAGCGACTCCTGCAGGTAGCCGAGGTAGGCGTACACGCTGAGCTGGAAGACCCGGCTCGAGCCCGGGTCGTGCAGCATCGCGTTGTCGAGCTCCTCGCTCAGGTCGGTGTCGGGCTTGATGTCGAGGCGGGTGCCCATCGCCAGCCGGGCGTCGTTGATCGCCCGCAGCCACGCCTCGGCGGCCTCGCCGTCGAGGCGTACCTCACCCTCGCCCTCGTCGGGCAGCGCGGCCAGGATCGCGCCCGCCTGATCGATCTTGCCGGTCTTGAGTTCGCCCTCGGTGTAGAGGCGGAACTCCCGGGAGTCCTCGGGACTGTCCGGATAGATGTCGGGGAACAGCCGGCCGACGACCGGATCGCTGTGATCCATGCCGTCGGTCAGCAGGCCGACCACCTCACCGGCGACCTTGCGCAGGACGCGTACCTCGTCGACCGCGAACGTGGCCACGCACTGGCTGCCGTTGCGTCGGAACATCTGCTCTCTCCCGCGGTGTTCAGGCCCGGTCCACCGTCGCCCAGAGACCGTATCCGTGCAGCTGATTGGCGTCCATCTCCATGCGCTCGCGCGCACCGATGCTGACCACGGCCTTGCCCTTGTTGTGCACGTCGAGCATCAGCGCCTCGGCCTTCTCCTTGGAATAGCCGAAGATCTTCTGAAAGACCCAGGTCACGTACGACATGAGGTTCACCGGATCATCCCAGACGATCGTCACCCAGGGCCGATCGTTGGCGGGTGCCTCCTCGATCTCGGGGCTCTCGACGGGAGCGACCTGTGGCAGCGCCATGCCCCCATGGTGCCACCGGATTCGCCGCATCGGGGAACCGGAACGCCGAACCGCAGGTCAGCGCGCGGTTCGTACGGCGCCCCCGCGCGCAATAGGGTGGGCTGGTGAACACCTACGCCCCCGCGCTGATGACCGATCAGTACGAGCTGACCATGGTCAGCGCCGCGCTCAAGGACGGCACGGCCGACCGCCGCTGCGTCTTCGAGGTCTTCGCCCGCCGGTTGCCCGGCGGCCGGCGCTACGGGGTGGTGGCCGGGCCGGGCCGGCTGGTCGAGATGATCCGCGACTTCCGGTTCGGCGCGGCCGAGATCGACTTCCTGCGCGGGGCGGGCATCGTCGACGAGACGACCGCGAAGTGGCTGGCCGACTACCGCTTCTCGGGCGACATCGACGGGTACGCCGAGGGGGAGCTCTTCTTCCCGGGCTCGCCGATCATGACGGTCAGCGGCACGTTCGCCGAGTGCGTGGTGCTCGAGACGCTCATCCTCTCGGTGCTCAACCACGACGCCGCGATCGCCTCGGCGGCGGCGCGCATGGTGACCGCGGCGCGCGGCCGGCCCATCATCGAGATGGGTTCCCGGCGTACGCACGAGGACTCCGCCATCGCCGCGGCCCGCGCGGCCTACCTCGCCGGGTTCGCGTCGACCTCCAACCTCGCCGCGGGCGCCCGCTACGGCATCCCCACCACCGGCACGTCCGCGCACGCGTTCACGCTGCTGCACGACGACGAGCCGGCCGCGTTCGCCTCCCAGGTGGCCGCGCTCGGCAAGAACACGACGCTGCTGGTGGACACGTACGACATCGGGCAGGGCATCCGCAACGCGATCGCGGTGGCGGGCCCCGACCTGCGCGCGGTGCGGATCGACTCGGGCGACCTTTCGGTGCTGGCCCAGCACTCGCGCGAGCTGCTCGACTCGCTCGGCGCCACCGAGACCAAGATCGTGGTCTCCGGCGACATGGACGAGTACGCGATCGCCACGCTCGCCGCCGAGCCGGTGGACATGTACGGCGCCGGCACCGCGGTGGTCACCGGGTCGGGCGCGCCGACGGCCGGGCTGGTCTACAAGCTGGTCGAGGTCGAGGGGCGGCCGGTGGTCAAGCGCTCGGAGAACAAGGCGACCGTGGGCGGGCGCAAGACGGCCGTACGCCGGCACAAGCCCACCGGCACCGCCACCGAGGAGATCGTGGTCTCCCAGGGCGTGCCCGACCACGCGCCCAACGACCGGTTGCTGCAGCGCTCGTTCGTCGTGGGCGGCGAGGTGGCCGACGTGCCGACCCTGCAGGAGTCGCGCGATCACCTGCGGCAGTGTCTGATCTCCATACCGTGGGAGGGCCTCAAGCTCTCGGCCGGCGACCCGGCCATCCCCGTCACCATCGTCCCGACCGCATAGGGGTTGTCCCATGACACGAGCGCTCATCATCGTCGACGTGCAGAACGACTTCTGCGAGGGCGGTTCGCTGGCCGTGACCGGCGGCGCCGCGGTGGCCAAGGGCATCTCGCTGGTGCTCGACAAGGCAGGTGAGCGGTGGGACCACGTGGTCGCCACCAAGGACTGGCACATCGACCCGGGCAACCACTTCAGCGACCACCCCGACTACCTGGACACCTGGCCGGCGCACTGCGTGGTCGGCTCGGGCGGCGCCGACTTCCACCCCGAGCTGGCGACCGACCGCATCGAGGCGGTCTTCCACAAGGGTGAGCACCGGGCGGCGTACTCGGGTTTCGAGGGTCACACCGAGAGCGGCGAGACGCTTGCCGCGTGGCTGCGCGAGCGGAACGTGACCGAGGTCGAGCTGGTGGGGATCGCCACCGACCACTGCGTACGGGCCACCGCGCTCGACGCCAAGGCCGAAGGCTTCGCGACGACCGTGTTGCTGGAGCTCACGGCCGGGGTGGCCGCCGGGACGACCGCCGCCGCGGTGGAGGAGTTCCGTACGGCATCGATCGAGACCACGGGCGAACCGGTCGTCTCGTCCTGATTCCTGCTCGATCAGGCGGTTGGTTTTTTGTCGTACCTCCGGGGCAGGATGAGCCCCGGAGGTCAGTACCCGAATGCTTCTCAAGCCTTACCGTGACACGCTCGCGCTGCCCGGCATCAAGTCGCTGCTGGCGGTCGCGACGCTGGCGCGCATCCCGATCGCGGCGGGCGCCGTCGTGCTCACCCTGCACGTGGTCACCGACCTCGGGCGGGGCTACGGCGCGGCCGGGCTGATCGGCGCCGCGTTCACGATCGGCGGCTCGGTCGGCGCCCCTCTCATGGGCCGGCTGGTCGACCGGCGCGGGCTGCGGCTCGTGCTGGTGCTCACCACGGTCTCCGAGGTGCTGTTCTGGTCGCTGGCGCAGGCCGCGCCGTACTGGCTGCTGCTGGTCATGGCGCTGTTCGGCGGCTTCCTGGCGCTGCCCGCGTTCGCCGTCGCCCGCCAGTCGATCAGCGCGCTGACCCCCGAGGCGCAGCGGCTGCCCGCGTTCGCCCTCGACTCGATCACCACCGAGATCTCGTTCATGGCCGGTCCGGCGCTCGGCGTCCTGATCGCCACGACGGCCGGCGCCCGCTGGGCGATGCTCGCGATCGGCGCCGGCATCCTCGTCTCCGGCGTCGGCCTCTACCTGCTCAACCCGCCCGTCCGCGCCCCGCACGAGGCGCCCATCGCCGCCGGCGAGCGCGTGCCCCGGCGCAGCTGGCTGAGCCCCCGCTTCGTCGCCGTGCTGCTCGTCACGATGGCCGCCACGCTGGTGCTGTCCGGCACCGACGTCGCGGTCGTCGCCATGCTGCGCGGCAACGGCGAGCTCGGCTGGACCGGCCCGGTCATGACGTTGTGGGCCTTCTACTCACTGCTGGGCGGCTTCGCGTACGGCACCCTCCAGCGCGCCCTCCCGCCGGTGGTGCTGCTCGCCCCCTTGGCCGTGACCACCATGCTCGTCAGCCTGGGCAGCGCCCACTGGTGGTTGGTGGCCCTGCTGCTGATCCCCGCGGGCGCCCTCTGTGCCCCGCTCATCACCTCCACGGCCGACTCGATCAGCCGCATGATCCCCGCCGCCGCCCGCGGCGAGGCCATGGGCCTGCACAACTCCTCCCTGACCGTCGGCGTCGCCCTCGGCGGCCCCCTGGCCGGCCTGGCCGCCGACACCCTCTCCCCGCCCTGGGGTTTCCTGGCCGTCGGCGGCGCGGGCGTCTTGATCGCCCTGCTGGTCCTCCCCACCGAACTCCGGCGCCGCTCCCCCGCCGAGCCCACCCCTTCCCACCCCGGCGCGGCCGCGGACCGCACGGTCGACGATCCGGAGCTGCCGGAGCCCACCGTCGGCGAGCCGGCCCTTCCCGGTTCCGCCGTCGCAGCCTCCGCAGCCGAGACGGCCGCCGACGGCACCGCCATGCGACGCCACCCCGCCGCGCCGCGTCAGACGATCCCCGGCGACCTGCCGCCCTCCCCCGACGCAGACCCGACCGGCCACGGCGACGCCCTCCCCGCCGGCCGTCCTTAGCCGCACGCCTCACAGCAGGCCGCACCCACGCTCCCCCGGAGCCTGATCACCGCTCGGCCGCGGACCCCTTCCCGGCGCGGCCTGCGCCGTGACCGCACGAACTCCGGCCAGGCGGCCTGCCGGCGCAGATCCGCGCCCACCGGAGCGCACCCCTGGGTGGCAGGCCGCGGGGCTTTCTTAACCCGCGTGGCGCACATCACGAGGCGCTTCCCGCGGGCTCTTGTACGGTTGTACTTGTACATCCGTACAAGACGAGAGAAGGACCGCCGTGCCGTACGTGTTTCTGCTGGTTGCCATCAGCGCGGAAGTTCTGGCGACGAGCATGCTGAAATCCACGGAAGGCTTCTCTCGCCTCTGGCCGACGATCGGGTGCCTGGCCGGCTACGTGGTCTCGTTCGCGGCGCTGTCGGTGTGCGTGAAGGACCTGCCGGTCGGCGTGGTCTACGCGGTCTGGTCGGCGCTCGGCACGGCCGCGATCGTGGCGATCGGCGCGGTGTTCCTCGGTGAGCCGCTCACGACGGTTAAGGTCGTCGGCGTCAGCCTCATCATCGCCGGCGTAGTGACCGTGAACCTGGGCGGTGCCCATTGAGCAACCTCTCCGAGGACGCCCCCGCGCGCCGTCGCACCGACCGGACGCCGGCACCGAGTCCCGCCGCGCCCCCGCACGGCAGCGCCGAGCCCGAGGCCACCCCGGCGCATCACGGCGCCCAGCCTGAAGATGCCGCCCTGCAGCACGACAGCGCTGAGCCCCAAGCCACCCCGGCGCATCATGGCAGCACTGAGCCCGGAAATGCCCCGCCGCAGCACGGCAGCGCCCAGCCCGTTACCGCCCCGCCGTATCGCGGCAGCGCTGAGCCGGAGGACGCTGCAGCCCATCAAGGCAGCGCAGAGCGCGAAAGCACCCCGACACATCACGGCAGCGCCGAGGCTGAGGCGTCCTCGGCGCCGGGTCGGCCGGCGCGGCGGCGCAGCGACCGGGTGTCGCGGGCCGCGGACGTGCCGGCAGCGCCGCGGCCGTCGAGGCGCCGCAGCGACCGCGACCCGCTGCACGACGACGCGCCGGCGCCGGGCAAGCCCGCGCGGCGGCGTACGGACCGGGAGCCCACGGGTGAGCGGCGGCAACAGCGTGCCCGGGACCCGGAGGCGCGGCGGCGCGCGCTGGCGGTGGCGGCGCTCGAGGTGATCTCGGAGTCGGGCATCGGCCGCACGACGCACCGGGCGGTTGCGGCGCGGGCGGATCTGCCGCTGGGGGCGACCACCTACTACTTCCCCACGCTCGACGACCTGATCGCCGCGGGGTTGCAGCTCGCGGCGGCCGATCAGCAGGCGGACCTGGCGATCTGGGCCGAGCGGCTGCGCGGCACGGACGACGTGCCGGCGGCCGTGGCGGGGCTGATCGCGGAGTACGTCACCGACCGTCAGCGGGCGCAGATGGAGTGCGAGCTGTACGTGGCGGCGGGCCGCGACCCGGCGTTACGCCCGCTGGCGACCGCGTGGCTGACCGGCATGCACGATCTGCTGGAACCGCACTTCGGGGCCGCCGCCACCCGTGACCTGGTCGCGCTGTTCGACGGCGTCACGCTGCAGGCGCTGATCACCGGCCGCGACGTCGACGCCGGGGCGCTGACCGCGACGATCCGCCGGCTGACCGCAGCCAGGTAGAAACCCGACGACCCGCCCGCGAGCCGCCGCCGGACAGAAACCCGACCACCCACCCGCGAGCCGCCGCCGGAAAGACCCGATCACCGCCCGCGAGCCGCCGCGGGGTAGAGAACCGACGAGAACGGCCCGCTCTCCGGCGAGGAGAGCGGGCCGTCGTCGTGCGCTGGGCGGTCAGTCGCGGTTGGAGGTGGTGTCCTCGGGGTAGGTCGCGCCGCCGTCGGACTCCCTGGTGAGGGGGCGGGCGCCGCCCTCGGGGGGACCGGCGATGGACTGCTCGCCGGCCGCCAGCTCGGGGAACTTGGCGTCGAACGCGGGCCGCTCGGAACGGATGCGCGGCATGCGGTCGAAGTTGCGCAGCGGCGGCGGGGACGAGGTGGCCCACTCGAGCGAGTTGCCGTGACCCCACGGGTCGTCGACGGTGACGACCTGGCCGACCTTGTAGGACTTCCAGCAGTTGTAGAGGAACGGCAGCGTGGACAGGCCCAGCACGAACGAGCCGATCGTGGAGAACGTGTTCAGCGTGGTGAAGCCGTCGCTGGCCAGGTAGTCGGCGTAGCGGCGGGGCATGCCCTCGGTGCCGAGCCAGTGCTGCACCAGGAACGTGGCGTGGAAGCCGATGAACGTCAGCCAGAAGTGAATCTTGCCGAGGCGCTCGTCGAGCATCCGGCCGAACATCTTCGGGAACCAGAAGTAGATGCCCGAGAACACCGCGAACACGATCGTGCCGAACAGCACGTAGTGGAAGTGCGCGATCACGAAGTACGAGTCGGAGACGTGGAAGTCGATCGGCGGGGAGGCCAGCAGCACGCCGGACAGACCGCCGAACAGGAACGTCACCAGGAAGCCGATGGCGAACAGCATCGGCGTCTCGAAGCTGATCTGGCCGCGCCACATCGTGCCGATCCACACGAAGAACTTCATGCCGGTCGGCACCGCGATGAGGAAGCTCAGGAAGCTGAAGAACGGCAGCAGCACCTGGCCGGTGACGAACATGTGGTGGGCCCACACGCTCATCGACAGCGCGGCGATCAGCAGGGTCGCGGCGACCAGGCCCTTGTAGCCGAAGACGGGCTTGCGGCTGAATACCGGGATGACCTCGGTGATGATGCCGAAGAACGGCAGCGCGATGATGTAGACCTCGGGGTGGCCGAAGAACCAGAAGAGGTGCTGCCAGAGCATCGGCCCGCCGGTGTTCACGTCGAAGACGTGGGCGCCGAGCACGCGGTCGGCCGCCAGCGCGAACAGCGCGGCCGCCAGGAACGGGAACACCATGATCACCAGCAGGCTGGTGACCAGGATGTTCCAGGTCATGATCGGCATGCGGAACATCGTCATGCCGGGGGCGCGCAGCGTCAGGATCGTGGTGATCATGTTGACGCCACCGAGGATGGTGCCCAGACCACTGATGGCCAGGCCGACCACCCACATGTTGCCGCCGACGCCCGGCGAGTGCAGCGAGTCGCTCAGCGGCGTGTAGGCAAACCAGCCGAAGTCGGCGGCGCCGCTCGGCGTGAGGAAGCCGCCGATGGTGATCGTGCCGCCGAACAGGTAGAGCCAGTAGGCGAACGAGTTCAGACGCGGGAAGGCCACGTCGGGCGCGCCGATCTGGATCGGGACCACGAAGTTCGCGAAGGCGAACACGATCGGCGTCGCGAAGAACAGCAGCATGATCGTGCCGTGCATGGTGAAGAGCTGGTTGTACTGCTCGGGCGAGAGCAGCTGCATGCCCGGGCGGGCCAGCTCGGTGCGCATCAGCAGCGCCATGAGGCCGCCGAGCACATAGAACACGAAGGCCGTGATCATGTACATGATCCCGATCTGCTTCGCGTCCGTCGTGCGCAGGATCCGGGCGATCGCCGAACCCTTGACCTGCCGCCGGACCGGATAGGGCCGGGTCACGATCGGCTTAGGCGCAACGGTCGTCACGAATAGCCTCCGTTGTCTCGTTCGTGCCAGTCAGTACGCCGGAAGTGAAAGGCATACCTCGCAGGCAGAATAGTCCCCCGCCGACCCCCCGCGGGCGGGGGGTGACGAAAGAGGTCAACAAGGGTTTGTGCGAAACGTCAGACCGGCTGCACCAAAGGCCGGTAGTGGTCCGCGAAGATCCGCAGGCCGCGCCTGCGCAACATCGGGTCGCGCAGCGCGGGCGGCACGTCGCGGGTGCGGTCCCGCTCACGCGTGTGGTCGCGGACCTCGGCGCAGCGGGGGCGGCGGCGCGTCTCGTACGCGCGCAGCGCCGCGGGGACGTCGCCCGAGGCCTTGCGCAGCTCCTCGCCGAGCACCACGGCGTCCTCGAACGACATGGCGGCGCCCTGTGCGAGCGTCGGGGCGGTGGCGTGGGCGGCGTCGCCGACCAGCACCACGGGCCCCCGCGACCACGCGTCGATCACGACCTCGTCGGTGCGGGCGACCTGCACCTTCTCGATCGCCTTGAGGATCGCCGGGGCCGGCCCGCCGAACGAGCCGAACAGCTCGCGCACGTGGGCGACCGGATCCGGCGGGTTGGGCGAGTCGGGGGCGGTCTCGTCGGCGTGGAAGTACAGCTTGCGGCCGCCCATCGGCATCGCGACGAACGAGGAGCGGCGGCCGAGCAGGGCCGTCCAGTCGCTCAGCGGCGGCCCGCCGGTCACCACCGAGCGGTAGACGATCTGACCGGTGGGCACGGCGGCGCCGCCCAGCCCGGCCTTGGTGCGGATCGTGGAGCGACGGCCGTCGGCGCCGACGACCAGGTCGTACTCCGCCACGCTGCCGTCGCCGAACTCGACCTTGGCGGTGGCGTCGAAGAGCTCGAGCTCGCGGACGGCGGTGTCGTAGCGCACCTCGCCGCCGACCCCGGTGAGCAGCACCTGCTGCAGGTCGGCGCGGGACAGCGCGCGGGACTCGCCGACGCCGGCCCAGAGCCCGGCCACGTCGAGCTCGAACAGCTCGCGCCCACGGGCGTCGAGGAACACCTGCCGGAAGATGAGGTCGCCCAGCGGGCGCAGCGGCGCGTCGAGGCCCAGCTGACGCAGAGCACGCGAGGCGTTGCCCGGCAGATAGATGCCCGCGCCGGGAAGCATGGTGGCCGGCAGCTCCTCGACCACGTCGGGCCGGAAGCCGGCGAGCCGCAGGGCACGTGCGGCGGCCAATCCGGCGATTCCGGCGCCCACCACCAGGATGCGCAACGTCATCGCAGTCTTGCCTCCCACCCGTCGGACACGCGTCGGAGCCAAGACACTACCCGCAGCCACGGCCGAGGGAAACCCGCGATCATCGAGGCGTCCGAATTGTTCCATTGGTTATCATGCCCCGGCCCTCACACGAATGACGCCGGTGTATTTCGCCCCGGCGCGGGGGAACAATCGCGGCATGACCGATCGGCTCACCGACTACCGGCGCAAACGGGACGCGTCCCGCACGCCCGAGCCGATCCCCGCCGACCGTCCACGCGAGACCGACGAGCGGCGGTTCGTCATCCAGCAGCACCACGCCCGCAGCCTGCACTGGGACGTCCGTCTGGAGCGCGACGGCGTGCTGGTCTCGTTCGCGGTGCCCCGCGGCCTGCCCCGCGACCAGGGCCGCAACAACCTGGCCAAGCACACCGAGGACCACCCGCTGGAATACCTGGATTTCTCGGGCGAGATCCCGGCCGGCGAGTACGGCGGCGGCCGCATGACCATCTTCGACACCGGCACGTACGAGACCGGCAAGTGGCGCGACGATGAGATCGGCGTGACGTTCCACGGTGACCGCACGAGCGGCCGGTACGTCTTCTTCCAGACCGGCGGCAACGACTGGATGGTCCGCCGCATGGACCCGCCCGAGCCCGGCTGGGAGCCGATGCCCGAGGCCGTCGCGCCGATGCTCGCCACGGCCGCGCGCAAGCTGCCCCCCGCGGCCGAGGACGCCGAGTGGGGCTACGAGATGGCGTGGGGCGGCCGCCGCGTGGTCGCGTACGTCTCGGGCGGCCGCGTGCGCCTGATCAGCGGCGAGGACGGCGACGGCACCGACGTCACGTCGTGGTACCCGGAGGTCCGGGCGCTCGGCCCGGCGCTGGCGCCCACCGAGGCCGTGCTCGACGGCGAGCTCGTCGCCTTCGACGGGACGCTGCCCAGCGCCGCCCTGCTCGAGCGGCGCAAGGCCCCGAAGGACTCGGCCGCGGCGAAGCGGGCCGCCGAGCGCACGCCGGTGCACTTCCTGGCGTACGACCTGTTGTGGCTCGAGGGGCACAGCACGGTCGAGGCGCTGCGCTACGCCGAGCGCCGGGAACTGCTCGACGGCCTGGCGATCAACGGCGACCACTGGCAGACCCCGCCCTACTTCCCCGGCGGCGGCGAGTTCGCGCTCGACGCCGCCCGCGCGCAGGGGCTGCCCGGGATCGTGGCGAAGCGCCTGGACTCCCCCTATCTGCCGGGCCGCCGCAGCCGCCTGTGGCTGGCGATCCCGGCATAGGCGGCGGAGCAGACGGACGGGCAGTCCGAGCCGCCGGGGCGGTCAGCGAGTTCCCTTCAGCGGAAGAACGTTTACCGGCGCCCCGAGCGGAAAGGTCTTCTGGTCAGATGCACCCCGACACCCGCGAGTCCGCCCATGTCTGAGATGTCCGCCGAACTCTGGAACTCCGCCGCGCGGGTTCTCGAGACGAACTGGTCCGGCGACCACATGGTCCCGTCCCGGCGTCTCTACCCGCACCAGTGGAGCTGGGACTCCGCGTTCGTCGCGATCGGACTGGCGTACGTCAACCCGACGCGCGCCTGGCGCGACCTGCGCAGCCTGTTCGAGGCGCAGTGGCCGGACGGCCGGATCGCACATCGTGTTCGACCCGGCGACCGCGGAGGGCGACTACTTCCCGGGCCCGTCGTTCTGGGGTGTTCCCGCGTACGGGTCCCGGCCCGCCAACGGCAGCACCGGCATCGTCCAGCCGCCGCTGCACGCGCTGGCCGCCTGGAAGGTCTACCGCCGGGCCGCCGCCCACGGGGCCGCCTGTGTGCAGCAGGCCCACGCCGAGCTCGAGTGGCTCTACCCCCGCCTGGTCGCCCAGCAGGACTACCTGAGCACCCGCCGCGACCTGGGCGGCGGCGGGCTGGCGAGCATCGTGCACCCGTGGGAGTCCGGGCTCGACAACAGCCCCGCGTGGGACGCCGCGCTGGCCGGGGTGCCCGCCGACCCGGCGCTGCTGTCCACCTTCCACCGCCGCGACCTCGACGTCGCCGAAGCCGCGCACCGGCCCACCGACCGCGACTACGCCCGGTACGTCGGCCTGGTCCTCAGCTACCGGGCCGAGCGCTACTCGGACACCGGGCTGCTCCAGCGGCACCCGTTCGCCGTGGAGTGCCCCTCGTTCAACGCGATCCTCGGCGCGGCCGAGCTGGCGCTGGCCCAGATCGCCGGCGCGCTGGGCCGGCTGAGCGACGCCGAGGCGCACCACGAGCGCGCCGGGCGGATCACCAACGCGATCGTCGAGCGCCTGTGGGACCCGCGGACCCGCATGTTCCACGCGCGCGACGTGCGCACCGGCACGCTAAGCCCGGCACGCTGCGTCAGCGGGCTCCTGCCGCTGCTGCTGCCCGGCCTGCCCGCCGAGCACGTGCGGGGCCTCGTGGACGCGATGAACTCCGAGCGGTTCGGGCTGCCCGCGCCGAGCTACGACCGTACGGCCGCCGACTTCGACACGCTGCGCTACTGGCGCGGGCCGGTCTGGATCAACATGAACTGGCTGCTGCGCCGCGGGCTGCTCGTGCACGGCCTGCACGGCGAGGCCGAGGACCTGCGCGCCGCGATGGTGCGGCTGGTGCACCGCAACGGCCACTTCGAGTACTTCCACCCGAACACCGGCGAGGGCCTGGGCGCGCCCACGTTCAGCTGGACCGCCGCCCTGGCCCTCGACCTGCTGGCCGACCGCAGCGTGCCGGTCTATGCCCGGGCCGCCTAGCGGACGGGCCGCCCGGGCCGCCTGAAAGGACGGGCCGCCTAAAAGACGACGACCGAACGCAGCACGTCGCCGGTGTGCATCTTCTGGAACGCGTCCTCGACCTGGCCGAGCGGGATCTCCTCGGTCACGAACGCGTCGAGGTCGAGGCGGCCCTGCAGGTAGAGCTCGGTCAGCATCGGGAAGTCTCGGGTGGGCAGGCAGTCGCCGTACCAGCTGGACTTGAGGGCCCCGCCGCGCCCGAAGATCTCCAGCAGCGGCAGCTCGATCTTCATGTCGGGCGTGGGCACGCCGACGAGCACGACCGTGCCGGCCAGGTCGCGGGCGTAGAAGGCCTGCTCGTACGTCTCGGGGCGGCCCACCGCCTCGACCACGACGTCGGCGCCGAATCCCCCGGTCAGCTCCTTGACCGCCTCGACCACGTCGGTGCCGCGGGCGTTCACGGTGTGGGTCGCGCCGAACTTGCGGGCCCACTCGAGCTTCCGGTCGTCGGTGTCGATCGCGATGATCGTGGTGGCCCCGGCCAGCGCCGCGCCGGCCACCGCGCCGTCACCGACGCCGCCGCACCCGATCACCGCCACCGAGTCGCCGCGGGTCACGCCGCCGGTGTTGATCGCCGCGCCGATGCCTGCCATCACGCCGCAGCCCAGCAGGCCGACGGCGGCCGGCCGGGCCCGCGGGTCGACCTTCGTGCACTGTCCGGCGTGCACCAGCGTCTTCTCGACGAAGGCGCCGATGCCCAGCGCCGGGGACAGCTCGGTGCCGTCCTCGAGCGTCATCTTCTGCCCGGCGTTGTGGGTGGCGAAGCAGTACCAGGGCTTGCCCTTCCTGCAGGCCCGGCAGACGCCGCAGACCGCGCGCCAGTTGAGCACGACGAAGTCGCCGGGAGCCACGTCGGTGACCCCGGCGCCGACGGACTCGACCACGCCGGCGGCCTCGTGGCCCAGCAGGAACGGGAAGTCGTCGTTGATGCCGCCCTCGCGGTAGTGCAGGTCGGTGTGGCACACCCCGCACGCCTGGACCGCGACCACGGCCTCACCCGGCCCGGGGTCGGGGACCACGATCGTGGTGAGCTCGACGGGGGCACCCTTGCTGCGGGCGATCACGCCCTGCACTCGCTGACTCATCTGGTCAGATTAGTCACAGGGGGCCGGGGAGAGCAGAGCGTCGGCGAGCTTGGCGAGCTGCCGGGCCTGGGCGGGGGTGAGCCGGTCGAAGACGAGCTGCTGCACGGCCTCGACGTGGCCGGGCGCGGATTCGACGATCTTGGCGAAGCCGTCGTCGGTGAGCACGGCGATCTGCACGCGGCCGTCCTCGGGGTCACGCTCGCGGCGCACCCAGCCCTGCCCCTCGAGACGGGCGACGACGTGGGACAGCCGCGACAGCGAGGCGCTCACGTTCTTGGCGAGCTTGCTCATCGCGAGCCGGCGGTCGGGCTGCTCGCTGAGGCGCACGAGCACGATGTAGCCCATGTGCGTCAGGCCGGCGTCGCGCTGCAGCTGGGCCTCGAGCGCCGCGGGCACCTTGATCAGCACTTCGACGAAGCGGCGCCACGTCTGCTGCTGCTCGTCGGTCAACCACCGCGGCCCGGGGCTGCCGGAAGGCTCTGTCATGCAGAGAGGTTAGTGGCGCGCCGGGCTCAGGTCACGATCCGGGTCCCGGTTGCCCCCGGGTGCCGCCCGATCGATCGACGGCCGACGTTGTCCCTAGTACGCTGCGCTGGGACTTGCACCGGGGACTGCCATGGACGGCACGGCGCCGGCACCGGTTCGGCTGGGGGGCCACGGCCGGCGCCGGCGTCGTGTCACATGTCCGGGCAGGCTCAGCTCTGCGGCGGCTCGTCCTTGCCCTCTTCCTCGAGCCGGTCGGCCTCTTCCTTCGTCTTGTGCACGGCGCCGTCCGCGTGCTCCGGCGGGCCGTAGACGGTGTAGAGCACCAGCGGGTTCGGGCCGGTGTTGAGGAAGTTGTGCTTCTTGCCCGCGGGCACGACGACCAGGTCGCCCTGGGCGACGTTGCGGGTCTGGCCGCCCACGACGGCCTTGCCGGTGCCGCTGACGAAGGTGAGGATCTGATCCACTTCGTGGATCTCCTCACCGATCTCGCCGTCCGGCGGAATCGTCATGATCACGAGCTGGGTGTGCTTCCCGGTCCAGAGCACGCGGCGGAAATCCGGGCTCTTCTCGGCGACGGTGGCGATCGTGAAGTGCTCCATGGTCATCCGTATACCCCGGTCAGCTCGTCCGCAACCGGCCCCCGGCGACCGGGGCGGGGCGGCCGATCAGGTAGCCCTGTACGTAGTCGACGCCCAGCTCACGCAGCAGGCGCAGGGTCGGCTCGTCCTGCACGAACTCCGCCACGGTGTGGATCCCGTACGCCTGGCAGACCTGCACCAGCGCGCGCACGAGCACCTGGTCCTGGGGGTTGTCCACCAGGTCCACCACGTACTCGCCGTCTATCTTCACCAGGTCGATCGGGAAGATCCGCAGGTAGCGGAACGAGGCGTAGCCGGAGCCGAAGTCGTCGAGCGCGAGCTCGCAGCCGAGGTCGCGGATGCGGTCGGCGAACCGGCGGGCCTCGCTGAGGTTGCCGATGAGCGCGGTCTCGGTGATCTCGAAGGTCAGCTGCTCGGGCTTCACCCCGTACTGCTCCAGCAGCCTCTCCACCTCGGCGGTGAGCCGCGGGTCGCCCACCGAGCGCCCGGAAAGGTTGATCTGCAGGCAGGAGTCCGGCTGGTCGGCGGCGAGCTGCATGGCGCGCTCCACCACCCACAGGTCGATGTCGAACACCGCGTCGAGGCGCTCGGCGATGTCGAGCACCTGGATCGGCGACTGCGGGCCGTCCCCGTCGTCGAGCACTCGCAGCAGCAGCTCGTGCCGGGTGATCTCGTTGGTCTGCAGCTCGAGGATCGGCTGGGCGTAGAGCGTGAAGCGGTCGGTGTCGAGCGCGTCGGCGACCCGGCTGCGGTAGGAGCCCTGCCGGTCGCGGGCCGGCAGCGGGTGCGGGATCAGCGTGAGCGCCACCTCGCCGTCGCGCGCCTGCCGCCAGGCGTGCTCGGCGTCGATGAGCAGGTCGTGGCTGCCCGCCTCGCCGTCGGGGGTGAACCGCACGAGCCCGCCCCAGGCGTGCGCGCGCAGCCAGGTGTCGGGCAGCACGAACGTCTGCGAGCGCACCGCCTCGACCAGCAGCTCGGCCTCGCGCCGCGCCATCGGCCAGGAGGTGCCCGCCAGCAGCACGCCGATCTCGCTGGGCCCGACCCGGCCCAGCAACGCGCCCTGCTGCATGACGCCCTCGAGCACCCGGGCCGCCCGGTGCAGCAGGTCGGAGGTGCGCTCCGGGCGTACGCCATCGAGGTCCTCGCCGGACGGCTCGGGCTGCACCCGCACGACGAGCACCGCCCCGCCGCCCCGGCGCAGCGCGCGGTCGATCTCGTCGGCGAACCGGGCCCGGTTGAGCAGGCCGGTCGCCGGGTCGCGCTCCACCAGCGAGGCCTGCACGGTCTCGCCGCGGCGGGCCAGCCGGTCGCTCTCGCGCCGGGCGCGCTCGCGGGCCGAGACGTCGGTCACGGTGCCGCGGATGCCGCGCACGGTGCCGTCGGGGCTCTTCACCGGGTCGAGCCGGCAGTCCACGTCGAACCACCCGCCGTCGGCGCGGATCAGCCGGATCGTCGTGCGCACCTGGGCGCGGGTGGTCCACGCCTTGGTGATCGCCGACAGCGCCGCGGCGTGGTCGTCGCGGTGCACGTAGCGGGCCAGGACCTTGCGGCTCACCTCGTCCTGGGCGGGCGGGTCGCCGAGCAGGGCGCGCAGCGCGGCCGACCAGACGATGCGGTCGCCGGTGGCCGTGTAGGAGAACCAGGCGGGCCGGTCCTCGACGGGCGCACGCTGCCCCGGGAGGCGCGGCGCGACGTGACGTTGCTCATCGGGTGCAGCCATCAGCGCGCCACCTCCCCCCAGAATGTCCCCGCGCCCCTGAACTATTACGACCCGTCACGCGGCCGAGATAACAGAGGACGCCTGCCGCAAACTTTGCCCCGACTGTCCGGCGAGGCGCCGAGCAGCACTTTCTCGCCCGATCAGAGTAGGGAAATACCTGATCGGTTGACCATTGCGTTGAGTAGTTCCTCCCCCGAAGCCCTGTCTTTTCCATGACAGACAGTCACTGCTTGTGCTGATCGCGGAACCTTAAGCGACTGCTACCCGCACATGCCGCCGACCATGCACGCAACGGCACCCCAAGGCTGCGCCGCGTAACGAGATCCGTTAAGGACGGATATGGTGGAGATTGAGGATTATTCGCAGGCCCCCCGCGAATGATCCTGGCTGGACCGACGCTAAGCGAGGACGAGGCATGGGCATCATCCGGGACATGCAGCGGGAGCGCGCCACCCAGGTGGCCGCCGACCAGCGGGCTAACACCGCGGCCGCGCAACAGCGCGATCTGATCCGGCGCAACGCCGATCTCGCGATCGCCGCCGCGCAGCAGGCTGCGGGCGACGCCGACCGCAAGCGCGAACACCACCGACTGTACGTCGAGGCGCGCACGGCCGACGCGGCGGCCGCCAACGCCGACATCAGGGCCCGGCTCAGCGAGCTCGACGCGCTGCTGCTCTCCACCCTGGACGTCGACGACCACATCGACCTCGAGGTGTTCAAGAAGCCGATGGCCGTGCCGCCGTTCGACCCAGGACCGCTGGGCCGGCCGCTGCCCGAGCCACGGTGGGAGAGCTTCATCCCGCCGCAGCCGCGCGGCGTCGGCAAGATCCTGGGCGGTGACCGGCTGCGCCAGCAGCAGACGGCCTCCGCGCGGCGGGCCTTCGAGGACGCGCAGGCCCGGTGGGTGGAGGCCGAGCAGCGGCGCAGACGCCAGCTGGTGGCCCGCCGCCGGGCGTACGAGGAGAGCACCCGCCGGCACGAGGCGAAGATCGCCGCCTACAACGCCGAGGTGGACCGGTTCGCACGGGCGGTCGCGGACGCCGACCCGGCCTCGGTCGTGGAGTACTTCGCAATGGTGCTCGGCAACTCCGTCTACCCCGACAACTTCCCGCAGCACTTCCGGCTCGCGTACCTGCCCAAGCAGCGGCACCTGCTGATCGAGTACCACCTGCCGCCGATCGAGGTGGTGCCGCCGGTCAAGGAGTACCGCTACGACCGCTTTCGCGACGACCTGACCGCGGTGCCGCGCGACGAGGGCGAGATCCGCCGCCGGTACGTGGACGTGATCGCCCGGGTGACGCTGCGCACCATCCACGAGGTCATCGAGGCCGACCGGGGCGGGCTCGTGCGGCAGGTCTCGTTCAACGGCATCGTCGACTCGATCGACCGGCGCACCGGCGCGTTCGTGCGGCCGTGCCTGGTGTCGGTCCAGACCTCGCGCGAGACGTTCGCCGCGATCAAGCTGCGCCGGGTGGACCCCGCCGCCTGCGTGAAGCACCTCGAGGGCGCGCTCTCGGTCGCGCCCGACGAGCTCACCGCCGTGCCCGAGAAGATCGACTTCGACCGCGACGCAGACCGCGACTTCACCGAGGAGTTCAACGTGCTCGCCGAGATCGACGAGCGGCCCAACCTGGTCACGATGCCCGACGCCGCGTGGGAGCAGCAGCTCGCCGACCTCTTCGGCGTGATGGGCCTGCAGATGGGCGGGCCGGTGCGCAGCGACCGGGGCACCCGCTGGCTGGCCACCGACCCGCGGCCGATCTTCGGCGGGCCGGTGGTGATCTTCGCCGTACGGGGGACATCGTCCGGCTCGGCGTCGGTGCACGCGCTCGCGGGCGCGGTCGCGGCGGCCGGGGCGACCAAGGGCATCCTGATCTCGCTCGGCGGCATCGAGCCGGAGGCGTACGAGGCGGTGGCCGGCCGCCCCCTCGAGCTGATCGACGGCCCGGCGCTGGTGACGCTGCTGTCGAACTACTGCCGGGTGAAGGCCCGCATCGACCGGACCGCGTAGACGTCGCCCGCGTTCGCTTCGTGCGGCAGCCCGAGCAGGTGCTCGAGCATGCGGTCCTTGGAGATCCAGGCGTCCGCGTCGAACGCCATGGTCTCGTTCTGCGAGAAGTCGTACCCCTCGTAGCCGAGCTCGGCGAGCCGGTCGAGGCAGCGCCGTGCCACGTCCCGCGCGATCGTCGTCATCTCGAACGACAGGGCGGGCACGGCGCTGCGCAAGCCGGCGAGCGCCTGGTCCTCGTACCCCTCAATGTCGATCTTGATGAACGCGGGCGTGCCGAACCGGCGCACGAGCGACTCGATCGTCAGCACCCGGACGGTGAGCACCTCGTCCCAGGTCTGGCTCTCCCAGCCGCCGGCGCCGTCGGCCGCGGACACGAAGTTCTCCGACAGCGTCGAGACGGTGGGGTTGGCCGAGTTGACGTGCAGCGGCAGGATCCCCGCCTCGGCGCCGCAGGCCGCCTGGATCACCCGGACCTGGTTGTCGCCGGCGAAAATCTGCCGCAGCGCTCGCACGCAGAGCGGTTGCGGCTCGATCGCGATCACCCGGGCGCCGAGCCGCCGGAAGCTCGCGATCCGGTCGCCGACGTGTGCGCCGATGTCGAACACCAGGTCGCGGGGGCGGACGAACTGCCCGTATAGGCGGTCGAGCGCCGCGTCCCGGTCGGCGTCGCCGTAGTAGTAGCGCAGGGAGCGGTGGAGCGGCGCCATGGCGGGGTCCGCCAGCAGGTCGGCGATCACCGCCGAGCGCGGCCGGACGATGTCGGTCATGAGCCTCGCGTTCCCCTCGGCGGCCGTTCGATGCGGACCCTTTTCCGCAGCGAAAAGGGCATACCCGGCCCGGCAGAGGGTAGTCGGCCAGCACGGCGAGAGAAAGATCTTAAGGAGTGAGCGATGACCAACATCCAGCAACCCGAGATGCGTCGGAGCGAGGAATCGCCCACCACCAAGCAGCGGACCCAGGACGCGAACCCGACCGAGGCGCCGCACGGCAGCCACGAGAAGGGTGGCGGCGCGCCGGTGCCCGAGGGACAGGCGTCGCCGTACGGCCCGTCCGGGAAGGTCGCGGACGACAACTCGTGAGCCCGGAGGAGTTCCGGAGCCGGCACACCGAGGCGGCCGGGCTCCGCATCCACGACCGCGCTCGCGAGGACGCGCCGGGTCTGCCGGTGGTGATGCTGCACGGGCTCGCGGTATCGCACCGCTATCTGATGCCGACGGCCCGGGTGCTCGCCGACCGGCACCCCGTCGTGGTGCCCGACATGCCCGGCTTCGGGCACAGCAGCAAACCCCGGCGGGCGTACGACGTACGCGAGCACGCCGAGGCCCTGGCGGCCTGGCTGGCGGCGCGCGGCCTCGACCGGGTGGCGGTGCTCGGGCATTCGTTCGGCGCGGAGGTGGCCGCGCGCCTGGCCGTGCTGCTGCCCGGCACGGTGACCGCGCTGGTGCTCGCGAGCCCGACCACCGACCCGCGCGCCCGCACCCGGCGCGAGCTGATCGGGCGGTGGCTGGCCGACACCCAGATCGAGGCGCCGTGGCAGGCGCCGATCCTCGCGCGCGACATCGTCGACGCGAAGCCGTGGCGCGTGTTCGCCACGGTCGGCCACTCGGTGCGCAACGCCGTCGAGGACGACCTGGCCAAGGTGGGCGTGCCGACCCTCGTGCTCGGCGGCTCGCTGGACCCGGTCGCGCCGCCGCTGTGGCGCGCCGAGGTGGCGGCCCTGACCGGCGGCACGGCGGTGACCGTTCCGCACGCGGCCCACAACGTGCTCACCACCTCGGGCCGCCGCTCCGCCGCGGCGATCGCCCGGCACCTGCGAGAGGTCTAGGCCGGCGCGATCCCCAGCTCCGCGGCGCGCTGCCACACCGGCGCCATCGCGGCCTCCGGCTCGCGGGCGAAGATGCTGCCGCGGATGCGGACGAAGACGCAGTTGCCCACGCGTTCGAGCACGGCCTGGCGGCGCATGTCGCTCTCCCACTGCTCCGGGCCGTGATAGGCGTCGCCGTCGCACTCGATCGCGAGCCGGCGGCCGTCGGGCGCGCCGAGCACGAAGTCGATGCGGTAGGCGCCGATCCGGAACTGCGGCACCGGCCGGAACCCGCGACTGAGCAGGCGCTCGAGCACGTCCCGCTCGAAGCCGCTCTCGCAGCGCGCGGCCAGGTCCGCGGCCTCCTCGGCCGGGGTCAGGTTCAGGGCGTACGAGAGGAGCAGCCCCCGCGCGTCGTCGGCGAGCAGCGAGCCGGGCCGCACGGAGTGGAAGAGCCACAGCTGGTCGCGCGCCCGCGAGGCGGCCACGTTGATCCGGCGGTGGTACTCCCGCTTGGTGAACGCCGCCACCTTGGGGTCGTTGTCCGAGACCACCATCGACACCAGCACGACGTCGCGCTCGTCGCCCTGGAACGTGTACGCGTCGCCGACCCGCAGCCGGCGCGCCTGGATCTCGTCCTCGCCGATCTCCTCGCGCAGCAGGTGCAGCAGGTACGTCGCCTGGCCGCTGGTGCTCAGCAACGAGATCACGCCGAGCGTCCGCCCGTCGTACCGCGGGTCGCGCACGATGGCGGCCACCTGCTCGACCAGCGCCCGCGCCTCGGCCACGTTGACGTCGCCGAAGCCGGCCAGCGGCTGCCGCACGCCGTCGGGCAGGAAGACCGGGCGGATCGGCGTGAACGACGGCCGGTCCGCGCGCAGCGGCATGATCTTGCCGTCGTAGTAGTGCCGGGACGAGAACTCGATGATCTGCGGCACGCAGCGGAAGTGCTCGGTGAGCAGGATCCGCTCGGGCGAGCGGCGCACCGCGTGGTCGTAGAGCGAGGACTCGGGGTCGAAGTGCTCGGCCGAGGGCACGTCGCCGAGGTGGCTGTGGATCAGCCCGGTCACCGGGCCGACGAAGCCCAGCTGGGGCCCGATCTGCTGGTCGTCGCCGACCACCACGGCCCGCTCGGCCAGCGACAGCACGGGCAGCGCGAACAGGTCGGCCTGCGACGCCTCGTCGACGATCACCACGTCGAACCGGGCGCCGCCGGCGAACTGCTCGATCGCCCGGTCGACCGACATGACCCAGACCGGCACCGCCTCGACGGCCGACTCCATCGCGCGCTGGGCGTGGGCCTGCCACGCCGCGGCCGTACGACCCGTGCCCTTGCCGATCTTGCGGAGCGCGGTGGTCCAGTCGGCCAGCGCGGCCCGCCGCCGGTCGTCCAGGCCGCGCGACACCTCGAGCCACGCGGACGCCACCACCAGCTCGGCCGTGCGCCGCCGGATCCTCTCGCGCGCGTTCTCGACGCGCTGCCCCAGCACCGCGGGGTCGACGCTGCCGATCACGTCGTCGAACCACGTCTGCGCCTGCCGCCACTGCCACGCCGCCAGGCACGCCCGGCCGGAGACGGGCGGAACGCGACCCGCCTCGATCTGGGCCGCCCACTCCGGGGCAACCTCGGCGAGCCTGCTCAGGGACTCGCGGAACCGCTCCGCCGAGGGGCGCAGCTCGGCCAGCCGCCGCACCTCGGCCAGCTCCTCGTCCCAGCCCTCCAGGCTCGCCCACGCCTTCGCGAGGCGCGGCCACGGCCGGAGCCGCTCCTCGATCCGCTGCTCGTGGGCGGCCCGCGCGTCCAGGTCGTACACCGCGGGCGCCGCGTCGAGCAGCCCCGCCACCGGCTCCAGCGTCGCCGGGTCGAGGTCCAGTTCCTGCTGCGGTACGAGGTGAGCCAGGCGCGCGGCCAGCGCGGGCCAGTGGCGTACGTCCCAGTCGAGCGACTGCGCCGCCTCGGCCAGCAGTGCGCCCGCCCAGACCTCCGGGTCGCCCCACCCGCCGGCCGGCTCGCCGATCGTGAGCCGCTGACGCCACTCCGACCAGTGCGCGCCCAGCCGCTGCCGGGCCTGAGCGCGGCGCACCCACGCCGCCGCCACGTCGACGTCCTCCGCGGCGCGCAGCGGCTCGCCGTCCACGCGCACCTCGTCGGCCAGGCGGTACAGCCCCGCCTGCAGCAGCCGGCTCAGACCGCGCCCGCCCGCGAAGCGCTGCCGGATCTCACCCAGCTGGGCGAGCAGCCGCTTCGGTTCCCCGGCGTACGCCTCGGGAACGCTCACCCGGTGACCGGCAAGCGTCCTGGTGAGCGTGGCCAGCTCGGCGAGCAGGGTCTCGGTCGCGGCCACGTGGTCGGCCCAGACAGCCCGCCAGTGCGCGTCGGTGAGCAGGCGGCCGAGCCGGTCGGTCCACGTGCCCTCGCGGCGGCGCAGCCACGCCAGCGCGTCGTGCAGGTCGTCGCGCACGGCTGCCACGTTGGAGGCCCGTACGGCGGAAAGGTCCAGCCCCTGCGCGGCGAGGGCGTCGACGCGGTCGGCGAGGGCGTCGCGCTCCGCCCGGGCTCTCTTCTCGTCCACCGCCGCGGGCAGGTCGTCGGTGGCCGGCAGCTCCCGCAGGGCCGCCGCCCGATCCGCGGGCGAGAGCCGGGCGGCCAGCTCGAGCAGAGCGCCGAACCCGGCGGCGTCCAGCGGCGGCGGCCCGGACACCGGGTCGGGGATGCCGCTGCGGGTGGGCGCCCGCTCGCGCAGCCAGGCGCCCACCTCGACCGGCGTCAGCGGCGCGCCGTCGATCTCGTACGTGACCGCCTCGTTCTCGGCGATCGCACGCAGGCCACCCAGCGCCGCGGCCAGCTCGCGCTCGGCCTCCTCCAGCAGCGCGGTGAGGCGCTCGACGCGGCGGGCCTCCGCGTCGCGGTCCAGGGTGGCGGCGCGGTCGGACAGCTCGCGGGCGGCGAGTTGCAGCTGGACGAGCTGGTCGGTGGTGCGGCCGAGCACGGCCAGGCACAGCGAGCGGATCTCCTCCGGCAACCCGTCGCGCAGCACCCGCAGCGGATCCTCCTTCTGGGCCACGACCAGCACGCGCTTGCCGTTCGCCATGAGGTGGCAGATCAGGTTGCGGATGGTGTGGGTCTTGCCGGTGCCGGGCGGCCCCTGCACGGCGACGTTGCGGTGCAGGGCCAGGCGGCGGGCGATCGACTCCTGCGCCTCGTTGGTGGGCAGCGGCATGAGCAGCCGCTCGCCGACGCGCTGCCAGCGCTCCGGCTCGTCGCCGGGCATCCGCAGCTTGCTGGGCTCGTGCGCGACGATCGCGGCGAGCGCGCCGACCGCGGTGGTGTCGCCGGCGAGCAGGCGGTCGCGCAGGCTCTCGAGGAAACCGCGCAGCAGCCGCTGCCTGGGCCGGGCGAACAGCACGCCGACGTCCTTGACGTGCGGCCGGACGTCGTCCTCGTCGGTGATCAGGCGGTCGAGGCCCAGCCGGCCGAGCGCGCGCTCGAACAGCTCCCGCCGGTCGAGGTCGTTCCACAGGTCGACCTCGAGCGTGCCGGCCGGTCCGGCGAGCGCGACCAGCTGGCTCAGGTAGCGGTCGTCGAGGCCGGTGAGCGCGTCCGTCTGCAGCCGCGACGGCCCGGCCGGCGACACCGTGACCAGCGAGCGGTCCGGCTCGTACTCGATCAGCACCGGCGTGGTCACCAGCGGATAGCGGACGCGCTCGCCGTTGACCGTCGTCTCGAGCAGCCCGTGCCCCCAGACCAGCTCGGTCGTGGCGGCGGTCATGTCGAGCTGGTGCATGAGGTCGAACAGCCGCCGGTGCAGCGCCCGGGTCTTCTCGGCCTCCGCCGTGGCCGCCGCCCACGGCCGCCACACCTGCTCGCGCCAGGCGGCGAACTCCTCGTCCTCGCCCGGGTCGTCCGGCGCGGGCTCGGCCCCGGCGGTGACGTCGCCCCGCAGCCGGCGCCTCAGCTCCGCGGGCACCCGCACCGGCGGCGGCAGAGCGGGCAGCCCGACCCGCAGCCACGAGGCTCCCGCTGCCCCGTCGAGATCCGCGCCGGTGGGGCCCAGGCTGCAGGCGGGATGGCCGGGCAGCAGGTCGAGGCGGAGCGTGTCGGCGGGAACGGTCCGTGCGGGCCGTTCCATCTGAGCGCGTACGGCGAGAAGATAGTCGGCGACCGCAACGGCCCGGTCCCGGATCGTCGTGGGGGACTCCAGCTGCTCGGCCATCCTCGGAAGTCTAGGACGCCAGGTCCTCCCGCCGGTCGGCGTCACACCCGCGCGCCGGGCGGGGGACGCGGATCGCAGGCCCGGGCCGCTATGGTGTCGCCGCTGATCAACAACCGGAGCGGGGAAGACGTGAGCGACAGGCCATCGGAGACACCGGACTCACCGGACAATCCCGGCTCCTCGGGCACGCCTCACGGACAGCAACCGCCGCCGGCTCAGGACCCGTGGCACGGTTACCGCGACCCCGGCCAGGGCTTCCCGCCCGCCGGCCAGGGCTTCCCGCCCGCCGGCTACGGCGTACCCGGCCAGGGCCTCCCGCCGGGCGGCTACGGCATGCCCGGTCAGGGTTTCCCGCCGGGCGGCTACGGCATGCCCGGTCAGGCGCTGCCGCCCGGCTACTACGCCGGACCCGACGACCCGCTGGTCAGCGCGGACTTCGGCGGATGGTGGCGGCGCAGCTTCACCCTGCTCGCGGCCGTCTGGCGGCCCATGACGCTGGTGCAGCTGGTCTGGGCGGTCCCGCTGGTGATCGTCGGCCTGGTCGCCGCCTTCGTCGTTCCCGACGCGAACGAGATCGACGCCGACGAGATCTCGTTCGACGACTTCGTGGCGCCGCTGCTGGTGCTGATCGTGTTCACGTTCGCCGCGGTGCTGCTGAGCCTGGTCGCCAACCTCGCCACGCTCGACGTGCTGGTGCAGCGCGCCACCGGTCAGCCGGTCTCGGCCGGCCGGGCGCTGCGCACGGGCCTGCGCCGGTTCTTCCCGCTGGTGGGGTGGCAGCTGCTGGCGGGCCTGATGATCCTGGTCGGACTGCTGTTCTGCATCCTGCCCGGCATCTACCTCACGTTCGTGTTCATCACGCTGCCGGCGATCATCCTGCTCGAACGCGGCCGGGGCATCGGTCGCGCGTTCCAGCTGTTCCACGCCGACTTCGGACCGGCGCTCGCCCGCGCCGCGACCACCGTGGGCCTGTACGCCGCGTTCGCGCTGGCCGAGACCGTGTTCAGTACGATCCTGGACCCCCGCGGCGACGCGGGCACCGCCGTGAGCGTGTTCCTGGCCTTCGTGTCCGCCGCGTTCTCCATCGCCACGGGCGTCGTGATCAGCCCGCTCGTGCTCACCGCGTACGCCGACATGCGCGCCCGCCACGAGCCGTTCTCCACCGCGTACCTGGCCCCCCACCCCGGCGGGAAGTGACGCTCGCAGCTCGCTCCGCGCGGCCGCGGCTCCCGCTCCTCTGGCCGCGGATTACAGCTCCTCGGGCCGCGGCTCCCGCTCCTCTGGCCGCGGCTCCCGCTCCTCTGGCCGCGGCTCCCGCTCCTCTGGCCGCGGCTCCCGCTCCTCGGGCCGCGGATCACAGCTCCTCGGGGTCGCGGCCGACTGCGGAACGACCACCGTCCACCGGGATCACTGCGCCGTTGACGAACGACGACCGCTCCGACAGCAGGAACGCCGCCGCCTCGGCCACCTCGTCGGTGCGCCCCATCCGGCCCAGCGGCTGCAGCAGGCGGATCTCCCGTTCGAAGCCATCGCGCGCCGCCGGGTCGAGCCCGGCCAGGTGGGCGTCCGAGCGGTCGGTGGCGATCGAGCCGAGGGCGAGGGCGTTCACCCGTACGCCGTGGCGCCCGTAATCCACCGCCAGCGCCCGCGTCAGCCCCTCGATGGCCGCCTTCGCCGTCGCGTAGGCGAAGGCACCGCGGACCGGCCGTTGCGCCTGGTGGGAGGAGATGTTCACGATCGATCCTCCGGCGCCCGCCGCGAGGAAGGCACGGATCGCCGCCCGGCATCCCGCGAGCACCGGCCCGACGTTGCGGGCGACGAGAGTCTCCGCCTCGTCCGCCGTGATCTCGTGCAGCCACCCGTCGGGAAAGATCGCCGCGTTGTTGACCCAGCCGCGCAGCTCCCCCGCCGCCTCGACGGCCTGAGCCACGACCCGCTCGTCCGAGGCGTCCCCGATCACCGGGACGACCTGCCCCTCGGCCCACTCGAGCGCCCGCGGATCGAACTCCACCACGACGACCCGCACCCCGTCGGCCACGAGCCGTTCCACGATCGCGCGCCCGACGCCACGTCCCCCACCGGTAACCACCACAGAAGTCACCCGTAGGTCTTACCGCGTACGCCGTCTTCCCGCAGACCCGCGCCGTCGTCGGCGGATCCGGTCTTCCCGCAGGCCCACGCCGTCGCCCGCGGATCCACGCGGCCTTCCCGGCGGTCCGCGCTGCCCTCCCCCAGGCCGGCTATCGGCATGGGCTCCGGCCGTACGCTCCGGCGACCCTGGCGCAGCCGCGACCACCGGAGCGCCGCGCGCTCCGAATCCGTACACCCGGAAACGACTATCGCCGGCCGAGGGCCGACCAGATCTCCGCGACGTTCCGGTACTCGGTGTCGGCGGGCAGGCTGTCGAGGTCGGCGAGCACGTCGTCGGGCGCGTTCAGGGTTTCGGCGCTCTGCCGCAACGTCTCGCGGTCGCCGGGCAGCGCGGACAGGCCGATGTAGCGCCCGAACCGGCTCAGGTCGTTGACCTCCTCGGCGAGCACGCCGCTGACCTCGGGCTGGTCCTCCGCCGACGGCTCGGCGAGGCGGTGCTCGTCCACCCGTCCGCCGGTCACGCCCTGGACCATGCCGCGCACCTCGTTGGCCATCTCCTCGTCCACGCGGGGACTGTGCTTGTTGCTTCCTCTTTCCATGGTCGCCGAGTTCCCTGGCGCCTTTCGGATAAACCGGGCGGCCCTCGTCCGGGGACCCGCTCGCCGGCACCCGCTCGCCGGCACCCGCATCACGACCGTCCACCCGTCGGCACCCTTGTCGCGGCCCTTCACCGGCGCCCCACGCGAAGACGCGCACCTCCGGGAGACCGGTGGCGCGCGTCTGCGGGTTCGCGTCGCGTCAGGGGAACTGCATGCGACGGGGTCGCGGGATCACGGGCGGGGGCAGCGGCAGGTCGTCGAGGTGACTCCAGTTGAGCGAGCCGTTGTCGGTCGACTTGATCTCGCCGAGGCACGCCCGGACCAGGCCCAGGTTGGGCGCGCCGGCGAACCCGGCGATCACGACCTCGGGCTTCGGGTCGATCCGCGCGATCGCTGCGCAGATCTTGGCGACCTCCCGCTCGTCGACGGCGTCGAGCGGCAACGGGGGCTCGGCCTGCGAGCGGCGCCACGGCGGGCCGAAGCGGCGCAGCAGCTCGCGGGCGAGGCGGCCGAACGAACGCCCGACCGGCGCGTCCCGCATCGAGTCGTTGGCGGACTGCCCGTAGCACCACGGCACGACGACGTGTCCGTTGATGACGACGAGCTGGTAGATCGATTTGGGAACAGTGATGATCTCGGCACCGGGGAGCGTGCCCAGGAAGAGCACGAGCTCCTCGTAGGGAAGAGCCCATCGCGGATTCGCGAGCACGCGTTCCATGGCCTGAGTCATCGCGTGGTGAGTGTGGATCTCGCGCTCGATCGCGGTGCTCAGCGCTTCCGGCACCCGGGTCCACAGCTCGCCGGCCACCTTGTCGCCGAACTGCTCGACCACCCACTCGCTCGGACCAATCAGAACGTCTGGGCGCATTCTTTACCACCACCGTCCGTGTCGCTGGCGTTACTGCTGGCTAGAAGAGTTTCATCTCCGGTGATCGACTGGAAGAGTCGACTTTCCAAGATCGGCAAAAACGCCCGTGAATGAAATCCAGCGAAACGATCAAACCTTGCCACGACGATGGAGCAGCAGGTAGAGGATGCGAAACATGCAACTTGCACGGCGAACCGCACGTGCAAGTTGCATGCCGGCTTCGCTTTTCATCCCGCGCAGCCAGTAAATCACTTCGATATTTCAAGGTGATGACCACGACGCAAACATCCACTCACAGTGACGATCCACAGTGCTCTCACCTGCGGCACGACGGCCACTTAACTTCTTGCGCCATACGTGATTCCGTGCACCGCGGCAACTCGACCGGTCGGCGGCGCGAGCGCGGCCAAGACCGTTCCGCTGTCGGATACCCGTCACGGCCGCGTGCGCCGCTCCGGATACGCGCCATAGACCCGTTTCGCCCGATGGACACGGCGGCCTCACCGGACATTCCCGGCCCGGTGACGCAGAGAGAGCGTCGATGTCTTCTCTGCCCACCTGCAACGTGGCGTAATCACTCCACCACTGTGAGCAATAGCACTGTCGCACCCGGCTTGCGCCTCGACGCACAATCATCGACAACCATCCAAGCGATCGGCGTTGAGCCGGTTCATTCACCCCCACCGACAGGCCCGAAGTTGCCATCGGAGTGGGCGATCGATACATCACCGGCCATAATCGCGCGACGCATTGCTAAAGCGATTCAGTCGTCCCCAGGTGCGTGGGGACCGAGATCGAACCAGCACAGTTGCCCCGGAGACGCCACCACGGACCGCTGCCCCGCCTCACTGACGAAGCGGTCGCTCACCTCTTGCGCGCCACCCGCCCAGGGCCGAAAACCACCCACAAGATCGCCCGCCACCAGAACCCCGTCACGCAGATCCACCGCAAGATCCGCAATCATCCGCCGATAGGCGTCCTCGGCGGACAGCGAGAACTCGTCCCGATAATCCGACTGAATCTCAAAGTCCGAGACCCAGTCGTCCCGCAACGCCGCCGGCACCGACCACGGCACCCGCATGAGACCACCGCCATTCAGCTTCCCGCCGTCGCGCGAATCAGCTACGCGGACGGCACCAGAGCCATCAGCGCGCCGCTCTCCCCGGCGACCACGTCTCGTGCTCGTCGAGCACGCCGGTGTCCAGCGGCCCTTCGACCACCTCGAGCGCCGGCCACGTGACGGCGAAGATCCGCGCCCGCCCGGCGTCGACGATCCGCCGCGCAACTCGGGCCGCGAGCTCCCGGGCCTGCGCGTCGGTCAGCCCGAAGTCGGTGCCCCGCAGCCCCCACACGAACTCGTAAAGGCCGAACGGCCCCTGGCTCAACAGGTCGTCGGCCTCCTGGGTCAGCCACGCTTCCGCATCGGGATGGGTCACGGAGGTCCATCCGAAGTGCCGCTGTCTGCGAGGGGGATCTACACCGCGACCGTCGACCATGGATGCCTCCTCCCCGCATCGACATCGGGCTCACCGTAGTCCCGGAAGCCAACACCGGCGGCGCCTGTGGATGACGGGCGCGCCGTCCACAGGGCGCCGGAAACTGTCGGCGGCTCGCGCTACGGTGCCCCGGTGAATGCGGAACAGCTGCTCAGTCCGGCCGCCGAGGCGGGCCTCGTCGTCGAGGCCGTCCTGCGCGATCTGCGCGAGGGCGACCATCGTGGCGTGGTCGTCGATTCGCCGCCGGGGGCTGGCAAGTCGACGCTCGTCGTGCGGGCCGCGGGCGAGCTGGCCTCCTCCGGCGAGCCGTTGATGATCGTCGCGCAGACCAACGAGCAGGTCGACGACCTCATCGCCCGGCTCGGGGCCCGCTCGCCCGAGGTCGGCGTCGGCCGGCTCTCCGCGGTCGACTACGAGCCCAGCGAGCGGGTGCGCGAGCATCCGAACTGCCGCGTGGGCGCCAAGGTCGCCGACCTGGGCACGCCGGCGGTCACCATCGGCACGGCGGCCAAGTGGGCCACGGTGACCGAGGGGTCGTGGCCGTGGGCGATCGTCGACGAGGCCTATCAGATGCGCTCCGACGCGCTGCTCAGGGTGGCTCCGCGGTTCCTGCGGGCGTTGTTCGTCGGCGATCCCGGCCAGCTCGACCCGTTCTCCACCGTCGAGGTCGACCGCTGGACCGGCCTGTCGTGGGACCCGATGCAGAGCGCCGTCGCCGTCCTGCTGCGCCACAACCCCGACCTGCCGGTGCACCGGCTGCCGGTGTCGTGGCGGCTGCCGCACACGGCCGCCCCGGTCGTCGCCGAGGCCTTTTATCCCTTCACCGGATTCCGGTCGGGCACCGGGCCGGGCGACCGCGCGCTGCGCTTCGGGCGAGTTTCGCAGGGGCCGCTCGACGACGTGCTCGACGTCGCCGCCGAGACGGGGTGGGGGCTGCACGAGCTGCCCGCCCGCTTCACGATCCGCACCGACGCCGAGGCCGCGTCGGCCTGCGCCGAGCTGGCCGTCCGCGCCCTGGCCCGCGAGGCCGTGACCTCGTCCGAGTCCGGCGGCGGCGCGCTGACCGCCGACCGCATCGCCATCGGCGCGGCCCACCGCGACCAGGCGGCGGCCATCCGCTCTCAGCTGCCGCCCGAGGCGAAAGGGGTCACAGTCGACACTGCCAACCGGTTGCAGGGGCGGGAGTACGACCTGACGATCGTGCTGCACCCGCTGTCGGGCCGGCAGGACGCGACGGCCTTCCACCTCGAGTCCGGCCGCCTCTGCGTGCTCACCTCGCGGCACCGTCACGCCTGCGTCGTGGTGGCCCGCGAGGGCATCGCCGAGCTGCTCGACGCGCACCCCTCGACCGAGCCGGTGCACCTCAACGTGCCGGTCAAGTTCCCCGACGGCTGGGAGGCGAATCAGGCAGTTCTCGCCCATTTGCACAAGGGAGTGTCGCTTAGCCGACACTGACCGCTACTTTGTGTTGATGGCGGTCTTCACGACGGCGGGCTCCATGCAGGACGGCGTCTACCGCCCGATCCTGCGCCCCCGCCGCGGCGAGATGGCAGCGCTCGCCCACCTGACACCGACCGAGGCCACGCGCGTCATGCCGATCCTCGAGCTCGACGAGGGTACTGGGCTCCTTCCGCTGATCCGTGAGCTGCCACCGCGCACCGGCGCGCTCGCGGTCGACTTCGGCGACGTCCCCGACCCCGTCGACCCGCTCGTGGCGCCCTCGCTCGACCTCGCCGAGGCGCTCGCGGCGTCGGGCGTGGCGATGTTGCCGGTGCTGCGGGCGCACGAGAGCCGCCGCCGGCTGGCCGCGCACGGGCTCGCCGCCCGCATGCACCTGCGCCGGGCCGTGCTGCGCCTGCAGCCGCACACCGACGCGGCCAACCCCGCGCAGGCCGACGTGCTGGTCGACCGGATGCTGCGGGGCGCGGGCCTCGAGGTCGAGGAGGTCGACCTGCTGATCGATCTGGCCGAGACGGCCTGCGTGGCACACGCGGACCGGTTCGAGGAGCAGCTGCGGCGGATCCTGCGCTGGGCTCGCAGCCGGCCGTGGCGCACGGTCAGCGTGGCCTCCGGCGCGATGCCGCCCAACCTCGACGACCTGCCCACCGACCGGCCGGTGACCATCGACCGGCACGACGCGCGGGTCTGGGCCAGGATCGGCGAGCCGGGGATCGGGTACGCGGACTACGGCGTGACCTCTCCCGTACGGCGCCGCGGCGTGCAACGGCACCGCCAGCTGCCCACGCTGCGTTACACGGCCGAGCACAACTGGTGGATCTACCGCTGGTCGCGGCGCGGCGGGCGCAGCGACGACCGCTGCCACGACCTGTGCCGCACGTTGGTGACCTCGCCGCACTGGCCGGCGGCCGGCGCGCGCTTCTCGTGGGGCGACGCCGAGATCGCCCGGCGTGCCCGGATCGCGCACGGCGCCGGCAGCGCCGCGAGCTGGATGTCGTGGAGCACCTCACACCACATCGCGCATGTGCTGCAAAGCCTGAGGGCCGGCTGAAACTGTCGTACGCTTGTTCTAATGTCGCTGACAGCCGCGTTGGCCTACGCCCGGCACGGGATCCCCGTCCTGCCGGTGCATGCGCCTGATCCGCGCGGCGGCTGCACCTGCGACAAGGGAGTGTCATGCGCGCGACCCGGCAAGCATCCCCATCTGCGCCACGGTCTCACCGAGGCGAGCACCGACCCGCGACAGATAGACCTGTGGTGGGAGCGCTGGCCCGGCGCCAACGTCGGCCTGCGCACCGGCATCGTGATGGACGTGGCCGATGTCGACTCCGCCGAGGGGTGGCACGGGCTGTGCCACCTGCTCGGGGGCGATCCCCCGGCGGGCCCCCGCGTGCGCACGGGCAGCGGCGGGTGGCACTTCTGGTTCGCGCCGATGGGCTACGGCAACCGCGTACGGCTGCTGCCCGGCCTCGATTGGCGGGGCGCCGGGGGTTACGTGGTCGCCCCGCCGTCGCGCCACCACTCGGGCGGCGACTATCGGTGGGTGCACCCGCCGGGCGAGCCGCTGCCCGAGGGCCCCGAGGCCCTGCGCGCCCTGATCGAGGGGCCCGCTCCGTCGCACAGCCGGCGGGCGATCGCCCATCCGACGAGGTACGCGCGGGCGGCGCTGACCGCCGAGGCCGATCGGGTGGCGCGCGCGCCCGTGGGCGCCCGCAACGACACGCTCAACCGGGCGGCGTACGCGCTGGGCCGGTTCGTCGGCGCCGGGCTGCTCGACCTGACCGAGACCATGCGCGAGCTGGAGGACGCGGCCCGCTTCGCCGGGCTGGGCCGGGCCGAGATCCGCGGCACCCTGCGGTCGGGGCTCACGGCGGGCCGGCGCACGCCTTTCGATCCGGTTGCACTTGATTCCGGTTCACGTCGCCACGTGGCGTGAAAACACTTCTGCCCCAAAGATGGGGGCATGACCGAGAGGACCGAGACACGCGCACGAGAGCTGAAGCCCTACGACGTGGAGATCTCCGTGGCGGCGGGGCGGGACGAGGTCTGGGAGGCCGTGACGCAGCCGGCCGTCCTCCACCAGTGGTTCGGGTGGGACTACGACGGGCTCGCCGCCGAGATCAAGCAGATCTTCGTGGACGAGGCGACCCTGTGGGCGCCGGAGAGGATGGGCTGGGCCGACGGCTCCTATCTGGAGGTCGGCGGCGGGGACGACACGGCGCGGGTGCGGGTGGCCCGCGAGGGCACCGGTCCGGGCGGGCCGGAGGTCTACGACGCGATCGAGGAGGGGTGGCGGTCGTTTCTGATCCAGTTGCGGTTCCTGCTCGAGGAACGGCCGGAGGGGCGGCGGCGCACGCTGTATCTGACCGGTGAGACCACCGGGCGGCAGGCGCTGACGCTGGCGTCGGGCGAGTGGCAGCGGTTCGGGCCGCGGGTGGCTTGGACGGTCGAGGACGGTCACCTCATCGTGGTCGCCGGCCGGATCCCGCTCGACGATCCCGCGGCGGCCCGCTTCGAGGTGACCGTCTCGATGTACGGCGTCGACGACCCCGGGTTCGAGGCGGCGCGCGAGACATGGGCGAAGCGGTGGGCGCCCATGGCCGCCGACGCCACGATCACCACGGCCGCCGACCGAGCCCCCGGCTCCTGACGCTCCGGCCGGTCGGAGCCGCGGGCGGCCGGGCCGGGCCGGGCGGCGGCGGGCGGCCGGGCCGGGCCGGGCGGCGGCGGGCGGCCGGGCCGGGCCGGGCGGCGGCGGGCGGCCGGGCCGGGCCGGGCCGGGCAGCGGCGGGCGGCCGGGCGGGCCGGGCAGCGGCGGACGGCGGGCGGTGTCTCCGGGTGGGCGGTCGGGTCACGCGCGCGGGGGAATTGTGGATTGTCGGGGGATGAGGGACCAGGCCTGCGGGGGTCGATGGACGAGCGGACCGCCGGTAGCCTGGCAGCTCCAACCTGCCGGGGAGCGACTGTGCTGCGGGGTGACTTGGCAACCGAAGCGCCGGGGAGCGTGCTCGTGGATCCCGCGCGCCTGCGGGCGGTCGCGCGGCTGGGGCTCGGGGCGCGGGCCGACGCGGCGTTCGACCGGATCGCGACGATCGTGGAGCGGCTGGTCGACGCGCCGGTCGCGCTGGTCACCGTGCTCACCGGCGAAGGGCAGCACCTGCCGGGCCAGGTGGGTCTGCCCGAGCCGTTCGCCACGGCGCGGGAGATGCCGCTGGACTACTCGTTCAGCCGGCACGTGGCCGAGTCGGGCGAGATGATCGTGGTGCCGGACGTGCGCGCGGACCCCCGCATGCGGGACAACCCGGCGATCGGCGAGGTGGGCGTGATCGCGTACGCCGGGGTGCCGCTCACCGACTCCGACGGGCTGGTGCTCGGCACGCTCGCCGTCACCGACCGGGAACCGCGCGTCTGGACCGCCAGCGAGCTCGCCCTGCTCACCGAGCTGGGCGAGGTGTGCAGCTCCGAGCTGCGCCTGCGCATCGCGCGGGAGATCGCCGACGAGGAGCGCCGCGCGGCCGAGTCGGCGCACGGTCAGCTCGCCCTGCTCGGCGAGCTGACCGACACCCTCGCGGCCACCATGGACATCGACGCGGCCCTGCACCGGCTCGGCGGCGTGGTGGCCGGCCGCCTCGCCGACTGGTGCTTCATCACGCTGACCGACCCGTCGGGCGACCTGCGGCACGTCTCCGCGGCGCACCACGACCCGGCGCACGCCACGACCGCGGGCCGCCTCGCCGAGCTGGCCCGCGTGGCACGGTTCGACGTCAAGGCGCTGCTGCGGGCCGTGCAGCGTACGGGCCGCCCCTTCCGGCGCGACGACGCGGACCCGGGCACGCTGCGCGACCGCCTCACCGCCGGGCACCTCGCCGAGCTGGCCGACCGCATGGGCTTCGGGTCGTTCCTCGTCGTGCCGATCACGTCCCCGGGCACGTACCGGGTGCTCGGCGCCGTGGTGCTGGTCAACGGCCCGGGCCGGGCGCCCTTCACCGAGGCCGAGGAGAACACGGCCGCCGAGGTGGGCCGCCGCGCCGGCATGGCGGTCGACAACACCCGCGTCTACGGCCGGCAGCGCCACGTCGCCGAGGTGCTGCAGCAGAGCATGCTGCCCGAACTGCCGGTGGTGGACGGTGTGGACCTGCACGGCCGCTACCTGCCGGCCCAGGACGGCGCCGCGGTCGGCGGCGACTGGTACGACGCCTTCGCCCAGCCGGACGGCAGCCTGATGCTGGCGGTCGGCGACGTCTCGGGCCACGACATCGAGGCGGCCGCGACGATGGGCCAGGTCCGCAACCTGGTCCGCGGCGACGCGTACGGCCGGGACGACGAGCCGGGCCCGCTGCTCGCCCAGCTCGACCGCGCGCTGCACGGCCTGCACGTGCCCGCCGCGGCCACCGCCGTGCTCGCCCGCCTGCGCCGCGACCACGACGACTACCTGGTCTCGTTCGCCAACGCCGGCCATCCCCCGCCGGTGCTGCTGCGCCCCGACGGCGAGGTCGAGGTGTGGTGGGAGCAGCCGGAGCCCCTGCTCGGCCTGATCCCCCGCGATCAGCGCACCACCCACCACCGTCGCGTGGCTCCCGGCAGCACGCTGCTGCTCTACACCGACGGCCTGGTCGAGCACCCCGCTCACCTGATCGACGACGGCATCGCCCGGATCCGGTCGGTGCTGCACGGCAACCCGTCGCTGCCGCCGCAGGAGCTCTGCGCCCGGCTGGTCGAGTCCGTCCGCCGCCGCGCCGACGACATCGCGCTGCTGGTCGTCGGCCTGCGAGGGCGGTGACGTGGGGTCGGACGCGGAGCTGTTCCTGTTCGACCACGACCGCTACCGCCACGAGGTCGTGCCCGCGCTGGTCGATCTGATCCGTACGGGAGAACTGGCGCCGTGGATCGCCGACGGCGAGTGGGGCTACGACGTGGAGTGGCCGCAGATGGCCGACTGGCTGCGGGACCATCCCGCCGACCTCGCGCGCCACTGCACCTGGCTCGGCGACGACCTGCGCAGCGCGGGCGCCCGTCCGGAAAGGCGGCTGCTGCGCTGCCCCTCCCGCACCTGCCCGGAGCGCGGACGCTGCGTCTTCCACACCGCCAACGACCAGCGGGAGGAGCTGCACGCGCTGCACGAGGCGCTCGTGGCGACCCGCTGCCTGGGCGAGGCGCAGTTCGTCGGCCGCACGGCCACGCCCGACTACTACCTTCCCGTGCTCGATCGCCTCGGCGTGCCCGGCGACGGCCCCGTCCGCGCTCACCTTCGCGCGCTGGGCACCCGCGGAACTGTGGTGGGCTACCGGTGGGGCAGCAGCGAGGGCATCTACGGCTGGCTGACCGTCGCCGAGACAGCCGACCTCGCCGTACGCCTCGACCGGCTGCCGCTGCCGCGCTACGCGCCCACGTTCGCCGGCATGGCCGGGCAGGACCGCGACCGCGACTGGCCGGCGTTGAGCCTCTCCTTCGTGCGCACCGTCGCGACGATCGCCGCCGGCCGCGGCCGGGCCGTGCTGTGGGGCAACGACGTGATCCCCGAGCTCTGGCGGAGCGGGCACTCCTGTTAGGACACGCCGGGTGGGCCGCCGTGGGTCCAGGGCGTGTCGGCCGGGTCGGGGAAGGCGGCGCCCGGGCGGTAGGCCTCGCTGAGGGTGGTCAGCAGCAGTTGCTCCCCCACTGCGGGGACGCTGCCGGGCTCGGCCACGAGCTTGCGGCCCATGCCGCCGGAGAGCTCCAGCACCACGTCGAAGCCGGTCGCGGTGGGCGTGACGGAGATGACCTTCGCCTTCTGGGCGGGGCGCGCGGGCGAGGTGAGCGACGCGCCGGGCTCCACCCGTACGGTCTCGGTCGTGGCCACCATGATGCGGGGGCGCAGCACGGGCCGCTTGCCGCTGTCGTCGATGCGGTCGGCCTTCGCCAGCGTGACCACCCCGCCGAACGCCGCGCCGGTCAGCCGGTGCTCGGCCATCACCAGCGGGTCGTCGAAGGCCCGCTGGACGGCGTAGCGGGCGGCCGCGTTCTCGAGCCGCTGCAGCCGGGCGGCGGCGGCCACGGCCCCGTCGCGGCGCGGCTGCGGCGTGCCGTCCTCGATCAGGTGGGCGACGAAGGCCGAGTAAGCGTCCCGGTCGCTGTCCCACCGGGAGCCGACGCGGGCGCCGGGCGGCAGCGCGCGCAGCAGGTCGAGCGAGGCCCACATCCGCTCCCAGGTGGGCAGCAGCAGCTCGCGGACGGCGCCGGTCAGATCGGGCGAGGAGGCGGCGATCAGCGGCGCGAGCACCTTGTTGTCGAAGTCGGGGTCCGTCGCCGGGCCCGCGACCGGGCCCCGCTCGGCTTCGCGCGCGGCGGCGGCGCCCGAGGTGATCCAGGCGAACAGCGACCCGAGGTGGTTGTCCTCGGCCGCGCTCTGCCCGGTGGCCCAGTGCGTGCCGAGCGCCTGCACGGTGTTGACCAGCAGCTGCGAGCCGGGCACCTCCGCCGCCGAGGTGAGGAACGTGAGCCACTGCCCGAGCAGCGGCACGGACGGCGGCACGGGGTTGTCGCCGTCGGTGCGGCGGAAGCGGGTGGACCGGCCCAGCAGCCGCAGGAAGTCGACGCCGCCGGGGTTGGGCACCCACACCTGCGGCGCGTCGACGAACCGGTGGCGTACGTCGCGGCCGCGGTCGACCGGCACGGCCTCGGTCGCGCCGGCGGCGAACGAGTCGAGGTACGGCACGATCTCGCCGGCGAGGTCGGCGGTGAACGTGAAGCGCTCGTCGCGGTTGCGCGGCTGGCCCACCACGAGCAGCCGCGGGTCGTCGCGCGAGGTGCCCAGCATCGCGGCGAGCGGCGCGTTCGCCTCCCCTGCCATGGCGAGCGGGATGAGCACCAGCGGGCGCTCGTGCAGGTGCAGATGCCGTACGGTCGTGATCGGCTGCGCCCGGCCGGCGGCGAACGCCTGCGCCCGCGCGAGCGCGACGAGCGTACTCAAAGAACCTCGTCCCGCAGGCGCCGAGCGGCCCGCAACAGCGCCGCGGCCTCGGCCTTCTCCTCCGACGCCGGCGCACCGGAGGCCAGCGCGAGCACCTCGTCGACGGTGTCGATGCCGCCGAGCGCATCGCGGACCGGCCGTCCCAGCACGGCGGTCGTCCCCGCGGCCTCGTGGCGGCAGTAGACCGACAGCTCGCAGGCGGACAGGCACTCCGGCGCGTACCGGGCCTCGACGGCGGACAGCGCCGTCATCAGCGAGGACGGCGACAGGGCGAGGTCGAACGAGAGATCCTCGGGCAGCCCGTCGACGAGGGCCGACACCGAGGCGAGCCGCGAGAGCTGGCGGCGCAGCGTCGACAGCTGCTTGCGCACGTCGAGCACGACGGCCACCGGCTGCATCGAGAAGTTCTCCGGGCACACCAGCACGACCTCGTGGCTGACCTGGTCGTCGCCGAGCAGCCGCCGCAGCGCCAGCACGTAGACCGCGGCCTGCACGGCGGCGGCCGACACCGCGGTCCCGTCCGCCTGCCCGTCGATGATCGCGAACGACTTGATCTCGACGACCTGCAGCTGGGAGCCGTTGCGGTACGCGATGAGGTCGGGCTCGAGGTACACCGTCTGCCCCGCCACCTCGAGCGTGAGCAGCGGGTGGTCGAGCAGCCCCTCGGCGCCGGAGCGCAGCAGCGCCCGGGTGCGCGCGTGCCGCGAGGTGAGCGTGTCGTCCTCGTCGGCGCCGAGGTCCTCGTAGCCGCCCACGTACGCGCCGAGCGTCGACCGCAGCAGCGCGCAGTCGTCGGCCTTGAGCATCGCCTCGAACGCGTTGCCGCGGGCCAGCGCGAACCGCGACTGCCCGAAGCTGCCCGGGAACCCGATCCGCTCGGCCAGTCCCACCTTGTCGACCCCGGCCGCGTCGAGCACGGCTCGCCGGGTGCAGCCGGGGTTGCCGGTGAGCGCGGCGACCGTACGGGCGTTGTGCCTTTTGCCCGGCGCGGAGCCGCGCAGCCGGTCGATCCGGTTCACCCGAGCTCCCCGCCGCGCTGGGAGGGCACCGCCGGAGCGCCGGTGAGCTGCTGGGCCGCCGGCAGCGACGCCGCTCGCGCGGCCGCCTCAACCCGTACGGGCTCCTCCTCCGCGAGGGCCGCGACCAGCTCCGGCGACGCGAGTGCCGCACGCGCCGCGTCCGCGAGGTCGGCGGCCTCCCATCCCTGCGGCACGTCCTCCGCGAGCGACCGCAGCAGCAGGTGGGCAGCCCGCCCGGCGCCGGGCCGCGCGGCCACGAACTCCGCCACGCGCACCACCGCCGTCAGCGCACCGGCCCGCCGGGCGGCCGGTGTGACGATCCGCAGCTCGAGCGGCCACTCCGCGAGCGTGACCAGTCCGGGGGCCGCGGTGAGGTCGGGGCGCAGCGCGGCGGCCAGCCCCGAAGCGGGATCGCGCCGCAGCGCCGCCAGCGCGGGCATCGAGAGGTCGCCGTCGAACAGCGCGCTGTGCACGTCGACCACGAGCCGGGGAGCGGCCGGCGCGCCGAGCAGGAGCAGCGCGTGCCGGGCCTGCTCGGCGGTGGCAGGCAGCGTGATCGGACCGTTCACCGGATCGACTCTAGATTCTTTAGCACCGGCGCGGCAATGTGGGGACGAGTCATCACCTTTCACTCCCGATAGCGATTAACCCTCGCATATCAGACGTCGGGCTCATCTCGCGCTACGTTCGAGCAATGCCGAAGGCCATCTGGAACGACGAAGTGATCGCCGAGAGCGACGACACCGTGGTTGTCGAGGGAAGGCTCTACTTCCCGCGCGCATCGCTGCGCGAGGACGTGCTGGCCCCCTCCGACACCCACACCATCTGCCCGTGGAAGGGCAGGGCGTCGTACTACACGCTCACCGCCGACGGCCGCACGACGCCCGACGCCGTCTGGTTCTACCCCGAGCCGAAGCCGGACGCCAAGGTGGTCCGCGACCGCGTCGCCTTCTGGAAGGACGTCCGCGTCGAGGACTGAGCCCGGCCCGCTCACACGATGCGGGGGTGAGCCAGCTCTATCGACGAGACCTCCAGATAGTCGAGCATGTCGCGCTGCTCCGCCACGTCGAGCGCGCCGAACGCCTCGTACGCCACCGCGCGCGAGTGCTCGGTCTCGGCCGCGAGCAGCGCGATGATCCCCGACCAGGCCAGCGAGACCCGGTCGAACAGCCGCGCCTGCCGCAGCGAGGTCAGCCGGCTGAGCATCGCCACCTTGGTGGCCGCGTCGTCGTCGTGCGGGATGCGGTCGGAGAGCTCGAAAAGCGCCTTTCCCCGGTACGGGTGCTCCGACTCCACCATGCGGGCCAGCTCCGCGTTCGACATCCGGTCCACCGCGGGTGCGGGCCCGCGCCGGGGCAGCGAGGGCAGGTCACCGGGCACGGCTGTCCCGCCCGCTCTCGAAACCGTTGCCGGGCGACTGCGCCGGCAGGGTCGGCGTGTTCTGGAACGTGGGGAACGGCGGCGCGGCCGGCATGACGGGCGCCGGCGGCTCCGCGGGGTCGCCGAAGTGTTCGGTGTAGCTGTCGAGCAGGGCCTTGCCGTCCTCGGTGCCGGCGCCGACCGTCTCGTCGACCGCCACCACGGCCTGCTCGGCGAGCGCGGCCTGGGCCCGGCGCATGGTCCGCAGGATCTCGGCAGAGAGCGTCGCCCCGGTGAGCTCCTGCACGCGGTCGTCGAGCCGCAGCCCGGTGACCACGCCGGGGCCGCCCACCGTCACGGTGACCACGCCGTCCTCGTCGGTCGCCGTCGCGCTGAGCGCCGCGAGCCGGTCCTCGAGATTTCCACCCGGCACTATTTTGTCCTCCGTTGCCGACTTTGGTGCTGTTGGCCTATGAGATCACGGTCGGGCAACAGCGTGCCGCACACCCCGTCTCACCGCCCGCCGGTCACCCGACCTGACGACCACCGTAACCTTCACGCAAGAGATTGACCGGTGCTGACGGACGGGTAGGAGTGGCAGTCGTGGACCGGACGACCGAGGAGAACGCCGACCAGTGGCGGTCGGCAATGGTCGACGTGTCCGCAATGTCGCCGGCCGAGCTGGCGGCGCTCGACGAGTCGGACTCCGCCCTCGCCGCCTGCCTGCGCCGGCTGGCCGCCGACCGCGACGACCCCGGCGAGCCGATCGCCGGCTTCAACTCCGCCCTTTAGGGCAGTCCTCGTGCGTACGTTCCGGCTCAGCGACACCGATCTGGTCGCGCTCGCGGCCGGCCGCCCCTCGCCGGCCACGCTCGGCCTGCTGCGCAGGGCTCAGCTCAGCCGCCACCTGCTGCAGCTACGGTCGCTGCCCGGTCCGCCCGCCGGACGCGACCCCGCCGACCCGATGGCGGCCCTGCACACGGCCACCCGGCTCGCGGGCGCCACGCCGCCGGACGCGGCCGTGGTGTCCACCCGCTTCCTGACCGCCTCGCACGCCGGGCTGCGTCTGCGCGTACGCCTGGAGGACACCGACCCGCTGCGGGAACGGCTCGGCCTCACCCCCACCGACCGGCTCACCGACGAGGCGGTCGCCCGCTGGCAGCGCCACCTCGACGACGCCTGGCGCCTGCTGGCCGACCGCCACCGCCCCGCCGCGGCCACGCTCGCCCGGGTGCTGTCGGTGCTCGTCCCGGTCGAGCCCGACCCCGGCGCCGGCGGCATCAGCGCCACGTCGGCGGACGCGTTCGGCGCGGTGGCGATCTCGGCTCCCGCGGACGCGACGTCGCTGGCGGTCGGCCTGCTGCACGAGGCGCAGCACAGCCTGCTGAACGCGCTGCGCGTGCTCTTCGACCTGGTCGAGCCGTCCCCGGCGCGCGGCTACTCGCCGTGGCGCGACGACCCGCGGCCGGCGTTCGGGATCCTGCACGGCGCGTACGCCTACCAGAGCGTGGCGCGCTTCTGGCGTACGGAGGCGGCGGGCGACCCGCTCGCGGCGTTCGAGTTCGCCCGGTGGCGGTCCGCCGTGGTGGCCGCCGCGGACGACCTGCTCGCGGGCGATCTGCTCGCGGGCGATCTGCTCACCGGCGGCCTGCTCACTCCGGTCGGGCGGCGCTTCACCGGGGCGCTGCGCGACGAGGTGGCGCCGTGGCTCGGCGAGCCGGTCGACCCGGACGTGGCGCGGCTGGCCGCGGGCGCCAACCTCGAGCACCGGGTGCGGTGGCGGCTGCGCAACCTGACCGTGGACCCGGGCGCGGTGAACGCGCTGGCCCGGGCGTGGGAGACGGGCGCAGTGCCGCCGGCCGTGCCTCCGCCGCAGCTGCGGGCCGCGGCGCGGCGCGAGCTCTCGCACAGCGAGCGGCTCACGCTGACCCACCGGTATCTGCGCGGGCGGTCCGAGGCGGCGGTACGGCCGGGGGACGCCGCCTATCTGCGCGGGGACCACGACGTGGCCGCCGACGCGTACGCCGGGGACGTGGCGGGGCTGGCGCTCGTCGCCCCGCTGCCGGCGCTGCGCGAGCGGCCCGAGGTGGTGAGGGCGCTGTGGCGGCGGGTCGGCGGAGACCTGCGCGCCGTGGCGGAGTGGGTGGGCGGCGCTGACAAGGGGCCCTGTGGACGAGGCGGGAATGTGGACGACCCGACGGGGCGGGACGCGGCGGGGTAGCGTCGCCCCCGTCCCTGGGTGGGCGGGGGAGGCGGTGGCCCACCGGTGATCAAAAGGACCGGGAAAGACGGCGGCCCCCGGTGATCAAGCAAGCCGGGAACACGGCCGCCCACCGGTGATCAAGCGAGCGACACCCCCACGATCAAGAGTTCTCATGTGCGCGAACCCCCGGCCGATCAGTCGCGGCGGAGGTGCTCAATGGGGCGGTTCGGCAAGACCCTGGATCGTGTGCGGCGCGGCGTCGACATCGCCATGATCTTTGCGTCGCTCATGGTGCTCGCCTGGCCGTTGCTCTTCGAGCCGCTCACCGGCCCCGGCAGCAGCGCCCCGGCCTGGTTGCTGGCGGTCGGCGCCGTCGTGCTGGCCGGCGCGGGCGTGGCCCGGGCGACCCGCCGCTGGCCGCTGGTGCAGTACGCGCCGGTCTCGGCTGCGGTGATCATGGCGGCCCTGCACACCCACCTGGGCGACTCCGGCCCCGAGCTGATCTGGCTGGTCCTCGTCGTCACGGGCATCATCCTGATCCGCCAGTTCCTCGGCTCGCACACCAACGCGGGCCTGATGCGCGACCTCACCCGGCAGCGCGCGATCCTGGCCGGCCAGGCGTTCCGCGACCCGCTGACCGGGCTCGGCAACCGCGCGATGTTCATGGATCACGCCCGGGACGCCCTGGAGGACGCGGACGACACGATGACCGCGGTGATCCTGCTCGACCTCGACGGGTTCAAGGGCATCAACGACATGTACGGGCACGCCGCCGGGGACGAGCTGCTCAAGGTCACCGCCGACCGGCTGAACGCGAACGTCCGGGCCAACGACACCGTGTCGCGGCTGGGCGGCGACGAGTTCGTGGTGCTGCTCCCCCGGCTCGCCGACGACGAGATCGCCGACTCGGTGGCCGACCGGATCCTGCGCGACCTGCAGCAGCCGCTCGAGGTGGACGGGCAGGTGCTGCTGCAGGTGCGGGCCAGCGCCGGCATCTCGATCGCCCGGGGCGCCGAGCACAACGTCGACTCGTTGCTGCGCGAGGCCGACGAGGCGCTCTATCACGCCAAGGACGACGGCAAGGGCGTCGTGCGGCGCTTCGACCCGGTCCGGTTCGCCGAGATCGCGCAGCGCCGCCGGGACGAGAGCGACCTGCGCCGGGCGCTGTCCGAGTGCCAGTTCGAGGTGTTCTATCAGCCCATCGTGGACCTGGACGGCGAGCACACCGTCGGCGTCGAGGCGCTGGTGCGCTGGCGGCACCCGGTGCGCGGGCTGCTCGCGCCGGCCGACTTCATCGACCTGACCGAGTCGATGGGGATGATGCCGGGCCTGGGCCTGTGGGTGCTGCGCGAGGCGTGCCTGCAGGCGGTGCAGTGGCAGCGGGTCAGCCCGGGCTTCAAGCTCAACGTCAACCTGTCGGCCACCCAGCTGGCCAGTCCGGCGCTGACCGAGGAGATCCGTGCGGTGCTGGCCGACACGGGCATGCCGGCCGAGTCGCTGGTGCTGGAGCTGACCGAGTCGGCGGCGCTGACCGACCTGGCCGAGTCGGCGCGGGTGCTCGGCTCGCTCAAGGCGCTGGGCGTGCGCATCGCCCTGGACGACTTCGGCACGGGGTTCTCGTCGCTGAGCCACCTGGGCGCGCTGCCGGTCGACGTTGTGAAGATCGACAAGTCGTTCGTGCAGGCGATGCAGGAGTCCACGGCCAACGGGTCGGTGGCCGAGGCGGTGCTGCACATCGCCCGCACGTTCAACCTGGCGCCGGTCGCCGAGGGCGTCGAGGACGAGGTGCAGGCGGCCATGCTGCGCGAGCTCGCCTGCGGGCAGGCGCAGGGCTACCACTTCGCCAAGCCGATGCCCGCCGGCGAGCTGACCGGCCTGCTCACCCGTCAGGCCGCGCTACAGGGGCGGTAGGTCCACGTCGGTCTCGAGCCGCTCGCCGCGGGCCACCCGGGCGAGGACCGGATGCCCTTCCCCGTACGCCTTCGCCAGCGCGGCCGTCACCTGGTTGAGCGCCTCCTCGTCGCCGCCGTCGAGCGCCGCGTTCCAGGCGCAGGCAAGCGTGTCGGGGTGCTCGGGGCCGCGGATCAGCCGGGACCGCTGCCACGTCTCGGCGGCCAGCTGCTGGGCCTCCTGCCGCTCCCCCAGCCCGAACAGGTCGGTGGCGTAGCCGTTCGCGCAGCTCATCGTGAAGGGATGGTCGGGGCCGACGCTGCGCCGCAGGCCGCCGAGCGCCTCGTCGTCGATGTGGCGCGCCTCGGCGTACCGGCCGGTCGCGCGCACCACCCCGGCGAGCACGGCGGAGGCGGCGAGCGTGAACGGGTGGTCGTCGCCGAGCACCGAGTGGTAGCGGATCACGGCCCGTTCGAGCAGCTCGTGGGCGCGGTCGAAGTCGCCGGTCTCGCGGACGGCGTTGGCGAGCGACACGCCCGCCGCGAGCGTCTCGACGTGCAGGTCGCCGAAGCGGCGCCGGGTGAGCTCGACGGCCGTCTCGGCCAGCGGCACCGCGCGCGGCTCGCCCCGGCGGCGGGCGGCCATCGCGGCGGACCGGGCCGCCCACAGCGCGAACGGGTGGTCCTCGCCGACCGTGCCGGGGCGTACGACGGCCATCTCGGCGGCGGCCGCGTAGTCGCCGAGTCCGAACAGGTCGAACGCCAGCGCCGCCCGCGACGAGAGGATCTCGGGGTGCCCGTCGGCGAGGATCGCCTGACGGTGGCGCAGGGTCTGCTCGTCGAGCGTGCGCGCGCCCCGGAAGTCGCCGAGCAGGCGCAGGTCGGCGGCGAGGTTGTTGGCGCAGCGCAGCGCGGTCGGGAAGCTCTCGCCGAACAGCCGCCGGTAGCGCACCAGGTTGTCGGCGTCGAGCTGGCGGGCCTGTCCGAAGTGGCCGCGGATGCGCAGGTCGGCGCCGACGCTGTTGGCCGTGGCCAGCGTGGTCTCGTCGTCGCCGCCGAGCGCCTCGCGCTGCGCCCGCAGGGTCTGGGCGTTGAGCGCGCGCGCCTCGGCCGTACGCCCCACCGCCCGCAGCGCGTTGGCGAGGTGGAACGAGGCGAGCAGCGTCTGCGGGTCGGTCTCGCCGAGCGACTCGCGCCAGCGGGCCACCGCGGCGGCGGCCAGGTCGCGGCTGGAGTCGTAGTCGCCGCGGGCGTAGTGGTAGCGCACGCAGTTGACCACCAGCTGGCGGATCTCCTCGGCCGCGGCGCCGAGCACGTCGGAGTGCACGAGGTGCGGGGTCAGCTCGGCGTAGCGGGCGCGGGTGGCCGGGTCGTCCGGGTCGCCGGGGTCGGCGGCGGCGAGCATGGCCCGCACCGTGCCCAGCAGCGCGGCGTGCCGTTCGGAGCTGAGCTCCTGGCCGAGCATGCCGCGCACCAGCGGGTGCACCAGCAGGTGCTCGCCGGGCGGGTCGAGCTCGGCCAGCCCGTAGCGTCCGATCAGGCGCAGCGCCGCCTTGAGCCGGCGTTCGATGCGGACGGTCGGCGCCAGCTCCGGCGGCAGCGCCAGGGTGCGCGCGCCCCAGAGCAGCCGCCACGAGACAGGCGCGCCGCCCAGAAAGGCGCAGAGCTCGAGCAGCCCGTACGCCGCGGGCGAGGCGGCCCGCAGCTCGTCGGCGGCCAGCCCCCAGGTCACCCGCAACGGGCTGGGAAAAGCCAGCTCGGCGGCGCGGGACTCGTAGCGGTCCAGGTAGTCGTCGACGCCGCGGCCGGTGACGGCCCGCACCGCGGCGGACAGCTCCAGGGCCATCGGCACGTCGCCGAGCTGCCGGGCGAGCCGGTCGGCGTCCTCGGTGGTCAGCTCGGGGGCCCGGCGGCGCAACAGGTCGACGCTGTCGGCGCGGTCGAACACGCCGACCGGCACCGCCTGGGTCACCTCCGCCGACCAGCGCGGGTTGCGGCTGGTCACCAGCACGTGCCCGGCGCCGCTGGGCAGGTAGGGCTTGATGTCCTCGGGCCGGTTGGCGTCCTCGAAGACGATCAGCCAGTTGCGGTACGGCTCCCCGCGGCTCAGCGTGTCGCGGACGGCGGCCAGCGTGCGGTTGATGTCGCCGGACTCGGGCAGCCCGAGCCGGTGGGCCAACCCGATCAGCGCCGCGCGGGTGCCGGCGGCCTGCTCGGCGGGGATCCACCAGACCAGGTCGTACGTCTCGGCGTAGCGGTACGCGTACTCGACGGCCAGCTGGGTGCGTCCCGTGCCGCCCAGCGGGTGCTCCTCGTCGGGCAGCAGCACGACCGGCCCCGTGCCGAGTCTGGTGCGGAGCCGGGCGAGCAGGTTCTCGCGGCCCACGAAACGGGTATTCCGCGGTGGCAGACCGCCCAGGACCGGCACACCACGCTCCTCACGTGTTCGGTGATGCCGATTACCGTACGTGGAACCATCGCCACAGTGGAAGAAGGGCATGCCTTGGCCGACGAGTTCGTGACGAACCTGGATGAGACCGGTGGCGTCGCCACGGTGGCGCTGCGCGGCGAGGTCGACGTGCTCACGGTGGACCGGGTCCGCTCGGTGATGGCCGACGCGCTCGCCGGGCGGCCCCGCGAGATCCTGGTCGACCTCACCGATCTGGACTTCATCGACTCCACCGGCCTGGGCGCGCTGATCTTCGGGTTTCAGCGCGCCCGCGACGCCGGCATCCGCTTCCGGCTGGCCAACCCGACCCCGACCGTCCGCCAGATCCTGGTGCTCAGCGGCCTGCTCGAGGTCGTCGAGCTCACGCCTTGACGGCCTGTGCCGCGAGCCCGATCCCCGGCGCGACCGGGCCCAGCCGCTTGCCCGCGAACAGCATCAGGCTGAGCACGCTGGCGAGGACGGCGAGCGCCCCGGCGCCGTACCAGGCCCAGGTGTACGCGCCGAGCTGATCGCGCACCAGGCCGGCCGCGGTGGCGGCGGCCGCGGCGCCGAACTGGTGCGAGGCGAAGACCCACCCGAAGACCACCGCGCCGCTCTCGCCGAAGTACTCCCGGCACAGCGTGACCGTCGGCGGCACGGTGGCGACCCAGTCGAGGCCGTAGAACAGGATGAACAGCAGCATGCTCGGGTGCGCGGCCGCGGCGAACAGCGAGGGCAGCACCAGCAGCGACAACCCGCGCAGGAAGTAGTACCCGCCCAGCAGGATGCGGCTGTCCACCCGGTCGGTCAGCCACCCCGAGGCGATGGTGCCGGCGATGTCGAAGACGCCGACCAGCGCGAGCAGCCCCGCGGCGGTGGTCTCGGGCATCCCGTGGTCGTGGGCGGCCGGGATGAAGTGGGTGCCGACCAGCCCGTTGGTCGTCGCGCCGCAGATCGCGAACCCGCCGGCGAGCAGCCAGAACGGGCGGGTGCGGGCGGCCCTGCCGAGCGCGCGCAGGGCGATGCGGGCGGCGCCGGCGGGCGCGATCGGCTTGGGCTGCTCGTACTGCCCGCCGTAGGCGCCCAGCCCGAGCTCGGCCGGGTGGTCGCGCAGCCGCCACCAGACCAGCGGCACGACCAGAAGCGCCGCGCCGGTGACGGTGAGCGCGGCCAGGCGCCAGCCGGAGTGCTCGGTGAGCCGTGCCAGCACGGGCAGGAAGACCAGGTTGCCGGCCGCGCCGCCCGCGGTGAGCACGCCGGTGACCAGGCCGCGGTGCTTGACGAACCAGCGCCCGGTGATGGTGGCGACGAAGCCCAGCGCCATCGAGCCGGTGCCCAGGCCGACCAGCACGCCCCAGCAGAGGATCAGCTGCCAGCTGTGCCGCATGAACACGGTCAGCCCGGAGCCGGCCGCGACCAACAGCAGCGCGGCCATGATGACCCGGCGGATGCCGAACCGTTCCATCAGCGCCGCGGCGAACGGCGCGGTGAGGCCGTAGAGCAGCAGGTTGACCGAGACGGCCGCCGAGATCGTGCCGAGCGACCAGCCGAACTCCTCGTGCAGCGGCCGGATCATGACGGACGGGGTGGCCCGGAAGCCGGCGGCGCCCACGAGCGCGACGAACGCCACGACGGCGACGAGCCAGGCGGGATGGATGCGGTACTTGGTCACGCACAAGATTCTGCAAAGTCCCGGCCGGACGGGCGAGTGGCCCGGAAGCCATGATGCGCAAGAATCAGGCCATGACCCTGCCGGAACGCCACACCGTCGCCGTGCTCGTGCTCGACGGGCTCGTCGCCTTCGACCTGGGCACGGCGATCCAGGTCTTCGGCGCGGCCCGCGACGCCGGCCTGCGCCGCCTCTACAAGACGCGGGTCTGCGGGCCCGGCCCGGTGCGGGCCAAGGGCGGCTTCACCCTGACCCCCGACCACGATCTGAGCCTGCTCGAGACGGCCGACACGGTGATCGTGCCCGGGGTCGACGCCGGCAGCACGGTCGTGGACGGCACGCTGCGGGCGGACGTGCGGGAGGCGCTGCGGCAGGCGGCCGAGCGGGGCGCCCGGATCGTCTCCATCTGCACCGGCGCCTCGGTGCTCGCCGCCGCCGGTCTGCTCGACGGGCGCCCGGCGGCCACGCACTGGGCGTGGGGCGAGACGATCGGGCGGCTCTACCCGCGGGTGCGCTGGAACCTCGACGTGCTCTTCGTCGACGACGGCGACGTGCTCACCTCGGCCGGCGTCGGCGCCGGAGCGGACCTCTGCCTGCACATCGTGCGCAGCGACCACGGCGCCGAGGTGGCCAACCGGGCGGCCCGGCGCTGCGTGCTGCCGCCGTGGCGCGACGGCGGGCAGGCGCAGTTCATCGAGCGGCCGGTCCCCCACTCCGACGGCGCCGGCACCGCGCCGACGCGGGCCTGGGCGCTCGACCGGCTGGCCGAGCCGGTGAGCCTGGAGGAGATGGCCGAGCACGCGCGGATGAGCGTGCGCACCTTCACCCGGCGCTTCCGCGAGGAGACCGGCACGAGCCCGCGGCAGTGGATTCTGCGCCAGCGCATCGCGCACGCTCAACTCCTGCTGGAGTCGACCGATCTGGGGGTGGAGACGGTGGCCCGGCGCTCGGGGCTGGGCAGCGCCACCGCGCTGCGGCAGCACCTGCAGGCGGCCATCGGCGTGGCGCCCACCGCGTACCGCCGAACCTTCCGGCAACCGGCGCAAACCACATCATAACCGGGCGCATCTCAGGGAACGTTCCGCGCGTCCGATCGGACAGGCGAGCACCTCTGCCTATCCGAAGGATGTCATGGACCAGACCTTCCGCCCGCTGCTGGACGCGCTCAAGCAGATCGGGATCGATCCGCGCGCCGTCGACGCGGCCGCGGAGGAAGCGCAGCGCAGCGGCCGGTCCGTGCGCGCGGTCCTGATCAACGACCAGGTCGTCACCGAGGAGCAGCTCACCCAGGCCGCCGCCCTGGCGTTCGGCATCAACACCGTCGACCTGGTCAGCTTCGTCCCCGACCCGGCCGCGCTCAAGAAGATCCCGCTGCCGGTCGTGCTGCGCCACCGCGTGCTCGGCCTGTCGATGGCCGGCGGCGAGATCGTCGTGGGCGTCACCGACCCCGGCGACGTGGTAGCGCTCGACGACGTGCGGGCCGCCACCGGCATGGTCGTGCGCCCCGTCGTGGTCGCCCGCAGCGAGGTCCGCCGGATCATCGAGAAGCTGCAGCGCGAGTCCAGCGACCTGGGCGAGATGGCCGACGACGAGGCGGAGTCGCAGTCCGGCATGGCCGCGCAGGCCACCAGCACCGACGACGCCCCGATCGTGCGCTACGTCAACAGCCTGATCGAGCAGGCCGTCATGAACCGCGCCTCCGACCTGCACCTCGAGCCCACCGAGGACGACATGCGGGTGCGCTACCGCATCGACGGCGTGCTCCACGAGGTCGACATCGTGCCGCGCGGCGTCATGGCCGCGCTGACCTCCCGCATCAAGATCATGTCGGGCGTCGACATCACCGAGAAGCGGGTGCCGCAGAACGGCCGCATCACCGCGCTCATCCGCGACCGCACGGTCGACCTGCGTACGGCCACGCTGCCCACGGTGTGGGGCGAGAAGCTCGTGCTCCGCGTGCTCGACACCGGCGGCATCGACCTCGACATGAACAAGCTGGGCTTCACCCAGCACAACCTCGACCGCTTCGCCGCGTCGTTCACCAAGCCGCACGGCATGGTGCTGGTGACCGGGCCGACCGGCTCGGGCAAGTCGACCACCCTGTACGCCACGCTGGGCCGGATCAGCAAGCCGGAAGTCAACGTGATCACCGTCGAGGACCCGGTCGAGTACCGGCTGCGCGGCGTCAACCAGGTGCAGGTCAACGCGAAGGCGGGCCTGACGTTCGCGGCGGTGCTGCCGGCCATCCTGCGCTCCGACCCGGACGTCGTGCTGATCGGTGAGATCCGGGACAGCAACACGGCGCAGATCGCGGTCGAGGCGTCGCTGACCGGCCACCTCGTGCTGTCGACGCTGCACACCAACGACGCGCCCGGCGCGGTCACCCGCCTGACCGAGATGGGCATCGAGCCGTTCCTGGTCGGCTCGTCGCTGGACTGCGTGCTGGCCCAGCGGCTGGCGCGGCGGCTCTGCGACTGGTGCAAGGAGGCGTACGCGCCGACCGAGGAGGAGCTGGTCGGCGCCCGCTGGCCGTTCGAGGACCTCGCCGTGCCCGAGGCGCTGTACCGGCCGGTGGGCTGCCGCAACTGCGCGAACACCGGCTACCGCGGCCGGCTCGCGCTGCACGAGGTCATGCCGATCTCGCCGGAGATCGAGGCGCTGACCATCCGGCGCGCCTCGGCCAACGAGATCCGCGAGGTGGCCCTGTACCAGGGGATGTACGAGCTGCGCGCCGACGGCCTGGCCAAGGCCGCGGGCGGTCTCACCTCCGTACGCGAGGTCTCGCGCGTCGCCATCTGAGGGGCGCGCAGGGTACCGCGTACGCGTTGTCAATATCCGAAAACCCCGGAAAAGCCCCTAAAGCGGCCCAGTGGAGTGCCGAATACAAGAGGCGCCCGAAGAACCGACGAGCAGAAGCGGTGGAGATGTACACGACCAACCCCGTGGTGCCCCAACAGGCGGTGGCGGCCTCGCCCGCGCCCGGCGACCTGGCCGTGCTCAACCAGATGCTCGTGACGCTGGTCGAGTCGAAGGGCTCCGACCTGCACCTGACGGTCGGCACGCCCCCGATGATCCGGGTGAACGGCTCGCTGCGCCCGCTGCAGGGCTACGGCAACCTCAACTCGGCGGACACCGCGCTGCTGGCCCGCGCCCCCGTGTCGATCGACCAGTGGGACACGTTCCAGCGCACGCAGGAGCTGGACTTCGCGCACAGCATCGTCGGCGTCTCCCGTTTCCGCGGCAACCTGTACGTGCAGCGCAACTCGTGCGGCGCGGTGTTCCGGGCCATCCCGCACGAGATCAAGCCGCTCGACGAGCTGGGCATGCCCGACTCGGTCGCCCGCTTCGCCCACCTGCCCCGCGGCCTGGTGCTGGTGACCGGCCCGACCGGCTCCGGCAAGACCACGACGCTCGCCTCGATCCTCGACCTGGCCAACCGCAGCCGCGCCGACCACATCATCACGATCGAGGACCCGATCGAGTTCCTGCACCCGCACAAGCGCAGCGTGGTCAACCAGCGCGAGGTCGGCACCGACACCGAGGACTTCGCCAGCGCGCTCAAGCACGCGCTGCGGCAGGACCCCGACATCATCCTGGTCGGCGAGCTGCGCGACCTGGAGACCACGGCCACCGCGCTGACCGCCGCCGAGACCGGCCACCTGGTGCTGGCGACGCTGCACACGCAGAGCGCCACGCAGACCATCGACCGCGTCATCGACATCTTCCCGCCGCACCAGCAGCTGCAGATCCGCGCCCAGCTCGCGGCGTCGCTGCAGGGCGTCATCACCCAGGCGCTGGCCCCCCGCGCCGACAACAAGGGCCGCGCGGTGATCTGCGAGATCCTCACCGCCACGCCCGCCATCCGCAGCCTGATCCGTGAGGGCAAGTCGCACCAGATCCCCTCGTTCATGCAGGCCGGCGCGGGCGACGGCATGCTCGCGTTCGACCAGCACCTGGCCGAGAAGGTCCGCGAGCAGGTCGTCACGCTGCCGGCCGCCCTCGAGCTGTGCCACTCGCAGGAGGAACTCAAACGACTCGTGGGACGGATGTGATCCGATGCCGGCGACCAAGGTCTACCGCTACAGCAGCATCGACGGCGCTGGTCACCGCGCCAAGGGCACCGTCGAGGCGCCCAACGAGGCCGCGGCCTCGCATCTGCTGAAACAGCGCGGCGAGACCCCGCTCGAGCTGACCGAGGCCGGCAAGGGCCTCGACATGGAGATCAAGATCCCGGGCTTCGGCGGCCGGGTCAAGCTCAAGGATCTCGCCGTCTTCGCGCGCCAGTTCGCGACGATGACGGCCTCGGGCATGTCGCTGCTGCGGTCGCTGGCGATCCTCGAGGAGCAGACGAGCTCGCCGCCGCTGAAGAAGGCGCTCGGCGAGGTCCGTACGGACGTGGCCGGCGGCGCCTCGCTGTCGGCCTCGATGGCCAAGCACGACCGGATCTTCCCGCGCCTCATGATCGCCATGGTCCGGGCCGGCGAGACCGGCGGTATGATCGACCGCGCTCTCGAGCAGATCGCGGACAGCCTGGAGAAGGACACCGAGCTCCGCGGCAAGATCAAGAGCGCGATGACGTACCCGGCGATCGTGCTGGCGTTCACCTTCGTCCTGATCGCCGCGGTGCTGATCTTCATCGTGCCGATCTTCGAGGGCATGTTCCGCAACCTCGGCGGCGAGCTGCCGGCGATCACCCAGTTCCTGGTCGACGCGAGCCACAACATGTGGTGGATCGGACCCCTGGTGCTCGGCGCGGGGATCGGCGGCTCGATCTTCTACAAGCGGCAGATGCGCGCGGACGAGGCGTTCCGGCTCAAGGTCGACCGGATCAAGGTCCGGATGCCGGTCTTCGGCCCGCTGTTCCGCAAGCTCGCCATGAGCCGGTTCGCCCGCAACCTGGGCCTGCTGCTCAACGTCGGCGTGCCGGTCATGCAGGCGCTCACCGTGGTCGGCGAGACCACGGGCAACGAGGTCATCAACATGGCGATGAAGGACGTGCAGGCCGCCGTCCGCGACGGCCACACCATGTCCTCGGCCCTGCGCAACCACCCCATCTTCCCCGCGATGGTCACGCAGATGATCGAAGTCGGCGAAGAAAGCGGCCAAATCAGTCAGATGCTGGACAAGGTTGCCGATTTCTATGACAGGGAAGTCGACAGCGCTGCCGAGTCCCTGACCGCGTCGATCGAACCGATCATGGTGCTCGTCATGGGTGCCGTGGTCGGCGGCATGGTCATCTGCCTGTACCTCCCGATGTTCACGATCTACCAGAACATCCAGAGCAACTGAAATCGCGTGCCACCAGGCCGGACTCCCGCCGGCCGAACGGGCCCCCCGGCCCGGCACCACCCGCCCCGCCCCACCCCAGACGCCATGGAGGCACCCCCAATGCACGACATCATCAACCGGCTCCGCAACAAGAAGGCCGACGAGGGCTTCACCCTCATCGAGCTGCTCGTTGTCGTGGTCATCATCGGCGTGCTCGTCGCGATCGCCGTGCCGGTCTACCTCAACTACCGCAAGGGAGCGGCGGACAAGTCGGCGCAGTCCGACGTGCGCGGCGCGGTGAGCGCGATCGAGCAGTACTACACCGACAACGGCAACGCGTACCCGGCGCCGACCACCCCGATCAAGTCCATCGCGTCGAGCTTCAGCCTCAAGGACGGCTCGACGACGGCCGGCGCCTCGCAGGGCGGCTGGGTCACCCTGTCGGACAAGACCAAGATGACCTACATCCTCGCGGGCGGCACCCCGGCCGGGCAGTCCTACACGGTCTGCGCCAAGAACGACGGCGGCAGCGGCAAGCTCTACGTCTACGACAGCTCGAAGGGCGGCTCGGTCCAGGCGCTCGCCAACGGCAACCTCGACACGTGTGCGGCGACGACGCCCTGACGACTGGCTGAAGCTCCACCCGGGCGGCGCCGGCGGCGCTGCCCGGGTCCCACCACTTGCTCGAGGAGGCCCGGATGCCGCAGCCCGCGCTGCTCGTCGTCGTCGCCCTGCTCGGGCTGGCGGTGGGCTCGTTCCTCAACGTCGTGATCCACCGGGTGCCCCGCGACGAGTCGCTGGTGCGCCCGGGCTCGCACTGCCCGGCCTGCGGCAACGCGGTCCGGCCCCGGCACAACGTCCCGGTGCTGGGCTGGCTGCTGCTGCGCGGCCGGTGCGCCGACTGCAGGACCCCGATCAGCCCCCGCTATCCGCTCGTCGAGGCCGGCACCGCCGCCCTGTTCGTCGCGGTGGCGGCCCGGTTCGGCCTCTCCTGGGAGCTGCCGGCGTACCTGTACCTGGCGGCGATCTCGGTGGCCCTCGCCGTGATCGACCTCGACGTGATGCGGCTGCCCGACAAGATCGTCCTGCCCTCGTACGCCGTCGCCCTGGTCCTCCTCTCCCCCGCGGTGATCGCGGACCGGAGCTGGTCGACGGCCGTCCGGGCACTGATCGCTGCCGCCGTGCTGTACGCGCTGTACTTCCTGCTGGCGATCATGCCGCGCGGCATGGGCGGCGGCGACCTCAAGCTCGCCCCGCTGCTCGGCTTCTACCTCGGCTGGCTCGGCTGGAGCTCGGTCGCGATCGGCGCGTTCTCGGCGTTCCTGTTCGGCGGCGTGGTCGGCGCCGTGCTGATGCTGCTGCGCCGGGCCAACCGCAAGACCCGCATCCCGTTCGGTCCCTACATGCTCGCCGGCGCCTTCCTCGCGGTCTTCGCCGGAGCGCCCATCGCGCAGTGGTACGCCTCGTTACTCGTGCCCACCGTCTGAAGTCTGCTCGAAGGAAGGAGAACCCATGGCTGGCGCAACCCCGATCGGGCTGGACATCGGCACGTCCTCGATCCGGGCCGTCGAGGTCCGCCGCGGCAAGGACGACTACACGTTGTCCAACTTCGGCCAGGTGCCGTTGCCGCCCGGCGCCGTCAACGGCGGCGTGGTCCAGGACCCGGTCATGGTCACCTCGGCCCTCAAGCAGCTCTGGGCGGCCTGCAAGTTCGGCACCAAGAACGTCAACATCGGCGTGACCAACCCGCAGCTGGTGGTCCGCGAGATGACGCTGTCGAACCTGCCGGCCAAGGAGATGAAGCAGGCGCTGCCGTTCCAGGTCAAGGACGCGCTGCCGCTGGCCGTCGAGCGCTCGCTGCTGGACTTCTATCCGCTCGAGGACCCGGGCGACAACCCGACCGTACGGGGTCTGCTGATCGCCATGCCCAAGGAGGCCGTGATGAGCGCCGTCGGCGCCGTCGAGAAGGCCGGCCTGCACGTCAAGTCCGTCGACCTGGCCTCGTTCGCCCTGTTGCGCGCCGCCTCCCGGCTGGACGCCCAGGTCGAGGCGATCGTCGACATCGGCCTCGACGTGACCAGCGTGGTCGTGCACGCCGACGGCGAGCCGCTGATCGTGCGGACCGTGCCGCGCGGCGGCCAGGAGATCACCGAAAGCATCGCGGCCCGGCTCGGCATCTCCCAGCCCGAGGCCGAGGAGCTCAAGTGCCGGTACGGCCTGCACGGCGACGGCCGGCCGGACGGCGCGGAGTCCGCCGAGGAGGCGGTCCGCCCGCTGGTGAGCGAGCTGCGCAGCTCGTTCACGTATCTGGCCTCGGGTGAGCGGCAGAAGCAGGTCACCCGGCTCGCGCTCTGCGGCGGCAGCGCGCTCATGCCCGGCCTCGCCGAGCACCTCCAGAACGAACTGCGGATCACCGTCATGTACGCCGACAGCGCCAGCCGGCTGCGGGACACGCGCAAGGGTCGCGAGCGTGGCTTCGACAGCTTCGTGCCCTCGGCCGCGGTGTCGATCGGCCTGACCTTGGGAGCGGCAGCCTGATGACCACCACCTTCCCGACCCCGAACCCGACCCCGACCGCCCTGATGCCGATCGACCCGGCGGTCTCACCGGCCCAGGTCTCGCGCGTCCTGCCGATCCGGGCCAACCTGCTGCCCGGCGAGATCCTCGCGGGGCGTAACGCGCGGCGCACCCGGATCGCGCTGATCGGCGCCGTGGTGATCGTGGTGGCCGTGCTGGCCGCCTGGTACCTGTTCGCCGTGCAGTCGTTGAGCGGCGCGAACGAGAACCTGGCCACGGCCAGCGACGCGGTCCAGCGGGCGCAGAACGACAAGAAGGCCTACCGCGACGTGGTGACCGTCATCAAGGACCGGGACACGGCCACCGCCGACCTCAAGACCCTGATGGCGGACGACCTGCCGTGGGCGAAGACCCTCGACACCGTGCGCGACAACGCCAAGGCGACGGACGTCACGATCGACAACATCGGCGGCACCCTCCAGCAGGCCGGCGCTCCCGGCGCGGCGGCCCCGGCCGCGGCGGGCTCCGGAACCTCGACGACGGACAAGGACCGTACCGTCGGGACGCTCACGGTCACCGGGCACGCGCCCGACAAGAAGCACATCGCGACCTTCATCGACAAGCTCGCCACCCTCGAGGGCATCACCGACCCGTACCTGACGACGGCCACCAACGGCACGAACGGCGTCAGCTACGCGCTCTCCCTCGACATCACTTCTGCCGCGCTCTGCGGCCGCTTCACCACTGCGTGCGACCGGACCGGAGGCAACTGATGGAAGCGCGGAGCACCGACCGGATCTGGCTCATCGGCGGGATCGTGGCGATCGTCATCCTGGTCGCCGCCGCCTGGCTCCTGGCCATCTCACCCAAGTTCGCCGAGGTCGAGAACGTGCAGACCCAGGCCGACGACACCTCGCTGCAGCTCACCAAGCTCCGCAAGGAGGTGGCGGCGCTCAAGGAGCAGGACGCGAAGAAGGCCACCTACCAGGCCCAGCTCGACACCCTGGTGACGAACATGCCCGAGACGTACGGCATGCCGGCCTTCCTGCGCGCGCTGCAGGACTCCGGGACGGCGCTGAGCGTGGAGGTCAGCGGCCTCTCCGTCGGCGCCGCGCGCAAGTCGGAGACGGTCACGACCGCGGTCGAGATGCCGCTGTCGCTGACCGCGAAGGGCAAGTCGGCAAACGTCAGCAAGTTCCTGGTGCGCCTGCAGGAGACGCAGAACCGGGCCGTGCTCATCGACTCCGTCACCCTGGCCACCGGCGGCGACGACAGCGCCGGCGACATCAGCGCGAACGTCACGATGACCGCGTTCTGCACCACCTCGGACCTGGCCGACAGCGCGGAGGCCGACCGCACCGACATCTGCGCGGCGACCTGACCCGCCGATCGGACGGGCGGGACCACGCTCTCTCGTCACCCTGAGTACTCTGCCCGTATGTCTTACGCGGTCCCACCGACCCGTACCGCAGCGGTCGTCCGTCAGTTGCGCAACGAGATCGTCACCGGCGAGCTGCCTCCCGGCACGCTCATCAAGGACGCCGAGCTCGCCGCGCGCCTGGGGGTCAGCATCACTCCGGTACGCGAGGCCATCGCCCAGCTCAGCGTCGAGGGCCTGATCGACATCGCGCCGAACCGCACCCGGCACGTCACCAAGGTCACCCAGAAGAACGCCCTCGAGCTGATCGACGTGATGAGCGTGCTGGCCTGCGCGGGCTTCGAGTGGGGTGTCGACAACCTCACCGACACCCACATCGAGCTGCTGCGCCTGCGGCAGAAAGAGTTCGTCGAGGCGCTGGCCGCGGGCAACGTGCTGGCCGCGGGGGCCGCCGGCGCCGACTTCAGCACGATCATCATCCTGGCGAGCGGCAACCGTGAGCTGCAGTCGATGGTCGACCTGGTGGTCGCGCGGACGATGCGCATCCTGGCGATGACCGCCGAGAGCGACCTGTGGACGAGCTGGATCGACGGGCACGACGCGATCCTGCGGCTGCTCGAGGAGGGCGACCGCAAGGGCGCGCTGGCCCGCTACCGCCAGATCTACGTCGACTACCGGGCCCAGGTCGAGCGCGAGCTGTTCATCGACCCCGCCTGAGCTCCGCCACGCCGGCGACCGCGGGAGGGCGTACGGCGAACCGCGTGATCCCCCAGCGCCGCTCCACGTCCCGCAGCTTGGCGGCGATCTCGCCCACGGTGCCGGCGAAGACGTACGGGCACGTGGCGACCGCACCCTCGTCCTCCTCGGACTCCTTCGCGTAGGCCGCGTAGGCGGCTCCGGCGTCGCCGGTGACCTCGAAGTGCTGCACCAGCGCCTCGATCGGCTTGCCGCCGCAGAGCTCGACGTGCGCGTCGACCTGGTCGGGACGCCACCGCGACGTGTGCAGGTGCCCGTCGGGCAGCGTCCGGCCCAGCCCCGAGAGGCTGATCAGGTCCGCGTGCCCGGACGCCCAGCGCAGCAGCCGCGTGTTGCCGCCGCCGATCAGCAGCGGCACGCGCTCCTGCACCGGCCGCGGCTCGGCCATGCCCTCGCCGGCGAGCATCCGTGTCGTCGCCTCGGCCACCGCGATGCAGTGGTCGACGCGTCCGTCCGCGTCCGGCCGTACCTTGCCGATCGCCTCCCACTCCGCCGGGGTGTGCCCGGCGCCGAGCCCCAGCACGGCGCGCCCGCCCGAGACGACGTCGAGCGTGGCCACGTCGGAGGCGAGCAGGATCGGCTCCCGGACGCCGGCGTTCGAGACGTACGACCCCAGCCGCAGCCGTGACGTGACGGCCGCGGCCGCGGCGAGCGCGACGAACGGGGACGCGCACGACCCCGGATGGTCGGCCACGTAGAGCGCCTCGAAGCCGAGCTCCTCGGCGCGGCGGGCGGTGTCGAGCCAGCCGGCGGCGGTGTCGGGCAGGGCCTGCAGCGAGAAGGTCACCATCGCCCGATCCTGGCCCCGGCTCCGCCGCACGGCCCACACATTTTCGCCCCCGGCGAACCTGCAACCGTCCGGCAACCGGGATCTTCCTCGTGCTCGCACCGAGCCGGTCGATGGGCGGGACGTGACCCCCCAGCTGATCCTCGTCGCGGAGGACGACCCCGACATCCGCGACCTGCTCACCGTGACCCTGGAGTCCGCCGGGTTCCGCGCCGTGGCCGCCAAGGACGGGCACACCGCCGCGCGCATCCTCACGGTCGCCCGCCCGGCCGGCCTGATCACCGACGTGCGGATGCCGGCGCTCAACGGCATGGAGCTGTGCCAGCTCGCGCGCCGCGACCCGGCCACCCGGGACACCGCGATCCTCATGATTTCCGCAGTTGCGCACCAGTTCGACCTCGACGCCGCCCGGAGCTGCGGCGCCGACCGCTACCTGCCCAAACCCGTGTCGCCCCGGCGCCTGGTCGCCGAACTGCGCGATCTGATCGCCGAACGCGGCACGTCCGGCCGCTGAACCGCCGAGTCCCCTGAGCCGTTTCCCGCACCAGGAGGTAGACAGAAATGACCGCGCTTCTCGCACCGCCCACCGACGCCGACGACTTCGCCCGCGCGCTGTCCTCCGGGCCGATCACGGCGCCGCTGTCCCCCAGCGTCCTCATCGCCGACGACGATGACGACGTACGGGACGTCATCGAGTTCCGCCTGCAGGTCGCCGGCTACCGCACCATCACGGCGGACAACGGCCGGTCCGCGCTGAGCCTCGCCATCGAGCGCCGCCCCCGCGTGATCATCCTGGACGTCACCATGCCGCAGATCGACGGTCTCACCGTCTGCAACCGCCTGCACTCCAGCCCGCTGACCGCCGAGATCCCCGTCCTCATGATCAGCGGCAACTGCGCCCCCGCCGACCTCGAGCTCGGCTACGCCGCCGGCGCCGACGACTACCTGCCCAAGCCCTTCACCTCCCACGAGATGATGCGCCGCCTCAACTGGCTACTCCTCTCCTGCGGCCAGTGACACCCCGGCGCGGGCCTCGATCACGGCATCGGCGGCTACCGGACCGGTATTCACACTGCGACGGTACGTATGAAAACCGTCCGATCAGGAGCTGCCGAGCCGGCAACGGGTCTGTAGTGTCGACGCGTGGCGCGCTGGTGGCGGTCGAAGACCGGCTCGAGAACCGATCTCACACCAGCGCAAGCGGAAATCTTGCGGGCGGTCCTGGCAGGCCATTTGGACACGCTCGACTTCGACACCCTCGTCACGTTCGTCGAAACCGAGGGAGTCGCGGTAGCTGCCCGGCGCCTTGCGGGCCTGCGGAAAGTCGACACCGACAAACGGATCATCCGCCGGGACGACGACCGCGCGTTGCCTGACTGGTTGAGCGACCTCGGCGGCCTCGAGGAGATCGACGTCCGCGGGATGGAGCCTACCTATCTGCCGCCTCATCGACAGGCGCGTTGGGCCCTCGACGCCGACACCCTGGTACGTCTCGAAGTCGCGCCAAGTTTGGTCTATGCCGTGGACATCGGCAGCGACACGACGGAGCCCGTACTCGAGAAACTCCTCACCGTCGCCCGGACCGGCAACTTGAGGTTGTCCGAACTCCGCATCACCGGCGCGATAGTCGTCCCGACAGGCGCACCGTTCACAACAGACGACTGGGGCGCGCTGACCTGGATACAGAACAATGCCGACGCGCTCCTCTCGACCCAGCCCTCGCTGGAGTCGTTGATGATGTTCGGCTGTCCGCTCGGGCACGTTCCTCCAGCGATCTCCCGCCTCCACCGGCTGGAAAAGCTCGACCTTGCGGCGGTCCGGCCGCGGTCCCTGCCGGACTGGCTGTTCACCCTGCCGTCCTTGACGGATCTGGCGCTCGCGTTCAACGGCTTGACCGACCTGCCGCAGTCGGTGTCGCTCGCGCGAGGACTCCGCAGCCTGGATCTGCGCTCGAACGAGTTCCGCAGCATCCCGTCGAGTGTCTGGAACCTGCACAGCCTCCAGGATCTCCATCTCGACGGGTGTCCCATCAGCGAGGTGCCGGCTGACGTGCTCCGGCTGAGCGAGCTCGTCACGCTGACGATCGGCTCGGACCAGCTGGCGAGCTCTGCCTCGAGGGTTCCCGACGAGTTCGTCTCCCCTCCGCCCGAGGTCGCACAGCAGGGCCTCGAAGCGATCAAGCGATACTGGCTCCAGAACGAGGAAGCCGGGGTCGACTACCTCGCCGAGGCGAAACTGCTCATCATCGGCGAGCCGGGAGCGGGCAAGACCTCACTGACCAAGAAGATCCTCAATCCCTCGTACTCCCTTGACGAGTCGGAGGACTCCACCGAAGGCATCGACGTACACACCTGGAGCTTCCCGAGCGCGATCCGGGTTCGCGACGGCGGCGCCGAGCGGATGCTCGATCGCGCCTTCCGCGTCAACGTGTGGGACTTCGGCGGCCAGGAGATCTATCACGCCACGCATCAGTTCTTCCTGACCAAGCGATCGGTCTACGTCCTGGTCTGTGACGAGCGCAAGGAGGACACCGACTTCCAGTACTGGCTCGACGTCGTCAACCTGCTCAGTGGCGCCAGCCCGCTGATCATCGTGCAGAACCGGAAGCAGGGACGCGCGCAGGCCCTGAACACGACCGGGCTTCGGCAGGCGTACCCGCATCTCAGAGACACCATCAGTCTCAACCTGGCCGACAACAGCGGGCTCGACGACGCCGTCGCGAAGATTCGCCAGGAGGTCGAGTCGCTGCCACACATCGGAGCGGCTCTGCCCAAGACCTGGCGTGACGTGCGGGTAGCCCTGGAACGCGACACCCGCGACTACATCAGCGCCGAGGAGTTCTTCCGCATCTGCCGGACGCACGGGTTCACCCGCGACGACGACATCCGGCAGCTCGGCGGCTTCCTGCACGACCTGGGCATCTGCCTGTACTTCCAGGACGACGACCTGCTTCGCAAGACGGTCATCCTCAAGCCGGAGTGGGGCACGAGCGCGGTCTACCGGGTGCTGGACGACGATGAGGTCATCTCACGCCTGGGCGTCTTCGCCAGAAACGATCTGCCGCGGATCTGGCACGAGCAGTCCTTCGCCGGCATGCACGCCGAGCTCGTGCAGCTCATGGTCAAGTTTGCTCTGTGCTTCCCGGTGGACGGCCCCGAGCAGAGGTATGTCGCGCCCCAGCTGCTGTCGCCGGCCCAGCCTGCCTACGCGTGGAGCGAGACAGGCACCCTGGCGCTGCGCTACGAGTACGACGTCATGCCGAAGGGCATCGTCCGCCGGCTCATCGTCGCGCTCCACGATCTGATCGACGGCCCACTGGTGTGGCGGTCCGGCGTGGTTCTCACCCACGACCACGGCCGGGCAGAACTCATCGAGGAGTACCACCGGCGGCGACTACGCATCCGGCTCGACGGAGCCGATCCGCGCACGCTTCTGGCGATCATCGACCGGGAGCTGACGCTGATCCACCGCTCGTATCCCGAGATCAGATTCAGCAAGCTGCGGCCGTGCAACTGCGCCGTGTGCCAGGCCTCGGCGGAGCCTGGCATGTTCCCGGTCAGCGAGTTGGAGGACTTCGCCCGGACCGGCGACCTCATCCAGTGCCGCGTCAGCCGCAAGCTGCTCGACCCCGTCCCGCTCCTGGCCGAGCTGTCACCTGATCCCGTGTGGCGGACCGGTGCTGTCCGGCAGGAACGTGTCGCACCGGAGCCCGAGGTGTTCGTCTCGTACAAGTGGGGAGGTCAGGCGGACGCGCTCGTCGACGGCATCGTGACCCGGCTGGGCGAGCGCGGCGTCGCCGTCGTGCGGGACCGGGACGAGATGTCGTACCGCGACTCGATCCGCGGCTTCATGCGGCGGCTCGGCGCCGGCAAGGCCGTCGTCGTGGTGCTCGACAAGGCGTACCTCGAGTCGGAGAACTGCATGTTCGAGCTGACCGAGATCGCCGCGCGGCCGGAGTTCCGGGACCGCGTGTTCCCGATCGTGCTCGCGGACGCCGGCATCTTCCGGCCGATCGACCGGGTCAAGCACGTCGGCTACTGGGAGCGGCAGAAGGCAGAACTCGAGGATGCCATGCGGGGCGTGGGTCAGGAGAATTTGCAGGGAATCCGCGAGGACCTCGACCTCTACGAACGAATTCGCAACACTGTCGCCGGGATCACCGACATTCTGCGCGACATGAACACCTTGACGCCCGAGATGCATCGGGGAGCGGAATTCGCACAACTGCACGAGGCTCTCGAGAAGGTGTTAGGCACACCGGTGCCGGGCACGTGATGTGCCCGGCACCGGCAGGGGGACCTGTGGAGTTTTCGTTGTCTATCTGATCCGCGCCTCCATTTCCGTGGCCTCGGGGCAGAGGCGCACTGATGGGTGGACTACGGTGCTCAGTTGTTACCGGGGGATGCGGTCAGCGGCCGCGGTGGTGGCCGGCACGGTCCCCGCCCCAGCCGCCGTGGTGGCCGGGACGGGCCCCGCCCCAGCCGCGCTCGACCTCGAGGGCGAAGACGCCACGGTTGAAGCCCCGGCGCTGGTAGTCGCAGTCGTAGTCGTGCCAGCGGCCGAAGCGCTCGCCGATCCGGCCGGCCAGTTCGCAGGCGCGCAGGGAGCGGTAGTAGCCGACCACGACGTCGCGGTCCCGGTGCCGGTCGGCCTGGGTGGACTGCTTGCCCTCGGCGGACGGCGCCGCGGTGGCGGCCTGTGCCGGGGCGGCCGCGAAGGCCAGCCCGGCCACCAGTCCGAGACCGGCCGTCGCGAGACGCATCATCTTTTCCATGCCATTCTCCTTTCGGGACTACTTCATTTCCTTCCAGGCGGTGCGTGATCAAGAAAAGCACGCACCCCGCCGGAAACGGCGCATTCAACACGCCAAGTAGCCCGGAAGATCGACATCCGAAAAGAGGAGGCGCACCGATACGTTTCGGCAGCCCGGCGCCAGGGAAATAACGGCCGGCTTCACCCGATCTCGAGAAGCGGATGGCCCTGCTTTCGCAGATGGGCCAGCGTCGCGACGATCGAATAGCAGTCGGCCAGCGCGTTGTGCTCGCGGTCCGCTGTTTCCGCCAGACCGAGTCCGTGCGCGAGCCGGCCCGCCGAGAGCCCGGCGGTCGCGGGGAGCACGCCGTTCACGTACGGCCTGATGTTGAGGAACGGGGGCAGCCCCCGCTTCGGGGCGCGGCCCTCGGGCACCTGGAGCACGAGGTTCTCGCCGACGATGACCATGTCGTTGCCGTACGAGAGGACGTAGTCGCCGCCGCAGAAGTCGAGGAACGCGTCGAGGGCCGCGAGGAACGGAACTCCGCGCTCGTCGACCTCGGCCTGGCTGATGCCCGTGAGGGTCTGGAAGAACGGGGACAGCGCGGGGTTGCGGCGCGGGCGCACGAGCGCGTCGAACTCGCCGTCCACCTCGAGGCTGCCGGCGTCGACGCGTAACGCCCCGAATTGGACGATCTCGCGGAACTCGCCGGGCCCGGTCCAGCCGCGCTCCTGCGCGCCGTCCCACGTCGTGAACTCGAGGTCGAGAACGATGATCACGGTCCCGACGCTAGTGGATCACGGAGCCACCGACCGCATGAGTCACTCTCCCGGCAGCTGACGCCGGAGGCAGAGTGGGCGGCAGCGGCACCGCCGGAAGAGGACGGTGCCGCTGCCGGGAGGGTCAGCGGGCGCCGACGTCGTACGGGATCGGCTCCCACGCGACGTTCTTGCCGACCGTGTCGTCGCCCTCGATCTCCTTGGCGATGTCGCGGACGTTCAGGCCGATCTTCGCGGCCTTGGCCAGCGTCTCGTCGTCGTACTTGGAGGCGCGGAACGAGTTGACCAGGTACGTGCGGGTCTTCATGTACTCCACGTACCGGTCGTGGTGGGCGTCGTTGAGCCCGAGCGCGGCGAACACGGCCAGGCGGTCGCCGTCGGGCTTGGCGACCTTCCACTTGGGCAGGTTCGGGATCTCGGTGGGCTCGGGGAACTTGTTCCTCCACGGCCACCGCAGCAGCGCGCCGTTGCCGCTGTGCGTGGTGCGCATGCTCCACACGGCGATGTCACCCACCCGCGTACGGACGTAGACGTTCTTGCCGTACGAGTGGTCGGTGGTGTTGTGCGACTTGGCGCGCAGGTTGAGCCCGCCGGTGTGGGTCCAGTGGTCCTGCAGGTAGATCCCGAACCGGAGCAGCGTGTAGCGCCCGTTCCAGTCCGGCCCCTTGGGGTCCTTGCGGTCGACGTTGTCCTTGTGGAAGCCCCGCTGGCCGGAGTTGATGGTGAAGGAGCTGTCGCCGGCGTACCAGATGTCGTCGCTGCCGAGCAGCTTGCGGGCGACCGCGACGAAGTTGCCGTCGAGCAGGGCGTCCTGCATCAGCGGGTTGGACAGCAGGTCGCCGGGGCCGCGTCCGCGCGACGCGAAGGCGCCCTCGCGGAATCGCTGGATCTCATCCGGGGTGTAGACGTTCCGGAGGATGGCGTAGCCGTTCTCCCAGAACTTGTCCACGTCCAGATCTTGCAAAGCCTTCATGGTGTTTCCCCGTCGCTTGGTCCAATAAAGGAGCGGGCCACACCATAGAGGGACGGCTCACTCCGTGGTGTCCCGTGAATGAGGTTCCGTGCGTGATCAACCGAAACGGGATCAGCCCCACAACGGCGGCGAAGACGGCATAAAGGTCTTCCATCAGGTTCGTATTTCTATGCAGAGTGCCGACGTGCTTGCGGCGCGTGATCCGCCGACCGAGATGCAGACTGCAGCAAGATCTGGCCTTTGCACGGACCAGGGAAAGTTGCATCACGGATAAGCCGGGTCATCCGCGGAAAGGCCGGGAAACGATCGGGTGCGGCAAAACCGACACACAAAAACGCCCGGACATCCGTCCGGGCGTTTCTCAAGGGTGGAGCTGAGGGGACTCGAACCCCTGACCCCCACACTGCCAGTGTGGTGCGCTACCAGCTGCGCCACAGCCCCTTGCCGTCCCCGGATCACCCGGGCACGGAGGAAATACTACACACCCGCGAACGGGGCCCGCCGGGACCCCCTGGGTTCAGTTCAGCGCCGGGTCGGGCGGGAAGTGCGCCACCGCGGCGAGGATGTCGCCCTGGCGGCGCAGGACCATGGCCCACAGGTCGTCGGGACGGGTCATGAACGGGTCGCCGGGCAGCGCGTCGAGCAGGAACCAGGAGCCCGAGGCGATCTCCTCCTCGAGCTGACCGGCCGACCAGCCCGAGTAGCCGGCGAACACCCGGATGCCGGCCAGGCTCTCGCGCAGGCGCTCGGGGTCGCCGGAGAGGTCGACCGTGCCCAGCGAGCCGGCCACCTGGTGGAACCCGGAGACGCGCTTCTTGACCTCGGGACGGGTGCGGGCCAGGCAGATCGCCGACTCGGGCTGCACCGGGCCGCCCTCGAAGAGCACGGCGGGATCCCCGGCCAGCTCGCCCCAGCCGCCGAGCACGTCGGCGACCGGCACCTCGGTCGCGCGGTTGAGCACCACGCCCAGTGCCCCGCCCGTCTCGTGGGCGACGAGCAGCACGACCGTACGGTCGAAGTTCGGATCTTTGAGGGTCGGTGTCGCCACCAGGAGCCGACCGGTCATCGACTCCATCGACCGGCCTCCGATCCGCTGGCCCTCGCTATACATTCGCCGTCCCCAGCAACGCCATGCATCGCACATTAGCCCGAGATTCCGGCCACCGATAAGGTCTGCCCATGAACCCAGCGGCGGAGATCGGCGTCATCGGCGGTTCCGGGCTGTACGCCCTGCTGGACGGGGCCACGGAGCACGAGGCGCCCACGCCCTACGGCGCGCCGTCCGACCCGATCACGGTCGCCCGAGTGGGTGACCGCCGCGTGGCCTTCCTGCCGCGGCACGGGCGCGACCACCGCTTCCCGCCCCACAAGATCCCCTATCGCGCCAACCTCTGGGCGCTGCGCGCGCTGGGCGTACGCCAGATCGTGGCGCCCTGTGCGGTCGGCGGTCTGCGGCCCGAGCTGGGGCCGGGCACGTTCGTCGTTCCCGACCAGCTCATCGACCGTACGAGCGGCCGCGCGCAGACCTACTACGACACCGGCGCGGTGCACGTGAACTTCGCCGACCCGTACTGCCCCGACGGCCGCCGCGCGGTGCTGGCCGCCGCCGAGCCCGTCGCACCGGTCGACGGCGGCACGATGGTCGTGGTCGAGGGTCCGCGCTTCTCCACCCGCGCCGAGTCGCGCTGGTTCACCTCGATCGGCGGCGCCGTGGTCAACATGACCGGCCACCCCGAGGCGGTGCTGGCCCGCGAGCTGGGCCTCTGCTACACCGCGATCGCCCTGGTCACCGATCTGGACGCCGGCGTCGAGGGCGAGCACGGCGTCACCCAGGAGGAGGTGTTCCGGGTGTTCGCCGACAACACGCAACGCCTGCGCGGCGTGCTGCTCGACGCCGTGACGCGGCTCCCGGCCGAGCGCACCTGCCCGTGCGCGTCCGCTCTCGACGGTCTCGAGCTGCCGATCGAGCTGCCGTGACGCTCAGCCCGTGAGCTCGCCGAGGTAGCCGTCGAGGCGGCGCGTCGCCTCGTCCGGGGTGACGTGGCCGACCAGCACGTGCATGCTGAGGCCGTCCACCACTGCCTGCAGCCGGCGGGCGGTGGCCTCGGCGTCGCCGTCCGGGTCCAGATAGCCGGCCAGCTGCAGGCACAGCTCGTACATGCGGGTGAAGGTCAGCCGCTGCACCTGCGCCAGCGCCGGGTCGCCGAGCCCGAGCGCCACGAACGAGAACGCGATCGTCGCCTCGGTGCGGCGGCGCTCGTCCAGCGGCATGGTCTCCAGCAGGACCATGCGAACTGCTTCCCGTACGTCCGCCGGCAGTCGAAGGTTCTGGATGCGCGCGGTGACCTGGTCGAGCACCCGCTCGCAGGCGAAGGCCAGCAGCTCGGCGCGGGTGCCGAAGTAGTGCCGCAACGCGCCCGAGGACCAGCCCGACTCCGCGGCGACCGACCGGATCGACACCTCCGCCACGCCGTCACGGGCGATGACACGGCCCACCGCGGCGGCGATCTCGCGGCGACGGGCTTCATGGTCGACGACTTTTGGCACACCCCATTCTCGCACGGTCGTGTTACAAAGGTTATGACACGACCGTGCGAAAACAGGGGGTAGGCATGATCGTCGCCATCGTCGCGTGCGAGATCGGGTTCTGGGTGCTGCTCGGAGCCGGGCTGGCCGCGCGCTATCTGCTCAAGGCCCGCGCGCTGAGCACGGTGCTGCTGGTGTCGGTGCCGCTGGTCGACGTGGCACTGCTCGCCTTCTCGGTGATCGACCTGCGGCGCGGCGGCGAGGCCGGGACCACGCACGGGCTGGCCGCCGTCTACCTCGGGGTGTCGGTCGCGTACGGCCACCGGATGCTGAGCTGGGCGGACCAGCGGTTCGCGCACCGCTTCGCCGGCGGGCCCCCGCCCGTCCGGCCGCCGGCCAAGGGCACGCGCGAGCGCGCCGCGCACGAGCGCCGCATGTGGCTGCGGCACCTCACGGCGTACGTCGTCGGGGGTCTGGTCCTGGGTCTGTTCACCGCCCTCGTCGGCGATGCCGGCCGGACGCTCGCGCTGTGGAACGTCATGCGCTTGTGGACGCTCGTGCTCGTGATCGACGGGTTCGTGGCGTTCGGCTACGCCTTCGCGCGGCGGCCCATCTCGTCGACGAAGGACCGCTGAGCGTCCCGCATGATCCGCAGCTCGTCCGGGTCCTCGAAGGCGCCGAGGTCGGGGTCGCCGAGATGCGTCTGCACCCACCAGAGGTTGCCCACCGGGTCACGCAGCCGGCCGCCCCGCGCCCCGACGATCCGCGAGGTGAAGATGCCGGTGACGACCGTGGCGCCGTTGCGCTGCGCCCGGGCGAAGACCTCGTCGACGTCATCCACATAGACGCTGAGCAATGCCGGAAGGTCCGGCCAGGCCGGGTCGGCGTCGAACGCCATCACGACCGAATCACCGATCGTCACCTCGGAGTGGCCGATGGTGCCGTCGGGGTTGAACACCTTCTGCGCCGGCTCGGTGCGGAAGGTCGCCTCGATGAAAGCAAGGAACCGCTCGGCGCCCTTCGCGGCCACGTACGGAGTCACTGTTCCCTTACCGTGCGGAATCTTCATCCGGCAATCGTCGCCCTTTCAGCGGTCAGTTCCCGTCCTTTACCGGCGCGATATTGCCTTCGCGCTTCCGATACGCCAGGGTGTTGCGGGCAGCGGACGAAAGGGAAGCTCGTGAATGGGCTCTGGAGCCGGATGGGAGTACGCGCCGTGTCGGTCGGCGTACTCGTCGCGGGTCTGATCGGCGGCGTCCATCTCGGCCGGGACTCGCAGGCCCCGCAGCCGCGGCCCGCCGCCGAGTCGGTGGCCGACGCCGTGCAGGCCGACCTCGACGTGCAGCTGCTCAAACAGCACGAGAGCCGCCGCGCCGCCGCCCGCGCCCACCAGCGCGAGGCTGAGATCCGCGCCGCCGCCCAGGCCGCCACCGCGGCCCGGTCCGCCGCCGTGCGCGCGCACAAGGCCGAGACCAGGGTGGCCGCCGCCAAGAAGGCGGAGGAGGAGCGCAAGAAGGAGGAGGCGAAGGGCCCGGTGCCGTACGACGGCCCGATCCCCGCCTCCTGCAACGAGTACTCCGGGAGCCGCGAGATCGGCTGCGCGCTCATGCTCGACAAGGGCTTCCCGATCTCCGAGTTCCCGTGCCTCGAGGAACTGTGGGACCACGAGAGCGGCTGGAACTACAAGGCGGAGAACAAGAGCTCCGGGGCGTACGGCATTCCGCAGGCGCTGCCCGGCAAGAAGATGGCCTCCGCCGGCGCCGACTGGAGGACCAACCCCGCCACGCAGATCAAGTGGGGCCTCGGCTACGTGAAGGGCCGCTACGACACACCCTGCGGCGCCTGGGGCTATTTCCAGGACAACGGCCACTACTGACCCGGCTCACCACCGTCGGACCCTTCGGCACGGCCTTGCGCTTCTCCGGTTTGCAATCCAAACTGATTGCTACGGCACACGGAGGTGCGCGATGGCTGACTTCGCACGACGCGGAGAGACCGGACAACCGGAGCGGCTGCTGGCCGACCTGATGCTCCTGCGCGGGGCGGTTCGCCGCGATCGGCACGCGTACGCGTTTCCCCTGCTGCTCTTCGGCCTGCTGACGCTGGCCGCCACGCCGCTGCACCTCGACCCCACCGGTCCGGACGCCCTGCGGACGCCCCACGACAACCCCGCGCTCTCCGGACTCGGCGGCGACCTGCTCCAGCACTCCGAGGCCATCGGCTGGTACTGGCTCGCCGCCCTCCTGGGCGGGTATCTCGGCACGCTGTGGTGGTACCGCCGGCACGCGCTCAGAGTGGGAGTCCAGACCCGGACGCGCACCTACCTGACGGCCGGAATCCTCGGCGTGCTCGGTGGGCTGGCGCTCGGCCCGGTCCTGCAGTTCCTGGCAACCAGCACCGCGACGGCGGTGTCCGACATCGTCCGCAGCGTCTTCGCCCCGATCTTCGTCCTGCTCAACCTGGGGCTGATCCCGATCCTCGTGGTCGCGGTCGGCCTGCTGGTCCTGGCCCGGCTGGAACGCAGCCGTCTGCTCGCCGCGACCGGAGGGCTGCTGGTCGTCCTTCTGGCCCTGGCCCCGGTGTACGTCAACACGGCACCGTTCGGCGACGACTTCCCCCGCTTCGGATATCTTCCCACCGTGCTCCTGCCGGCCCTCCTCCTGCTCGTCACCGGCGTCGTCGCCACGAAACAGGCCCGCCGAAACCGCACATGACCATGCCACGTGACCCTTCGGACGCGGCCGCCCCCGCACACCCCACCCAGGCACTCGACGACACCGTCCACCAGCGGCACCGGCTCGGCATCCTGACCATCACGGCGGAGGCCGAACGCGTGGAGTTCACCTACCTCCGCGACATGCTGAAACTGACCGGGGGCAACCTCTCGCGCCACCTCGCCGTCCTCGAAGAGGCCCGCCTGATCGACGTGACGAAGGGGTACGAGGGCCGCCGGCCCAGAACGTGGATCGCCATCACGCCCGTCGGCCGTAACGCCTTGGACGCCGAGCTGCGCGCGCTCGAGGCGTTGGTGCTCCGCCACCGACGGAGCAGGGACGCGTAACGGCGATGCCCCGGCCATCCGGCCGGGGCTGCACTTGATCATGCAGGTGAGGTGCCGTTACGCGGGTTCGACCGGCAACCAGAGCGCACAGGTTGCGGTGCTGAAGTCGTCCGCGCGCTCGAGCACCGCGACGATCTCCGGACCGGGCCGGAGACGCCACGGGTTGGAGGGGAACCAGTCCGTTGCGGTCGCGGCCCAAGCATCCTGCAGAGCTTGCGGATGCGGCCCCGCGGTCCGGAAGACTGCCCATCTGCCGGCCGGGACCCCGATGGTGTCGAGGCCGTCCGGGGTCGATGTCTCCGGAGATACGGCGACCCCGTGGAGGTAGGTCAGTTCGCTGCCCTCGGTGCGGTCGGGGTCGAGGTCGTCGCTGACCGCGAGCAGGCCCGCCGGCTCGGTGTCGTTCAGAGCCTTCAAGCGCAGGTGCTCCTGCTGTGGCAGTGCAGAGATGTGCTGCTGGATGTGTGGGTTGGCGCCCTGGTGGATCAGCGGAACGCGGGCTGCGTGCCCCACGAGCCGGAACGCGGGGCGGTCGACGATGCGGGTGTCCATGCGTTCGCTCCCTTCGACGGTCAGGCGGAACCTGAGCTGTGGTTGTGCGCGAAGGGGCCCTCCATCGCGGCGTACGTCACCAGGGCCGGCTCCGTGGACCGCTGGAGAAAGCCCGCCCGAACGCCTCGACCGAGCCGTATCCGTGCCGGACGGCGATGCTCAGCAAGTCTGCTTCGCCCCGGACGACGTCGGCGGCCGCAACGGTCATGCGGCGGCGGACGTACTCCGACAGCGGCATGCCGGCCAACGACGAGAACATCCGCCGCAGGTGGTGCTCGGTCGTGCCGAGCGCGCCGGCGACAGCCTTGACATCGAGGTCGTTCGTGAGGCTCTCCTCGACAAGGTCGACGAGCCGGTTGAGCGCCGAGATCATGAAGTCCCCTTCCGACGTCAACCTTGGCCGGGGACGTACCGGCCGCGCCCGATCGCTGCGGCCCGATCCGATCAAGTGCTGCGCACGCCATGCCGGGAGGGTTTCGGGGGCTCGGCCCCCTTTGAGCAGAAGAACCGAAACGGCCCCCTGCTCGCGCTTTCCGCGAGCAGGGGGCCGCCAGTCAGTGGAGGTGCCGGGAATCGAACCCGGGTCCTTCGTCGCTTCGTCAGGGCTTCTCCGAGCGCAGCTCACTGTGCCTCTACTCGGCCCCTGGAATCACGTGAGCTAGTTCCAGTGACGGGCCCAGTCGCTGATTGATCTCGCCGCACGGTCCCCGCGACCGGGACCGATAGGCCAACCTCCTAGCTGATGCCGGAAATCCGGGACGGAGGTGCTCCCGGTCCGACAGACTCGCTACTCGCCTCAGGCGGCGAGAGCGAAGTCAGCGCGATTGGAATCGGCGCTTATTGGTTTCCGACGATCGATTCTCGAGACGACGTCGGCTTCCTCGGCTCGCTTCCCCTGTCTCCACATTCGAAGTCGAAACCAGTCACCCCCTGGTAGTGAAACAACTGTGCCATCCTACCTGACGCTGCACGAGCCGCCCACTGCATTACAGGCGGCGGGCCGCGCGCCGCCGCGGCCGCCCGACGACGTCTGGTAGCCGAACGTGGCGGTGGCGCCCGGCTGCAGGGTGCCGCCGGTGAAGACGATGCTGTTGCCCTGCTGGTTCCCGCTGGCGTTCCACACCCCGCGCAGCTCCACGTCGTCGCGGCGGGAGTGGCTGACGGTCACCCGCCACGACACCGGCTTGTCGCCGTCGTTGACGACGCGGACCGCGGCGACGTAGCCGTCCTCCCAGCTCGCGCGGACCGAGAGCGTGGCCTCGACGTCGGTCGCGGGCGGCGGCGCGGTCGTCCGGGCGGGCCGGGTGGTGGTGGGACGGGTCCGCTCGGGGGTGGGGGTGGTGGCTCGGGGCGTGGCCGAGGTCTTCGACGGCGCCGGGGAACGGGAGGGCGTACGGGTGGGGGCCGCGGGCGTCACCCGCAGCGACGGCGCGGGCAGCACCAGCGAGGGGGCCTTGGACGCCTCGGCGGGGCCGACGGCGCGCACCGCGACCCACACGACCAGCAGCACGAGGATCGCCACGGCGAAGCTCAACACGAACCTGGCCGTGCCGAACACGCGCACGGAGTGCTTGGCTGCCACTCCCCGACCCCTCCCCGACACGATCGCGCCGGCGGTGATCGAAAGTGCCGGCGGGGAAGAGTACCTGTCAGGACATGCCCTTGGCACGCCGGCCGAGCGCGCGGCTGATCTCCTTCTGCGCGTCGCGCGAGGCGAGGTCCTGCCGCTTGTCGTAGCTCTTCTTGCCCTTGCCGAGGCCGATCTCGACCTTGGCGTAACCGTTGTGGAAATAAACCTGGAGCGGCACCAGCGTCACGCCGTCGTCGCGCAGCTTGTTGCGCATCTTCGCGATCTCGTCGCGCTTGAGCAGCAGCTTGCGGACGCGGCGGGGCTCGTGGTTGGTCCAGGTGCCCTGCGTGTACTCCGGGATGTGCATCCCGTGCAGAAAGATCTCGCCGCCGTTCTCGTGGCCGAACGCGTCGACCAGCGAGGCCCGCCCGGCCCGCAACGACTTGACCTCGGTGCCGGTGAGCACCATGCCCGCCTCGTAGGTGTCGAGGATGGCGTAGTCGTGGTGGGCCTTGCGGTTGGAGGCGACGACCTTGCGGCCTTGCTCGCGTGGCATGCCGCCGACCTCCTATGGAGAAGTGAACCAGCCGGACAATGTTACCCGGGGTTCAACACAGACATGGAGGCAGATAGTTCACCGGGTTGCGGGGTGAGCCGTCGAAGCGGGTCTCGAAGTGCAGGTGGTTGCCAGTGGACGCGCCCGTGGTGCCGACCCGGCCGATCACCTCGCCGCGGCGTACGTACTCGCCGACGTGCACGAGGATCGCCGACTGGTGCCCGTAGCAGGTCTGCAGCCCGGCCCCGCCGATCCGGCCGTGGCTGATGCAGGTGTATCTGCCGTACCCGCCGGCCCATCCGGCCCTGATCACCCGGCCGAACGCGGCAGCGTGGATGGGCGTGCCCCCGCCCGCCGCTATGTCCATGCCGGCGTGCAGTTGCCAGACCCGGTAGTACGGGTCGTAGCGCCAGCCGTAGTCGCTGGACTTCCAGCCGTTGACCGGCATGAGCAGGCGGCCGCCCCCGTACCGGCCCTCACCGGACTTGCGCGAGTAGCCGCGCAGGGCCGCCTGGATCCGCGACTCCTCGGCCTTGGCCGCGCGGTAGCGGGCGAGCACGGCGGAGCGCTGGGCGTTCGCGACCCGCAGCGCGGCGGCGCGCGTCCGGGCCAGCTGGAGCAGGGCCTGCTGCGCGCGCTGGGCGGCGGCCTGTGCGGACCGTGCGGCGCGCAACCGGCCGCGGGCGGCGGCCTCGGCCTCCTCGGCGGCGCGCTTGGCGAGACCCGCCCGGTCCTGTTCCGTACGGGCGTCGCGCCGCGCCACGACCAGGGTGTCGACGTCGTGCTGCTGGTTGCGCATGATCTGGTCGACGATGCTGAGCCGGTCCATCATGTCGGCCGGCCCGGAGGCGTCGACGAGCACGTTGAGCCGGGCGATGTTGCTGCCCATGTAGCTGGCCGTGGCGATCTCGTCGACCCGCTCACGGGCCTCGTCCACCCGGTTCTGGGCTTGCTCGAACCGCCCGGCGACCTTCGCGTACGCGGCCCGGGCCTCTTTGGCCTTGCGGGAGGCGGTGGTGGCCGAGGCCAGGGCGGCGTCCACCACGCCCCGGGAGGTGGCGACCTTCTTCTGCGCCGCGGGCATGGCGGCGGTCGCGGCCTCGAGGCGCCGGGCGGCCGCGCGCGCCACGTCGGTGGCGTGCTCGAGGACGGACTCGGCGCGCTGGACGGCCCGGTTCGCGCGCTCGGCGGCGCTGTCCCCCGGGTCGGCCCGCACGGGGTGGGGTGCGATCAGCAGGCCCGCGCAAAAGACCAGAAGGGCACTTTTCCGGCTATGTCGACGTTTGGACCACACCCAGGCACCGTAACGCGATCATCCACGCCTTCACGCCTAAAACGCCCAACGGCCGCATCCCGGTGATCCGGGACGCGGCCGCGGTGTGAGCAGCTCGGCGGGGCGTCAGACCTTGAGGTAGAAGCGCAGCGTGATCCACGCCGTGATGGCGCTGACCAGCGCGCCGACCCCGGCGAGCAGCGGCAGCATGAGCCACACGTTGCCGTTGTCGATCGGCGTCAGGATGTTCGTGAGCGCCTGGAGCTTGTTGTCGAACAGCACCAGCTTGCTGACGAACAGGAAGACGAAGCCGAGGACGGCGCCGATCACGCCGGCCACCACCGCCTCGAGCACGAACGGCGCCTGGATGAACCAGTTCGACGCGCCGACCAGCTTCATGACCGCGACCTCGCGGCGCTTGCTGTACGCGGCGACCTGGATGGTGTTTCCCACCAGGAGCAGCGCGGCCAACGCCATCACCCCCGCGACCACCAGCGCACCCACCTGGATGGCGTTGAAGATGTTGAACACCTTGTCGAGCAGCGCACGCTGGTCGATGATGTCCTGAATGCCCTGCATCCCGGTCATCTGGTCGGTGAACGTCTTGTAGGTCTCCGGGTTCTTGAGCTTGACCCGGAACGACTCGGGCAGGCTGTTGGGGCCGACCGACTTGACGAACTCCGGCGAGTCCTTCCAGAGCTCCTGGAACCGCTTGAGCGCCTGTTCGCGGGTCTCGTACGTGCGGCTGGCGACCAGCGGGTTTTCCGAGATCGTCTTGTCGATCGCCGCCCGCTGCGCCTCGGTGACGTCGGTGCGCAGGAAGACCGAGACCTCGATCTCGCCGTAGTAGTAGTTCTTCATCTGGTCGACCTGCATGTACAGCAGCACACTCGCGCCCAGCATGGTCAGCGAGACCGCCATGGTGATGATCATGGCGACCGTCATCGTGACGTTTCGCCACAGGCCCACCAGGACCTCGTTGAGGACGTACTTCAAGCGCATCGGGGGGTTCCTTCCGGGACTCCGCGCATTTCAGGTTCTTCTCGAGGGGGAACGGTTGGCGGAGCCGGGCTCAGCCGTAGACGCCGCGAGCCTGGTCGCGCACGATACGGCCGCTTTCGATCTCGATGACGCGGCGGCGCATCTGGTTGACGATGTTGGAGTCGTGGGTGACCATCACGACGGTCGTGCCGGTGCGGTTGATCCGGTCGAGCAGCCGCATGATCTCGATCGACGTGTCCGGGTCGAGGTTTCCGGTCGGCTCGTCGGCGAGCAGGATCAGCGGGCGGTTCACGAACGCCCGGGCGACCGCGACACGCTGCTGCTCACCACCGGAGAGCTCGTGCGGGTAGCGGTGCTCCTTGCCGCCGAGGCCGACCAGCTCGAGGACCTCGGGCACGACCCGGCGGGCGACCGCCTTGGTCTTGCCGATGACCTCGAGGGCGAAGGCCACGTTCTCGTACGCCGTGCGGTTGGGCAGCAGGCGGAAGTCCTGGAACACACAGCCGATCGAGCGGCGGAAGTGGGGGATCTTCCAGGACCGGAGCGAGGTCACGTCCTTGGCGTTCACCATGACCTTGCCCTGGGTGGGCGCCACCTCGTGCAGGAGGAGCTTGATGATCGTCGACTTGCCGGAACCGGAGGGGCCGATGAAGAAGACGAACTCACCCTTCTCGATACCGACGCTGACATCGTCCAACGACGGCCGAGACGCCTTCGGGTACGTCTTCGTCACGTTCTCGAGCTGAATCACGGGAACGCAGTCTACGCGGTGTAACGAAAACGCCAACCCCGCCGGGTCCGTCAATGTGCACCACGGGTGGAGAAACCCGCGTCCGGACGGCGGCGCCTGACCCAACGTTCAGGCGCGGTCGCCGTCCGTACGTCCGGGGCCGGACCGGCGAGGATCAGCCGGCCTTCTGGGTCTGCTTGCGCCACCGGATGCCGGCCTCGATGAACTCGTCGAGGTCGCCGTCGAAGACCGAGGACGGGTTGCCCGTCTCCTGCTCAGTGCGCAGATCCTTGACCATCTGATAGGGGTGCAGCACGTACGAGCGCATCTGGTCGCCCCAGGAGCCGGTGGTGTCCTGCTTGAGGCCCGCCATCTTCGCCTCCTCCTCCTGGCGCTTGCGCTCGAGGAGCCGCGCCTGGAGCACGCGCATGGCGGAAGCCTTGTTCTGCAGCTGCGATTTCTCGTTCTGACACGTCACGACGATGCCGGTCGGAATGTGCGTGAGCCGCACGGCGGAGTCGGTCGTGTTCACGCTCTGTCCACCAGGGCCCGACGAGCGGTAGACGTCGACGCGCAGCTCGTTCTCCGGGATGTCGATGTGGTCGGTCTGCTCGACCACGGGCATGACCTCGACGCCGGCAAAGCTCGTCTGGCGGCGGCCCTGGTTGTCGAACGGGCTGATGCGCACCAGGCGGTGGGTGCCCGACTCGACGCTGAGGGTGCCGTAGGCGTACGGGACCTTGACCGCGAAGGTGGCGGACTTGAGCCCGGCCTCCTCGGCGTAGGAGGTGTCGTAGACCTCGGTCGGGTAGCCGTGGCGCTCGGCCCAGCGCAGGTACATCCGCATGAGCATCTCGGCGAAGTCGGCCGCGTCGACGCCGCCGGCGCCGGCCCGGATCGCCACCACCGCCTCGCGGGAGTCGTACTCCCCCGACAGCAGCGTGCGGACCTCCATCTCCTCGATGGCCTTGCTCAGCGAGACGAGCTCCTCGCCCACCTCGTTGACGGAGGCCTCGTCGCCCTCGGCCTGCGCCATCTCGAGCAGCAGGCCGGCGTCGTCGAGCCGGGAGCGCAGACGCTCCATCCGGCTGATCTCCCCGGAGACGTACGAGAGACGGCTGTTGACCTCCTGCGCCCGGGCCTGGTCGTCCCACAGGTCCGGCGCGGAGGCCTGCTCCTCGAGGTCGGCCTTGTCCCGGCGCAGCTTGTCGACGTCCAGGACGTTTTCGATGTTGCGCAGGGTGGCGTCGAGGGTCTTGAGTTGCTCGGGATAGTCGGCAGCGGTCACGACAGTCAAGACTACGCCGCCCCGGCCAGAAAGCTGGCCGGGGCAGTGGGTTGTGTCAGGTGCTCGGTGCGGCCTTGAGCCAGCTGAGCGCGGCCTTGTGATAGGCGACGGCGAACTCGAGGGCCGCGGCGCCGTACTGGTCGCCCGCCTTCTTGGCCTCCTTCGCCTGCTCCCTGGCCATCGCGAGCGCCTCCGCGTGGTACTCGTTGGCGCCCGTGTAGAGGGTCTGCAGCTGGTTGCCGCTGTGCTGATCGCCGAAGGCGACCCGCAGGGCGACCGGGTTGCGCAGCGCGTCCCGGCCCGCGGGCTCGGCGAGCCACCGGCTGAAGGCTCGTTTGCCGGCGGCGGTGATGGCGTAGGGCTGGCTTGATCGGGGACCGGGCTTGCCGAGACGGACGAACCCCATTTCGGCGAGAACCGGCAATTCGCGGTAGACCTGGCTCCGCGTCATCGACCAGTATGGCCCGAGACGGCGTTCGGCAGCCGCCATGAGCTGTCCGCCGGTCATCGGCCCCTCGTGAAGCAGGCCGAGCAGTGCGGCAGCCGTGGGATTGATTTGAGAGTCGGGCATGCCTTCTAAGCTGCCACTTTGTCGCGCCGACGTCCAGGATTTCGCCCGATCCGTCCAGTTTGCGTCTCCACAAGCGACTGTCCCGCACAGACAGTCCGACCACGAGGGTCGTTCCCGGCGCGTTTCGCCCGGAACTTGGTCTTGACCAGCTAAAATGGCACTCATTAATCGGTCAGACGGCGATGCCGGGCAGGAAACGGACGAAACCGTACAGCGAGCCTTCGCGGAACGCGTGCGTTCTCCATTGTCGCCTGTGCCCCACTCCGTTTAGCGGCCGGAGGTGCGCCGGGCCACGCGGTCCGGCCGCGTACCCTGAGCCCCATGAGTAAGCAGGAGGTCGCACCGGCCCCGCAGACGGCCGACGCTGCCGCCTCGTCGAACGGCTTTCTGCTGGCGATCGTCACGCTCGTCTGGACCGGCGCCATGCTGTGGTCGGCCCGCGCCACCATCACCGGCCGCACCGACGCCGAGATGGAGGTGACCTCCACGGCCTACGCGCTGCCCGGCGCCATCTCGGCCGGCCTCGTCACCGGGTCCACAGTCGCGCTCGCGGTCCTGGCGCTGCTGAGCCGCCGCCGCGAGCTCGGCGCCGGCAGCCGCTTCCTGGTCGCCACCGGCAGCGGGCTGGTCGTCGGCCTGCTGGGCGCCCTGGTGATCGTCACGATCAACACCGAGGGCTGGGTGTACGCCGTGATGGGCGGCACGGTGGCCGCGGCCGCCACGATCGGCGGGGCGCTCGCGGGCTTCCGCGTGCCCCGGGTCGTGAACGCGGTCGGCTGGGCCTCGGTCGCCGTGTTCGTGGTCGGTTTCGTGCTCAACCTGTTCCAGGGCCCGCTGCTCGACGCGCTCAGCTCCGGCGACCCCGCCTCCCAGGCCAGTGCGTCACAGTGGTTCTCGTACGGCCAGGGGTTCCTCAGTGGCCTCGCCGCGGGCCTGGTGGCGTATTTCGTGCTGCGCCGCGACCGCCGCCGGACGAACGAGCTGGACGTGCCGTGGCCGCTCTACGCGCTCGCGGGCGCCGGGGCCGGTCTGCTGCTGGTCATCGCCGAGATCCTGACCCGTACGGCCGGCAGCCGGGTGCTCGACCTCGCCGGGCGGGTCAGCGAGCTCGAGCTGGCCGTCCAGCAGACGCTGAGCGGCGCGCGCCTCAACAGCGCCCTGATCATCCTGTTCGTGGGGGCGATCTCCGCAACGATCGCGGTCGGCCGCACGATCAGCCCCGCCCCCGACGACGAGGACGCGTAGCCCGCCGCTCAGACCAGCTCGTCGAGCTCGGTCACCGCGTACCACTCGAGCTCGTGGTCCTCGGCGCCGTCGACCGTGAACTGGGCGTCGGGATCGCCCGCGGCCGCCTCGTCGACCACCTCGGCGGCGGCCCCCACCGCCTCGGCCGCGTCGGCGCCGTCCACGTGGATCGCGGCAACCTCCTTGAGCGACACCGGCTGCGGCAGCCGGACGGTGCTCGAGCCGAGCTCCACGTCCTCGCGCACGAGCGCGGTGGACGGCACGTCGGCCGAGACCACCACCCGCCGGCGCGGGGCCTGCGGGTCGAGCCGCAGCAGGTGCAGCGCCCCCTGGGCGGCACGGGTGAAGGCGACGTACTCCAGCTCCTCCTCGTCGCCTTCCGCATACCACTCCCGCAGCGCGGGCGTCACGGCGTGCGCCTCCAGCGGCCCGGAGCCGAGCTGCCCGTCGGCGCGCAGGGCCGACAGCATCGGCACGGTGGCCGGCACGTAGACCCGGACCAGCTCGGTGATCGGCACATCTCCTCCAGCGGTTGAACCGTCCCCGTAGTACACCGCCACGGCGGCGCGGGGAAGGCCCATTCCACCAGTCGTGTCCTGATCGTGGCTCGCCGGGCTTCGCGCTCCCGCCACCCGAGGGTCCGGGCAACCGTCACAGGCGAACGGTGGCAAACTGAAGCATCCACGACGACGGCGGCGGGAGGTGACCATGGCGGAACCACGTTTCCTGCTGCTCTCCGACGTTGCCACCGAGCTCAACGTCTCGGAGTCGCAGGTCTACCACATGGTGCGCAGCGGCGAGCTGCCGGCCATCAAGATAGGCGGCCGCGGCCAGTGGCGCGTGGAGCGGGCGCGCCTGGAGAAGTACATCGAGGACAAGTACGCCGAGACGGCCGCGTGGGTGGCGCAGAACCCGCTCACGCCGCCGGATGCCGAGTGATTTGTCCGTCTTCTCGTCTGCGCCAGTTCGATCTCGTCTCGCGTTGACCCTGCCGTTCGGCGCTCGCCAGAATCGCTGTCGGAGGCAAACGTAGGCAAACGCAAGATCAGACCAGGGGTGGTGCTGCGATGCAGAGGACGCTGGAGGCAACGTCGGCCGGGCTGGGGCCCGCAATCAGCCTGCGCCCGGCGCCACGCTGCGAGCCACCCTTCGACGACGAGCTCGAGCCGGCCCTCTGGGCCACGGCCCATCAGCTGACGCTCGCCTGGCCCGCGCGCCCGCCTGCCGCCGCGCTGTCCTCGCAGGAGGTCGCCTTGTCGCGGCACGGTGGGCGGGCGGCGTTGGGCGGGGCGCCGCCGCACGGTACAGGGGCGCCGTTGCCGCGCGGTGCTGGAGCCTCGCCGGCTACGTCCGGCGCGTTGCCCGAGCGGGCGGGTCCTACTGGCGGCGGCGGGTCGATGCCGGGATACGACGGGCCGTACCGCTCCCCCGTCGCGGGCGCGTCGGCGGACGCCAAGCTGGCGGTGCGCCGCTTCGTGCGCACCTGCGTCGAGGTTCTCAACGGCCACCGCCCGGCGGCTCATCTGCGGCGCCTGGCTCGGCCCATGGAGGCCTCCGAGGTGGTCGCCCAGGGGATGGCGGCGGCCCACCGGGTGGCCGACCTGCGCAAGGCCTCACGGCGCCCCGGACGCCCCTCCGAGCGGGCCTCGCCCGTGGGCATCGTGCACGTCCGCCTGTGCGAGCCCCGCCCGGGCGCCGTGGAGGCCGCCGTGGCGCTCCTGACCGGCGAGCGCACGTGGGCGCTCGCGCTGCGCCTGGAGCTGCACCAGGACAGCTGGCGCGCCACCACGCTCCGGCTGATCTGACCCGAAGACCCCCGGGGCGCCTACCGACCACGCCCGGCAGCGGGCGTCCCGGGCCCCATCGCCGGGCGAGCGAGCCACGCCCGAAGGAAGAGGGCGACCAGGAGAGGAGGCCGCGTGGCGGCGCCGGTCGAGCCGGAGCCGGCCGCGGTAGTGCGGCGCTGCAGGTTCGAGCCGGGACCGGATGCGGCGCGGAGCGGAACAGGGGCTGAACGGCGACGGCCCGCCGCGGGGGTACCGCTGGCGGGCCGTCGGGGCGGGCGTTGTCAGGCTGCGCCGGGGGCGCCGTGGCAGCGCTTGTACTTCTTGCCGGAGCCGCAGTAGCAGGGGGCGTTGCGGGACGGGCCGTTGGAGGCCTCGGCCTGGCCCGACGACTGCGGGCGGCGGCCCGACGTGTGGGCGGGGCTGGGCGGCGGGACCACGGGGGCTCCGCCGGCGCCGATGCCGAGCGCGGGCGCCTGCTGCTGCTGGATCACCGGGGAACCCTCGCCGGCCTCACCGTCGATGGCGGGGGCGGTGTATTGCAGGTTCTGCGGGCGCCGGCTGCCGCCCAGGCCCTTGGCGCGGACCTCGACGCGGTCGGACTCGGTCTCGTTCGCGTCCTCGTCGAGCGTCGCCGTGGAGTCCACGACGCCGCCGGCCGGCAGCGGGACGGCCTTGCTGGGGTCGACGACCACCGAGGGCTGCTCCTCGACCTGGACCTCCAGGTTGAACAGGAACCCGACCGCCTCCTCCTTGATGCCCTCCATCATCTGGTTGAACATGTCGAAGCCCTCGCGCTGGTACTCGACCACCGGGTCGCGCTGGGCGTACGCCCGCAGGTTGATGCCCTCCTGCAGGTAGTCCATCTCGTAGAGGTGCTCGCGCCACTTGCGGTCGATGACGCTGAGCAGCACCTGGCGCTCCAGCTCGCGCAGCGCCTCGGGACCGAGCTCCTCCTCGCGCGTCTCGTACGCCGCGCGGGCGTCCTGGCGCAGCTGCTCGGCGAGGAACTCCTGGTCGATGCTCTGCCGCTCGCCACCGGACTCCTCGACGATGTCGTCGATCGTCACGCTGACCGGGTAGAGCCGGCGCAGGTTGGTCCAGAGCTGCTCGAGGTCCCAGTCCTCGGCGTAGCCGTCGGCGGTCGCGGCCGTGACGTAGTCCCGGATCACGTCGTCGATCATGTGCTCGACCTGGTCGTGCATGTCCTCGCCGTCGAGCACGCGCTTGCGCTCGGCGTAGATGACCTGGCGCTGCTTGTTGAGCACCTCGTCGTACTTGAGGACGTTCTTGCGGATCTCGGCGTTCTGACCCTCGATCTGGGTCTGGGCGCTGCGGATCTGCCGGGTCACCATCTTGGACTCGATCGGCACGTCCTCGGGGATGTTGAACCGGTCCATGACCGCCTCGACCGCGCTCGCGCGGAACCGCTTCATCAGGTCGTCCTGCAGCGACAGGTAGAACCGGGACTCGCCCGGGTCGCCCTGCCGGCCGGAGCGGCCGCGCAGCTGGTTGTCGATGCGGCGGGAGTCGTGCCGCTCGGTGCCGAGCACGTAGAGACCGCCGGCGGCCTGCACCTCGGCGGCCTCGGCCTCGCAGGCCTCCTTCCACACCGGCAGGACCTCTTCGAGCGCCTTCGCGTACTCCTCGGGGCTCTCGACCGGGTCGAGGCCGCGCTGGTGCAGCTCGTTGGCCGCGAGGAACTCGGGGTTTCCGCCGAGCAGGATGTCGGTGCCGCGGCCCGCCATGTTCGTCGCGACGGTGACCGCGCCCTTGCGGCCGGCCTGCGCGATGATCGTGGCCTCCTGGGCGTGGAACTTCGCGTTCAGCACGCTGTGCGGGATGCCGCGGCGGCGCAGCAGCGTCGAGAGGATCTCGGAGTTCTCGACCGAGACCGTGCCGACGAGCACGGGCTGGCCGGTGGCGTGCCGCTCGGCGATGTCCTCGATGACGGCGTTGAACTTCGCCTTCTCGGTCTTGTAGATCACGTCGGGGTGGTCGATGCGGATCATCGGCCGGTGCGTCGGGATGCTCACGACGCCCACCTTGTAGACCTTGTTGAACTCGCCGGCCTCGGTCTGCGCCGTACCGGTCATGCCGCCGAGCTTGTCGTAGAGGCGGAAGTAGTTCTGCAGCGTGATGGTCGCCAGGGTCTGGTTCTCCTGCTTGACCTCCACGCCCTCCTTGGCCTCGATGGCCTGGTGCATGCCCTCGTTGTAGCGGCGGCCGTGCAGGATGCGGCCGGTGAACTCGTCGACGATCAGGACCTCACCGTCGGGGCTGACGATGTAGTCCTTGTCCTTCTTGTAGAGCTCCTTGGCCTTGATGGCGTTGTTGAGGTAGCCCACCAGCGGCGTGTTCACCGACTCGTAGAGGTTGTCGATGCCGAGGCGGTCCTCGACGCGGGCGACGCCGCGCTCGGTGACCGCGACGGTGCGCTTGGCCTCGTCGACCTCGTAGTCGCCCTCGCCGTCCTTGCCGCGCTGCAGCCGGTTGACCAGCGCGGCGAACTCGCCGTACCACCGGGCGGAGTGCTCGGCCGGACCCGAGATGATCAGCGGGGTGCGGGCCTCGTCGATGAGGATCGAGTCGACCTCGTCGACGATCGCGAAGTTGTGGCCGCGCTGCACCAGCTCGTCCTTCGACCACGCCATGTTGTCGCGCAGGTAGTCGAAGCCGAACTCGTTGTTGGTGCCGTACGTGATGTCGCACAGGTACGCCGCGCGGTGCTCGGCGGCGGGCCGGTTGGGCAGGATCACGCCCACGGTCAGGCCGAGGAACACGTGCACCCGGCCGACCCACTCGGCGTCGCGCTGAGCCAGGTAGTCGTTCACCGTGATGATGTGCACGCCCTTGCCGCTCAACGCGTTGAGGTAGGCCGGGAACACGCCGGTCAGGGTCTTGCCCTCACCGGTCTTCATCTCCGGGATGTTGCCGAAGTGCAGCGCGGCGCCGCCCATGAGCTGCACGTCGTACGCCCGCTGGCCGAGCACCCGCTTGGCGCCCTCACGGGCCACCGCGAAGGCCTCCGGCAGCAGCGAGTCGAGCGATTCACCGTCGGCGTAGCGCTCCTTGAACTGCTGGGTGCACTCGCGCAACTCGTCATCGGTGAGGTCGACGTAGTCGTCCTCGATCGAATTGACCGCGTCCGCGATCGCCTTGAGCCGGCGCACCATGCGGCCTTCGCCGGCGCGTAGGACCTTTTCCAAAATCGACACGGGTCAGCGCTCCCCTAGACAGTCTGCCGAACCATGGTAGGCACCCTCGGGCCGAAGCTGTGACCCGAGCCTCCGGTTAACCGCACAAAACGTGCGAAACGTCGCATCAAGTTCGCTCTCAGCGCAGCTCTTCGGGCAGGATGAGCCCCGGAAAAGGAGAGCGCTTGACCATCGCACAGATCACCGGCACAGGGGTACGCCTCCGGGCGTTTCACGCGGACGACGCGGAAGCGCTCGCCGCCGGACTCAACGATCCACTGTCCCGCCGGTTCCTGCCGCCGGTGCCGTCACCGTTCACGGTCACCCACGCCGAGCGGTACATCGCCGAGCGGGTCGTGGCCACGTTCGCGGAGGGCGGCGCGCTCTACGCGATCGCCGACGCCGAGACCGACGAGCTGCTGGGCGGCATCGGCTTCGACAAGGTCGTGCCGGCGCGCCGGCAGGCCGAGACCACCTTCTGGGTGGGTCCGTGGGCGCGCGGCCGCGGGGTGGCGACCGCCGCGTTGCGGGCGTTGGGCGCGCACGCCCTCGGCCACGGCCTCGAGCGCCTCGAGCTGCTCACCCACTGGGACAACCCGATCGGCCAGCGGGTCGCGCTCGCCGCGGGCTTCCAGCGCGAGGGCGTACGGCGGGGGGCGCAGCCCGGCCCCGGCGAGCAGCGCGACGACCTGATCGTGCACGCGCGGCTCGCCGGCGACTCGGACGAGCCGGCCCCGCGGCTGCTGCCGGACCTGCCCGGCGGCGAGCTGACCGACAACGTCGTGCGGCTGCGCCCGCTGGGCCCCGGCGACGTGGACTTTCTCACCGAGCTGCTCAGCCTCCCCGAGGTGGTCGCCACGAGCGTGCCGCCGTTGCCGCCGACACGCGCGGACATCGAGCAGCGCTGCGGCCGGGCTGAGGCGCACTGGCTCGCCGGGACCCGCGCCGACCTGGTGATCGAGGACGCCGAGACCGGCGCGCCGGCCGGCGACATCGGGCTGTTCTACCAGGAGCCGGTGACGCAGCAGGCCATGATCGGCTACAGCATGCTCCCGGCGTACCGCGGAAGGGGTTTCGCCACCCGGGCGGCTCAGCTGCTGTCGCTGTGGGCCTTCGCCGAGACGGACGTGGCGCGCCTGATCGCCGGCACGATGCCATCGAACCTGGGCTCGCAGCGGGTGCTGGAGAAGGCGGGTTTCCACCGGGAGGCCTACCTGCGCGCCCGGCTGCCCGGCCCGGACGGGACACGGGTCGACGACGTGCAGTACCTCCTCCTCGCCGAGGACCTCCTGAACTGAAGGCCCTCGGCCGGGATGGGTGACTAGCCCGTGGTGTCCAGCGACAGGATGCCGTAGTCATAGCCGCGCCGGCGGTAGACGACGCTGGGACGGCCGCTGTCCTTGTCGAGGAACAGGTAGAAGTCGTGGCCGACGAGCTCCATCTGGAAGAGGGCGTCGTCGACGGTCATCGGGTCGGCGGGATGTTCCTTCTCGCGCACGATGCGCCACGGCTGGTCCTCGTCGTGTTCCGCGAGGGCGGTGGCGACCGATGACGTTTCCCCGGCCGCCTGGGCCAGGTCGAGGTCGGTGGGCAGGCCGGCGGTGGCCGCCGCCACCGAGAGGGGCGCGTGACGCCCGCGGTGGACCCGGCGCCGGTCCGCGGAACGCCGCAGCCGGCCGTCGAGCTTGGTGATGGCGCAGTCCAGGGCTGCGTAGAAGTCCTTGGCGCAGGCCTCGGCGCGAATGACCGGGCCCCTCGTCATGACAGTGATCTCGACTCGCTGGCACTTGTCCGACTGGCGCGGATTGCGCTCGTGGAACAGCTCGACGTCCGCCCGGATCAGCTTCTGGTCGTAGCGTTCGACCTTGCTCAGCTTGTCGGCGACGTGTTCCCGATAGTGATCGGGAACCTCTACGTTGCGGCCCTTGACGACAATGTCCACTCGTGACCTCCCCCAACGTGTTCTGGTCGTGCAGGCGCCCTCAACAGGGGGCCGGGGGCGCCGAACTACACGCGGTGCTGTCGGTGCTGTATTCGGCGACGTCGTGGTCAGCCTCTCGGCCGACTCACCGGACGTGACCGATCACGGATGAGACGACTCCTTTCCGGTGCGCGTTCGCGGAACGCTGCGCCTGGAGGCAGGACGGGTAGGAGGCGAACCTCATACCCTCGTCACCAAGACGCTAACGTGCCGATGCTCCCGCGTCACCCCTCGTTAGGGATACCGGATCCCCTGCATTGCGCCCTATCTGCACCCCTGGGCGGGAATCCGGCGCAGCGGAAGGGGGAACCTCGCCTCAACCGGGTGGCGGACAGCACCGCAGCGCCTGCGACCTGCATCTTCGCCTCCTCGAGCCGGCCCGTCGCCGCGGCCAGGGTGGCCCCGGTCGTGACGATGTCGTCGACTATCACCAGCGTGCCTTTCCGCGGCGCGGCGCGCCGCGGAACGCCGATTCGGGGCCCGCGAATTCGCAGCGAACTGTCAGCTGCGGCACGGCGTCCGGCCACGCTCAGTGACGTGGAGTCGGGACGCGGTAACGCTTCGAGCTGACGGCTGACGCGGGCGTCCCAGCCGGCCTCGCGCAGCCGCCGGACGGTGTGCCCGGCCAGCCGCGCCATGTGGTCGCCGTGCCTCTCCCGGACCGCGGCGGCGGTCGACGGCACGGGCACGAGCGTCACCGGTGTGCCCCGCGGCGCGAGCGTGGCCACCGCCGACGCCAGCAGCGCGCCGAGCGGCCTCGCGAGCCGGTGCCGCCCCCTCTCCTTGTAGGCGAGCAGCACACCGCGCAGGGCGCCCTCGTACGGTCCCACCGCCACGCAGACCGGCAGACCGGGCGGCGGCGGTTCGGGCGCCGTACGGAAAGGTCTGAGCGCCTCGAGACGGGCGGCGCAGGCCGCGCAGGCGCCGTACCGCAGGGGCACCCGCTCGGCGTCGCACCCGGCGCACGCAACCGGCAGCACCAGGTCGGCGAGATCACCCAGCAGGCCGGCCACGCGCTCGTCCGGCTCAGCCCAGGAAGAACGGGTTGGTCGGGTTCAAGCCGGCCCGTGGCGGCGCCGTCAGACCTGCGATGTGCCCGGGCGTGATGGAGACGGGGCCGCTCTGCACGTCGAAGGCCTTGTTGCCGGCCACGTACGCCTCGACGGCGTAGCGCTCGCCGTTCACCGGGTTCATCGGGTACGCCGCCAGGTACGTCACCGGCTCGGCGCCGATGTCGTCGAGGCGCGGCGTGGAGACCGCCCCGTCGGCGGTCATGTCGAACACCGTGTAGCGGCCGTTGGGCCGCACGCCCGCGATCACCAGCTGGGTCTCGCTGATCCAGGCCACCGCCGCCACGGCCTTGACCGTCGGCGGCAGCACCCGCTGGGGCGCGCTGAGCACGATGTCGTCGCCGCTGGTGTCGAGCACCGCACGGTAGAGCCGGCCGCCGCTGACCACCGCGACCTGCCGCCCGTCGGGCGCCACGGCGAGCGCGGTGACCGCGCCCGGCCCGCCCTGCCAGTCGACCGCCTCGGCCCGCGACCCTGCGGCGTCGAAGCTGTAGATCCGCCCGTTCGACGTGATCAGCCCGATCGCCCGGTCGGCCTCGTCACCGGGCGGCACCTGCGCCCACACCGGCATGCCGAGCGGGCCGGGCAGACCGCCCACCTGGACGAGGTCGGCCTCTTCCCCGAGCGGCGCCTGGGCCACCCGCAGCTGCCGTGCGCCGGCCGGACCGGTCACGACGGCGGCGTACGCCCGGGTCGGGGACGCGCTGATCGCGGCGGACGCGATGCTCTTGTTCGCCGCCATCTTGAGGACCGGCACCGGATCGGTCTCGTGCGGCGTCTCCTTGAGGCGCCGGATCGCCCCGTCGAAGAGGGCGAACCGTTCCGGCACGTCGGCGACCCGGTACGCCGGGTTGCTGTCGAGGTACTCGCCATCGGTGACGCGCACCGGATCGTTGTGGCCGACCGCGATGGTGATGGTGCGCGGGACGGGCCGCATCGACCACTGCAGCTGCCTGCGCAGCCGGTCGAGCGCCCCCGCGTCGGCGCCCGGCGGCAGGGCCTTCTCGTTGAGCCGGATCTCGAGGGTGTCGTTGGTGATCGCGGGCACGTTGTCGGCGGCCTGGGTGCCCTGGGGCAGCGTGTTGACGGCGTCGGCGAGCCACGACGCGGGCTGACCGGTGAGCCAGCCCAGGATGGTCGTCGGCTGCTGCACGGTGGGCACGGTGCGCGGCATGTAGCGCAGGTCGGGGACGAGGCCGGTGTTGTCCTTGTTCCACCAGTAGATCGTGCGGCGCCCGTAGAACGCCTCGAGCGTGACGTCGGCCATCAGCATCTTGGTCGGCGCGTTGAGCACGTACAACCCGTCGTGACCCTCCACCGGGCCGATGCGCAGCGTGTACCGCTGCGGGCCGGACGTGGCGTCGGCGGGCTCCAGCACGCCGTTGCTCTTGAGCGTGCCGACGACCTGCCCGATGTAGGTGATCTCGGGATCGCTCGGCGAGTAGAGCGGGTCCTCGGTCGGGCGGAAGACCTCGATGTCGGACTGCGCCGGGAACCTGGCCGCCATCTCCGGCGCGAGGAACGCCTTGACCCGGTTGACGGACGTGTCGGGATCGCCGGCCGCGGCCTTGAGGTAGTTGTCGGCGAACGTCTTGAGGTCGTCGGTGTCCTCCCGGGAGTTCTGCACCGGGGTCTCGCCGCCGTAGTCGACCGACACGCCGGCCGCCGGTCCGTCGCCGACAACCGTCACGTCGCTCTCGTCGGGGATGCCGCAGCCGCCGGCCAGCAGCGTGGCCAGCACCGCCGCGGCGCAGAGCAGGCGTCTCATGTCAGACCACCTCGGCCTTCGGCTCGGCGGTTTCGCCGGACGCGGGCGACAGCACCGGCTCCCGGTCGCGCGGGATCAGCGGCAACGGCGCCGCCAGCAGCCGGTCGCCCGAGCGCACCGGCAGCGTGAGCCGGAACTGGGCGCCCTCCCCCGGCGCGCCCCAGGCCTCGAGCCAGCCGCCGTGCAGGCGCGCGTCCTCGGCGCTGATCGACAGGCCCAGGCCCGTGCCGCCGGTCTGCCGGGCGCGCGACGGGTCGGCCCGCCAGAACCGGTTGAAGACCAGCCGCTCCTCGCCCGGCTTGAGGCCGATGCCGTGGTCGCGGACGGTGACCGCCACGGCCGCGTCGTCGCTGGCGAGCGTGATCTGCACCGGCCGGGCCTCGCCGTGCTCGACCGCGTTGCCGACCAGGTTGCGCAGCACGCGCTCGACCCGGCGCGGGTCGATCTCGGCGATCACCGGCGTGTCGGGCAGCCGCAGCTCGATCGTCACGCCCACCCGCTCGGCGAGCCCGGACAGCCGGTCGGCGACCCGCTCGACGATCGGCACCAGGTCGGTGTGCTCGGCGTCGAGCGCGGCGAAGCCGGCGTCGAAGCGGCTGATCTCGAGCAGGTCGGTGAGCAGGCTCTCGAACCGGTCGAGCTCGGCCTGCAGCAGCTCGGCGCTGCGCGCGACCGCAGGGTCGAACTCGTCGCGCTCGGCGAAGATCAGGTCGGCCGCCATGCGTACGGTCGTCAACGGGGTCCGCAGCTCGTGCGAGACGTCGGAGGTGAACCGGCGCTGCAGCCGCGACAGCTCCTCGAGCCGGACGATCTGACGCTGCAGGTTCGCCGCCATCTGGTTGAACGACGCGGCGAGCAGGGCCAGGTCGTCCTCGCCGTCGACCTTCATGCGCTGGTCGAGCAGGCCGGCGCTGAGCCGTTGCGCCGTGCGCGCCGCGACCCGCACCGGGGTGACGACCAGCCGGGTCACCAGGCCCGCGATCACGCCCAGCATGATGACCAGCGCGAGCCCGGTGGCCAGCACCGTCGCGCGGATCTGGGCGGCGGCGCTGTCCTCGGTGGTCAGCGGCACGAGGTAGTAGAGCTCGACGTGGCCGAAGCTGGTCGGCACGGGCGAGCCGGTGGCCAGGTATTTGGTGGTGTGCCCGTTGACGCGGGCGGTGACGATCTGCCGGGCCACCTTGCCGTCGTCGGACACCCGCCGGATCAGCTCGGGGGTGACCAGCTGCTCGGTGTCGACGTTGTTGGGCAGGTTGACCGGCAGCAGGTCGGCGTACTGCCCGGCGCGCATCGACAGGACCGAGCCGCCGGACTCGGCGGGGTCGCCGTCGGCCAGCTGGCTGACGATCGTGGTGAACGTGGTGGGCAGCCGGGGGTCGCGTGCCGTCGGGTGGACGCTGAGCTGCTGTTCCGCGTACGCCACCTTGTTGCGCATCGAGATCTGGACCTCGTCCTGCGTCCGGCTCAGCAGGATGTTGGCGCTGCGCTCCGCGATGAACCAGCCGAACGCGCCCACCAGCAGGCTCGACGCCACCAGCGTGAGGGCGACGACGCGCAGCTGCAGCGAACGCCGCCACGCGCGCCGGGCCGGGGACGACCAGACCGCGAACCGGCGCACCAGGACGCGCCAGTAGCGCCGCACCACCCGCAGGATGCGGCGAACCGGAAGCGGGAGCCAGGCCGGAGCGCGCACGCGGCAAGGTTAGCCGCTCGGGGCTCCTACGCGGTGCCGGCCTTGTAGCCGACTCCCCGTACGGTCAAAATGATCTCCGGCCGCTCCGGGTCCGGCTCGATCTTGGCGCGCAGCCGCTGCACGTGGACGTTGACCAGCCGGGTGTCGGCCGCGTGCCGGTATCCCCACACCTGCTCGAGCAGCACCTCGCGGGTGAACACCTGGCGCGGCTTGCGGGCCAGCGCCACCAGCAGGTCGAACTCGAGCGGGGTCAGCTTCACCTCGTCGCCGTCGCGCGACACCGTGTGCGCGGGCACGTCGATGGTGATCTGGTTGCCCGGCGGCCCGATGGTGAGCATCTCGGGAGCAGCGTCCTCCCCGCGGCGCAGCCGGGCTCGCATGCGCGCCACCAGCTCCTTGGGCTTGAACGGCTTGACCACGTAGTCGTCGGCGCCCGACTCCAGACCCAGCACCACGTCGACGGTGTCGCTCTTGGCGGTCAGCATCACGATCGGGATACCGGACTCGGCACGGATCGCGCGGGCCACGTCGATCCCGCTCATGCCGGGCAGCATCAGGTCGAGCAGGACGATGTCGGGCCGGTTCTCGCGGAAGGCGGCCAGGGCGCGTTCGCCGTCGGCGACGAACGAGGGCAGGAATCCCTCACTCCGCAGGACGATGCCGAGCATCTCGGCCAGCGCTGGATCGTCATCGACGACGAGTACCCGGGCTCTCATGCGGTCCAATATTGCACTGTCCTCCCGCACCCCATGTACCCCGGGGCCGATCTTGCGTAGATCGAGGCCCCGCGACACGCAAGCGGGCGGCCCCACGACGGGGGCCGCCCGGCAGGCTGTCCGCGCGGATCAGGCGCTGGGCCGGTCGAACTCCCCGGCCCGGACACCGGCGATGAAGCCGGCCCAGTCGGCGTCGCCGAAGGCGAGCACCGGACCGGTGACGTCCTTCGAGTCGCGCACCAGCACGCTCGACGGAACGGTCGCAACCTCGACGCAGTGGCCGGCGGCTCCGCTGCGAGTGCTCTTACGCCAGGTGAGGGTGGCGTCCTGCATCGTGGGTTCCCTTCGGTGAAGTAAGAGTGCGTGTCCATTGGAACTCACGAAGCGGTCGAGTAGCGGAGCGCTTCCTCCCTCTCAGCGATAACCGTTCGGCTCATCTCTGCGGAAAGAGCGCGTTCCCGCAGGTCAGACAGGGCGTCGCGGTAGACGTCGACATCGGCGGGCTTCACCCGGAAGAGACCACCCGTCAGGCCCTCGATGTGGACGACGGCGGCGCGCGTGCCCGGAGCGAACTCGAGCACCATGAACGGCTCCGTCATCCCGGCGTGCGCGCCGGCGCTGAACGGCAGCACGAGCAGCTCGACGCCGGGCCGGCTGCTGGCCTCGACGAGCCGGGCCAGCTGGCGGCGCAGCACACCCGGGCCGCCCACCTGCCGGTGCAGCACCGCCTCGTCCACCACGATCCGCAGCGTCGGCGGCGGCTCCCGGGTCAGCACGGCCTGCCGGGCCATCCGCAGCGCGAGCCGGCGCTGGATCGTCTCGGCCGCGCCCACGTCGGCGCCGACCTCGATCACGGCACGGGCGTACTCGTCGGTCTGCAGCAGCCCCGGCACCACCTGCGACTCCCACTCGCTGATGAGCACGGCTTCGGCCTCGAGCGCGACGTACTCGTCGTAGGGGTCGGGCACCGACGACCGGTACGGCGTCCACCACGCCCGCGCGCGGCCCCGGCGGGCGAGGTCGCGCAGGCGGTCACGGTCTTCCACCCGTACGCCGTAGGCCGTCAGCAGCCGGTCGAGGTCGGGCTCCGTGATGCCGGTGTGGGCGGTCTCGATGCGGCTGAGCTTGGACTCCGACCAGCCGAGCGCCGTCGCCACGTCGGCCGCCCGGCGGTCACCGCGGAGCCGGCGCAGCTCGTTGCCGAGCTCGCGCCGAGCCGTCGACGTTGCCCTCGCCATGCGCAACACCATAACGGCACGGTGGTCGCTGTCTGCAACTTGCATCCCACGCTATGCACTTGCAAGCAGGTCAGGGGCCATGAAGTAATGGAGGGGAACGACGGGTCCGAAGGTGGCGGCAAACACCTGCGGCCCGAAGGAGAGGCCCCGTTCGGCGGGCGGACGGGGTCCTCGCCATCTTCGGCGTGCCCCCGGCCCGGCGGCGGACGCCGCGGTTGTCCGGCTTGCCATTCACTCGGTCGGGCCCACGGCGGTTGTCCCTGGCGCCGGCGACTGCGACCCGCCGGTGGATCACTGTCGTCGCGTTCGATGGCAGACGGTCCGGACGGCGACGAGTCGAGGGCCTCGAACGGCCGCTGCCGGTCCGGCGACTGGCTGCCGGTCCAGGCGACTGGCTGCCGGCCCGGGCGACTGGCTGCCAGCCCGGGCGACTGGCTGCCAGCCCGGGCGACTGGCTGCCGATCCAGGCGACTGACTGCCGGCCCAAGCGACTGGCTGTCGGCCCATGCGGCCGGGCGCGAGCTTCGGGCGGCCGGCCACTTCGGGCAACGACGGCGGGTTGCGCGCGGCCGGTGGGCTCTGAACGGCCGACGGTGCGGCGGTGAGCCCTGCATAGCGAACGGGACGGCAGGCCTGAGCCCGCCGCCCCGTTCATCCCCCCGGTTTGGTACCGCGCGCGTCCGTGGGACCCCCCGATCACCAATGACGCTGCGTGGTTATAGATTCACACTCCGCACAGACCGTGTCAAGCAGATCCGGAAATTTCCTGTTTTGACTGCCTCTTAGGGCAACCCAGAGTGGGCGCCGACGACCTCGATCAGCTAACCAAACCGCTTCAAGGGCGGCGTTGCGGGGCCGAGCCGACCGTCGGCATCACCAGGCGCCGCTCCTGCGACAGCACGTGGAGTTCAGCGGCCGCCGCCGCCCCCGCGACAGCGGACTAGAGAACGACGGGGCACGGCGCGCGGCGGCACCGCAGCGAGCAGGAATCGCAGGAAGCGGGCACCGCAGGGAGCGGCAACGGCGCACAGAAGAACGGTGGGCGCGGCACGATGGCGGCGGCCACAGCGAGCAGGCAACCGGCGCGCATAGCGCGCGGCGGGCACAGCGCGCAAAGACAGCGGCGGGCGCGGCACGATGGCGGCGCGCGCAGCGCACGGCAGGTGACAGGCACCGCGGGCGGCGCGCGGGAGGACGGCGCCGCGGCGCGGGTGGGCGGGTCAGGAAGGGACGGCTGCCACGAAGGCCTGGCCGGTGCCGGCGACCTTGATGAGGCCCGCGTCGGCGGGGGCGTAGGCGGCGGCGCCGGGGGTGAGCTCGACGGGGGTGCCGTCGACGCTCTCGCCGACGAAGATGTCGCCCGCCGTGGCCAGGATGATGCGCGGGCCGGTGGCGGGGACCTCGGTGGGCGGGCGGGTGCCGTCGAGGTCCACGCGGTACAGGACGAAGTCGGGGATCGGCACCGACCAGGTCGTGACGCCGGGGGCCGCCTCGGCGCCGGGCAGGATCGGGTCGTCGAGGACCTCGAAGCGCAGGACGTTCAGGAGTTCGTCGACGTCGACGCGCTTGGGGGTGAGGCCGCCGCGCAGGACGTTGTCGCTGGCGGCCATCAGCTCGACGCCGGCGCCGCGCAGGTAGGCGTGCAGGTTGCCGGCGGGCATCCAGATCGCCTCGCCGGGGGCCAGCCGCACGTGGTTGAGCAGCAGCGCGACCAGCACGCCGGGGTCGCCGGGATAGTGGGCGGCCAGGTGGGACGCCAGGGCCAACGACGGCGCCTGGGGGTGGTCGGCGGGGGCGGCGCCGGCGGCGGCCACGACCGCGGCGATCAGGCCGTTGCGGTCCTCGGCGGGCCAGGTCAGCAGCGTGTGGACGGCCTTGCGCAGGTCGCCGGAGCGCAGCGCCTCGACCACGGGCGCCAGGCCGGGCACGCCGAAGGCCTCGAGGGCGTCGGCGGCCGCGGCGGGCGAGCGGAAGCCGCACAGCGCCTCGAACGGGGTGACCGCGACGAGCATCTCGGGCTTGTGGTGCGCGTCGGTGTAGTTCTTCGGCAGGCTGGGGTCGGCCTCCTGCCGGGCGTACGCCTGCTCGGCGTACTCGGAGTCGGGATGGGCCTGCAGCGACAGTGGCGCCTCGGCCGCGAGCACCTTGAGCAGGAACGGCAGCCGCGGGCCGAACGCCTCGACCACCTCGGCGCCGAGCTGGCCCTTCGGGTCGTCGGCGATGAGCGTCTCGAGGCTGACGGGGCCGCCGGGCGCCTGCACGGTGGCCGGGTCGCCGGGGTGGGCGCCCAGCCACAGCTCGGCCTCCGGCTCGTCGGTCGGCGCGGGCCGGCCCTGCAGTTCGGCGATGATGGTGCGGGAACCCCAGGCGTACGGGCGGACGGCCCCGGTCAGCGGAAACACGCTCATGACGGAAAAAGTAGCCCTTATCCGGTTGGCTGGTGGACGGGAGCGAGGATCAGGCGGTGGGCGACGGCGCCGAGGACACCGCGGTGGCGTCCGTGGCGGGAGCGGCCGCGCCCGGGCGGTAGATGTCGGGCTCGATGTAGATGATGCGGGCGATCGGCACGGCCTCGCGGATGCGCTCCTCGGTCTCGTCGATGTGCCGGGCCAGCTCCTCGGCCCGCTCGGCGCGCGGCACGGCGATCTTCACGGCGACGAGCAGCTCCTCGGGGCCGAGGTGCAGCGTCTTCATGTGGATGATCCGCTCGACGCCCTCGCCGGCCAGCACGGCCTGCTCGATCTTGCGGGTGGCCTCGGGGTTGGCGCCCTCGCCGATCAGCAGGCTCTTGGTCTCGATCGCCAGGATCGCGGCGATGGCCACCAGCAGCAGGCCGATCATGGCGGTGCCGATGCCGTCCCAGACGCCGTTGCCGGTGATCAGGGTCATCGCCACGCCGAACAGCGCGAACACGAGGCCGAGCAGCGCGCCGGAGTCCTCGAGCAGCACGACCGGGAGCTCGGGCGCCTTGGCCCGGCGCACGTAGTCGACCCACGAGGTGTTGCCCCGGGTGCGGTTCGACTCCCGGATCGCGGTGATGAACGAGTACGTCTCGAGGCCGATCGCGACCACGAGCACGACGATCGGCACCCACTGCCAGCTCTCGATCGGGTGCGGCTCGCTGATCTTGTGCCACGCCTCGTAGAGCGCGAACAGCCCGCCGAGGGTGAACAGCACGATCGAGACGATGAACGCGTAGATGTAGCGCTCCCGGCCGAAGCCGAACGGGTGCTCGGGGGTCGCCTGGCGGCGCGACCGCTTGCCGCCGACCAGCAGCAGCAGCTGGTTGCCCGAGTCGGCCACCGAGTGGATCGACTCGGCCAGCATCGACGACGAGCTCGTCAGCAACCAGGCGACGAACTTCGTGGCCGCAATACCGAGGTTCGCGGTCAGGGCCGCGAGGATTGCCTTGGTACCGCCTTCTGCGCTCATGCTGTGGCTCCGCTGTGCTCGAGGTGACGTCGAGTTACTGCATTCCCTCGGGCAAAGGGTTTGAAAGCTCCTTCATCTCGCTGATCGCGGGCACGGCCATCGGGTCGAGCCCGTGGGCGAGCGCCAGATAGAGCGAGGCGAAGTCGGGTACCGAGGTGAGCGAGGCGAGCCGTTCCAGAGCGGAGCCGCCCTCGGCGGTGAGCACGTCGCAGCGCACCCCGCGCCGCTCGGCCAGCGTCTGCACGGCGTCGGCGCGGCGCTCCTCGACGGCGACCGGCTCGTCCGCGTCCTCCTCGGGGTTGAGCCCGCCGTCGCGGAACAGCACCAGCCGCAGGCGGGTCGCGCTCGACTCGTCGTCGTCGTCGCCCGGGTCGGCGAAGATGTCGCGCGACGACTCCGCCAAGCCGCCGAAGACGCCGTCGAGCAGGCCCACCCGGCCCCGGCCGGCCTCGCCCAGCGCGCCGGCCATCACGGGATAGCGCGCGTTCGCCGCCAGGGTCTCGGCGAAGCGCCGGGCGGCCACGGTGGCCAGCGGCGAGGAGCCCCAGACGATCGGGATCGAGCCGGCCAGGCCGAGCGCGAGCGCCTTGGCCGGGTTGACGAACGAGTCGGCGCCGGGACGGCAGCGCTCCGCGTCGGCGTCGAGCCGGGTCGCGGTCTCGGCCAGGTCGGCCTCGTTGACCTTGACCAGGCCGATCGCCCGGGCGGCCAGCAGCACCGGGACGGCGAGGCCCCACAGGCTGGCGCGGGCGGGCGCGCGGCGCGGTACCGGGATGAACGGCGCGCGGGCGCGGGCGGCCACCGCCTCGAGCTCGGAGTCGGGGTTGCCGACCGCGACCAGGCGGGCGCCGCGGCGGGCGGCGGCCTCGGCGGCGGCCAGGGCCTCGGGGCTGCGGCCCGAGGCGGACACGGCGATGACCACGTCGGCGGCGCCGACCCAGCCGGGCACGCCGGCGCTGCGGTGGCCGATGATCGGCACCGGGCAGCGCGGGCCCGCCACGGTCGACAGGATGCTGCCGGTCAGCCCGGCCGTGCCGATGCCGGCGACGACGACCGCGCGCGGGCGGCCCTCGTCGGCGAGCACGCTCAGGTCGGTCTCCGCGGCGAGCGCGGCCGCCTCGCGCACCTGGGCCCCGGCCGACGCCGTGGCGCGCAGCATGCCGCCCGGGTCGTTGGCGAGCATCGACTGCTCGTCGTCCAGCAGCGACTCGTCGGCGTGCCGATGACCGTGCACGCCGGCGGCGCCCTCCAGCGGACCCGCCATCAGGCCGCACCGCCCGGCGTGCGGGCCTCGTCGAGCAGCAGCACCGGGATGTCGGCGCGGATCTCGAAGACACGCCCGCACTCGGTGCAGGTGAGGGTCTGCGCGTCGGCGTCGTGGGTGAGCGGCGCGTGATGCGTGTCCGGACAGGCCAGTATGTCCAACAGCTGCGGATCGAGGGCCACCGAACGGCTCCTTACATGACGGCGAAGGCTGGGCTCCACGATCCTAACTGCGGACGATGGCGAGCACTTCGTCCCGCAGCGACGCCATGCGGTCGGGCTTGGGCGCCTCGACGTTGAGCCGCAGCAGGGGCTCGGTGTTGGAGGCCCGCAGGTTGAACCAGGCGCCGTCGGGCAGCGACACGGTGAGGCCGTCGAGCTCGTCGAAGGTCGCGCCGGCGAAGTGCGCCCGGACCTCGGCCGTCTTGGCGGCGGCGTCCTCGACCGTCGAGTTGATCTCGCCGGAGGCGGCGTAGCGCTCGTACTCGGCGGCAAACTCGGACAGCGGCAGGTCCTGCCCGCCGAGCGCGGCGAGCACGTGCATCGCGGCAAGCATGCCGGTGTCGGCGAACCAGAAGTCGCGGAAGTAGTAGTGCGCCGAGTGCTCGCCGCCGAAGACCGCGTTGGTGCGGGCCATCTCGGCCTTGATGAACGAGTGGCCGACCCGGCTGCGCACCGGCGTGCCGCCGTTCTCCTGGATGATCTCGGGCACGGCGGCCGAGGTGATCAGGTTGTGGATCACCGTGCTGCCGGGGAACTTGGCCAGCTCGCGCTTGGCCACCAGCGCGGTGACCGCGGACGGCGAGACCGGGTCGCCGTTCTCGTCGATGATGAAGCAGCGGTCGGCGTCGCCGTCGAACGCGACGCCGATGTCGGCGCCCTGCTCGCGGATCGCCTGCTGCAGGTCGACCAGGTTGGCCGGGTCCAGCGGGTTGGCCTCGTGGTTGGGGAACGAGCCGTCGAGCTCGAAGTAGAGCGGGACGATCTCGAGCGGCAGCGCGGGCAGCACCTGGTCGCCGAGGACGGCGGGCACGGTGAACCCGCCCATGCCGTTGCCGGCGTCCACGATGACCTTGAGGGGGCGGATGCCGGACAGGTCGACCAGCGAGCGCAGGTGCTCCGCGTACGAGGTGAGCAGATCGCGGGTCTCCACCCGCGACGGTCCGTCGGCCGCGCCGTTCAGGTCGTCGAGCAGGGCCTCGGCGCGCTGCCGCACGACCGCGAGGCCGCTGTCCTGGCCGACCGGCTTGGCGCCCGCGCGGCACAGCTTGATGCCGTTGTACTGCGCGGGGTTGTGGCTCGCGGTGAACATCGCGCCGGGCAGGCCGAGCGAGCCGGACGCGTAGTAGAGCTCGTCGGTGGAGGCCAGGCCGATGTTGACGACCGCGGCGCCGGCGGCGTTGGCGCCCCGGGCGAACGCGGCGGCCAGGCCGGGGCCCGACTCGCGCATGTCGTGGGCGATGACGATCCGGTCGGCGTCGTCGCCGCTCTCGCGCAGCATCTCGACGAACGCCGTGCCCAGGGCCCGGGCGATCGCCTCGTCGAACTGGTCCGGCACGATGCCCCGGACGTCGTACGCCTTGACGATCTTGGACAGATCAGACACTGCTCCCCCTCGGACCACTTTTTGTTGCGGCCGAGAGTAGCGGAGGCACGGCTACGACAAGGTGGCAACGAGGCAGCGTCACTGTTACGTGATGAGATCACTGCCGGCACCCCGGATCGATCAGCGCTTGTCGGCGGCCGTGATCGGCGTCACGATGGGTGGATCTGGAGGTGCTCCTTGGCGAATCCGTGGCTCGCCCTCGACGCCGGCGCCGATCCCGTCGAGCGCATACGGCAGGTCGGGCGCGCCCACGAGCAGTTCGTGGCGGGCGCCGCGCCGACCACCCCCGCCATCCGGTCGGTCGTGGCGGAGTCCTGGCAGCGCTCGGCCGTCGCGCTGCCCGGCCCTGACGCGACCGCCCCGATCGAGCTCAGCGACGACGACCTGGAGTCCTACCGGGCGGCGCACCCGCTGGCCCGGGTGCTGCCGATCTTCCGTGACCTGCTGGGCGGCCTCGCCGACGACGGCGAGCACCTGATGGCGGTCTGCGACGCGTACGGCAGGCTCCTCTGGGTCGAGGGGACGGCCAAGGTGCTGCGCGGGGCGGAGCAGATGAACTTCGTGCCCGGCGCCCGCTGGGACGAGGCGCACGCGGGCACGAACGCGCCCGGCACGGCGCTCGCCGTCGACCACCCGTTGCAGATCTTCGCGACCGAGCACTTCAGCCGCCCGGTGCAGCGCTGGACGTGCGCGGCCGCGCCGATCCACGATCCCGCCACCGGGCGGCTGCTCGGCGCGATCGACGTGACCGGCGGCGACCACCTGGCCAACCCGCACAGCCTCGCGCTCGTGCGGGCCACCGCGCTCGCCGCGGAGGCGTACCTGCGCGGCCATCTCACCACGACGGCGACCGCGGGCTCGGTGACCGCGCTGGGCCGCAACGAGGCGCTGCTCAGCGTCGGCGGCCGGCGGTGGCGTCTGGGCCGGCGGCACTCCGAGCTGCTCGTGCTGCTGCTCGCGCACCCCGAGGGGCGCACCGGCGAGGAGCTGGGGGCGGGGCTCTACGGCGACGACGCGAGCCCGGTGACCGTACGGGCGGAGCTGTCGCGGCTGCGGCGCACGCTGGGACCGGAGCTGATGGAGTCGCGGCCCTATCGGCTGCGCGCCGAGCTGGAGGCCGACTTCCGCACGGTCACGCGCCTGGTCGAGCGCGGCCGGATCGCCGACGCCCTCCAGGCGTACGCGGGACCGCTCCTGCCCCTGTCCGACGCCCCCGCGGTGGTGCGCCTGCGCCGCCTCGTGGACGACCGGCTGCGCGCCGCGCTGCTCGCCGCCCGCGATCGTGACCTGCTGCACCGGTGGCTGCGCTCCCCCTGGGGCGCCGACGATCTCGAGCTCTGGGAGGCGTACGCACGCCTCACCCCCGCCGATCCCCTGGCGCGCACACGCATCAACGAGCTGAGCATCGAGTTCGGACTGCGCCCGCAGGTGTCGGGGGCTCCGAAAATGGCGAGGCGAAGCTGAGGCCGTTTTCGGCGCCCCCGACACCGGCCTCGAGGGGCGCAGTCCTCGCGAGCCGGAGGCGACGCCGGTTGGCCCAGTCTTGCAACGTCTGTGCAACGTGCGCGTAACTAACGTCGGCCGTACCCAAGAGGTACGGAGGCTGCCATGACCGTGTATTCCCCGCCCGGATCCGACGGGTCGATCGTCAGCTACGAGTCCCGCTACGACCACTTCATCGGCGGCGAGTACGTGCCGCCCGCGAAGGGGCAGTACTTCGCCAACCCCAGCCCCGTGACCGGCCAGGACTTCTGCGAGGTGGCCCGCGGCACCGCCGAGGACGTCGAGAAGGCGCTGGACGCCGCGCACGGCGCCGCCGACGCGTGGGGCCGCACGTCGGCCGCCGAGCGCGCCAACATCCTCAACAAGATCGCCGACCGCATGGAGCAGAACCTCGAGCAGCTCGCGGTCGCCGAGTGCTGGGAGAACGGCAAGCCGGTGCGCGAGACGCTCGCCGCCGACATCCCGCTGGCCATCGACCACTTCCGCTACTTCGCCGGCGCGATCCGCGCCCAGGAGGGCACCGCGGGCGAGCTCGACGACGACACCGTCGCGTACCACTTCCACGAGCCGCTCGGCGTGGTCGCCCAGATCATCCCGTGGAACTTCCCGATCCTGATGGCGGTGTGGAAGCTGGCGCCCGCGCTGGCCGCCGGCAACGCGGTCGTGCTCAAGCCGGCCGAGCAGACCCCGGCGTCGATCCACTACTGGATGTCGCTGGTGGCCGACCTGATCCCGCCGGGCGTCGTCAACATCGTCAACGGGTTCGGCGTCGAGGCCGGCAAGCCGCTCGCCTCGTCGAACCGGGTCGCCAAGGTCGCCTTCACCGGCGAGACCACGACCGGCCGCCTGATCATGCAGTACGCGTCGGAGAACCTCATCCCGGTCACGCTCGAGCTGGGCGGCAAGAGCCCCAACATCTTCTTCGAGGACGTGAGCCGGCTCGACGACGACTTCTACGACAAGTCGCTCGAGGGCTTCTCGATGTTCGCGCTCAACCAGGGCGAGGTCTGCACCTGCCCGTCGCGCGCGCTCATCCAGCAGAGCATCTACAACGACTTCCTGGCCGCGGGCGTGAAGCGGGTCGAGAACCTCAAGCAGGGCAACCCGCTGGACACCGACACCCAGGTCGGCGCGCAGGCCTCCAACGACCAGCTCGAGAAGATCCTCTCGTATCTGGACATCGGCCGGCAGGAGGGCGCCAAGGTGCTCACCGGCGGCGCCCGGGCCGAGCTCTCCGGCGACCTGGCCGGCGGCTACTACGTGCAGCCGACGATCTTCGAGGGCAGCAACAGCATGCGGATCTTCCAGGAGGAGATCTTCGGGCCGGTCGTGTCGGTGACCTCGTTCGCCGACTACGCGGACGCCATCAAGATCGCCAACGACACCCTGTACGGGCTGGGCGCCGGGGTGTGGACGCGGGACATCAACACCGCGTACCGGGCCGGTCGGGCGATCAAGGCGGGCCGGGTCTGGACGAACTCGTACCACCTCTACCCGGCGCACGCCGCGTTCGGTGGCTACAAGAACTCGGGCATCGGCCGCGAGAACCACAAGATGATGCTCGACCACTACCAGCAGACCAAGAACCTGCTCGTCAGCTACAGCCCCAAGGCGATGGGCTTCTTCTAGGCCATGGGAGCCACCAGGGTCGACGTGACCCCCGCGGCTGCCGACCTGATGCGGCAGCTGCGGGGACAGCACGGTCCGCTGATGTTCCACCAGTCCGGCGGGTGCTGCGACGGCAGCTCCCCCATGTGCTACCTCGAGGGCGAGTTCCGCACCGGCCAGTCCGACGTGCTGCTCGAGTCGCTGCGGGTCGACGGGGTCGACGAGCCGATCACGTTCTGGATGTCGGCCTCGCAGTTCGAGCTGTGGAAGCACACCCACCTGACGGTGGACGTGGTCCCCGGGCGCGGCTCCGGCTTCTCGCTGGAGGCCCCCGAGGGCGTACGGTTCCTCATCCGATCGCGTCTGCTCACCGAGGAGGAGCTGGCCGAGCTCGCCTGATTTCCTCCCCTGTCTCCTTTGAGAAGAGTCACGAACTGATCCGCTGACCGCCGCCGTCCCGTATCAATGGGGGACGGCGGCGGTTCGCTGCTGCCGTGACCGAGCACCCGACCACCGAGGACATCCGTGCGAGCCCCCCGCCGACCCCGCCCAGCCGAGCTCCTGGAGGCGCTGAACGCCCTGGACCGCCACGCCGCCGCCCTGCTCCGCAGGGTGCTGGCGCGAGCACGCTGGGCCCACGTCTCCCCCGACCGTGCCGCATCGATCCGCGCGCGGGCCGGCCGCGCCCTGCGGGCGGCATCGTCAGCAGCGGGACGGTCCCGGGAGGCGGTGTTGCGGTTGTCGCGCGTCAGGAAAGCGGTTCTGCTCGGCGTGGTGATGCTGGTCGTCAGCCTGGCCGGGCGTGCGGCCGCGGACTCGGTGCCGGGCGGCACCGGCCGGTTGGCCGCGCGACAGGCAACCCCGCCATCGGCGGCGTCCGCACCGGCGGCGGCGCCGACCGGCAAGCCCGCCAAGCCGGCCAGGCCCGCGAAGCCCGCCACCCGGTCCCCGTCCGCTCCGACGGGGCATCCGTCCGCCCGCAAGGTCAGCAACCCGCGCGTCGGCGGCCCGGCCGGCAGCCTCACGCTGACCGGCGGCCGCGGGGTGGCCCTGACCTTCGACGACGGTCCCGACCCGGCCGAGACGCCCAAACTGCTGCGCCTGCTCGCCAAGCACCACGTCAAGGCCACCTTCTGCCTGGTCGGCAGCAACGCGCGGCGGCACCCCGAGCTGGTGCGGCAGATCGTCGCGGGCGGCCACACGCTCTGCAACCACACCTGGAACCACAGCCTCAAGATCGGCAAGGCCCCGGCGGCGAAGATCCGCGCCGACCTGGAGCGCACCAACGCGGCGATCCGGCGCGCCACGCCCGGCGCGAAGATCAAGTATTTCCGCGCGCCGGGCGGCAACTTCACGCCCCGGCTGGTCGCGGTCGCCGAGCAGATGGACATGACGTCGATCTACTGGCGGGTCGACCCCCGCGACTGGGACCACCCCGAGGGCGAGAGCGACGCGGCGCACCGCGACCGCGTGATCTCGCGCATCGAGCGGCACTGCCGGCCGGGCGCGATCGTGCTGTCGCACGACTACGCGCAGCCGGACACCATCGCGGCGTACCGCCGCCTGCTCCCCTGGCTCAAGAAGCGCTACACCCTCGTCGCGCTGCCGTAGGGCTCAGTGGGACGGCGGGATGACCCGCAGGTGGCCGCGGCGGCCGGTCTGGTGACCCGGCAGGCGCTCCTCGTCGTCGGCGCGCGGGGGTGGCGCCGTCGGGCGGGCGGCCTCCCGCACGGCGTCGGCCAGCGCGACCAGGTCGTCGGTGGTGGGCGGCGGCGGGGCGAAGTCGCCGTCGTGCCGGACCAGTTCCCAGCCTCGCGGGGCGGTGAGGCTGCGGGCGTGCGGCTCACACAGGTCGTACGTGTGGGGTTCGGCGAAGGCAGCCAGGGGGCCGACGACCGCCGTGGAGTCGCTGTAGACGTAGGTCAGCGTGGCGACCGCCTGTCGGGGACAGCCGTTCCGGGAGCAACGCCGTGGTGACCTCACGGCGGCACGTTATCGCCCCGGCGGCCCGCGCGGGGGCGGAAGGCCCGCGACACGCCGACCCACGATGCATCACGATTCGGTCATGGCCGCCCGACACGCGGCACCCGATGGGGCGAATTACCGGCGTAAGCCCCCGTTGGGACGAATCCACCACGCCGCACCAGGTATGGCTCCGGGTCACACCGTCGGAGGACTAGAGTTGCCGCGTGACCACCAGTCCCGAACGCCGCCGCTCCGACCCGTCGAGGCTGGCGCGCAAGGCCGGCCCGGGCCATCCCGCCCGCCGCGACCGCCACGGCCGGGGACTGCGCGGCCGGTTGGTGCCGGCCACCGTTCCCCTGGCGCGCACCAAGGCGGAGATCTTCGACGACCTGGTGCTCGACACGGTCGAGACGCTCGAGCGCCGCTACGCCAAGGAGCTGGCGGGCGTCGAGTTCGCGGTCGAGGACGTGCCGCCCGAGCTCAACGTCTACGACTCCGACGTGCTCGAGGACGGCGAGGTGCCGCTGGCCCGGCTGCTGCCCGGGCGCCCCGGCCGGCAGGAGCTCCCCCCACGGATCGTGCTCTACCGGCGGCCGCTGGAATTCCGGGCGATGGACCGCGAGGACCTCGCCGACCTCGTCCACGATGTGATCATCGAGCAGGTCGCCAACCTGCTCGGGGTGGATCCCGACGAACTGTCCTGAGTCCTACGCGACGCGCCGCTTGAGCTTGCGGCGCTCGCGCTCGGACAGTCCACCCCAGATGCCGAAGCGCTCGTCGTGACCCAGCGCGTACTCCAGGCACTCGGCCTTGACCTCGCAGCGGCCGCAGATCCTCTTCGCCTCCCGGGTGGACCCCCCCTTTTCCGGGAAGAAAGCCTCCGGGTCCGTCTGCGAACACAGCGCCCGTTCCTGCCACTCGGGCGCGTCCCCGAGCAGGTCGACCCCTTCAACCTGCGCTTCCATCGGCGTGCCTCCCAATTTCCGCGCCGGCAGCAATGCCGGCGCTGACCCCCCACGCACGCAGCGTGTTTTTTGCGAGTCGAAGTCGGATATTCCTGCCGCCTCAGCTCGCAACCCCACCGAAATTACACGCGTGTAAGACGTGCGTCGTCAAGCCGAACCTGATAAATAGGCCCGTTTCCCCGGCGCGCCTCCGGCGCGTCGTGGTCCCGTTCCTGCCCTATCTCTCCGGAGCCCCGGAAGGTAACGCGGCTCGGCCCGCATGAGTCCAATTTAACCCGTTTTGTGACCTACCGTCGACCGTAGGTCGTGGTCCGCTCCACCGCCGGGCGTCCCGCCGCGGCCGCGAGTTCCTTGAGCTCAGCGACCGTGCGAGCCGATCCGTGCTCGGAACCAGCCATTCGGGAGATCGTTTCCTCCATCAGGGTGCCGCCCAGGTCGTTGCAGCCGCCGTCGAGCATCACCCGGGTGCCCTCGTCGCCCAGCTTCACCCAGGAGCACTGGATGTTGTCGATGCGGCCGTGCAGCAGCACCCGGGCCATCGCGTGGACGACCCTGTTCTCGCGCCAGCTCGGCCCCGACCGGGCGATGCCGGCCAGATAGATCGGCGCATTGGTGTGGATGAACGGCAGCGCCACGAACTCGGTGAAGCCGCCGGTCACGTCCTGGATGCCGGCCAGCACCCGGAAGTGGCCCAGCCACTGTCGCGGGTGGTCGACGTGGCCGTACATCATGGTCGAGCTCGACCGGATGCCCAGCTGGTGCGCGGTGGACACCACGTCGACCCAGGCGCTGGTGGGCAGCTTGCCCTTGGTCAGCACCCAGCGCACGTCGTCGTCGAGGATCTCGGCCGCGGTGCCCGGGATCGTGCCCAGGCCCGCCTCCTTGAGCTCGGCGAGCCACTCGCGCACCGGCACGCCGGCCTTCGCCGCAGCGGTGACGATCTCCATCGGCGAGTACGCGTGGACGTGCATGCCGGGCACCCGCTGCTTCACGGCGCGCACCAGGTCGGCGTACGCGGTCACGGGCATCTTGGGGTCGATGCCGCCCTGCATGCAGACCTCGGACGCGCCGTCCCGCCAGGCCTGCTCGGCGCGGTCGGCCACCTGGTCGACCGAGAGCCGGTACGCGTCGGCGTCGCGCTCGCGCTGGGCGAACGCGCAGAACCGGCACCCGACGTAGCAGACGTTGGTGAAGTTGATGTTCCGGTTGACCACGTACGTGATGTCGTCGCCGTTGACCTGCCGGCGCAGGTCGTCCGCGATGCGGGCCAGCTCGTCGAGGGCCTCGCCGTCGGCGTTGAACAGCGCCATCGCCGCGTCCTCGTGCTCGGGCAGCAGCAGCTTGGCCGGGTCGCTCGCGGCCAGCTTCAGTCCGGCGAGGACGTCCTTCTCGAGGCGGCGGGGAGCCTCGGTGGTGATGTGGGCGGCCACCTCGTCCCAGTCGCCGTAGACGTCGTCGAAGTCCGACCGGCGGTCGGCCGTGCGGCCCTCGGTGTCGATCGTGGCGAACAGGTCGGTGCGGCCCGAGGCGTACGCGTCGTCGGGCTCCTGCCACGGCCGGCCGGTCACCTCGGCGTCCTCGCGGGCGAGCCCGTCGGGGCCGGCCAGCGCGGCCACGTGGGCCGCCAGGCGCGGGTCGAGCCAGCCCTCGTTGCCGCGGCGCACGTACTCCGGGTAGATCGTCAGCCGCTCGCGCAGCTCGAACCCGGCCGCCGCCGACCGCTCGCGGAGCTGGTCGATCTGCGGCCAGGGGCGCTCGGGGTTGACGTGGTCGGGCGTGACCGGCGACACGCCGCCCCAGTCGTCGATGCCGGCGCGCAGCAGCAGCGCGAACTCGGCGTCGATCAGGTTGGGCGGGGCCTGGATGCGGGCGCGCGGGCCCATGATGATCCGGCCCACGGCGACCGTGGCGGCCAGCTCGCGCAGCTCGGCGTCGGGCATGCCGCGCATCGCCGTGTCGGGCTTCGCGCGGAAGTTCTGGATGATGACCTCTTGGATGTGGCCGTACTCGCGGGCGGTGCGGCGCATCGCGAACAGCGCGTCGACCCGCTCGGCGGGGGTCTCGCCGATGCCGATGAGGATGCCGGTGGTGAACGGCACGCCGACCCGGCCCGCGTCGTCGAGCACGCGCAGGCGTACGGCCGGGTCCTTGTCGGGAGAGCCGTAGTGCGGGCCGCCCGGCTCGGACCACAGCCGGGTCGCGGTGGTCTCGAGCATCATGCCCATGCTGGGGGCGACCGGCTTGAGGCGCTGCAGCTCGGCCCAGCTCATCACGCCGGGGTTGAGGTGCGGGAGCAGGCCGGTCTCCTCGAGCACGGCGATCGCGCAGGCGCGCACGTAGTCGAGGGTGGAGTCGTAGCCGCGCTCGTCGAGCCACTGCCGGGCGGCGGGCCAGCGCTCCTCGGGCCGGTCGCCGAGGGTGAACAGGGCCTCCTTGCAGCCCTGCGCGGCGCCCTGCCGGGCGATCTCGAGCACCTCATCGCGCTCGAGGAACGCGGCTGGCAGCCGGTGCGGCACCGTGGCGAACGTGCAGTAGTGACACCTGTCCCGGCAGAGGCGCGTCAGCGGGATGAAGACCTTGCGGGAGTACGTGACCACGCCCGCGCGGCCGGCCTCCCGCAGGCCGGCGTCGCGGATGTGCCCGGCGATCGTGAGGAGCTCGTCGAAGTGCTCCCCGGTGGCGGCCAGCAGCGCGGTCGCCTCGTCGGCGTCCACCGCCTTGCCGTCGGCCGCGCGGCGCAGCGCGCGACGGATGCTCGCTTCCGTGGGGGTGCCGACTGTGTTGACCTCTGTCACCCCAGCAGCCTAGGCCGGAATGCCCGCGGTTGCCCCGGCACGACCGGAGCAACCGCAGTGGGATAGGACACGACGCCTAGCGGCGCGGCGGGTCCTCGCCCGCGCGGCCGAAGCCGGGGCGATCGTCGGGGATCTTCTCGGTGCGCTCGTCGCCGGCGGCGGGGCCGGGCGCGCCAGGGTGCGGGAACGCCGTGGTGGCGCCGGACTGCGGAGCGCCGGGGTACGAGGCGCCGGGCTGCGGGACTTCGGGCTGCGGGACTCCGGGCTGCGACGCTCCGGGGTGCGGGGCGAAGGGGCCGGGTGGGGCCGACGTCGGGTGTGCCGGCGGGGCCGACGCGGGGATCGGCGCGGCGGGCTGGTTCCAGGCGGGCGGCTGCTGCGCGTGGCCCTGCGGCGAGCCCTGCGGGGGCTGGCCGGGCGGACCGTACTGCGGCTGACCGTACGGCTGGGCCGGCTGACCGTACTGCGGCTGGCCCCACTGGGACGGCGCGCCGGGGCCGGGCGGCTGGTACGAGCCCGGGGCCGGCGGCGGGCCGTACCCCGGCTGGCCCGGGTAGGTGCCCGGCTGGTTGTAGGCGGGCTGGCCGTACACGCCCGGCTGCGGCTTGGGCCGCGCCACCTGGAACAGGCCCTGCCAGAGGCGGAAGACCGCGTACGCCGCCACGCCGAACACGGCCAGCCACGCCGCGCGCACCAGCAGCTCCTCGAAGGCGACCCGCGCGCCGTTGTTCGAGGCGTGGTTGATCAGCCCGATCAACAGGCCGAACAGCACGCCGAAGAACGCCATCACCGCGTACTCCACCAGGGCGACCAGCGTGATGAGCTGCGCCCTGGGGTGCCGCGGGTGCACGAGCAGCGCCAGCAGCACCGCGGCCAGCGGCATGGCGATCGTGGCCGTGTTGACGAAGCCGTAGAAGCTGTCCTGGGTGCGGTAGCCGAACTGGTTCGCGCCGTCCGGGATCAGCCGGATGATCGCGACCAGGAGCAGCAGGGCGGGCGCGCCGACGAGCGCGTACGCCGCGAGGTCGCGCAGCGGTCGGAGCAACGGGCCCACCGGTTTGCCCTCGCCCGTCGCGGGCGGCGGTTGGCTGGTCACGGCATTTCTCCCTGGCGGACGGTCGACGAGATCGACTCAGGGTAGACCGCCCCTGCACCCGGGCGGTCACACCGGTGCGCAAGGATGTCGGCATGCGGATCGTGGTCCTCTCCGGTGGCATCGGCGGCGCGAAGTTCCTCGTCGGCGTGCGCGCGCAGGCCCGCGCGCTCGGCGCCGAGGTGACCGCGGTGGTCAACGTCGGCGACGACGTGCGCATGCACGGGCTGCAGATCTGTCCCGACCTCGACAGCGTGATGTACACGCTCGGCGGCGCCCACGACCCCGAGCGCGGCTGGGGCCGGGTCGGCGAGAGCTGGGTGGTCAAGGAGGAGCTGGCCGCCTACGGCGCCGAGCCGTCGTGGTTCGGGCTGGGCGACAAGGACACGGCCACCCACCTCGTACGCACCCAGATGCTCAACGCGGGCTATCCGCTCTCCGCCGTGACGGCCGCGCTGTGCGCCCGGTGGCAGCCGGGCGTCACGATGCTGCCCGCCACCGACGACCGGCTCGAGACCCACGTGGTGGTCGACGTCGACGGCGAGCGCAAGGCCATCCACTTCCAGGAGTGGTGGGTGCGCTACCGCGGCGACCTGCCCACCCACCGGTTCGTCTTCGTCGGCGCCGACGCGGCCGAGCCCGCGCCGGGCGTGCTCGAGGCGATCGCCGGGGCCGACGTCGTGCTGATCGCCCCGAGCAACCCGGTGGTGAGCATCGCCCCGATCCTGGCGGTGAGCGCGATCCGCGACGCGGTGGCGAGCGGGCCGGCCCCGGTCGTCGGCGTGTCGCCCATCATCGGCGAGTCCCCGATCCGCGGCATGGCCGACAAGTGCCTGGCCACCCTGGGTGTCGAGGTCACCGCGGCGGGCGTGGGCGGCCTCTACGGCGCCCGCTCGGGCGACGGCCTCCTCGACGGCTGGCTGGTCGACACCTCGGACGCCGCCACCGAGGTGGCCGGCGTGCCGACCCGGGCCGTTCCGCTGTGGATGAGCTCCGAGGAGGCGACGGCCCAGATGGTCAAGGACGCGCTGTCGCTGGCCGGCGTGGCCTGAGCCCGCCGGCCTCGGCCGGAGCCGCCGGTGCGGGGCCGGCAGACCGGCTCAGGCGGCCCGGCTCAGGCGGAGCGTCACGATCTCGAAGGGCCGGAACGAGATCTCGATCGGCTCGTCGGCTGCCCAGGCGCTCGTCTGCACGACGGGCTCGGCCGGCGCGCGCTCGAGCAGGTCGGTCGTCCACGCGCGGGCGAACGACTCCGACACCTCGACGCGCGCCGACGCCCGGCCGCCGCGCGCCTCGTAGAGGCGTACGACCAGGTCGCCGGAACGGTCCTCGGCCAGCTTGACCGCCTCCACGACCACCGCGGGCGACGACACCCGCAGCAGCGGCTCGACCGGCCCGCCGCCTTCCACCGCGCGCACCGGCAGGTTGAGCCGGTAGCCGCTGTCGAGCGCCTCCAGCACGGTGGGCGCCACGCGCAGGACGGTGCGCAGCACGTGCCTGCCCTGGTCGGCGTGCGGGTCGGGGAAGCGGGGCGCGCGCAGCAGCGACTGCCGCACCTGCGTGCAGGTGAGCCCGTCCGCGGTCCAGCGGCGGGTGATGTCGTGCCCGTAGGTGGAGTCGTTCGCCACCGCCGCGCCGAAGCCGGGCTCGCCGACGTGCACCCACCGGTGCGCCGCGGTCTCGAAGCGGGCCGTGTCCCACGAGGTGTTCGCGTGGGTGGGCCGGTGCACGTGCCCGAACTGGATCTCCGACGCGGCGCGGTCGGCGTGCACGGCCAGCGGGAACGACAGCTTCAGCAGCTTCTCCTGCTCGTGCCAGTCGATCCAGGTCTCGATGTCGAGCTGGTCGGCGCCCTCGGCGAGCCGGAACACCTGCTCGAACGTGGAGCGGTGGAACGACCGCCGGACGACCAGCTCGTCCGCGCCCGCCTCCACCGCGTCGGCCTCGCGCAGCTCGGTGACGTGCCGCTGGTAGTGGGCGTCGAGGTCCCAGGCGTCCCACCGGTTGGGGATGTCGCGGAAGACCTGCAGCACCGCGGCCGCCTCGCCCTCGGCGACCAGTTCCCGCCCGGCGCGGAACGACACGAGCAGCCCGTCCCGGTCGAATCCAGCCCGGACCACGCCGTTGTCCAGCACCCAGCCGTCGCCGGAGGCCACGGGCGCGACGCAGCCGGCCGGAGTCGCGACGGCTGCGGCGAGCGGCGGCACGCCGTCCGCCTCGACGGGGGCGGCGTTGAAGAGCACCCGCGAAGTGCCGGGCCCGGCGAGTGTCCGCTGCGCCCGGTCGATCAGCGCGCCGAGCTGCCCGGCCAGCGCGGCGTAGTTGCGCTCCGCCTCCTGGTGCACCCAGGCGATCGAGGAGCCGGGCAGGATGTCGTGGAACTGCTGCAGCAGCACCGTCCGCCAGGCCGCGTCGAGCTCCTCGTACGGGTAGTCGCCCAGCCCGCGCCACGCGGCGGTGGCCCACCAGAGCTCCGCCTCGCGCAGCAGGTGCTCGCTGCGCCGGTTGCCCTGCTTGGTCCTCGCCTGCGTGGTGTAGGTGCCGCGGTGCAGCTCCAGGTACATCTCGCCGGACCAGGTGGCGGGCGCCGGATGGCTGCTGCGGGCCTCGTCGAAGAACCGCTGCGGCGTGCCGACCTCCACTGTGGGCGAGCCCTCGAGCGACCGGGTGCGCGCGGCGGCCTCCATCATCTCGCGCGTCGGTCCCCCGCCGCCGTCGCCGAAGCCGAACGGCACCAGCGAGACGTTGCTGAGCCCCCTCTCGGCGTACTGCCGCTGGGCGCGGGCCAGCTCGGCGCCGGACAGGTCGGAGTTGTACGTGTCGACCGGCGGGAAGTGCGTGAACACCCGGCTGCCGTCGATGCCCTCCCACCAGAACGTGTGGTGCGGCATCCGGTTGGTCTCGCTCCACGAGATCTTCTGGGTGAGGAACGAGTGCGAGCCGGCCGCACGCACGATCTGCGGGAGCGCCGCGGTGTAGCCGAACGAGTCGGGCAGCCACACCTCATCCGGCTCGTGGCCGAACTCGCGCAGGAAGAACCCCTTGCCGTGCACGAACTGGCGGACCAGCGCCTCGCCGCCAGGCAGGTTGGTGTCGGACTCGACCCACATGCCGCCCACCGGCACGAACCGGCCCTCGGCGACCCGTACGCGGATCCGCTCGAACAGCTCCGGGTAGTGCTGCTTGATCCACGCGTACTGCTGGGCGCTGGAACAGGCGAACACGAAGTCCGGGTACTCGTCCATGAGCGCCAGCACGTTGGAGAACGTGCGGGCGCACTTGCGGATCGTCTCGCGGGTGGGCCACAGCCAGGCCGAGTCGATGTGTGCGTGCCCGACGGCGACGACCCGGTGCGCGCTCGGGTACGCCGGCGACGCGAGCACCCCGGCCAGCGCCTCGCGCCCGTCCCGCGCGGTCTCGGCCACCCGGTCGGGGTCGACGGCGTCGCACATGCGCTCCAGCGCGCGCAGGATCTCGGCGCGCCGCGGCAGCGACGGGTCGAGCTCGCGCATCAGGCCGGTCAGCGTCCACACGTCCCGCATCAGGTGATAGACCGTGAGGTCGCGCTCGACCAGGTCGACGCGGCGCAGCGTGTAGAGCGGCTCGCTGCCGGCGGTCGCCTTGTCGCCGAGCGGGGTGGGCGCCGTGAACGCGTCGCCCGCCACGTCCGGGTTGGACGCCGCCTCCACGTACAGGTCGATCGGCCCCGGCCCGGCGGGGACCGCGTTGTTCAGCGGCTCGAGGCCCTTGACGATCGAGCCGTCCGGCCGGAAGACCAGCCCCTCGGCCTGGAACCCGGGCTGGCGCGCCGAGAAGCCCAGGTCGACGACGACCTCCGCGACGACGTCCGGCCCGCCCCAGCCCTGCGGGACCTCGCCGGTGACGTGGAACCAGGTGGTGCCCCACGGCTTGCTCCAGGGCGCGCCCGGGCCCGTCGGGACGTACGTCTGCCGGACGGCCTCGGCGAACGGCACGGGCTCGTCGGGCACCTCCCACGCCGTCACGTCCAGCGGCCTCCGGCGGCGCTCGAGGGCGGGCCACAGGCGCTCACGGACGAAACGCTCGACGCGGGTCTCGATGTTCGCTGCGGTGTCGTGCATCAGGACCGCCATTCCGCGCAGCGTCTCGCCCAGGTCGCGAGCTCGCCGCGCATGCGCTCGAACTGCTCCGGATGCGTCCCCGACAGGTCGTTGGTCTCGGCCGGGTCGGCGGCAAGGTCGTACAGGGCGGCCGGCACGGCCACCTCCGCCTGCATGCTCTCGCAGGCGTCGAGCACCACCTTCCAGTCGCCGAGGCGGCCCGCGCGCTGGCCCTCGTACTCCCAGTACAGCCAGCGTTCGGCGGCGGCGTCCGCGCCGGTGAGCCGGCGCAGCAGCGAGCGGCCGTCGATCGTCGGGTCGGACGGCTCGGCGCCGTCGACGGCGTGCAGCACGGTCGGCACGACGTCGGCCATCGAGCCGACCACGTCGTCGCGCGTGCCGGGCGGGATCACGCCGGGCCAGCGGACGATCGCCGGCACCCGGATGCCGCCCTCGAACAGCGAGCCCTTGTGCCCGCGCAGCCCGCCGGCCGAGCCGCCGTCGTAGGAGACCTCCTCGCCGTTGAGCCAGTTGCGCTCCTCGATGGAGGGTCCGTTGTCCGAGGACATGAAGACGATGGTGTCATCGCGGCGCCCGGTGCGGTCGAGCGCGTCCAGGATCGCCGCGACGCCGTCGTCCATCGCCTTGATCATCGCGGCGGTCATCCGGCGGCCCTCGGGCAGGTGCGCGAACTGCGACACGTACTCCGCGGGCGCGTGCATCGGGTAGTGCGGCGCGTTGAACGGCACGTAGCACAGGAACGGACCGTCCGCGCGCTCGATGAACTCGACGGCCTTGCGGGCGATCACGGTGGTGAGGTACTCGCCGTTGAGCCAGACCTCGTCCTCGCCGTCCCACAGGTCGTGCACCGGGTTGCGGTTGTCCCAGTAATAGATGTGCGAGTAGTAGTCGACGCAGCCCGCCCGGAAGCCGAAGTGCTCGTCGAAGCCGCGTTCGAGCGGGCCGTACGCGGGGTCGGCGCCCAGGTGCCACTTGCCGAAGATGCCGGTGGCGTAGCCGCGGTCGCGCAGGTGACCGGCCAGGGTGGACTGCGGCGGCAGCCCCACGGTGTCGCGCGAGCCGCCGAGAATGGCCTCGACGCCGGCGTGCGCCGGATGCCGGCCGGTCAGCAGCGAGGCGCGCGACGGCGAGCAGACCGGCGAGTTGGCGTACCACTGGGTCAGCCGGGCGCCCGCGGCGGCGAGCCCGTCGAGCGCCGGCGTGTCGAGCTCGCCGGCGCCGAAGCAGCCGAGGTCGCCGTAGCCCAGGTCGTCGGCGTAGATGATGACGACGTTGGGGGTCACTGCTTCACGCTCCCGGCGGCGAGACCCGCGACCAGGCGTTTCTGGACCACGGAGAACAGGATGACGGTGGGGACGGTGGCCACGGTGGCGGCCGCCATGATCATCGCCCAGTCCGTGGAGTACTCGCCGAAGAACGACGACAGCCCCACCTGGACGGTCTTGAGGTCCTCGCCGGTCATCAGCACGCTCGCGAAGAAGTACTCCTCCCACGTCGAGATGAACGTGGTGGTGACGACCGTGACGATGCCGGGCAGCGCGATCGGCAGCACGACCCGGAAGATGACGCCCGCGGTGGAGCAGCCGTCCATCCGCGCGGCCTCGTCGAGCACCCGGGGAATCGTGTCGAAGTAGCCCATCAGCAGGTAGATGGCCAGCGGCAGCGTCATCGCGACATAGACGACCACCAGACCGGCGTACGAGTTGAGCAGGCCCAGCTCGCTGAACGCCAGATAGATCGGCGAGATCAGCACGACGAACGGCAGCAGCTGGGTGGCGAGCACGACGAGGAGGGTGGGTGCGCGCAGCCGCCAGCGGAACCGCGAGAGGCCGTACGCCGCGAAGCTGCCCAGAACGACCGTGCACACGGTGCTGATTGCGGAGACCAGCAGGCTGTTGCCGATGTAGCGGGCGAAGCCGGAGTCGTTGAAGAGCCGGGCGTACGCGTCGAAGCTCAGGCCGTCGAACCACTCGCCCACCGGCAGGTCCGCGGCGAGCGCCGACACCGGCCGCAGCGAGGTGAACACCATCCAGAGGACCGGAAAGACGATCACGAACAGGATCGCGAACGTCGGCACGATCACCAGCAGGTCGCGGGGCCGCCGCTTCATGCCTCCCGCCTCTCCGGGTCGCTCGCGCGCAGGTTCATGCCTCGCGCCTCTCAGGGTCGCTCGCGCGCAGGTAGGCCAGCGCGAACACGGCCATCACCGCGGTCATCACCAGGCCGATCGCGGCGCCCTCGCCGAGGCTGTCGGCCACGAACGCCCGCGAGTAGAGCTCGGTCGCCAGCACCTGCGTGTACGTGCCGGGGCCGCCGCCGGTGGACAGCCACACGTACACGAAGTTGTTGAAGGTCTGGATCACCGTCATGAGCACCACCACGGTGATGACCGGGCGCAGGCTGGGCAGCGTCACGTGCCGGAACGACTGCGCGCGGCCGGCGCCGTCGAGCGCGGCCGCCTCGTACTGCTCCTCGGGAACCGACTGCAGGCCGGCGAGCAGCACGATCACCACGAACGGCAGCTCGCGCCAGACGATGATGGCGATCACCGACCACCAGACCGTGTTGGTCTGGGCCAGGAACGGCACGCCCTCGGGCAGCACGTGGACCGCGACCAGGAACTGGTTGAGCACGCCGGTGTTCCCGTCGAAGATCCACTTCCAGCAGGCGACGGCGACCACGGGCGGCACCATCCACGGCACCAGCACGAGCGTGCGGGCGAGGCCCCGCAGCCGCCACCGCTGCAGCACGCGGCTGTGCAGCAGCAGCGCGAGGCCCATCCCGAACACGAGCCGGAGCACCACGGTCACCGCGGTCAGCCAGAACACCGTGTTGAACGCGACCGACCCCATCTGCGGGTCCGTGAAGATCGCCTTGAAGTTGTCGAGGCCGGCCCACTCCGCGTCGCCCGGGGCGTCGTACGGCGTGAGGTCCTGGAACGCCAGCACCACGTTGTAGATGCCGGGGAACAGGAACAGCACGCCGATGACCAGCAGCGCGGGCGTGGTGAGCGCGTACGCCTGCCTCTGCGAGCCGCGGGTCACCCCTTGAGGCCCTTGTCCAGCCCGTCGAGGATCGCCCGGGCCGCGTCCGCGGACGACGCCTGTCCGGAGTAGACGGCGGAGAACTGCTGGTTGACCAGCTGCTGGATCGCGGCGACCTTCAGCTCGGAGCCGATGTAGCGGGCCATCGACCGCGAGTGCGGCAGCTGCTGGACGTACCCCTGCTGCGCGTCGGGCACCTTGAGCTCAGTCAGCGTGGCCTTCGAGGCCGGGTACTGGTTGTAGGTCTTGAACGTCTCGGCGCTGGTGAGGTACTTGATGACCTCCCACGCCTGGTCGGGGTGCTTGCTGTTGCGGTTGATCGCCAGCGCCCGGCCGCCGAGGTGGGTGGCGCCGTCGGTGAGGCCGCTCGGCATGGGCGCGCTGGTCACCTTGTCACCGGCCTGCTTGGTGAGCGTCGCGAAGGTGGCCGGCGGCATGTAGCTCATCGCGCACGTGCCGTTGGCCAGCCCGTTGACGATGGACGGGTCGCTGTAGTCCTGCACGGATTGCAGCGCCTTGCTCGTCGCGCCCGAGGTGAACAGCCCGTTGAAGAAGTCGATGGCTTGTTTCACCTGGTCCTGCGTCGCGCCGGTGGTCCAGGTGTCGCCGTCCTTCTTGATGAACTGAGCGCCGTGCGACCACAGGTAGTAGTTGATCGCGAACCACTGCGCGCTGGTCGCCGAGCCGGCCGCCGGGAAGCAGAAGCCGTTCTTGAGCTTCGCGGCCGTGGTGGCGAGCTCCTCCCAGGTGGTGGGCGGCTTGTTCGCGCCCAGCTTCACCTTGTTGTAGACCAGCGCCATCGTGTCGGCGGTCCACGGCACGGCCCAGGTCTTGTCCTCGAACGTGACCATGTCGGTGGCCAGCAGGTCGCCGGTGCCGCCGTCCTTGGCCAGGTAGTCGTCGAGCGGCTTGAGGATCTTCGGGTTGGCCACGGACGCGACGTCGGCGAAGGCCACCTGGTCGATGTCCGGGCCCGAGCCGGAGTTGGCCTCGCGGGCGAACTGCTGGATGTTGTTGGGGCTCAGCGTCTCCAGCTTGACCTGGACGTCCGGGTGGCTCGAGTTCCACGCGTCCACCGCCGTCTTCAGGCCGGAGATCTCGCTCTCCGGGTCGAACTGGCGGAAGACCAGCGAGACCTTGCCGTCATCGGATCCGGAGTCGTCGCTCGAGCAGGCGGCGAGCCCGAGCAGAACGGCGGCCGCCATCGAGGCGGCCACGGCTGACTTGGCGAGTCTCATGCTGGTTCCCTTTCGGCGCTTGCCCTGGTCTCCGCCCATCGGCGCTTGCCCTGACATCGTCACCCAATCAAATTGATTTCCTATCGGCAAGCTAGAAATCTAGGATGTGATCAGCTCGATACGACCTGGGGAGGCGCAGTGGAGCGGCGGGGATCGAACCTGCCTCGGGTCGGCGACTACAACCAGCTGCTCGTGCTCGACCTGGTGCGCCGGCACGTCAACATCGACCGGGTGGAGCTGTCCGGGCGCACCGGGCTTTCCGGGCAGACCGTCTCCAACATCTGCCGGCGCCTCGTCGCGGCCGGGCTGATCGAGGAGGCCGGCCGCGCCGAGGCCGGCACCGGCGCGCGCCGGACGATGTTCCGGATCGTGCCCCAGGGCCAGTACTCGGTGGGCCTGCACATCGATCCGGCCCGGATGAGCCTGGTGCTGCTCAATCTGGCCGGCGAGGTCGAGGAGCACGCGTCGCTGGTGACGCCCTCCTCCGACGGCCCCGAGGACGTGTTGCGGGCCGTCGTCGAGGCCGTCGGCGACCTGGTGCGCCGCCGCGGGATCCCCCTGCCCCGGCTGGCCGGCCTGGGCGTGTCGACCCCCGGCCCGGTCATGGCGGACGCCGTGGTCGGACCGCCCAACCTGCGCGGCTGGGGCGTGGTGCGGCTGCGGGCCGAACTCGAGAGCCGCACCGGCCTGCCCGTCGTACTGGAGAAGGACACCATCGCCGCGGCCACCGGCGAGCTCTGGGTCGGCGGCGGCGAGCTCACCGACTTCGCGTTCATCTATCTCGGTACGGGCATAGGCGCCGGCGTCGTGCTCGGCGGCGAGGTGCTGCGCGGCGTCTCCGACAACCTCGGCGAGATCGGCCACCTCACCGGCGACCCCGACGGCCCCCGCTGCTACTGCGGCGGCCGCGGCTGCATCGCCATCACGTGCGCCCCCGTCCACCTCGTCGCCGCCGGCACCGGCCTCGGTCTTCTGCCACCCGTGCCCCCCGAGGACCACTTGGCCGTGGAGGCCGCGCTGGCCCGGTTGTGCGCGCTGGCCGACGCCGGCGACCCCCGAGCGCTGTCCGTGGTCGAAGGGTCGGCCCGTGCCATCGGCCGCGTGGCCGGCCAGCTGGCCAACGTGTTCGACCTCGACACCGTCATCCTCGGCGGCCCCAACTGGCCCGCCCTGTCCCAGACCTACCTGCGGGTGGTTCCCCCCATCCCCGCCTCGTTGCTGACCGTCCGCGACGTCCACTCGGTGACCGTCCGGGGCACCACCTTGAGCGAGAACGGCGGCGCCATCGGCGCCGCCTCCCTGGTCATGTCCTCCCGCATCTCGGCCCGCTCCGAGCGGCTGCTCCTCCCCCACTGAAACCGCGCCCAGCCTCGATCCCGGGTCCGTCTGCCCCGCGCCTCGACCTATCGGTCCCCTCCCCCGGGCGACGCCTTCGGTCGCCCCTGGCGTCGACGACCCCGACCCGGTGTCGGGGGCCTCGAGGCGGCGCGGCAAGCTGGGCGGGGAGATCTCATCGCGGAGGGGACGGCGTCGTGACGGACGGGCTCGAGATTCTGCCGGTGCGGGGGATCGGCGACATCGTGGCCGGTGACGACCTGGTGGAGCTGATCCTGGCGGCGGCGCCGTGGATCGCCGACGGGGACGTGCTGGTGGTGACCAGCAAGATCGTGTCCAAGGCCGAGGGGCGGCTGGTCGAGGTTCCCGCCGACGGGCCGGAACGGGACGACGCACGCCGGGCGGTGCTGGAGTCGGAGACGGCGCGGGTGGTGGCGCGGCGCGGGCCGACCACGATCGTGCAGACGCACCACGGGTTCGTGATGGCGGCGGCGGGCATCGACGCGTCGAACGTCGACAAGACGCACCTGGTGCTGCTGCCCGCCGACCCGGACGCGTCGGCCCGGCGGCTGCGCGCCGAGTTCGGCAAGCGCGGCCTCGACGTCGGTGTCATCGTCTCGGACACGATGGGCCGGGCGTGGCGCAACGGCCTCACCGACGTGGCGCTGGGCGCGGCCGGCATCGAGCCGATCCGCGACCACCGGGGCGAGACCGACCCGTACGGCAACGAGCTCGAGATCACCCAGATGGCGGTGATCGACGAGCTGGCCGCGGCGGGCGAGCTCGTCAAGGGCAAGGTCGACCGGACGCCGGTGGCGGTCGTCCGGGGCTACCCCCGCGCCGGGGTGCGCGACACCGACGGCGCGGCGGTTCTGCTGCGCGACGGCGCCTCGGACATGTTCAGCCTGGGCACGTCGGAGGCCCGGGCGCTCGGCCTTCGGGAGGCCGCCCAGCTGCCGGAGGGTCCGCTGGCCGCCCTGCCGGGCCTGCCCGTCGACCCGGCCGCGGTCGACCGTGCGGCCGCGCTCGTCGCCGATTCGCTGTCCCCCACCACGATCGTCGCGCCCGCCGAGGTCGTCGCGGGCAGCGGCGCCACCGCGGCCCTGCACCTGCACAGCCGCGACACCACGCCGCCGGGGCTGATGCGCCTGGGCGCCGACGCGCACCGGCTGCGAGCGGCACTGGCCGCCGAGGCGATCGCCACGCTGTCGCTGCCGCACGAGGACGGCGTCCGGCTGGAGCTCTCCGGCACCTGAGCCGGCACGACCGTACGAAGGGAAGACCTTGAGCATCGACGAGCTGCACGCGGACGCTGTGCGGACCCTCACCGGCTGGCGGTCCACCTCGGACGAGGCGGAACTGGCTCGCAAGCGGACGCTGGAGCTGCTGGCGGACGGACCGGTCGCCATGACGCGCGCGCACCGGACAGGCCACGTGACGGCCAGCGCGCTGATCGTCGACGGCGACGGGCGGCTGCTGCTGTGCCTGCACGGGCGGCTCGGCATGTGGATGCAGCTCGGCGGTCACTGCGAGGCGGGCGACGCCGGTCTGGCCGCCGCGGCCCTGCGCGAGGCCACCGAGGAGTCGGGCATCGCGGGGCTGCTCCTGGACCCGGATCCCATCGACATCGACATCCACGAGGTGCGCTGCGGCGCCGCCGAGAGTGCTCCGGCCGAGCCGTCCGTCCACTTCGACGTACGGTTCCTGCTGCGCTGCCCGGCCGGCACCCGTGAGCAGATCAGCGACGAGTCGGAGAAGCTCGGCTGGTTCGTACCGGAAGCCCTGCCTGCGCCGCTGGCGTCGGGAACGGCCCGCCAGATCGCACCGGCGTTGGCGCGGTTGTGAGCCGGGCCCGGCCGGAGCCGGGCCCGCCCGCCTAGATGTAGCCGTGCTGGCCGATCTGCTTGAGCTCGTCGACCAGGTGCTTGACCTCCTGGGCGCGCTCGCGGGGGCAGACCAGCACCGCGTCCGGGGTGTCGACGATGATCAGGTCCCGTACGCCCATCGCGGCGATCAGCCGGCCGTCGGTGGGCACGATGACCAGGCCCTCGGTCTCGCGCAGCAGGACGCCGGACTTCTGCTCGACCGAGCGGCCCACGATGACGTTGCCGGACGGGTCGGCGGCCAGCACCTCGCCCAGCGTGTGGAAGTCGCCGACGTCGTTCCAGCCGAAGTCGCCCGGAACGGTGCCGACGCGGCCGACCGTGGCGGCGCCCTCCATGACGGCGTAGTCGACCGAGATGCGGGGCAGCGTGGGCCACACCTCGCCGAGGACCTCCTCGCGCTCGGGCGAGTCCCAGGCGGAGGCGATGCGGGACACGCCGGAGGCCAGCTGGGGCTGCTGGCGGGAGAGCTCGGCGAGGAACGCGTCGACGCGCCACACGAACATGCCGGCGTTCCACAGGTAGTTGCCCGACTTCACATAGCCCTCGGCCACGTCGTACGTCGGCTTCTCCTTGAACTCCTCGACCCCCAGCACCGGACCGTCGCCGATCGCGGGACCGCACTGCAGGTAGCCGTAGCCGGTCTCGGGGCGGGTGGGGGTGATGCCGAGCGTCATCAGCAGACCCTGGCTCGCGCCCACCATCGCCTGCCGGATGACCTCGGTGAAGCGCTCCTTGTCGGCGATCAGGTGATCGGACGCGAACGAACCCATGATCGCCTCGGGGTCGCGCCGCGCGATCACGGCGGCGGCGAGGGCGATCGCGGCGCAGGAGTCGCGCGGGGAGGGCTCCACGAGAACGTTCGTGTCGGGGATCGCGTCGAGCTGACGCGACACGGCCGCGGCGTGCGCCACGCCCGTGACGACGAAGATGCGGTCCATGGGCGCCAGCAGGTCGAGGCGTTCGACCGTGGCCTGCAGCAGCGACGCCTCGGTGCCGGTCAGCGGGTGCAGGAACTTGGGATGCCCGGCGCGCGACAGCGGCCAGAGACGGGTGCCCGTCCCGCCGGCCAGCACCACGCCGTAAAGCCCGCCCAGTTGATCGCTCATGCGCACAGAGTGTAAAGGGTCAGACGACCGCGACTCGTTTCCAGGTTGTGACGTGCACTTCGGCGCTCGACGCCCAGGTGAACTCCTTGGCCCGGTCGAAGCCCGCCTTGGCCAGCGTGAGGCGCCGCGGCTCGTCGTGCAGGAGGTCGGCGAGGTCGGCGGCGATGCGGTCGGGGTCCTCGGTCGTGTACGCCACCGCGTCGCCACCGACCTCGGGCAGCGAGAGCCGCGGGGTGGTGAGGACCGGGGTCGCGCACGCCATGGCCTCGAGGATCGGCAGGCCGAAGCCCTCGCCGAACGACGGGTAGCACGCGACCAGCGCGCCGCCGAGGAAGCCGGGCAGGTCCGCGTACCGCAGATAGCCGGGACGCAGCAGGCGCAGGTGGGAGGGCACCTCGGCGACCGCACGGTCGATCTCGTCGTCGTGGCCCTGCCCGCCGGCGAGCACCAGCGCGGGCGGGTGCGGCCAGTCGGCGACCGCGCGGGCCCAGCCGCGGATGAGGTTCGGGACGTTCTTGCGGGGCTCCTTGGCGCCGAGGAACGCCACGTAGCCGGCGTCGCCGAGACCGAGCCTCGCCCGTACGCGTGCCTTCTCCTCCTCGGTCGGCGCGTGGAACGCGGCCTGGTCGACCCCGTGGTACGCCACGTCGATGCGGGTCGGGTCGGCGTCGAGCAGCCGGATCAGCTCGTCGCGGGTCGCCTTGCTGGGCACGATGACCCGGGCGGCACGGCGCAGCGACGTCTTGATCGCACTGCGGAAGAACGTGCGCTTGGTGTTGTCGTAGTGCTCGGGCTCGGTGAAGAACGTCGCGTCGTGCACGGTCACCGTGACCGGGCAGCCGGCCCGCAGCGGGCACGTGTAGAACGGCGAGTGCAGCACCTGGGCGCCGACCTGCTGGGCGAGCAGCGGCAGGCCCGTCTGCTCCCACGCCAGCCGGGCGGGGCGGTGCGCGACGGCGGCCGGGCCGGCGATCACCTCGGCCTTGTTGTCGAGCATGCGGCTGTAACGCTCCGCATCCGAACGCTGGGCCACCACGGCCAGATCGACCCTGTCCGGGTCCATCCGTCCGAGGGCGCCGAGCAAGCCGTCGACGTATCTGCCGACTCCTCCTCGGTCTGCGGGGACGCTGGTGGCGTCGACGAGCACTCGCGGGGGGCGACCGGCGGTCACGAGGCAACTCCCAAAGAGGTTGTAATTCAGACCACTGGCAAGGGTACGCCCGCCGTGCGACGCGGATGTGTCCGCGACGCCGCCTTGTTCGAAGCGTTTCGCAGTTCTCATCGCCCGTTCAGGACCGATTACTGTCCGTAGTCCAACTATCGTGTGGCGGGTGGAGACGACGATCCCCCGGGTCCTGGCGGCGGCGGTGCGCCGCGATCCCGCGAGCCCGCTGCTGACGTTCTACGACGACGCGAGCGGCGATCGGACGGAATTGTCCGGTGCAACCCTGGACAACTGGGTCTCGAAGACCGCGAACCTGCTGACCGACGGCCTCGGCCTGGGCACCGGCGACGTCGCCGCGGTCGCCCTGCCGCCGCACTGGCAGACCGCCGCCATCCTGCTGGGCGTCTGGTCCGCGGGCGTCGGCGCGGAGATCACCGACCCCGAGTCGGCCGACGTTCTCTTCAGTACGCCTGATCGGACCACCACGACAAAAGCCCCGGACCGGTACGCGACGGGCCTACTGCCGTTCGCGATGCCGCTGCGCGAGCTGCCCACCGGCTTCGCCGACTTCGTCCTCGAGGTGCGCCAGTTCGGCGACCACTTCCCCGGCCGGCCGGTGGGCGCCGCCGATCCGGCCCTCAACGACCGCACCCACGGCGACGTCGTCCAGGCGGCGTACGCGCGGGCGACCGAGCTCGGCATTGCCACCGGCGGCCGTGTGCTGATCGACGCCGGCACGCACCCCGATCCGGTCGACTGGCTGCTGGCGCCGCTCGCGGCGGGGGCGTCGATCGTGCTGTGCGCCAACCTCGACCCTGCCAAGGTGACGGGGCGCGTCGACGCCGAGAAAGTCACGCTGGTCGTCGCCTAGCGGGGCCGGTCGTGCCGGCATGTTGGGGTGCGCCGCCTGCCCGGCGCGGCAGAGTCGTGGGGCACCTCGGCCGCGCCGCCGTGCCCACCACGGCCCGGCGCTGCAACGCCCCAGCCGCGCCGCCTGCCCGCGGCAACAGCGCTGCAACACCCTCGGCCCCGCCGCCTGCCCACCACGGCCCGGCGCTGCAACGCCCCGGCCGCGCCGCCTGCCCGCGGCAACCAGCGCTGCAACACCCTCGGCCGCGTCACGTGCCCGCCGCAGCCCGACGCTGCAACGCCCCTGGCCGCGCCAGCCGCCCACCACAGCCCAGCACTGCAACACCCACGGCGCGCCAGCCGCTCGCCCAGCACTGCAATCCCCCGGCCGCGCCACCCGCACGCCACAGCCCAGCGCTGCAACACCCCGGCCGCGTCACCCGCCTGCCACAGCCCGACGCGGCAACACCCCCGGCTGCGCCACCCGCCCGCGACAGCGTGAGTTGTCCACAGTTGCGCGTTGTCCACAGGGCGCGCTGCGAAGATCCGCTTTCCCCGCCACACTGACCAGCGGGGGCTCCCCCAGAGGAGGGCGGGGTCTGCGGTGATCGCGATCGGCGCGGTCGGCGGTCGGCACAGTCGGCGGTCGGCGGTCTGCACGGCCAACGGTCAGCACGGTCGGCGGTCCGCACGGCCAGCGGTCAGCACGGTCGGCGGTCCGCACGGTCGGCGGTCCGCACGGCCAGCGGTCAGCTCGGTCCGCAAGCAGCGGTCGCACGTCCAGCGGTCAGCACGGCCAGCGGTCAGCACGGCCAGCGGCCAGCGGCCAGCGCAGTCAGCACGGCCATCGGCCCATGCGGCCGGCGGCCACCGGCCAGCGGTCCGTGATCACCAGCAGCGGCGTCAGCTACCCCGGCGCCGGGCCAGCTCCTCAAAAGCCCCCAACGACTCCGGATTCGCCAGCGCCCCCTTGGCCGCTGCGTCCTCCACCGGCGTACCCGTGAGGATGCGCTTGACCGGCACCTCCAGCTTTTTCGACGACAGCGTGCGGGGCACGGCCCGTACGGCATGGATCTCGTCGGGAACGTGTCGCGGCGACAGTGACTTGCGCAGCTCGGCCGCGATCCGCTTGCGCAGCGCGTCGTCGAGTTCGGCGCCCTCCGCGAGCACGACGAACAGCAGCAGCTCGCCGTTCGGGTTGTCCTCCTGCTCGAGGTGCACGACCACCGAGTCGGCGACCTCGGGCAGGCTCTCGACCACCGAGTAGAACTCGGCCGTGCCCAGCCGGACGCCGCCGCGGTTGAGGGTGGCGTCGGAGCGGCCGGTGATCACGCAGGAGCCGTCGGCGGCGATGGTGATCCAGTCGCCGTGGCGCCAGACGCCGGGGAAGTGGTCGAAGTACGCCTCGCGGTAGCGCCGGCCGTCGGGATCGTTCCAGAAGCCGACCGGCATGCTCGGCATCGGCGCGGTGATGACCAGCTCGCCGAGCTCGTCGCTGACCGGGCGGCCGGCGGGGTCGTACGCCTCGACTCTGGCCCCCAGCGCGCGGCAGGCGATGACGCCCTCGACGACCGGCAGCAGCGGCACCGAGCCGACGAAGCCGGTGCACACGTCGGTGCCGCCGGACAGCGACTGGAGTTGCAGCCGGGAGCCGACCGCCTCGTAGACCCAGTCGAACCCTTCGGGGGGCAGCGGAGCGCCGGTCGACCCGATGCCTTTGAGCCGGTCCTTCCGGGGGGTCAGCCCGGCCTTGCGGCATGCCATGAGGAACGGCGCGGAGGTACCGAAGTACGTGATGCCGGCCTCGTCGACCAGGTCCCACAGCGCGTCGAGGGTGGGGTGGGCCGGGTTGCCGTCGAACAGCACGATGGCGGCGCCGACGGCCGGGCCGCTCACCAGGAAGTTCCACATCATCCAGCCGGTGGTCGTGAACCAGAAGAACCGGTCCCCCGGCCCGAGGTCGTGGTGCAGGGCCAGCATCTTGAGGTGCTCGAGCAGGATGCCGCCGTGACCGTGGACGATCGGCTTGGGCAGTCCCGTGGTGCCCGAGCTGTACAGCACGTACAGCGGATGGTCGAACGGCACTGCGGCGTACGCCATGGGTTCGTCGCCGGCGAGGTCGCGGAACGTGTCGTTGTCCGGGTCGAGGTAACCGATCGTGACGACGTGTTCGATCGACGGCAGCGCGGCGGTGATCGCGGCGACCTCCTCGCGGCGGTCGACGGGCTTGGCGCCGTAGCGGTAGCCGTCGACGGCGACCAGGACCTTGGGCTCGATCTGCTGCCAGCGGTCGATGACGCTGCGTACGCCGAACTCGGGCGCGCAGCTCGAGAACACCGCCCCGAGGCTGGCGGTGGCCAGCATCAGGATGTACGTCTCCGGGATGTTCGGAGCGTAGGCAGCAACGCGGTCACCCTTCGTCACACCGCGGGCTTTCAGGCCGGCGCGGACGGCTCGTACCCGTTCGCGAAGATCCGCCGCCGTCAGCCGGATGGGGTCGCGGCTCTGCGAGTACGCGAGGACGACCGGCTCGTCGTCGGCGATCCCGGGCATGCGCAGCACGTGCTCGGCGTAGTTGAGCGTGGCTCCGGGGAACCAGCGCGCGCCCGGCATCGCGGCGTCGGCCAGCACGGCCTGCGGCGGGTCGTGCGCGATGACCTCGAAGTAGTCCCAGATCGACTGCCAGAAACCGGGCAGATCGTCCACCGACCACTGCCAGAGGGCGGCGTAGTCGGCGAACCTCAGCCCGCGCTCGCGCTCCAACCAGGACATGTAGCGCCCGATCCGGGACTTCTCACGGACGTCGGCCGGGGGCTGCCACAACACTGTGCCCGTCATGCGTCTCACCCTAACGTTCGGTCAGCTCGGTTCTGGCCTTCTGGATCGCGGTGCGCCGCGCCAGGCGGTGCTCGCGCCGGATCAGCGCCTCGCGGAACCGGCGCTGGTCGTCGCCGCTCTCGGGCTGCACCGGCGGCACACCGCGCGGGTGGCCCGCGACGTCCACGGCCACGAACACCAGGTACGCGGTTGCCACGGTCAGCGGCTCGGTCGCCACGTCCCAGCGCTCGGCGGCGAGCTTGACGCCCACCTCCATCGAGCTCGTGCCGGCCCAATTCACCTGGGCGTACGCGTGGACGAGATCACCGACCCGCACCGGCTCGAGGAACACGATCTCGTCGATCGCCGCGGTGACGGCCGTGCCGCCGCTGTGCCGCGCCGCCGCCGCACCCGCCACGTCATCGACGAACTTCATCAGAACACCGCCGTGCACGGTGCCGTACAGATTGACGTCGACCGCGGTCATGATGCGGCTCAGGGTGACCCGGGAGTGGCTCGTGGGACGGCCCGGGAGCTGCTCGTTCATGCGGCGTACGTTACGTCGTCCTTCCGCGCGGTTGCCGCTCGACGGTACGGTTCCACGCGTGCGTCACTTCAGGTCGATCTTGTATGCTCTCGTGCTGGCACCGGCCGTGTGGGTGCTCACCGCGGTGGGCTTCACCCACGACCTGACCACCAGGGGACGCGACGACTTCGCGGTCGAGTCCGCCACCGGGCTCCTGCTGCTCGTGCTCGCCGGGGCGGCGTACGCCATCCTGCTCTTCGCCCCCATCTCGCCCGCCGGCCCTCTCACCGCCGGCGTCGCCTGTCTGGGCCTCTCGGTGTGGGCGCTGGCCTCGCCGCTCGGCTACGCGGGCGCCTGGCCCGCCGCCGTCGCCAAGGAGGGCTTCGACCTGAGCCGCCCGGGCTACGGCCTGGCCGCGATGTTGGCGTTGCCTCTTCTGTGTACGGCCTTGAGCGCGCGCCGCTGGCAGGGCTACGAGCCACCGGTGCTCCCGCTGATCGGCCAGCTCGGCCGGGCGCGGGGCAAGGCAGCCGTGCCGCCCGCTCAGCCCACCTTCGCGCCGCGGACAGCCGACTCCGACGCGACCGCCGTACTCCCCCCGCCGCCCGGCTCCGACGACACCACCACCGTCATCCCCGCCGGCCCGCGTGACAAGCCGGTCAGCGCCGCCCCCACCCCGGACAAACCACTCACGGCCCCTTCGACCGCGGTGGACGCCGCCAAGGAGGAGCCGGTTGCGGCCAGCCTGATAGCTGCGGACACCGGCGAGGACAACCAGGCGACCGTCGATCTGACCGTCGCCGCTGAGGACCGGATCGCGGAACGCTCGGCGGTAAACACCGTCAAGAACGAGCCGGTTGCGGTCAGCCCGATCGCGGCGGACACCGGCAAGGCCGACCGGGAAACGGTCGATTTGACTGTCGCCGGTAAGAATCAGAGCGCCGAACGCTCGGCGGTGGACACCGTCAAGAACCAGCCGGTTACGGCCGGCCCGATCACCGCGGATACCGGCAAGGCCGACCAGGCAACGGTCGATCTGACCGTCGCCGGTAAGAACCAGAGCGAAGAACGCTCGACGGCCGAGGGGGCGGTTGTCAGCGGGCCGACCACGAAAGGCCCGACGGCCGCGGAAACGGTCGACGACGAGCCGGCCGCGGAAGGCCCGACAGCCGCTGAAACGGTCGACGACGAGCCGGCCGCGGAAGGCCCGACAGCCGCTGAAACGAATACCGATGAGGGGGTTGCGGACGGCCCGATCGCCGAGTGCCCGACCGCCGCAGAGACGGGTGCTCGCGAGTCGGCCACGGCAAAGTCGACCGTGGTGGCGACGGGTGCGGGGGAGCACCCCAGCGCGGAGGAATCGCATGCCGGTGAGCTGGCTACGGAGCCCTTGACGTCGGTGGCGGCCGACGATGCGCCGACCGCGGAATCACCCGCGGACGCTACCGAGCCGATTCTCCGGAGCCCGGCCGCGGCGGAGCCGGGTGCCGGCGAACTGGCGGCATCGAACTCAACCGTGGCAGAGGCAGAGACCGGCGCTTCGCCCACGGAGCCCTCGACGGCGGTGGCGGCCGACGACGCGCCGACCGTGAAATCCCCGACGGCAGTGGATGCGGGCTCCGGCGAAGCGACCGTCGGGTCTCCGATGGCGGCGGCTACTGCTGAGGAAGGCGACGCGCCCAGGCCGAGCAACGCCGCGGATGCGCGAGGGACTGAGGTCGCCGAGGCCCCGCGGGAAGACGAAGCGGAAGAGGCCACCATCGCGCTGGCGACTCGGCGGGAGGAGCGTCAGACGGCGGTCGTGGTTTCGTCCGACGAGGCCGCGACCGTGGCGGCCCTCTGCAACGGGCAGGCGTCGACCAAGCGTGACGCGGTGGCCCCGGCGCCGGTCAATCGGGCCACCGTGACGCCGCCGCCCGCCGAGCCCGAGGTCAAGAAGCCAGCGACGGCTGACTCTGAGCGTGGCATCGCAGAAACGACGTCGGCCGCAGCGCCCATCGCCGTTGCCGAGTCGACCGCAGCAGCCGAGCCGCCCGCCGCAGCAGCCGAGCCGCCCGCCGCCGTGGCCGAGGCGCCCGCCGCCGTGGCCAAGCCGCCCGCCGCCGTGGCCGAGGCGCGCACCGCGGTTGCCGTGCCGCAGGCACCTGTTGACAAGTCGCCCGCCGTGGCCGCTGAGCCGCCGACCGCGGTCGCCCAGCCGCCCGTAGCTGTTGCCCAGCCGGCACGTGTCGACGAGCCGCCTGCATCTCTTGCCGAGCCGCCAGCACCTGTTGACAAGGCCCCTGCGGCGGTCGCCGAGCACCGCGCAGCCGGCGAAGAGATGCTGGCTGGCGTTGACAGCACGGCGGCGGTGAGCGAGGTCGTCGTCACGCCCGGGCTCGCGGATGTGAGCGGTCACGTCCAGGAAGCGCCCGCCGCTCCCAGCAGCGGAACGGCAGATGTCGAAGTTGCGGCGGAGGACGCCGCGACAGACGGAGATGTCGCCGCTGTAGCCGGGCTTCCGACCGCGGCCGACGGGCAGGCCAAGCCGTCGGCCGAGTCACCAGCCGGAACCGAAGCCGAAGCTAGAACCACCACCACGACCGCGACCCAGGCGGGGACCGCGACTGAGGCGGGGGCTGAAACTGAGTCCGGGACTACGGGCGGAACCGAGTTCGCGCCCGGAGCTCAAACCGAAGCCCCGGCCGGAACTGAGGCCGAGGAGACTGGAGCCGCGGCCGAAAGCGAGGCTGAGACAGAGAGAGCTGCCACGGCCGAAACCGAGAGCGAACCCGAGGCAGAGATAGCGGCCAGCGCTGGAACCAAGGCCGGGGCCGAGACGGGTACGGCAGATACGGCCGAGGTCGAGACCGCAGCCACGGCCGGAACCGAAGCCGAGGCCGAGTCTGGGGCGCAAATCAGGGCCGGGACCGGGGTCGAGAGTGGGGCTGAGGCCGGCGCCGGAACTGCCGCCGGAACGGAGGTTGACACCGAAGCCGGAACTACGGCCACAGCCGAGGCTGCAACTGGAGCCGGAATTGCGGCTGAGGCCGAAGCTGCGGCTGCAACCGAAGCGGGTATGTCGGCCGAAGTCGAACCCGAGATCGAAGCTGGAGCCGAGACCGAAACCAGAGCCGAGATTCAGGCCGGAGCGGAGGCTGGGGCCGGCGTCGAAAGCGGCACCGACACCGGGCTCAAGACCGAAGTCCGCGCGCCGGACGCCGGAACGACGACGGCGACCGAAGCCGAACTCGCAGCGGAGGACGGGCCGGCCGACGGCGATCGGGACGCTGCCGACACGAACGTCACCACTGCGGTGGCGGGCGACGCAGACCAAGACGTCGACGAGGTGGACGACGAGCTGGCGGACCTCTTCGTCACGGGGCGGGCCAAGCCGCCGCCGCAGGCGCGGATCGTGCCGGCTCACCTCGAGTCGACGCGGGAGCTGGACGGGCCGGATCCGGATCGGACGCGGGCCATCGACGTCGGGCAGATGACCACCAAGCTTCAGGTCACGCCGGGGGCCGGGGAGGACCTTCCGGCGGGCAACGAGCCGGTGAAGGCCCGCGCCTCGGTGGCGACGCCGGACAGCTCCGGGCCGGACCTGTCGGGGGCGGAGGTGACCCGTTCGCTGAGCGCCCCGGACCCGGACAAGACCCGTACGATCACGGTGGTCACGTCCGAGGACAGTGACATCGCGTACTGGCACAGCACCCCGGACGACGCCGAGGTCACCCAGTCGCTCACGGCGCCGGACCCGGACCGGACGCACACCATCAAGGTGGTGTCCTCCGACGACGTCGAGGTGACGCGGGACCTCGGCAGCCCGGACCCGGAACGCACCCAGGTCGTGCGGGCGGCCGCGCCGGACGAGGTGCTCCGGCTGCTGCCGCCCACGCCGGCGGCGAGCATCGCGCGTCATCCGGGACTGGTCGAGGATCACGGCGCGGACGGCGGCGGCGAGACCCAGGTGATCCGGCTCGACCCGGACCGTACGCAGGTCATCCGTCCGGGGACCGTGGAGCCGCCGGGTGAGCGTACGGAGATCATCCGACTGCCCGCCGCGGCGCCGAGCTCGATCGCGGGCGCGGAGAGCCCGAACTTCGCGGAGGACCCGACGAGCCGGATCGTGCCGCCGGACGGTGACGCCGACCGCGACGGGGAGGCGGAGCGGCGCGGCATGACCGTGATGAGCATGGAACGCCCACCCGAGGACGAGCCTGACATCCCTGCTCAGCGGCGGCCGAGCTGACGGACGCCGTACGGCCGAGTCGTACATATGATCGAAGAATGTAGTATCATCCTCGCATGCCCACGGACGACGCGCCCCTGAGCAAGCGGCAACGGCAGGTCCTCTCGATGATCCGCGAGTGGATCGACCAGCATGGCTATCCGCCCACCATCCGCGAGATCGGCGCCGCCGTCGGGCTGGACTCCCCGTCGTCGGTGGCCCACCAGCTCAAGGTGCTCGAGGATCGCGGCTTCATCCGCCGCGGTGCTCGCGGCTCGCGCGCCATCGACGTACGCACCCCGGGTGAGCAGGCGAACGTGCCCGTGCCCGTGGTCGGCACGATCGCCGCGGGCGCGCCGATCCTCGCGGACGAGAACATCGACGAGGAGCTCAACCTGCCGTTGAGCCTGGTCGGTCACGGCACGGTGTTCGCGCTGAAGGTCCGCGGTGACTCGATGATCGACGCCGCCATCTGCGACGGCGACACGGTGGTGGTCCGCCAGCAGCAGGTGGCCGACAACGGCGACATCGTGGCAGCCATGATCGACGGCGAGGCTACGGTCAAGGTCTTGCGCCGCAAGGACGGGCACACCGAGCTGGTTCCGCGCAATCCGGCGTACGACGTGATCCCCGGCGACGACGCCACGATCCTCGGCAAGGTCGTGACCGTCCTCCGCCGCATCTGATCCGCGGTCGGGCCCGGCTCGACGGTCGTCCACCGTGGAGAAAGGCGCTCGGGCCGCACCGGTGGAGATGCGGCCCGAGCACAGGGGTGGACGGCAGTGCGGGATCGAGAGCATGGACGGAACCCTCGATCCCGTCACCGTTCCGCAGCGGAATCGACTTCCGGCCGGACGGTTCGGGTCGTCGTGGCCATCGGCCGGCTCCGCCGGGGCGGCGGCGAAGAGGACCGGTCAGGGCGACCGGTGCCCGATTTCGCCGTCACGGCCGTGCCGACCAGGGAACTTCAGCGGTGACCGCGCGGGCTGACCAGGCCGACCTGGTGAGCCTCAGCGGTGACCGCCCGAGCCGCCGGGGCGACCGGGTGGAACTTCAACGGTGACCGCAGGCCGACCAGGCCGACCTGGTGAGCCTCAACGGTGACCGCCCGAGCCGCCGGGGCGGCCGGGTGAACTTCAGCGGTGGCCGCGCGGGCCGTGGTGACCGTGACCGAAGCCGCCGTGGCCGAAGCCGCCGTGGCCGCGGCCGCCGTGGCCGAAGACGTGGCCGCCGCCCCGCCAGTTGCGCTCGACCTCGAGGGCCCACAGGCCACGACGGAAGCCGAAGCGGACCCGCTCGCAGTCGTAGTCGTCCCAGCGGTTCGTCAGGTCGCCGATGCGGCCGGCCCGCTCGCAGTCGCGCAGCGTGCGGAAGTAGCCGACGACCTGGTCACGGTCCCAGTGCTTCTGCACCTTGGTCGTGGTCGACGGCTTCGCGGCCGGGGCGGTGGTGCTGTCGGCGGCCATCGCCGGGCCGGCGGCCATCGTCGCGCCGGCGACGAGGCCCATCGCCAGCATGGTGAACGTCCGGGCTGCCTTCTTCATACCAACCTCCAGAATTGTCGACTGCCTTGTGCCCCAGATCGTGGCATAACGGACGAAACAGTCCTGAGTAGGCTGATACGTACTTTCGGCTGATCTTGATTGGCCGTTTGTGCGGCGCGTCACACGAACCGCGAAACGGTGCAGCGTCGCCATTCGCCTTTGCACCGCGAAACAACGTCAAAGGCAGAATGCATGCCCCATCCAACGCGTTGTCGCGCCAATGGTGACCGGGCTATGCGGCCAGGGCAGTCGCCAGTGCCGTGACGAAATCCCCGAGGACTTCGGCGTCCGGTGCGTGGTCGGGGTTGACCTCCGTGACCACCAGCGCCGCCAGGCGCGGGCTGCGGGCGAAGACGGCGACACTGGTCATCGCCTCGTGCAGCGTGAGACCGCTGGGATCGCCGCCGGAATCGGGCACGTCGGCGATCGGCATGTCGGAGAAGAGCAGCACGTCGACGTCGAAGTGGAGCACGAACGACTCGCCGGCGGCCTCGGCGGCGGCCAGCGCCCTCTCCGCCGCGGACCGGGCGTCGCGGTGGACGTCCTCGGCGGGGATCCGCGTGATTCCCAGCTCGGTCAGCAGGCGCAGCTCGTGCTCCGACGAGTCCGCGCCCAGAACGTCCCCATAGGACACCACGCGGCCGGTCGTGAGCGGCGGCCCCACCGCGGCGACCTCCGGCCGATGGCCGGGCAGCCGCAGCAGGTGGGCCAGGCCCATGGCGTCGAAGTTGCCGTTCGGCCGGGTCTCGGGCGTGTAGAGGTCGGGACCACCGTCCATGTAGAGCAGTGCCGGTTCCCTTGCAGCGCGGGCAAAACCGGCCATCACGCCGACGGTGATACTGCAGTCGCCGCCGAGCACCAGCGGCGTACGCCCCTCGTCGACGACGGCCGCGACCCCCGCCGCGACGTCCTCCGCCACGGCGGCGACCATCGGCGCGTTCTGACCGTTGGGCCGGGCCGGATCCGGTCGCCAGCGAAAGCCCCGTACGTCGCCCCGGTCGTCCACGTCGAGCCCGCCCGCTCGCAGGTCGCTCAGCAGGCCCGCGGCGCGCAACGCGGCCGGTCCCTGCTCCAGCCCGGGCGTGTGCGCGCCGGCGCTCGACGGGACTCCCAGCACAGACCATCGACGGCTCATGGACCCATCCTGCCGAGGTCGCCACCGGCGCGCTGCCCCGCCCGCAGCAGGGCGACGTGTGCGACTACACGAGGCCGAACTTCAGGACCGTGGTGGACTCGTACGTCTCCCCCGGCCGCAGCACGGTGGACGGGAAGGTGTCGCGGTTGGGCGAGTCCGGGAAGTGCTGCGTTTCCAGCGCGAACCCGTCGCCCTGCCGGTAGGCGCGCCCGCTCGTGCCCGCGAACGTGCCGTCGAGGAAGTTGCCCGAGTAGAACTGCACGCCCGGCTCGGTGGTGTGCACCTCGAGCGTACGGCCGCTGCCCGGGTCGACCACCCGCGCGGCGAGACGCAGCCCGGCACCGGGGTCGTCCAGCACCCAGTTGTGGTCGTAGCCGCCGGAGATCAGCAGCTGCTCCTCACCCGCGCGGATCCGCTCGCCGATCGGCGTCGGGGTGCGGAAGTCCATCGGAGTGCCGTCGACCGGGGCGATCTCGCCGGTCGGGATGGCCGTGGCGTCGACGGGCGTGTACGCGGCGGCGTTGAGCTGCAGCACGTGGTCATAAATGGAACCGGAGCCCTCGCCCGCCAGGTTGAAGTAGCTGTGGTTGGTCAGGTTGACCACGGTCGGCGCGTCGGTCGTGGCTCGGTAGTGGAGGCGCAGCCCGTCGTCGGTGAGCGTGTAGGTGACCGTCGCCGTCAGCGTGCCGGGGTAGCCCTGGTCGCCGTCGGGGCTGACGTGGGTGAGCACCAGCCCGTCCGCCGTCGGGGCCGCCGACCAGATGCGCTTGTCGAAGCCGGTCGCGCCGCCGTGCAGGCTGTTGGGGCCGTTGTTGACCGGCACCTGCCACATCGCGCCGTCGAGCTCGAACTGGCCCCGGGCGATCCGGTTGGCGTACCGGCCGATGAGCGCGCCGAAGTACGGGCCGGGGTTGTCGACGTACTCCTGCAGGCTGCTGAAGCCGAGCACCACGTTGGCGACCTCGCCGTCGCGGCCGGGCACCTCGATCGACTGCAGGATGCCGCCGTACGTCAGGATCCGCACCCGCACGCCGCTGCTGTTGCTCAGGGTGTGCCGCTCGACGGAACCCTCGGAGGTCGCGCCCCAACTCTCGCTCATGCGCCCCACACTAGGTGTTACACGGATCCGAAGCCGGGGTGGCATCGCCGAGGGTGGAAATCAGCAACCGACCTTCGGAGGACGAGATGAGCACACCGACGATGGAGCAGCGGGTCGCCCGGGTCTTCGGCCTGCACGGCGACGGATGGATGCGGCACGCCAACCCGGCCAGCGTATGGACGCGCTTCAGCGTTCTCTGGATCCTCGCGCTGGCGATCTGGAGCCGCGACTGGATCGGCTGGTGGAGCCTGGGCGCGGTCGGGCTCGCGCTGGTCTGGATGATGGTCAACCCGCTCTTCTTCCCGCCGCCGCGCTCCACCCGCAACTGGGCCTCGCGCGGCGTGCTCGGCGAACGGGTCTGGGCCGCCCGCAACGACGTGGAGGTGCCGGCCCAGTTCCGCTCGCCGGTGCCGAACGTCTCGAACGCGCTGGGGGCGATCGGGCTGATCGTGCTCGCCTACGGGCTGGTCCGGTTCGACGTGGTGGCCGCCGTCTCCGGGGTGCTGATCACCAACATCAGCAAGGCGTGGTACATCGACCGGATGGTGCTGCTGTTCGAGGACATGCGGCAGCGCAACTCCGAGTACGCGTCATGGGACTTCTAGCCGTGCCAGGGCGGTCCGCGACGAGACGCCCAGCTTGGTGAAGACGTTGTGCAGGTGGTACTCGACCGTCCGCTTGCTGATGAACAACTGAGCCGCGGCCTGCTGGTTGGTCGCGCCCTCGACCACCAGCCGGACGATCTGCCGTTCCTGCGGGGTGAGCTGCTGCAGCGTGCCCGGCTCCCGCTTGCGGGCGGTCTCGCCGGTCACGCGCAGCTCCGCCCGCGCCCGCTCGGCCCACGGCCCGGCCCCGAGGAGGTCGAAGGCATGCACCGCCTCCCGCAACTGCGCGCGGGCCTCGGCTCGCCGCTTGCCGCGGCGCAGGAACTCGCCGTACGCCAGCCGGGTGCGCGCCAGATCGAAGGGCCGGTCGCTCGCCCGTCCCAGATCAAGGGCTTCGGCGTACGCGGTCTCGCCCGTCCCGTGCAGGGCCTGCGCCCGTCGCAGCAACGCCCGGGCGGCGGGCGACCCGGACGGGCCGGCGATCTGCGCGAAGGCGGCGAGCGGGGCCTCGACACCGTCCCGGCGGCCGGTCCGCGCGGCGGCCTCGACCAGGTCGGGCACGCACATGACGGCGAAGAACGGGCTGCCGGACCCGGGCGGCGCGGCCAGCATCGCGTGGAAGTGGCCGAGCGCCCCCTCCGACCGGCCGAGCCCCAGCTCGAGCAGGCCCAGGGCGTACGTGGCCGTGGTCGCGACCAGGCCCAGGCCGCGCGCGGCCGCCCGGGTCAGCGCCCGGCGCGCGTGGGAACGGCACTCGTCCTCGGCGCCACGCAGCGCGGCCACGTACGCGAGGGTGGCGTGATGGCGGCAGACGCTGGTGTCCTGACCCAGCTCGCCGGCCAGCCGCAACCCCTCGGCGGCGTGGGCTGCCGCACCGTCGTACCGGCCGGTCACCAGGTCCACCTCGGCCGCGTACTCCAGGGCGTGCGGCAGCTCGCCCACCGCGCCGCTGCGCCGGGCCTGCTCGACCGCGCGGGCGAACCAGGCCCGTCCGGCGGCCTCGTCGCCCACGAACAGCGCGGCGACGCCGGCCCAGAGCACCTGCCGCGGCTCGGTGAGGTGCTCGGCCACCGAGATCGCGCGGCGCAGCAGCACGGCGCCCGCGGCGGTGTCGCCCTCCGCGACCCGGCCCATGCCCTGCAGCAGGTCGCTGAGGAACCCGGCGGGTTTGTCGTCGGCCGGCAGGGTCGCCGCGCGCCGGCCCAGCTCCGCCGAGCGCAACGCGTCCCCGGCGTACGCCGCCGCCTCGGCCGCCTCGACCAGCATCTGCAACGCCCGGGTGGGCGCGACGGCCGCCGCCCGCTCGGACGCGGCGGCCAGCAGGTGGGCGGCCGTCAGCACGTTGCCCGAGTCGGCCTCGATGGTCGCGCGCACGTGCTCGGCCACGACCCGTACGGCGGGGTCGTCGTCCCCCGCCTCGGCGCGGTCGAGCAGCTCGCAGGCCTCCAGATGCCGGCCGCTGCGCCGCGCCGAGTCGGCCGCCGCGACCAGCCGGCGGCACCGCGCCGCCGGGTCGGCGCTCAGCTCCGCCGCGCGACGCAGAGCGGCGGCGGCAGCGGCATGCCCGCCGCGGTGGGCAGCCCGCTCCGCGGACCGTTCGAGGGCGTCCGCGACGTCCTCGTCCGCGCCCGCGGTGGCCGCCGCCCGATGCCAGGCGACCCGGTCGTCGCCGTGCACGCACGCGGCCAGCGCCCGGTGCGCGGCGCGGCGGTCGGCGGGGTCGGCGATCTGGTACGCGGCCGACCGCACCAGCGGATGCCGGAACGCGACGATTCCCCCGCCCACCTCGACGAGCCCCGCCCGTTCCGCCGCGTCCACAGTGCTCGCGTCGACGCCCGCGGCCGCCAGGATCACCGCGGTCTCCCCGGTCTCCTCGGCCGCCGCGACCAGCAGCAGCCTGCGCACCGCGTCCGGCAGGCGCCGCACCCGTTCGGAGAAGACGCGCTCGAGACGTGCGGGCAGCGGCAACCGGTCGTCCACCGGCTCCCGCCCGGCGAGCTGCCCGTCGGTCAGCGAGGCGGGCAGCTCCCGCAGGGCGAGGGGGTTGCCGCCGGCGAGCGTCACGAGCCGGGCGACCACGGTGTCCGGCAGCGCGGCCCGCTCCCGCAGCAGCGCGCCCGCCGCCTCGGCGTCGAGCGGCTCCAGCGGCAGCTCGGGCAGCCCGCCCGGCGGACTTTCCCGCGCGGCCATCAGCATCGCGACGCGCTCGGTGCCGAGCCGCCGGGCGACGAACACCAGCACGTCGGCCGACGGCCGGTCGATCCACTGTGCGTCGTCGACCAGGCACAGCAGCGGCCGTTCGTCCGCCGCCTCCGACACCAGGTTCAGCACCGCGACCGACACCAGGAACCGGTCCCCGACCGCCGCCGAGCCCAGCTCCAGCGCCCCGCGCAGCGCCTCGCGCTGGGTCGGCACCAGCCCCGGCAGGGCGCCCAGCAACGGCCGCAGCAGCTGGTGCAGGGCCGCGAACGGCAGCTCCGCCTCGGACTGCACGCCGCCGGCCCGCAGCACCCGCCCTCCGTGCCCGGCCGCCGCGTGGTCCAGCAGCGCGGACTTGCCGGACCCGGCCTCACCGAGCACGACCAGCGAGCCGCCGCGCCCCGCACCCGCGCCGGCCATCAGCTCCTCGACCGCGGCACACGCCGCCCGCCTGCCGTACAGCATCGAGGTTGATGCTGCCCCTTCGACCGCACCCGAGGGAAGGAGCCCGCAATGGTCCCGTCCACGTATCGGCCCGTTTTCCTGATCGCGGCCCCGCTCGCCTGGGCCGTGGTGCTGCTGTGGCATCCCACGCCCGACGTCGACGCGATCTACTCCAGCCTGCGCGACGACTCCACGCGCTGGCTCGTCGTCCACTTCGGCACGCTGCTGTTCATCGGTTTGACCGCCGTGGCCCTCGACCTGCTCGTCCACGACCTGCCCGGCCCGCTTCCCCGCACCGTCCGGTGGGCAGCCGCCGCGTTCGCCCTGTTCTACGGCGCCGCCGAGGCCGTCATCGGCATAGCCGCCGGCGTCCTGGTCCGCCACGGCGACGCGGCCGGCGCGCAGGCCCTCTGGGACGACCCCGTCTCCGACGACATCCTCACCACCCTCGGCGGCGTCGCCTGGGTCGTGGCCGTCCTGGCCGCCGCGCTGGCCCTGCACCGGGCCGGCGCCTCCCCCTTTGTGCCGCTCCTGCTGATCCTCTCCAGCGCCGTCGTCCTGCACGGCCCACCCATCGGCCCGCTCGGCCTGCTGTCCTTCGCCGGGGCCGCCCTGCTGTGGGAGCGCCGAGCCGCCGTCACCCGGACAGGAGCTTCTTGACGGCCCGGCGACGAGCTGCGCCACGCTGTGCCGTCGGGTGCTGGCGGAACAGCACCCGACGGACGGGGACAACCATGGCTCTGATCCTGCCGAAATGCAGGCTGTCGGCTCACTTGAGCATCTGGCGGGCCATGACGACGCGCTGGACCTGGTTGGTGCCCTCGTAGATCTGGGTGATCTTCGCGTCGCGCATCATGCGCTCGACGGGGTAGTCGCGGGTGTAGCCGTAGCCGCCGAGGAGCTGGACGGCGTCGGTGGTGATCTCCATGGCGGCGTCGGAGGCGAAGCACTTCGCGGCCGCGCCGAAGTAGGTCAGGTCGGCGTCGCCGCGCTCGCTCTTGCCGGCGGCCACGTAGGTGAGCTGGCGGGCGGCCTCGAGCTTCATGCCCATGTCGGCGAGCATGAACTGCACGCCCTGGAAGTCGGCGACCGGCTTGCCGAACTGCTTGCGCTGCTTGACGTAGTCCTTGGCGAAGTCGAGCGCGCCCTGCGCGATGCCCAGCGCCTGCGCGGCGATCGTCACGCGGGTGTGGTCGAGCGTCTTCATCGCGGTCGCGAAGCCGGTGCCCTCCGCGCCGATCATGCGGTCGGCGGGGATCCGTACGTTGTCGAAGTAGACCTCGCGGGTGGGCGAGCCCTTGATGCCGAGCTTCTTCTCGGGCGCTCCGAAGCTGACGCCCTCGTCGCCCTTCTCCACCACGAACGCCGAGATGCCGCGGGAGCGCTGGGTGGGGTCGGTGACCGCGAAGACCGTGTAGAACTCCGAGACGCCCGCGTTGGTGATCCAGCGCTTGACGCCGTTGAGCACCCAGTGGTCGCCGTCGCGGACGGCCCGGGTCGTCATCGAGGCCGCGTCGGAGCCGGCCTCGGGCTCGGACAGGCAGTAGGAGAACATCGCCTCGCCGGACGCCACCTTGGGCAGGTAGCGCTGCTTGAGGTCCTCGGAGGCGGCGATCAGCAGCGGCATGGTGCCAAGCTTGTTGACCGCGGGGATCAGCGAGGAGGACCCGCAGGCGCGCGCCACTTCTTCGATCACGATGGCGGTGGCCAGGGCGTCCGCGCCGGCGCCGCCGTACTCGACCGGGATGTGGGGGGCGTGGAAGTCGCTGGAGCGCAGCGCGTCGTAGGACGCCTTGGGGAACTCGCCGGTCTCGTCGGCCTCGGCGGCGTTCGGCGCGACCCGCGCGTCGCAGACCTCGCGCACCGCCGCGCGGATGGTCTCGTGGTCCTCCGGCAGCCGGTAGACGTCGAACTCACTCATGGCCCTGGCCCCTTCACTCAAGCAGTCCCGCCGCTATGTTACTGGCGCGTAGGGTACGCCGACCAGAGTCTGGGTATCACGGCGCCGGGCGTTTTCTATAGATGTCGGCCCCCATGAGCCTGTTCTAATGAGGTGTCGTACCGGCATGCTCAAGGGACGCAGTGGCCGGCAGGTCGAGGAGGTTCCGTGGCGCAGGCTGACCAGCCCGACAGCTACGACGAGGAGCTGGCCCGCATCGAGGCGTCGATCGCGGACCTCAAGATCCGTGACATGGCCGCGGCCAAGGAGCGCACGCAGATCGCCGCCAAGATCCAGGCGGCGCAGTTCCAGCGTGACATCCTCGCCCACGCGAACTCTCAGAAGAAGAGCGCCAGAACGGCGAAGAGCCGGCGCGTACGCCGCCGCGCCGCCGAGGACTTCCCGCCGCCCCCGCCGCCGGGGGTCGCGACCGACGAGCCACCGCCGCCCCCGCGCGCCCGGCCCGCCCGCTCCCGCCCCGACTGGGCACCGCCCGGCTCGGCCCACACCGGTCCGCCCGGCGTGGCCACCGACGGCGTGACCGCGCTGCTCGACGATCCGCCGCCGACCGAGCGGGCCACCCCGTCGCCGCGCCGCTCGGCGGGCTTCACCGGCGCCGAGCACCACCCGCCCGAGGCGTCCTCGCAGTCGGTGCAGAACATCCTGCTCGCGCTCGGCGCGCTGCTCATCGGCGTGGCCGCGGTGGTGTTCGCCGGCGTGGCGGTCAACAACCCGTTCGCCCGGGCGTTCATCCTCGCGCTGGCCACCGCCACCGCCCTGGTCGCCGCCCCCGGCATCGCCCGGCGCGGGCTGAGCTCGACCGGCGAGACGGTCTCGTGGGTCGGCCTGATCCTGCTGCCGCTCACCCTGTTCGCGCTGCACGGCAGCGAGGCGACCGGCGGGGCCGACGTGCCCGTCCCGCTCTACCTGGGCATCACGTTCGCGATCACCGCGGTCGCGAGCTTCCTGTACGCGGGCGCCACCCGTCTCGCAGCCCCGCGTTACGCGACCGTGGTGGCCGTGCAGCCCGTACCGCTGCTGCTGGCCGAGCCCATGATCGAGAGCCCGGCCGGCTGGGGCATGGCGCTGACCGTCGTCGCCGTGATCGACCTGCTGCTGCTCACCACGGTGATCCGCAAGGGCCGGCTGGTGCCCCGCTGGCCGTGGGGCCGCCCCGGGCCCGCCGACCGGCAGGCGCAGGACCCGGCGCCGCTGCCCGAGGACGCTCCGGAGCGCCCCGAGTCTGCGGGCGAGGAACCCGACCTGATCATCCCGGCGATGACCGGCCCGCGCCGCCGCTGGCTGCCCACGCGGATCTTCCCCGGCCCCCGCCCGGGCGACGCCCCGCCCGCCGGATCGGTGCCGCTGGCGCCCCCGGCCACCCCGCCGTCGGCCGACTGGCTGCGCGAGCTGACGTTCGCCCTGCTCTGCGTCGCCGGCGCCGGGGCCCTGCTGTATTCGTCGGTGGCGCTGCTGCAGGCCCGGGTGCTGCCCGACGCGCTGCGCTCCGGGCTGGTGCTGGTGCTGGCCGCGCTCACCGCGGCGGCGGCGGCCTCGCTGCTCGACAACCTGACCGCCCGCAACATCGCGGGTGGCGTGCTGACGCTGGCCGTGATCGGCGCGACCGCCCGCATCGCCGACGTCGTCTCGCCGCACTGGACGCTCGCGGTCGCCGCCGCGGTCATCGCGGTCGCCGGCGCCGTGGTCACGCTCGTCCCGCCCGAGGTGCGCCGCGGCCCGCAGATCGCCTCGGCGGTCGCGCTCGGCATCATCGCGCTGGTGCTGGTCGTCGACTGCCTGCGCGCCGCGCTCGCGCCGCTGCAGGCCGCGCGCCCGGTCTGGCACGCGGACACGGCGAACTACGCCCAGCGGATGGCCGAGGCCGCCGGCGAGCTGGGCTGGCTGCTCGCGTTCAGCGCGCTGCTGGTCACCATCGCCGCCGCGCTGGCCCTGCCGCCCAGCGTGCGGCACGAGGGCGCGGTCGCCGGCATCGCCCTGACCGCGCTCGCGGTGCCCGCCTCGCTCGGCCTGAACTGGTCGGAGGCGCCGTGGCCGCTGGTCATCGCCGCCGTCGGGCTGGGCGCCGCCGGGCTCGCCGCGACCACCCGGCGCATCGCGATCGTGCACGTGGCCGCGGCCGGCGTGGTCGGGCTGTTCGGCGCCGGGGCGGCCCTGGGCGCGGCCTGGCTGACCGCCGCCGTGCTCACGGCGCTGGCCGGCGCGGGCGTGATGATCGCCGTGGCGGCCCGGCAGATCCCGATCCGGCTCTACGCCTGGCTCGTCGGCGACTGGGCGTCCGGCGCCGCCGCGCTGGCCTTGCCCGGCGCCGTGGTCAGCGCCGCGCTGGCGGTCGCCGACCGGGGCGAGGGCCCGCCGCCCACCGAGGACGTCACCGTGCCGGCGCTTGCCGTCGGCTTCCTGGCGGTGGCCGCCACGCTCAGCTACGCCGCCGTGTTCCAGGTGGCCCGCCGCGACATCAGCGTGCCGCTCACCGCGGGCACGGGCCTCGGCGCGGTCTCGCTGGCCCTGGCCGCCCTGCTCGCGCCCGGCGCCACCGCGCCCGACGTCTGGGTCGGCGCGCTGCTGCTGGTCGCCGCCGGGCTGCTGTTCTTCTCGAAGTCGATCGACAACGGGCGGCGCAGCGACCGGATGCTCGACGGCCCCGACATCGCCGCCGCCGCGGCCACGGTCGCGATCTGCGGCGCGCTGGCCCGGGTCTTCGCGCTCGCCTTCCCCGAGGCCCCGCTGGCCGTGGCCGGCGTGGTCGTGCTGATCGTCGCGTCCGGCGTCGCCCTGCTGCCCGCCGAGTGGAGCCGCGGGCCCAACCGCGGGCTTGCCGTCGCGGGCGTCGTGGTCGGCGCGATCGCCGGATATCTGGCGCTGTCCGGCGCCGTACGCACGCTGGCCGTCTCCACCGACCTGTGGAACGCCGACCTGTCCGCGTTCCCGAGCCCCGAGCCGGGACTGTGGCAGGCGCCGTTCGCGCTGGTCGCCGTCGCCATCGCGGCCGCCATCGCGGCACCCCGCCCGTGGTCGTACCTGCTCTCCGCGATCGCCGGGGCGCTGGCCGCCATCGGCGCGCCGTTCGCGCTCGGGCTGCCCTGGTGGTCGCCGCTGCTGATCGGCGGCGCGGTGGGGCTGGCGTACGCGATGGCCGCCGTCGCCGCCGCCGAGCCCGCCGCCGCCCTGTGCCGGGCGGGAGCGGGCGCCGTCGTGCTGCTGCACGCCGTCCTGGCGTCGTTGGCCCGGCCCTGGTCGACCGCGCTGTCGCTGCTGCTGGTGGTGCTGATCGGCGCGCTCACCGCCGCCATGGCCCGCACCCGGGTCGCCGTGATCGAGGAACCGCCGCCCGGCACCCCGCTGCCCCCGCCCAGCCGGTTCGGGAAGCCGTCCCCGGTCACCGAGGCCGATCTGGCCCGCGACGACACCGGCATGCCGCGCCACCGCGCCCAGATCGGCGGCGCGGCCACCGGCGCGATCATGCTCGCGCTGCCCGGCGTGCTCGCCTCGGTCGCCGGCGGCTCGAGCTCCGACGCCCAGGTGGTGCTCACCGCCGCGCTCGCCGCCTCGGGCCTGAGCCTGGCACTGCTCGCGCTCATCGGCCGCCTGATCCCGCAGTTCCTGCCGTGGGCCACGCTCGGGCTGGTGCTCGGCGCGACGGTCACCGCGTTCGCGTCGATCCCCACCCCGCACCCGACCGCCCTGTACGCGGCCGCCGCGGCGCTGCTCGGCGTGCTGGCCGAGCTGCTGCGCGGCTCGATCCCCGCGCCCGGGCTCACCCTGGCGCCGCAGACGCTGTTCACCGGCACGCGCTATTCGGCACGCCGGTGGACCACCGCGCGCCCGCTCGGCCTGACCAACCGCTGGCTGGTCGACCCGGCCACCAGCGCGCTCGTGCTCGCCCTCGTGCCCACGATCCTGGCCGTGTTCTCGATCGCGCCCGCGCTGCGCGCCGCCCTGATCGACCCGCTGGGTCAGCTCAGCCACATCTGGGACGGCCCCATCCCCGCGCTGGCGAACCCGTCCTCCGGCTACGTCGACAGCACCAGCGTGCTCGCGATCGTGCTGCTCACCGGGGCCGCCGCGCTCGCCGCGATCGGCTTCGGCGGCCGCGCCTCCGAGGCCGTGCCGGTGATCCTGCCCGGCCTGGCGATCACCATCCTGATCGCGCCGATCGCGCTGGACTCGCCGTACCCGACGGCCTCCACCGCCGGGCTGGTCGTCTTCACGATCTCGATGCTGGGCCTCGCGCTCACTCCCCCGCCCGCCGGGCGCCGCTCGTCGCTGCTCGGCACGGTCCGCAGCATCGTCTTCGTGATCGGCCTGCTCGCCGGCAACGCGGGCCTGGCCGGCAGCCTCGCCCAGCAGCGCCTCACGCTGTTCACGTTCGGCACCGCCGTCTTCGTCGGGCTGACCGCCGCGCTGGGCGGCCGCAGCCGGCACGCGCGGGTGCTGGGCTGGGTGTTCGCCGCCGTGATGGGCCAGCTGTTCGTGCTCACCGCCGCGATCGCCGCCGGCGTGGCGCGCCCGTGGGCCGCGTTCGGCGTCCTCGCCGTCGGCGCCGCCCTGCTCATCCTCGAGGCCACCGTGCCCCGGCTCGGCCTCCCGCAGTTCCGGGCCGAGGCCACGACCGTGGAGTGGAGCGGCTACGCGTCCGCGCTGATCGCCGGCGTCATGGCGCTCGACTCCCCGCCCCACCTGGCCGCGCTGCTGACCGCGTGGGGCGCCGTGCTCGGCCTGGCCGCCGCGCGCGTGGGCCGTCCCCCCGGCCAGCGCCGGGCGCTGTTCTGGACGGCGGTCGGCTTCGAGATCGTCGGCTGGTGGCTGTTCATCGCGCTCGCCGAGGTCGCGGTCCCCGAGGCGTACACGCTGCCGTTCGCCGCCCTGGCCCTGCTCGTCGGCGTCATCGAGTCGCGCGACCGCGCCGACCTGAGCAGCTGGGCCGCGTACGGTCCGGCCCTGCTCGCCGCCTTCGTTCCGACCATCGGCATCGTGCTGGCCGGCAACGGCGGAGAGCTGCGCGAGGTCCTGCTCCTGCTGGGCGCCGTGGCCACACTGATCGTCGGCTCCCGCAACCGCCAGCAGGCGCCCGTGGTCGTCGGCGCCGCGGCCACGCTGATCGCCGCCGTCCACTTCGCCATGACCCTGGTCGGCCCGTGGCTGGTCCTCGTCCCGCTCGGCGTGATCCTGCTCTGGGTCGGCGCCACCAACGAGAACCGCCGCCGCACCCGCGAGGGCCTGCGCGGCGCCCTGGTGCGGATGCGCTAACCGGCGCCGGGCAGCAGCGGGCGCATGAAGGTGCGCTCGTAGCGCAGCACGCAGCCGGACTCGTCGCGGATGCGGTCGGCGGCGACGAACTCCGGGTCGCTGCCGAAGCGGCTGCGGTAACGCTCGTACGCCGCCAGGCTCTCGAAGCTGAACAGCGCCTCGGCCCTGTCGCTGGCGCCCTCGGCGGGCAGGAAGTAGCCGTGGTGGACGCCGCCGTGCTCGGCCACGAGCCGCATCCAGGCCCGCGCGAAGCGCTCGAACGCGTCGATCTTCGCGGGGTCGATCGTGTAGTGCACCACGCACGTGATCACGGCCCCACCGTACCCACAGGGAACGCCGATCGGCCGCAGCCGCCGTTGCCGCCGCGGCCAGGGCGATCCGCCTGACCTCGACGGCGGCTCGCACCCGCGCGAAGGCCGCCTCAGGACAAGCCGCGGACGAGGGTCGCTGACGGGTTCACATAGGACCTGCTCACCGCGACGACGGTGGGGACGGTCTCGTTGCCGTCGGCGATCGAGCGGACGGTGGCGGCGGCCTCGGGGTCGGACCAGATGTCCACCCAGTGGTAGCGGGCGGCCTCGCGGGCCAGCGACGTGCGCAGCCGCAGGCAGTACGGGCATCCGGGCCGCCAGTAGATGATCGGACGGCCGTCGGCGGCCTGGGCCGCGCGGGCCTGCGCGTCGGTGATCGAGCGCGGGAAGGCCGGCGGCGAGAACAGCACCGCGAAGACGGCGCAGACGACCAGGAACACCACGCCCGCGACCACCGAGCCACGGGCGATCGACAGCACGCCGACGACCACGCCCGCGGCGAGCAGGACGATCGTGGGACGCCAGCGGCGGGTCACCATGCGGCTACCCGAGCAGGCGCTCGCGCAGGGCCGCGTCCTTCTCGGCGACCAGCTTCTCGAGGCCCGCCTGGAAGTTCTCCATCCTGGTGCGCAGCGCGGGATCGGCCGCGGCCAGGATCCGTACGGCCAGCAGGCCGGCGTTGCGGGCGCCGCCGATCGAGACGGTCGCCACGGGAACGCCGGCGGGCATCTGGACGATCGACAACAGCGAGTCCATGCCGTCGAGGTGCTTGAGCGGCACCGGTACGCCGATGACCGGCAGCGGGGTGAGCGCGGCCACCATGCCGGGCAGGTGCGCGGCGCCGCCGGCCCCGGCGATGATCACGTGCAGCCCGCGGGAGGCGGCCGACGAGGCGTAGTCGACCATCTTGCCGACCGTACGGTGGGCCGACACCACGCCGACCTCGAACGGCACCTCGAACTCGGCCAGCGAGACCGCGGCGGCCTCCATCGTGGGCCAGTCCGAGTCGCTGCCCATGATGATCCCGACGAGCGGCGCCATTACCGGCCCTCCTGAAGCCACTGGGCGGCCCGCGCCGCACGGGCGCGCACCGAGGTCATGTCGTCGCCGAGCACGGTGACGTGGCCGATCTTGCGGCCGGGGCGCACCTGCTTGCCGTACAGGTGCACGCGCGCGCCGGGGTCCTCGGCGAACAGGTGGTGCAGCCGCTCGTCGATGGCCATGCCGCCGGGCTCGCCGCCCAGCACGTTCGCCATGACGACCGCGGGCGCGGCCAGCGAGGTCTCGCCCATCGGGTAGTCGAGCACGGCCCGCAGGTGCTGCTCGAACTGCGAGGTCCGCGCGCCCTCGATGGTCCAGTGGCCGGAGTTGTGCGGGCGCATCGCGAGCTCGTTGACGACGATGCCGGCGTCGGTCTCGAACAGCTCGACGGCGAGCAGCCCGACCACGCCGAGGGCATTGGCGAGGTCGATCGCGAGTTGCTGCGCCTCGAGCGCGAGCTGCTCGGGCAGGCCGGGCGCCGGCGCGAGCACCTCGACGCAGATGCCGTCGCGCTGCACGGTCTCGACCACCGGGTACGCCGCGACCTGCCCGAACGGCGAGCGGGCCACCAGCGCGGCGAGCTCGCGGCGCAGCGGCACGCGCTCCTCGACGATCAGCGGGATGCCGGTCGACACGAGGTCGTCCGCGGCCTCGGCGGAGGACAGCATCCAGACGCCGCGCCCGTCGTATCCGCCGCGGGTCGCCTTGGCCACGACGGGCCACACGCCGCCGGCGAACGCCTCGATGTCGGCGGCCGTCGAGACCCGGGCCCAGCGCGGCACGGGCGCACCCATCTGCTGCAGGCGCTCGCGCATCAGACCCTTGTCCTGCGCGAACACCAGCGCCGCCGAGCCGGGATAGATCTTGACGCCCTCCGCCTCGAGCGCCTCGATGTGCTCGGTGGGCACGTGCTCGTGGTCGAAGGTGACCGCCTCGCAGCCCTTCGCGAACTCGCGCAGTGCGGACAGATCGATGTGCGTGCCGATCCGTACGTCGGCCGCGACCAGCGCGGCGCTGTCGTCCGGCGACACGCTGAGCACGCGCAGCGACTGGCCGAGGGAGATGGCGGCCTGGTGGGTCATCCGGGCCAGCTGGCCACCACCCACCATGCCGACTACGGGCAGACCGGTTCGGGTATCCATGGCCCGCCCAGCCTAGCCAAGCCGCTGCTCAGCTCAGCCGGGTGGTCAGCTCCTCGGGGCTGGTCACCGGACGGTCACAGACGAAGTGCCGGCAGACGTACGCCGTGGGGACGCCGTTCTGCAGCGGCCGGTCGGCCAGCAGCGGCACCCCGGGCAGGTCCGGCTCGCCGGCGACGATGACCGTGCCGGGCGGCGCGTGCCGGTGGGCAGCGGCCAGCAGCGGACCCTCCTGACCGGGCGGGGCGGCGATTGCGATCTCGTACGGTCCGGTCAGTGCCGCCTCGGCGACGGCTGCCGCATATCCGGCGTACCGCGGATGTCCCCCGATGATGGGGCCGGCGGTGGCCAGCGCCGCGTCGGCCGCCTCGCGATAGCTCGGTTCGCCGCTGAGGGCCGCGTACGCCACCAGCGCCGCGCAGACCGACGAGAGCCCCGACGGCGTGGCGTTGTCGGTCGGGTCCGCCGGGCGGGTGACCAGCTGCTCGGCGTCGTCGGCCGTGTCGTAGAACCCGCCGGAGCCGGTGCCGAAGTGCTCGAGCGCCACGTCGAGCAGCTCGCGCGCCCGGTCCAGCCAGACGCCGTCGGCGGTGAGCTGGTGCACGGCCAGGAACCCCTCGGCGACACAGCCGTAGTCGTCGAGCACGCCGGCCGGCTCCCCCACCACGCCGTCGCGCGAGACGCGGCGCAGCCGGCCGTCGACCACGTGCCGGGTGGCGAGCACCTCGGCGATCCGCAGGGCGGCCTCCCGGGTCGTCGCCGAGCCGGTCAGCGTGCTGTGCTCGGCCAGCGCGGTGACGGCCAGGCCGTTCCACGAGGCCACCACCTTGTCGTCGCGGGCCGGCTGGGGACGCCCGGCCCGGGCGGCGAGCAGGCGGCCGCGGACGTCGCGCCAGCGCTCGACCAGCGGCGGGTCGGCGGCGTCGATGTCACGGGCGAGCACGAGCACGCTGCTGCCGTGCTCGAACGTGCCGCCGGGCGTGACCCCGAACAGGTCGGCGGCCCAGGGCCCGTCCTGCTCGCCGAGCGCCTCGGTGAGCTGGGCGGGCGTCCAGGCGTACGTCAGGCCCTCGACGCCGGCCGCATCGGCGTCGAGCGCGGAGGCCAGCCCGCCCTCGGGGGTCGCCAGGTCGCGCAGCAGGAACTCGGCCGTCTCGTCGGCGATCCGCCGCGCGAACGGGTCGTCGGTGAGCCGCCAGAGCTGGGTGTACGCCCGCAGGAGCAACGCGTTGTCGTAGAGCATCTTCTCGAAGTGCGGCACGGTCCAGGTCGCGTCCACCGAGTAGCGCGCGAAGCCGCCGGCGAGCTGGTCGTAGATGCCGCCCCGGCCCATCCGCTCGGCGGCGTGGCGGACGACCTCGAGCGCCTCGTCGGAGCCGGTGCGCTGGTGGTGGCGCAGCAGGAACAGCATGTTCATGTGCGGCGGGAACTTCGGCGCGCCGCCGAACCCGCCGTGGGTCGTGTCCTGCTCCTTGAGCAGGCCGTTCGCCGCGGCGGTGAGCAGCTCGGCCGACACCGGCGCCGTGGGGCCGCCGACCAGCTGGGCGCCGCCGATCGCCTTGACCACGTTGGCGCCCTGCTCGATCACCTGCGAGCGCTGGTCACGCCACGCCGTGGTGACCGAGCGCAGCAGCTGAGCGAAGTTGGCCTTCGGGTAGTAGGTGCCGCAGAAGAACGGATCGCCCTCGGGCGTGGCGAAGACCGTCATGGGCCAGCCGCCCTGCCCGGTCATGGCCTGGGTGGCGGTCATGTAGACGGCGTCGACGTCGGGCCGCTCCTCGCGGTCCACCTTGATCGACACGAAGCCGTCGTTGAGCAGCCCGGCGATCTGCTCGTCCTCGAAGGACTCGTGCGCCATCACGTGGCACCAGTGGCAGGCCGCATAGCCGACCGAGATCAGCACGGGGACGTCGCGCCGCCGCGCCTCCTCGAACGCCTCGGCGCACCAGGGCCACCAGTCCACCGGGTTGTCCTTGTGCTGCACCAGGTACGGCGACGTCGCGTCGGCGAGGCGGTTGACCATCCTGCCACTCCTGACTTCTGCCACGGTCTGTCACGGATCGTCCCGTGACCCCCGAGTCTGACACACGGGTCCGGCTGTCCCCGCTGCATTGCCCGCCGGGCGAGGCGATATGCGCTCAGGCCGCGAGCAGGCCGATTCCGGTGGTCACGACGCCGGCCGCGAGGCACAGGGCGCCGATCCAGACGAGCACGATCAGCTTGTTCGGCCGGACGACCTCGCCGCGACCCGTCGACGAGAAGAAGAAGCCGGCCGACATCAGGACGGCCGCGGCCGGCACGCCGAGGCGGGCGATCGACCCGGTCACGCCGTCGAGCCCCGCCGCGTCGGCCAGCAGCAGGTTGACCAGCCCGAGCGTGACCAGCATGCCCGCGTGGCCGTGACCGGCGCGCGCGAACGCCTTCTGGAACTCGGTCATCTCGACGGCGCCCCGCACGATGCGGGTGAGGAACCAGCCGCCGAACTCGATCGTGACGATCGTCAGCAACACCACGCCCGCGATGGACCGCGAGGAGTCGCTCAGGATCAGGTTCTGCATGGCTGTGTCTCCCCCGGTTCGGCCGCTCGTAACACCGTTATGAAACACCGTTATGATAGGACTGTCAAATGCCCCCTCCCAAGGTTCACAACGAGGCCCTGCGGTCCGCGCTTCTCACCCGCGCCGCCGAGCTGGTCTCCACGCAGGGCCCGGACGCCTTGAGCCTGCGCCGCCTCGCCAAGGACGTGGGCACGTCGACGACCGCCGTCTACTCGCTGTTCGGCAGCAAGGCCGCGCTGCTCGACGAGCTCTACCGCGAGGCCGTGCACCGCTTCGCCGCCGCGCTGGCCACCGTCGAGCCGACCGCCGACCCGCTCGCCGATGTGATCCGCATGGGCGTCGTCTACCGCGAGTACGCGCTGAGCGACCCCCACCTGTACGAGATCATGTTCAACCGCAGCTGGTCCGACCCCTCGACGGCCGGCGAGGAGCTGCTCCAGACCTTCCGCCCCCTGCTCGACGCCGTGCAGCGCGGGCTGGAGTCAGGCCTTCTCCGCCCGGCGCCGGCCGAGAGCATCGCCCTCTCCTGCTGGGCCACCGTGCACGGCCTGGTCACCTTGGAGCTGAACGGCATAGTTCCCCCCGGCGCCGCCGTCGGCGATCACCACCTGGCGATCCTCACCGCACCCCTCGACGGCTGGCGCGCACACCCACCGCAACCTCCCCCACCCCGGCCCTGACCATCCGCGCCGCCGGCATCACCGTCGCCGCCTTCCTCGTGCGGCGCGTTCTGGCAGCAGCTGCCGCACAGCGGTTCAGCGCTCGCCCGACGATTCGGCGGAAGCGGCGATTCCCGCCCTCCGGATCAGGCGCGGCGTCCGCCCCGGCACCGACCGCGGCCGACCGCTGCGACCATGCCTACATGCGTCAGGTCTCACCCACCCTGACCCGCAATGCGGCATGCATCATTGTTCGCCAGAGTGGGCAGGCTTCGCCGAAGGCAGCCGCGTACCGCCTCCTGCCTTTTACCTGCTGCCTCCGACCCCCTGATCTGCCTTCCGCCTCCTGCCATCGCCTGCCGCCTCCTGCTTTTCGCCTTCCGGCTCCTGCTTCCGCCTTCGGCCTTCCACCCCTCGCCCCTCGCTTCTCGCCTCTCGCCTCTCGCCTCTCTCGCTCCTCGCTCCTCACCCCTCACCCCTCACCCCTCACCCCTCACCCCTCACCCCTCACCCCTCACCCCTCACCCCTCACCCCTCACCCCTCGTCGGTGCAGCATGCATCGTGCAGTGAGGCGGCGTTCGACGGACATCACCGAAAACTAAAGCGGTCGGCCAGCTAGGGAGCGGCGGAGCGGTAGCGAGGCGGGCCGAACCGGCGGAGCGGTAGCGAGGCGGGCCGAACAGGCGGAGCGTAGCGATACGGGCAAGCGACACGGCAGAAGGAGTCGAGCCACCGCAGCAGGCCTGCTGAGCGGCGGCGGAGCGGCTCAGGAGGCGTCGTCGGCGCGGAGGGGGCGGATGTTGTCCGGGGCGGCCTGGGCCAGCTGAGTGAGCGCCTGCACGATGCGCTCCGACGGCATCGGGCGGCAGAAGTGGTAACCCTGGGCGACAGGACAACCGAGGGCGATCAGCGCGGCCCGTTGCTCCGTGGTCTCGACGCCCTCGGCGACGACCCGTACGCCCAGGCGGGCGCCCAGCTCCACGGCGCCGCGGACGACGGCGCCGGCGGCGGCTGAGTCGATCATGTCGTCGACGAAGGAGCGGTCGATCTTGATCTCGTCGACCGGCGCGCGGGTGACGATCGCCAGCGAGGAGTAGCCGGTGCCGAAGTCGTCGAGCGAGAGCTGGATGCCGCTGTCGCGCAGCTCGGCCAGCACCTCGTCGACGATGCGCTCCTCGCTCACGGCCACCGACTCGGTGATCTCGAGGACCAGGCGGGAAGCGGGCGCACGGTGCCGGCGCAGCGCCTCGGCGACCTGGGCGGGGAACGTGGGGTCGAGCAGGCTGCGGGCCGCCACGTTGACCGAGACCGGCACGTCGACGCCGGCGGCGTGCCAGCTGCCCGCGGCGGCGAGGGCCAGGTCGAGGACCCGGGCGGTGAACGCGGTGTGCAGCTCGGCGGAGTGCTCGACGGCCGGGACGAAGTCGTTCGGCGAGAGCTGGCCGCGGCGCGGGTGCCGCCAGCGCACCAGCGCCTCGACGCCGGTCGGCGCGGCGGTGACCAGGTCCACCGCGGGCTGCAGGTGCAGCACGATCTGGTCGTCGGCGGCGAGCGCGTCCTGCAGCTCGGCGAGCAGGGCGAGCCGGTCGGTGGTCACCGCGTCCTGACCCGCGTCGAAGGCGCTCACCGAGATCTGCTGCCGCTTGGCCTGGCGCAGGGCGAGCGAGGCGCGGCGGATCAGCTCGGCCGAGTCGGCGCGGCCCGCGGTGGTGGCGGCGACGCCGACCGCGACCTCGACGGCGAGCCGCACGCTGGAGATCTCCATCGGCGCGATGAGGTGTTCGACCAGCTCGCGGGCGCGGCGCAGGGCCATCGGCAGCGGGCTGGGCCGGTCGGCCCGCGCGGCCGAGTCGGTGAGCGTGGGGACGGCCGGGATGAGCAGCGCGAACTCGTCGTCGCCGGTGCGCGCCACCAGCTCGCCGTCGCGGGTCAGCTCGGTCAGCCGCTCGGCGATCACGCGCAGCACCTCGTCGCCGTGGCGGTGGCCGAGGGTGCCGTTGACCTCGCGGAAGTCGTTGACGTCGAGCAGCAGCAGGGCGACCGGGCGGTCCCGCTCCGAGGAGCGCAGCAGCCGGTCGCCGTCGTGGAGCAGGGTGGCGCGGTTGAGCAGCCCGGTGAGCCGGTCGTGGGTGACGTCGCTGGCGAGCCGCTGCTCGAGGTCGGCCAGCCGGGCGCGGGTCGCCGCGTCGTGCAGCGCGCCGGCCAGTGCGTCGCCGAACGCCGAGATCGCGGCCTCGTCGCGCGGGGCGGGCAGGGTCGGCTCGGAGAGCCAGACGGTCAGCTCGCCGACCGGGTCGCCGGCGACGGCCATCGAGCGGGTGATCGCGGGGCCGGGCAGGCCGGCGAGCGTGTTGTCCTGGCCGGGGCCGTCCTCGGCGTAGCGCCGCTCGCCGCCGGGGCCGTGGACCTCGATCTCGACCCGCCGCGCGCCGAAGACCTCGAGCGCGGCGCGCAGCCCGGCGCGCGCGACCTCGGCCTCGGTGCCGCCGGGCAGGGTCGCCGTGGCCGCCGAGAACGCCTCCCACATGCGGCGTTCCTCCTCGGCGCGCAGGTGGAAGCGGTACGTGCGCTGCAGCAGCCACAGCACGGGCGCGAACGCGAGCAGCCACAGCGGCCCGTCGACCAGCGCGCGGACCGCCGCGAGGCCGACCACCACGTTGCCGACGAACATCGGGACCTTCGCGTACGAGGCCCGCAGCAGGATCTGCCGGGCCGGGGCGTCACGGTGCAGGCTGAGCGTCAGCGTGGCCAGCCCGAACGTGATGAGCAGATACGCCAGCGCGCCCGCCGCCAGGCCCGCGGTCATGCGGGTGCTCAGCACGGGGGCGTCGCCGGCCACGAGCCCCGCCACCACGGTCGCTCCGGCCGCGCCCAGGCTCAGCGAGCCGGCCAGGTGCGCCACCTCGGCGAGGTTGCGGTGCGAGTTCCACCAGGACAGCACGGCCCACCCGGCGAGCGCGCCGGCCAGCGTGGCCGCGGGCAGCCAGCCGCGCGGCGCCACGACGAAGCCGATCACGAACGCGGCCTCGCCCCAGCTGACCGACACCACCCCGCGGCCGAGCCGGAAGCGCAGCCGCGCCAGTTGCCCGGCGGCCACGAGCGCGGCGGCGAGGGCCGCGCCGGCGAGGGCCGAGAGTGGACGGTCGGCGGGCCGCTCGGCCGGCACGAGGAAGCCGAGCACGGCGACGAGAAGCGCCGCGCCGGAGACCACGGCGGTGAGCGCACGGACCGCCCGGGAACGGCCGGCGAGACCCGCCGCGTCGATCCAGGAACGACGGACGGAGGCCCCGGCGACCGGGGGCGCGCTCACGAGAAACCCCACTTCAGCGGCGGCACAGGCGGATGCACGTGCATCTGCAGTGGAGAAATCGGGGGGCGGGAAATGGTCATTCTCGGCGCCCCCTTCCGCGCAGGGATCGGAGGCGGTGAAGCCCCCGGGCGGAAGGCTAAATCAATACCGATGAACACAACAGGGCTTGACGCACGACGCGTATCGCCCTTACGTCAGACCAATACGGACGGTGCTGTTACCCATTTGAAGGAAACGGCCCGCGACGTGGTCAAACGCGGCCCGCGTCGCCCTGCGCCGAACCGCCGTCACGCTTGGTAGTAACGCCTGTGACCTCGTCGTCAGCGGGGACGGCGGCCGCCACCGATCGATCGGCGTCGAGATCCGCAGAGGACTCGGCGGCGTCCGGACGCTCGAGATCCGCGTTCAGCCGAGCGATCTCAGCCTCACGCTGCGTCCGCTTCCCGTCAGCAAAACTGTCGGGAAGCCGACGAATGCGCTTGTTCATGTTGCGGATCAGCAGAACAGTCGCTATGGACATGAGCACGATGACGAACAACCCCATCGGGCCGGCCAGGCCGCCCGACCGGGTGTCACCGAAGTTGTTGACCGCGAAGATGTCCATCAGCCGAGCGTACTGCGGCGGGCAGGCCCGGCTCAGCGGGCCTCGACCGACTCGCGGATACCGGCGAAAAGGTCGGACTCGGGGATCGGGCTGTCGACCAGCGAGCGGGCCAGCTCGAAGTCCTCGGTGGGCCACACCTTCTGCTGCAGCTCGAGCGGGATCTTGAACCAGAAGCCGTCGGGGTCGACCTGGGTGGCGTGCGCGCGCAGCGCGTCGTCGCGGGTCTCGAAGTACTCGCCGCACTCGACCCTGGTGGTGATCTTGTCACCGCGGTCGTCGCGGTCGGCCCATTTCTCGAGCCACTCGGCGTAGGGCGACTCGAGCCCGGCGGCCAGCATGCCCTCGTGCAGCGCGAGCATGCGCGCCTTGGTCCAGCCGGAGTTGTAGTAGAGCTTGCGCGGCTGCCACGGCTCGCCCAGCTCGGGGTGCCGCTCGGGGTCGCCCGCCGCGTCGAAGGCCACCACCGAGATCTTGTGGCACATGATGTGGTCGGGGTGCGGATAGCCGCCGTTCTCGTCGTACGTCGTCATGACGTGCGGCCGGAACTCGCGGATCAGCTTGATCAGCGGAATCGCGGCGGTCTCCGGGTCCTGCAGGCCGAAGCAGCCCTCGGGCAGCGGCGGCAGCGGGTCGCCCTCGGGCAGGCCCGAGTCGACGAAGCCCAGCCACGACTGCTCGACGCCGAGGATCTCGCGGGCGCGGTCCATCTCGGCGCGGCGGATGGCGGAGATGTTCTCCAGCACGTCGGGCCGGTCCATCTTGGGGTTGAGCACGCTGCCGCGCTCGCCGCCGGTACACGTCGCGACCATCACCCGGACGCCCTCGGCGACGTAGCGCGCCATGGTCGCGGCGCCCTTGCTGGACTCGTCGTCGGGGTGCGCGTGCACCGCCATGAGACGCAACTGCTCAGCCACTGATGACTCCTCGGACCTGACCCGCGGCGGGCGGGCCGGTGTCGGCTGCGAAGATGGACCCTGTCATTCTTGCGGATCCCTCCGACAGAAAACGCACGAGAGGTGCACAGGTGAGCGAGACGCGCACCACAGACCCGGTCTTCCCGCCGGGGCGGTACGGACGGCGCCGCTCGGGCCGCCGCCGGCCGGTGCTGCCGATCGTCGCGCTCGTGCTGGTCATCGCCGCCTCGGTGCTGCTGTCGGTCAAGCTCTTCCAGCAGTACGGGCAGACCGACTACGACCCGCAGATCGTCGGGTGGGAGGAGCCGTCCGCCACCGTCATGACGATTAAGTTCAAGGTGCACGTGCCCGAGGGTGGGGCGGCCGAGTGCATTTTGCGCGCCCGCGACTACGACGGCTTCGAGGTCGGACGGCGCACGGTCGTGGTGCGGGCCGGGGCCGGCGAGTCGACGATCGACGCCCGCGAGGACGTGCCGACCAAGTCGCGCGCGTCGGTCGGCGACGTGATCCGGTGCCGGGCCGCCTCCTGATATACGTGCAAGATTGCGCAAATCCGGCGGCGTGCGTACCGCTGGTAAGCTAAGTAATTCGCTCCGTTCAGCATCCCCGCCAGAGATGCTGGGCGCTTTTTCAGTTTCCGTCGTTGCCCGTTCCAGCAAGGAGATCGACCGTGTCCAGTTCAGAGGCGCCCAAGACCTGGCTATCTCAGGACGCTTACGACCGGCTGCAGGCCGAGCTCGACGAGCTGATCGCCGGTCGCCCCGCCATCGCCGCGGAGATCAACGCGCGCCGCGAGGAGGGTGACCTCCGCGAGAACGGTGGCTACCACGCCGCCCGCGAGGAGCAGAGCCGGCAGGAAGGCCGGATCCTCTACTTGAAGGAGTTCCTGCGCAACGCCGAGGTCGGCGAGGCTCCCACCGCCGACGCGGTCGCGCCCGGCTCGGTCGTGACGATCTACTTCGACGACGACCCGAGCGACACCGAGACGTTCCTGCTCGGCTCGCGCGAGATCTCGTCCACCACCGACCTCACCGTCTACAGCCCGGAGTCCGCGCTCGGCGTGGCGATCCTGGGCGCGCGTGAGGGCCAGACCGTCACCTACACGGCGCCCAGCGGCTCCGACATCAAGGTGACCGTCGTGAAGTTCGGCCCGTTCGAGGGCTGACCCCCGGCTGCGGGGCGGGCCGACCGGGCCCGCCCCCCAGACGCAGGCCTCAGGGCGACGCCAGCAGCGACACCCGATATCCGGAGTCGCGCAGCGTGCCGATCAGCGCCGCCGAGTGGTCGGGGCCGCGGGTCTCGACCGACAGCGCGACCTCGGCCTCGCCGAAGCTGAGCCGCGGGCTCTGCCGCGAGTGCGCCACGTCGACGACGTTGGCCCGCTGATCGGCGATCTGACCGAGCAGCCGCGCCAGCTCGCCGGGCCGGTCGGGGCAGCGCACCGCCAGCCGCAGGAAACGGCCCGCCGACGCGAGGCCGTGCTCGATGACCCGCAGCAGCAGCATCGGGTCGATGTTGCCGCCGGACAGGATCGCCACCACCGGACCGTCCGCCGGGGGCGCGTAGGCCCCGGTCAGCAGCGCCGCCACGGCCGCTCCCCCGGCCGGCTCCACCACCATCTTGTGCCGCTCGAGCAGCACCAGCAGCGCGGCCGACAGGTCCTCGTCGGTGACCGTGACGATCTCGTCGACGAGCTTGCTGACGTGCGCGAAGGTCAGGTCGCCCGGCCGCAGCACGGCGATGCCGTCGGCGATCGTGACCGCCCGTTCCAGGCGCTGCGGAGAGCCGGCGACCAGCGAGGGCGGGTACGCCGCGGCGCCCGCCGCCTGCACGCCGACGACCCGGATGTCGGGCCGCAGCGCCTTGGCCGCCACCGCCACGCCCGAGACGAGCCCGCCGCCGCCGACCGCGGTGACGATCGTGGTGGCCTCCGGGCACTGCTCGAGGATCTCCAGCCCCACCGTGCCCTGCCCGGCGATCACGTCGGGGTGGTCGAACGGGTGGATCAGCACGGCGCCGGTGCTCGCGGCGAACTGGCGGGCCGCCTCCAGCGAGTCGTCGACGCTGGCGCCCGCGTACTCGATCGCCGCGCCGTACCCCCGGGTCGCGGTGACCTTGGGCAGCGGCGCGCCCTCGGGCATGAACACCGTGGCCCGCGTGCCGAGCAGCCCGGCGGCCAGGGCGACGCCCTGCGCGTGGTTGCCGGCGCTGGCCGCGACCACCCCGCGGGCCCGCTCGGCGTCGGACAGCCGGGAGATGCGGGTGTACGCGCCGCGGACCTTGTAGGAGCCGGCACGCTGCTGGTTCTCGCACTTCAACCACGCCGGGGTGCCGGTGATCTCGCCGAGCAGGCGCGACGGGATCAGCGGGGTGGTCTTGACCACGCCGGTCAGCAGCTCGCGCGCGGCCCGGACGTCGGCCGCGGTGAGCAGGTCGAGCGGGTTCATTCCTGGAATGCTCTCACCCTCCTCAGGCGAAGGCGTGACGCTGCCAGGGGTTGAGCACCTCGAACTGGCCCGCCACCGCGAGCAGCAGCGCCTCCGAGTCGGGCGGCCCGACCAGCTGCACCCCGAGCGGCAGGCCGTCGGGCCGGGTGCCGACGGGCACGACGATCGCGGGCAGGCCCGCGATGTTCCAGGGCGCGGCGAACGGGGCGTAGCGCATGTTGACCGACATGTTGTGCCGCCAGGACGCGGTCGCGAACCCGTCGGCGAGCGGCGGCGCGGCGGCGAGCGCCGGGGTGAGCAGCAGGTCGAGCGAGTTGTCGGCGAAGAACCGGATCGACGCCTCGCGGAACGCGTCGCGCTGCGCCTGCCGGACGAGCCCGCTGCGCAGCGCCCACTTGCCCAGCCGGATGTGGTGCCGGGTGCGGGGCTGCAGCTGGGCCAGCTGGTACTCGCCCGACTCGCGGTAGGCCGACGCGAACCAGGTGGCGAGCGTGCCGATCCCGAGCGACTGGGGATAGCGCGGGTTCGCGGTGACGGTGTCGTGCCCGGCCTGCACCAGCAGCTTCGAGGCCGTGGTCACCGCGGAGGTGTTGGGCTCGTCGGCGCGTACGCCCGGCAGGGGTGACCGCAACGAGACGCCCACCCGCAGCCGGCTCGGCTCCACCAGCCGGATCGGGTCGCGGCCCGCGAGCACCGAGAAACCGAGCGCGGCGTCCGCGACCGTGGTGGTGAGCACGCCGTTCTCGACCAGGTCGTACCAGTTGCTGATGCCCAGGTCGGAGGGGACCACCCCGCGGCCGGGCTTGAGCCCGACCAGCCCGCAGCACGCGGCGGGGATGCGGATCGAGCCCAGCCCGTCGTTGCCCTGCGCGATCGGCACCAGGCCCGCGGCGACCGCGGCGGCCGAGCCGCCCGAGGACCCGCCCGGCGTACGGTCGCGGTCCCACGGGTTGCGGGTGGGCCCGTCGGCGTCGTCGGTGACCGCCCACAGTCCCATCTCGGGCATCCGGGTGGTGCCGACGACGATCGCGCCCGCCCCGCGCAGCCGCCGGACGACCTCGTGGTCCTCCTCGGCGACGGCCGCCGTGCGCGCCGCGGCCGAGCCGTGCCAGCTGGGCAGCCCCGCGACCGGGGTGTTCTCCTTGACCGCGACCGGCACCCCCGCCAGCGGCAGGTTGGACAGGTCCTCCTGGTCGTCGACCTTCTCGGCCTCGGTGATCGCCTCGCCGCCGCGGACGACCCGGAAGGCGTCCAGCGACGGGTCGGTGATGGCGATCTGCTCGAGATGGTCGGCGACGATCTGGGTGGCGGTCGCGTCACCGCGCCGCACCGCACGGGAGATCTGCTTCGCGGTCGCGCCCACCCAGGTCGTCGCGTCGGTCATGTCGGGCTCTCCGTGTGTCAGCCGAGTGCCTGCTCCAGGTCGGCGAGCAGATCGTCAACGGTTTCGATGCCGACAGACAGTCGCACGAGATCGGCGGGGACTTCAAGCGCCGACCCCGCAGCCGACAGGTGTGTCATCTGCCCGGGATGCTCGATGAGCGACTCGATGCCGCCCAGCGACTCCGCGAGCACGAACAGCTTCGTCCGGTTGCAGATCTCGACGGCCTTCTCCATGCCACCGGCCGCGCGGAACGACACCATGCCGCCGAAGCGCTGCATCTGCTTGGCCGCCACCTCGTGCCCGGGGTGCGACTCGAGGCCCGGGTAGAGCACGGTGCCGACGGCCGGGTGCTCGCTGAGGAACCCGACGATGCGCTCGGCGTTGTCGCAGTGCCGTTCCATCCGTACGCCCAGGGTCTTGATGCCCCGCAGGGTGAGCCACGCGTCGAACGGGCCGTTCACCGCGCCCATCGCGTTCTGGTGGAAGGCGAGCTGGTCGCCGAGATCGTCGGAGGCCGCGATCAGTGCGCCACCGACCACATCGGAGTGCCCGCCGAGGTACTTGGTGGTGGAGTGCACGACGACGTCGGCGCCCAGCGCGATCGGCTGTTGCAGGTAGGGGGAGGCGAACGTGTTGTCGACCACGAGCAGCGCGTCGTACTCGTGCGCCAGACCGGCCAGCGCGGCGATGTCGGCGACGTTGAGCAGCGGGTTGGTCGGCGTCTCCGCCCAGATCAGCTTGGTGACCCCGGGGCGGAACGCGGCGCGCACGGCGTCGAGGTCGTCGAGCGGCACCGCGGTCCAGGCCAGCCCCCAGTTCTCGAGCACCTTGGCGAAGAGCCGATAGGTGCCGCCGTACGCGTCCCCGGGGATGACGACGTGATCGCCGGGGCGGCACACGGCGCGCAGCAGCGTGTCCTCGGCCGCGAGACCGCTCGCGAAGGCGAGGCCGCGGCGACCGTTCTCGAGCGCCGCGAGGCACTCCTGCAGGGCGTCGCGGGTGGGGTTGCCCGAGCGGCTGTACTCGTAGCCGAGACGGGGCGCGCCGACGGCGTCCTGGGCGTACGTGCTCGTCTGGTAGATCGGGGGCACGACCGCGCCGGTCCGGGGGTCCGGATCCTGGCCGGCGTGGATGGCGAGGGTGTCGAACCCGTAGTGGTTAGCCGTCATGCCGGCCAAGGCTAGTCTCACCTGGTGGCATCGTGCGTCTTCTGCGACATCGTGGCGGGGACAGTGCCCGCCTTCAAGGTGATCGACGTCCCCGAGGGTGTCGGCTTCCTCGACACGCGGCCGGTGTTCAAGGGTCACGTCCTGGTCGTGCCGCGCGCCCACGTCGTGACGCTGCCCGATCTGCCCGGCGCCGACCTGCCCGGGTTCTTCGGGCTCGTGCAGCGGGTGTCGGCCGCGGTGCCCGAGGCGCTGGGCGCGCAGGGCACGTTCGTGGCGAACAACAACATCGTCTCCCAGTCGGTGGCGCACCTGCACGTCCACGTGGTGCCCCGCACGAAGGGCGACGGTCTGCGCGGCTTCTTCTGGCCGCGGCACAAGTACGCGAGCGACGAGGAGGCCGCCTCGTACGCCGCGACGATCGCCGCGAAACTCGGGTAAGGATGGGGCGCCTCCCGGCGTTGTGCAGACCGGATGAAGGGAGTGACCGTGTTCCTGCGGCACAAGAAGCTCGAGCTGATTACCCCCGACCAGGCCCTGCCCGGCCGCCCGCTGGAGATGCCGGTGGCCGACAAGCACGTCGTGCTCGGCACCCCGCTCAAGGGCCCGTGGCCGGCCGGCCTCGAGGTCGCCGTCTTCGGGATGGGGTGTTTCTGGGGCGCCGAGCGGATCTTCTGGCAGCTGCCGGGCGTCTACTCGACCTCGGTCGGCTACGCGGGCGGGTTCACCAGGAACCCGACCTACGAGGAGGCCTGCTCCGGCTCCACGGGGCACGCCGAGGTGGTCCAGGTCGTCTACGACCCCAGCAAGATCCAGTACGAGGACCTGCTGAAGGCGTTCTGGGAGAACCACGACCCGACGCAGGGCATGCGCCAGGGCAACGACGTGGGCACCCAGTACCGTTCGGCGATCTACACGACCACGGACGAGCAGGCCAAGGTCGCGCAGGCCTCGCTGGAGGCCTTCCAGCCCGTGGTCAGCGCCGCCGGCCACGGCCGCATCACCACCGAGATCAAGCCGCTCGGCGCGTACTACTACGCCGAGGACTATCACCAGCAGTACCTGAGTGACGCCAAGAACCCGTACGGCTACTGCAACCACGGCCCCAACGGCATGACCTGCCCGGTGGGTGTGGCCCGCACCAACTGACGCTCACCGCCGGCGAACAGCCCGCGCCCGCTCCGGCAGGCGCGGGCCTTTCTCTGTCACTACACTTGTAGTGATCTCCACTACGATCGTAGTATCGGACATGGCCACACGCCGCGAGGACCTGCTCGACGCCGCGATCACCGTGCTCGGCGAGCGAGGGATCCACGCCCTGACCCACCGCGCGGTCGACACCACCGCGGGGCTGCCGGCGGGTTCCACCTCCAACCACTTCCGCACCCGCGACGCGCTGCTCGACGCCGTGGTGGTGCGCTTCGCCGCCCGCGAGCGCGCCGCCTGGGAGGACCTCGCGCGGCGGGCCTCCCCGACCACCCCGCAGGAGCTGGCCCAGGTGCTGGCGGCGGCCGCCAAGGAGGCCACCGGCACGCTCCGGACGCTGACCCTGGCGCGCTACGCGATCCTCGTCGAGGCCGGCCTCCACCCGTCGCTGCGCGCGCAGCTCAGCGCCACCGGGAGCGGCGTCAACGCGTGGTTCCTGCAGTGGCTGCGCCTCGCCGGCTCGACCGACCCCGAGCGCGACGCGCCGATCATCATGAACCACTACACCGGCCTCGTCCTGCACGACCTGGCCATTCCCGATCCGGCGTTCGACCCGGCCGGACAGATCACCGCCCTGGTGACGACCGTGATCCGTCCACGATCCGTGGAGGTTCCGCCATGACCGTTCCCCTCGACCGCGACCGCCTCTGGCAGGCCGTCGACGCGCAGCGGGCGAGCCTGACCGCCCTGCTCGACGACCTCTCCGGCGACGAGTGGCGGCAGCCGTCGCTGTGCGCGGGCTGGACCGTGCGCGACGTCGCCGCCCACCTGACCATGCAGCAGCTCGGCCCCGGGGACATGCTGCGCCTGCTGAGCCGGTGGCGCGGCAGCCTGGACCGTACGGGCGAGCACGTCGCCCGGCGGCGGGCCGCCGAGCTGACCACCGACCAGATCGTGGCCGCCATCCGCGGCACGATCGGCTCGCGCCGGCACAACTTCGGCGTCACCCCGCTCGAGACGCTCACCGACATCCTGGTGCACAGCCAGGACATCGCCATCCCGCTCGGCCGCCGGCTCGACATGGACCCCGAGGCCGCGGCCACCGCCGCCACCCGCAACCTGACGATGCGCCTGCCGCCGCCGATGCCCTCGGTCCGGCGGATGGCGGGCTTCCGGCTGACCGCCACCGACACGACCTGGTCGGCCGGCGAGGGCCCGGAGGTCCGGGGCCCCATGGCCGCGCTGCTGCTCGTGTGCTGCGGCCGTCTCGTGGCGCTGCCCCAGCTGTCCGGCGAGGGCGCCGCCGCCCTCACCGCCCGCTTCCGGCCGGCCGCGCCCAAGGCGCCGTCATGACCGCCCCGGCGTATCTGAGCAGGCAAGGCGAGTTTCATCCCGACCCGAGCCTGCTCGTCGTGCCGCCGGAGGACCGGGAACGGTTCCAGCGCCTCGCCGGCCGTCCGCTCGACCTTTCTCTGACCCCGGAGGACCGTACGACGGCGTTCCGTCAGGTCCGTGCCTACATGGCCGGGCTCGTGTCCCGGCCCGGGCCGGGTGTGCTGGGCGCCCTGGCTCGCGAGCACGGCGACGAGGCCACCGTCGACGAGCTGGCCGCCATCGGGCATCTGATGCTGCTCGCGGGCCACGAGACCACCGCGAACATGCTTTCGCTGGGCACGCTGGCGCTGCTGCGCCACCCCGGGCAGATGCGCGTCCTGCGGGAGCGGCCGGACAGGGTCGACGCCGCCGTCGAGGTGCTGCTGCGGTGGCTGACCGTCGTCAATGCCGCGTCGCCGCGGGTCACGACCGAGCCCGTGGAGCTGGCCGGCCGGCGGCTCCCGGCCGGGGAGCTGGTGCTGGTGTCGCTGTCCGCCGCGAACCGGGACCCGGCGTATGTCCGCGACCCCGGCGACCTCGACCTCACCCGTGGCGAGGCCGGCCATCTCGCCTTCGGCCACGGCGTGCACCACTGCCTCGGTGCGCCGCTGGCCCGGGCGGAGCTGCGCATCGCCCTGCCGGCCCTGCTGCGCCGGTTCCCGCGGCTGCGGTTCGCCGATTCGACGGCTGGCGTACGGCTGCGCCCCGGCGGCCTCGTCCACGGCGTGACCGCTCTCCCCATGGCATGGTGACTGTTTCACGCCTCAGGGTGGAAAAGATCGACATGTCCCGACATGCTCCGCACACTGGAGATCGATCGCGGGGTGTCGTGGGAGGTGACCCATGCCGGTTTTCTACAACGACGATGAACGTTTCGCCTGGAACCTGGCCGAGTCGCTGGTCGAGCAGGCCGAGGAGATGATGCGCGAGGCCGAGGCGGCCCTCGACATGTGGAAGACCGGCAAGGAGATGAACCGGCTGCGCTGCCTGCGCAAGGGGATCAGCGAGTCGGACGCCGAGATCCGCTGGTCCGCCTCGGCCAACGCGAAGAACGCGCTGACCAACAACAGCTTCCACGTGGGGCTGGCGACCATGTATTACGGCGCGGCGGCCGCCAATTACACGAGGGCGCTCTATCTGCGCAGCCTGGGCGGCCGGCCGATGGCGGCCTAGTCGTCCTCGGGGGACGGGGCCGGCGCGGACTGCGACGGCTGGCGGGGCTGGTCGGAGGGCGACGCCGCGGCGGGCGTCGCCAGGGCCAGGCCGAGCACGGCGCCGGCGCTGATCAGTCCGAGGCCGGCCAGCGAGACGGGCCGGCGGTCGGGCTTCTCCATGCGTACCTCCAGAGCGACGGGCTCCCAGCGTGGCGCGGCATCCTGTGACGTGGCTGTGCGGAAGCTGCCAATCGCTTGACCTGTGTCAGCGTCACCCGATCGGGCAGTATTAACGCATGGAGATCGCCACCGAAACAGAGCGTAAGTACGACGTCCCCGCGGAGTTTCGGCTGCCCGATCTCGCCGGCAAGGCAGGGATCCGCAGCACGGACGGCGCCGAGACGCACGACCTCGACGCGACCTACTTCGACACCGACGACCTCGCGCTGATGCAGAACCGCCGCACGCTGCGGCGGCGCAGCGGCGGCAGCGACGCCGGGTGGCACCTCAAGACGCCGGGCGAGGGCACGGACCGCACCGAGCACCGCCTCCCCCTCGACGGCACACCCGGAACCGTGCCGGCCGAGCTCGTCGGCCAGGTGCGGGCGATCATCCGGCGCCGGGAGCTCAAGCCGATCGCCCGGCTGCGCACGCACCGGGTCGAGACGCCGCTGCGCGATGCCGACGGCAACACGCTCGCGCTGGTCGCGCAGGACGAGGTGACCGCCGAGACCGACGGGCACGAGCAGCGGTGGCAGGAGGTCGAGGTCGAGCTCGTCGATGGCAGCCCCAAGGTGCTGGCCGCCGTCGAGAAGGCGCTGTTCGCCGCCGGGGCCACCCCCGCGGGCGGCCCCTCCAAGGTCGCACGCGCGCTGGGCAACCGGCCCCGCCCCGCCGCCAAGCCGCCCAAGGACCCCGTGCTCCGGTACGTCCGGGAGCAGCGCGACGCCATCGAGGCGTACGACCCGGGGGTCCGCCGCGGCGACGCGGAGGCGGTGCACAAGATGCGCGTCGCCACCCGGCGCCTGCGCAGCACGCTCAAGACCTTCAAGCGCACCTTCGCCGAGGCGTCCGACCTGGGCGGCGAGCTGAAGTGGCTCGCCGACCTGCTCGGCCAGGTCCGCGACGGCCAGGTGCAGGAGGGCAAACTGCTCTCCGGCCTCGACGAGCAGAGCGCCGAGTTCGGCCCGGTCGCCGCGCGCATCCGCGAGCACCTCGACCGCCAGGTCGCCGAGGGCCGCGCCGCGCTCGACGAGGCGCTCGAGGGCGAGCGCTACCTGACGCTGCTCGATCGCATCGACCAGCTGGCCGCGCAGCAGACCGTCGAGCCCCAGCCGCTGCGCCGCGCGCTCAAGAGCCTGCAGAAGGCCGACGCGCTGCTCGACGAGGCGCTGTTCCACGGCGAGGACCACGAGCTGCACGAGGCCCGCAAGGCGTACAAGCGGGCCCGGTACGCCGTCGAGGTGTTCGCGCCCGCGGCCGGGCGGCCCGCCAAGGACCTGGTGGACGCGCTCACCGAGCTGCAGGACGTGCTCGGCGCGCACCAGGACTCGGTGGTCGCCCGCGAGCTGCTGCAGGAGCTCGGGCAGGACAGCTTCTGGTTCGGGGTGCTCTATGCCCGGCAGGAGCAGGTGGGCCGGGAGACGTACGCCCAGCTGCCGGTCGTGGTGGAGACGTCGCGCAGCCGCAAGCTGCGCAAGTGGATGAATTGATTGTTCACCCGACGGCCCGTTGCGACGTCACTCTCGCTGGGTAAGCAGGGGGCATGCAGTCGGAGGCGGAGCAGGCACAGCACAACGGTTTCCAGAACGACACCGAGGACCTCACCACGAGCCCTTACGATGGTCCGATCGCGGAGTTGGGCGGCTACCGGGTCGCGGACGACGACGATGACGACCCGGTGCTGCTCAACGCCGACGGCACGCCCGTCGACACGTGGCGCGAGGAGTACCCGTACGACGAGCGCCTGTCCCGTTCCGAGTACGACCACCAGAAGCGGCTGCTGCAGATCGAGCTGCTGAAGCTGCAGAACTGGTTCAAGGACACCGGCGAGCGGCTGGTGATCCTCTTCGAGGGCCGTGACGCCGCCGGCAAGGGCGGCACGATCAAGCGGTTCATGGAGCACCTCAACCCGCGCGGCGCGGCGGTGATCGCCCTCGAGAAGCCGAACGAGCGCGAGAGCACCCAGTGGTACTACCAGCGCTACATCAAGCACCTGCCGTCCGCCGGCGAGATCGTGATGTTCGACCGGTCCTGGTACAACCGGGCCGGCGTCGAGCGGGTCATGGGCTTCTGCACCCGCGCCGAGTACCTCGAGTTCATGCGCCAGACCCCGGAGCTCGAGCGGATGCTGGTGCGCTCCGGCGTCCACCTGGTCAAGTTCTGGTTCTCGGTGACGCAGGGCGAGCAGCGCACCCGGTTCGCGATCCGCCAGGTCGACCCCGTACGCCAGTGGAAGCTCTCCCCCAACGACCTGGCGTCGCTGGACAAGTGGGACGACTACACCGAGGCCAAGGAGGCGATGTTCTTCTACACCGACACGGCCGACGCGCCGTGGACCGTGGTGAAGAGCAACGACAAGAAGCGCGCCCGGCTCGAGGCGATGCGCCACGTGCTCAACCGGTTCGACTACACGAACAAGGACGAGGACGTCGTCGGCCGCCCCGATCCGCTGATCGTCGGGCCCGCCTCGCTTGCGGTGGAAGGCACCGAAATGTCCCCTCGGGTATTCCCGCGCCTGTAGTGAGATTAAAAGTCTTGGCGTCGGCGCCTCCCGGTGGTTAACGTAGCCGTACACGTGAAGGGAGGTGGTCCGAAGTTGTATAGCAACGGGACTCGTGAGGTGGCTGTCCGCTAGCCGCTGTCCTCGACAGCTTCGAAAGAAGTAATACGTCGAGACCGTGTGGCAGCGGTCGCGGCGAATACCAGGCAGCCACCCGACCCCCAGGGATCCGGCCTTGTCCGACCGGACCTTCACGCGTGCGAACGCTGGAGGAAGTCCCTGGGGGTCGCTTCATTTCTCGGGGGTCTCGGTGCGCGAGCTGGTCGTCCTCGGCACGGCGAGCCAGGTGCCCACCCGGCACCGCAACCACAACGGCTACCTGCTGCGCTGGGACGACGAGGTGATCCTCTTCGACCCCGGCGAGGGCACCCAGCGGCAGATGCTGCTCGCCGGGCTCGCCGTCAGCCCCGTGCGCCGCATCTGCATCACCCACTTCCACGGTGACCACAGCCTCGGCCTGCCCGGCGTCCTGCAGCGCATCTCGCTCGACCGGGTGACGCATCCGGTGACGGTCCACTACCCCGCTGCGGGCCAGGAGTTCTACGACCGCCTGCGGCACGCCACCAGCTACTGGGACAACGCCGAGATAGTGCCGGCCCCGGTCGGCGGCGAGAGCTTCACGGCCGCCACGCCCGCGGGCCGCCTCACCGCGCTGCCCCTCTGGCACTCCCTTCCGACGTACGGCTACCGCCTCGACGAACCGGACGCGCGCCGCATGGTGCCCTCGCTGCTGGCGGCCCACGGCATCGCCGGCCCCGCGGTCGGCGAGCTGCAGCGGACCGGCCGCCTCGGCGACGTGACGCTCGAGCAGGTCAGCGTCGAACGGCCCGGGCAGAGCTTCGCCTTCGTCATGGACACCGGCCTGTGCGACAACGTGTTCGCGCTCGCGGCCGGGGTCGACCTGCTGGTCATCGAGTCGACGTTCCTGACCGAGGACGCCGCGCTGGCCGCCCAGGTGGGCCACCTGACCGCGGCGCAGGCCGGGGCGGTGGCGCGCGAGTCGGGCGTACGGACGCTGGTCCTCACCCACTTCTCGCAGCGCTACCCGGACGACTCCCGGTTCCTCGCCGAGGCGCGGGCCGAGTTCGACGGCGAGATCGTGGTCGCCTCGGACCTCGGGCGCGTCGCCGTGCCGGCCCGGCGGGAGGCTACGGTCGACCGATGAGCGTCCTGCTGCGTACGGCCACGGACTCTGACCTTGCCGCGGTGGGGGCCGTGCACCAGCGCTCGCGGGTGGCGGCCTACGCCCACATCCTCGCGCCGGAAACGCTCGCGCTGCGCTCGGCGGAGTCGTTCGGCGAGTGGTGGGCCGAGCGCTACCGCTGGGAGCGGGACACCCACTGCATGACCGTGGCCGACGAGGACGGCTCGATCGTGGGCTTCACCTACGTCGGGCCTTCGGAGACCGCCGGGGCCGCCGAGCTCTACGCGATCCACGTCGAGCCGTCACACGTCGGGACGGGGCTCGGGCGGCGGCTCATGGCGGACGCGCTGCCCAAGCTGGCCTCGGTCGGCGGCTCGCGGGCCGTCCTGTGGGTGCTGGAGGGCAACGCCCGGGCGCGGCGTTTCTACGAGGCCGGTGGCTGGGTCGCCGACGGGGAGACCCGGGTGGAGCCGGTGAACGGGGAGCCGGTGGGGCAGGTGCGCTACAGCCGGCCGCTGGGGCGTTGACCGGCGGGCCGGGGTTTGGTTAGGGTAGCCTAACTACGGACGCCGCACTGGCCGCCACGTCACCGCGGCGTCCGTCAGGGACGGTGTGCGTGCCGCTGTCACGGCCCCGCGCATCGGACGCGATCCGGCGCGCCCGGTCTTGCCGGGTCGGGCGCGCCGGGACTCGCGTTGTCCACAGGCCTCCGCGGCGCCGCTTGCGCTGGGAACTGCCGTTCTTGACGGCCCCGCGCCGTGCTCATCGCGTTGTACGCGCCGGAAACTACCGTTCGCGCTGGCACCCGCGCCGCAGTCACCGCGTCGTACGCGCCGGAAACTACCGTTCGCGCTGGCACCCGCGCCGCAGTCACCGCGTCGTACGCGCCGGAAACTACCGTTCGCGCTGGCACCCGCGCCGCACTCACCGCGTCGTACGCGCCGGCAACTACCGTTCGCGCTGGCACCCGCGCCGCACTCACCGTGTCGTACCCACCGGAATTCCCGTTCTTAACGGCCTTCGCGCCGCGCTGACCACGTCGTACGCGCTGGGCATTGTCCACAGGCCTTTGCGCCCACTCTGCCGAATGGTGCGCCGGAAGGTCTGTTGTCCACAGGCTTCTGCGGCGCCCTCGCAGGCGGCGTAGGCTCGCCGCACTCCCTGGGCGGGCGGGGGAGGCGGTGGCCCACCGGCTGATCTTGTGACTGGGCGGGGACGGGGCGATGGCCCACCGGCGGAGCTTGTGACTGGGCGGGGAAGCGGTGGCCACCGCGGGATCCTGTGGCTGAGCGGGGGAAGCGATGACCCGCCCGGGGAATCTTGTGGCTGGGCGGGAGCGCGAGACCGAATGGAACGGGGGAACCTGTGGTCTCGCACTCCCGCCAACCGTCCCGCCCGAACTGGAGGGGCGCGTCTGGCCGGAGACGCTGGACCGACGGAGGCGTGCCGGTCCTGTGCCAGTTCCAGGGCGGGTCCTTGCGGGCGGGAGATCGCGACGCTGGCGGGGCGCAGCGGACTCACCGCCTCGGACGACGCCTGCCCGGGCCGGGTGGCCATGGCCTGCCGGGGGAGGTCAAGCTGACGGGCGACGTCGTGGGCTCGATGGAGTTGTCTAGTCGAAGTAGCCGCGGTTCGGGGCCTGCCGCCGGCGGTCGTCGTGCCCGGCGCGCAGTCCGGGCATCGCGCGGATGCTGTTCAGGTCGTGTCGTACGGTCCACGCCTCGCGCCAGGGGCGGCGGGATGCGGCGTCGGCCCGTTCGGCGAGGCGCCGCGGCGCGCACGGCCACCGCCATCCGCACCAGACACAATTGCCTTCCCCGTCCGGCTCCGCGTGCCGCCCGAGCATCTGCTGGGCGTCCTGCCACAGCAGGCGGTCCACGATGTCGGTGGGCAGCGGCTGGTCGGCGATGACCATTCCCTCACCTTTCGTCGGCGTCCGGGGTGCCGGTCGGTTCGTCATGCGGCCGTCACAACCCATACAACCCCCGCGCGCCATCCCCCGGTCGGACTTTCTGTGCGACTGGCGCGACCGAGAGTGACGGACACGTGTTCGCCGTGGGCGGACGCCGTACGGGCATCGACGCTGGTCGGCACGGCGTTGAAGCCGCCATGGATACCGAACACACGGGTGTCGATTCACAGGCCCTCGATGCCTACAGCCGTGTGGTGACCGGCGTCGCCACCAAACTGCTCCCGTCGGTCGCCGCCCTTTCCGTACGCACCCCGCGCGGTCAGGGCGCCGGCTCGGCAGTCACCTTCACCGACGACGGATTCCTGCTCACCAACGCCCACGTGGTCGCCGGCGCGGACGGCGGAACGGCCGACTTCGCCGACGGCACCGAAACCCGCTTCGACGTGGTCGGCGCGGACCCCCTCTCCGACCTGGCCGTCGTGCGCGTGCACAACGCGGGCGCCCCGGCCGCGCCGCTCGGCAACGCCGACGAACTCAAGATCGGCCAGCTCGTCGTGGCGGTCGGCAACCCGATGGGCCTGGCCGGGTCCGTCACCGCCGGCGTCGTGTCCGGGCTGGGCCGCTCGCTGCCCGCGCGCGACGGCCGGCGCGTCCGCATCATCGACAGCGTCATCCAGACCGACGCGGCCCTGAACCCGGGCAACTCCGGGGGCGCGCTCGCCGACTCCACCGGCACCGTGGTCGGCGTGAACACCGCAGTGGCCGGGTACGGGCTGGGCCTGGCCGTCCCGATCAACGCGACCACCCGTTCGATCGTCGGCGAGCTGGTCGCCACGGGCCGCGTACGCCGGGCGTGGCTCGGCGTGGCCGGGGTGCCCACTCCCCTGCCGCCCGCGCTCGCCGAGCGGCTCGGGCAGAAGCTCGGCCTGCGCGTCGTCGAGGTGGTCCCCGGCAGCCCCGCGGGCAGCGCGGGCATCTACCTGGGCGACGTCATCATCACGGCCGGGGGCCGGCCGACGAGCACCGTCCAGGCGCTGCAGCAGCTCATGCTCGGCCCCGCCATCGGCTCGAACCTGCCGATGACCTTGCTGCGCAAGAACGCGCTGGTGGACGTCGTCACGGTGCCCGCCGAGCTGAGCTGACCCGCGGCCCCTCCGACCGTCGGGCCGGGGTCGCCACCTGGGCATCCGTACGAGGCTCAGGCCGCCCACGGCCGGACGAAGAGGCGGCGGCCGGCCGAGGGCGGCCGGGCGACAAGGCGGCCGGGCAACCAGGCGGCCCGGCGACCAGGCGGCCCGGCGGCCCGGCGACCAGGCGGCCCGGCGACCAGGCGGCCCGGCGACCAGGCGGCCCGGCGGCCGGGCGAAGGGCGGCTGGGCGACGAGGCGGCGGCCGGGCGAGCAGGACCGCGGGTGGGGCGGCCGGGTGCCATACTGCCCGGATGACCGACCCCGGCCAGGAGGGCGGCGTGCTGCTCGCCGCCATCGTCGACATGGCACCCGGCCACCCCGTCGAGGGCAGGCGCTACGAGGACGCCGTGCTGGCGCTGCTGCCCCGGCACGGCGGTTCCGTGGAGAGCCGCCTGCGCAGCACGGACGGGGCGTCCGAGGTCCACCGGATCCGGTTCCGCTCGCGGGCCGGCTACGACGCGTTCCTGGTCGACCCCGAACGGCTGGCCCTGCGCGAGCGGCTCGGCGACGCCGCCCCGACCACCCGCGTGATCGAGGTGCTCGAACCACCCGCTTGATCGAGGCGCCCGAGCCACCGGCGCGTGATCGCGCTGCCCGAGCCACCCACGCGCGATCGAGGTGCCCGCGCCACCCGCCTGATCGCGGTGCCCGAGCCATCCGCCTGGCACGTCGCCCGCAAACCCGCCTGGTAAGCCGCCCGAAGACCCGCCGGCCACGCCGCCCGCCTGATCGCAGTGCCCGAGCCACCCGCCCGATCGCGGTACCCCGAGCCGCCCACGTGATCGAGGTGCTCGAGCTGCCCGGGTGACGCGTCAGAAGCGGCCGCCGCCGCCCACGCGGCCGCCGCCGCCGGAGGTGCGCCGGCCGCGGGAACCGCTGCCGCCGAAGCCGCCTCCGCTCCAACCGCCGCCGCTCCAGCCACCGCCGTACGATCGGCCGCCGCCGGCCAGGATGCCGCCCAGCACGGCTCCGGCGAACGCGCCCGCGTCGAAGCCGCCCGGCTGCGCCGGGCCGCCCCAGCCGTACCCGCCGCCGCTCCCCCAGCGCTCCACGTCGAGCTGGGCCGCTCGGCCTGCGTCGGCCGCCAGTTGCCGGGCCTGTCGCGCCGCGGTCAGGGCGGCGGCCGGGTCGGACGCCGCGAGGCTTTCCGCCAGCGCCAAGTGCCGCAGAGCCTCGGACAGCGTCGCCCGTGCGCCCGAGTCGACGGCTCCCCGGCGGGTCGTGACGAAGTCGTTGGTGGCGGCCACCTCGGCCCGCGCCACCGGCAGCTCCTGCGCCAGCAGGCTGCGGTCGTGCGCCCGCCGCTCGGCCACGTCGCGCGCCTCGGCCAGCGCGGCGTCGAGGGCGGCGTCGGCGGCCTGCAGGATCGCCACCGCCTCGACCGGGTCGGGCCGTTCGGCGGCCAGCGCGGCCCGCACCTCGGCCAGCGCCTGCTCCCCGCCCGTGATCGCCGCTCCCATGCCGGCGGGCGCCTCGGACCCGGTCATCGTCGCCCGCCCGGCGGCGATCTCCCCGGAGATCTCGTTGATCAGCGCATCGGCCGCGGCCCGCGCCGCCGGCAGGTCCTTGGCGGCCCGCCCGACCGCCGCGACCAGCTGATCGGCCTGGTCGACCGCCTGCTCCGCCGCCCGCACCGCCAGCGCAGCCTCCGCCCGATCCCCACCCGGCGCGCCGCCCGCAGACCCGCCTGGCACGCCGCCCGAAGACCCTCCTGGCACGCCGCCCGAAGACCCGCCAGGCACGCCGTCCGAAGACCGGCTGGCCACGCCGCCCGAAGACCGGCTGGCCACGCCGCCCGCCGGACCGCCGACCACGCCGCCCGCAGACCGGCCGGCCAAGCCACCCGCGCTCTCGGCGACAGAACCGCCGACCGCGGCGGCAGTTGCACCGGCACCAGCGACCGCACCACCACTCGCGCCCGCACTGCCGCCCGCACTGCCGGCCGCCCCAGCACTACCGGCCGCCCCAGCGGCGGCGCCGGATAAGGCCGCGCGGGCCTCATTCAGAGCGGAAGCCGCGAACGACAACCGCTCGCGTGCCTGCTCCACGTTGGTGGCGACGGCGGTGACCGCGCCGCCGGAGAAGCGGGCCAGCAGGTCCCGCGTGGTGGCCTCGGCGGCGGGCAGCGCGGCCTCGACGGCGGCGCGGCGCTGCGAAATCTCGGTGGCCGCCTCGGCGGCCCGGCCCTCCAGGTCGCGCAGCTGGTCGAAGGCCTCGGACTCGGCGTCGAGGCGGGCGTCGGCGGTGCGGCAGAGCTCGACGATCCTGGTCAGGGCGCCGCGGCGGGCGGGCTCGTCGGGCGCCGGCTCCTCGTCGAGCGTCAGGCGCAGGCGGAACGCCTCGGCGACGTCCTGGCGGGACGCTTCGAGCGCGGCCCGGAACGGCGCGGTCGCCGCGGCGCCGTACTGGGCCTCGGCCAGCCCCAGCTCGCGCTCGCCGGCCCGCAGGTCGTCGTCGAGCTCGATGAGCAGCGCGTTGGCCTGGTTGGTGAGCTCCTCCAGGCTCGGGGCCGCCGGCGCGGGCACGGGAGCATCGGCGGGCGCGGCGGGCGCCGCTGCGCGGCGGCGGCGGCGCAACCAGAGCCACGCGAGCGCCACGACGACGACCAGGCCGAGCACGAGGAAGATCCAGCCGGAGCCTCCTCCGCCGCCCGCCGCCTCGGCGTACCCCTGTGCCCCGGCGACCACGGCGCCGGACCAGTCGCTCCTGCTCAGGGCCGGTTCGATGTCGTTCTGCGCCACGTCGGCGAGCTCGTCGCGGGTGAGCCGGGAGTCGTCGGGGAACGAGTACGCGTACGCCCGGTCGCCGGTCGCCACCGCGAGCAGCGCATCCCGGTCGCCCAGGTCGCTGAGCCGGGCGGTCTCGTCGGTCCACTGCTGGGCCGCGGCGCCGTCGAACGAGTCGACCATGACGACGAACAGCTGGAGCCCGGTCTTCTGCTGCAGCTCGGTCAGCGCCGCGTCGACCGCGCGGCGGTCGCCGAGCACGCCGGCCCGGTCGGTCACCTGGGTGGCGAGCCGCTGGGGCGCCTCGGCGGCGGCGGGGGCGGCCACCAGCAGGATGCCGAGGGCGGCCAGGAGCGGGAGCAGTCGACGTGTCACGAAGCCCAACCTAGGCCCCGCGGCGGCGGACGGCGCGGCAGGGAGCCGCGCCGGCCGCCGGAGAGTCGCGGTCAGGAGAGGTGGGCCAGCAGATCCTGCCGGGTGAGCACGCCGGCGGGCTTGCCGTCGATCAGCACCATCGCGGCGTCGGACTTCTCGAGCAGGGCGACCGCCTCGCTCACCGGCTGGCCGCCGCCGATCATGGGGAGCGGGTCGCCCATGTGCCGCTCTATCGTGTCGTGCAGGTGGGCCTGACCGGTGAACAGCGCGTCGAGCAGCGCCTTCTCCGCGATCGAGCCGGCCACCTCGCCGGTGACGACCGGGGGCTCCGCCTTGAGCACCGGCAGCTGCGAGACGCCGTACTCGCGCATGTAGTCGATCGCGTCGCGGACGGTCTCGGTCGGGTGAACGTGGATCAGAGGGGGCATCGCGCCGCCCTTGCTCTCCAGCGCGTCGGCGACCGTGGGAGCGCCCTCGACGGTGCGCAGGAAGCCGTAGCGGGCCATCCAGTCGTCGTTGAAGATCTTGGAGAGGTAGCCGCGGCCGCCGTCGGGCAGCAGCACGACCACGACGTCGTCGGGCCCGGCCTTGCGCGCCACCTCGAGGGCGGCCACGACGGCCATGCCGCAGGAGCCGCCGACGAGCAGGCCCTCCTCGCGGGCCAGGCGGCGGGTCATCTCGAACGAGTCGGAGTCGGAGACCTCGATGACCTCGTCGCAGATCTCACGGTCGTAGTTGGCCGGCCAGAAGTCCTCGCCGACGCCCTCGACCAGGTACGGCCGGCCGGTGCCGCCGGAGTAGACCGAGCCTTCCGGGTCGGCGCCCACCACCCGTACGGGACCCTGCTCCTTGAGGTAGCGCCCGACCCCGCTGATGGTGCCGCCGGTGCCCATGCCGGTGACGAAGTGGGTGATCCGGCCCTCGGTCTGCTTCCAGATCTCGGGGCCGGTCTCCTCGTAGTGGGAGCGCGGGTTGGCCGGGTTGCTGTACTGGTCGGGCTTCCACGCGCCGGGGACCTCGCGGGCCAGGCGGTCGGAGACGTTGTAGTACGAGCGCGGGTCCTCCGGGGCGACTGCCGTGGGGCAGACGACCACCTCGGCGCCGTACGCCTTGAGGACGTTGCGCTTGTCCTCGCTGACCTTGTCGGGGCAGACGAAGATGCACCTGTAGCCGCGCTGCTGGGCGACCAGCGCGAGCCCCACGCCGGTGTTGCCGCTGGTGGGCTCGACGATCGTGCCACCGGGCCCGAGCAGGCCTGCCTTCTCGGCGTCGAGCACCATCCGCAGGGCGATCCGGTCCTTCACCGAACCGCCCGGATTGAAGTACTCGACCTTGGCCAGCACCGTCGCGGCGATGCCGTCGGTGACCTTGTTCAGCTTGACCAGGGGGGTGTCCCCGATGATGTCGACGACGTTGTCGTAGTAGCGCACACCTCAGACTACGACTATCCGATCCCGCTGCCTCTCCCAGTCCAGGAAGCGCTCGGTCTCGGCCAGCACGGCGCCGGCCAGCCACGCGATCATCACGGCGTCGTCGGCCAGGCCGATCAGCAGGAAGAACTCGGGGATGAGGTCGATCGGCGAGAGGACGTACGCCGTGGCGGCGGCCATCATCGCCACCCGCAGCCCGCCGTCGTAGTCGCCCCGCATCGAGGCCTTCATCATGCGCGGGAGCGCCGCGATCCGCTTGGACAGCGACGGGCCGCCGCGCGCGCCGGACACCAGCGCTTTGGCAAGGGCGGTGAATGCCGCCGTACGTTTCAACGATTTCGCCACGCTGTTCTCCCACTGTTCAGAGAAACTTGCCTCCATACAAGCATGACTCGGGCGCGCCATGATTGCCTCTCGCAGCCGCGCGCTAGCCTCGAACTCCCAACCGGTTTCCTTTGCCCGAACGGAGCGAGTGAGCGAGAGCGAGGGAGCCCGTGAGCACCATTGAGATCTCCGCCACGGATCGGCGCCGGATCAAGCAGGCCGGGCAGATCCTCGGCGGCGTGACCGGCGCGGTCGCCGGCGTGACCGCCCTGTCGGCGGGCCTGCTCCTGCGCCAGGCCGCCGACGCCCGCCGGGTCATCCCGCTGGCCGAGGCGCCCCCACCACGGGGTGACGGCCTCTACGGCGGCAAGTTCGGCGGCAGGCCGATCACCATGGTCGTCCTGGGCGACTCGTCCGCCGCGGGGTACGGCGTGCACCGCCCCCGCGAGACGCCGGGCGCGCTGCTGGCCACCGGCGTGTCCCGCCGCCTGCGCCGGCCCGTGCGCCTGCGCCGCCTGGCCGTGGTCGGCTCGATGTCGGCCGGCCTGCCCTACCAGGTGGACGCCGCCCTCGAGCACGACCCCGACGTGGCGATCATCCTGATCGGCGGGAACGACGTCACCCACGTCTCCGACCGCGCCGCCGCCGTCCGCCACCTGGGCGAAGCGGTGCGCCGGCTGCGCGCGGCCGGCTGCAAGGTGGTCGTCGGCACGTGCCCCGACATCGGGGCGATCCAGCCGATCAAACCGCCGCTGCGCTGGCTGGCCCGCAAGTGGAGCCGCGACCTGGCCGCCGCGCAGACCGTGGCGGTCGTCGAGGCCGGCGGGCGTACGGTCTCGATCGGCAACCTGCTCGGGCCGATGTTCGAGGCCGACCCGGTCCGCATGTTCAGCTCCGACCACTTCCACCCCTCCGCCGAGGGCTACGCCCGGGCCGCGGCCGTGGTGATGCCGACCCTCATGGCTGTCCTCAGCGAGGATGACCGCGCGGTTCCTTCCGCCGCCGAGGGGGTACGCAACCTCGAGGAGGCGGCTCAGGAGGCGGTGCACGCTCCGGGCACCGAGGTCCGGGCGGCCGGCCGCTGGGCCGTGCTGCGGCGGCATCCGTGGTTCGGCGAGACCCGCTCGTGGTTCGGCCACCGGACGGCGCCCGCGCCGGCGCCGGAGGCCGTTCCGAGCGGTCCCCCGGCGTCCAGCGCCGTAGGCTGGACTCCCGAGGATCATTAGTGCGGCGCAGGGAGGCGAGTGGGATGGCTGGGCTGAACGCACGCATCGGCAAGGCCGCGGCCACGAGTGTGCTCGCCGGCGCGGTGGGCGGCGCCGCACTGCTGGTCGGCGAGGTGCTCGCCGCCAAGGCACGCCGGTACGCCAAGCCGACCATGGGCCTGGCGCTGCGCACGTCGATGGGGCCGGTCTCGGCCCCGCCGCTGCGCCTGGTGCTGCTGGGCGACTCCGCCGCGATCGGCGTGGGGGTGGAGTGGCTGAGCGAGACCGTCGGCGGCCACCTGGCCCGCATGCTCGCCGAGGGGAACTCGGGCAGCGGCGAGCGGCACGTGCTGCTCTCCAGCGTGGGCGTGGCCGGCTCGCGTTCCTCCGACCTGGCGACCCAGGTGGCGCGGGCACTGCTGGGCGACCGGCCCGACGTGGCCGTGGTGCTGATCGGCGCGCACGACGCGACCGGCCTGCGCAGCCCCGAGGAATCCGCGGCGCAGCTGGGCACCGCGGTGCGGCGCCTGCGCGAGGCGGGCGTACGGGTCGTGGTCGGCACCTGCCCCGACCTGGGCGCGCTGCGGGCGATCGCCCCGCCGCTGCGCCAGCTCGCCGGGGTGCTGGGCCGCCGCATGGCGAAGGCGCAGGCCAAGGCCGTGACCGCCGCGGGCGGCGCCGTGGTCGACCTGGCCGAGGAGACCGGCGCCGTGTTCCGGGCCGACGCGGGCACCCTCTGCTATGACGGCTTCCACCCGTCCGCCGACGGCTATCGGGTGTGGGCGCACGCGCTCTACCCCGCCGTCGCGAAGGCGGCGATGACGCCGGCCGGCTGAAGGTCACGGACGGTGTGACGAAGTTGTACTCGCGGCACAAGTTACCCGCGAGTTAAATTTGGCGCATGCCGGAAGCTGTCATCGTCGCCACCGCCCGATCCCCCATCGGCCGTGCAGCCAAGGGATCCCTGCGGGACCTGCGTCCCGACGACCTCGCCACCACCATCGTCGACGCCGCGCTGGCCAAGGTGCCGCAGCTCGACCGCACGCTGATCGAGGACCTCTACCTCGGCTGCGGGCTGCCCGGCGGTGAGCAGGGCTTCAACATGGCGCGTGTGGTCGCCACCCAGCTCGGGCTCGACGGGCTTCCCGGCGCGACCGTCACGCGGTACTGCTCGTCCTCGCTGCAGACGACCCGGATGGCGTTCCACGCGATCAAGGCCGGCGAGGGCGACATCTTCGTCTCGGCCGGCGTCGAGACCGTCTCCCGGTACGCCCGGGGCAGCTCCGACGGGCTTCCCTCCGCGCTGCAGGCCCAGGTCGGCGGCGGCTGGGAGAACCCGAAGTTCGCCGAGGCCCGGGCCCGTACGGCCGAGTTCGCCGAGGGCGGCCGCACCTGGCACGACCCGCGCGAGGACGGCAAGCTGCCGGACATCTACATCACGATGGGCCAGACCGCCGAGAACCTCGCGCAGATCAAGGGCATCAGCCGCGAGGAGATGGACGAGTTCGGCGTACGCAGCCAGAACCTCGCGGAGAAGGCGATCGCCGACGGCTTCTGGGAGCGCGAGATCACCCCCGTGACGCTGCCGGACGGCACGGTCGTGTCGACCGACGACGGCCCCCGCCCGGGCGTGACGCTCGAGGGCGTCTCGCAGCTCAAGCCGGTCTTCCGCCCGGACGGACGGGTCACGGCCGGCAACTGCTGCCCGCTCAACGACGGCGCCGCGGCTGTGGTGATCATGAGCGACACCAAGGCTCGCGAGCTGGGCATCACGCCGCTGGCCCGGATTGTCTCGACCGGCGTCACCGCGCTCAGCCCCGAGATCATGGGCCTCGGCCCGGTGGAGGCGTCGAAGCAGGCGCTCAAGCGGGCCGGCATGACGATCGGCGACATCGACCTGGTGGAGATCAACGAGGCGTTCGCGGCGCAGGTCATCCCCTCGTACCAGGACCTGGGCATCCCGATCGAGAAGCTGAACGTCAGCGGCGGCGCGATCGCGGTGGGTCACCCGTTCGGCATGACCGGCGCACGTATCACGGGCACCCTGCTGAACGCTCTGGATTGGCACGACAAGAGCATCGGCCTCGAGACGATGTGCGTCGGCGGCGGCCAGGGCATGGCGATGGTGCTGGAGCGCCTCAGCTGACCCGCTGACCCCACAGGCTTCCGCCGGGTCCGGTCTGCCACGAGCGGCCGGGCTCGGCGGAGATCATTCCGGCGGGCCGATCGGAGCGCGAGCGGGCCCGGGCATAGCGGGCAGGCCGGTCAGAGCGAGGAGCGCAGCTCGTCGACCGCCGCCGCGGCCCCGGCCAGCACGTCGCCGGACGGGTTGGCGGCGAGCAGATCGTCGGCCATCACGCGCACCTGGTCGGGCAGGATCATGTCGTGCTCGCGCGGCACCGCCCGGCGCGGCCGGCCCTCGGCGTCGGCACCCAGATCGGCCAGCAGCTGCACCAGGGCGTACGTGCGGTCGGCACGGCCACCGGCACTCCAGCGCGGCTGCTCCCAGACCCGGATCTGGTTGAGCAGCCGGTCGATCGACGTCGCGAACTCGGTCACGGGAAAGAGCCTAAAGAACAGCGCCCGGCCCGCGGAATCGCGGGCCGGGCGCTGTGCGGTGGTGCCGAGGTCAGTCGTCGCCTTGCAGGAAGCTCAGCAGACGCAGGATCTCGATGTAGAGCCAGACCAGGCTGACCAGGATGCCGAACGCGGCGACCCAGGAGTAGCGCTGGGGCAGGCCCATGCGGACGCCCTCCTCCACCTCGTTGAAGCTGAGGATGAAGCTGAGCGCGGCCACGACGATGCAGACGATGCTGAAGAGGTAGCCGAGCGGGCCGTTGTCGCGCAGACCGGTGTTGAAGCCGAACAGCGCGAGCACCAGGTTGATCAGCATGACGGCGAACAGGCCGCCCATCACGATGATCATGCCGCGCTGGAACTTGGGTGTCGCGCGGATGACCCTTGCCTTGTAGAGGAACGCCGTGAGGAAGAAGACGCCGAAGGTGGCGACCACCGCCTGCAGGACGATCCCCTCGTAGCCGGCGATGACCTGGAACGTCTTGGACGCCATGCCGACGAAGACGCCCTCGACCACGGCGTAGGCCACGATGAGGGCGGGGTTGGCCATCCGCATGAACGAGATGACCATGCCGAGCACCAGGCCGATCACGGCCGCGCCGATCCAGGCGGCGCCGGTCGCCGCGGTGGGGATCACATTCCACGCGACGACGGCCGAGACACCGGTGATGCCGAGGAGGGTGACCGTCTTGACGACGACATCGTCGACCGTCATCGGGCGCACGGCGGGCGGAGCGGCGGGGTAATCCGAGGCGCCCGGGTACGGCTGACCGTAACCCGGGGCGGCACCGGCGGGGCCGTAAGCCCCGTACCCGGCCGTGCGCTCCCGCTCGGCCGCCTGGCCGAGGCGCGAGAGCACCGGGTTGGAAGTCTTCACTGTGTCCAGCCTCCCTTTGAGGTTGAGGCACGTTGACGTGCCACTCCAGGGTACGGGGCGGAGCTGTTTAGAGAAGCCTCGAAAAGCTGTGAACAGGCTGAGCGGTGCCCGGGGCGGGTCTCGAACCCGCACGCCTGCGTGAGGCAGCCGCTTTTAAGGCGGCCGTGTCTGCCGTTCCACCACCCGGGCGGGCCTGGGGCGTCACCGCGCACGGCAACGCTCCCAGGACACCTTATAAGCCGGGAGGGCGGGGAAGGAGACCGCCTCAGCGCGACGCCGTGCCGACCTTGTCGCGCTCGGCCGGCGCCGGCACCGGCGGGGTCACCTCGGTGAACTCCTCGCGCGGGGAGTGCAGCTGGCCGAGGGCGACCGTCTCGCGCTGGAACAGGGCCGCGAGCGTCCAGTCGGCCACGACCCGGGCCTTGCGGTTGAACGACGGGATGTGGCTCACGTGGTAGGAGCGGTGCATGAACCAGGCGGGCCAGCCCTTGACCTTGATGCCGTAGACGTGCGCGACGCCCTTGCCGAGGCCCAGGCCCGCGACGCTGCCGATGTACTTGTGCTTGTACTGCTTGGGCTCGCCGCCCAGCACGACCTGCTTGATGTTGTCGGCGAGCACCTTGGCCTGGCGCACGGCGTGCTGGGCGCTCGGCGAGCACCAGCCGCCCGGGTTGGTCAGGTCGGGCACCTGGGCGCAGTCGCCCGCGCTCCACGCGCCGTCGAGGACGTTGCCGTCGGCGTCGGCGACCTGCAGGGTGGGCAGGCAGTTGACGTGCCCCTTCGGGCCGCGCGGCAGGTCGGTGTGGTCGAGCATCGGCGAGGGCTTGACGCCGGCCGTCCACACCAGGGTCTCGGCGCGGAACGTGTCGCCGTCGGAGAGCACGATCTCGCCGTCCACGCAGGACTTCAGCAGCGTGTCCAGGCGCAGGTCGATGCCGCGCTTGGCGAGCTGCCGGGCGGCGTACGCCCCCATCTCGGCGCCCACCTCGGGCAGGATCCGGTTGGTGGCCTCGACCAGGACGAACTTGAGCTCCCCGGGGTCGAGCTCGGGGTAGTACTTGAGGGCGTCGCGGACGACGTCCTCCATCTCGGCGAGCGCCTCGATGCCGGCGAACCCGCCGCCGACGAAGACGAACGACAGGGCGGCCTTGCGGACCTCGGGGTCGGGCGTGACGGCCGCGACGTCGAGCTGGTCGAGGATGTGGTTGCGCAGGTAGGTGGCCTCACCGATGGTCTTGAGGCCGATGCCGCGCTCGCTCAGTCCGGGGATCGGCAGCGTACGCGAGACCGAGCCCGGGGCCACGATGATGTGGTCGTAGCTCATCTCGGTGGCCGGGCCCTCGATGGGCTGGATGGTCACCGTCTTGCGCGCGTGCTCCACCTTGGTGACCTCGCCGGCCACCACGCGACACTTCTTGAGCTCGCGGCGGAGCGGCACGACGCTGTGCCGCGGGGAGATGTTGCCGGCCGCTGCCTCGGGGAGGAACGGCTGGTACGTCATGTGCGGCTGCGGGTCGATGACGACGACCTCGGCCCGGCGCCGGTTGAGCTTCTTCGACAGGCGCAGGGCGGCGTAAAGCCCGACGTGCCCTGCCCCTACGACGACGATGCGCTGCGGATTCACATCGACATTCTCGCGCGTCGAGGGGTCTCCGCGCCTCCTGGTGTGATCTACGCCAACACGATTTGTCAAGTGCCATGACGCACAAGTTGCGGGGAGATTTCACGCTCTATGAACGAGGCGTGCTATGAGCAGCGTGGCGCCCGCCGCCCCCGCCAGACCGATCACCGTGGCGACCAGGAACGGCCCGCCGGCCAGCTCGGCGGTGAAGCCCAGCGCGAACACCGTGAGCACCGCGGAGACCAGCACCACGGCCAGCGCGCGGGCCAGCCACAGGCCTACGACGTCGGCGTTCACCACCGCGTCGTACGGCAGGACCGCCGCCAGCGCCGTGAGCGAATGTCCGAGGTAGAGCGACGACGCGATGGCCAGCACCCGCCACAGCGCCACCGGCGAGTCGTAGAACGCGGTGTCGGCCAGCCAGCCGCCGACCACCACCAGGGCGGCGAACGTGGCGCCGCGGCCGCGCGGCGCGAACGCCGGGTAGAGGGCGATCACGGCGAGCGGCGCGAAATAGCGCGTTCCGGACAGCTGGGCGGGCCACGCCACCGACATCGCGATCAGGCCGCACACCCCGATGCCGCAGCGCACCAGGAACGGCAGCACGGTGGCCCGCGTCAACGTGCGGCGCGCGCCGGACAACCGCCGGGTGACCGAGGCGAACATCAGCGCCCCCGCGGTGCCGACGCGAGCCGGGCGACGTCGCGCAGCACCAGGTCGAGGCTGCCCGCGCCGGCCCAGTCGACCACCGGGACGCCGTGCTCGCGCAGCCGGCCCAGCACGTTCTCCCGCTCCAGGCGCCACAGCCGGGTGGCCAGCGGGGTCCACGGGCTGCGCACGTCGGGGCGGGCGTCGGCGGGCAGCGTGTCGACGGCCACCACGTAGCGGCCGGACTGCGCCAGCGAGGCGAGCATGTCGGCGGCCCGCGGGTCGATCAGCGGGGTGAGCACCATCACGAGCGCGTCGGACGAGACGTGGTGGGCGCCGAAGTCGCCCTCCTGCTCCATGGGGTCGGGGCGCACGTCGAGCAGCCACTCCAGGACGGTCAGGTACTGCCGGCGGCCGGTCGCGGGGCGCAGCCGGCGGGCGGCCGCGCCGTACTCGAGCAGCGAGACGCGGTCGCCGCGCTGCAGGTAGTGCTCGGCGATCGCGGCCGAGGCCCGCACCGTGGTGTCGAGCACCGAGGCGCTGCCCGCCACGCCGCCGGAGAGACCGACCTCGCCGAGCACGTCGAGCAGCAGGACGACCTCGGCGTCACGGTCGGAGAGCGTGGAGGCGACGTGCAGGTCGCGCGTGCGCAGCGAGACCCGCCAGTCGATGCGCCGGAGCCGGTCGCCGGGCGCGAACGGGCGTACGCCGGCAAGCTCGCCGCCCTCCCCCATGCGCCTCGACCGGTGCGCGCCCACCAGGCCCGCGGCGGCCGGCATGGCCTCGATCGCGTTGAACGGCTCGGTGACCGGATAGACCCGCACCCGGTGCCCGGGGGTGACGACCGGGCGGCACGCGAGCAGGCCACCGCACGCCGCGACCCGGGCGGCGGCGGGACCCACGTCCTGCCGGCCCCAGCGCAGCGCGTCGCCGGACAGGTCGACCGCGGCCCAGCCGTCGGCGGCCACCGTGATCGCGAACGGCCGGTCGGCGTGCTCGAGCTTGAGCCAGCGCGAGGTGCGGGTGCGGACGACCACCAGGTCGTACGCGATGACGTCGGGGTTCGTGACGGTCACCGACGCCTGCACCTGACCGCCCTCGACGGTCAGCTCCTCGTCGGCGGTCACCGACAGCTCCGGCGCCGATCCCGGCATGCGGCGCAGGTGGAACGCGGCGCCGATCGCGAACGGGGCGGCGAACAGCACCAGGTCGACCCGGCCCAGCGCGACGCCGAGCACCAGCAGCAGGCCGGTGAGCAGCACGGCACGCCCGAGCGCGCGGGTCGGCGCCCAGGCGGGACCGGCGCCCGCCTCGGCCGTCGCGACCGGCGGCACGGCACGGCGCAGCAGCGGCTCCGGGACGGTCACGTCGTGGTGTACCCGGTCGCGTACGTGGGCAGGGCGCCGCTGGCCGGAGCCGGGGTGGCCTGCAGCACCTCGTCGACCACGAACGACGGGTCGACCCGGCGCAGCCACATCTCGGGGCGCAGCGTGATGCGGTGCGCCAGCGCGGGCACCGCCACGTCCTTCACGTCCTCGGGCACCACGAAGTCGCGGCCGGCCATCGCGGCCCGCGCGCGGGCCAGCAGCAGCAGCGCGAGCGAGCCGCGCGGGGAGGAGCCGACCAGCACCGAGGCGTGCTCGCGGGTCGCGGAGGTCAGCGCCACGATGTAGCGGCCGATCGAGTCCTCCACCGTGATCGCCTCGAGCGCGGCCTGCATCGACTGGAGCGTGGCCGCGTCGACCACCGGCTGCAGGAACGCCTCCTCCTGGCGGCGGTTCATGCGGCGCTGCAGGACGTCCCACTCCTCCTCGGCGGTCGGGTAGCCGAACGAGACGCGCAGCATGAACCGGTCGAGCTGGGCCTCGGGCAGCGGGTAGGTGCCCTCGTACTCGATGGGGTTGGCCGTGGCGAGCACGTGGAACGGCGGGTCGAGCCGGTACGTGACGCCCTCGACCGACACCTGCTTCTCCTGCATGGCCTCGAGCAGCGCGGCCTGCGTCTTGGGCGGCGTCCGGTTGATCTCGTCGGCGAGCAGCATGTTGGTGAAGACCGGGCCGGCGCGGAACGCGAAGTCGCCCTTGCGCTGGTCGTAGAGGAACGAGCCGGTCACGTCGGCGGGCAGCAGGTCGGGGGTGAACTGCAGCCGGCGGAAGTCCAGGCCCAGCGCCTGCGCGAACGAGCGGGCGGTCAGCGTCTTGCCGAGGCCGGGCAGGTCCTCGAGCAGCACGTGGCCGCCCGCGAGGATGCCGGCGAGCACGAGCTCCAGCGAGTCGCGCTTGCCGACCACGACGCTGCCGACCGAGTCCAGGACGGCACCGGCGAGCCTTCCCACCTCGTACGGGGGAAGAGCCTGCACGCCTGTCTCCGTCACGCCGAGCACCTTTCTTACAGTCGTTCCAACACGTCCACGTAGGACTCGAACTCACGCGTTTTCGGCGTCCGCCGCCCGCGGTCGTGCAGGGCCGCCCAGAGCGGGTCGCCGAGCAGCTCCCGAGCGCGCCGCGGGTCGGACGCCCGGGTGATCCCGTGGCGCAGCCGCAGCCGCTCGTCGGTGAGCTCGGCCAGCACCGGCAGAACGTTACGCGAGTACAGATCCGCGTCGTCGTGGGCCCGCTCGAGGTTCTGCTCCCACCGGCGCACGGCGGCCCGCAGCGAGTCGGTGCCGCCGGTGCCGTCGGCGTGGCCGCGCCGGTCGGACCGCTTGGGCGCGGGCGGGGCGCCCACCTCGGCGACCGCGAGCAGCACCAGCCGCAGGCCGGTGAGCGCGGCGACCACGAACACCACGGAGATGTCGAGGTCGTTCATGCGCATGACGGCGATGACCACCGCGCTCGCGACGCCGACCAGCAGCACGTTGCGCACGATCCAGCCCAGCCACGACCGCCGCCGCGGCGCCTCGGCCTCGTCGCCGGCGGGTGGCTCGTCGCGGCTGCCGAACAGGTCGTCGAGGCCGCCGGTGCTCACGCGGTCACCCCCGCCCCCAGGTCGGCGCGCAGCCGCTCGAGGGCCGAACGGGCCTGGCGGCGCATCTGGTCGTCGACCGTGTGGGTGGCGTAGCGGGCCTGGCGGTAGACCTCGAGCAGCGCGGCGAGCACCTGCGCGTCGACCTGTTGCTCGCGCAGCAGCCGCCCGACCAGGTCGGTGGGGCTGTCGCCGGGGTGGCGCGGGGTGCCGGCGTCGGCGGCCGCCTGTTCCAGCCGGACCCAGCAGGCGATCACGGCACGGCGCGGGTCACGGTCGGTGTCGGACAGCTCCTCCAGGCCGGCGTCGAGCGCGGCGACGAGCTCCTCGGCCGTGCGCGGCTGGTCCTTCTTGCGGCGGCGGTCGATCTTGCCGGAGCGGCGGCGCCGGTCGCGCAGCACCGCCTGCAGCAGCAGGCCGATCACGACCAGCACGACCAACCCGAGCACGACGAGCGCCACGGTGGTGATCCAGTCGGGCAGGCCGCGCGCGGGCTCCGGCGGAGCGATCGACTGCTGCGGCGCCGGGCTGCGACCCTGCGGCTGGAAGCTCGGGCTGGGCGTCGGCTCGTCGCGGATGATCTGGTCGAGGCGGGGCTCGGACCGGGTCGCGGCCAGCGAGGTGACGAAGAGCAGCGCGAGGACGGCGGCCAGAGGCCACCAGCGCCGCAGTGCACCTGTTCCCATCGATCCTCTGTCAGATCCGAGCCAGCCGCTTCGCCTCGGCGAAGACGTCGTCGAGCATGGCCGGGGTGAGCTTACCGGTGAAGGTGTTCTGCTGGCTCACGTGGAAGCAGCCGAGCAGATGGGGCACACCGGGTCGGCTGACGAGCGCCCCGTGGCCGAACTTCGGGCGTGGCACGGGCGGCCGCACGCCGTACACCCGGGTCATCACCGGCCACCACGCCTGCCAGGCGAAACCGCCGAGCGCGACCACCACGCGCAGCGTCGGGCGGAGCAGTTCGAGCTCGCGGTGCAGCCAGGTCGCGCACGTGTCGCGCTCCTCCGGCAGCGGCTTGTTGTCGGGCGGGGCACATCGGACGGCGGCGAACATCCGCACGTGGCGGTACTCGAGCCCGTCGTCGGCGGAGACGCTGAGCGGCTGGTTCGCGAGCCCCGCGCGGTGCAGCGCCGCGACCAGGACGTCGCCCGAGCGGTCGCCGGTGAAGATGCGGCCCGTACGGTTGCCGCCGTGCGCCGCGGGCGCCAGGCCCAGGATGCCGATCTCGGCGTCGGCGGGCCCGAAGCCCGGCACCGGGCGGCCCCAGTAGTGCTGATCGCGGAAGGCCGCACGCTTGGTGACGGCGACCTCCTCACGCCATGCAACCAGGCGGGGGCAGGCGAAACAGTCGGCGATCTCGGCGTCGAGCGCGCTCAGCTCTGCTTCGGTCATCACTTCGCGGGTTTCAGGCAGAGCACGTAGCCCTTGCCGGCGCTGTTCGCGAAGACGTAGAACTCCTCGTTCTGCTGGAAGAACTTGTCGCAGGCCTTGCTCTGCGTGGAACTCTCGCCGTCGACGCGGGCCACGACGCTGAACCGGGCGTCGTCCGAGGAACAGTCGACGACGTTCGCGCCCGTCTCGGTCGTGCCCTCGTCGGCGACCTGCTCGTCGGAGGCGATGCAGTCACCCGCCTTGGCGTCCCGCGCGGCGTCGCCGCCGAGGACCAGGGCCGTGACCGCCCACACCGCGAGCGCCACCACGACGGCGACCACGATCGGCAGAACCAGCCGGCTCCTGCCGATCCGCTTGACGGCGGTGTCGCTCACAGATGGGGTCCTCTCGCGGGGCGGCCGGCTGAACCTTAGCTACCCGCGCCCGCACGCCGCGAATCCGCGTCACCGCTGGGGAGTAGGCAGCCACCCGGCCGCGCCGCCGTGCGGTGTCACCGGCGGTCGCCCCGCTGCGCGTGGAGCTAGCGGGCCGGCGAGGTGGTGGGCGCCGGGCGTGGAGGCGTCGCCTTGGCAGCCGGGCTCGGGGACGTCGCGACGGGCGCCGGGCTGGAGGGCGCGGGCGGGGTGGACGGCGCCGGGTCGGCGATGGCCTCGGCGGTGGGGAACGGGGCGCTGTCGGGGCAGAACGGGTAGCCCGTGTGGCGCGAGTAGGAGACCTCGCCGGTGACCAGGTCGCTGCACTGCGGCTGGCCCAGTTGGATCGGGGCGCCGCTCTGGTCGAACAGACGGGCGTCGGGCACGAGGCGGCCGTGGCTGTCGTAGACGAAGACGTCCTGGACGTCCTGGACGTTGTCGTCGAGGACCGCGTTGCCGCTGTAGCCGACGTTGTCGTAGAACGGGTCGCGCGCGTCGCTGTCCGTGGTGGTGAAGCCGATCAGGGCGAACAGGACCAGCGCGACGGTGGCGCCGTGGAAGAAGCGCTTAGGCCACACGGACAGCTGGGGCGCGCGGCGGCCGAGCAGGATCGAGGCGATGACGCAGCCGGTCAGCAGCACGAGCGCGACGACGGTGCTGCCGCCCAGGCGGGGCAGCAGGCCGAGGCCGGACGAGTTGTCGGTGAACGCGTACGCGAGCACCATCGCGGCCAGGTAGCCGCGCAGCACCCACCACGCGGGGCGCAGCAGCACGAGGAAGTCGCTGGCCTTGGCGTAGCCGATGACCGGGCCGATCCGGACGTCGGCGGTGCCCAGCACCCGCAGCACGTCGGCGCGCATCTGGTGGAACGGCTCGAAGCGGCGCTTGGGCGGCTCGGGGAAGCTGCCGATGTACGCCGCGGCGGTGGCGCGCAGCTCCGCCGCGTACGCCTCGGGGGTGCCCAGCCGGTCGGTGAGCGTGACCGTGTCCTCGGCGCGGATCTCCGCCAGGTGCTCGGGCAGGTCCTCGAGCAGCTCGTCGCGGGTGGCCTCGGGCAGGTCGGCCAGCGCCGCGCGGACGCGCTCGACGTACTCGGTGATCTCGTCCTGTGCCGTGGAGTTCACGCCGTCCCCCGCTCGCGAAGCAGATCGTCCATCGTCAGTGCGAAGCCTTGCCACACTTTGCCGGACCGCTGCAACTCGGCGCGGCCGGCGGCGTTGAGCCCGTAGTACTTGCGGTGGGGCCCCTCGTCGCTGGGCACCACGTAGGTGTTGAGGAAGCCGCCGGCGAACAGGCGCCGCAGCGTGCCGTAGACCGAGGCGTCGCCGACCTCGTCGAGCCCCGCCGCGCGCAGGCGCCGGAGGATGTCGTAGCCGTAGCCGTCCCCGTCGCGCAGCACGGCCAGCACGGCCAGATCCAGCACGCCCTTGAGCAACTGGGTGGTATCCACGCGCTGCACAGTACTGCGCAGTGCGAAATACCGTCAAGACGGGAGTACCGGGATTCGTCGATGGACCGCCTCAGGCGAGGCTGTAGCAGATGCCGTCGAGGATGTCGTGCTCCGACGCGATCACCGAGGAGTGCCCGGAGCGCTCCATGACGGTACGCAGGATCAGCGCGCCCGCGCCGATCACGTCGGCCCGGCCGGGGTGCATGACCGGCAGGGCCAGCCGCTGCTCGACGGTCATGGCGAGCAGCTCGGCGGTCACCCGGGACACCGCCTCGAGGCTCACCTCGGAATGGTGGATGCGCGAGGAGTCGTACTCGGGAAGCTCTTTCGCGAGGGCCGTGACGGTGGTGACCGTGCCGGCGAGCCCGACGAGGGTCCTGGCGTCGCGGCCGGGGACCGCGGTCAGGGCGATGTCCACGGCGGCGGCGATGTCGCGTTCGGCATTGTGGATCTCGGCGGGCGTGGGCGGATCGGCGTGCAGGTGCCGCTCGGTCATGCGGACGCAGCCGATGTCCATCGAGATCGCGTGGTCGACGGCCGTGGAGCCCGTGACGAACTCGGTGGAGCCGCCGCCGATGTCGACGACCAGGTACGGACGCTCGGCGGTGAGGCCGGCGACCGCGCCCGTGAAGGAGAGCGCCGCCTCCTCGGTGCCGGTGATCACCTCGGGGTCGACGCCGAGCACGCCGCGCACCATGTCGCGGAAGTCCTGTGCGTTGGAGGCGTCGCGCGACGCGGACGTCGCGCACATCCGCACCCGGGTGACGCCCAGCTCCGCGATCTCGGCGGCATAACCCAGAAGAGCTTTCCGCGTACGGGCCAGAGCCTGCTCGGAGAGGCGCCCGGTGCGGTCGACGCCCTCCCCCAGCCGCACGATCTCCATGCGGCGGGCCACGTCGGTCAGGCGCCCGTCGCTCACGTCCGCGATGAGCAGACGGATCGAGTTGGTCCCGCAGTCGATCCCGGCGACCCTCACAGGTGCAGCAGCATTCTCGTGTTCCCCAGCGTGTTGGGTTTGACCCGTTCGAGGTCCAGGAACTCGGCGACACCTTCGTCGTACGAGCGGAGCAGTTGCTCGTAGACGGCGTGCGGCACCGGCGCGCCGTCGATCTCGGTGAACCCGAACGAGCCGAAGAACCGGGTCTCGAACGTGAGGCAGAAGACGCGGGCTATGCCCAGCTCGCGGGCCACGTCGAGGAGGCGCTCGACGATCCGATGGCCGATCTTGCGCCCGCGGCAGGCCGGGTCGACGGCGACCGTACGGATCTCCGCCAGGTCCTCCCACATCACGTGCAGGGCGCCGCAGCCCAGGACGCGGTCGCGGTCGTCCACCGCCACCCAGAACTCCTGCACCGACTCGTACAGGGTCACCGTCGCCTTGGTCAGCAGCCGCCGGTCACCCGTGTACGCGTCGACCAGGGATCGGATCGCCCGGACGTCCTTCGTGCGTGCGCGCCGGATCTCCACCGTCACTCTTCCCGTCGTACGCAAGGACCTTCGGCCCACCACGGCTCGACCGCGTCGCGGACCTCATCCCCGAAAGGATTCACGCCGCGGCCCACAGCGAGCGCGTGCCCGAGGTGGACATGCAGGCACTTCACCCGATCGGGCATGCCGCCGGCGGCCACGTGCGCGATCTCGGGCACATCCTCGATCGCCTTGCGCCGGGTCAGGTAGTCCTCGGCGGCGGCACGGTAGCGCTCGGCGAGCTCGGGGTCGGTCGACAGGCGGTCCTGCATCTCGCGCATGACCCCGGCGGACTCCAGCCGGCTGCACGCGGCGGTCGCGTGCGGGCACGTCAGGTAGTACAGGGTCGGGAACGGGGTGCCGTCGTCGAGGCGGGGCGAGGTCTCCACCACATCCGGGTTGCCGCACGGGCAGCGGTGCGCGACGGCGCGGGTGGCACGGGGGGTTCGGCCGAGCTGAGCCTTGACGACTTCGAGATCGGCTTCCAGTGGTTCAGGCATTTCAGTTGGGGGACTCCGCGTCGGCGGCTCGGACGCTGCTCCACAGCGTGTCGTACCAGCGGTCGGGTGCGGCCGCCGGGGCTTTCTGGCCGGCGTCGGCTGCAGCGCCGGCCGGGTCGTTCAGCACCAGGAGCGGGGTCTCCCCCGGCCGCACGTAGAACAGCTTCTCCCGGGCCTGCGCCCGGAGGTACTCCGGGTCCTGCCACTTCTGCAGCTCCTGCGACTTCTGCGCGATCAGCTCCCGCTGCCGCGCCTGGTCGGCCTCGAGCTGGGCGATCTCCGACTCCTGCGCCAGATAGACGCGCAGCGGATAGGTGTAGGCCAGCGCGAGCGCGACGAAGACGATGATGAGAACCATCGCGCGGCCGGTCAGTGCCCGCGGCCGGGGGGCGACGGTGCGCTTCGTGGTGGTGCGGGCGGGCGCGGTGCCCGTACGCCTCGGGCGCTTCTTGCTTCCGGCCGCGCCCCTGCTGACCCGGACATTTCCAGTGTTTCGGATCGGCCCGGTGGTGCGGTTGCGCGACGTGCCGGGGCGGCGGGCCGGGCCCTGACCGCTCGGTGCTCGTCGCTGTGTCGTCACCCCAACCCCTCCGTCACGCGCTGCGGCGCCCGCAGGAAACCTATGCCCGTTTCCGCGGGCGCCACAACTCCATGATCTAGCGGGCCCTCGTCACGCGGTGCGGTAACGGGGGAAAGCGCCCGCACCGGCGTACCGGGCGGCGCCCTCCAGCTGCTCCTCGATGCGCAGCAGCTGGTTGTACTTCGCGACGCGGTCGGACCGGGCCGGGGCGCCGGTCTTGATCTGGCCGCTGCCCACCGCGACGGCCAGGTCGGCGATCGTGGTGTCCTCGGTCTCGCCCGAGCGGTGGCTCATCATCGTCCGGAAGCCGGCCCGGTGGGCCAGGTCGACGGCGTCGAGCGTCTCGGTCAGCGAGCCGATCTGGTTGACCTTGACCAGCACGGCGTTGGCCGCGCGCTCGGCGATGCCCCGGCCGATGCGGGTCGGGTTGGTGACGAACAGGTCGTCGCCGACGATCTGGATCTTGTCGCCGAGCTCGCCGGTCATCGCGCTCCAGCCGGCCCAGTCCTCCTCCGACAGCGGGTCCTCGATCGAGACGATCGGGTAGTCGGCGGCCAGCTTGGCGTAGTACGCGATCATCTCGTCGGTCGACTTCGGGTTGCCCTCGAAGACGTACGACCCGTCCTTGTAGAACTCGGTGGCGGCGACGTCCATGGCCAGGACGATGTCGCTGCCCAGCGAGAAGCCGGCGGCCTGCACGGCCTCGGCGATCAGGTCGAGGGCGCTGGCGTTGGACGGCAGGCTCGGGGCGAAGCCGCCCTCGTCGCCCAGGCCGGTCGAGAGGCCCTTCTTCTTCAGCACCGACTTGAGCGCGTGGTAGACCTCGGCGCCGGTGCGCAGAGCCTCGCGGAACGTCGGAGCGCCGATCGGGGCGATCATGAACTCCTGCACGTCGACGTTCGAGTCGGCGTGGGCGCCACCGTTGAGGATGTTCATCATCGGCACGGGCAGGACGGCCGCGTTCGGGCCGCCCACGTAGCGGAACAGCGGCAGCTCGGCGGAGAGCGCCGCGGCCTTGGCGACGGCCAGCGACACGCCGAGGATCGCGTTCGCGCCCAGCTCCGACTTGTCGGCGGTGCCGTCCAGGTCGAGCATCTTCTGGTCGATGAGGCGCTGCTCGCTCGCCTCGTAGCCGACGAGCTCGTCGGCGATCTTGTCTTCGACGTTCGAGACCGCCTTCTCGACGCCCTTGCCCAGGTAGCGGCCCTTGTCGCCGTCGCGCAGCTCGATTGCCTCGAACGCGCCGGTGGAGGCGCCCGAGGGCACCGCCGCGCGGCCGACCGTGCCGTCGTCCAGCCCGACCTCGACCTCGACGGTCGGGTTGCCCCGGGAGTCGAGGATCTCGCGGGCGACGATCGCTTCGATGGTGGCCATGTGTCGTGTCGCTCCCTCTAGTAAGGCTGCAGTTCACCGACCGCGACCCTGCGGCCGACCACGGCACTGAGCGTATCGAGCCGTCGCGGCGCCCGTACGGTTGCCCTTGGGTTTTGCCTCAGGTGCGGCCCCGGTTTGCCGATGTCGCGCGGCGTGAGCACATCACTGCTTCCCGCCGCCGGGTCCTCGGTCGAGCTGACCTCGTACGGCGAAACGCTGCCCGGAGTACGCGTCGTGCACAGCGCGGACTCGACCATCACGCTGTCGCTGGCGGTCGCCGACGTGCCGCCCGCCCACTCGGCGGTGACCCTGCGCTGGGCCGCGGCGCCGCGCGGCCGGTACGAGGCCGCAGGCAGCGTCGCCTCGGTCGACGGCAACCGGGTCGACGTACGGCTGACCGGCGAGCCGAAGATCGAGCAGTCCCGCGACTTCGTCCGCGGGGGCGGCGGCGAGCCGACCGTGCTGCTGCTGCCCGGCCGCGAGCCGGCGCACGGCCAGGTGCGGGACTTCAGCGAGCGCTCGGTGCGCGCCCAATTCACCGACGTCGAGGTGCACCCCGGCGACGACGTCACGCTGCGTATCCAGATCGTCGACGAGGTGGTCGAGTTCCGCGCCCGGGCGGTCAAGGTGAGCGCGATGCGGCAGCAGATCCCGCGGCGCGGGCCGCTGATCGTCGAGCTGGTCGCGGTCTTCACCGACGCCGACGAGCAGCAGACGAGGGTCATCCGGCGCTACATCATGCACGAGCAGTTGCTGGCCCGGGTACGCAGCGCATCGGGATGAATATCGGTTTGCCTCGGGTTGCGCCCATGGGCCAGTGTGTCAGGCGTGTTTCCCGTAGCGCGCCGCACGCTCGCCGGCCTGGCCGCCGGCAGCCTGCTGCTGCTCGGCGCGGCCGGCTGCGGTGACCTCGACGAGGCCAGCGCCGCCCCGCTCACCCGCGACGACCTGATCACCGAGGCCGCCGACCAGCTGGCGACCGGCTCCGGCCTCACCTACACGGCGAAATACCAGGTGACCGGCGGCGAGACGGCCACCGTCGCCCGGGCGCAGCGCCCCGCCCGCGCGTCGTACGTCTATCCCGGCGGCCGCCTCATCACCACGGACACCGTGACGATCCGCTGCGCCGGCGCCACCTGCACCTCGAAGGCCGCCGACCCCGCCGCGCCCGCCTCCCTCGACGGCGCCCCGCTGGTGTCCCCCGAGGCCGCCCAGGCCATGCTCACCGCCGCCGCTCTCGACCCCCACGTCGAAACCACGCAGCACGACACCACGATCGCCGGCCGCCACGCCACGTGCCTGTCGCTCTCCGACGTGGACGACACGCCGGCGCACGCCTTCGACCTGTGCGTCACCAGCGAGGGGGTGCTGGCCAGCTTCACCGCGACCATCGACGGGGAGCGGATGGATCAGGCGCTGACCGCCTATACGGACACCACCACGCCGGACGCCTTCCTGGTCCCGCCCCACGCCAAGCTGATCGACAAGTCGGTGCGCTAGGGGCCGGGCCGCCCCCTGACCCTACGCGCGCCGACCCGCCGAGCCGCCCGCATGACGGCCGTCCGACCGCCCCATGGCACCGCGCCGCACCGACGCCGCCGGGCCACCGTCAGCGCGCCACGCCGCCAGGCCACCGTCACCGCGCCACGCCGCCAGGCCACCGTCACCGCGCCACGCCGCCAGGCCACCGTCACCGCGCCACGCCGCCAGGCCACCGTCACCGCGCCACGCCGCCAGGCCACCGTCACCGCGCCACGCCGCCAGGCCACCGTCACCGCGCCACGCCGCCAGGCCACCGTCACCGCGCCACGCCGCCGAGCCACCGTCAACCGCGCCACGCCGCCGAGCCACCGTCAACCGCGCCACAGTGCCGCTCGACCGCCCACGCTGTCGCCGTCGCTGAGCCGCCCTGCTACGGCCGCCAAGCTGAACGCGGCGCAGCCGCCAGGCCAACCTCGTCGCCGTCGCAACCCTCGTGTCGCGGCCGACGGATCACTTCGTCGCACCGAGCTCGACGTGCCGCAGGCACCGGACCACCACGTCGCCGCCACGCTCTTCACGCCGTAGGCACCGGACCACCACGTCGTCGCCACGCTTTTCACGCCGTTGGCACCGGAGCACTCACGTGGTATGCGCGCTCTTCACCACACGGGCACCGGATGCCAGCTCTCGGATCGCCCACTCCAGCTCCGATCGGCGATGCATCCTGCATATGAGCCAAGGACCTGGGCGTGGGTAGAGCATCGCGTCACGGCAGCGATGCGACAAGTGACTGGAGGGGCTCGACCCGGCTGACAGCCACTGCCGGGCTCCGCTTGACGCAGCAGCGTGGCCGGTCAGCCGAACCGCCGCGCGGCGCGGCGGCCGGTCGCTAGTTCGTCCGGGCTCCGCTGCGAGCAGCGGACGGCCGCGGGCGGACGGCAGCTGCAGGGGCTTGCCTGCCAGCGGGGTCGGCCGGGGCGGCGGGGCGGCCGCGGGCGGGCGTCGGCTCCGGGCGGGCGTTGGCTGCGGCGGTGGGGCGGCTGCGGGCGGGCGTCGGCTGCGAGGCTCGGCTGCACGGGAGACCGGCGGCGGGGCGGGTGCGGGCGCGGGTCAGACGCCCAGGAGGGTGGCCAAGTGGCGGGGTGGTGGGGAGCCGTGGGCGAGCATGGCGTCGTGCCAGGCCTTGGGGGTGGCGCCGAAAGGGCGGGCGGCGGCGATGGCGGAAACCTCCGTGTAGCCGACGAAGTAGGTGGACAGCTGGGTCGAAGTCAGCAGGGCGCGGCGCCACTTGCCGGCGGCCTCGCCGTCCTCCTGGAAGCCTGCGCCGGTCAGCAGGGCCATGGCGTCGGGCTCCTGGAGGTCCTCGCAGTGCACCAGCTGGTCGATGATGGCGTTGAGGCTCATGCGCAGCTGCATCTTGAGCTGCTGAAGGCGTACGGGAAGACCGCCGAACCCCAGGTCGGCCATCGCCTCCTCGGCGTAGACGGCCCAGCCCTCGACGAACGGGCCGGACCAGCCCAGCGCGCGCACGCGGGTGGCGGCGCGGAAGCGGCGGGAATGGGCGAGCTGCAGGAAGTGGCCGGGCATCGCCTCGTGGATCGTGAGGTTGCGCAGCATGAAGTTGTTGTATTCGCGGTAGAACGACGCAACGCGCTCGGGCGACCAGTCGGCCGGGGTGGGCGCGATGCAGTAGAACGTCGGCACGTCGGCCGTCTCGAGCGGGCCGGGCGGGTCGCAGTAGGCCACCGCGACGCCCCGGGCGAACTCGGGCATCTCCTCGATGACGCACGGGTCGTCGATCAGCGTGACCACGTCGTGCTTGCGGACGAACTCGGTGGCCTCCTGCATCGTGTCGCGGGCCAGGCCGACGATCGTGTCGTTCGCCGGGTGCTGCTCGCCGAGGGTGCCGAGCGCGCGGCGGACGGTCTCGTCGGTGGCGGGGCCGCCGACCAGCTCGGCGGCCGCCTCGCGCAGGCGCTCGCCGACGCGCTCGAGGTTGGCCCGGGCGCGCGAGAGCACCTCGCCGGCGGGCAGCTCGGTGTCGAGCGTGTGCCAGAGGCGGGCCTCCCACAGGCGGCGGCCGAGGCGCGGGTCACGGCCGGGCTCGCCGCTGTCGACCAGACCACGCAGCCAGCCGTCGAACTCGGCGAGGGCGCCCAGCGCCGCGGCCGAGGCGGGCTCGACGGTGGCGCGCATGCCGGGCTCCTGGTCGAGCAGGGCGGGAAGCTCGTCGCGGATGAGCGCGGCCGTGCCGGCGAACTGGCCGATCGCCGTCTCGGCGTGGATGCGCGGCACGTCGCCCAGCACGGACCGGGCGGTGGCCAGCGCGTCGGGGATCGCCGCGAGCCGGCCGGCGAGGCTGGTCAGGCGCTCCTCGGCGGGGGCGAACTGGCGGGAGATCAACGCGTGCACCAGGGGGCCGGGGTTGTGCTCCAACGGGTTCCACTCGTGTTCCCGTACGTCACCCAGCTCGAACAGGCCCCGCTCGGCGATCGCGCTGAGGATCGCGTGGTCGACCTGCTCCTCGGGGTCGAGCGCGTCGGCGTCGATGCCGGAGAGGGCGTCGGTGGCGTCACGCAGCATGGCCGCCCGGGCGTCGACCGCGCCGCGGGACAGGTCGGGCAGGCGGTCGTCGAAGCGGTGGTCACCGGTGTAGGACGCCACGTCGGGCTGGCTCTCGAGGATGGCGTCGACGATGCGCTCGGCTAGCGGTACGAACTCCGGCATGCCGTGAAAGCTACTCGGGTGCTACGACATTTTTGCGCTCCACAGCCCGTACGGCGTCCGCATATGCCAGGGCCGTACGGCGCAACGCCTGCTCCGCGTCCTCGCCGTCGGCCTGCGCCTGCGCCACGGCCCGCAGCAGCCGGGCGCCCAGATCCGGCCCGGCCGGCAGCGGCACGGCGACACCGGCTCGATCCGTACGCTGAAGGATCTTGGCGGCCAGGGCGAGCGCCGGCTGGCTCAGCGCTATGCCGTCGAGCGCGGAGTCGCGGGTCTTCTCGGCCTTCTTGATCGCGTCCCAGTTGCGGGTGATCTCCTCGATGTCGGCCACCTCGACCCCGCCGAAGACGTGCGGGTTGCGGCGGATCATCTTGTCGACCAGCCCGCCGGCCACGTCGTCGACCGTCCACGCCTCGCCTTCGGGCAGCTCCTCGGCGAGCCGGGCGTGCAGCACGATCTGGAGCAGCACGTCGCCCAGCTCCTCGCGCAGCGCGTCGGTGTCGTCGGACTCGATGGCGTCGTACGCCTCGTAGCTCTCCTCGAGCAGATAGGGCGCGAGGGTCCGGTGGGTCTGGCGGCGCTTCCACGGGTCGCCGCCCGGCGAGACCAGCCGATCCATCACCGAGACGGCGTCGAGCAGCCTCGCGCCCGGCGGGTCCCAGGAGCCGTACATCAGCTCGAGCTCGGCCAGGCCGGGTTCGCGCGCCAGCCGGAGGCCGAGGGTGCGGGCGAACGCCTCGTCGCCGCTCGGCCCGGCCAGCCAGACGACAGCCTGCTCGTCTTCCGGGTCGCCGTCCGTGGGGGCGGGGCGCAGCTCGGCCAGCAGCCGCTCGGGGTCGCTCTCGATCACGGTGACCGGCACGCCGCTGCTGCGCAGGGCCTCCGCCTGCTCGGACTCGGCCGGGGCGAAGACGGGGTACGCCCGCAGGACGTCCCAGGCGGCGGCGGTGAGCAGGCCCGCGGGCAGCCGCGGGGAGGTGACGAGCAAGTAGATCCGTGCGGTCATGCCCGCAACTGTGCCAGCCGGCGCGCCGGAGACGCGGGGCGGCCGGGTCTCGCCGGACGCGGCCGCTCGCGGAGTGCGCGTGCAAGATCACGGGGGCGCGGTCGAGATTGCGGCGGGCGCGAGTGCGGTGCGCGCGTTCAAGATCGCGGTGGCACGGTCAAGATCGCGGCGGGCGCGAGTGCGGTGCGCGCGTTCAAGATCGCGGTGGGCCACCGCCTCCCCCGCCCACCCAGGGACGTGGGGGAGATTAGCGGCTGTGGGGAGGGGCGAGCGGGTTGTCCACAGGGCGGATCAGGAGACGTCGGTCACCGGGTTGCTCGTCTCGTCCTCGCCGAGGGGCACGACGACCAGCGGCCGCAGTTCGCCCTGCTGGGTCTGGAACTCCAGCACCGGGATGCCGAGCGGCTGGTAGCGCGGGTTCACCGTGATGTCCATCTTGTCGGTCAGCTCGGCGACCTCCTGACGGACGGCGGCCGCGGTCTTCACCAGCTGGAGGTTCTCGGCCGGCAGCTGGGTCTTGAACTGCTCGAACGTGGTGTTGCCGGGCACCTCGCCCTGCTCGACGAGCACGTCGAACACCTGGCGCAGGTCGTCGTCGGTCGCGGCGGGGGCGTTGCTCTGCACCTTGCTGCGCAGGCCGCGGATCAGGCCGTCGAACTCGGCGTAGAGCCGCACGTATTCGGCGTTCTGCGGGAGGCGCAGCTGGGTCGCGTAGTCGCCGAGCGGGAGGTTCGACGGCAGGGTCACGCCCTCGCGCTGGGCCACGTCGGCCAGCACGTCGTGGCCGACGAGCGTGCGCACGATGTCGGTGCGGGTGATCGGCATGGTCACCGGCGCGTCGCTCGGCCCGGTGCCCGGCTCGGCCTGGCTGCCCTCGGGCTGCTGGGGCTGGGCGGGCTGCTCGGCGGCCGCAGCGGTGAGGGCCGAGTACGCGTTGTCCCAGACCTGCTGCACGCGGGCCTCGGTGATCCGGGCGCTGTCGCCGACGTACGCGGCCACGGACGGCTCGGACCGGCAGGCGGAGAGCCCGCCCACGGCCAGAGACCCAACGACGACGATGGATGCGAGTCGGCGAGCACGGTGCATGGCATGGACTCTCTCACGCCGGTTGAGACCCACGTCACGCGACCCCCGGAAACGGATCACGAGGCGGCCACCTTGGCAGGCGCCTCGCCCAGCACGTCTGTGAGCAGCTGCGCGCACCACTCGAGCAGCGCCTGGTCGCGCAGCGGCTCGCCGCCCACCCGGCGGGTGCTCGGGCGGGGCACGCTGACCTGGTCGTTCGCGTGCTTGTAGACGGCGTCGGGGTGGTAGCGCTTGAGCCGCAGCTGCTTGGAGTCGGGCAGCGGCAGCGGGGAGAAGCGGATGTGCTTGCCCTGCATCGACACGTCGGTCAGGCCGTACTGCCGGGCGCGCTGGCGGAAGCGGGCCACCGCGATCAGGTTGGCGACCTGGGCGGGCGGCTCGCCGTAGCGGTCGGTCATCTCGGCGACCACCTCGTCGAGGTTCGCGTCGTCGCGGGCCTCGGCCAGCTTGCGGTACATCTCGAGGCGCAGCCGCTCGACCGCGATGTAGTCGACCGGCAGGTGCGCGTCGACCGGCAGGTCGATCTTGACCTCGGGCTCCTCCTCGGGGCGCTCGCCCTTGAACGCCTGCACGGCCTCGCCGACCATGCGGACGTACAGGTCGAAGCCGACGCCCTCGATGTGGCCGGACTGCTCGCCGCCGAGCAGGTTGCCGGCGCCGCGGATCTCGAGGTCCTTCATCGCGACGTACATGCCGGCGCCGAGCTCGGTGTGCTGGGCGATGGTGGCGAGCCGCTCGTGCGCGGTCTCGGTGAGCGGCTTCTCGCGGGGATAGAGGAAGTACGCGTACGCCCGTTCGCGCCCGCGGCCCACCCGGCCGCGGATCTGGTGGAGCTGGGCGAGCCCGAGCAGGTCGGCCCGCTCGACGATCAGCGTGTTGGCGTTCGGGATGTCGATGCCGGACTCGACGATCGTGGTGCAGACCAGCACGTCGAACTCCTTCTCCCAGAAGCCGACCATCACCTTCTCGAGCTGCTCCTCGCTCATCTGGCCGTGCGCCACCGCGACCCGCGCCTCGGGCACCAGCTCGCGCAGCTTGCGGGCCGCCTTGTCGATCGACTCGACGCGGTTGTGCAGATAGAACACCTGGCCGTCGCGCAGCAGCTCGCGGTGGATGGACGCGGCCACCTGCTTGTCGTCCTGCGCGCCGACGAAGGTGAGCACCGGGTGGCGTTCCTCGGGCGGGGTGGCGATGGTCGACATCTCGCGGATGCCGGTGATCGCCATCTCGAGCGTGCGCGGGATCGGCGTGGCCGACATGGTGAGCACGTCGACCGAGGCGCGCAGGGCCTTGAGCTGCTCCTTGTGCTCGACGCCGAAGCGCTGCTCCTCGTCGACGATGATCAGGCCCAGGTTCTTGAAGCGCGTCGAGTTGGCCAGCAGGCGGTGGGTGCCGATCACGATGTCGGCCGTGCCGTCGGCCGCCTGCTCGAGCGTCTGCCGGGTCTCCGACGGGGTCTGGAAGCGCGACAGCTGCTTGATGGTCACCGGGAACTGGCTCATCCGCTCGGTGAACGTGTTGAAGTGCTGCTGGGCCAGCAGCGTCGTCGGCACGAGCACGGCGACCTGCTTGCCGTCCTGCACCGCCTTGAACGCCGCCCGTACGGCGATCTCGGTCTTGCCGTAGCCGACGTCGCCACAGATCAGCCTGTCCATCGGGACCTGCAGCTCCATGTCGTGCTTGACCTCGAGGATCGCGGCCATCTGGTCGGGGGTCTCGGTGTAGGGGAACGCGTCCTCGAGCTCGCGCTGCCAGGGCGTGTCGGGCCCGAACGAGTGGCCCTTGGAGGCCTGCCGGGCGGCGTACAGCTGGATCAGCTGGGCGGCGATCTCCCGGACCGCACGCTTGGCGCGGGCCTTGCTCTTCTGCCAGTCGGCGCCGCCCATCTTGTGCAGCGAGGGCGACTCGCCGCCGACGTAGCGGGAGAGCTGGTCGAGCTGGTCGGTGGGCACGTAGAGGCGGTCGCCGGGCTGGCCGCGCTTGGACGGCGCGTACTCGATCACGAGGTATTCGCGGTCGGCGCCGTTGACCGTGCGCTGCACCAGCTCGACGTAGCGGCCGATGCCGTGCTGCTCGTGCACCACGAAGTCGCCGGGCTTGAGCTCGAGCGGGTCGATCGTGTTGCGCCGCCGCGACGGCATCTTGCGCATGTCCTTGGTGGACGCGCCGCGGCCGCCGGTGATGTCGTTGCCGGTGATGATCGCGAGCTGCGAGGCGGCGTCGACGAACCCGTGGTTGAGCCCGCCGCAGGTGACCAGCAGCTGGCCCGGCTCGATCGGGGTCTCGATGCTGTCGGCCGGGGTGATGCCGATGCCGGCGTCGCGCAGCAGCTCGGTGGCGCGCTGGGCGGTGCCGTGGCCCTCGAAGACCAGCGCGATCGCCCACCCGGCCGCAGCCCAGTCGCGCAGGTCGGCGGCGAGCTTGGCGGTGTCGCCGTGATAGAGCGGCACCGGCTGGGCGGCCAGCGCCACCGCGTCGCCGAGGTCGGGTGACACCTCGACCTCGGGCTTGGCCAGCCAGGGCTGGTCGTCGGCCTCGGGCGCGGCGTCGGCCAGGCCGAACGGGGACACCGTCCACCACGGCTGCTTGAGGGTGGCGGCGTGCGCGCGGACGTCGGCGAGCGTGCGGAAGGCGACGGCGCCGACGTCGATCGGGGCCTGCCCGCCGACCGCGGCCGCCGCCCACGACGCCTCGAGGAACTCGTCGGAGGTACGGGTGAGGTCGTGCGCCCGGGTGCGGATGCGCTCGGGGTCGCAGAGCAGCACGTGGGTGCCGGCCGGCATGGTGTCGATCAGCAGCTCCATGCTGTCGGTGCCGTCGAGCAGCGCGGGCGCCAGCGACTCCATGCCCTCGACCGGGATGCCCTCGGCCAGCTTGTCGAGGATCTCGGCGAGCTCGGGGTGCTCCGCCGACAGCGATGCCGCCTTGGCGCGCACCTCGGGAGTCAGCAGCAGCTCCCGGCAGGGCGGCGCCCAGAGGCGCTCGACCGGGTCGATCGTCCGCTGGTCGGCGACCGCGAACGTGCGGATCTCCTCGACCTCGTCGCCCCAGAACTCCACGCGCGACGGGTGCTCGTCGGTGGGCGGGAAGACGTCGAGGATGCCGCCGCGCACGGCGAACTCGCCGCGCTTGGTGACCAGGTCGACCCGGGCGTACGCCATGTCGGTCAGGCGCCGCGCGACCTCCTCCAGCTCCGCCGAGCCACCGGTGGTCAGCTCGACCGGCTCGAGGTCGCCGAGGCCCTTGAGCTGCGGCTGCAGCACCGAGCGCACCGGCGCGACGACGACCTGCAGCTCCTCGCCCGGCGCGGGGTGGGCCAGCCGGCGCAGCACGGCGAGCCGCCGGCCGACCGTGTCGGAGCGGGGCGAGAGGCGCTCGTGGGGCAGCGTCTCCCACGACGGGAAGACGGCGACCCGCGCCGGGCTGATCAGGCAGCCGAGCGCGTCGGCGAGGTCGTCGGCCTCGCGGGTGGTGGCGGTGACCGCCAGCACGGGCCGGCCGGCGCCGCCGATCTCGGGCGGGCCCGCGACGGTGGCCACGACGAACGGCCGCAGCGAGGCGGGCGCGGTCAGGTCGAGCGCGTCGGACTCGACGAAACCCTGACGCGCCAGATCGCGGGCGCGCGCGAGGGCACGGTCGCGGAGCGCGGCGGGGATCAGACCGGAGAGCTGCATGTTCGGCACCTCGAAGCACGTCGAAAAACCCCAGCGCCGAAAGGGGCGGGGGTACGGCGACAAGCTTAGTCCGGGCCTCCGACATTCTCGGACGGCCGGCGAACAACGCACAAAACGTCCGACATAACCGTCGATACCGGGTCAAAAATGCACATCGTTCTCTGTGCACATCCCCCGGGGAGGCAACGTGCGAATCCTGCTGCTCGTTACGGCGTTCAACGGGCTGAGTCAGCGCGTGTGGTGCGCGCTGCGCGAGGCCGGCCACGACGTGGGAGTGCAGCTCGCAACCGGCGCCCCGGCCATCGTCGACGGGGTGCGGTCGGCCGACCCCGACCTGATCCTGTGCCCGTTCCTCAAGCAGCGGGTGCCCGCCGAGGTCTGGCAGCACTGGCGCACGGTGATCATCCACCCGGGCCCGGTGGGCGACCGCGGGCCGTCCTCGCTGGACTGGGCGATCACCGAGGGCGCGCGCGCCTGGGGCGTCACGGCACTGCAGGCGGTCGAGGAGATGGACGCCGGGCCGATCTGGGCGACGCGCACGTTCTCCCTGCCCGCCGCCGCGCCGCGCAAGTCCTCGGTCTACAACGGGCCGGTCGCGGACGCCGCCCTGGAGTGCGTCTTCGAGGTCGTCGCCAAGGCCGCCGACCCGGACTTCCGGCCGGTGCCGACCGACCAGGCGCCCACCGAGCTGCCGGGCGCCCGCCCGCGGCCCGCGATGAAGCAGGCCGACCGCGCGTTCGACTGGTCCGAGCCGACCGAGCACATCCTGCGCAGGATCCGCGCCGCGGACGGCTCGCCCGGGGTGCGCACCGAGATCGCCGGGCTGCCGGTCTTCGCGTACGACGCCACGCCCGGCCTCGTCCGGCCGGGCGAGCCCGGGACGCTCGCGGGCCGGCGGCAGGGCGCGGTGCTGGTCCGCACCGGCGACGGCGGGCTCTGGCTGGGCCACCTGCGGGCGGCCGAGGCGGGCCTCAAGCTGCCCGCGACGACGCTGCTCGGCGCGCGGCTGCGCGACGTGCCGCACTCGCCGCTGCCGGTCGGCGTCGAGCCCGAGGCGCCGGCCGCCTACCGCCAGGTGCGCTACCGCCGTACGGGACGCATCGGCTGGCTGGCGTTCGACTTCTACAACGGCGCGATGGCCCCGGGCCACTGCCGCCGCCTGCTCGCCGCCCTGCGCCACGCCGCCGCCCAGGACACCGACGTGCTGGTGCTGCGCGGCGGCACCGACGCGTTCAGCAACGGCATCCACCTCACCGTGATCGAGGCCGCGGCCGACCCCGCGCTGACCGCCTGGGTGAACATCCGGGCGATCAACGACGTGTGCCGCGAGATCATCACGTGCACCCGGCAGGTCGTCGTGGCGGCGTACGCGGGCAGCGCCGGCGCGGGCGGCGTGATGCTCGGCCTGGGCGCCGACGTCGTGGCCGCGCGCGCGGGCATCGTGCTCAACCCCTACTACGACATGGGCCTGTACGGCTCGGAGTTGCACACGTTCACGCTGCCCCGGCGGGTCGGCGCCGAGCGGGCGGAGCAGCTGGTCGAGGACAAGCTGCCGGTGAGCGCCGAGCAGGCCGCCGCGATCGGGCTGGTCGACGAGGTGGGGCCGCGCCACCCCGGCGCGTACACCGAATGGCTCACCGAGCTCGCCGAGCGCGTGGCCGACCCGCGGACGGCCCGCCGCCGCCGGCAGGACAAGGCCCGCCGCCTGGCCGCCGAGCGCGTGCCGCTCGAGGTGTACGAAGCCCGCGAGCTGGCCGAGATGAGCCGCGACATGTTCGGCGACCGGTCCGGTTTCGCCGCCGCGCGGCACGCCTTCGTCAGCAAGGCCCAGCCTGCCGCCACGCCCGAGCGGCTGCGGCTGACCACCGGCGCGACGGTGAGCCGGATCGTGCCCGAGCGGCGACCGGTGGTGCGTCCCGCCGTGCCCCTGTCCGCGTGATGCGCCGGCTTCAGGAGAAGGTCCCCGCGCCGCGGCGGCCGATGGGACGGGTGCAGGTCAGCCCGGCGCTGCAGGCGGCCACGATGCTGCTGCCCGCGCGCTACAACTACAGCGCCTACAGCGTGCTGGCCGGTCCGGCCGAGCCCGCGCCGGCCCGTGGCGAGCCCTATCGCGTGCGCATGCGGCGCCTGGCCCGCCGCCGGCCGATCAGCACGCTGCTGATCACGCTGTTCGCGTTCGCCTTCGAGAGCACGTTCTTCGGCTGGCTGATCGCGTCGATCGAGCTGCCCGACCGCGCGCTGAACCCGGCGCTGTACGCGAGCGCGCTCGTGATGATCGGCGCGACCGCGGCCATCGAGCTGTTCCGGCTCGTCAACGTCGTGACGCTGTGCCTCGCGACGATGTGGGCGCGCGACCCGGTGCCGGTGGTGCCGGACACGACGCTGCGGGTGGCCTTCCTGACCACGATCGTGCCGGGCAAGGAGCCGCTGTCCATGGTGGAGCGCACGCTGCGGGCCGCCCGCAACGTGCGCTACGGCGGCACGTACGACGTCTGGCTGCTCGACGAGGGCGACGACCCGGGCGTCCGGGCGATGTGCGAGCGGCTGGGCGTACGCCACTTCAGCCGCCGCGGGATCGCGGAGTACAACACGCCGGCGGGCGCGTTCAAGGCGAAGACCAAGCACGGCAACTACAACTCGTGGGTCGACGCGCACGGCGACGACTACGACGTGTTCGTGTCGGTCGACCCCGACCACGTGCCGCTGCCGAACTTCTGCGAGCGGCTGCTGGGCTACTTCCGCGACCCCGGCGTCGGGTTCGTGGTGGGGCCGCAGATCTACGGCAACTACGACAACCTCGTCACGCGCTGGGCGGAGTCGCAGCAGTACCTGTTCCACTCGCTGCTGCAGCGGGCGGGCAACCGGCGCGGGATCGCCATGCTGGTGGGCACCAACAACGCCGTACGCATCGACGCGCTCAAGTCGATCGGCGGGCTGCAGGACTCGATCACCGAGGACATGGCGACCAGCCTGGCGCTGCACGCGGCGAAGTGGCGCTCGGTCTACACGCCCGACGTGCTGGCGGTCGGCGAGGGCCCGTCGTCGTGGACGGACTACTTCACCCAGCAGCACCGGTGGTCGCGCGGCACCGACGAGGTGATGCTGCGCTCGTTCGCCCGGCACGCGTTCAAGCTCGGCCCGGGGCGGGCGCTGCACTACGGGCTGCTGATGTCGTACTACCCGCTCACCGCGCTGGCCTGGCTGCTCGGCGCCGTCAACGCGTTCTGCTACCTGGCGCTCGGCGCGCAGGGCGTGCACGTGCCGCAGGAGGTGTGGCTGATGCTCTACGTCGACGCCGCGCTGTTCCAGGTGGGGCTCTACCTGTTCAACCGGCGGCACAACACGAGCCCGCACGAGGAGGCCGGCTCGTCCGGGCTGAGCGGCATGATCGCGTCGACGCTGTCCACGCCGATCTACGTGTCGTCGTTCGTCGGCGCGCTGCTGCGCCGCAAGGCCGGCTTCGTGGTCACGCCCAAGGGCGACTCGACCAGCCCCGACCGGCTCGCCACGTTCGCGCCCGGGCTGCGCTGGGCGGCGTTCTACCTCGTGCTGCTCGTGGTCGCCGAGGTCACCGGCCACGTCGACGACGCGATGTCCGTCTGGCCCGCGGTCAACCTGTTCATCTGCCTGATGCCGCCGGTGCTGTGGTTCTGCCTGCGCCGGCGCAGAACCGAGGAGTCCCAGCCATGAAGCCCCGTCCCCGACCCAGTCTCGCGCGCCGGGCGGCCAGCGGAACCGTCGCGGTGGTGGTGGTCGCCGGAGTGGCGTTCGCGAACCGTCCGGTGCTCGCGGCCGGCACCGAGGCGCTGCACAACTACTCGATCAACCGGCAGTCGTACAAGGAGAAGTACGGGCACTGGGCCGATCTGCCGGTGCCGGCGGACTTCCGGGTCAACGCCATCCACGCGGCGCTGCTCAACACCGGCAAGGTGCTGATTGTGGCGGGCAGCGGCAACAACCGCGAGCGCTTCGAGGCGGGCACGTTCCGCACCGTGCTCTACGACCCGCACGCCGAGAAGTTCACCGAGGTGCCCACCCCCACCGACGTCTTCTGCGCGGGGCACAGCTTCCTGCCCAACGGCAACCTGCTCGTCGCGGGCGGCACCAAGTCGTACGAGGTGCTGGCGTCCGAGGTGAAGCGGGCGGGCGGCGTCATGAAGGTCAAGAACGAGTCGCCCGACCACGGCCCGCGCGCGTTCCCCAAGGGCACCAGGTTCCGCTCCGCCGCCGGGCACGAGTACGTCAGCCGCACCGCGTTCACCGTGCCGGCCGCCCGCAAGATGACCCACGGACAGCACGTCGCGGTGCACGCCGGCGAGACGGAGGTGTGGGTCGACGCCGTGCGGGCCGGCGACGCCCCGGTCGTTCTCGAGGGCGCGCAGTACCGGATGAGCGGGCTGACCGGCAGCGACGCCGCCAACCTGTACGGCGTGGCCGACAAGATCACCAGGGAGAAGCAGGAGTACGGCGGGGACAAGACGTCGTACGAGTTCGACCCGCGCACCGAGCGCTACGTGCGGACCGGCGACCTCACCGAGCACCGCTGGTATCCGACGCTGGTCACGATGACCGACGGCGACGTGCTCGCGGTGTCCGGGCTCGACGAGTTCGGCCGGATCATCCCGGGCCGCAACGAGGTGTACGACTCCCGGCGGCGCACCTGGGCCGCCGCGCCCCGGCTGCAGCGCTACTTCCCCACCTATCCGAGCCTGCACCTGCTGGCCGACGGCCGGGTGTTCTACTCGGGCGCGAACAGCGGCTACGGCTCGGACCGGGAGGGCCGTACGCCCGGGGTCTGGGACCTGCGCACCAACCGTTTCCAGCCGGTGCCCGGCCTGCGGCAGCCCGAGCTCAACGAGACCGCCACCTCGGTGCTGCTGCCGCCGGCGCAGAAGCAGCAGGTGATGTTCCTGGGCGGCGGCGGTGTCGGCGACTCGCCGGTCTCCACGGCGCGTACGGGCATCGTCGACCTGCGGCAGAAGCGGCCCGCCTATCGGCCCGGCCCGGACCTGCCCAGGCCGGCGCGCTACCTGTCGACGGTCGTGCTGCCCGACGACACCGTCTTCACCAGCGGCGGCTCGTCCGGCTACCGCGGCGGCCCGTACCGCGGCAAGAAGCGCAGCGACCTGTTCAACGCGCAGTTCTACGTGCCCGCCACCGGCTCGTTCCGCACCGCGGCGGAGTCGACGGTCGGCCGCAACTACCACTCCGAGGCGATCCTGCTGCCCGACGGCCGGGTCGTCACGATGGGCAGCGACCCGCTCTACGACAGTTCGGGCAAGGCGCCGGGCACGTTCGAGCAGAGAATCGAGGTCTACAGCCCGCCGTACCTGTTCCGCGGCGAGCGGCCGGCGATCGGGCACGCGCCCGGCGAGGTCGTGCGGGGTGGCACGTTCGCGGTGAGTACCTCGGACGCCGCGCGGATCGCCTCGGCCCGGCTGGTGCGGCCCAGCTCGGTCACCCACGGCACCGACACCGACCAGCGCTCGGTCGCGCTGGCGCTGACCCACTCGGCCGGCCGCCTCGAGCTGCGCGTGCCCCGCGAGGCCGGGGTGGCGCCCTCGGGGTGGTACATGCTGTTCCTCGTCGACGACCGCGGACGGCCGTCGGTCGCCCGCTGGGTGAGGGTGCGCTGATGGCCCGGCGTGCCCGCAGGTCGCTGGTCGCCGCGCTCGCGCTGATCGGCTTCGGCACGGTGGCGGTCGCCGCCGGGGCCCGCGAGCGCGATCCGGAGGTCCGCACCCCGGCGCCGCCGCGCCTGGCGAGCCCCCAGCTCTACGTCGACCCGTCGGGCGCGGCGGTGGCCGCCGTCCGCGCGCTCGACCAGGCCGGGAGCACCGCCGAGGCGGCGATCCTGCGCCGCATCGCCGACCAGCCCGCGGCGGTCTGGTTCACCGACGACGCGCCCGGATACGCCGAGCGGGCACGCCGGCTGGCCGGGGCGGCGACCGCGGCTCAGCGCACGGCGGTGCTGACGCTCTATTTCATCCCGCACCGCGACTGTGCGGGGCACTCCGCCGGCGGGGCGCCGGACGCGGCCGCCTACCGGAGGTGGGTGAACGCCCTGGCCGGGGCCCTGCGCGGTCACCGCGCCATCGTGGTGCTCGAACCGGACGCGGTGGCGCAGACCGTACAGGGGTGCCTCTCGCCGGAGCAGGCGGACGAGCGGTACGGGCTGCTGCGGCACGCCGTCGCCGCGCTGCGCAAGGCCCCGGGCGTCCGGGTCTACCTCGACGCGGGCAACCCGAGCTGGATCCCGGCGCGCGAGCTGGGGCCGGCGCTGCGCTCGGCGGGGGTGGCGGCGGCGAGCGGGTTCGCGCTCAACGTGGCCAACTTCGAGACGACCGCGGACAACGTCGCGTACGGGAACGCCGTCTCGCGGACCGTGGGCGGCAAGCACTTCGTCGTCGACACCAGCCGCAACGGCAACGGACCGGCGCAGCGCGGCGCCGGGGACCGGCACTGGTGCAACCCGCCCGGACGCCGCCTCGGGGCGGCGCCCACCCTGCGGACGGGGCACGCGCTCGTCGACGCGTACCTGTGGGTGAAACGTCCCGGCGAGTCCGACGGGGCGTGCGGGCCGGGCCATCCCCCGGCCGGGCACTGGTACCCCGCGTACGCCCTGGCGTTGGCCGGATGACGAGAGGCGCAGCCTCCTCCGGTCAGGGGCGGCGGGCGGGGCGGTGGGATGGGGGGTGAGACTTACCTCATTACTCCCCCACGGAGGATCACGCCGATACGATCGGCGAAGTCGGGACAGCGCTGTCCTGGAGCACCTTTGAGGCGAAGGAGCGCCCCCGATGACCGACCAGAACGGCCACCTCGACCCCGACGGCCCCGACGCAGCCCTGCGCGCGGACATCCGCCGGATCGGCACGCTGCTCGGCCAGACCCTGGCCCGCCAGGAGGGCCGTCCGCTGCTCGACCTGGTCGAGGAGATCCGCGCGCTGGTCCGTCAGGACGCGGCGGCCGCGGCCGACCGGCTCGCCGCCATGGACGTCACCACCGGCACCAAGCTGGCCCGCGCGTTCTCCACGTACTTCCACCTGGCGAACATCACCGAGCAGGTGCACCGCGCCCGGGACCTGCGCCGGCGGCGCGCCCGTGACGGCGGCTGGCTCGACCAGGCGGCCAAGCTCATCGCCGAGCGGGGCGTGCCGGCCGACGAGATCGCCGCCGCCGCGCGCCGGCTCGCCGTACGCCCGGTGTTCACCGCGCACCCCACCGAGGCCGCCCGCCGCTCGATCCTGTCGAAGCTGCGCCAGCTCGCCGACGCGCTCGACAACGAGGCCGCCGCCGCGGTGCTCTACGGCCAGACCGACACCACCGCCTCGACGCGCCGCTTCGCCGAGCTCATCGACCTGCTGTGGCAGACCGACGAGCTGCGGCTCGACCGGCCCGACCCGACCGACGAGGCGCGCAACGCCGTCTACTATCTCAAGGACCTGCACGCCGAGGCCGCGCCGCAGGTGCTCGCCGACCTGGCCGACACCCTGCGCCAGCTCGGCGTCGAGACCGCCCCGACGGCCCGCCCGCTGACCTTCGGCTCGTGGATCGGCGGCGACCGCGACGGCAACCCGTTCGTCACCCCGGCCGTGACCCGCGACGTGCTGCTCATCCAGCACGAGCACGGCATCCAGGCCACCGAGGCCACGATGGACCAGCTCATCGACGTGCTGTCGGTGTCGCGGCGGCTGCGCGGGGTCTCGCTCGACCTGTCCGCCTCGCTCGCCAAGGACCTGGACAACCTGCCCGAGGTCGCGCCGCGGTTCCGCCGCACGAACGCCGAGGAGCCGTACCGCCTCAAGGTCCGCGCGATCAAGGCGAAGCTGGCGAACACGCGGGAGCGGCTGCGCAACGGCACCGCGCACGTGCCGGGCCGCGACTACCTGGGCAGCGACGAGCTGATCAGCGACCTGGAGCTGATGCGCGCCTCACTGGCGCGCAACTCCGGCCAGCTCACCGCGGTCGGCGTGGTGGCTTCCGCGATCCGTACGGTCTCCGCGTTCGGCCTGCAGCTGGCCACGCTCGACGTGCGCGAGCACGCCGAGAAGCACCACGAGGTGCTGCAGCAGATGTACACGCAGGTCGGCGAGGTGGACGACTACGCCGCGCTGGACCGGGCCGAGCGCACCAAGCTGCTCGCCGCCGAGCTGACCGGGCGGCGGCCGCTGAGCAGCGCGGACACCCCGCTCACCGACTCGGCGCGCAAGACGTTCGACGTGTTCAACACGATCCGCGACGTGCAGGACCGCTTCGGCGCGGACGTCATCGAGACGTACATCATCTCGATGACCCTCGGCGTGGACGACGTGCTGGCGGCGGCCGTGCTGGCCCGCGAGGCCGGCCTGGTCGACATCCACACCGGCCGCGCGCGGGTCAACATCGTGCCGCTGCTCGAGACCCCCGCCGAGCTGGCCGCGGGCGGCGACCTGCTCGACGAGATGCTGTCGCTGCCGGCGTACCGCGAGATCGTGCGGGCGCGCGGCGACGTGCAGGAGGTCATGCTCGGCTACTCCGACTCGAACAAGGAAGGCGGCATCACCACCAGCCAGTGGGGCATCCACAAGGCGCAGCGCTCGCTGCGTGACGTGGCCGCGCGGCACGGCGTGCGGCTGCGGCTCTTCCACGGCCGAGGCGGCACCGTCGGCCGGGGCGGCGGGCCCACGCACGAGGCGATCCTGGCGCAGCCGTACGGCACCCTGGACGGCGCCATCAAGGTGACCGAGCAGGGCGAGGTCATCTCCGACAAGTACACGCTGCCCGCGCTGGCCCGGGAGAACCTCGAGCTGACCGTGGCCGCGGTGCTGCAGGCGACGCTGCTGCACACCAGCCCGTCGGTCGACCCGGACAGGCTGACCCGCTGGGACGCCACGATGGACACCGCCTCCGACGCGGCGTTCAAGCAGTACCGCGCGCTGGTCGAGGACCCGGACCTGGCGGCGTACTTCTGGGCGGCCACCCCGACCGAGCTGCTCGGCGCGCTGAACATCGGCTCGCGCCCGGCGAAGCGGCCCAACGCGGACGCGGGCCTGGGCGGCCTGCGCGCGATCCCGTGGGTGTTCGGCTGGACGCAGACGCGGCAGATCGTGCCCGGCTGGTTCGGCGTCGGCACCGGCCTCAAGGCGGCCCGCGAGGCCGGCCACACCGAGGTGCTGCGGGAGATGTACGCCGACTGGCAGTTCTTCAAGACGTTCCTGTCCAACGTCGAGATGATGCTGACCAAGACGGACCTGACGATCGCCCGCCGCTACGTCGAGACGCTGGTGCCCGAGCACCTCCGGCCGATCTTCGGCAAGATCCAGGAGGAGTACGACCTGACCGTGCGCGAGGTGCTGGCGATCACCGGCACGTCGGCGCTGCTGGAGAACCAGCCCGAGCTCAAGCGCACGCTGGACGTCCGGGACACGTACCTCGAGCCGCTGCACCACCTCCAGGTGGCGTTGCTGCGGCAGTACCGCGAGGCCGGCGAGGCCGACCGGCAGACCGTGGTGGCGCCCGGGGCGCGGCGGGTGCCGTCCGACTCGACGGCTCTCGAGCGGGCGCTGCTGACCTCGGTCAACGGCATCGCGGCCGGTATGCGCAACACGGGCTGATTCCGTCGCTTTTGCGGGGCCGGGGCGTTCATCGCCCCGGCCCCCTTGCGTTGCGGCCATCGACGGATACGGCTATGGTCCGTGGGAGCGCTCCCACACCCCCCGTTCCCACTCCCCCGATGGAGCCCCGCCCCATGCGCAGATGGAGACTGATCGCCGGCATCGCCGTCGCCGTCACCGCCGCCTCGGTAGCCACGGTCATCGCCCTGCCCGCCAGTGCCGAGACGGCCGCCTTCACGGTGACCAACTCGTGGAGCACCGGTTACCAGGGCCAGGTCGAGGTCAAGAACACCACCTCGTCCACGATCAACACCTGGCGGGTGCAGCTCACCCTGCCCGCCGGCACGACGATCGTCAACTCCTGGAACGCGACGCAGTCCGCCTCCGGCTCGACCTACACGTTCACGCCCGCGGGCTGGAACGGCACCCTCGCCGCCGGCGCCTCGACCTCGTTCGGCTTCGTCGCGAACGGCACCGGCCGCCCCACGTCCTGCCAGGTCAACGGCGTGTCCTGTGACGGATCCTCGACGCCTTCGCCCACGGCGACCACTACTTCGCCGACGCCGACCCCCACGGCCACCACCACTCCCCCGCCCACGGGCTCGACCCCCCTCGCCGCCAACGGGCAGCTGCGGGTGTGCGGCGTGAAGCTGTGCAACCAGAACGGCAAGGCCATCCAGCTGCGCGGCATGAGCACGCACGGCCTGCAGTGGTTCGCCAAGTGCTACAACACGGCGTCGCTGAACGCGCTCGCCCAGGACTGGCAGGCCGACCTGCTGCGCATCGCCATGTACGTGCAGGAGGGCGGCTACGAGACCAACCCGGCCGGCTTCACCTCGCAGGTCAACAACCTGGTCGACCAGGCCGAGCAGCGCGGGCTCTACGCCATCGTGGACTTCCACACGCTGACCCCCGGCGACCCGAACTACAACCTGGCGCGCGCCAAGACGTTCTTCGCCGAGGTGTCGGCCCGCAACGCGGCCAAGAAGAACGTCATCTACGAGATCGCCAACGAGCCCAACGGCGTCAGCTGGGCGTCCATCAAGAGCTACGCCGAGCAGGTCATCCCGGTGATCCGCGCCAACGACCCCGACGCCGTGATCATCGTCGGCACCCGCGGCTGGTCGTCGCTCGGCGTCTCGGACGGCTCCTCGTCGAGCGAGATCACCGCGAACCCGGTCAACGCCTCCAACATCATGTACGCCTTCCACTTCTACGCGGCGTCCCACAAGGACAACTACCGCGCCGAGGTGCAGCGTGCGGCCGCCTCGCTGCCGCTGTTCGTCACCGAGTTCGGCACCGTGACCGCGACCGGCGGCGGCCAGGTCGACCTGGCGAGCACCGGCACGTGGCTCGACCTGCTCGACCGCCTGCAGATCAGCTACGCCAACTGGACGTACTCCGACGCCGGCGAGAGCAGCGCCGCCTTCAAGGCCGGCACCTGCAACGGCACGACGTACGCCGGAACGGGCGTCCTGACCGAGTCGGGCACCTACCTGCGGAGCCGCATCCGCACGCCGGACAACTTCTGACCGGCCCGTAGATCCGCGTGTGCCCCGGGCATCCCACCTGCCCCGGGCAAAGGCGGCCCGTAGATCCGCGTGTGCCCCGGGCATCCCACCTGCCCGGGGCACACGTGTGTCAACGCGCGGCGCGGGCCGCCAGTTGCTCCCCGATGATGAGCGACGGCCGGGTCCACGCCGCGAGCAGCGCGTCCCGGTCGGGCGTCTCCGCCAGGAAGCCGCCGGAGTAGAACACGCCGGTCCCCCAGTCGAACGTCTCGGACAGCCGGGCCGCCTGCGACAGATGCGCGCCGAGCCCCAGCCGCCGCGACACGTACACGTCGACGCCGATCTGCCGTCCCACGTGGAGTGCCGCCGGGGTCGGGGTCGAGCCCTCCGAGTGCAGCACCGCATAGGCCGGGTCGAGCGCCGTGCAGCACGCCCGCAGGTAATCCAGGACCACGGCCTGCTGCTTCTCCGCGGCCGCCTGCTCGTCGGCGTTCCACAACTCGCGGGGGATGCTCAGTGGGCCCGCCTGCACCGTCACGTCCACCGGATGCCGCGCGGCCGGCGCACTCTCCCCCGGCGTCGCCTCGTACGACAGGGCCGCGGGCCCGGCGCCCGGCAGCTGCATCGCCACCCGGTACGCGATGCCGTCCCGCAGCCCGCGCCGCACCGACCGCGCCGACCCCGCGCCGGAATAGCCGATGCCCGCGATGTCGAGCACCCGGACGAACGCCGCATCCGCCGGCCCGAAGAACATCGCGCCGCTGTACGTGCCGCCCCGCTCCTCGAGAACATCACCGACCGCGGCGAGCGCGCCACCTTCCGGAACCTGGTCGAACCAGAGCCCGAACGACAGAAACACCCCACCCGGCCATCGCGACGTGCTGCTCATACATAGACAAACGCTTCGCCCCCCATCGAAGGTGCGGCCCTGACCCCTTCGGGGTGCCGTTCCCCTCCCACCCCACCGCCGTTCCCTAGATCGACAGCGCTCTCCTTCCTACCCGCCCGCAGTCCACACCCTTTCGACTCGCCCCATCCCGGCCCTCGGCCCGCACCCCTCGGCCGCGGCAGCCCACACCCTTCGACCCGACCGCGGCCCAGCTCTTCAGCCCGCCCGCTCGCCCCGCCTCCTCGACCGGCCTCGGCCCGCTCAAAGCCCGCACTCTCGGGCGTCCGCAGGCCGCGCCTTCAGCTCACCGCAGTCCGCAAGTCCTGGCCCCACGCCGACCCCTGATCGGCGCTGCATCATGCATCGACAGCCAGATCGGTTGCGGTTGCCACGACGGGCTGGCGATGACGGCCGGCGCGCGAGGGTCAGGGATGGGCTGAGGATGATGCGCCGCGCGCGGCCGGTCAGGGGATGGGCCGAGGAGCGCGCGGCGCGGCCGGTCACGGGACGGGCCAAGCGCGGCACGGCGCGCGGTCGGTCACGGGATGGGCCGAGGGCGACGCGCGGCGCGCGACCGGTCACGGGACGGGCCAAGGCTGATGCGCGGCGCGCGGTCGGTCACGGGACGGGCCGAGGGCGACGCGCGGCGCCCGGCAGGTCACGGGATGAGCCAAGGCTGATGCGCGGCGCCCGGCCGGTCACGGGATGGGGCTGAGAATGGCGCTTCGCACCCGGGCCACGGGCATGAGCGGAGGGGCGCGCGGCGGGGCGGCGCGCTGACTCCCGATGCGGGCGGGCGACGAGGTAACGCGCGGAGAGCGGACCGGGCGCAGGTCAACCGGGCTCTTGGAGGCTGGAGCGGAAGGGGCGTAGCGAGGAGACGGTCGGTGCGGTGGGGGCGCGTGAGACCAAGCGACGGTAGGCAGCGGGCGACCGGAGCGGTGGGCAGGTCGAACGGCCGGAGGGTGGTCGGCGGGGCGAACGGCTAGAGCGAAAGGGCGGCGGGGCGAACGGCCAGGAGGGTCGGGCAGCGGGCGGGCGAGCGGCCAGAAGGGTCGGGCAGCGGGCGGGCGAGCGGCCAGAAAGGTCGGGCAGCGGGCGGGCGAGCGGCCAGAAGGAGGCTGAGCGGTGAGGCGGGTGGACGGCGGGCCGAACGGCCAGAGGATGAGGGCGGCTGGCGGGCGAGCGCACGGAAGGAGCGATCGGGCGGCGGGCGGGCGAGCGGCCGGCGGGCGAGCGCACGGACGGAGAGGTCGGGCAGCGGACGGACGCGCAGCGGGCGGGCGGCTGAGCGGTGGGGACGGGGGGACGGTGGAGAGGGAGGAGGAAAGCTGAGAGTGGGCTGAGAGAACCCGGAGGGCTTCTCAGGGTTGTGCCTGATCCGGCAGGTGCGCGGGCTTCCTAGGCTGAGCGCGTGACCATCATCGCGACTGAGTCGCTCACTAAGACGTATGGGGGCGGGGTCACCGCTCTCAGCGAGCTCACCGTCGGCGTCGAGGCGGGCGTGATCGGGCTGGTCGGCGCGAACGGCGCCGGCAAGAGCACGTTCATCAAGATAATGCTGGGGCTGACGGCGCCCACCAGTGGTGAGGTTCGGGTGTTCGGGCTCGACCCGGTGACCGAGACCGATCAGGTGCGGGCGCGGGTGGGCTACATGCCCGAGAACGACTGCCTGCCCCCGGACGTGTCGGCCGCCGAGTTCGTGACGCACCTGGGCCGGCTCAGCGGGCTGCCGCGGACGGCCGCGCGCGAGCGGGCCTCGGAGGCGCTGCGGCACGTCGGGCTCTACGAGGAGCGCTACCGCCAGATCGGCGGCTACTCGACCGGCATGAAGCAGCGCGTCAAGCTGGCCCAGGCGCTCGTGCACGACCCGGACCTGCTGCTGCTCGACGAGCCGACCAACGGCCTCGACCCGGCCGGCCGCGACGCCATGCTCAACCTGGTGCACCGCATCGGCACGGAGTTCGGCATCTCGGTCGTGGTCTGCTCGCACCTGCTGGGCGAGGTCGAGCGCATCTGCGACTCGCTGATCGCGATCGAGGGCGGGCGGCTGCTGCGCGCCGACCGGATCTCGGCGATGACGGGCGCCTCCGACATCCTGGCCGTCGAGGTCAGCGAGGGCACCGACGAGCTGGCCGCGGCGCTGCAGGAGAAGGACCTCGCGGTGACGCAGGAGGGCCGGCTGCTGCTCGTGCCCCTGACGAGCGAATCCGCGTACGACGAGATCCTGCGCGCCGTGGCCGAGCTCGACCTGCCGCTGCACCGCCTCGACCAGCGACGCCACCGGGTGGCCGAGCTCTTCACCACGAAGGAGACGGCCGATGTCTGACGCCGGCGTCATCCACGACATCGGATACCAGCGGTACGAGGGCCCGCGTCTGGGCCGCACCGCGGTGTTCGGAGCGATCTACCAGCACGGGCTGCGCGCCTCGTTCGGGCTGGGCCGCTCGGCCAAGGCCAAGATCTTCCCGTGGCTGGTGGCGGGCATCGTCCTGCTGGTCGCGGTGATCAACGCCGCGGTCAAGGCCCAGGCCAAGATCGTGCTGTTCGACTACTTCTCGTTCGACGACACGATGAGCTGGCTGGTCATCTTCTTCGTCGCGATCGTCGCGCCCGAGCTGGTGTCGCGGGACATGCGATCCGGCGTGCTGCCGCTGTACTTCAGCCGGCCGCTGCGCGCCTTCGACTACATCGGCGCCAAGTTCGTCGCGCTCGCCACGGCGGTGTTCCTGCTGCTCGGCGTGCCGCAGCTCATCATGTTCCTGGGCGGGGCGTTCACCACCGACGACGGCGTCAAGGGCGTGTGGAACGAGTTCCTCGACCTGCTGCCGGGCTGGGGCTACAGCGTGCTGTGGGCGCTGCTGTTCGCGTCGATCAGCCTGCTGATCGCGTCGTTCACCGGCAAGCGCGCGTTCGCGGCCGGCGGCATCGTCGCGTTCTTCCTGATGACCGCGCCGGTCGTCGGCGTGCTCAGCATCCTGCCGTCCAGCACCGCCCGGCACCTGGCCGGCCTGGCCAGCCCGATGTCGCTGCTCACCGGCGTGCAGTCCTGGCTGCGCGGCAAGACCGATCTGGGTCTCGACGTGGGCGACTTCGGGGTGATCTACGGCATCGAACTCTTCTGCCTCGTGGCCGCGGCCATGCTGCTGTTGCTGGCCCGCTACCGGAAGGTGGCCTCGCTGTGAGCGTCGTCCAACTCGAGAACGTCTCCCGCTGGTACGGCAACGTCGTCGCGGTCAACGACATCAGCATGACCCTGCAGCCCGGCGTGACCGGCCTGCTCGGCCCGAACGGCGCCGGCAAGACCACGGTGCTGCACATGATGGCCGGCTTCCTCGCCCCGTCCAAGGGCACGGTCACCATCGACGACGCGCCGACCTGGCGCAACCCCGGCATCTATCGCCAGCTGGGCCTGGTCGCCGAGCGCGAGGCGGTGCACGGCTTCCTCACCGCGAAGGAGTTCGTGCTGGCCTGCGCCAAGATGCAGAAGCTGCCCGACCCGGCCGCCGCCACGAAGCGGGCGCTGGAGCTGGTCGAGATGACCGGCGCGCAGGACCGGCGCATCGACACCTTCTCCAAGGGCATGCGCCAGCGCACCCGGGTCGCCGCGTCGCTGGTGCACGAGCCGCGGGTGCTGCTGCTCGACGAGCCGTTCAACGGCATGGACCCGCGGCAGCGGGTGCACATGATGGAGCTGCTGCACAAGCTGGGCGACGAGGGCCACACGATCCTGTTCAGCTCGCACATCCTCGAGGAGGTCGAGCAGCTCTCCGGCCTGGTGCAGGTGATCGTCGCGGGGCGGCTGGCGGCCTCGGGCGACTACCGGCGCATCCGGCGGCTGATGACCAACCGCCCGCACGTGTTCGCCGTGCAGAGCTCCGACGACCGCCGGCTCGCGGTCGCGCTGATCGGCGAGAAATCGGTGAGCGGCATCGAGGTCGAGGCCAACGGGCTGACCGTACGGGCGTCCGACTACGGCAGCTTCACCCGCGCGCTGCCGCGCATCGCCCTCGGCGAGGGCATCCGGCTGCGCAAGCTGCTGCCGTCCGACGAGTCCCTGGAGAGCGTCTTCTCCTACCTGCTGGAGGCATGATGTCCACGGTCGCCTACATCACCGCACGCGGGCTGTTCGGCCGCCGCCGGGTGCTCCTGCTGCTTCCCCTGCCGCTGCTGCTGATCGGCCTCGCGCTGATCTGCCGGGCGTACGACGTGAGCCCCAGCCAGTGGGGCCAGCCCGTGGTCGTGGGGCTCGGCCTGGCCGTCGTGCTGCCGGTCATCGCGCTGATCGTCGGCACCGGCGTGCTGGGCTCCGAGGTGGACGACGGCACGATCGTGCACATCCTCACCAAGCCGCTGCCGCGCCGCGACATCATCCTGGCGAAGCTGTTCGTGGCGGCCGGCGTGACCGCGCTGACCTCGGCGATCCCGCTGTTCGTGACCGGCGTGCTGGCCGACTCGGTGCGGTTCGGGCTGGCGCTCGCCGTCGGCGCGGTGGCCGGCGCGGTCGCGTACTCGGCGCTCTTCCTGCTCCTCAGCCTGGTGACCCGCCGGCCGGTGCTGCTCGGGCTGGCGTACATCCTGGTCTGGGAGGGCTTGCTGGGCCGGTTCGTCAGCGGCACCCGGGTGCTCTCGATCGAGCAGTACGTCATCGCGATCGCCGACCGGATCGCCCCGACCGACATGCTGCCCGGCAAGGTGTCGGTGCCGGTGGCGGTCGTGATGAGCCTGATCTTCGCGATCGGCGGGACGATCTACGCTATCAACCGGCTGGGCTCGTTCAGCGTGGCCGGCGAGACGAGCTGAGTGCGGTGCCGGCCACCCGCGGGTGGCCGGCACCCACAGCTCACGGCCGCACCGCGACCTGGAACTGCGGCAGGCGTCCGAGCCTGCGGTAGGCGTCGAGGGCGGCCGCCGTGCTGTCCACGGAGGAGTCCTGGCCCTTCTGGTTGCTCGGCGTCTCGAAGTGCACCATCGCCTTGATCCGCGGGAACTCCCGGATCTCGCTGCCCAGCCGGCGGTAGAAGTCGGCCTTGTAGCGCGGGTTGCGCTTGGACGACCAGACGCCCCACTCGGCGAGCATGAGCGGCTTGCCGGGGTGCCGCTTGACGGCCCACGTGTAGAAGCCGGGCCACGAGCGCTTGCCCTCGAGGCGCCGGTTGAAGACCTCGGAGAACTGACCGTGCCCGTAGCCGGGGTCGCTGTAGGCGTACGTGTCGAAGCCGATCCAGTCGACCACGTCGTCGCCGGGGTACATCGAGGTGAACCAGCTCTTCTGCGCGTGCGGCACGTACGACATGTGCACCAGCACGGTGACCATGTTGTCCACGCCGCGGGCGCGCAGCCGCTTGACGACGTGCCGGTACATCGCCGCGTAGTCGCGCGCGGTGTAGCCGGAGCCGGCCCGCTCGCGGACGTCGTTCTCGCCCTCGTGGTGCACGGCGAAGAAGAACTTCTCGGGGTAGTTCTTGTTGATGTGCCGCGCCAGCCGGTCGAGGTAGGCGTCGGTCCGCCGGTCGCCCTTGGCGATCTTGGCCCAGCTCGCCGCCTCGGGCTTCCAGTTGAGGAACAGGATGCGCCGCTTGCCGGGCTGGCGTGCGATGGCGATCTCCTCCTCGGTCGGGAAGAGCTGCCGGATCCCGCCGTGGTACGCGTGATAGACCGCCTGGTGGCGACCGGTCTTGCGCTCGAAGCGGGCCAGCGCCGAGGAGCCGCGGCTCTCGGTGTGCGCGCCCGGCGCGACGCCCCACAGCACGCCGCAGGTCGGCACCAGCTTGTGTCCGGTGTAGCACCGTCCGCCACGACCCGACTGGGAGGTGTCCATCGCCAGCAGGTCGTCCGCGGCGGGCAGGCCTCCAGCGGCAGCGAGACCGGCGGCCGGCGCGCGGCGCCCGAGCGACGGGCTCGAGGGAACCCCGGATCGGGCGGGCGGGGCGGGCGGGGTGGCGAGGGCGGTGCCGCCGGGCGGGAAGGACGACGCCGCCGCCGACGACGCAGCGGCGGTGGCGGCCGCGGAGGTCCCGGGCGCCGCCGACGGCCGCTGCGCGGGCGGGAGCGCGTTGGGGATGCCGGGCTGCTGCGCCGTGGGCTCCGCCGGCGCGGACAGCCCGACGGTGGGGTCGCCGAACGTCCCGACCGGAAGCCCGATCTGGTCGACTCCGCCGGTCCAGGCCCAGGCGAGAGTCGTGGCGACGGAAAGGGCGAAGGCCGTGGGTACGGCGGCTATCTGAACAAGCCGCAAGCGGCGTGGGCGTCGACTCACGATCAGCCAGTATTGTGACTTAGGTCCGTTTTGTCTAATACCGGACGGGAAATGATGGAGGTGGAGACCCGTCTCGACCGCGATCGGTGCGGCTGCGAAACTGTCCCCTAATCGGCCGCAGGGGGATACAGAAGTGAATGGTTCGGTGCTGCCCGAGGACGTGCTGCGCGACGCCCCGTCGTACACACCGCACCCGCATGAGCTAGCAGATCTGGAACTCCTGCTGTCCGGCGCCTACGCGCCGCTGACCGGGTTCCTGGGCCGCGCCGACCTGACCGCGCTGCGGCGCCGGGGACGGCTCGCCGACGGGACACCGTGGCCGGTGCCGGTCACATTGGAGATTCCCGGCGAGATCGCCGAGCGGCTGACGCTCGACGACCCGCTGCACCGCACCGTCGTGCTCACCGACCCCGAGGGCGCGCCGGTGGCCGCGCTCGAGGTGACCGACGCCTGGCAGACCGGCGAGCGCAGCCACGGCGTGGGCGGCCCGGTGCGCCGGATGGGCGACGGCGGGCACGGGCCGTTCCAGCGGCTGCGGCGTACGCCCGAGGAGGTGCGCGCGCTGCTGCCGCCCGGCCGGACGCTCGGCGTGATCGCCGACCGGCCCCTGCACCGGCCGCAGCTCGCCCAGATCGCGCACGCCGCCCGCACGCTGGGCGCGCATCTGCTCATCATGATCCCGGTGAGCGGCCCCGGCCCCGACGGCCTGCCGCCCGAGGCGCTGGTGCGGGCCGTGTTCGCCGCCCGCGACCGCATGCCCCCGGCCACCATCGTCGCCGTCCCGCTGCTGACCCGCGGCGACGAGATGCGCGACGCCCTGCTGCGCGCCCGCGTGCTGGGGTCCTACGGCGTCACCCACGTGCTGTCCACCGGCGAGATGCTCTCCGGCGGCAACCTGCGCGTGCTGGTGCCGCGCGAGCTGGCGTACGACAACCGCGACGGGCAGTGGCGCTGGCGCGACGACATCCCGCCGCGCAACCGGCGCCTGGCGATGACCCCGGCCGAGGTCGACGACCTGCTCGACCGCGGGTTCCCGCTGCCCGAGTGGCACACTCCCCCGGCGGTGGCCAAGGAGCTGGTGCGCGCCCGCCCGCCGCGCCGGCATCGGGGGCTGGTCGTCTTCTTCAGCGGGTTCTCCGGTTCGGGCAAGTCGACGATCGCGCGCGGGCTGGCCGACACGCTGCGCGAGAGCGGCGAGCGCACGATCACGCTGCTCGACGGCGACGTGGTGCGCCGCGAGCTCTCCGCCGGGCTGGGCTTCAGCAAGGCCGACCGCGACCGCAACGTACGCCGCATCGGCTGGGTGGCCGCGGAGGTCGGCCGGCACCGCGGCGTGGCGGTCGCGTGCCCGATCGCGCCGTACGAGAGCGCGCGCGCCGCCGTGCGGGCGATGGCCGTGGAGGCGGGCGCGGGCTTCGTGCTCGTGCACGTCAACACGCCGCTCGAGGTGTGCGAGCAGCGCGACCGCAAGGGCCTGTACGCCCGGGCGCGGGCCGGGCAGCTGCGCGGCATGACGGGCATCGACGACCCGTACGAGGAGCCGGCCGACGCGGAATTGACCATCGACACGACGACCATCACCGTCGGCGAGGCCATCGAGATCGTCGTCGCCTATCTGGTGGAGCACGGCTGGGTGGAGCCGAAAATGCCATAGGGCCATCACGTAGGCGGGAGTGAGCCGTTTACCCCTCCGGGGGCGAAACGCCCGATTGCCAGCAACTTCCTCTCACTCCACCCCCGAAAGGGCCGCCAACCGATGGAAGCGTCACGCCCTGCCGATGTCTCGCACTATCTCGGCGTGTTCCGGCGCCATTGGTGGATCGCGCTGATCGCGACGGGTGCCGGGCTGGGCGCGGGCGCGGCGGTGACCTCGGCGATGCCCAAGGTGTACCAGTCCTCGACCGCCGTGCTCGTGCAGGCGATCGACCAGGACACCAACGCCCAGGGCGGCCGCACCAAGGGACTGGTCAACCTCGACACCGAGGCCCAGCTGGTCGGCTCGGGCGCGGTCGCCACCAAGGCCGCCACGCTGCTGCGCAGCCCCCGCTCGCCGATCGACCTGGCCCGTGACGTGTCGGTCGAGGTGCCCGCGAACACCACGGTCCTGATGGTCACGTTCAAGGCCGAGTCGCCCGAGCAGGCCCAGGCCGGCTCGCACGCGTTCGCCGAGGCCTACCTGCGCAACCGCGAGGAGACCGCGCAGAACAGCCTGAACCAGCAGATCAAGACGCTGTCCGCGAAGATCCGCCAGCTGACCACCACGCTCGCGGGCATCAACGCGCGGCTCTCCCGCGCCACCCGGGGCAGCTCGGACGAGAGCAACCTGCTGAGCCTGCGGTCCAACTCGCAGAACCAGCTCAACGGCATGACCGGCAAGCTCAACGAGCTCACCACGACGACGATCGGCGCGGGCAGCATCATCAGCGACGCGCGCCTGCCGGAGACGCCGGTCAGTCCCAACCCGATGATCAACATTGCGACCGGCGGCATGCTGGGCCTGCTGCTCGGGCTCGGCCTCGCGTTCGTGCGGGAGCGCTACGACCGCCGGCTGCGCTCCGCCGCCGACGTGCGCGACCGGGGCCGCATGCACGTGCTGGCGGCGCTCGACGAGCGCACCACCCCGCACTTCGACGACGTCCTCCAGCCGTACGGCGCCGGTGGCCGGATCTTCAACCGGCTGCGCAACGAGGTGCTCGCCACGATGCCGCAGGGCAACCAGATCATCGTGGTCACCGGCGCCAGCCGGGGCTCGGCCAGCACGCTGGTCGCGGCCAACCTCGCCGCGGCCCTGGCCCGTACGGGAAGTGACGTCGTGCTGATCGGCGCGCACCTGCCGGACAGCGTGGTGGACGCCGCGCCGCTCGCCCGGATGCTCGGGGTGTCGGCCGTGCCGGGCCTGTCCGACCTGCTCGCCGGCCGCGTCGGCCTGGCCGCCGTGCTGCAGCGCACGCCGCGCATCCCGTCGCTGCGGGTGATCACCACCGGCGGCACCGCCACCGCCGCCGGGCTCATGCAGTCGCAGCGGCTCAAGGACACCCTGGAGAGCCTGCGCCGGCAGGGCGGCTACATCGTGATCGAGGCGCCCTCGACGGCCAGCAGCGCGGACGCGCAGAGCCTGGCCAGCCTCGCCGACGCCGCGATCCTCGCGGTCGAGCTGCGCCGCGCGCACCGTCCCGCCCTGCTCGACGCCGCCGAGCAGCTCCAGCGGGTGGGCACGCCGCTGCTCGGGGCCGTGGTGCTGCCGCGCCTGTCGAACCTGCGGGTCGCCGAGCCGGTGGGACCGGCCGTCACGCTGACGCCGCCGCCCTCGCCGTCCCCCTCCCCGCGCCCCGACGAGACCGCGGTCCTCGATCGCGACCTGGTGCAGCCGAGACGCTTCCCGACCAACACCGTGTCGACCGCCTCGCAGGTGCGGCAGCGGATGTCGGACAGCGCCGAGGAGATCACCGCGGTGATCGACATGTCCGGCACCGACCTCTCCGACGCACCCGCGCAGGACGGCGACCAGAAGTGACGCAGGTGTTCCAGGCCCCGGCGCAGGCTGCCGGCGGCCCGGCTCACGGCACCCGCAACCGCACCCTGCCGGCCTGGCCGGTGGCGAGCATCCTGGCGCTCTATCCGCTCTGGTGGGCGCTCGGCCTGGGCGTGCTGATCTTCGCGCTGATGGCCGTGCCGATGCTGTTCCTGCTGATCCGCCGGCGCGCGGCGGGCCGCCCGCTGCGGCTGCCGCCGGGCTTCGCGTGGTGGGCGATCTTCCTGATCGCCGTGGTGGTGAGCCTGGGCGCGCTCGGCGCCGACCCGGCGGGAACGGTGGCCGGGCACGCCACGGGCCGGCTCCCGGGCGCCGGCTACAAGGCGATCATGTACGCCTCGCTGACCGTGCTGCTGGTCTACGCCGGCAACCTCACCGACGCCGAGCTGCCCCGCCGCCGGCTGGTGAAGCTGCTCGGCTGGTTGTTCGTGGTGACCGTGCTGGGCGGGCTGCTGGGCATGGTGGCGGGCACGTTCGAGTTCACCTCGCCGGTCGAGTGGCTGCTGCCGCCGGGCGTGCGCAACAAGGGCTTCGTGCAGTCGCTCGTCCACCCGTACGCGGCTCAGATCATGGACATCGTGGGCGAGGGCCAGCCCCGGCCCGCCGCACCCTGGGGCTACACGAACACGTGGGGCAACAACTTCTGCCTGCTGGCCGGCTGGCTCGTGGTGGCGGCGTGGCAGAGCGGCACCGGCCGCGCGAAGTTCTGGGCCGTGCTCTGCCTGGTGGTCTCGATCGTGCCCGCGGTGTTCTCGCTCAACCGCGGCCTGTGGATCGGCGTCGGCGTGCTGGTCCTGTACGTCGCCGTGCGGCACGTGCTCGCCGGCCGGCTCTGGATCATCGGCGCGGTCGCGGTGGCCGGCACGCTGCTCGCGCTGGCGCTGATCGCCACCCCGCTCGGCGGTGTGGTCGACGCCCGGCTGGACAACGGCAAGTCCAACGGCGTGCGCTCGTTCCTCATCGACCGCGCGATCGAGGGCTTCCGGGGCTCGCCGGTGATCGGGTACGGCGGCACCCGCAACACGCTGGGCGGCCGCAACTCGATCACGGTGGGCGAGAGCGCGGGCTGCGAGCGCTGCGGCAACTTCACCGTCGGCGGCAACGGTCAGCTGTGGCAGCTGCTGTTCGCGCACGGCGCGGTGGGCACGGCGGGTTATCTGGGCTTCTTCGCGTACGGCCTGTGGCGGTTCCGCCGCGACCGCAGCGCGATCGGGGTGGCCGCGAGCGCCGCGATCGTCACCTCGTTCTCCGCGATGCTCTGGTACAACTCGCTCGTTACCCCCCTGGCGTTCATGGTTCTGGCGTTCGCGCTGCTCTGGCGCAACTCAACCGAGGGGGAAACGACATGAGTCCGGTGCGGACCGCGCCCGCCGAGCTGACCGCCGGGGACGCGGAGCTGCGCACCCGGTATCTGGCCGAGGTGCTCGACCTCCTCTACCCGCCGCCGTGCCGCACCGACGGCTCGCCCGGCACCCCGATCGCCGAATATCTCGTCGTTCCCGACGCCCGCAAGCCACGCCTGCTCGTGCCGACCGCCTCGCGCCGGGTGTCCGCGGCCGCCGTCCGCCGCTACGCCGAGCCGCAGTCGCGGGCCGCCCGGCTCAAGCGCGAGGCCGTGGTCGCCGCCGTGCGCACCGGCGCCTCCGGCGTGCTGCTGCGCGACCGCATCCGGGTCACCGGGCCGTTCTCGCAGAGCATCGACGGGCATCTGAGCGAGGCGCTGGGCCGCGAGCTGTCGGTGAGCGTCCACATCGGACCGGCCCGGGCCAACCGCAAGCCCGTGCTGCAGCTGATCGGGCCGGACGGGGACACGTTCGGCTTCGGCAAGCTGGGCACCGGCCCGCTCACCCGGCGGCTCGTACGCGACGAGACCGCGGCGCTGACCGCGCTGGCGGGCGCCGGCCTGACCAAGCTGACCGTCCCGCAGGTGCTGTACGCCGGGCAGTGGCGCGACCTCGAGGTGCTCGTGCAGACCGCGCTGCCGGTCTGGCTGCCGCGCGCGCCGCTGAGCCACCGCCGGCTGGTCGCCGCCATGCTCGACGTCGCCGGCTGCTGCGGCTTCACCACGGGCCCGCTCGCCACCGGCGGGTACTGGCAGGAGCTGCGCGCCCGGCTCGCGGCGGTGTCCGACCGGCCCGAGGGCGTGGCGCTCGCGTCCGCCGCGGAGCTGCTCGTCCAGCGGGCCGGCGACATCGTCTTCCGCTACGGCGCCTGGCACGGCGACTGGGCGCCCTGGAACATGGCGAATCTGGCCGGCGCGCTGCTGGTCTGGGACTGGGAGCGGTTCGCGACCGGCGTGCCGCTCGGGTTCGACGCCGTGCACCACGAGCTGCAGAAGCGCATCCAGTCGACCGCGGACGCCCGGGACGCGGTCGAGGCGACCGTGAAGCGCTCGGCCGAGCTGCTGGCGCCGTTCGGCGTGCCGGTCGCGGGCCGCGAGATGACCGCGCTGCTCTACCTGGTCGACCTGGCCACCCGATATCTGACCGACCGCCAGGCCGAGGCCGGCGCCCGCCTGGGCGTGCTCGGCACCTGGCTGCTGCCGGTGCTGATCCGGCGGGTCGAGGAGCTCTGAGGAGACCACCATGAACGTACGCAACCTGCCCGCGCCGATGAAACGCGTCGTGCACCTGGGTTCCCGCTCCTACGGCCGGCTGACCGCGCCGGCCCGGATGACGCCCTCGTTCCTCATCTGCGGCGGCCAGCGCTGCGGCACGACGTCGCTCTACCGCGCGCTCTCCGGCCACCCGGTGGTGCTCAAGGCCGTGCTGCACAAGGGCGTGCACTACTTCGACACCTCGTACGACCGCGGGATGAGCTGGTACCGCGCGCACTTCCCGCTGCAGCGCAGCGCCGACCGGATCGGTGAGCGGTACGGGGTGGCGGCGCAGACCTTCGAGTCGAGCCCGTACTACATGTACCACCCGCAGGCCGCCGCGCGGATCGCCCGGGACCTGCCGCAGGCCCGGCTCGTCGTGCTCGTGCGCGACCCGGTCGAGCGCGCCTACTCGCAGCACCACCACGAGGTCGCCCGCGAGTTCGAGACCGAGCAGGACTTCGGCGCCGCGCTGGCCCTCGAGCCGGCCCGCCTGCACAAGCAGGAGGAGCGGCTGGCCGAGGACCCGGGCTACTACAGCTTCAGCCACCAGCACCACGCCTACCGCGCCCGCGGCGAGTACGCCCGCTACCTGAGCGTGATGGCCCAGCACGTCGGCCGCGAGCGCATCCACGTGGTCGAGAGCGAGCGGTTCTTCAGCGAGCCCGAGCCGGTCTACGACGAGATCTGCGAGTTTCTGGGCCTGCCCAGCTATCTCGAGCGCCCGCCCTTCGAGCGGCACAACGCCCGGCCCCGGCAGGCGGACATGGACCCCGCGCTGCGCGCCGAGCTGAGCGACTACTACCTGCCCCACGACGAGGCGCTGTCGCGCTGGCTGGGGCGCATGCCGGTATGGCGGTCCTAGACCGGCCGGCGGCGGGCGCCCGGGGAGCGGCGCGCGGCGGGCTGGCGAACATGGCCGGCTCCGCGCTCGCCGGCGGTGCCGGGGTGGTCGTCACCTGGGTGGTGGCCCGTTCGCTCGGCGCCGAGCAGGCCGGCGCGTTCTTCGCGGCCACCGCGGCGTTCGTGCTGACCGGCGGGCTGGCCAAGCTGGGCACGCAGACCGGCCTGGTGTACTGGCCGGCCCGGCTGCGTGCCACCGGCCGCGAGCACCTGCTCGGCGCGTGCCTGCGCACCGGGCTGGTTCCGGTCGTGGTGGCCGCGCTGGTGCTGGCCGTCGCGATGTGGCTGGCGGCGCCCGCGATCGCGCACGTCACCGCGGACGAGGCCGGGCACGTCGTCGAGGCGCACACCGCGGGGCTGCGCGTGCTGGCCGCCTTCCTGCCGCTGCAGGCGCTGACCGACGCGCTGCTCACGGCCACCCGCGGCTACCGGGCGATGCGCCCCACGGTGATGCTCGAGCGGTTCCTGCGCAGCGGGCTGCAGTTGCTGCTCGTCGGCGCGGCCGGGGTGGCGGCATTGTGGACGGTGGGGTCGCTGCCGCTGTTCGCGCTGGCCTGGGCTGCGCCCTACCTGCCGGTGACGATCCTTTCGGCGTACGCCCTGCGCAAGCTCCACCGGCCGGGCCGGCCCGCCTCCCCGGCCGAGCGGCGCGGGCTGCGGCGCGAGTTCTGGCGGTTCACCGGGCCGCGCGCGCTGGCCAGCGTGGCGCAGCTCGCGCTGCAGCGGATCGACGTGCTGCTCGTGGCGGCGCTCGGCGGGCTCGTGCCGGCCGCGGTCTACGCCGTGGCGGGGCGCTTCGTCGTGCTGATCCAGTTCGCGAACCAGGGCATCTCGCAGTCGGTGCAGCCGCGGCTCGCCGAGGCGCTGGCCGTCGACGACCGGCGGGCCGCGAACGCGCTCTACCAGACCGCGACCGGCTGGCTCGTGCTCGTGACGTGGCCGGTCACGCTGCTCGTGATCTTCTTGGCGCCGGTGTGGCTGCGGCTGTTCGGCGACCGGTACGCGGCCGAGGGCACGCCCGTGGTGGCGGTGCTGGCCGCCGCGATGCTCGTCGCCACCGGCTGCGGGATGGTCGACATGGTGCTGGCGATGGCCGGGCGCACGTCGTGGAACCTCGCCAACGTGCTGGTGGCGCTCGCCGTGACCGTCGGGCTCGACGTGCTGCTCATCCCCCGGTTCGGCGCGCTGGGCGCGGCGGTCGGGCTGGCCTGCTCGATGGTCGTCAACAACCTGCTGCCGCTGGTCCAGGTGGGCCGCTCGGTGGGGCTGCACCCGTTCGGCCGCGGCACGCGGGCCGCCGCGCTGCTGTCGGTCGTCTGCTTCGGCGTCCTGCCCTGGGCCGTCTCGCCGGTGGCCGGCCCGATCGTCGCCGTGCTCGCCGCCGTGCCGCTGTTCGTGGCCGGCGCCTGGCTTCTGCGCGTTCCGCTCGCCCTGGACGCGTTCCAACCGAGAAGGAGGACGAGTTGACCACCGACTACACCAAGGTGTTCCAGGACACCGACGCCGTCGAGAAGTACGAGAACATCACCTACGCGCCGGACAGCTACGCCTCGCAGATCAACGAGCGGCAGCAGGACTACCTGCGCACGCTGGTGCGGCGCGAGTTCGGCGAGCTGGCCCCGGTGCAGCACGACTTCGCCTGCGGCACCGGCCGGGCCATCCGCATGCTGCACGGGCTGGTGCGCGAGGCGCACGGCTACGACACGTCGGCCGAGATGATGGCGAAGGCGGCCGAGGTCGGCTCGCGCGCGAACTGGCACCAGGTGGCGGCGGACGGACCGGTGCCGCACCCGGTGCCTGCCGGGTTCCCGGCGATCGTCACCATGTTCCGCCTGCTGCTCAATGTGGACGAGACCGTCCGCGACCGCGCGATGACCTTCGCCGCCCGCGCGCTGCCGACCGCGGACTCCGGCATCCTGGTCGTCGAGAACCACGGCAACGCGGGCTCCGTGCGGCACCTGCGCGCGCGCCGGCACCGGGGCGAGCGCTGGTTCGCCGAGCTGTCGCACGAGGAGGTCGCGACGCTGCTCGACCGGCACGGCTTCGTCATCGTCGAGCGGCGGGGCTTCTCGATGATCACGCCGTCGCTGCACGGCAACCCGCTGGCGCGCGCCGCCGACGCGGCCGTCCGCCGGCTGCCGGGCAGCGACGGGTACGCGGTCAACGTCCTCTACACCGCGCGGCGCGTCCATGCGTAGGCTCGCCCTCCTCCTCGCTTTCGTGATGCTGCTGGCCGGCTGCTCCTTCGGCCGGGACAAGGACGAGGTGCCGCCGCAGCCGCCCGCGCCCGACCTGAACGGCGCGCCGGCCGCGGTGGCCGTGAACCGCGGGCCGTTCCAGGCCGGGCCGGTCAAGGCGCCTCGGCACGGGGCGCTGTTCGGCGCGTGGATCAAGCCGGACGCGCTGACCCACGTGGGCCGGCTCGCCGCGGTGGAGAGCCTGCAGTCCGACCTGGGCCGGCCGCTGCGCATCGTCAACACGTACCGCCGCTTCGAGCAGATGGTCGGCACGCCGTCGGACAAGGAGTTCCTGGCCCGCGGCGCCACGCTCATGGTCAGCTGGGCCACCGGCGACAACCGGTCCATCCTGGACGGCGAGCACGACGAGCTGATCCGCAAGCAGGCCAAGGCCGTACGCCGGATGAAGGTGCCCGTGCTGCTGCGGATGCGCTGGGAGATGGACCGCCCCAACCTGCGCGCGACGATGTGGTCGGGCGCCGACTACGTGGCCGCCTGGAAGTACGTGCGCGCGATCTTCGAGGAGGAGCGCGCCACGAACGTGTCGTGGGTGTGGTGCCCGACCGCCGAGGGCTTCATCCGCGGCGACGCGCCCGCGTTCTACCCCGGCGACGACCAGGTGGACTGGACGTGCGTGGACGTCTACGCCGGCTTCCGCTTCGACCGCATCGGCGAGCTGATGGGGCCGTTCCTGACGTGGGCGGCCCAGCGGCCCAAGCCGATCGTCATCGGCGAGTTCGGGGTGGCGAAGGCGTGGGGCTCGGCCCGGCGGGCGGCGTGGCTGCGCGACGCGCGGCGCACGTTCAAGGCGAACCCGCAGATCAAGGCGATCGCCTACTTCGAGTCCGACCCCGAGGGCAACGGCCCGGAGCAGCAGTTCCAGCTCACCGGCGACCCACCCGCGTTCAAGGAGTTCGGCGCGATGGTGCGGGACCCGTACTTCAACCCGTAGTCCGCCGGCCGCCCGAGGTCCCACCGGGCGGCCGGCGCCGGCGCACAATGAGGCGGTGGGTCACCTGGCGCGCGCCGGTGGCCGACGCGGACGACTTCCCCCAGCTGGGCGCCGCCTACGAGGCGACGGGCGCCGTACGTGTCGGGCTGGTCGGCAACGCGGAGTCCCGCCTGATCCCGCAGCGCCCGCTGGTCGACTTCGCAACGACGTGGCTCAGCCGGAACCGACGGACGTAAGCCACCCGCCACCGATGCCCGTCACCGGTCCGTGGCTCGGTCAGCGGATGCGGGCGCGCTGGGCGGGGGCCTGGGCGAGCAGGCGCAGGGCGTACGGGGCGTCGTGTTTGAGGTATCGGCGGGCCAGCCGGCGGGGTTCGGTGCTCAGGCGGTGGGCCCATTCGAGGCCGGTGCGTTGCATCCAGCGGGGAGCGCGGCCGATGTCGCCGGCCACGAAGTTGACGGCGGCGCCGCAGCCCAGGAACCAGGTGCGGGGCAGGTCGGCGCGCAGGCGGGTGATGACGCGCTCCTGGCGGGGGTAGCCGAGGCCGACGAAGACCAGATCGGGGCGCGCTTCGAAGACCTTCGCGCAGACCTCGGCGTACGTCAGGGGGTCGCTGTCGAAGCCGTAGGGCGGGCACACGGTGCCGGCCAGGCGCAGGCCGGGGCAGTCGGCCAGGAGGCGGTCGGCGGCGCGGGTGGCGCCGTCGGCGGTGCTGCCGGTGGCGGGGGCGCCGCCCAGCACGAAGATCGAGCGGCCGTCTCGGCCCAGGCCGGCCGAGAGCGACCAGATCAGGCTGCTGCCGGCGACGCGCTCGGGCAGCGGGGTGCCGCTCAGCCGGCTCGCCCACACCAGCGGCATGCCGTCGGCCACGATGAGGTCGGCGTCGGCGAGGTGGCGGCGGCACTCGTCGTCGCGCTGGGCGCGGCGCAGGATGTCGATGTTCGGGGTGAGGATCCGGCCGCCGCGGCCGTGCGCGAGGGCCTCGCGGACGACGGCCACGACCTCGGCCTCGGTGATCCGGTCGATGCCGGTCCCGTCCAGCTGGACCCGGTCGAATGCCTCGACGGTCACGCAACGCCTCCTTCACGGTTGTTGGCTCGTTATAGGAGCGAAACGAGTGAAGGTGGGCCAAAGTGGCACGTGTGCTATTTCTGGGCGGATTAGGACGTAGTGGGACAACGCTCGTGGAGCGCCTGCTCGGCGAACTGCCCGGGGTGTGCGCGCTCGGCGAGGTCGTCCACCTCTGGCAGCGCGACATCCGCGACGACGAGCGCTGCGGCTGCGGCGCGCGCTTCTGGGCCTGCTCGTTCTGGCAGCAGGTGGGGCAGCACGCGTTCGGCGGCTGGCACAACGTCGACGTCGACCGCGTGCACGCGCTGCGCGACGCCGTCGAACGCACCCGGCACATCCCGCGCCTGGCCACCGCGGTCGAGGCGCCGGAGGAGGTGTACGAGTACGCGCACTTCTACAGCCGCATCTACGCCGCAGCCGCAGAGGTCTCCGGGGCACGCGTGGTGGTCGACTCCTCCAAACACTCCTCGCTGGCCCACGTGCTGCGCTGGGCGCCCGACATCGACCTGCGGGTGCTGCATGTCGTGCGGGACGCTCGCGGGGTCGCGTACTCGTGGACGAAGAAGGTCTCCCGCCCGGAGACCGACGGCACGGAGGAGATGACCCGCTACTCCCCCGGCCGCTCGGCGCTGTTGTGGAACGCTCACAACGCCGCGTTCGGCCTCCTCGCGAAGCGCGGCGTCGCCGTGCACCGGCTGCGCTACGAGGAGTTCCTCTCCCACCCGCGCTCCCAGCTGCTGTCGATCGGCGACTTCGCCGGGCTGCGGCTGCTGCCCGAGGACCTCGCCTTCCTCGGCGACGGCCACGCCGACCTGCGACCCGGGCACAGCGCCGCCGGCAACCCCATGCGCTTCACCGTCGGGCGGGTGGCGCTGCGCCGCGACGACGCCTGGAAGCACTCCCTGCCCAGCAATCAGCGGCGCCTGGTCGGCACGGTGTGCGCCCCGATGCTGCGGGCGTACGGATATCCGCTGTCTGTCTCGTCCCTCGAGGAGTTCTGATGAACTGGCCGTCCGTCGGCGTCGTCATCCCCACCCGCAACCGGCCGGAGCTGGTCCGCAAGGCGATCGGCGCGGTCCGCGACCAGCGCTACCCCGGCGACGTCAAGGTGCTGGTGGTCTACGACCAGACCGAGCCCGACTACCTGCTCGCCTCGACCGAGGGCGTGCAGGTGCTGGTGCTGACCAACTGGCGTACGTCCGGGCTGGCCGGCGCGCGCAACACCGGCATCCTCGCGCTGGACACCGAGTACGTGGCCTTCTGCGACGACGACGACCAGTGGCAGCCGGACAAGCTGCGCCGGCAGATGGCCGCGCTGCTGGCCGCGCCCGAGGCCGAGATGGCCACGTGCGCGATCGAGGTCGAGTACGAGGGGAACACCACGCCGCGGCTGGCCGGCCGCAGCCGCGTGACGGTCGACGAGCTCGCCCGCTCGCGGATGGCGATGCTGCACTCGTCGACGTTCCTGTTCCGCCGCTCGGCGCTGGCCGCCGACGCCATCGGCCTGGTCGCCGAGGACGCGCCGGGCAGCCAGAACGAGGACTGGGATCTGCTGCTGCGCGCGGCCCGGCGGGCGCCGATCGTGCACCTGGACGAGCCGCTGGTGCGCGTGCTGTGGGGCCGCACCTCGCACTACGCGTACGAGTACGCCACGAAGATCAGCTCGCTGCGCTGGATGATGCAGCGCCACCCGGAGATCAGCGGCTGCCGCCCGGGCGCGGCCCGCGTGTACGGCCAGCTCGCGTGCTGGTCGGCGGCCACCGGCAACCGCAGCCAGGCGTGGCAGTTCAGCAAGGAGGCGGTGCGGGCGAACTGGAAGGAACCTCGTACCGCGATTGCTCTTGCGGCGATGACCGGAGCAGTGAAGGTTGAGAACGTTCTCTCCGCGCTTCACAAGCGAGGCCGTGGTATCTAAGTCACTCTTTCCGTCACGCCACCGCACAAGGTAGTGTTCGGGCGTGTTCGAATTAGTGCGGTTCCCGTCCGGGGAGTGCTGATGCTCGCCCAGCAGAGACAGGCAGCCATCCTCGACCGCGTCCGGGCCGCCGGAGGCGTGCGGGTCAGCGAGCTCGCCAACGAGTACGGCGTCTCCGACATGACCATCCGCCGCGACCTCGAGTCGCTGGCCGACCGCGGTCTGCTCGCGAAGGTACACGGCGGGGCGACCACGGTCAGTCCGGGCTCGGCGCACGAGCCCGGCTTCGCGGCCAAGAGCGTGCGCCAGCGCGCCGAGAAGGCGGCCATGGCCATGCGCGCCGCCGCCATGGTCTCGCCCGGCGACGCGATCGCGCTCTCCGCGGGCACCACCACCGCCGGGCTCGCCCAGCGGCTGGTCGACGTGCCGTCGCTCACCGTGGTGACCAACTCGATCCCGGTGGCCGATGTGTTCTACCGGGCCGGCCGTCCTGATCAGACAGTCGTGCTGACGGGCGGGACCCGTACGCCCTCGGACGCCCTTGTCGGCCCGGTCGCGGTCGCGGCCATCGGCACGCTCCACCTCGACATGCTGTTCCTGGGTGTGCACGGCATGAGCGAGCGGGCCGGATACACCACCCCCAACCTCATGGAAGCCGACGTCAACCGCGCCCTCGTGGAGGCGGCCGAACGTCTCGTGGTGCTCGCCGACCACACCAAGTGGGGCACGGTCGGCATCTCCTCGATCGTCCCGCTGGAACGCGCCGACGTGCTGATCACCGACGACGGGCTGGACGAGTCCGCCCGCACCCTTCTGTCCGAGACGGTCCAAGACCTCGTGGTTGTGAGCGCCCAGTGACATTCAAGAGCCGTACGGCGATCCGTCTCTCCGACGGTCGCGAGCTGATCTACTTCGACGAGCAGGAGCAGAGCCACCGGGCCGACCACCCCGACACCCGGCAGCTGCCGCCCCCGCCGCCCACCTCCCAGCTGCGGTACGACCCGCTGGTGGACGAGTGGGTGGCCGTCGCCGCGCACCGGCAGACCCGCACGTTCCTGCCGCCGAGCGACGCGTGCCCGCTGTGCCCGACGAAGCCGACGTTCGCCAGCGAGATCCCCGCGCCCGACTACGACGTGGTGGTCTTCGAGAACCAGTTCCCCTCGTTCAGCGACCGCATCCCCGAGAACGAGATCACCGAGGTGACGGGCATGGTTCCCGTACGCCCCGGGGTCGGCCGCTGCGAGGTCGTGTGCTTCACCAGCGACCACAACAGCGCGTTCGGCGCCCTGCCCCCGTCGCGGGTGCGCACGGTGGTCGACGCGCTCGCCGACCGTACGGCCGAGATGTCGCAACTGGACGGTGTGGCGCAGGTCTTCCCGTTCGAGAACCGCGGCGTCGAGATCGGCGTGACCCTGCACCACCCGCACGGGCAGATCTACGCGTACCCGACCGTGCCGCCGCGCACCAAGCTGATGCTGGCCGCCGCCCGCACCTACCTCGACCGTACGGGCCGGGACCTCTACACCGACGTGCTCGCGGCGGAACGCGCGGACGGCGCCCGGGTGATCGCCGCCAACGAGCACTGGACCGCGTACGTGCCGGCGGCCGCCCGCTGGCCGTTCGAGGTGCAGCTGGCCCCGCACCGCAAGGTGCCCGACCTGCCCGCGCTGTCCGACGAGGAGCGTGACGCGTTCGGGCCGATCTATCTGGACGTGCTGCGCCGCTTCGACGGCCTGTTCGGCAAGCCCATGCCGTACATCTCGGCCTGGCACCAGGCCGTCGTGGGCGAGGGGCGGGAGCTCGGCTACCTGCACCTGCAGCTGTTCAGCATCCGGCGCGCCGCCGACAAGCTGAAGTACCTGGCCGGCTCGGAATCGGCGATGGGCTTCTTCGTCAACGACATCGTGCCCGAGAAGGCCGCCCAGATGCTCCGCGACGTCTGATGGACCACCGTCGCGCCCTCGAAGGCCTGCGCGCACAGGCCGAGGCCGAGATCGCCACGTTGGACGCCGACCTGAAGGCCCTGTTCGAGGCCTCCCGGGACGACAACGCCGACGACGAACACGATCCCGAGGGCGCGACCATCGCCTACGAGAGGGCCCAGCTGACCGCCGTCCTGGCCGCCGCCAGGCAGCAACTGGCGGCGGTCGAGGGGGCCCTCGACCGGCTCGATGCCGGGGAGTACGGGGTGTGCTCGGTGTGCGGGCGGGAGATTCCCGGGGAGCGCTTGGAGATCCGTCCTTTCGCGACGACGTGCGTGGGGTGCGCCGGCCGGGGGTGAGCGGGGTTTGCGGATGCCGCCTTCCTCGTGCCGGCGCGGCTGTGCCGTCGCGCGCGACCGCGGCCCCGTCTCCTGCGCGCCGCGATCCTGTCTTTCGTGCGCCGCCGCGGCCCTCTCGCACGCCACCTCGCGCCCTCGCACGCCACCGCGGGCCCCGCCTCTCGCACGCCACCTCGCGCCCTCGCACGCCACCGCGGGCCCCGCCTTTCCCACGCCACCTCGCGCCCTCGCACGCCACCGCGGGCCCCGCCTCTCGCACGCCACCTCGCACCCTCGCACGCCGCCGCGACTCTGCCGTTTCTCAGCCGCCGCAGCCAAGCTCTCGCGGAGCCGCACGCAGCCAGATCCGACCGTGCCGCACACAACCAAATCCTTCGCGCCGCACGTAGCCGAAAGCAACCTCGCCGCCCGCATCCCACCCGACTAAGCCGCACGCAGCTGAACTCAACCGCGCTGCCCGCTGCCGAACCCGACCGCGCCGCACACAACGAGAACCCATCGTGCCGCCCGCAGCTACATGAGCATGTAGATCAGCCAGCTCGAATCCCGCTCGCCGAAGCGCCCGCACCACCCCGGCAAGCCCGCACGCCCAGCCACGGACCCCGCCAGCGCCGGCGAGCCGGTAAGCCCGCCCCATCTCGACCAGCGCCGGCCCGGCGGCGAGTTTCAAGATCGCGGTGTGCCACCGCCTCCCCCGCCCACCCAGGGACGCGACGGGACGCGAGCGAGCCTACGCGGGCGGCGACACCGGACAAGGGTTGTCCACAGGCCTGTGGATAGAGGGGCGGGGGGCCCGGGACAGGGCCCCCCGCAGGGAAGGGACGGCAGGCGCGCGGCACCTACGCCGGTCGCGGAGTGCTGAGGGAACCGGTCGGCGCCCGGGACAAGGCGGCCGGACCGGTGGGCGACCCCTCGGCGTCGCGACCGTCATCCGTTCTGCCATGAGCAACGACGTGTCCGGAACGTGGTTACGCTCCGGCGGCGTCAGCCGGCCATGACCAGCGACCGGTTGTCGCGCAGGAACGACACCGCGGAAGCCGGCGCCGTGTCGGGCGAGCCCGCGGCGAAGGGCGGCTCGGGGGCGTACTCGAGGGCCAGCTGGACGATCTGCGCGAGCTCGGGCCCGGCGAGCCGCGCGGCGAGGGTGAGCGCCAGGTCGAGGCCGGCGGAGACGCCGGCGGCGGTGGCGTACTTGCCGTCGACGACGACGCGCGACGGGGTGGGGACGGCGCCCAGCGCGGCGAGGCGGTCCATGGCGAGCCAGTGGGTGGTGGCGGGGCGGCCGGTGAGCAGGCCGGCGGCGGCCAGCAGCAGGGAGCCGTTGCAGACGCTGGTGGTCCAGGTGGAGCGGGCGTCGGCGGCGCGCAGCCAGTCGAGGACGGGTGCGGACGTGAGGGGCGGGGCGTAGCCGCCGGGCACCAGCACGACGTCGGCCGGGGGTGCGTCGGTGAGCGAGGCGTCGGCGACCAGGGCGAGCTTGCCGGTGTCGGCGCGCACGGGTCCGGGCGTATCGGCGACGAACAGCACAGACGCCCCGGGCACGCGGCTGAGCACCTCGTAGGGGCCGACGGCGTCGAGCGCGGTCATCCGGTCGTACAGCAGGATGTTGATCTGCATGGAGCTCCTCAGGTTCGGCGGCGGTATTCGGCGGGCGCGACGCCGAGGGCCTGGACGAAGGCGCGGCGCATGGCTTCGGGGGTGCCGTAGCCGGCGGCGCGGGCGACCTCGGCTATAGCGTCGGTGGTGTCCTGCAGCAGGCGGCGGGCGGTCTCGAGGCGTACGCGGTCGACGTAGCGCCCCGGGGAGGTGCCGGTCTGCTCGGCGAACGCGCGGGTGAACTGGCGCGGGGAGAGGTTGGCGCGGGCGGCCAGCGCGGGCACGGACAGGTCGGCCTCGGGATGTTCGACGATCAGCCGCTGGACGTCGCGCAGCGGCTCGCGGTGGGCGATCTGCGCGGTGAGCGGGGCGCTGACCTGGGCCTGGCTGCCGGGGCGGCGCAGGAACATGACGAGCGAGCGCGCGATGGCCAGGGCGGTGTCGCGGCCGCGGTCCTCCTCGACGAGCGCGAGGGCGAGGTCGATGCCGGCGGTGACCCCGGCCGAGGTGGAGACCGGCCCGTCCCGTACGAAGATCGGGTCCGCTTCGACCGTGACGTCCGGAAAGCGGCGGGCCAGCGTCGAGCAGTACTGCCAGTGGGTGGTGGCGCGCCGGGAGGCGAGCAGGCCGGCGGCGGCCAGCAGAAAAGCGCCCGTGCAGACCGACATGATCCGCTCTGCGCCGGCGCCGGTGGTCCGCAGCCACGAGACCACGTCGGAAGGTGGCTCGCGCGTCCCGGCGCCGCCCGGCACGACGAGGGTGTCCGGCGCCTGGTTCCCGAGGGCCCCGTCCGGTACGAGGGTCAGACCGCTCGCCGTGCGGATCGGCGCACCGGCCGGCGACGCCGTGGTGACGCGGTAGCCGCCGGCCGCGGCGAACACCTCGAGAGGTCCGGTGACGTCGAGGCTCTGCACGCCGTCGAAGAGCACGATCAGCACATGATGCACAGCTTCGATCGTGGCGGCCCGGCGCGGCGGCAGCAACGCCGCACTTCCCACCTTTTACGCCACGAGGGCCGCCTCCCCTGCTGGGGAAGCGGCCCTCGGGAGCGAACTCAGGCGAGCTTGCGCGCGAGGTTCTCGTCGAGCGCGTTCATGAACTCGTCGGTCGACAGCCACGGCGCGTCACGCGAGATGAGCAGCGCGAGGTCCTTGGTCATCTGACCGCCCTCGACGGTCTCGATGCAGACCTTCTCGAGCGTCTCGGCGAACTCGGTGACCGCGGGGGTGCCGTCGAGCACGCCGCGGTGCTTGAGGCCGCCGGTCCAGGCGAAGATCGACGCGATCGGGTTGGTCGACGTCTTCTCGCCCTTCTGCCACTGGCGGTAGTGCCGGGTGACCGTGCCGTGCGCGGCCTCCGCCTCGACGGTCTTGCCGTCCGGGGTCATCAGCACCGAGGTCATCAGCCCCAGCGAGCCGAAGCCCTGCGCGACGGTGTCGGACTGCACGTCGCCGTCGTAGTTCTTGCAGGCCCAGACGTAGCCGCCCTCCCACTTGAGCGCGGCGGCGACCATGTCGTCGATGAGCCGGTGCTCGTAGGTGAGGCCGGCCGCCTTGAACTGGTCGGCGAACTCGCTCTCGAAGACCTCGGCGAACAGGTCCTTGAACCGGCCGTCGTACGCCTTGAGGATCGTGTTCTTCGTCGACAGGTAGACCGGGTAGTTGCGGGCCAGGCCGTAGCGGAACGAGGCGCGCGCGAAGTCCCGGATCGAGTTGTCGTAGTTGTACATGCCCATGCCGACGCCGCCGGCCGGGAAGTCGGCGACGTGGAACTCGATCGGCTCGGAGCCGTCCTCGGGCGTGAACGTCATGGTGAACTTGCCGGCGCTGGGCGCGACGAAGTCGGTGGCCTTGTACTGGTCGCCGTGGGCGTGGCGGCCGATGATGATCGGCTTGGTCCAGCCGGGCACGAGGCGCGGCACGTTCTGCATGATGATCGGCTCGCGGAAGACGACGCCGCCGAGGATGTTGCGGATGGTGCCGTTGGGCGACCGCCACATCTTCTTGAGGCCGAACTCCTCGACGCGGGCCTCGTCGGGGGTGATGGTCGCGCACTTGACGCCGACGCCGTGCTGCTTGATGGCGTTGGCCGCGTCGATCGTCACCTGGTCGTCGGTCTCGTCGCGGTGCTGGATCGACAGGTCGTAGTACTCGAGCGGGACGTCGAGGTAGGGCAGGATCAGCTGCTCCCGGATCTGCTTCCAGATGATCCGGGTCATCTCGTCGCCGTCGAGCTCCACGACCGGGTTTGTGACCTTGATTTTCGCCATGCGGCCGGCGCTCCTCTCCCGAAAACCGTGCTTAGCAGTACGAGCGTACTGCAGGACTCTTCGTGTTCGCCGGGCGACCCCGCCCGACAGCCACCCCCAGTCTGGCCGCTCGGCGGCCCTTTCGGCCCCTGTCCGGGCACCGAGCGGCCGTGGCAGTATTTGCAGGCGACTGCGGACAGGACGAGGGGGCACGTGAGCGGATCGAAGGGCGATCTGCCTGGCCTTGCCCTGTCCCGTCCCGCCCGGCTCGACGCCCTGCTGCGCACCGGGCTCGACGCCGTCGCCGACCCGGCCCTGGACCGCTTCGCCGAGATGGTCCGCGTCGTGCTGCGCGTCCCGGTGGCGCTGGTGACCCTCGTCGGCGCCGACCGGCAGTACTTCCCCGGCGCCTGCGGCCTGGGCGAGCCGTGGCAGGCGCAGCGGCAGACCCCGCTCTCGCACTCGTTCTGCCAGCACGTGGTCACCACCGCCGAGCCGCTCGTGGTGGTCGACGCGCGCCTCGATCCCCGGGTGCGCGACAACCTCGCCATCGAGGACCTGGGCGTGATCGGGTACGCCGGGATGCCACTCACCGACGCCAACGGCGAGGTGCTGGGCTCGCTCTGCGCGATCGACACGCGGCCGCGCGTCTGGACCGACGCCGAGCTGGGCCTGCTCGCCGAGCTGGCCGCGAGCTGCTCGGACAGCCTGCGGCTGCGCATCTCCAACTACCGCACCACGTCGGCGTACGTCCGGAGCCGGCTGCTGCTGGACGCCAGCACGACGCTGGCGGCCGCGAGCACGCTCGACGAGGTCGTCGACTCCGTGCGTGACCTGGTCACCGGCTCGATCGACCCGGCGTACGTCGGGTTCTCGCTGCTCGACGGGACCGGGCTGGCGCTCTCGTCGAGCCGGCTGCTGCCGAGCGGGGTGGCCGAGCGGTGGCGGCACTACGCCCCGACCCAGTCGACCCCGTCGGCGCTGGCCGCGCGCAGCGCGCAGCCGGTGCTGCTGGCGGACCGTACGGCGGTCGACGCGCACACCCCGGACGCGGCGGCCACGTTCGACGAGATGGGCTGGCAGTCGGCGGCGAGCCTGCCGCTGCCCGGACCGGACGGCCCGATCGGGGCGCTCACGTTCGTCTGGAAGCAGCCCCACGCGGTGGACGAGGACGAGCTGACGACCCTGGCCGCGCTCGCCGGATACGTGGCGCAGAGCGTGACCCGCATCGGGCTGCTCGAGAACCGGCGCACCGCCGCCGCCACCATGCAGAAGGCGCTGCTCACGGCGCTGCCCGAGCACGAGCACCTGGGGCTGGCGGCGCGCTACGCGCCCGCGCACCACGAGGACCACGTCGGCGGTGACTGGTACGACGCGATCACCCTCGGCGAGGGCCGGCTCGCGCTCGTCATCGGCGACGTCGCCGGGCACAGCATCGACGCGGCGGCACGGATGAGCGAGTACCGCAGCATGCTGCGCACGCTGCTGATCGACCGGCACGAGCCGCCGTCCGCGCTGCTGCGCCGGCTCGAGCACACCGGCCGCACGCTGGGCCTCGACGGGATCGCCACGGTGCTGCTCGCCTACCTCGATCCCGAGCCCGGCGGCGGCCACCGGCTGACCTGGTCGAACGCGGGCCATCCCCCGCCGACGCTGATGACCGGCGGCGAGGTGTCGCTGCTCACCGGCCACGACGCGCTGCTGGGCGTGGGCCGCCGCACGCTGCGGCACAGCCACACCCGGCACCTGCCCCCGGGCAGCACGCTGGTGCTGCACACCGACGGCCTGGTCGAGACGCGCACGGCCACCTTCGACGACGGCGTCGCCCGGCTGCACGAGCACCTCGCCGCCCACGCCGGCGCGGGCCCGGAGGAGCTGGCCGACCTGCTGCTGGCCACGACGACCGGGGGCGAGGACGACGTGGCCCTGCTGATCGTCGCGACGCCCGGCTGACCCCGTCGTCGGCCATCGGACAGACCGCACGTCCCGCAGCGCCGCACGAGGCGGACACGCCGTTGTAAGGCATGAGAAAGGCCGGGGCTTCGAGCCCCGGCCTCGCCCACGGGAACGATCAGAGGTTGGCGACGTCCGCCTGCTTGGCGCGGACTGCCTCGGCGGCCTCCTTGAGACCGGCGATCTCGGCGTCGGTGAGCTTGTCCTCGACGACCTTCTTGATGCCCTGCGCGCCGATCTCGGCCTCGACGCCCAGGTAGACGCCGGAGATGCCGTACTCGCCCTCGACCCAGGCGCAGACCGGCATGACCGCGCCGGAGTCCTCGACCACGGCCTTGGCCATGCGGGCCGCGGCGGCGGACGGGGCGTAGTAGGCCGAACCGGTCTTGAGCAGCGCGACCACCTCGGCGCCGCCGTTGCGGGTGCGGACGACGAGCTCCTCGATCTTGTCGGCGGGCAGCAGGTCGGACAGCGGCTTGCCGTCGACGGTGCAGCGCGACGGGACCGGCACCATGGTGTCGCCGTGCGAGCCCAGCGTGAGCGCCTTGACGCTCTTGACCGGCACGTTCAGCGTCTCGGCGATCGAGTTGGTGAAGCGGGCGGTGTCGAGCACACCGGCCTGGCCGAACACCCGGTTCTTGGGGAACTGGGTGGCGAGCTGCGCGAGCGCGGTCATCTCGTCGACCGGGTTCGACACCACGATGACGACGGCGTTGGGGGCGTACTTCGCGATGTTCTCGGCGACCTGGCGCACGATCTTGGCGTTGACCTCGAGCAGGTCCATGCGGCTCATGCCCGGCTTGCGGGGCAGGCCGGCGGTAACGACGACCACGTCGGAGCCCTCGATGGCCTCGTAGCCCTCGCCGTTGGGGCCGGTGGTCACGCCGACGACCTTGGTCTCGAAGCCCTCGATCGGCCGGGACTGGTTCATGTCGAGCGCGAGGCCGGCCGGCTTGCCCTCGAGGATGTCGGTGAGCACCACGGTCTCGAAGATGTCGTACTCGGCCAGACGCTGCGCGGTCGTGGAGCCGTAGAAACCGGCACCTACGACGGTTACCTTCTTGCCCATAGCTTCGTCACTCCCAGTCTCCGGGACTTATTTTCCGGACCGTATCAGTCGGTTAACGGTGCATTACCGGCCGGTCGCCGGAACGCGAGTTAAGCCACTGTCGCACCGTAGGCCGTGGCGAACCGCACCGCTTGGGTCAGGTCGATGGTGGCGCCGCCGAGGTCGACCCCGCGCAGCTCCACCCCGTCGAGGTCGGCGCCGCGCAGGTCGGCGCCCTTGAGCGTCACGTCGGTCAGCCGCGCGTGGGACAGGTCCGCGCCGCGCAGGTCGACCCGGCTCAGGTCGGCGCCCATCAGGTCGGCCTCGCGCAGCCGCAGGCCGCCCAGCGCCGCCCCGGTCAGGTTCTGCCCGCGCAGCGACACGAAGCCCCAGTCGCCGCCGGACACCCGGATCGGCCGCAGCGCGCAGTCCACGAACTGCGAGCCGGTCAGCTTGCAGCCGGTCAGCGTGGTGTCGAAGAACGAGCAGCGCTGCAGCGTGGACTGCATGATGGCGACCCGCTCGAGCACCGCCGCGTTGAAGCGGACGTTGCCGAACGTGCAGTTGGTGAAGACGCAGCCGGTCAGCCGCGCCTCCGACCAGTCGACGTCGTGGAACGCGCAGTCCTCGTACCGGACGCCCGTGACCTCCTCGAGCGCCCAGTCCTCGCCCGAGAAGGTCACGTCCTGTACGAGGTCGTCGGTCATCAGTGGTAGAAGTGGCGCGTGCCGGTCAGGTAGACGGTCATGCCGGCCTTGGCGGCCGCCTCGATCACCACGTCGTCGCGGATCGAGCCGCCCGGCTGCACGACGGCCTTGACGCCCGCCGCGGCCAGCACCTCGAGCCCGTCGGGGAACGGGAAGAACGCGTCGGAGGCGGCCACGCTGCCCTTGGCCCGCTCGGCGCCGGCCCGGTTCACCGCGAGGTGCGCCGAGTCGACCCGGTTGACCTGGCCCATGCCGACGCCGACGGTGGCGCCGCCCGAGGCCAGCAGGATCGCGTTGCTCTTCACGCTGCGGATCGCCCGCCAGGCGAAGGCCAGGTCGGCCAGGTCCTGCCCGGTGAGGGCCTCGCCGGTCGCGAGGGTCCAGTTCGCCGGGTCGTCGCCGGGCGCGTCGATGCGGTCGGCCAGCTGCACCAGCGCGCCGCCCCCGACCTGCTTGATCTCGGCCCGCGGCGGGCTCCACGCGGGGGCGACCAGCACGCGCAGCTTCTTCTTGGCGCGGAAGATCTCGAGCGCGCCCTCGGAGTACGAGGGAGCGACGATCACCTCGGTGAAGATGCCGTCGAGCTGCTTGGCCATCGCCTCGGTGACCTCGCGGTTGACGGCGATGACCCCGCCGAACGCGGAGACCGGGTCGCAGTCGTTGGCCTTGCGGTGCGCCTCGGCCACGTCCGCGCCGACCGCGATGCCGCACGGGTTGGCGTGCTTGATGATCGATACGCACGGCTCGTCGAAGTCGTTGGCGCTGCGCCAGGCGGCGTCCGCGTCGACGTAGTTGTTGAACGACAGCTCGCCGCCGTGCACCAGCTCGGCCTGGGCCAGCCCGGCCGGCGCCCCCGAGTCGAGGTAGAGCGCCGCCTGCTGGTGCGGGTTCTCGCCGTACCGCAGGTTGTTCTGCTTCTTGAGCGCGATGCCCGCGAACTCCGGCCAGCCCGCCTCCTCGACCAGGGTGGTGGCCGTCCAGTTCGCCACGGCGACGTCGTACTCGGCGATGTCGGCGAAGGCCCGGGCCGCGAGCGCCTTGCGCTGGCGCAGCGTGAAACCACCGTTGCTCAGGGCCTCGACGACCGAGACGTACGCCTCGACGGCCGTCACGACGGCGACCGACGGGTGGTTCTTCGCGGCCGCCCGCACCATGGCCGGCCCGCCGATGTCGATCTGCTCGACGCACTCGTCGACGCTCGCGCCCGACGCCACCGTCTGCGTGAACGGGTAGAGGTTGCTGACCAGCAGGTCGAACGGCTGGATCTCGAGCTCGGCCAGCTGGGCGGCGTGGGTGTCGAGCCGCAGGTCGGCGAGCAGGCCCGCGTGGACCCGGGGGTGCAGCGTCTTGACCCGGCCGTCGAGGGTCTCGGGGAAGCCGGTGAGCTGCTCGACGCGGGTGACCGCGACGCCGGCCGCCTCGATCGTGGAGGCGGTGGAGCCGGTCGACACGATCTCGACGCCGGCGGCGGCGAGCGCCTGGGCGAGCTCGACGAGGCCGGTCTTGTCGTACACGCTCAGCAGCGCCCGCTTGATCGGGCGGCGGCCCTCGTCCGAGGCGGTCATGGAATGCGTACCTTCCTGTTCTCGATGGTCCAGCCCTCGCGCACCAGCCGGCCGACGTGCTCGACCAGCTGGGCCCGCTCGGCCACCTTGATCCGCTCGGTGAGCGTCTCCTCCGTGTCGTCGTCGAGCACGGGGACCGCGACCTGGGCGATGATCGGTCCGGTGTCGACCCCGGCGTCGACGAAGAAGAGGGTCGCTCCGGCGATCTTGACGCCGTAGGCGAGCGCGTCGCGCGGCCCGTGGATGCCGGGGAACGAGGGCAGCAGCGCGTTGTGCGTGTTGATGTAGCGGTCGCCGAACGCGGCCAGGAAGTGCGGCCCGACGAGCTTGAGGAAGCCGGCCGAGACGATCAGGTCGGGCTTGAACTCGGCCACGTGGGCGGTCAGGGCGGCATCCCAGTCGTCGCGCGTCTCGTACGCCTTCACCGGGTCGACGAACGTGGGCACGCCCGCGGCGGCGGCCCGGTCGAGACCGGCGATGCCGTCACGGTCGGCGCCCACGGCCACGACCCGGGCGCCGTAGGCGGGATCGGCGGAGGCGTCGAGCAGAGCCTGCAGGTTGCTGCCCGATCCGGAGACGAGGACGACCAGGCGGGCGGGCGCGGGGTCGGTCACCCGAGCACCCTATCCCCGCGGCGTGCGGCGGCCGCGAACGGGGCGTCCGGGAGGCAGCGGAACGGCTGATCATCCGATACGCTGCCGGACCCTGAAGAAATGTGAATTTCTCACTGCTCAACAGCTATATGCACGGGAGGACAGCGTGACAACCCCACCCCCCTACTACGGTCCGCCGGGCGCGGAGCCGGGCGGCGTGCCGGCCGCCCCGCAGAACACCCAGGGCCTGGTCGGCATGATCCTCGGCATCGTCGCGATCCCGCTGGTCTGCTGCGTCTACCTGGGCATCCCGCTGGGCATCGCGGCCGCGATCGTCAGCTACCTCGGCCTGCAGAAGGCGAACGCCGGCCGGGCCACCAACCGCAGCCAGGCGCTGGCCGGGCTCATCTGCGGCGCGGTCGCCGCGGTGCTCGGCATCGGCCTGCTGATCTGGGCGCTCACCGCGGGCCAGAGCATCAACTGGGAAGACTTCTCCAACCAGTGAGCTTGCGGGGGGACGCCTTCCGGGCGTCCCCTTCTCACCCCTTCGGCAGCGGGCGCACCATGCGGGCGGCCGCCGCGCCGATCGCGGTCGAGACGCCGAGCACGGCGGTCGCGACCAGCCCCACGACCCACGGGTCCGGGCCGATCGTCGCCATCCGGCCGTCGCCGAGCGGCCCGCCCGAGAACGCGGCCAGCAGGCCCAGCACGATCCCGGCCACGGGCCCGGCGAGCAGGGCGGTGCCGAGCACCAGCGGCCAGGGCAGCGGCTTGGGAGCGGGAGCGGGGCGCGCGCGGGTCAGGCGCAGCGTGAGCAGCCAGCCCGCGGCGAAGCCCGCGAGCACCGGCAGGGCCAGCAGCAGGGCGCCGGTCGCGCCCATCGGGCCGTTCGGCAGCGCGGCCAGCAGCGGCAGCGTGGGCAGCGGGCCGACGGTCACCTCGGTCAGCTGCACGGCCGATCCGGTGCCCAGCGCGAAGCCGGGGCCGAGCAGGTAGGCAGCGGCCCAGACCGCGCCGTTCGCCCCGTAGGCGAGGCTGACCAGCGTGATGCCCGCCTGGCCGGCCACCCCGGTGCGGTACGCCGAGATCATGTCGGCCGCCTGGCCGCCGCCGACCGCGACCGACAGCCCGGTGACCACGGCCCCGCAGGCGAGCACGAGCAGCGCGGCGACCACACCGGCGCGTACGCCGTGGCGCAGCGGGCGGGGCAGGCGATCGGCCCAGACGCTGAGCGCGTCGGTGCCGCTCAGCGAGCCGGCCAGCGCCCCCGCCCCGCCGATCAGGAAGAAGTTCAGGGCGGCCCGGCCGGGGGTGACCTCGGTGCCGCGGCCGTCGACGGCGAGCGCGGCGACCGAGCCGAGCAGTGAGTAGATCAGGGCGATGGCGAACGCGACCCCGAGCGCGCGGGCGGTCGAGCGGCTGCGGCGGGCCCCCACGGCCCGGGTGACGTGCAGGCCGGCCCGGCTGAGCCGCCACACGGCCAGCAGGCTGAGCAGCAGCGGCGACAGCCCCAGCGAGCCGATCGAGGTGCCGATCGCGACGCCGTGGCCGAGCAGCCAGCCGGCCAGCCCCGCGTGCGCGGCGCCGGCCAGGCCGCCGCTGCCCTCGAGGGTGCGGGCCAGCCCGATGACGGCGGCGACCGGCACGTACGACAGCAGGGCCGCCCACAGCGTGGCGAACAGTGCCGCCACGGGCAGCGGGGCGCGGCGCGGCGGCCCCTGCGGCCGGCGCTGCGAGGGCAGCTTGACGGTCTCGCGGCCGGCCAGCAGCTTGTCGTCGACGAGGATTGTGCGCTGCTCCCTGCTCTGCGCCCCGGCCTCCACCGCCTCGGTGGGGCGCTGCACCCCGACGGGTTCGGTGTCGCGGGCGACCTGAGCCGCCTCGGCGACCGCGAAGGGGTCGTCCGAGTCGCCGGGACGGTCGGGAGTGGTCGGCATCGCGGACTACTTTTCCACGCCGGAGGCGGGCAGGCGACGCAGATGCGGCGGCGCGCCGCCGTTCGGGTCGATCGGACCCGGACGACGGCGCGCCGATCGTACGGAGTGCAAGGTCAGCTCATGACCTCGCGCATGAGCCGCGCGGTCTCGCTCGGCGTCTTGCCGACCTTGACGCCCGCGGCCTCGAGCGCGGCCTTCTTGGCGTCCGCGGTGCCCGCGGAGCCCGAGATGATCGCGCCGGCGTGACCCATGGTCTTGCCGGGCGGCGCGGTGAAGCCGGCGATGTAGCCGACGACCGGCTTGGTGACGTTCGCCTTGATGAACTCGGCGGCCCGCTCCTCGGCGTCGCCGCCGATCTCACCGATCATGACGATCGCGTCGGTGTCGGGGTCGTCCTGGAACGCCTTGAGCGCGTCGATGTGCGTGGTGCCGATGACCGGGTCGCCGCCGATGCCGACCGCGGTGGAGAACCCGAAGTCGCGCAGCTCGTACATCAGCTGGTAGGTCAGCGTGCCGCTCTTGCTGACCAGGCCGATGCGGCCGCCCGGGGTGATGTCGGCCGGGATGATGCCGGCGTTGCTGGCGCCCGGCGACGCGATGCCGGGGCAGTTCGGGCCGATGATCCGGGTCTTCTGACCGCGGTCGACGTTGTAGGCCCAGGCGGCCGCGCTGTCCTGGACCGGAACGCCCTCGGTGATCACGACGGCGAGCGGGATCTCGGCGTCGATCGCCTCGACGATCGCGGCCTTGGTAAACGCCGGCGGCACGAAGATGACCGACACGTCGGCGCCGGTCTCCTTGATCGCCTCGCCGACGCTCGCGAACACCGGCAGCGCCGTGCCGTCGAAGTCGACGGTCGTGCCGGCCTTGCGCGGGTTCACGCCGCCGACCACGTTGGTGCCCGCGGCGAGCATGCGCCGGGTGTGCTTGGAGCCTTCGGAGCCGGTCATGCCCTGGACGATGACCTTGGAGTCCTTGGTGAGCCAGATAGCCATGATTACTTCCCCGCAGCCGCAAGCTCGGCGGCCCGCGCGGCCGCTCCGTCCATCGTGTCCACCCGCTCGACGAGCGGGTTGTTGGCGCCGTCCAGGATGGCCCGGCCGGCCTCGGCGTTGTTGCCGTCGAGACGTACCACCAGCGGCTTGGTGACCTGCTCGCCGCGCTCGCCCAGCAGGGCGAGGGCCTGGATGATGCCGTTGGCGACCTCGTCGCAGGCGGTGATGCCACCGAAGACGTTGACGAAGACCGACTTCACGGCGGGGTCGCCGAGCACGATCTCGAGGCCGTTCGCCATCACCTGGGCGCTGGCGCCGCCGCCGATGTCGAGGAAGTTGGCCGGCTTGACGTTGCCGTGCTGCTCGCCGGCGTACGCGACCACGTCGAGCGTGGACATGACCAGGCCCGCGCCGTTGCCGATGATGCCGACCTCGCCGTCGAGCTTGACGTAGTTGAGGTTCTTGGCCTTGGCCGCCTGCTCCAGCGGGTCGACCGCGGACTGGTCGACCAGCGCCTCGTGGTCGGGGTGGCGGAACGACGCGTTCTCGTCCAGCGTCACCTTCGCGTCGAGCGCGAGCACGCGGCCGTCGCCGACCTTGGCCAGCGGGTTGACCTCGACCAGCGTGGCGTCCTCGGCGACGAACGCCTGCCACAGCTTCACCGCGATGTCGACGACCTGGTCGGCGACCTCGGCCGGGAACTGCGCCTGGGTGACGATCTCGCGGGCCTTGGCCTCGTCGACGCCCTTGCTCGCGTCGATCGGGACCTTGGCGACCCGCTCGGGCTGCTCCTCGGCGACCTGCTCGATCTCCATGCCGCCCGCGACGCTGGCGATGCACAAGAAGGTGCGGTTGGCCCGGTCGAGCAGGTAGGAGAAGTAGTACTCCTCCTGGATGTCGGCCGTCTCGGCCAGCATGACCTTGCCGACCGTGTGGCCCTTGATGTCCATGCCCAGGATGTCGGTGGCGCGCGCCTGCGCCTCGTCGGGGCCGTCGGCCAGCTTGACGCCGCCCGCCTTGCCCCGGCCGCCGACCTTGACCTGCGCCTTCACGACGACCTTGCCGCCGAGTCGCTCGGCGATCGCCCGCGCCTCCTGCGGGGTCTCGGCGACGCCACCGCCCAGCACGGGCAGCCCGTGCCGTTCGAAGAGGTCGCGCCCCTGATATTCGAACAGGTCCACGTGTCTCCTTTCGCTCGCGACGCCAAGGAGGCCGGCAAGCCACACCGCCCGCGTCCCGACCTGTGTGCGCGGCGGCCGTCGTTCCTGGCGTCGCCGGCGGGAAGGATGTGATGTCGGCCCGGAAAGGCCGTCATTCGCAGACTAGCGACCGGCCCACCGCCCGAGCAGGCGCGGGTGCACGGTGTGCAAGACCACACACCAGACGTACGTGACGAGCCGCCGAAAGTTCCCCGGATACGCGCGTAACCACCCACCCGGGGCTTCGTTGAGTGTGGTGTCGGAGCGCTACGGCGCGCCGGCGCGAAGGCGGCCGATGCCCTGTCGGTCGAGGGGTGGCGGCGGGGCATCGTGCATGGAGAGGCCGGACGTGTGAGGGGTGCGTCCGGCCTCTCCCCTTGCGTCAGCGTTGCGCCTGCTCAGGCGACCGGCGAACTCACATTGGCGCGTACCCATTCGATGATGGACGCGGTAGTGGCGCCGGGCGTGAATATGCGGGCCACCCCGAGCTTTTCCAATTCGGCGATGTCGTCGGCCGGAATGATCCCACCGCCGAATACGACGATGTCAGCGGCGTCACGTTCCGCCAAGAGTTCGATCACGCGGCGGAACAACGTCATGTGCGCCCCGGACAGAACGGACAAACCGATCGCGTCCGCGTCCTCCTGAATGGCGGTCTCGACGATCTGTTCCGGCGTCTGATGCAGGCCGGTGTAGACGACCTCCATGCCGGCGTCGCGCAGCGCCCGCGCCACCACCTTGGCGCCACGGTCGTGCCCGTCCAGCCCGGGCTTCGCCACGACCACCCTGATCCGTGCCTGCATCCTGATCCTCCGTGCCCACTGACCGCGTTGTCACCTGAACGAAAGGTAACCCGCGCGCGGCCCCCGGGGTAGCCACCCGGCCGCACAAGCGATCACCGGAAGTGAGCGGAAAAGTATTCTCAGTCACATTACTTTCTGCATTTCGATCAATTACTCCGCGTGTGCGAACGTCTGCCTGCGGAAACGCCACCAATTCGGACATTCGCTGCGCAATACGGACCGTAAAGTGTCGCCGATTTGGCGCTTCGACTTGTGACACGGCAGCCGCTTGGCTACCGTGGCTCCCGGCTGTCAACCAGTTAACGCTGATCTGACAGCTCCCGACGGACACGGTTCACCGGAAATTCGGCTCGTGACCGCCACTCATTTGCCACCGACGGAGGGTTGTTCGTGCGCCAGCGCTTGTCGTCTGAGCCCGATCGCTATCGCGGCCGCCGCCGCGTACCCACCCCTCCCCGCAGCCGCTACGCCGTCGCGGTCACCTCGGCCTTCGTCGGCGCCGGCGTCGTCGCCCTCGGCGCCGCGGCCAACCTGCCCGACCAGAAGCAGGTCGACGTGCAGTCCCTCAAGGGGCTCGGCACCGTCCAGGCCGCCGACGACGCCCTCGCCGAGCGCGAGGCCGGCCAGGCCGCCTCGCGCAGCGACAGCCGCGACGCCGCCGCCAAGACCAAGGTCAGCGCCGCGGACGCCACGGCCGACGTGTGGCTGCTCCCCCTCGAGGAGTTCGAGTTCACCGGGCCGTACGGGGTCCGCTGGGGCAAGCTGCACGCCGGCATCGACCTGGCCGCCCACGAGGGCCTGCCCTACAAGGCCGTGCACGCCGGCAAGGTGATCCAGGCCGGTTACTACGGCGGCTACGGTTACGCGGTCACGATCCAGCACGACGACGGCACCGAGGCCATCTACGCGCACTCGCGCCGCCTGCTGGTCAAGAAGGGCGACGTCGTCAAGGCGGGCCAGGTGATCGGCCAGGTCGGCAACTCGGGCGCCTCCTACGGCACCCACCTCCACCTCGAGATCCACGTCGACGGCAAGCCCACCGACCCGATCCCGTTCCTGCGCCAGCGCGGCGTCGACATCAAGCTCCAGGTCGAGTCGGTCTACGCCGGCATGGCCGCGGCTTCCTGATATTCAGTTCTCTCGCGCGCTGAGTGGGGAATACCCGTCGACAGCGGGGCAAACCTCCACTATCGGAGTAACCCGCGGCATCGGCTCCAGGTTGCAGTTCGGGTGAACCGGGGCCGGCTCCTTCAACATCTCCGCAGGCAGGCCGACAGGCAGATGTCGGTGATCCGTTCTGCCTGGGAGGTCGTGCCGCGTGGCGCATCGAGCCGAGACCCGTTCCGTCGGGCGGCACCGCCGTGAGCAGATCCGCCGGCACCGCGCGCAGCCCGCTCTCCTGCCTCTCGTCACCGGCGAGCGAGGCCGTACGGCGCTGCTGACCGCGACGCTGGGCACCGCGCTCGCCACCGGCGTGGCCGGCGGCACGGCCGCGGCGGCCGCCGAGAAGAAGGCCCCGCCCGCCGCCGAGGTCGTCCCCACGTCGTCGCCGGTGGAGGCGGTCGTCCCCGCGCCGACGGACTCCTGGACGCCGCCGGGCGGGCAGGCCTCCGCGGCGCCCCGCAAGCTCAAGACCCGCGTCGTCGTGCAGGCCGTGCAGGCCCCCGCGGCATGGGTCAACCCCAACCCGAGCGGCTCGGTGACCTCCTGTTTCGGCCACAGGTGGGGCCGGCTGCACGCGGGCGTCGACATCGCCGGGCCGAGCGGTTCCCCGATCCTCGCCACGGGCGCCGGCGTCGTGGTGCGGGCCGGCGAGGCCCAGGGCTACGGCCTGGCCGTGCTGATCGACCACGGCAACGGCTACCTCACCCACTACGGGCACATGTCCGCGATCGCCGTGCACGCCGGGCAGCGCGTCGAGGCCGGCGAGCAGATCGGCGACGAGGGCTCGACCGGGCACTCCACCGGGCCGCACCTGCACTTCGAGGTGCACCAGGGCTCGTACAAGAACCCGATCGAACCGGTCCGCTGGCTGCACGAGCACGGCGTCGCGCTCGACGGCTGCTAGATCTTCTCGATGGGGGCGTGCCGCAGGACCAGCCACATCACCTGGTCGCCGAAGTCGATCTGGGCGCGCGCGCCCGGGCCCTGGCCCTCGACGGTGACGACCCGGCCCAGACCGTAGCGCTGGTGGTTGACGCGGTCGCCGGCCGAGACCTTGGGCGCCTGCGGCAGCTCGCTGGCCGTGGACAGGCGGCTGCCGTCGATGCCGAGGCGGCTCGCCAGCTGCTGGGCCTTGGGCGTGCCCCCGGAGAAGCCGCCGCCGCGGAAGCGGTCTCCCCCGCCGCGCCCACCCACGCCGCCGCCGGTGCCCGACCACGACGTGTACGAGCTGCCGGTGCGCTCCCAGCGGACCAGCTCGCTCGGCAGCTCGTCGGTGAACCGCGAGGGCGGGTTGTACTGCGGCTGGCCCCACGCGCCCCGGGTGACCGCGCGCGACAGGTAGAGCCGCTGGCGGGCGCGGGTGATGCCCACGTAGGCCAGGCGGCGCTCCTCCTCGAGCTCGTTGTTGTCGCCCAGCGCGCGCGTGTGCGGGAAGACGCCGTCCTCGAGGCCGGTCAGGAACACCACCGGGAACTCCAGGCCCTTGGCCGTGTGCAGCGTCATCAGCGTGACCACGCCCTGGTTGTCCGGGTCGTCGTCGGGCAACTGGTCGGCGTCGGCGACCAGCGCCACCTGCTCGAGGAACCCCGCGAGCGTGGCGACGGGCGCCTCCTCGTCGTCCTCGGCGGCGGCCTCGACGCGCTCGGTGTACTCGCGGGCGACGCTCACGAGCTCCTGCAGGTTTTCCACGCGGCCCTGGTCCTGCGGGTCGAGGCTCTCCTCGAGCTCGGAGAGCAGGCCCGAGCGCTGCAGCACCACCTCGAGCACCTCCTCGGGCGGGACCGTGGTGGACAGCTCGCGTACGTCGTCGAGCAGTTGCACGAAGTCGCCGATGCTGTTGGCCGCGCGGGTGGAGATGCCCGGCGCGTCCTTCGCGCGGCGCAGCGCCTGGCCGAACGAGATGCGGTCGCGGCTGGACAGCGCCTCGATGCACGCCTCGGCCCGGTCGCCGATGCCGCGCTTGGGGGTGTTGAGCACGCGGCGGATGCTCACGGTGTCGTCGTCGTTGACCACGGCGCGCAGGTAGGCCAGCGCGTCGCGGACCTCCTTGCGCTCGTAGAACCGGACGCCTCCGACGACCTTGTAGGGCAGGCCGACGCGGATGAACACCTCTTCGAAGACGCGGGACTGAGCGTTCGTCCGGTAGAAGACCGCCACGTCACCCGGGCGTACGCCCTCTTTGTCGCTCAGCCGGTCGATCTCGCGGGCCACCCAGTCGGCCTCGGCGTGCTCGGTGTCGGCCACATAGCCGACGATCTGCTCGCCGGCGCCCTGGTCGCTCCAGAGGCGCTTGGGCTTGCGCGACGTGTTGCGGTCGATCACCGCGTTGGCCGCCGAGAGGATCGTCTGGGTCGAGCGGTAGTTCTGCTCGAGCAGGATCGTGCGGGCGTCGGGGTAGTCGCGCTCGAACTCGAGGATGTTGCGGATGGTGGCGCCACGGAACGCGTAGATCGACTGGTCGGCGTCGCCCACCACGCACAGCTCGGCGGGCCCGACCTCCCCGCCCTTGCCCCCCACGAGCTCCTTGACCAGCATGTATTGCGCGTGGTTGGTGTCCTGGTACTCGTCGACGAGCACGTGCCGGAAGCGGCGGCGGTAGGCCTCGGCGACGTGCGGGTGCGACTGGAACAGGTGCACCGTGGCCATGATGATGTCGTCGAAGTCGAGCGCGTGCGCCTCGCGCAGCCGGCGCTGATAGAGCTCGTACGCCTCGGCGACCGCCCGCTCCTGCGGGCCCTTGGCGCGGTCCTTGAACTCCTCGGGCTCGACCAGCTCGTTCTTCAGGTTCGACACCTGGGCCGCCAGGCCGCGCGCGGTGTAGCGCTTGGGGTCGAGGTCGAGCTCGCGGATCACCAGCTGCATGAGCCGGCGCGAGTCGTCGGCGTCGTAGATCGAGAACGTGCTCTTGAGGCCGGCGTGCTCGTGCTCGGCCCGCAGGATGCGCACGCACGCCGAGTGGAACGTCGAGACCCACATCAGCCGGGCGCGCGGGCCGACGAGGTGGGCCACCCGCTCCTTCATCTCACCGGCGGCCTTGTTGGTGAAGGTGATCGCGATGATCTGGCCCGGGTGGACGTCGCGCTCGGCCAGCAGATAGGCGATGCGATGCGTGAGCACGCGGGTCTTGCCGGACCCGGCGCCGGCCACGATCAGCAGCGGCGTGCCGGCGTGGGTCACCGCGTCACGCTGCGGGCCGTTGAGCCCGGTCAGCAGCGACTCGGGGTCGAGCCTGCGCTTCGGGCGCGCCTGGGGAGCAGCCGGAGGGGCCGCGGGCTGCCGCACGGCGGGCATCGCGAACAGGGTGCCGTCGGGGGTTTCGGAAGAAGGTCGCATCGCGGGGTGAAGTCTATGCCGACCCTCCGACAAGAATCCGGCCTCGTCCCGCCGCCGAGTTGTCATCCACAGGCGGTAGCGCTCACCGGCATCGATGCTCCAGGCTGTCGGAGTCGATTGACACCATCCTCTTCGGGAGACCGAACACCATGGACCGTCCCCGCCTCCGTGGCCGGGCCCTGCGGCGTCACCTCGCCGCACCGGCCCTGGCCCTGGCCGTCGTCGCGGCGCTGTCGCCGGCCGTCACCTCGCAGACCCCCGCGGCCGCCGCGCCGCCGGAGTTCCAGCCCGTCAGCGTCGCCTCGGGGCTGCCCGTCGGCGCGACCGTCAAGGGCCAGTTCCTCAGCTACAACGACTTCCACGGCGCGATCGACCCGCCGAGCGGAAGCGGCGCCGTGGTCAACGCCGCCGGCACCGCGACCCCCGCGGGCGGTGTCGAATACCTCGCGACCTACCTCAAGCGGCTGCGCGCGGAGGCCAGGGCCGACGGCCGGCAGACGCTCACCGTGGGCGCCGGTGACCTGATCGGCGCCACCCCGCTGGTCAGCGCCGCCTTCCACGACGAGCCCACCATCGAGCTGATGAACCAGGTCGGCCTCCAGATCAGCTCGGTGGGCAACCACGAGTTCGACGAGGGCGTGGCCGAGCTGATCCGCATGCAGCGCGGCGGCTGCCACCCGACCGACGGCTGCCAGGACGGCGACGGGTTCGGCGGGGCCAAGTTCACCTACCTCGCGGCCAACACGATCAACAAGAAGACGGGCCTGCCGATCCTGCCCCCGATCAGCATCAAGTTCGTGGGCGGGGTTCCCGTCGGCTTCGTGGGGCTGACGCTGGAGGGCACGGCCGGCATCGTGAACCCGGCCGGCATCCAGGACGTGCGCTTCGCCGACGAGGTCGAGACGGCCAACAAGTGGGGCAACGTGCTCAAGCGGCTCGGCGTCAAGGCGCAGGTGCTGCTCGTGCACGAGGGCGGCTCACAGGCCACGGCCACACCGACCCCCGGCGTCAGCGACTGCAACGGCTTCACCGGCCCGATCGTGCCGATCGTCGCCGGGCTCAACCCCGAGTTCGGCGTTGTCGTCTCCGGCCACACCCACCGGTTCTACTCGTGCAAGCTGCCCAACTCCGGCGGCACGTCCGTGGTCACCAGCGCCGGCACCAACGGGCAGCTGATCACCGACATCGACTGGTCGATCGACCGGCGGACCGGCCGCTTCGCGGACATCACGGCCAGGAACGTGATCGTCGAGAACGGCGTGCCCGACGGCAACGGCGGCTGGCAGCGCGACGCGAACGGCGTCTACCTCAAGAACCCCGGCACGGTCGACCCGGCCGCCAAGAAGATCGCGGACAAATACCGTACGGCGGTCGCGCCGATCGCCAACCGCGTGGTCGGCCGGATCACCGCCGACATCACCCGCGCCGCGACACCGGCCGGCGAGAGCCCGCTCGGCGACGTGATCGCCGACGCCCAGCGGGCGCGCACCGGCGCGCAGATCGCGCTGATGAACCCGGGCGGCATCCGCGCCGACTTCGACGCCGAGGCGTCGGCGGGCGGAGAGGCCAACGGCGAGGTGACGTACGGGGAGGCGTTCACCGTCCAGCCGTTCAACAACCTCGTGGTCACCCAGACCTTCACGGGTGCGCAGCTCAAGGAGGTGCTCGAGCAGCAGTTCGCGGGGTACAACGGCCAGACCTCCACCAAGATCCTGCAGGTGTCGGCCGGCCTGACGTACACGTGGAGCGCCTCGGCCCCGCTCGGCTCCAAGGTCACCAACCTCGCGCTGAACGGGACGCCGATCGACCCCGCCGCCTCCTACCAGGTGACGACGAACGACTTCCTTGCCAACGGCGGTGACGGCTTCACGGCGCTGTCGCAGGGCACGGGCCGCACCACCGCGCCCGGGTTCGACATCGACGCGCTGGTCGCCTATCTGGGCGCCGGCGCCCCGGTCGCTCCGGGCCCCGCCGACCGCATCTCCACGGTCGCCTGACGGCGGCGTCCCACCCATCGGGCGGTTTCCTTGCGGACCCGTTCGTGACAGGGGCATACTCGGCTGCGTGATCCAGCAGGCGCGATTTTTTTACTACGGCACCGGGAGTCCGGCGACCGTAGGCCGCGTCTGAACGACAGACCTACATCAAGCCCCGGGCTTCCCAGCCCGGGGCTTGATGCTGCCCGGGCCGGGTCGACCGGGGCGCAAGCACCCGAGGAGCACGAGATGACCGCCGACGTGATGGACCAGCAGACCGGCGCGGGCGAGCCGCTGGCCGCCGACGAGATCCGCGCCATGCGCGAGCGCATCGACGAGATCGACCAGCAGATCATCGACCTGTGGCTGGAGCGGGCACGCCTCTCCCAGGAGGTCGGCAAGACCCGCATGGCCAGCGGCGGCACCCGCCTGGTGCTCTCCCGCGAACGCGAGATCGTCGAACGTTTCCGCCAGGCCCTCGGCGCCGACGGCGCCCAGGTCGCCCTGATGATCCTCCGCGCGGGCCGCGGCCCCCTCTAGGGGGCGGCCGCACCCCTCCTGCGTCCCCTCGCAGACGTCCCCCGGGGTGCCGGCGCGGAGGGGATCAGTAGCGGCGCATGACGTTGCGGATCTCGGCGAAATGGCAGGCGCTCGGGTGGGGGGAACGGGGGCGGATCTCGAGCAACGGCTCGTGGTCGGCGCAGGCGGGCTGGGCCTTCCAGCAGCGCGTGCGGAAGCGGCACCCCGAGGGCGGCTCGGACGGTGAGGGCACGTCGCCGGCGAGCACGAGGTGGTCGCGGCGGCCGCGCAGGCGGGGGTCGGGCACGGGGACCGCGGACAGCAGCGCCTGGGTGTAGGGGTGGGTGGGCTGGTCGTAGATCGCCACGTGGTTGCCGGTCTCGACGACCCGGCCCAGGTACATGACGGCGATCCGGTCGGAGATGTGCCGGACCACCGACAGGTCGTGCGCGATGAAGACGTACGACAGGCCGAGCTCGCGCTGCAGGGCCTCGAGCAGGTTGATGACCTGGGCCTGGATCGACACGTCCAGGGCGGAGACGGGCTCGTCGCAGATGATGATCTCGGGGCGCAGCGCGAGGGCGCGGGCTATGCCGATGCGCTGGCGCTGGCCGCCGGAGAACTGGTGCGGGTAGCGGTTGAGGTGGTCGGGGTTGAGCCCGACGAGGTCGAGCAGTTCCTGCACGGCGCGGGTCTTGCCGGTGCGCGGCACGGCGTCGGGGTGGATGTCGTACGGCTCCCCGACGATGTCGCCCACGGTCATCCGCGGGTTGAGCGACGTGTACGGGTCCTGGAGCACCATCTGGATGTTGCGGCGCGCCCGGCGCAGCCGCGAGCCCGACAGCCGGGTCAGGTCTTCGCCGCGTACGCGGATCTCGCCGCTCGTCGGCTTCTCGAGCCCGACCAGCAGCTTGGCCAGCGTCGACTTGCCGCAGCCCGACTCCCCCACGACCCCGAGCGTCTCGCCGCGGCGCAGCTGCAGGTCCACGCCGTCGACCGCGCGGACGTCCGCACCGCGGCGTGCGCGGAAGTGCTTGACCAGCCCGCGGGCCTCGAGCACGACGTCAGACACCCAGGACCTCCCGGACGAAGTGGCAGCTCGCGACCCGCTGCGGCGCGATCCGATAGGCGGGCGGCGGCTCGAGGCGGCAGATCTCCCGGGCGTACGCGCACCGCGGATGGAACGCGCAGCCCGCCGGGACGTCGGTGAGCGCGGGCGGCAGCCCCCGGATCACGTTCAGCGGACGGCCCTTGAGGTCGAGGCGCGGGATCGACTCGAGCAGCGCCTTGGTGTACGCGTGCGCCGGCCGCGCGTAGATGTCGTACACCGGCGCCTGCTCGACGACCTTCCCGGCGTACATGACCGCGATCCGGTCGGCGACGTCGGCGACCACGCCCATGTCGTGCGTGATCAGCATCAGCCCCATGGTGCGCTCGCGCTGCAGCTCGGCGAGCAGGCTCATGATCTGCGCCTGCACGGTCACGTCGAGCGCGGTGGTGGGCTCGTCGGCGATCAGCACCTCGGGGTCGAGCGCGAGCGCCATCGCGATCATGACGCGTTGCCGCATGCCGCCGGAGAACTGGTGCGGATAGTCGTCGACGCGGCGCCGGGCGTCCGGGATCCGTACGCGGTCGAGCAGCTCGGCGGCGCGGCGCTTGCCCTCGCGGCGCGACGTGCCCCGGTGGACCCGGAACAGCTCGGCGAGCTGGAAGCCGACCGTGTAGACGGGGTTCAGGGCGCTCAGCGCGTCCTGGAAGATCATCGCGATGCGGTTGGCGCGCACCTTGCGGCGTTCGCTCTCGGGCAGCGTCAGCAGGTCGACGCCGCGGTAGAGCACGCGGCCGTGGGTGACGTGGGCCGGCGGGGTGTCGAGGATGCCCATGATCGCCTGGGCGGTCACCGACTTGCCGCAGCCGCTCTCGCCCAGCACGGCGAGCGTCTCGCCCGGGTTCAGCCGCAGGTCGACGCCGTTCACCGCGCGGGCGACGCCGTCGCGGGTGCGGAACTCGACGTGCAGGTCCTGCACCTCGAGCAGCGCCGCCCGCGGGTCGACGCCCGGCAGCGCGTCCACCTGGGCCCTGATGTCGGTCATCGCCGCCTCACCGCAGTTTCGGGTCGAAGGCGTCGCGGACGGCGTCGCCCAGCATGATGAAGGCGAGCACCGTGGCCGCCAGGAACACCGAGGGCCAGACCAGCGGCGCCGCGGCGGTCCGCGCGTACGGCCCGGCCTCCTGGATCGAGATACCCCAGCTGATCGCGTCGCCCTTGAGCCCCACGCCCAGATAGGACAGCGTGGCCTCGCCGGCGATGTTGACGCCCAGCAGGATCGTCAGCACGACGATGAACGGGCTGATCGAGTTGGGCAGGATGTGCCGGAACATCAGGCGTCCCGGGCCGGCGCCCAGCATGCGGGCCGCGGCCACGTAGTCCTGCCCCTTCGCCGAGATCACCGCCGAGCGCATGACCCGCGCTGCCGTGGTCCAGCCGAGCACGCCCAGCGTGATCATCACGGCGAGGGCGCCGTCGCTCTCCGGGTCGGCCGACAGCCGCCGGGCCAGCACGATCGCGCCCAGCAGCAGCGGGATGCCGAGCATCACGTCGATGAAGCGGGACAGCAGCGCGTCGACCCAGCCGCCCGCGTAGCCGGCCGCGAGCCCGACGAGCAGGCCGATCACCCCGGCGATCAGCGTGGCGACCAGCGCCACGACGACCGAGTCGCGCGCGCCGTGGACCGTACGGGAGAAGACGTCGCAACCCTGGAAGTCGTACCCGAAGATCGCTCCCCCGCTCGCCCCGGCGTTCTTGCGCGCGAGCAGGCAGTCGCTCGGATCGGCCGACGTGAACAGCGACGGCCAGGCCGCCATCAGCAGCACGAGCGCGACCAGCACCGCGGCGATCCAGAAGACCTTGCTGGCACGCAGGTCGAGCCACGCGTCGCCGGCCAGGCTCCGCGGCCGGCCGGTGCGGTCCCGCCGTCGCGGCCCGTCGGGCGTGGGGCCGGGCGCCTCGGCCATGGTCACGGTGTGCGGGTCACTCATAGCGGATCCGGGGGTCGAGGGCGGCGTAGAGAAGGTCGACGATCAGGTTGATCACGAGGAAGACGATCACGAGGACGCTCACGAAGCCGACCACGAGCGGGCCGTCCTCGGTGCGGATGGCCCGGAACAGGTTGAAGCCGACGCCGGGGATGTTGAACACGCCCTCGGTCACGATCGCGCCCGACATGAGCGCGCCGATGTCCACGCCGATCAGCGTGATCACCGGGATCAGCGAGTTGCGCAGCACGTGCACCCCGATCACGCGCCGGGGCGCCAGGCCCTTGGCCCGAGCCGTACGCACGTAGTCCGCCCGCAGGTTCTCGGCCACCGCCGTACGGGTCACCCGCAGCTCGGTCGCGACCACCAGGCTGCCCAGCACCAGCGCCGGCAGCAGCAGCTCGTGGAGGCCCGCGTCGCGGGTGGCGGTGACCGGGAACCAGCCGAGCTGGATGCCGAAGACGAGCTGGGCGAGCGGGGCCAGCACCACGATCGGCATGGCGAGCACGGCCAGCGTGAGCACGAGGGTGACGGTGTCGAACGCGCCGCCGCGCCGGATGCCGGACAGCACGCCGGCCCCGACCGCGATCACGGCGGCGATGACGACCGCCAGCAGCGACAGCCGGACGGTGACGAGCCAGGCGTCGGCCAGCATCGCGCCGATCGAACGGCCGGTCAGCGACTCGCCGAAGTCACCGGTCAGCAGGTTGCGCACGTAGTGCCAGTACTGCGTGAGGAACGGGTCGTCGAGGTGGTAGCGGGCGTCCAGCGCGGCCCTCTGGCTGCTGGAGAGCGGTCGTTCGCCGACCAGCGCCTGGTACGGGTCGTCCACGAAGGAGAACGTCAGCGCGTAGACGACGAAGGTGGCCCCGAAGAAGGTGAGGACCATCTGGAGCAGGCGCCGCACGATGTAGCGGAACATGGGGTGAGGCCTTTTGGGCGAAGGGCACGAGGCGCCACGGTTTCACCTCAACCGTGGCGCCACCACCGTACGGATTCAGCTCGCGATGTCGATCGCGTAGATGTCGACCTTCTGGTAGAGGTCCATCGTCACGTCGGTGACGCGCTCGGAGTAGCCGAAGACGTTCTGGCCGAACCGCAGCGGCAGCACCGGCATGTCCCGGATCAGCAGGGCCTCGGCCTGGCGCCACAGCGCGATGGACTGGGCGTCGTTCTTCGCCGCCGAGCCCTGCCGCACCAGCGTGTCGAACGCCTTGTTCCTGTAGCCGTAGTAGTTCGACGACCCGTCGCTGGTGTAGAGCGGCCCGAGGTAGCTCTCCATCAGCGGATAGTCCATCGTCCAGCCGAGCCGGATCAGGCCGACGTCCTCGCCCGCGCGCACCTTGTCGAGGATGTTCTTGAGCTTCGGGTACGGCGAGCCCGTGCAGTTGATGCCGAGCGAGGCCTTGATCTGGTTGCACATCGCGTCGACCCACGCCTTGTGGCCGCCGTCGATGTTGTACGCGATCTTGATGTCCCGGGGGCCGTTCGCCGCGGTGTACATCTGCCGGGCCTTGGCCGGGTTGTACTCGCACGCGGCGCCGCAGCTGTCGATCTTGGCGCCGGCCACGACCGGCGAGATGAACGACTTGGCCGCCGTCTCGGAGCCGAGGAAGACCTGGTCGGTCATCTCCTCGCGGTTGATCGCCATCGACAGCGCGCGCCGCACGTTCACGTTCTTGTACTTGTCGAGGTACATCGGGAAGCCGACGAACGAGAACGAGGAGCTGGGGGTCTTGCCGAGCCGGGCGCCGAGGTCGCCGGAGGCCGAGCTGAGGTTCTCGATCGGGATCTTGGTCTCGACGTCGAGGTTGCCGGCCATCAGGTCGGCGTACTGGGCGCTGAGCTCCTGGTAGATCTTCCAGGTGATGCCCGCGACCTTGGGGACCGTGCCCTTGAAGTCGGCGACCTTCTCCACGACGATCTTGTCGTCGTGCTGCCAGGTGCCCTTGATCTTGAAGGGGCCGTTGCCGATCGGCGCCTGCTCGAAGTTCTTGTTGAGCACCCCGTCGCTGGAGAAGGCGGCCTTGGGCAGCGGGTAGAAGGCGTCGTAGCCCATCACCGACTCCCAGCCCACGAAGCCCTCGGACAGCGTCACCGTGAACGTCAGGTCGTTGAGCTTCTTGAGCCCGCGCATCTTCTTGGCCGTCGGCGCGGGCGCCTCGGCGGGACCGTCCTCGTCGGGGTCCAGCGGGTTCAGGTCGGTGAAGCCGTCGATCCGCTTGTAGAAGTACGACGCGAGCTGCGCGTTGGGGGCGTAGGCGCCGTAGTTCCACGCGTTGATGTAGTTGTCCGCCGTGACCGGCTCGCCGTTGCTGAAGGTGAAGCCGGGCTTGAGCCGGATGGTCCACACCCGGTTGCCCTTGTCGTGCTCGATCGACTGGGCGGCGACGTCGTACGGCTTGCCGGTCGTGTCGAACCGCACGAGCGGGTAGAACAGCGAGGCCAGCACCTGGGAGCCGGCCGACTCGATCGAGTTCGACGGGAGCAGGCTCGACGGTTCGCCGATGCCGATGCTGATGCTGTCCGGCAGGACCTCGGTGTCCTCCGAGGAACTGCCGCTGCAGCCCGCAGCCAACAATGCGATGGCGGCCACCACGGCCGCCATCGGGCTTTTCGCAGGCATGAGGGGGTGCCTCCTTCAGGGGCTCTCACGGGGGTGTGTGAGACGCAGCAACTGTGACACAGAGCCAACGACTGCCATAGCCCCGTTTCCGCCCCGATATTAGTCAGAGGCCGCGTGAGAAGTTTTCACACGGCCTCTGGCGAGCCCCTGACCTGCCGATATGTCGATCAGTGTGCGGCCGGTGACCGACCGCAGCGGCCCAGTTCGGACCGTTCAGACGAGCCTCCGGTCGGCCGCCCATCGTGACAATTCGTAACGGTTGCTCATTTGCAGCTTGCGCAGGACGTTCGAGACATGTGTCTCGACTGTCTTGATCGAGATGAACAGCTCCTTGGCGATCTCTTTGTACGCATAACCGCGCGCGAGCAGCCGCAGCACCTCGCGCTCGCGGTTGGTGAGCTGGTCGAGCTCGGGGTCGGCGACCGGCACGTCGGGCCGGGAGGCGAACGCGTCGAGCACGAAGCCGGCCAGCCGCGGGCTGAACACCGCGTCGCCGTCGGCCACCCGGCGGATCGCGGCGGCGAGCTCGTCGGGCGAGATCGTCTTGGTCACGTAGCCGCGCGCGCCGGCCCGGATCAGCCCGATCACGTCCTCGGCGGCGTCGGAGACCGAGAGGGCCAGGAAGCGTACGTGGGGGTGGCTGCGGCGCATCGCGTCGAGCACCGCGCGGCCGCCGCCGTCGGGCATGTGCACGTCGAGCAGCACCACGTCGGGCTCGATCGCGGCGATCCGGCTGACCGCCTCGGCCACCGAGCTGGCCTCGCCCACCACGTCGACGTGCGCGCCGAGCTCGGCGCGCACCCCGGCCCGGAACATCGCGTGGTCGTCGACCAGAAAGACGGTGAGCCGCCGGCCGGTCGCGTCGCCGGACTCCTGAAGCTCGGTCATCGTGCTGTCTCCTTCCCGGCCGCCACGCTCTCCCGCGACGCCGGAAGGGTCAGCCTGACCTCCGTGCCGTCGCCGGGGGCGCTGCGGATCTCCGCCTTGCCGCCGTGGCGCTGCATGCGCCCGATGATGGAGCCTCGCACGCCGTGCCGCGACTCCTGCACGCCGGACAGCTCGAAACCGGCCCCCCGGTCGCGCACGAAGACGCTCAGCTCGTCGTCCTCGACCTCCGCGTAGAGCGACACGGTCTGCACGCCGGCGTGGCGGGCCGCGTTGACCAGTGCCTCCCGGGCCGCCGCGACCAGCGCCGCGACCCGCTCGTCGCACTCGGTGTCGCCGACGACGACCGTCTCGACGCTGATCGCGTACGTGTCCTCGACCTCGGCGGCCGCCTGCTCGAGCGCGGCGGCGAACCGCTCGGTCGGCGAGGCGGCCGGCTTGTAGAGCCAGTTGCGCAGGCTGCGCTCCTGTCCCCGGGCGAGCCGCTGCACCTCTTTGATGTCGGCCGAGTTGCGCTGGATCAGCGCGAGCGTGTGCAGCACCTGGTCGTGGATCATGGCGGCCAGCTCGGCGCGCTCCTGCTCGCGGATGCGGCCCTCGCGCTCGGCGCGCAGCTGGTTGAACATGCGCCACAGCAGCGGCGCGGCCACCACGCCGACGCCCACCAGGCCGACCAGCGCGAAGATCACGCCGTTGAGCACCGCGGTGAGGCTGCCGGCCGGGGCGTAGACCGCCACCACGCCGATGATGCCGGTGGCGACCAGCACGCCGCCGCCGATGAAGCGGAACAGGAAGAAGCGGCGGTCGCTCTCGGCCACCACGGCGGCCAGCCACGGCTGTTGCGGCACGAGGCCGCCCAGGTGGCGGCGGGTGGGGTCGGACTGGTGCCAGATGATGCCGGCGCCGACCGCGACCACCGCGATCAGCCAGCCGACCGTGCCGGCGACGCTGTCGTCGAAGACCAGCGCCTGCAGCAGCACGACGCCCAGGCCGATCGCCCCGAACGGCAGCAGCATGGCCAGGTCGCGGCGCTGCGGCTGCTCACTGGTGACGACCTGCTGCGGGAGCACGGCCCAGAACGCGGCGTAGAGCAGCAGGCCGAGGCCGTTGAAGCCGAGCAGCACCACCAGCGCGACGCGCACGACGAGCACGGGGATGCCCAGGTGCTGCGCCAGCCCGGAGGCGACGCCCGCGATGATGCGGTGGTCGCGCGGCCGGTACAGGCGGCGCGTCGGCGGGACGGCGGCGGCGGTGATGGCTCCTCCTCGGCTCGTGTCCTCCGATCGTCACACGTTCGGGCGGTCGAGGCCACGGGGAACTCCCCCAGGTATCGGGCTCCAGGATCTCAGGGTGGCCTCAGGGTCGGCGCCCGAGGCGACGGGGGTGCCCGGGGAGCGAGGATCGGTGTCATGAACGACGAAGCTGCCGCAGCGCGGGGTCCGTCCGGCCCGTCCGGTCCGCAGGACGTGCCCGCGTCCGCCGCCGGCCCCACCACCCCGTCGGCGACTTCGGCGCCGGCCACCGAGCCCGGCCCTGCCACGGAGCCCGGCGCCACCACCGAGCCCGGCCCCACCACCGAGCCGGGCCTCACCACCGAGCCCGGCGCCACCACCGAGCCCGGCCCCACCACTCAGCCCGGTCCCGCGACCGAGCCGCCGCCGTGGTTCGCGCCGGCCGGCGGAGGTCCCGGCGCGGGGCCGAGCTTCTCCCGCGAGAAGCTCGTGCGTCCCCGTGAGGGCCGCTATCTGGGCGGCGTCTGCGGGGCGCTGGCCCGCGCGACGAACACCGACCCGGTGCTGTGGCGGGTGCTGCTGGCCGTGCTCGGCGTGATCAGCGGGGTCGGCGTGCTGCTCTACCTGATCGGGTGGCTGGTGATCCCGGCCGAGGGCGAGCCGGCCTCGCCGATCGAGTCGCTGCTCGGCAAGGGGCGTTCCGGCATGGCGCCCGCCTCGGTGGTGCTGCTCGGCGGGGCCGCCGTGCTGTCGTTCGCCTTCATCGTGCGCGACGGCATGCGGGCGAGCCTGCTGGCCTGCGCGGTCATCGTCGGTGCCGTGCTGATCATCAAGCGTGGCGGCAACCAGCAGGCGGGCGGCGCCGCGTTTCCGGGCCCGGCACAGCCCGCCCCGGGGCCGTTCGCGCCGGGCGCCGACGACAGGACGGCGGAGTTCGCCGCGGCCCCGCCCGCACCGCCCACCCAGCCGATGACCACCCAGCCGATGACCACCCAGCCGGTCACGGACCCGGTTGCGGCCCCGCCTCCGCCTCCGCCTCCTCCGCCCTACACGCCGCCGGCCACGGGCTACCGGCCGCCGTTCGCACCGCACGGCCCCTACGCCCGCCCCACCCCGGTGACCTATCCCCCGGCTCCGCCGGCCCCGGCCGCGGCCAAGCCGGTCAAGCCGCCCAAGCCGCCGCGCGAGCGCTCCAAGCTCGGCCGCCTCACGTTCTTCGCGGTGGTCGTGGTGGTCGGCGTGATGGCCGCGATCGACATGGCCGGGGCGAGCATCGCGATCTCCGCCTACTTCGCGGCCGCGCTGATCACGGTCGGGCTCGGCCTGATCGTCGGCGCCTGGCTCGGCCGGGCCCGCGGGCTGATCGCCCTGGGCCTGCTGATCTCGATCGGCCTGCTGGTCTCCACCGGCGCCGAGCGCTGGGCCGGCGAGGTGGGCAACAGCGTCTACCGGCCCGCGACGCTCGCCCAGGTCGCCGACCGCTACGACTTCACGGCCGGCAACGCCACGCTCGACCTGCGCCAGGTGACCTTCACCGGCGAGCAGTCGATCGCGGTGACCATGAAGCTCGGCCAGATCCGGGTGCTGCTGCCCGAGACGGTCGACACCACCGCCACCCTGCGCGTCGAGAACGGCCGGGCCGTGGTCTTCGACAAGCAGTTCGACGACCGCGAGGTGAACGGGCAGACCGTGACCGACCTCGGGCTGGACGGCGCCGGTGGTGGCACGCTCAAACTCGACCTGCAGCTCGACACCGGCAACGTGGAGGTGCTCCGATGAAGCCGCATCGCACGGACGGCGTCTCGCTCAGCTTCGGCGTCCTGTTCCTGCTGATCGTGGCGTGGTGGGCGGTGTCCCGCGTGGTCACCATCCACCTGCCCGCGGTGGGCTGGCTGGTCGCCGGCGGACTCATCCTCTTCGGGGTGATCGGCCTGCTCGGCGCCCTGCGGTCGGCCCGGTCGCAGCCCACGCCGGCGCCGGCCCCCGCCGCCGAGCAGCCGGCCGAGCCGGAACTGCCCGGCGACCTGTCCCCCGAGGTGCACGCGTCGATCGTCCGGGAGCTCCTGGACGACAGCGTCGGCCGGATCACCAAGGAACATCCGGACCTGACGGCCGAGCGGCCGCGTGACTGAGACGAGCGGCGCAATATGCTCGTGCGCATGACTCCGTTCCCCGCCGTGTCCCGAGCGCCGATCGTGGGAGTCGGCGCCACGGCCGCCCGAGCCCTGACCGCCGAGTTCGCCCGCCACAACGCGGCCACGTCCGCGATCGTGGTCGGCGCCGACCATGCCTCCCTCGTGGTGGCGAACGCGGTGGAGGCCCTGCTGCCCGACGACCGCCTCACGCTGGTGGCCGGCGAGCGCAGCACCGCCGACCTGCTGCGCGACCACATCGACGGGCTGGGCAGCTGGATCGCCGACCGGGTGCACGTGGTCGAGTCGCTCGACGAGGCGCAGCCCGCCGACGTGGTGATCGTCGGGGAGCCGCTGACCGGCTCCGCGTCCGACGTGCGCGACCTGCTCGACCGGCTGGGCAAGCACCTCACCGACGGCGGCGTCGTCACGCTGGCGGTCCCGGCCACGCCGGGCCGCACCGGCGGCGCCGCGGCCGAGCTGTTCCGGCAGGGCGCGCTGTTCGGCGTCGGCTCCGACCTGGTGGTCCGCAACCAGCCGCCGCTGCGGGTGCACCGGCTGCGCTTCACGGCGGCCGACACCCGGGTGGCGGCCACGCTGGCCCCGGCCTACCGCCCGTCCAGCGTCCCGGTCACCCGCGGCATGCACATCGACTCCAACGGCGTCGCCGCGGCGGGCATCGCGCTCGGCCTGGCCGCCGTGGCCCGCACCGCCCGGCCGAAGTCGAAGCTCTGGCTGCTGCCCGCGCTCGCGGCGGCGCCGGTCGCGGCGTTCTTCCGCGACCCCGAGCGTGACGTGCCCGACGACCCGTCGGCGGTGGTGGCCGCGGCCGACGGGCGGGTGCTGTCGATCGAGCGGATGACCGACGAGCGCTTCGGGCCGGGCGAGTTCCTGCGCGTCGCCGTGTTCCTGTCGGTGCTCGACGTGCACGTCAACCGCGTGCCGGTGGCCGGGCGGGTCACCGACTACTTCGTCGAGGACGGCGGCTACGCGAACGCGATGACCGCGGCGGCCGAGCACAACGTGGCGGCCTACACGGTGCTCGACACCGACCACGGCACGGTGGCGGTGGCCCAGCGCACCGGCCTGATCGCCCGGCGCATCGTGCAGCGCGTGCCCGTGGGCACGCTGGTGGCGCGCGGCGAGCGCATGGGGCTGATCCGGTTCGGCTCGCGCACCGACGTCTACCTGCCCGCTGACCGCGCCGAGGCCGCCGTGAGCGTCAACGAAAAGGTCATCGGCGGCTCCTCGGTCATCGCCCGCTGGCTGAACTGACCCGCCCGCGCCCCAGCACAAGAAGGCCGCCCCGAGGGGCGGCCTTCTTGCCGTTTCGACCGGAACCAGGGTCGGATTTCGCCCGCCGTTGACGGGGGCGCCGAAAACGGCTAGCGAAGCGAGGTCGTTTTCGGTGCCCCCGTCAACGGCCTCAAAGGGCGAAATCCCGGAGCCGCGGAGCGGCGACCATCGTTACAGAGGCCAGAGTTACTGCTTGGTGCGGACCCACATCACGGGGCCGCTGATCAAGTAGGCCGCGACCATCATGACGAACGTCAGGCGGGCGTCGACCAGGGCGCCGATCACCGGGGCCAGCCAGAACCACGGCGGCAGCTTCACGACGCGGGCCAGCTTGGCGTACGGGAAGCTCGAGACCATGGCGAACGCGAGCAGCGCCACGCCGCCGAGCACCGCGAGGCCGGGCAACGGCAGGTCGATCAGCACGGTCACCGCCAGCACCGCGGCGGCCAGCGTGGTGGGCACGCCGGAGAAGAACTTGCCGTCCTTGGGCGAGACGTTGAAGCGGGCCAGCCGGATCGCGGCGCAGGCGGCGACCAGCATGCAGGCCACCGCGGCGGCCGGGGTGGGCACCTCGTGGGCCAGCGACGCGTAGACCACCACGGGCGCGGCCAGGCCGAACGAGCACATGTCGGCCAGCGAGTCCATCTGGGCGCCGAACGGGCTCGAGACGCCCAGCTTGCGGGCGAGCGCGCCGTCGAGGCCGTCGAAGGCGACACAGGCGACCAGGAAGGCGGCGGCGAGGCGGACCTCGTCGTTCATCGCCAGGAAGATCGCGGACAGGCCGAGGGCCAGGCTGGCCAGCGTGCACGCGTTGACGATGGCGAAGCGGACGCGGCGGGCCGCGGTGTGCTCCCCCGGAAGAAGCGAGACGTCCTCGGCGGCCTGCTCGGCGGGCGCCGGCGTCGCGAGGTGCGGCGCGACCGGGCCGATCGTGCCGACCTGGCGGCCGTAGTCGGAGCCGGTGTAGATGACTTCCGCCCGGGTGGCGGTGGCGGCGCGACCGGAGTTCCGGCGGCCGACCCGCACCATCAGGGCCTGCCGCGCGATGGTTCCGCTGCGGCGCAACCGGCCTGCCCAACGACGACCGGCGGGACGGGGGCTATCCGTCGTACGCCGCCGGCGCCACGGGGTTCTCGGCACGTGCTTCCTCCATGGGGATCGGTTGGTCCACCGTTTGCTCGGTGGATAGGTGCCCGTTATCCCGCCGCCCATGCGGGGCGGGAAAATTGCGGGTTACACCATCGCACAGCTGATCGACCTTGGCGAGAAGCCGAATCAAGCCCGCGTCGGCGGTGGCTAGCTCCAGTAGCGGCCGGGACAGGTCACTTGCCTCACCTCTCCCCGCCTAGATTTTAACTCGCCGTTTCCGTTGCGATCCGGGCTACTGCGCGGGCGGCCGGTTCGGTCAGGTCCAGACCGCGGGCCTCGGCCAGGGTGAACCAGCGCGCCTCGGCGGTCGATCCGCCGGCCTCCTCGGTCACCCGGGGCTCGGTCGGGGCGTCGACCCGTACCCGGAAGAGGACCCGGATGACGTGCCAGTCGATCGGCACGCCCTCCGGTCCGAGAGCTGCGGGATCGTGCCGGTGCGACATGCCCAGCAGGCCGGTCACCCGGCCGTGTTGCGACGTCTCCTCGACCAGCTCGCGGGCGAGCGCGGCCTCGGGCGTCTCGCCGTGGTCGGTGCCGCCGCCGGGCAGGTGCCAGCGGCCGGCGCCCGGATAGCCGTCGGCGATCCGGGTGAGAAGAATGCGACCGTTCGGGTCGGTTGCTGCGCCGTACGCACCGAAGCGTTGTACCCGTGCGGGACGGGCCGACTCCTCCTCGCCGTCCGGTTTGTCGGACTCGGCGGCAGGTTGGCCCAGCAGGGCCGCGGTGAACGGCATCAGCGGCAGCTCACCGAAGTGGGCCGGCGCCACCCATTCGACCAGCTCGGTGGTGCCCGACGCCTCGGGCCGCAGCGTCCCGCCGGTCACGGACACGTCGTAGACGACGCGGTCGGTGTGCTCGAGCTCGCCGCCGGGCAGCCGGAAGACGTCCGCGGTCACGGTGTGCAGCGCGTCGACGCGTACGGAAAGGCCCGTCTCCTCCTCGAACTCCCGCACCACCGTGTGGTCCGGGTGCTCGCCCTGCTCGACCCCGCCACCGGGCAGGGTCCACAGGCCGGGGAACGAGCTGAGCGCCGAGTTCCGGGCGAGCAGCACCCGCCCGGCCTCGTCGCGGCAGATCCCGTACGCCCCGACGCGTCTGATCTTCACCGATCTAGATTAGCCGCGCCTTGCGCAGGGCCTCGGCGGTCACCTCGGTCAGCTCGTCCTCGGGCAGGTCGGCGACCTCCTTGACCGGCATCCAGCGGGCCTCGGAGGTGGAGCCGCCGACGTCGGAGACGGCGACCTCGGTGGGCGCGTCGACGACCACCCGGTAGAAGGCCCGGACGCCGTGCCAGTCGATCGGGTAGCCCTCGGGGCCTAGCGACGCGGCGTCGCGGTGGCTGGCCACGCCCAGCAGCTCGACGAGCCGGCCCTCCTGGCCCGTCTCCTCCACGAGCTCGCGGATGAGCGCGGTGCCGGGCTGCTCGCCGTAGTCGGTGCCGCCGCCGGGCAGGTGCCACCGGCCCTCGCCCGGATAGCCCGGGGCGATGCGGGTGAGCAGCAGGTGCTTGTCGTGCGGGTCGGTGGCGATGGCGTACGCCGCGAAGCGCTGCGCGCGGTGCAGTCCGTCGGGCCCCGGGTAGGCGTAGAAGGACGGGAACGTGGGCGCCGGCTCGGGGCGCAGGTCGGCGGAGGCGCTGCCGAGCCCGAGCGCGTCCGCGGTGAACTGCCGGAGCTTCAGCCGCCCGGCCTCCTCGAGCGTGTGCCAGCGGGCCTGGTCGGTGTTGTGGCCGACCCGGTCCACGAGCGTGCCGCCCCGGATGGAGACCGAGTAGATGAGGCGGTCGGTGTGGATCGTGACGCCACGGTGCGGCAGCGATCGCATGTCGGCCAGCACATCTCGCAGGCCGACGACCGCGACGGACAGGCCCGTCTCGGCGGCCGTCTCACGGACGACGGTGTGGTTGGGGTCTTCGCCGTGATCCACGGCGCCGCCCGGCAGCGACCAGACGCCGGGGGTGCCGGAACGGCTGGAGGCGCGCACGAGCAGCACGCGGCCGTCGTCATCGGTGGCGACGGCGTAGGCGGCGATCCGGCGGAGCGGTTCGAGTGCGGGGGTCACGGGCGGCATTCTGCCCGGAATATGTGAACTCCAGAAAACGTCTGTCGGATTCCTGACAGTGGGTTTGCGCTGCGTAATTGCTGATCAGGCCCCTACTCAGCACAATGAGCCCTAGATCCGCTACTTTGCGTAATGGTCTAAATCAGGGTCCGTATCCGGGGGCTCACGGAGGTCGCGGGGGCCTCGGCGAGGCGACCATGGGGTCATGACACAGCTCCCCCACGGCGGCACCGAGGCGCCGTACAAGCAGTTGCGCCGGCCGCTCGACGACCGCCTCGCCGCGGGCGTCTGCAGCGGTGTCGGCCGTTACTTCGACATCGACCCGGTGCTCGTGCGGGTGGCGTTCGCGCTGCTCGCCGTCGTCACCTGGGGCACGGCCCTGCTCGCCTACCCGATCATGTGGTTCCTGATGCCCGAGGAACCCGCCGCGCCCGCCTGGCACGACCCGGGCGACCCCACGTGGGGCCGCCCCACGGCCTAGCGGGTCGTCACTCCCACTCGATGGTGCCCGGCGGCTTGCTCGTCACGTCGAGCACCACACGGTTGACCTCGCGCACCTCGTTGGTGATGCGCGTGGAGATCTTGGAGATGACGTCGTAGGGCAGCCGCGACCAGTCGGCGGTCATCGCGTCCTCGCTGGAGACCGGCCGCAGCACGACCGGGTGACCGTACGTCCGCCCGTCGCCCTGGACGCCGACGCTGCGCACGTCGGCCAGCAGCACCACGGGGAACTGCCACACGTCACGGTCGAGGCCGGCCGCCGTCAGCTCCTCGCGGGCGATCAGGTCGGCGGCGCGCAGGATCTCGAGCCGGTCCCGGTCGACCGCGCCGATGATGCGGATCGCCAGGCCGGGGCCGGGGAACGGGTGGCGGTGCACCATCTCGTCGGGCAGGCCCAGCTCGGCGCCGAGCGCCCGCACCTCGTCCTTGAACAGCGTGCGCAGCGGCTCGATCAGCGCGAACTGAAGGTCGTCGGGCAGGCCGCCGACGTTGTGGTGCGACTTGATGTTGGCCGTGCCGGTGCCGCCGCCCGACTCGACCACGTCGGGGTAGAGCGTGCCCTGCACCAGGAACTCGATGTGCCGCTCGGCGTCGAGCTCGCGCGCGGCGCCCTCGAACGCGCGGATGAACTCGCGGCCGATGATCTTGCGCTTCTGCTCGGGGTCGGTGACGCCGGCCAGGTGGCCCAGGAACACGTCGGCCGCGTCGACCACCTTGAGCCGGATGCCGGTGGCGGCGACGTAGTCCTTCTCGACCTGCTCGGCCTCGCCGGCGCGCAGCAGGCCGTGGTCGACGAAGACGCAGGTCAGCTGGTCGCCGATCGCCTTGTGCACGAGCGCGGCGGCCACCGCCGAGTCGACGCCGCCGGACAGCCCGCAGATCACCTGCTTGTCGCCGACCTGCTCGCGGATCGCGGCGACCTGCTCGTCGATGATGTTGCTCGGCGTCCAGACGGGCTCGATGCCGGCGATGTCGTAGAGGAACCGCTTGAGCATCTCCTGACCCTGGTCGGTGTGCGCCACCTCGGGGTGGAACTGCACACCGGCCCGCTTGGCCGTGAGGTCCTCGAACGCGGCGACCGGCGCGCCCGGGGTCGAGGCGGTGACGGCGAAGCCCTGCGGGGCGACCGCGACGCTGTCGCCGTGGCTCATCCACACCGGCAGGTCGTCGGGCAGCTCGCGCAGCAGCGTGCCGCCCTGGGCGGTCAGCAGCGTGCGCCCGTACTCCCGGGAGCCGGTGTGCGCGACCGTGCCGCCCAGCGCCTGGGCCATGGCCTGGAAGCCGTAGCAGATGCCGAAGACCGGCACGTCGTTGTCGAAGAGCTCGGGGTTGAGCACCGGGGCGCCGGGCTCGTAGACGCTGGACGGGCCGCCGGACAGGATGATCGCGGCGGGGTCCTTGGCGAGCATCTCGGCGACGGGCATCGAGTGCGGAACGATCTCGGAATAGACCCGCGCCTCACGCACGCGGCGGGCGATCAGCTGGGCGTACTGGGCGCCGAAGTCGACGACGAGAACCGGGCGGGGAGTACTCACCGCACGAGTTTACCGTCGGCCACCTTCGCGTTCCCGGCCCGGTCAACCGCCCGGACGACCACCTTGCGAGCGCGCGGAACGGTGAAACGGCCCGTGGCGGCGGCGTGGCGCGCGGTCACCCTGCCGTTCACGACGAGCTCGAGCCGGGCGATGCCGGACGGGTCGGCGGCGCGCGCGGTGAGGGTGCGGCCGGTCCTCGTGAGCCGCAGCGCCGGAGCGGTGTTGTCGGCACGCACGGTGCGGCGCACCACGGTGAGGTTGCCGCGGCGGTCGTACGCGCGCAGCTCCAGGACGACCGGGCCGGTACGCGGGGCGGACTGCCAGCCGAGGGCGTACGGCGCTGAGGTGTCCGTGGCGACCAACCGGCCCCCGGCGTACAGCTGCACCCGGGAGACGCCGTGCTGGTCGGACGCCGCAGCCGTGATCGTCACGCGGCCGCGCACCAGCGGGCGGACCGGGCCGAGGGAGACGGAGGGCCGGGTGACGTCACCGTCGTAGGGCAGCGCCCGCAGCGCCGTGAGCGCGTCGACGCGGCCCCGGGAGGCGAGCAGGGCCGTACGGACCTGGGCCGCCGACGGCGCCGGGTCGGTCGAGGCGAGCAGCCCCGCCACCCCGGCCACGAACGGCGTCGCCGACGAGGTGCCGCAGTACGGCCCGACCACGCCGGACGGGCCCTGGGCCTGGTTGCAGCCGGGCGCGGTCACGTCGACCCAGGCGCCGAAGTTCGACCACTCGTAGCGGGTCCCGGCCGGGGTCACGCCGCCCACCGCGACGACCGACGGGATCGCGGCCGGATAGTGCGGCGTGGAGACCCCGCGGTTGCCGGCCGCCGCGACGACCAGGGCGCCCCTGGACTCGGCGTACGCGACGGCATCGCGCAGCAGCGGGCTGTCGTCCGACCCGCCCAGCGACAGGCTGATCACGGCGGCGCCCCGGTCGGCGGCGTAGCGGATGCCGAGCGCGATGCCGGTGTAGCCGCCGGCGCCCTTCGCGTCGAGCACCTTGACCGGCAGGATCCGGCACGACCAGCACACCCCGTCGACGCCCTTGCCGTTGCGGCCGGCCGCGGCGATCACGGTCGCGGCCATCGTGCCGTGCCCGTTGTCGTCGGCCGGGTCGTCGTCGTGGTTGACGAAGTCGTGGCCCGGGAGCAGGCGGCCGGCCAGGTCGGGCAGCGGGCTGACGCCGGAGTCCAGCACGGCGACGATCGTCCGCGCGGAGCCGCGGGTCGCCGACCAGGCCTGGTCGACCCGGGTCTGGGCGAGCCCCCACTGATCGGCGGCGGCTGCCCGGGCCGGCGCCCCCGGCACCAGGGCGGCGCCCACGATCAGACCGGCGAGCAGCTTGCGCATCCGCGAACCTCACAACGGGAAAGGGGCCGGCCACAGTGGCCGGCCCCTTTCTCTTCGGTTCGCCGCCTGATCGCCCGGGTTGTTCCCCGGTGCGATCGGGGTGCTAGCGGGTGTAGCTGTACTTGGCGGACAGGCCCGGGTTGCCGGCCTTGTCGTAGGCCCGCACCTGCACGGTGAAGCTCTTCGCGACCGCCGTGGTGGCGAACTTGAAGGCCGCGGTGCCGGTGTGCGTCTGCGCCACCTTGCCGTTGAGCAGCAGCTCGTAGCGGGTGATGCCGTTCGCGTCGGAGCCGGTGTAGCCGATCGACACCGTGCCGGAGAGCTTGGAGCCGCTCTTGGGCGCCGAGGTGATGCGCACGCCCGGCGCGTTGTTGTCGATCGTCACGGTGCTGCTGACGATCTTGTTGTTGCCGGCCCGGTCGAAGATCCGCAGCTCGATCTTGGTCGGGCCCTTGTACGAGCTGAAGTTGAAGCTCACGCCGAACGGCGCCTTGCGGCTGTAGCTGACGAACTTGCCGTTGACCCAGAGCGTCGTGTTACGGATGCCCGAGCGGTCGTCCTTGAGGCCCACCGGGCTGACCGTGAAGGTGCCGCGCTTGAACGAGCCGTTCCCCGGCGAGATGCCGGTGGCGGTCGGCGGCGTGGTGTCGGTCGGGACGTTCAGCGACGGCGGGATGTCGATCAGGCCGTAGTTGACGCCGCCGTTGGTCAGCGGGCGCTTGGCCGCGGCGGTGTAGATTGCGTTCGCGATCGACCAGCCGGAGTAGGACGGGTTCTCCGCCTTGATGAGCGCGGCGGCGCCGGCGACGATCGGCGACGAGAACGACGTGCCCTCGATGCCGGTGCTGTAGTTACCCCTGCTGTCCATGCTCGACACGGTGCCGGGGGCGGCCACATCGACCCAGACGTCGGCCGGTGAGGTCGAGGTCTTGGGCTTGTTGTAGGACGACCACTTCGTGCGGGTGGTCGTGCCAGCGGTGCAGTCGGGGTCCTTCGCGAAGTCCGTGCAGCGCTGGGTGGCGGCGACCGTGAGCACGTCGCCATAGGCGCCGGGGTACTGCTTCACAGTGTTGCCATCGTTGCCGGCCGCGGCCACCACCAGCGCGCCGTTCATGTTGGCGTAGGCCACCGCATCGGCCAGCGCCTGGGTGCCCTTCACGCCGCTGAGCGAAAGGTTGAGGATGCGGGCGCCCTTCTGAACGGCCCAGATAATCCCCTGTGCCACATCGCTCTGATAGCCGTCGCCCCGGGCATCGAGCACCTTGACTGGCATAATTTTACAAGTCCAGCAGACGCCGGCCATGCCGTCGCCGTTGTTGCCGCGGGCGGCGACCAGCGCGGCAACGGAGGTGCCGTGGCCGGCGTCGTCGGCCGGCGAGGCGTCGTTGTTGACGAAGTCGTATCCAGCCACGGTGGCGCCCTTGAGGTCGCCGACGGCGTTGACGCCCGTGTCGATCACCGCGACCGTGGGACCGTTGGCACCACCCTTGGTCGTGTCCCACGCCTTCGGAGCGTGCACCGTGTACATCTCGTTCTGCTTCGAGAAGACCGGGTCGTTCGGTATCGTCTCGGCCGTCTTGACGGGCTGGTCGGTCTCGACGTAGGCGACGTTCGGGTCGCTGCGCAGCGCGGAGATCGTCGCGGCGCTGCGCTCCGGCGACACGGTCACGCGCGAGGCGTTGATCGCGGAGAGCGCGGCCTTGGCGGCGTCGGAGACCGAGACGCGCGCGCCCGAGGCGGACAGGGCGCGGGTGGCGGAGGCGCGGTCGGCGCCCGCCTTGTAGCCGACGATCAGGCGCACGGGCGTGGAGGAGGCAGCGGGCGCCGCGTCCTTGTCGGCAGCCAGTGCCCAGGTGGTCACGCTCGTCATCGTGACGACGACGGCGGTGGAGATGAGACCGACGGTGATCCGCCGCGGTGTGAGCTTCATTGAAGCGTGTGCCTCCCCCGTTGATTCGCGGCGGTCAGCGTACGGGCGAATCCAGGGAAAGCAATGAGCAGTTTCACATTCCGAGATCATCGGGCATTGAGCTGCGGATCATGCTCGCTTACTGTTCCGGCATGCGGAACAAGAGGGCCGGGCTCTGGATCGCCGGCGCGGTGGTGCTGGCACTGCTCGCCGGCGGCGGCATCGCCTGGGCCGTGCGCTCGGGGTCGGACAAGCCTACGGCAGCGCCCGCCCCGGCCGCCTCGTCGTCCCCGGCGGCGGAGCCCACGACCCCGCCGCCGTCGCCGGGCGCCGACATCACCGGGCCGCTCGACCTGCTGCTCGTCGGCGTCGACACGCGCGTCTCGATCCCCGGCTGGGAGCCGCACGCCGACGCGATCATGCTGCTGCACGTCGAGCGCGGGCTCGACTCGGCGTACCTCTATTCCCTCCCCCGCGACCTGCGGGTCAAGGTGCCCGGCGCCGGCACGCGCAAGGTCACCGAGGCGATGAGCCGCGGCTCCCGCGTCGAGGGCAGCGAGCAGCCCGACGTCCGCAAGGGCTACGAGCTGCTGACCAGGTCGATCAGCGGCTACACCGGGATCCGGCAGATCCAGGCCGGCGCGGTCCTCAACTTCGGCGGCCTCGCCCGGCTGACCGACCAGCTCGGCGGCATCGACCTGGTGATCGACCAGCAGGTGAAGTCGCGGCACCGCAAACCGGACGGCTCGCTGCGCCCGCTCTCGGGCGGCGACTACCGGGGACCGCAGGCCGTCTATCAGCCCGGCCGGCGGCACCTGGTCGGCTGGCAGGCCATCGACTACGCCCGGCAGCGGTACGGGCTGCCCGACGGCGACTACGACCGGCAGCGCCACCAGCGGCAGATCGTCTCGGCGCTGCTGACCAAGGCGCGCAGCCAGGGCTTCGACACCGACGCGACCAAGGTGGACGGGCTCGTCGAGGCGCTGGGCGACACCTTCGTCTACCTGGGCGGCCGCAAGCCGGTCGAGTACGCGTACGCCCTCCGCGGCCTGCTGCCGTCGAAGATCACGCGGGTGAGCCTGCCCGGCAGCAGCGTCGGGCGCGGCGGCGGCTACCTGGGCGAGCAGCTCACCGCCGAGGGCCGGGGCTTCCTGCAGGCCGTCGCGCGGGACCGGGTCGCGGCCTACCTCGCCGCGCACCCCGGGCTGGTGGACAAGTAGGCCTCACGGCTTCGGCGGTTTCGCCGTCCCGAACAGCCAGGCCCGGAAGAAGTCGTCGAGCTGCTTGCCCGACACCTCCTCGGCGAGCGCGATCAGGTCGTCGGTGCGCGCGTTGCCGTTGCGGTGCTCGCTCGTCCACCGCTTGAGCAGCTGGTCGAACGCGGCGTCGCCGATGGTCCGGCGCAGCGCGTACACGGTCATCCCGCCGCGCTGGTAGACCGCCTGGCTGAAGATGCGCGCCGCCCCGGGGTCGCCGGGCGGGCCGGGCTGGTCCCACGGGAACGAGTCGTAGGTGCGGTCGAAGCTCTGCTGCACCGTGCCCCGGCCCTTGTGCTCGGTCCACAGCCACTCGGCGTACGTCGCGAAGCCCTCGTTGAGCCAGATGTCCTGCCAGCGCTCCAGCGCCACGCTGTCGCCGAACCACTGGTGGGCCAGCTCGTGCGCGACGACCGTCTCGTCGGCGCCGCCGCCGAAGAAGGCCGGGCCGTAGACCGGGCGGCTCTGCGTCTCGAGCGCGTACCCGATCCGCTTGTCGTCGACGGCGACGCCGCCGTACGCGTCGAACGGGTACGGGCCGAACTGCGTCGCCAGGAAGTCGGTGATCTCGCCGGTGGCCGCCAGCGACCGCGCGGCCGGGCCGTCGGCGGGCAGCGAGTCGGCGACCGCGATCACCATGGGCTTGCCCTGGTGCGTTGACGAGGCGATCCGGTACTGGCCGATCACGACCATCGACAGGTAGCTGGCCATCGGCGCGCTCTCGGTCCACGACCACGTGGTCCAGCCGCCGGTGGTGCGGCTGCCGCCGGGCACGCCGTTGCTGATCGCCTCGACCCCCGCGGGCACGGTGATCGCGAGCTTGAAGGTGGCCTTGTCGGACGGGTGGTCGTTGACCGGATACCACGTGCTCGCCGACTCGGGCTGGCCCAGCGCGATCGCGCCGCCGCCGCCGGTCTCGCGCAGCCAGCCGCCGTCGCCGAGCACCGCGTTGGGCAGCTGGGCGGGCTGCCCGCCGTACTCGATGACGGCGGTGAACGCCCGTCCGCTCGCGATGCCCGTGGCGGGGGTGACGGTGAGCTCCGCGCCGGAGGCCGACGAGCTCGCCCGTACGCCGTCGACCGTCACGTTCTTCGCGGTCAGCTTCGAGAGGTCGAGGTTGAACCGGGACAGGTCCTGGGTGGCCGTCGCCGTGATCGTGGCGGTGCCGGTCAGCTCGTTCTTGGCCGGGTCGTAGCGCACCCGCAGGTCGTAGCCGGCCACGTCGTAACCGCCGTTGCCGTACTTCGGGAAGTAGGGGTCCCCGGCGCCCTCCGCACCCGGCGCGAAGGCCGGCGCGGACGACGACGAGACCACAGGGGACGGTTCGTCGTCGCCCGAACAACCGGCTGCCACCAGTGCGACGCCGAGGATCCCGGCAACGGCTGTGCGTCTCATAGGCGCGAGGTTAGTCAGCGGTCGAGGACCAGAGCCACTTTCTGAAACTCCTTGACATCGCGGTAGCCGCACTTGGCCATCGCCCGCCGCAGCCCGCCGAACAGGTTGAGCTGTCCGTCGGGACGGTTCGCGGGGCCGAACAGCAGCTCCTCCAGCGTGCCGTCGGGCTCGCCCGCGATGCAGAACCCACCGCGCGGCAGCTGCGGGTGGCTCGCCGCCGAATGCCACCAGGCGCCACCGGCCGGGGCGCCCTCGGCAAGCGACAGCGGCTCGCCCAGCATCACCGCGTCGGCGCCGCAGCCGATCGCCTTGGCGATGTCACCCGAAGTGGAGATGCCGCCGTCCGCGATCAGGTGAACGTAGCGGCCGCCGGTCTCGTCCAGGTAGTCGCGGCGGGCGGCCGCGGCGTCGGCGATGGCGGTGGCCATCGGCACCCGGATGCCCAGCACGGTGTCGGTGGTCGACCACTCGTCGGCGCCCACCCCGACGATCACGCCGGCCGCGCCGGTGCGCATCAGGTGCAGCGCCGTCTTGTAGTCGGTGCAGCCGCCGACGATGACCGGCAGGTCGAGGTCGGCGATGAACTCCTTGAGGTTCAGCGGCTCGTCCGTGGTGGACACGTGCTCGGCGCTGACCAGCGTGCCCTGGATGACGAGCAGGTCGACGCCCGCGTCGAGCACCACCGGGGCGAGCGCCAGCGTGTGCTGCGGCGAGACCCGGACGGCGACGGTGACGCCGCCCTCGCGCATCGTCCGCACCCGCTCGGCGATCAGCTCGGGCCGGATCGGCTCAGAGTAGACCTCCTGCAGGCGCCGGGTCGCGTCGGCGTCCTCGTCGAGCGAGCCCAGCTCCTCGAGGATCTTGGTGGGGTCCTCGTAACGCGTCCACAGGCCCTCGGCGTTGAGCACGCCCAGGCCGCCGAGGCGGCCCAGGGCGACGGCCGATTCCGGGCTCATGGTCGCGTCCGACGGGTGCGCGACGCAGGGGATCTTGAAGGGGTACGCGTCGACGCGCCACTCGGTGGACACGTCGTCCACGTCGCGGGTGCGCCGGCTCGGGACGATGGCGATGTCGTCCAGGTGGTACCCCCGCTGGGCGGTCTTGCCGAGACCGATCTCCACTACGTCACGCATCTTCTTCGCCTCGTCCTATTAGCGGGAGTGGTAGTTCGGGGCCTCGACGGTCATCTGGATGTCGTGCGGGTGGCTTTCCTTGAGGCCCGCGGCGGTAATCCTGATGAGCTGACCACGCTGCTGCAAGTCGGGGATCGTCTCGGCGCCCGCGTAGCCCATCGCGAGCCGCACGCCGCCGACGAGCTGGGCCACCACGCGCGAGAGCGGGCCGCGGTAGGGCACCTGGCCCTCGACGCCCTCGGGGACCAGCTTCTCCTCGGGCACGTCGTGCTGGAAGTAGCGGTCCTTCGAGTACGACTTGGCCTGCCCGCGCGACTGCATGGCGCCCAGCGACCCCATGCCCCGGTAGGACTTGTACTGCTTGCCGTTGACGAAGATGAGGTCGCCGGGGCTCTCCTCGGAGCCCGCCAGCAGGCCGCCCAGCATGACGGTCTCGGCGCCGGCCACGATCGCCTTGGCGATGTCGCCGCTGTATTGAATGCCGCCGTCCGCGATCACCGGAACGCCGAACGGGGCGCAGGCACGCTGGGCCTCCATCACGGCGGTGATCTGCGGGACGCCCACGCCGGCCACGATGCGGGTGGTGCAGATGGCGCCGGGGCCCACGCCCACCTTGACCGCGTCGGCGCCGGCCTCGGCCATCGCCTTGGCGCCCGCGTAGGTCGCCACGTTGCCGCCCACGATGTCGGTGGAGGTGTCGCGCTTGAGCCGGGCGATCATGTCGAGCACCTGGCGCTGGTGGCCGTGCGAGGTGTCCACGATGATCACGTCGACGCCCGCGTCGATGAGGCCGCGGGCGCGCTTGTAGGACTCGTCGCCGACCCCGACCGCCGCGGCGACCCGCAGCCGGCCCTGGTCGTCCTTGGTCGCGTTGGGGAACTGCTCGCTCTTGGTGAAGTCCTTGACCGTGATGAGCCCGCGCAGCCGGCCGCTGTCGTCGATGAGCGGCAGCTTTTCGACCTTGTGCTGCTGCAGCAGGCGCAGCGCCTCGTCCTTGGTCACGCCGACCGGCGCGGTGATCAGCGGCATCTTGGTCATGACGTCGCGGACCTTGGCGTTCTCGTCGGTGACGAAACGCATGTCGCGGTTGGTCACGATGCCGACCAGGGTGCCGTCGGCGTCGGTGACCGGCACGCCCGAGATGCGGTAGCGCCCGCAGAGCTGGTCGACCTCGCGCAGGGTCTCGTCGGGGCTGCACGTGACCGGGTTGGTGATCATGCCGGACTCGGAGCGCTTGACGAGGTCGACCTGGGCGGCCTGGTCCTCGGGCGAGAGGTTGCGGTGGAGCACGCCGATGCCGCCCTCGCGGGCCATCGCGATCGCCATGCGCGCCTCGGTGACGGTGTCCATCGCCGCGGACAGCAGCGGGATCGTCAGGCCGATGTTGCGGGTGAGCCGTGTGTTCGTGTTGACCCGGCTGGGGACGATGTCGGACTCTCCGGGCTGGAGGAGCACGTCGTCGAAGGTCAGACCGAGCGGAACCGTACGGGCCGAGTCAGTATCCACGGAGCATCCCTACAAGCTGGAAGACGGATGGTTCATGGTACCCATCCGGACTGCGGCGCCTCGCACGACGGAGGAGCACGTGCGGGCCAGCACACATCCGCCCGGGGTGAGTACGGTAAGGGGGTGCAAGAAGAGCCGATCGACCCGTTCAACGGCGACCCCGCCGACCCGGCCGCCGGGCTCGACGACCTCAGCGAGGACGTCGAGGCCGAGCCGCTGACCGACGCCGAACGGCAGGACGTCCTCGAGGACCTCTCCGACCTGGAGATCTATCAGGCGCTGCTGAGCCCGACCGGCATCCGCGGCCTGGTGATCGAGTGCGAGGACTGCCACGAGCCGCACTACTTCGACTGGGACCTGCTGCGGGGCAACCTGCAGCACCTGCTCAGCAGCGGGCGTCCCCGGGTGCACGAGCCGGCGTACGACCCGGATCCCGACCACTACGTCACGTGGGAGTACGCGCGCGGCTACGCCGACGGCGTGCACGACACGCTGACCGAGGGCAACGAGGACGAGAAGGAGTAAAAGGCCGGGGCTGAGCCGACCGGCTCCGCTTCGCTCCGCGGGCGATCGCCTTGTAACCGGTGAGTTGACAGGCGATTTTCCGCCACCCGCAAACCCCGCGGGCGTCGAAAAACCGACTGCCAACTCACCGGCGGCGATCGCCGGGCAGGGCAGTTAGGCCACTAGACCGGCTCGGAAGCCGGCTGCGACCGCGTGTGCGCGGTCCCGGGCGCCCAGCTTGCGGAACAGCCGCCGGGCGTGCGTCTTGACGGTGTCCTCCGAGACGAACAGCTCCCGCCCGATCTCGGCGTTGCTCTTGCCGTCGGCCATCCCCCGCAGCACCTGCAGCTCCCGCTCGGTGAGCGTGAGCCGCCGGCCCGCGGGCGCCGGGTCGGCGACCCCGACCTGGGTCTCGTTGCCCGGCCAGGCCACCATCGGGCGGCCGGTCGCCGGGTCGATCGGGGCGTCGCCACGCTGGGCCGGCACCATCGGCGCGTTGGGGCCCAGCACGGCCGGCACGGCGGCCGCGTTGGGCGAGCCCATGCCGAGGCCGTTCTGATACGTGCCACGCGCGGCGGTCGAGTTGTTGTTGCGGGCCCCGCCGGCGACGGTGGCCGGCTGGGCGTTGGCGCCGTTGATCGGCATGCCCTGCGGGCGCACCGGGAGCAGCAGCAGGAGCAGCGCCTTGGCGACGACGCTGACTAGGTCGTGCTCGACGCCGCGGATGACGCCGCGGGCGCCGGCGGCGACGGCTGCCGCGGCGACCCGGGGGTCTTCGGCGCCGAAGAGCACCAGCTGCGCCTGCGGCGCACGGGCAAGGACGCGACGGGTGAAACCGACGCTGTCGGGACGGGTCACGGCGGTGTCAGCCAGAACCACTTCAGCCGGCCGTTCAGCCAGGCGGATCATGGCCTCGGTCTCGCTGACCGCGGTCCGGACGACGCCGGTCATGCCGAGCCGGGCCGCGGTGGACGCGACGGTCTGGGCCGCCAGCGGGGTACGGACGCACACGAGGACGGTACGCACAGTGATCCTCCTTCTCTCTCAGAGGAGATCACGCGAGGGCCGCAGCATTACGCGCTTTAGATGGAAAAAAAGGGAAAGGTCGGTATGGCTTCGTTGCTCGATGTCATGCGGCGTGAAGAAGACATCGATGTCGTGCGTGTGAGGCCGGGATCTCAGGGGTAAGACCGCGGCAGGCCTGAGCAAGGGCCCTCAGGAACGACACTCCGCGGTGCCGCGCGGGAGGAGGGTTTTATGTCGAACGTTCGCAGACTGCCCGGGCCTATCGCTGACCTGTGGGACTGGCAGCGCCTCGGCCTGTGCCGGGGCCGGGACAGCGCGCAGTTCTTCCACCCGGACGGTGAGCGCGGTTCGTCCCGCAACCGCCGGGAGGCCAAGGCCAAGACCATGTGCGCCGCTTGCCCGGTGCGAGCCGAGTGCGCCGCCCACGCTCTTGCGGTACGCGAGCCGTACGGGGTCTGGGGAGGCTTCAGCGAAACGGAGCGGCTGCGGCTGCTCGCGGTCGGCTGGGAGGACCTCGCCGACCGTCATCACGGACGTGTCGACCTTGCTCGCCTCGAGGCCCGGCTCGGCCGGCCCCACAAGTCGGCCGTGCCGGCGCAGCGGCAGGCGCCCGCCGCCTGACGCCTGACGCGCGGCATCACCATGACGATCCGGTCCCCGTTCGGGGGCCGGTTCGCGTTGTTCGACGGCTCTTCATCAACCGCATCGGTGGACATGCAAGCCACCGTATGAGCGACTTGGACACCAACGACGGACGCCTGGTGCGGCCTTCAACCAATGGCACTCAACGAATGTCGACGCGGACGGCGTGCCAGCCGCTCGCCCCGTCGGGCGCGGGCGCAGCCGGAGTGCTCGTCTGTGTGGCCCCGGTGCCGTCGGTCGCCCGTACCCGGAGCCGGTGCTCGCCCTCGGTCGCCTGCCACGCGTAGCTCCACTGCCGCCACGTGTCGCTCGACACCGTGGCGGCGAGCGTAGCCTCCGCCCAGGGCCCGTCGTCGACCTGCACCTCGACCCTGGCGATCCCGCGGTGCTGCGCCCATGCCACCCCGCCGACCACCACGGTGCCCGGCGCCCGCCGCGACCCGTCCCGCGGGGTGTCGATCCGCGACTCCGTCTTGATCGGGGCCTGCTGCGACCAGCCGCGCGGCACCCAGTACGCGTCGAAGTCCGAGAACCGGCTCAGCTCGATCTCGGTGATCCACTTGCACGCGCTGACGTAGCCGTAGAGCCCGGGCACCACCATGCGGACGGGGAAGCCGTGCTCGATCGGCAGCGGCTCGCCGTTCATCCCGACCGCCAGCAGCGCGTCGCGCCCGTCCAGCAGCACCGACGTGGGGCTCCCGCACGTCCACCCGTCCACCGACCGCTGCACCACCTGGTCGGCGCCCGGCAGCGGGCCCGCCTCCTCGATCAGCTCGCGGATCGGCGTCCCCAGCCACAGCGCGTTGCCGATCAGGTCGCCGCCGACCTCGTTGGACACGCACGCCAGCGTCACGTACCGCTCGATCATGGGCCGCCGCAGCAGCTGCTCCCACGTGATCGTGATCGGGTTGCGCACCATGCCGTGGATCCGCAGCTGCCACGTCGACGGGTCGACCTGCGGCGGGATGAGCGCCGTGTCGATGCGGTAGAAGTCCTTGACGGGCGACACGTACGGGGTCACGCCCGGCACCTGCACCCCGGCCGGCACGGGCGGCGCCGTCTGCCGCGCGACCGGCAACACCACGTCCGCGCGCGCCGCCGTCACCGCCTGCCGCGACGTCAGCCACCGCCCCGCGAACCCCGAGGCCACCGCCGCGCCGAACGCGACGCCCAGCCCCTTGAGAAAACCGCGACGACCTTCGGTGTACGCGTCCCGGCCGGCCCGCGGCCCGCTCCGCAGCAGCACGGAAGCCGGCGCCCCCGTAGCCGTGCCGCCCTGCTGGGCAGCCGCCTCGGCGGGCACCACCGTTCCCGTGCCGGCCCGCTGCGCAGCCGCCTGATCGGGCGCCGCCGTTCCCGCGCCGGCTCGCTCGAGCAGCAGCCGCAGCACCCAGACGGCCAGCCCCGCGCCCGCCACGGTCGGCAGCCAGGCGAAGACGCCCGCGTCGTGCCGCGTCATCGCCGCAGCCACGCCGACGGCGGCGAACAGCCCGATCCCTGCCAGGGCGGCCCGCCAAGACCGCAGCGCGAGCACCCCCAACCCGTACGCGTAGGCCGCCAGCAACACGGCGGTGCCCACGATCAGCGCCGTCTTGTCGTGCACGCCGAAGACCCGTACGCCGAAGTCCTTGACCGCGGCGGGCACGTTGTCGACCACGACCGAGCCCACCGCCACCAGCGGCGCCGACAGCGGCCCGGTCAGCACGGCCACCACCTCGGCCGCTCCCACCGCGACCGCGGCGGCCGCCACCCCGGCGAGACCGGCCCGAACCGAAAGCTTCACGTCTTCATCCTGCTCCGCGCGGCCCGCTCCGGCGACGGTCCCGTCCGCAACATCACGTTCGGCGTTCGACGAAGGGAGCGAGCAGCCCGGGAACCGCGGCGTCGGCCACGTCGATGCCGGCGCCCGTGGCCACGTCCCGGATGGCGTAGGCGCCCGAGCCCGCCGCCGTGGTCGCCCGGACGGTGGCCAGCCCGGCCCGGCGCTGGAACACCGACTGCCGCACCGTCCAGCCGATGATCCCGTGGCGTTGCAGCGCCACGGTCGAGCGGCGCACCGAGCCGCTGCGCGCGACCAGATAGGCGCCGTGCAGGCCGTGGCCGAGGCTGCGGTACGCGTCCAGGGCTAGGGCCACGGCCACCGGCACGGCGATCACCGCCGCAATCGACGAGACGTGCAGCAGCACATCGGTGAACAGCACGCCGAGCACGATCAGCGGCAGCTCGCCCGCGAGCACGCCGGCCAGAGCCCAGCGCAGGCGTCGCCCGCGGGCGGCGACCGGGTGCGGCGACAGGCGCACGGCCTCGGTCGGCGCGACCGGCTCGCGCAGCACGCCGGCGGCAACCCGCTGGGCCAGTGCCCGGGGCGCGGGCGGCACCAGCGTGCCGTGCTGGGTCTTGTTCCGCTCGGCGCCGGTCGCCATGCCGGTGGTCAGCACGTCGACCCGTGCCGCTCCGGCCAGCCGCGTCCCCAGCGGCTCGACGAGCTCGGCGCCGCGCACGCGGTCCTCCTCCACCGAGATCGACCGGGTGGTCAGCAGCCCCCGGCGCACCCGCAGCGTGCCGCCCGGCTCGCGGTCGAGCCGGTAGCCCCACCACATCTCCACCCACAGCCCGAGCGCGCCCAGGACGCCCACCACGAGCGCCAGTCCGAGCAGCACGGCGAGGGCGCCGATCAGGCCCAGCCCGCCGAGCCGGTCGATCGCCCAGTCGACCAGCCCGCCGGCCCGGCCGAACCAGTCCGCGACGTTGAGCGCGCCGCCGATCGCGGAGACGCCCAGCAGGGGCGCGACGAACGACACCGGCGCGTAGCGGATCCAGCGCGGGTCGAGCACGGCGAGCGTGCCCTCGGTGACCGTGCCCGCGGGGCGGTCCAGCAGCGTCCGGCGCAGCTCCTCGCCGGTGGCACGGGTGACCGGGGTCAGCCGCACGGTCCCCTCGTCGGCGTGCTCCCCCGTGCCGATCCGCACCGAGACCAGCCCGAACACCCGCAGCAGCGGGTTGGCGGTGACGTCGACCGCACGGATTCGGTCGCGCTGCAGCGAGCGACGGGTGCGGATCAGCACGCCGGTGTGCAGCTCGACCCGGTCGGGGCCGACGCGGTAGCGGCTGAAGCGCAGCCGCAGCCACTCGGCGACCGTGCCGGCCGCCACCACCAGCACCGAGCCGGGCAGCACCCAGCCCAGCGCGACCGCGGTGGAGATCTCCGACAGCCCGATCGCGGTCGGGACGCCGGCCAGCACCGCGACCCCGAGCATGAACAGCGCCGCCACCGGCACGGCCCGCCGATCGAGCCGGCGCCACTGCTCGCTCACGTGGCATCACCGGGCACGGCCTGCGTGGCGGCGGTGAGCTGCTCGGCGAGGTCCTCGGCCAGCGCGTGCGCGAGGCCGGGCAGGGTCACCGCACCCTTGGCCGACGCCGTCGTCACGACCACCGTGGCCAGGCCGAACCGCTGCTCGATCGGGCCGCGACGGGTGTCCACGGTCTGGATGCGCGACAGCGGCGCCACCCGCCACTCCTGCCAGAACCGGCCCGTACGGGTGTAGACGGCCGTGCCGGTGACCTCCCACCGGTGCACGCGGAACCACCAGCGGGGCAGCGCCACCGCCGCCACCAGCCCGATCACCGCGACGACGAGGGCGGGCGTCAGCAGCCAGAACCGCGCGGGCCGGATCAGCAGGCCCAGCACGAGCAGCACCACCACCGGCGCGGCGAACAGCAACAGCAGGTCGGTCGTCCACCAGCCGACGGCGCGGCGGTCGACGGGATGCCGCGGCGGCCGCAGCCGGGTGCCGCTCGCTGCTGCTCCCGCAGGATCTGCTCCTCCGGACATGTCGTCCCCCGCCGTCGTCCGCCCGTGGACGACTACGTTTCCACAGATTCGCCGTCGTCCATAGGCGGCGTCAGCGACGAACGGCCCGCCGCGCGCGGGCCAGCAGTCCACCGATCGCGGAGCCGCGGCGCACCTGCGACCCACGCGACGGGGCCGGCGCCGGCTGCGGGACGTCCTCGGGGTCGCGGGCGGGCTCGTCGACCCGTACGGCGGCCGGCACGCCGGCGTCGATCCGTCCCACGGCGGCCGCCCCGCCGGTGAACAGCGTGGGCTCGACCAGCACCGCGATGCCGTCGGCGCCGACGAGCTGGCGCGCGCCGTCCGGCCAGGCCCGCACGATGGCGCAGGCGTCGAAGCGTACGGTCGCGCAGTTGTCGCCGGCGACGACGCTGACGCCCTCGGGCCCGACGATCAGCCGCTCGCCCGGGGTCTCCAGCGACCGGTACGCGGAACCGGACACGGCCTGCTCGGAGCGGACGGGTGCGGCCGTGAAGCCGACCCAGTCGCCGCGGGTCTGCGGGGTCATCAGCAGACCGGCGTCCCAGGCCTCGGCCGCCACCTGCGCGACCTCGGCGACGCCGACGGCCCGCACCTCCGCGACCGCCTCGCCGGCCTCGCGCACCGGGCGGCCGGCCAGCAGGCCCAGCGCCTGTCCCGGCAGCCGCGTGCCCTGCTCGTCGGCCTGCCGCAGCGCCTCGGCCTGCTTCTTCACGACCGCGGCCACGTCGGTCTCCTCGACCCGGCCCACCCGCAGCGCGGCGAGCACGTCGACGAACCCGCCGAGCACGGCGTTCTGCTTGCCGGGCAGCGTGTCCGCGACCGCGGTCACCAGCGCGCGGTCCGCTCCGAGCGGTTCGTAGCCGGTGTGGGCGGCGTACGACAGCCCGCCCTCCTGCCGCAGCTCGCGGAACATCGCCCGCTCGAGCACCCCGGCGAACACCGACGAGCGCGCGGCGCGCGGCACCAGGGCGTCCCACACCAGCATCCCGGACGAGCCGCCGAACCAGGCAGGCGTCGCCGGCAGGGCGGACGACATCGCGGGCGGGTCGCGGCGTACGCCGGACGGCAGGTCGAGCCGCAGACCCGCCGGCACGCCGTCGCCGGCCACCCAGAGCACGGCGTTCTCCCTGGTGAAGTAGCGCCGCACCCAGGCCTGCAGGTCGTCGGCGGTGATCGCCGGCAGGCCCCACTCCGGATAGCTGGGCATGCCGTGGTCGCGGGCACCGTGCCGCCACAGCGCCATCGGACCGGCCGCAGCCGGGTTGCGTCCGTTCGCCTCGGCGCGCAGCAGGTCCTTCTCGACGGCGAGCCGCTGCAGGGGCAGGTCGCGCAGCGAGGCGCAGACCCCCGTGAGGAAGGCCGCCAGCTCGTCCTCGGAGCCCTGCATGTGGAAGAACGTGTGCTCGACGCCCGTGGCGCCGTTGTAGTGGTAGTCCGCGCCACCGGTCGAGAACAGCGCGAGGTGCTCGACCAGGTGCGTGACGCCGCGCCGGGCCAGTGGCTCGTCGGCGAACCCGACCCGGAAGGCGATCCCGGCGTGCGCCGGCCCGGATGCGGGTGCGACCAGCGCCGGCACGCCGTCGACCTCGATCTGCTCGATCATCGGGCTCCTCCGCGGCCAGCGCCCGGCGCCGCCGGTTGCGGACCTGCTCGGCGGGGTCGTCGCCCAGGTACGCCCACGGGTACTCGGTGGCCAGGTCGCCGAGCATGGTGAACATCGCGGCCGCGGCACGCCGGTCGCGGATCAGGCTGAAGACCATCGCGAACGTGCTCGCGGCCTGGACCCAGCCGTGGTCGCGGCCGAAGCCCGGGTGCAGCACGGACCGCTCGGCGGCCTCGTAGAGCTCCGTGCGGACGGGCCCGCCGTTCAGGTACGCGGTGCTGGTGCCCGCGGGCAGGTCCAGGGTGTGCTCGACGTGGGCCTCCGCGACCAGGACGCCCTGGGCCGAGCCCGGCGGCGCGGCCAGCATCGCCTCCCGCGCCCACGAGTGCAGGCCCTCCCAGGTGCCACCCCACTTGGGGCACAGCGACTGCAGCAGCTGCATCTGCGCCGGCAGGTGGTGGGGGTCGGCGGCCACGGCCCTGTCGTAGCGGCGCCGCGTCTCGGCGATGCCCAGCTCCAGGCCGCGCGCCGCCAGCGTGCGGGCCGTCCAGAGCGCCGGGTCCCGCGGGTGGCGGGCGGTCGCGTCGAGGAGCACCACCTCGGCCTTGCGCAGCCAGTCGTGGAACAGCTCGAACTGCTTGGCGCTCACCTGGTCGGCCCGGGCGGTCGAGCGGATGTTCCACCCGATGTCGATGTACCGGAAGCCCAGCACCGCCGCGGCCGCCGCGTCCGCCGGATTCCGGGCGAGCACCTCGCGGACCTGATCCTCGACGTCCTGCACCTCGGCGGCCGCCCGCAACAGCATCGTGCGGCCGGCCGGCGGCAGCCCGTCGGCCAGCCGGCGGGCAGCGTCGAAGTCGCGCGCGGCCAGCAGCTCCCGCAGCACGCGGACCTCGGGGTAGGCGTCCGCCGGATCGAACAGGACGGCGTCGGGCTCGGTCACGGCGGGCAGCATAGACGCACTTGATCATCGCCGGATACCCCGTCCGGAGGCCCGCACGAAGAAGCCGTCCCGCGGGAGCGGAACGGCTTCTCGGCGGTGGTGGACGGGTCAGGAGAGCAGCGGGTCCTCGAGGAGGTGCTCGAAGGCGAGCTCGGCCGCGCCGATCAGGGCCGCGTCGTTGCCGAGCTCCGGGGTGCGCAGCCGGATGTGCTCGCGGCAGGCGGGCAGCGCGATGGCGGTGAGGCGGCTGCGGATCTGGGCGGCGGCCACCAGGTAGACGTCGCGGAGGGTGCCGCCGAAGATGACGGCCTCGGGGTTGAAGATGTTGACCAGGTTGCCGACGCCGAAGCCGAGCCACTCGCCCACCTGGCGGACGGCGAACTGGGCCTGGCTGTCGCCGCGCATCGCCGCCTCGACGACGCCCAGCACGGCCTCACGGCCGCTCTGCGACTCCCGGCCGGCGTGCTTGAGCAGGGCGTACTCGCCGATCTCGGTCTCCCAGCAGCCGCGCGAGCCGCAGCTGCACTCGCGGCCGTAGGGGTTGACCACCATGTGGCCGACCTCGCCGCCGTAGCCGCCGTGCCCGGCCACCCGGCGCCCGTCGGCGATGATGCCGGCACCCACCCCCACGTCGCCGTAGAGGTAGATGACGTTGTCGCAGCCCGCGGCCGCGCCGCGGCTGTGCTCGACCAGCGCGGAGACGTCGGCGTGGTTGCCCAGCGTCAGCCGGCCCACGTCGCCCAGGGACGCCCGCAGCGCGGCCCCGACGGGCTCCTCGACCCAGCCGATCGTGGGCGCCAGGCGGACCATGCCGTCCACCCGGCGGACCATCCCGGCCACCGCCACGCCGGTGCCGACGTAGCGGGTGTCGTCGTCGGGCACGCCGGCACGCATCTCCCGGACGAACTCGGCCAGCGGCTGCACCGCGTCGAGCACCTGCATGCCGCGCGGCCGGTCGGTCTCGCGGCGGTCGAGGATGCGGCCGCCCAGCCCGACCCGGGCCGCCCGCAGGCGGTCCACCTCGATGCTCAGCGCGTACGCGTACACCCGGGACGACTCGGGCCGGACGACCAGCGACGGTCGCCCGGCCCGGCCGGTCTCTCGTGGTGCCGCCTCGCTGACCAGCCCTGCGGTGGTCAGCTCGGCGGTCAGGGCCCCGATGGTGCTGCGGTTCAGGCCGAGCCGGCTGGTGAGTTCGGCCCGGGACGTCGCCCCGTGCACGTGTACGTACCGCAGCAGCGTCCCGAGATTGTGCCGGCGCACCTCCTCCTGGCTGGGGCCGGCTCGCATCAGCGTGCCGTCCCCGGAGCCAGGCGGATGTCGCTCATCGGTTGCCGGTTGCGGCCGCTCTGCGCCGGGCCAGGGCGTCGACGCTCGCGGCGACCAGCAGGATGAGACCGGTCACGATGAACTTGGTGCCGGAGCTGAAGCCCATCAGGCCCATGCCGTTGTCGATGACCGCGATGACCGCGCCACCGATGACGGCGTTGATGACCTTGCCCTTGCCGCCGAAGAGGCTGGTGCCGCCGATGACGGCCGCGCCCACCGAGTACAGCAGGATGTTGCTGCCACCGGTGTTCGGGTCGACCGAGCTGGCCCGGCTGACGGCCATGATGCCGCCGATCGAGGCCATGAACGAGCCGATCACGAAGACCGAGATGCGGATCCGGTCGACCGGGATGCCGGCGCGGCGGGCCGCCTCGGTGTTGCCACCGACGGCGTAGATGTGCCGGCCGTAGCTGGTGCGGCCGAGCACGAAGGTCCAGAGCACCAGGAAGAAGCCGATGATCGGGACGACGATCGGAACGCCCTTGAGCGAGTTGATCGCCGGGTTGATCGCGCGCTCCTGGCTCAGGATCGCGGTGGCCACGAAGATCAGCACGGCGAGGCCGCCGATGCGCATGAGCACGATGCCGAGCGGGTCGGTCACCAGACCGCGCTTGGCCCGGCTGCGGACCTGGTTGAACTGCGCGAGGGCGTAGCCCGCGACCGCGACGACCGCGAGGATCCAGCTCCACGTGACCGACATGTTGTCGTTGTTGAGGGAGTTGAAGAACTCGTTGCGGGTCGAGATGTTGGTGCCGCCGCCGAGGAGCACGAGCAGCAGGCCCTGGAAGCCCAGGAACGCGGCCAGCGTGACGACGAACGACGGGATGCCGATCTTGGCGACCAGGAAGCCGAGCACGAAGCCGATCACGAGGCCGGTGGCCAGCGAGACCGGGATCGCGGTGTACCAGTCCCAGCCGTGGTTGGTCAGCAGGATCGCGGCGACCGCGCCACACACGCCGGAGGTGTAACCGGCGGACAGGTCGATCTCGCCCAGCAGCAGGACGAAGACCAGGCCCATCGCGATGAAGACGTAGATGGCGCCCTGGTTGAACAGGTTCGCGAAGTTGAGGCCGCTGAAGAACGTGTCCCGGGCGACGCCGAAGATCAGGCTCAGCACGATGAGGCCGAGGATGGCCGGCAGACCGCCGAGGTCGCCGCCGCGGACCCGGCTCCAGTAGTCGTTGATGTAGCTGCCGACGGTCGGCTTGACGACCTTGACGCCGCCGGCCGTGGTAGTCGTGGTGGTGGTCACTTGTCGCCTCCCGGCGTGATGTCGACGACGTCCCCGCCGAAGTCAGCCGGCTTCTCGGGAGGCAGGCCGATGTTGCCGCTGCGGCCGCCGGTGATGAGCTCCACCACCTGGGAGTGGGTCACGTCGGTGGTCTTGACCTGAGCCGCCATCCGGCCGAGGTACAGCGTCGCGATCCGGTCCGAGACCGCGAACACGTCGTTCATGTTGTGCGAGATCAGCACGACGCCGAGGCCGTTGTCGGCGAGACGCCGGACGAGCTCGAGCACCTGGGCGGTCTGCGCCACGCCGAGGGCGGCGGTCGGCTCGTCGAGGATCACGATCTTCGAGTTCCACAGCACGGCCTTGGCGATCGCCACGGTCTGTCGCTGCCCACCGGAGAGGCTGGCGACCAGCTGCCGCAGCGACTTCAGGGTGCGCACCGAGAGACTGGCGAGGGCGTCGCCGGCCATCTGCTCCATGGTCGGCTCGTCCAGGACGATGCCGCGCTTCTTCTCACGGCCGAGGAACATGTTCTGAACGACATCGAGGTTGTCGCACAGCGCGAGGTCCTGGTAGACGACCTCGATGCCGAGCCCCGAGGCGTCGCTGGGGCCGTGGATCGCCACCGGGTTGCCTTCGAAGGTCACCGTGCCCGAGTCGATCTGATAGATGCCGCTGATGCACTTGACGAGCGTCGACTTGCCGGCGCCGTTGTCGCCGACGAGGGCGGTGACCTCGCCGGGGTAGACGCTGAGGGCAACGTCGTGCAGAACCTGGACGGGACCGAATGCTTTGTTGATCCCGCTGAGTTCCAAGAGGGGTGTCGCGGCCACGGTGGTTCTCCTTCGCTAAGTGACCGGGTTTGCCGCCCGTGGCAGAGCCAGGGCGGCAGGGTGGGGGGAAACCCAACTCCGGCGCCGCCCACACCCCCGGTGACCGGGGGGTGAGCGACGCCGTCGTCAGTTCGGGACTAGCCCGCCATCAGTTGAGGGTTTTTCAGCTGATGCCCGCTTCGGTGCAGAACTTCGCGAAGTCAGCGGTGCAGACGGCGTCCTTGGTGACGAAGCCGTCGGCGATGACGTCCTTGACGTTCTCCTTGGTGATGGACTGCGGGTCCAGCAGGACCGAGGGAACGTCCTTGCCCGACTCCGGGTCCTTGGTGGTGCCGGTGGCCGTGGTCGGCTTCTCGTTCTTGGCCAGCGCGATCGCCAGCTTCGAGGCCGCGTCGGCCTCCTTCTTGATCGCCTTGTAGACCGTCATGCACTGGTCGCCGGCGAGGATGTTCTGCAGGCCCTGAACGGTGGCGTCCTGGCCGGTGACCGGGACCTGGCCGTTGAGCTTGTTCTTCTTCAGCACCTGGATGGCCGCGTTGCCGAGGCCGTCGTTCGCGGCGAGAACACCCTTGATGTTCTTGTTGCCGGTCAGCATCTGCTCGAAGATCGTGCCGGCCTGCGCGTTGTCCCAGTCCGGAACGCTCTGGTCCGGGCCCTTGGTGAAGGTGCCGTCGTCGTACTTCGGCTTGAGCTTCGAGTCGTAGCCCTGCTTGAACAGCGTGGCGTTGTTGTCGGTCGGGGCGCCGTTGAGCTCGGCGACGACCGGCTTGGTGTACTTCTTCTCGGTGAGGCAGTTGATCAGGCCCTCACCCTGCAGCTCGCCGACCTTGACGTTGTCGAACGACACGTAGTAGTCCGCGCCGCCGCTGAGCGTGAGACGGTCGTAGTCGATCGTCGCGATACCGGCCTTCTTGGCCTTCTCGAGGACGGCCTTACCGGTGCCGGAGTCGAGGTTGACGATCATGAGAACCTTGACGCCGCTCGAGATCATGCCGTCGGCGATGGTCTGGAACTGGTTCTTGTCGCCCTGCGCGTTCTGGATGTCGACCTGAACGCCGGCCTCGTCGAACGCCGCCTTCAGAAACTTCGGGTCGTCGGTGCCCCACCGCTGCGAGCTCTTGGTGTCCGGCAGGATGACGCCAACCTTGCCGGCGGCCGCGGAGCCACCGCCGCTGCTGCCGCTGCCGGAGTCGCTGCCGCTGTCGTCGCCACATGCGGCCATGCTGCCGGTGGCCAGCAGGCCGACCGCGGCAAGGGCGAACAGTCCCTTACGCATTCCTTGTGTCCTTTCGGGTAAATCCGGGCCTTCGATCGGATTCGAGAGTGTGCGCTGCGGGAGTGTCGCTCCCCGAGACGCTTCAGTGATCAAGTGCACAGAGTGATCAGGAGCTAGTTTGTTGTGTCCGGCAACGTATTCCGGTTGCGCCCGGTTACACAAGCGGTGTCGGCGGGCGATCTCGTAACCGGGCATAACAATCCGGCAACACGGAGGTGGTAGGAGCAGAAAGACCCTGGTGAAGGCGCGTCGCTCGACTCCGATCGATCGCGGGCGTGACTCACCATGTGACGCTAAGTCAGGTCCGTGCCCGATCTGGACCGTTCTCGGGAGAAAGATCCTCTCGGGGCGTAACGTTGTCGTAACGGTCGCCGCCGAGCCCGGTGGTTTCGACCTCTATGTCCGGATTGCTGCCGTGGTCGCCCCGGTGAGACGCACCAGATCCGCCGGCGCGAGGCCCACCTGCAGGCCGCGCCGACCGGCCGAGACGTACATCCGGTCGAGGCCCAGGGCGGAGTCGTCGATCACCGTGGGCAACCTCTTGCGCTGCCCGAGCGGGCTGATCCCACCACGCACGTATCCGCTGCTGCGCTCCGCGGCGGCGCGGTCGGCGAGGTTTGCCCGTTTGCCCCCCGCGGCGTGCGCGAGCGCCTTGAGGTCCAGATCGCCGGTCACCGGAACCACCCCCACCACGAGCGACCCGTCGACGTCCGCGATCAGCGTCTTGAAGACCCGTTCCGGCCCGATGCCCAGCGCCTCGGCCACCAGCGCGCCGTAGTTGGGCGCGTCCGGCGAGACGTCGTACGGATGCAGGGTGTGCTCGACCTTCTGCGCGGTGAGCAGCGCGGTGGCCGGCGTGCCGGCGGCGGCCTTCTTCGCCATGGCGCGCAGGCTACTCCGCCGCTACGCGCGGCAGAGGATCACGGTCGGCGCGCCCGCCACCCGCGTGAGCACCAGCGACGCCGCCGCCGGGCCGGCCAGTCGGAGGTCGCGGCGCAGCTGGTCCGGTTCCAGGGCGGAGCCGCGCTTGCGGATCTCCAGACGGCCCACGCCGCGCTCCCGCAGCAGCGCCCGCAGCCGCTTGAGCGAGAACGGCAGCACGTCGGTGATCTCCAAACAGCGGGCGTACGGGGTGACCGCCGGCTCGTCCGTGTAGACGTACGCGATCTCCGGGTCGGCGAGCCGGCCGTTCACGGTCTCGGCGAACTCCGCCACGAGGTGCGACCGCACGACGGCCGGATCCGGGTCACAGAGGTACGCCCCCACGCCGCCCACCGGCGCCACCCGCGCGCCGCTCCCGGTCAACTGCCACTCCCCCGCCCCGTCCGCCCGGGTCTCCCCGCTCCCATCCGTTCGCCTGTCCACCCCGGCCTCGCCGCGCTCGTCCGCTCGCCTCCCTGCACGCCCGTCCGTTCTTCCTTCCGCGGGCGGGCGTCGCTGTTCCGCGGGCAGCAGCGTCGCGCGGCGTGGCGCCTCCGCCAGCGGCCCGCACCAGAAGGCGGCCTCCACCAGGTCGCCGCCGACGCTCACCCACTCCCCCTCGGCGCCGGGCGGCAGCAGCGCGTGGTCGATCCCGGGCGCCAGCTTGAGCACGGTGCGCGGCACCCGCTCGGCCAGCCCGGCGATGAAGTCCCAGGGCGGCGAGTACGACCGGGGGTCGAAGACCCGGCCGCGGCCCGCCCGGCGCCGCGCGGGGTCGGCGAAGACCGCGTCGAACGCCTCCACCCGTACGGAGGTGGCGTCCGCGCACTCGACCGTGATCCGGTCCGCGAGGCCGAGCGCTTCGACGTTGGCGGCGGCAGTCGCGGCGGTGACGGGATCGGCGTCGACGGCGTGGACCGTGATGCCCGCCCGCGCCGCCGCCAGCGCGTCGGAGCCGAGACCGCACCCGAGGTCGGCCAGCGTGCGGACGCCCGCGGCGGCGAGCCGGGCCGCCCGCCGGTCGGCCACCACCCGCCGGGTCGCCTGCTCGAGGCCGGCGCGCGTGAAGAACATCGACGCGGCGTCGGGACCGAACTTCGAGGCCGCGCGGCGCCTCAGATCGACCTGCGTCAGCGCCGCCGCGGCGAGGTCGCCGGGGACGCCGCGGGACCGCAGAGCCGAGGCCGCGGCGAGCGGATCCAGGCCCGCCACCTCGCCCGCCGCCGCCAGCGCCTCGATGCCTTCGGGGGTCCTCAAGTCCGCAGTCACGCAGGCATTCTCTCCCGCACGACATCATTGGCACTCTGGTTGACGGAGTGCTAGTTCCGGCCTAATCTCCGATTAGCACTCTCAACATGAGGGTGCCAGCCACGCGGCCATCCGGGCGCGTGGTTAGGCACCAGGCGGACCGGCACCCGCGACGACGGCCCCGCCCGGTGGCATGAGGCATCAAGACCGGCCAACACTTGACCGGCGGAACCTGATACCCAGGAGGGTATGCCCGTGACTACCGCGACCAAGGTTGCGATCAAGCCGCTCGAGGACCGCATCGTGGTCCAGGCGAACGAGGCTGAGACGACCACGGCGTCGGGCATCGTGATCCCCGACACCGCCAAGGAGAAGCCGCAGGAGGGCACCGTCCTCGCTGTCGGCCCCGGCCGCATCGACGACAAGGGCAACCGCATCCCGGTTGACGTCAAGGTCGGCGAGACGGTCCTGTACTCGAAGTACGGCGGCACCGAGGTCAAGTACGCCGGCGAGGAGTACCTGGTGCTCTCCGCCCGCGACGTCCTCGCGGTCATCGAGAAGTGACCTACTGACAGTGCTTACCGCCCTGGCCCGCGCGACGGGTCAGGGCGGTGGTGCGTGAAGGGCTATTGAACAATGGCGAAGATTCTCAGCTTCTCGGACGACGCCCGCCACCTGCTCGAGCACGGCGTCAACTCGCTCGCCGACACGGTCAAGGTCACCCTCGGGCCGCGCGGCCGCAACGTCGTGCTGGACAAGAAGTTCGGCGCGCCCACGATCACCAACGACGGCGTCACCATCGCCAAGGAGATCGAGCTCACCGACCCGTACGAGAACCTCGGCGCGCAGCTGGTCAAGGAGGTGGCGACCAAGACCAACGACGTCGCCGGCGACGGGACCACCACTGCGACCGTGCTCGCTCAGGCCCTGGTGCGTGAGGGTCTGCGCAACGTGACCGCGGGCGCCAACCCGATCGGCCTCAAGCGCGGCATGGACCAGGCCGCCGAGACCGTCTCCAAGGCGCTGCTGGCGAAGGCCGTCGAGGTCGCCGACCACAAGGCGATCGCGAACGTGGCCACCATCTCGGCGCAGGACTCCACCATCGGCGAGCTCATCGCCGAGGCGATGGACCGCGTCGGCCGCGACGGTGTCATCACCGTCGAGGAGGGCTCGACCCTGTCGACCGAGCTCGACGTCACCGAGGGTCTGCAGTTCGACAAGGGCTTCATCTCCCCGAACTTCGTGACCGACGCCGAGTCGCAGGAGGCCGTCCTCGAGGACGCGCACATCCTGATCACCACCCAGAAGATCTCCAGCATCGAGGAGATGCTGCCGCTGCTGGAGAAGGTGCTCCAGTCCGGCAAGCCGCTGCTGATCATCGCGGAGGACGTCGAGGGTCAGGCCCTGTCCACGCTGGTGGTCAACGCGATCCGCAAGACGCTGAAGGTGGCCGCCGTCAAGGCGCCCGGCTTCGGCGACCGGCGCAAGGCGATGCTGCAGGACCTGGCGATCGCCACCGGCGGCGAGCTCATCGCCCCCGAGCTCGGCTACAAGCTCGACCAGGTCACCCTCGACATGCTGGGCACCGCCCGGCGCGTCGTGGTCGACAAGGAGAACACCACGATCGTCGACGGTGGCGGCAAGTCCGCCGACGTCACCGACCGGGTCTCCCAGATCCGCAAGGAGATCGAGGCCTCCGACTCCGACTGGGACCGCGAGAAGCTGCAGGAGCGGCTGGCGAAGCTCTCCGGCGGCATCGCGGTGATCAAGGTCGGCGCCGCGACCGAGGTCGAGATGAAGGAGCGCAAGCACCGCATCGAGGACGCCATCGCGGCGACCAAGGCCGCGGTCGAGGAGGGCACCGTCCCCGGCGGCGGCGCCGCCCTCGCCCAGGTGGCCACGGAGCTCGACGGCGGTCTCGGCCTCACCGGCGAGGAGGCGATCGGCGTCTCCATCGTCCGCAAGGCGCTGGTGGAGCCGCTGCGCTGGATCGCGCAGAACGCCGGCCACGACGGCTACGTCGTGGTGGGCAAGGTCGCCGAGCTGGGCTGGGGCCACGGCCTCAACGCGGCCACCGACGAGTACGTCGACCTGGCGGCCGCCGGCATCATCGACCCGGTCAAGGTGACCCGCAACGCGGTCTCCAACGCCGTGTCGATCGCCGGTCTGCTGCTGACCACGGAGAGCCTCGTGGTCGACAAGCCGGCCGAGCCGGAGCCCGCCGCTGCCGGCGGTCACGGCCACAGCCACGGTGGCCACGGCCACCAGCACGGCCCCGGCTTCTGATCCATCGGCTTCACCGAAAAGGCGCGTCCCGCTGCGGGACGCGCCTTTTTCGTCGCCTTCCCCCAACCCCGCGACCTCCGGCACGCGCCGGCGGTCGCGCCGCGGCGGTAGAGTGCCGCCGTGGACATCCGGGCATCCGACGAGGACCGCGAGCGCACGGTGGCCGCGCTCGAACGGCACGCCGGCGCGGGCCGCCTCACCCTGGACGAGTTCGCCGAGCGCGCCAAGGTCGCCCACGGCGCCCGCACCCTCGACGAGCTGGCCGCCGTCGTGCACGACCTGCCCGCCGACGCGCCCGCGGCCGCCGCCGCGGCGGCCTCGGCCGAAGAACCCAGCCGCGACCTGCTCATCCTCTTCGCCGTCGCCGCCGCCACGCTCGTTCTGCTCGGCGTCTTCATCGCCCTGATGCGCGCCTGACCCCCGCGCCGTTCGCCTCGCCGCGCCACGCCGTTCGCCTCGCCACGCCGTTCGCCTCGCCACGCCGTTCGCCTCGCCGCGCCGTTCGCCTCACCGCGCCGTTCGCCTCACCGCGCCGTTCGCCTCACCGCGCCGTTCGCCTCACCGCGCCGTTCGCCTCACCGCGCCGTTCGCCTCACCGCGCCGTTCGCCTCACCGCGCCATTCGCAGTTCGCATGCTCTGCGCCGTTCGCCCGCGCCGCGCCGTTCGCTTGCCCGGCGCCGTTCACCCGCTCCGCGCCGTTCGCCCGCCCCGCACCACGCCGTTCGCCGCGGCCGCCTCTTTTCCCCCGCGTCCGCGCCGCAACTCTCGGGCGCGCCCGCGCCGCGTTCCTCGCGAGCCCGCATGGCGGCTCTCCCACGCCCCCGCACCGGCTCTTCCGCGCGCCGAACCGGCATTCGCCTCGCGCCACCGCGTCGGCACCCTCCCCTCTCCTCCGGTCCACCCGTCAGCGGGCAGCCGCCGCCCGGGAAGCGCCCTCGTCGGACGGGTCGAGGGGTCGCTCGCCATGCCAGGAGCGCCACAAAGCCGCGTAAGGGCCGTCGGCGGCGACCAGCTCGTCGTGGGAGCCCAGCTCGGTGATGCGGCCGTCCTCGACCACCGCGACGCGGTCGGCGTCGTGGGCCGAGAAGAGCCGGTGCGCGATCGCCACGACCGTACGCCCTCGCAGCACAGCGGCCAGCGAACGTTCCAGGTCGCGCGCCGCCCGCGGGTCGAGCAGCGACGTCGCCTCGTCGAGCACCAGCGTGTGCGGGTCGGCCAGCACCAGCCGGGCCAGCGCCAGCTGCTGCGCCTGAGCAGCCGTCAGCGGATGCCCACCCGACCCGACGACCGTTTCGAGGCCGTCGGGCAGCGCGGACGCCCACTCCAGCGCATGAACCGCCGCCAGCGCCGCCCGCACCTGGTCGTCGCCCGCGCCGGGCCGGACCATCGCGATGTTGTCGCGCACCGTACCGATAAAGACGTGATGCTCCTGCGTCACCAGCGCCACCTCGGTGCGCAGCCGATCGAGGGACAGGTCGTGCAGCGGCACCCCGCCCACGGTGATCGTGCCACCGGTCGGCTCGTGAACCCCGGCGAGCAGCCGCCCGAGCGTCGACTTGCCCGCACCCGACGGGCCGACCACGGCGAGCCGCTCCCCCGGTTCGAGCGTCAGGTCGATGCCGTGCAGCACCTCGCGACCGGCGACGTAGGAGAACCGGACGTCGCGCACCTCGATGCGGGCGCCGTCCGGTCGCGCGTCGGAACCCGCCTGCTCCTCACCCGGTTCTGCCGCCACGCCCAGCAGCCGGGCCAGCGACGCGGCGCCCACCTGCACCTCGTCGAGCCAGCCGAGCATCCGGTCGAGCGGATCGATCAGCAGCTGCACGTAGATCACCGCGGCGGTCAGCTGCCCGAGCGACACCGTGCCGTGCAGATAGAACCATCCGCCGACGAGCAGCGTCGCCACCACCGGCAGCACGTAGCTGACCTCGATGGCCGGGAACCACACCGTACGCAGGAACAGGGTGTATCTCTCGGCGACCCACGACCTGCTCAGGTCGGCGTCGGAGCGCTCGATGCGTTGCGGCCGGCGGCGCAGCGCGTCGACCGTGCGCGCGCCCTCGACCGTCTCGGCCAGCCCGTCGGTCACGGTCGAGTACACCGCGTTCTGACGGAGGTAGCCGTCGGGGGCTCGGCGCAGGTACCACCTCGTGCTGACCACGATGATCGGCACGGCGACCAGCATCGGCAGCGCGAGCAGCGGCCCGGTGAGGACCAGCGCGCCGACCACCAGCACCACGGTGATCAGCGCGATCGCGGTCTCGGGCACCGCGAGCCGCACGCAGCGTGACAGCGCGTCGACGTCCCGCGTCGTCCGCGTCAGCAGGTCACCCGAGCCCGCGCGCTCCACCGTGGACAGCGGCAGCGCGAGCACCCGATCAACGAACTCCTCGCGCAACCGGGCCAGCACCTGCTCGCCGAGCCGCGCGGAGGCCAGGTAGGCGAACCGGACCAGCACCGCCTGCAGCACGACGAACGCCGCGATGGCCGCGGCCAGCCGGTCGACCACGCCGACGCCCTCGCCGTGCCGGATGGCCTCGACCAGATCGCCCAGCAGCCGCGGCCCGACCAGCCCGGCGACGGCGGCCAGCACGTGCAGCCCGACCGTGGTGCCCAGCGCGCGTGGATAGCGGCGGAACAGGTCGCGGGCGTAGCGCCGCACCTGCGCGGAATCGGCAACCGGCAGCAGGTTGTTCACTGCTCCTCCTCGCGCAGGACGGTGCGGGCATAGCTCGGCTCGCTCGCCAGCAGCTCGTGATGGGTGCCCTCGGCCACCACCCGGCCGTGCTCCACGAACAACACCCGATCGGTACGGTCGAGAGCCAGCGGGCTCGACGTGCAGAGCACCGTGGTGCGACCCGCACGGGCGGTGATCAGCCGGTCGGCGATGCGCGCCTCGGTGTGCGCGTCGACGGCGCTGGTCGGCTCGATCAGGATCAGCGTGTCGGGGTCCGCGACCAGGGCCCGCGCCAGCCGCAGACGTTGCTGCTGGCCGCCCGAGAACGTGCGGCCGCGCTCGGCGACCTCGCTGTCGAGCCCGTCGGGCAGCGCCTCGACGATGTCGGTCGCGGCGGCCGTATGCAGCGCCGCGGGCCACCGGCCGCTGCCGGTCGGGTCGAGATCCGCGCGCATCGGACCGGTGAACAGGCGCGCGTCGTTGTCGGCGACCAGGATGCGCTCGCGGACCGTGGACAGCGGGAACGAGCTCAGCGGCAGGCCGCCGATCGTGGCGCCGTCGGCGTAGCGGCCCAGCCGGTCGGCGATCGTGGCGGCCTCGGCGGGCACGGTGGCGACGATCGCGGTGATCTCACCGGGCCGGACGGTGACGCCGGACGCGGGGTCGGCGAGCTCGCCCGCGAACCGCTCGGCCGGCGCCGGCTCCGCGGGGTCGGGCAGGTCGGTCCGCGTCCGCAGCATCGCCACGACGCGGCGGGCCGAGACGTGGCCGCGGGTCAGCTTGTCGATCGCCTCGGTGAGCTGGCGCAACGGCGTGACGAGGAAGGCCGCGTACGCATAGAAGGAGACCAGCTGCCCGACGGTGATGCGGCCGTCGAGCGCGAAGCGGGCGCCCAGCCAGGTGACCAGCACCAGGAAGATGCCCGGCAGCAGCACCTGGGCCGCCTCGAGGAGCGACTCGACCCGGGCCGTACGCACCCCGGCCGCCCGCAGCAGCTGCGACTCGGCCCGGTAGCGCTCGCCCATCACCGCCTCGCCGCCGATGCCGCGCAGCACCCGCAGGCCGCCCACCAGGTCGGCGGCGCGGCCGGTGAGCAGGCCCTGCTGCTCGCGGGAGGCCTGCTGCCGGCGGTGCAGCGGGCGGATCAGCAGGCCCACGACCGCCATCAGCAGCGGCACGCCGAGCACCACCACGAGACCCAGCGGCACCGAGGTGACGAGCAGGATGACGGTCACCGTGACCACGGCGAGCAGCGAGCCGGTGCCGCGCGCGGTGATGTCGATCGCCGAACCGATCTGGCGGATGTCGGACGTGCCGATCGCGACGACCTCGCCGGTGTCGAGGCGGCGGGACAGCGCCGAGCCGAGCCGCCCGGCGTGGCGGACCGTGACCTGGACCGTGGTGAACATGCCGCCCAGGAAGTTGACCACCGCGAACCGGTGCCGGCCGATCCCGAAGGCGGCCTGGCCGGCGCCGGCGGCGAGCAGCACCAGGCTCCAGGTGAGCAGGCCGCCGCGGTCGCCGCCGGTGGCGGCGTCGATCGCCTTGCCGACGATCGCGGGGACGAACGCCTGGCAGAGCATCCAGAGGACGGCGAGCGCGATGGCCGCGTACACGGATCGCCAGGAGCGCCGGACGAGCCACCGCAGATAGGCGGTGGCGGATCGGTTGTCGGGGGTGCCGGGGTCGGGATCGGGGAGCTTCTTCATCGCAGACCCGACGTTACGGGCGGGGTACGACACTTCGCGACGCGTTTACCGTGCCCGCAAGTGTCCGCCACATCACGCCAGGTTCCCTGTGGACAACCCGTTTTCGATCTCCACAACGCCGTATCGTCGCGGGCCGGCCCCCTGGGTGGGCGGGGTGGGCTCAGTGGAGAGAGATCAGCGGTCGACGGGGGTGAAGTCCCACACGTGGGGGGCCCGCGCGACCAGGTCGGCCGGCGGGGCGGGCAGGCTCTCGGGGCTGTGCCGCCACTTCGTGATGACCACGATGCGGTTGTCGGTGGACGAGTAGACGTCGCTCGAGACGTGCTGCGGCAGCACCTCCACGCGCCGCACCGCGACGTCGCACACCCAGGACAGCAGCTCGTCGAAGCCCTTGGGGTGCGCACGTACTTCCCACATCCGCGCGATCATCTCCGCTTCCTACCCCGCAACGCTGACCGCGGTCAATGGCATCGCGGAATCGGCAGGCAGATCGAGACGGCTGGGCGCGACCCCGGCCGCGACCAGGCGCGAGCCGAGCGCCGCCACCATCGCGCCGTTGTCGGTGCACAGCTGGGGGCGGGGCACCCGTACCTCGATGCCGTGCCGGGCGGCGCGCTCCTCGGCCAGCACCCGCAGACGCGAGTTCGCGGCGACGCCACCGCCGATCACCAGGGTCCGCACGCCGTTCGTGCGGCAGGCCTCGATCGCCTTGGCGGTGAGCACGTCGCAGACCGCCTCCTGGAACGAGGCGGACACGTCGGCGATCGGCACCGGCTCGCCGGCGCGCTCGCGGGCCTCGACCCAGCGGGCGACCGCGGTCTTCAGGCCCGAGAACGAGAAGTCGAAGCGGTGCGCGACGAGGTCCTTCGGCGCGGTCAGCCCCCGGGGGAAGGCGATCGACGCGGGGTCGCCGTCCCGGGCCGTACGGTCGATGACCGGTCCGCCGGGGAAGCCGAGCCCCAGCAGCCGGGCCACCTTGTCGAACGCCTCGCCGGCCGCGTCGTCGATCGTCGCGCCCAGCGGCGTGACGCCGTTCGTGAGGTCGTCGACCAGCAGCAACGACGAGTGTCCGCCCGAGACGAGCATCGCGATCGCGGGCTCGGGCAGCGGGCCGTGCTCGAGGGTGTCGACGGCGACGTGGGCGGCCAGGTGGTTGACGCCGTAGATCGGCTTGTCGGCCGCCAGCGCGTACCCCTTGGCCGCGGCGACGCCGACGAGCAGCGCGCCCGCCAGCCCGGGCCCGCTGGTCACCGCGATCGCGTCGATGTCGGCCAGGGTCACCTTCGCCTCGTCGAGCGCGCGCTGCATGGTGGGGACGAGCGCCTCGAGGTGCGCGCGGCTGGCCACCTCGGGCACCACCCCGCCGAACCGAGCGTGCTGGTCCACACTGGACGCGAGCGCGTCGGCGAGCAGCGTGTGCCCGCGCACGATGCCGATGCCGGTCTCGTCGCAGGAGGTCTCGATGCCGAGGACCAGGGGCTCGTCAGCCATTGCGCATCATCACCAGGGCGTCGGTGTTGCTGGGTTGGTAGTAGCCGCGACGGATGCCGACGGGCTCGAAGTCGTACGTCGCGTAGAGGCGCTGGGCGGGGGCGTTGTCGACCGCGACCTCGAGCAGCGTCTGCTTGATCCCGCGGCGGGCGGCCTCGGCCAGCAGCGCCTCGAGCAGAGCCCGGCCGGTTCCGCGGCGCTGCCCGGATCGGCGTACGGCGATGTTCTGCACCCACGCCTCGTCCTGCGTGGCGGCCAGGCCGGCATAGCCGAGCAGGTCGTCACCGTCGAGCGCGACCACGTAGAAGTTGCGCTGCGCCAGCTCGTTCCAGAACATCGCGGGCGACCACTTCTCGTCGCCGAACAGGTCCTCCTCGATCGGCAGCACCTCGGCGATGTGCCACCAGCGGAAACGTTCGATCCGCATCAGGTGAGCACCGGCTTGCGCCCGGAGGGCTCGACCGCGTCGGGGCGGCGCAGGTAGAGCGGGGTGAGCTGCTCGCCGGGCGCGCCGTCGCGGATGCGGCCGGCCGCCAGCGCCACCAGCGCGGCCCCGGGCGGATAGAGCAGGTGCTCCTCGACGGGCACGCCGAACTGGTCGCCGTACTTGAGCGCGCCCTCGCCGGCGGCGCGGTCGACCAGCCCGTGCAGGCCGAGCGGTTGTTCCGCGGACTCGCGCCCGGTGAGGTCGACGCCGTCGTCGCGCGCGGTGGCCTGGCCGATGAGGTCGTCGGCCTCGGCGCGGGCCAGGGCGGCGGCGACCCGGGCGGCGTCCGCGCCGGCCAGCGCGGTGGCGGCCTCGATGGTCTCGGACTCGGCCAGGGCGGCGGCCTCGGTGGCAGCGCTGTTGCGAGCCCGGCTCGTCGCGGCGGCGCCGGCCCGGACGACGGCGGCGGCGACCTCGGCCGGGCGGGCCACCTGCGGACCGGTGACGCGGACGCCGTCGAGGTAGGTGGCGAAGTAGACCTCACGGCGGCGGGCGTCGGTCGCGACCAGCACCCGCCCCGGCCCGGCGGCCCGGCCGAGCGCGTCGAGCGAGCAGACACCGTACGCCGGGATGCCCAGCGCCTGGGCCATGCTCGCGGCGGTGGCCAGGCCGACCCGCAGGCCGGTGAACGGCCCCGGCCCCAGCCCCGCGACGATCGCGCCGAGGTCACCCGGACGGGCGCCCGCCTCGGCCAGCGTGGCCTCGATCTCGGGGGCCAGCCGCTCGCCATGGGCACGCGGGTCGACGGTGCGCCGCTCGGCCACCCCGCGCAGGCCGTCGGCGGTCACTTCGACCAGGGCTGCCGTCGAGGCGGGGGTGGCGGTGTCCAGAGCCAGTACGAGCACGTCCCGACCCTAACGCGCGCGCACCGGGCTCAACTCACGGCGTCGCCGTGCTGAGGTCCCAGTTGACGACCGGGCGTCCGGCGTCGGCCAGCGCCTTGTTCGCCGCGCTGAACGGGCGGGCGCCGCGGAAGCCCTCGCGGTTGAGCGGGCTCGGATGGCCCGCCTCGAGCACCACGTGCGCCGGGTTGGTGACCAGCGCGGCCTTCTTGCGCGCGTAACCACCCCAGAGGAGGAACACCACCCGCTCGTCGCGCGCGTTCAGCGCCCGGATCGTCGCGTCGGTGAACGCCTCCCAGCCCTTGCCGCCGTGCGACGCCGCCGCGCCCGCCCGCACGGTGAGCACCGCGTTGAGCAGCAGCACGCCCTGGCGCGCCCACCCGGTGAGGTCCCCGGTCGCCGGCGGCGCCACTCCGACGTCCTCGGCGAGCTCCTTGAACACGTTGCGCAGCGAAGGCGGGATCCGTACGCCCTCGCGCACGCTGAAGCTGAGCCCGTGCGCCTGGCCGGGCCCGTGGTACGGGTCCTGGCCCAGGATCAGCACGCGGGTCCGCTCCGGCGGGCACAGCCGGTACGCCGCGAACAGGTCCTCGATCGGCGGATAGACCGTCCGGGTCGCGTACTCCGCGGCCACGAACTGCCCCAGCGCGGCCGTCGCCTTCTCGTCGAGAAAGCCGCTGAGCTCGGCCCGCCACTCGTCCGGCAGCAACTGCGCCAGGTCCACCGTCACTCCTCCACCTCGAGGCCCGCCACCCGCGCCGCCCAGTCGCCGCCGTGCGGCACCAGCTCGACGACCCGGGTGTCGTCGTCGAGCCGGTCGATGCGCACCTGAAGGTATTCGTCGTTGAGCTGCTCCACCATCCCGGCGCCCCACTCCACCACGGTGACCGCGTCGTCCGCGGAGGCGTCCAGGTCGAGGTCGTCGATCTCGGCGCGCGGGTCGGCGCTGTCGCCCAGCCGGTACGCGTCCGCGTGCACCAGCGGCACCCGTCCCCGGTGGACCCGCGCGATCACGAACGTCGGCGACGTGATCGCGCCGGACACCTCGAGCCCGGCCCCGATGCCCTGCACCAGCGCGGTCTTGCCCGCCCCGAGCGGTCCGGTCAGCAGCACGAGATCGCCCGCGCGCAGCACCGAGGCGAGCCGGCGCCCGAACTCTCGGGTGTCCTCGACGGTGGGCAGCTTCACGAGATCTTCTCCAGGAACGGCAGCAGCGCGGCGTTGACCTCGTCGGCCTTCTCCAGCATCACCACGTGACCGCTGTTGTCCACCTTGACCAGCCCCGCCTCGGGCAGATGCTTGAGGATCTCCTCCGAGTGGGTGACCGGCGTCAGGTAGTCGCGCGTGCCGACGATCACCAGCACCGGCACGCCGCGCAGCGCCGACAGCGCCGGGAAGCGGTTGTGCGTGTAGAGCGTGTGCAGGTATTTGGTCAGCGTCTCGACCGAGGTCTTGGAGTTCATGTGCTCCACGAACGTGACCAGCGACGGACTCGGCTTCGGCTCGCCGAACCCGTAGCGCCGGGTCAGCAGCCACGCCAGATCGGACGAGACGACCCGCGCCCGGTCGATAGTGGTGCCGCCCAGCTGCGCGGTCTTGCCCCAGAGCGGGAAGAACGGCGCGCTGGCCCGGGCCACGAGCGTCTGCAGCCCCAGCTTGGTCTTGTCGAACAGCCCGGCCGAGGTGGACATCAGCACCACGCCCACCACCCGGCCGCCGAACCACTCCGGGTACTGCTCGGCGAACGCCATGATCGTCATGCCGCCCATCGAGTGGCCGACCAGGATGATGTGCCCGTCGGGCACCGCCGCGTTGAGCACCGCGGCCAGCGACTTGCCGAGCGCCGCGATGTCGTAGTCGCCCGACGCGAGGCGGCTGGACCGGCCGTGTCCGGGCTGGTCGTAGAAGACCAACCGCTGATCGCCCTGCTCGGCGAGCGCCTTGCGCTGGAAGTAGAAGGTGCCCATGTCGAGCGCGAAGCCGTGCACGAAGACGATCGTGGGCTTGGGCTCGTCGACGGCCTGCTTCGGCTCGACGATCTCGACGTGCAGCTGCGTGCCGTCGGCCGCGGTGACGGTCATCTCGCGGTCGTACGGCTGATCGCCGAACGGCTCGTCGACGTACGGATCGCCGGGCGCCTTGACCGAGCGGCGCACCAGCACCCGCTCGACGGCGAACGCGGTTGCCAGGCCCGCCGCGAGCACACCGACGGCCGCGCCCGCGATGCCGACCTGCCTGGTCCGCCGCGACCTCGCGGCCGGGCTCACGCCGCACCCCCGGCGCCGCCGTCGTAGACCCGCGGCACCCGCGTGCTCCCGAACCGGGTGACGATCTCGTAGTTGATCGTGCCGGTCACCGCGGCCCAGTCGTCGGCGGTCGGGCAGCCGTCGTCGCCCGGCCCGAACAGCGTCGCCACGTCGCCGGCCACCACCGGGTCGTCGCCGACGTCGAGGACGATCTGGTCCATGCAGACCCGCCCGGCCACCGTGCGCCGCTTGCCGCCCAGCTGCACCGGCCCCACGTTCGACGCCGCCCGTGGCACCCCGTCGGCATAGCCCAGCGGCACCAGCGCCAGCGTCGTCTCGCGCTCGGTGTGGTACGCGTGGCCGTAGGACACGCCCTGCCCGGCCGGCACCCGCTTGGTCAGTGCGACCCGCGCCCGCGCGGTCATCGCCGGCCGCAGCCCGAACGTCTCGCCCGCGATCGGCGACAGCCCGTAGACCGCGATGCCGGGCCGGACCAGGTCGTAGTGGGAGTCGGGGCGGGTCAGCGTGGCCGCCGAGTTCGCGATGTGGCGGTAGCGCGGCGTGACGCCGAACCGCTCCGCGACCGCCAGCCCGTCGGCGAACGCGGCCAGCTGGTGGTCGATCGTCTCGTGGCCGGGCTCGTCGGCGGCGATGAAGTGGCTCCAGACGCCCACCACCTCGACCTCGCCGTCGGCCTGCGCCTTGGCCGCCGCCTCGAGAAGCGCCGGCCACTCGGCGGGGGTGGCGCCGCCGCGGGCCAGCCCGGTGTCGAGCTTGAGGTGGACTCGGGCCGTCCGCTCCGCGCGCCGGGCCGCGGCCACGAGCTCACCGAGCAGCTTGAGGCTGCCCGCGCTCAGGTCGATGCCGGCGGTGACGCCCTCGTGCAGCGGCATCCCGGGCGAGTGCAGCCAGGCCAGCACCGGCACGTCGAAGCCCGCCCGGCGCAGCGCGAGCCCCTCGTCGAGGGTCGCCACCCCGAGCCAGGTGGCCCCGCCGGCCAGCGCGGCCCGCGCGGAGGGCAGCATCCCGTGCCCGTAACCGTCGCCCTTGACCACGGCCATGACCTCGGCGGTGGTGCCGGCGCGCAGCGACGCGACGTTGTCCCGGATGGCGTCCAGATCGACCCGGACTTCGGCCTGCCACATGATTCCAGCCTACTGACCGGTCAGGTCGCGCACGGTGGCACGCAGGGCGGATGCGATGTCGGGGGCGGTCACCGGGCCGTCCTCGGCGGCCCGCCGCCCGGCCAGGCCATGGGCGTACGCCGCGGCGACCGCGGCGCGCTCGGGCGGCAGCCCGCCGGCCAGCAACGACCCGAGCAGCCCCGCGAGCACGTCGCCGCTGCCCGCCGTGGCCAGCGCCGACGTGCCGGTCGGGTTGGCCCACACCTCGCCGGCGGGGGTCGCCACGATCGTCCGGTCGCCCTTGAGCAGCACCACCGCGTTCATCCACGAGGCCAGCCTCAGCGCGGCGCCCGCGCGGTCGGCGCCGGGCGCCTCGCCCGCCAGGCGCTTGAACTCGCCGTCGTGCGGCGTGACCACCACGGGGGCGTCGCGGCGCAGGTCCTCCGCGTGCTTGCCGTCGATCAGCAGGGTGAGCGCGTCGGCGTCGAGCACCACCGGCAACGAGGTGGCGAGCACGCTGCGCAGCGTCGTGCGGGCCTCGTCGTCGGTGCCCAGACCGGAGCCGCACACCCAGGCCTGCACCCGTCCGGCGTCGGCGACCCTGGGCACGGCCACCACCGAGGGATGGGCGCGCACCACGTCCTCGTAGGCGCTGCCCGCGTAGCGCACCATGCCGGTCGGGCCGGCGAGCGCGCCGCTCACGCCGAGCAGCGCGGCGCCGGGATAGGTGGCCGAGCCGGTGGCGATGCCCACCACGCCGCGGGTGTATTTGTCGTCGGCCGGGCCGGGATGGGGCCACCAGCCCGCGACGTCGCCGGAGCCAGGCACGGACACCGCCGGGTCGGCGCGCAGCACGGGCCCGAGCCCGATGTCGACCAGCTCGGTCTGGCCGCAGCGCACCGCGGCCGCCCCCAGCACGTGGGCCGGCTTGAGGCAGCCGAAGGTGACAGTGACGTCGGCGGTCACCGCCGCACCGGGCACGTCCCCGGTGTCGACGGCCACGCCGCTCGGCACGTCGACGGCCACGACCGTGGCCCGCGCGCCCGAACGCCCCCGAAGCTCGCCCAGCCGATCGACCACGGCCGCCGCGGGTGGCCGCAGCCCGCCGCTCGCCCCGATGCCCACGATGCCGTCGAGCACCAGGTCGGCACGCTCGGGCAGGTCGCGCACCGTGAAGCCGCCGGCCGCGCGCAACGCCCGCAGACCGGCCAGGTGCACCCGCTCGGGGCTCATCAGCAGCGCGCGCACCTGAGCCCCGCGCCGGGCCAGGGCGGCGCCGGCATAGAGCGTGTCGCCGCCGTTGTCGCCGCTGCCGACCAGCAGCACGACCCGCGCGCCGTAGACGCCGCCCGCGTCCTCGAGCAGCAGCGCGCACCGCCGCGCCAGCCCGGCCGCCGCGCGCTGCATGAGGGTGCCCTCGGGCAGCGTCGCCATCAGCGTCTTCTCCGCCGCGCGCACATCCGCGACCCGCCAAGCCTGCCGCATCGGTCCTCCAGCCTTCGCCTGTTGCCGACGGTTGTACACCCCGGCTCCGACACTTTGCCCCGGCGCTGGTCAGGACTCCGCGACCACCATCGCCGAGGCGATCCCGCCGTCGTGGGAGAGCGACAGGTGCCACCGCTTGATCCCGCGCTCCGCGGCGACCGCGGCGACCGTGCCGGAGACGGTCAGCCAGGGACGGCCGTCGGGGTCGGCGACGATCTCGCAGTCGTGCCACAGCATGCCGGCGGGCGCGCCGAGCGCCTTGGCCACCGCTTCCTTGGCCGCGAACCGGGCGGCCAGCGACTCGGCGGAGCGCGGGTTGCCCGACGTGGTGACCCGCTCGTCCTCGGTGAAGAGCCGGGTCGCCAGCAGCGGCGTGCGGTCGAGGGCACGGGCGAAGCGCTCCACGAGCACCACGTCGATGCCGACAGCCACGATCACGGCCCCACCCTATCGGTCGCCGCCGGGCGGTACGCGGCCCTGTGGACAACGGCCGGCGGCCGTCCACAGCCCCTCCCGCGGCGGGTCCGCGACCCCTAACGTCGGCGCATCCCACCGCTGCGGCCAGGAGGTTGCCGATGAACCCCGATCTCGAAGTCGACGTCGACGCGCTGCGGCGCGCGGCCTGTGATGTGACGGCCACCGGCGACCGGGTGACCGCCGCGACCGGCGCGGAGCCGCAGGCTCCGGCCGTCCCGCGCTGGACGGCGACCGACGCGGCCGCCCTGGCCGCCGAGGCCGCCCGGGGCCAGCTCGCGATGATCGGCGCAGACCTCGACGAGACCGCACGCCGCATCACGGCGGCCTCGGCCGACTACGAGCTGGCCGACGCCCGCGCCGTCACCCGTCTGCGGCTGACCCGATGACGGCCGCACCGATGGGGGCAGCGTCGATGACCGTCGCACCGAGAGGCGGCGTCCGATGAGCGCGGCGCCGATGAGTCCCGGAGCGATGTCGTCGGTCCGCGATCGCCTGCGGGTAACCGACCCGGCGCGGTGGCACGCGCTCGCCCTTGCCTGGCGCCGCTGGGCCGAGATCGCCGGCCGCCTGGCCGCCGAGATCGGCCCGCGGCTGGCCGCCCTCCGAGCGGCCTGGCACGGATCTGCCGCGACGGCCGCCGCCAAGCGGCTGGAGGCGCTGCGCCGACGCCTGGTCCTGTTCCGGCTGCGGTGCTGGCTCGCCGACCAGGCGGCCGACGAGTTCGCCGCCGCCCTGACCCGGGCGCGGGCGCTGCTGGCCCGGGCCTTGACCGCGGCGCCGGCGAACCGCGACGCAAGCACTGCGGAGCCCGCCGGTCAGGGCGAACTCGCGGCGGCGGTGGCGCTGGCGGCCCGGGCCGACGCCGAGGCCACCGACCGGCTGCACCAGCTCGCCGGGGCGATGCCCACCACGGTCGAACCGGCACGCAGCGACCGTCCCGGCTGCGCCGCCTCGCCGGCCGAGGTACGGCGCTGGTGGTCCGGGCTGCCGGTGGCGCAGCGGCACTGGCTGCTCGCGACGGAGCCGGCCTCGCTGGCCGGCCTCGACGGGTTGCCGGCCGCCGACCGCGACGCCGCCAACCGCCTGCTGCTCGACGACCGGCGCGCCGAGGTCGACCGGGCGATCACCGCCGCCACCGGCCGCGAGCGCGATCGGCTCCGCGAGGTGCGCGACGGCCTCGCCGCGCTGAGCGACCGGCTGGCCGGCGAGTCCGGCCCGCGGGCCTACCTGCTGCGGCTCGACACGGCCGGGGAGGGGCGCGCCGTGGTGGCGCTCGGCGACCCCGACCGGGCCGGCAGCGTGCTCACCCACGTGCCCGGCATGACGGCGGACCTGGTCTCGCTCGGCGGCGAGCTGGCCCGCGCCGAGCGGGTCGCCGTCCGCGCCGCCGAGCTGGGCCCGCAAACCGCGACCAGCGCGATCCTCTGGCTGGACTACGACGCGCCCGACTTCGTCGGCGAGGCGGCGAGCGCACGCCGGGCCGACGCCGCGACGCCGGCGCTGCGGCACTTCCAGGAGGGGCTGCGGGCCGGGCACGAGGGTCCGCCCGCGCGGCAGGTGGTGCTCGGCCACAGCTACGGGTCGCTGGTGGTCGGCCGGGCGGCGGCCGGGGCTGGCCTCGCGGCCGACGGGGTGGTCTTCGTGGGCTCGCCGGGCGTGGGCGTCGACTCCGCGCACGATCTGCGGGTGCCGCCCGGAGAGGTGTGGGCGTCCACCGCGAGCCACGACGTCATCCAGTACGCCGCCGTCGCGCCGGCCGGCCTCGCCCGTGATCTCGCGCTGGCCGCGAGCGTGCCGGTGGCCGGGCCGTGGCTGGCGTTCGGGCGCCCGGAGCGCGACCTGTGGTTCGGCCACAACCCGGGCGACCCCGCGTTCGGCGCACGGGTCTTCGAGAGCGCGCCCGGCGGCGGGCACGTCGGCTACTGGGACAGCGGGTCATCCTCGCTCGACCGGCTGGCCGCCATCACGCTGGGAACAGCGCGATGACGGCCGGGCGGGCGAGGTCACTCGACGGTGACCGACTTGGCCAGGTTGCGGGGCTGGTCGACGTCGTGGCCGCGGGCCGAGGCGATCTCGCAGGCGAGGATCTGCAGCGGCACGGTGGTCATGAGCGGCGCGAGCAGCGTCGGCGTGGCCGGCACCGGGATCAGGTGGTCCGCGTACGCCCGGACGCCCTCGTCGCCCTCCTCGGCGATCACGATGGTGCGGGCCCCGCGGGCGCGCACCTCCTGGATGTTCGAGACGACCTTGTCGCGCATGACGCCGCGCCCGGCCGGCGACGGCACCACGCAGACGACCGGCGTGCCCTCGTCGATCAGCGCGATCGGCCCGTGCTTGAGCTCGCCGGCGGCGAAGCCCTCGGCGTGCATGTAGGCGAGCTCCTTGAGCTTGAGCGCGCCCTCCAGCGCCACGGGGTAGCCGACGTGCCGCCCGATGAACAGCACCGTCGAGGCGGTCTTGAGGTCGCGGCCCAGCGCGCGCACCTCCTCCATCGACCCCAGCAGCCGGCGCAGGCTGTCCGGAGTGTTCTGCAGCTTCTCGACCACGGCGGCGACCTCGTCGGCGTACATGACGCCGCGGATCTGGGCCAGGTGCAGGCCGATCAGGTAGCAGGCGACCAGCTGGGTGAGGAACGCCTTGGTCGACGCCACCGCGATCTCGGGGCCGCCGTGCGTGTACAGCACCGCGTCGGACTCGCGCGGGATCGTCGAGCCGTTGGTGTTGCAGATGGCCAGCACGCGCGCCTTCTGCTCCTTCGCGTGGCGCAGCGCCATCAGCGTGTCCATCGTCTCGCCCGACTGGCTGATCACGATCACCAGCGTCGAGCGGTCGAGGATCGGGTCGCGGTAACGGAACTCGCTGGCCAGCTCGACCTCGCAGGGCAGGCGCACCCAGTGCTCGATGGCGTACTTGGCGACCATGCCCGCGTTGTACGAGGTGCCGCAGGCGATGATGAAGATCTTGTCGACGTCGCGCAGGTCCTGGTCGGTCAGCCGCACCTCGTCGAGCACGATCTCGCCGCGGTCGGAGAGCCGGCCCAGCAGGGTGTCGGCGATGGCCTGCGGCTGCTCGGCGATCTCCTTGAGCATGAAGTAGTCGTAGCCGCCCTTCTCGGCGGCCGAGGCGTCCCAGTCGATGTGGAAGTGCTTGCCCTCCTGGGCCGAGCCGTCGAAACCGGTGATCTCGATGCCGGCCGGGGTGATCAGGACGACCTGGTCCTGGCCCAGCTCGATCGCGTCGCGGGTGTGCTCGATGAACGCCGAGACGTCGCTGGCCAGGAAGTTCTCGCCGTCGCCGCGGCCCACGACCAGCGGCGAGTTGCGGCGGGCGGCGACGACCGCGTCGGGCACCTCGACGTCGATGGCGAGCAGCGTGAACGCGCCCTCGAGCCGGCGCACCGTGCGGCGCATGCCCTCGGCGAGCAGCTGCGGGCCGTCCGCCATGCCCGACGCGCGCAGCTCGCGCACCTCGGCGGCGAGCAGGTGCGCGGCGCACTCGGTGTCGGTGTCGCTGGTGAACTCGACGCCGGTCGCCTCGAGCTCGGCGCGCAGCCGGGAGAAGTTCTCGATGATGCCGTTGTGGATGACCGCCACGCGGCCGTCCTGCGAGACGTGCGGGTGCGCGTTGCGGTCGGTCGGCCCGCCGTGGGTCGCCCACCGGGTGTGCCCGATGCCGGTGCGACCGGCGGCGATCCCGGGCCGGCCGGTCTCGGCGAGCGCCTTCTCCAGGTTCGCGAGCTTGCCGGCCTTCTTCTCGGTCAGGAGAGCACCGTCGTCGACGACGGCCACGCCTGCGGAGTCGTATCCGCGGTATTCCAGCCGCCGCAGTCCGTCGATAACGATGCTGAGCGCCGGCCGACCGCCGACGTACCCCACGATGCCACACATGGCCGGAAGCGTAACCGACGACCGCTCATCCGTCATGCTCGAGAAGCACCCTTTCGAGCACACGGACTGCGCAGAACGGCCCGAACGGCCGACCGTGGCATCGAACGGCTGGCGTCGCTGGCGTACCGTCGGCTACCGCGCCACGACAGCGCGCTCGCATCGGGAGAGACAGTGAGCAGCAACCAGCCGGACAATCGGCCACCGGACGACGGATCCGAGCAGACTGCGCCCCTGAACGGACCGCCCGCGCCGACGCAGCCCTGGCCGGCGCCTCCGGCCGACCCGACGGTGGACCCGACAGCGGATCCGACGGTGGACCGGCCCTATCAGGCGTTCACGCCCGGCCATGCCCCGCTGCCCCCGCCGCCGAACCCGGACTATCCGCCGACGTCCGAGTTCCCGTCCGTGCCGACCGGCGAGATGCCGCAGGCGTACGCCCCGCCCGGCTATCCCCCGCAGGGTTATGCCCCGCAGGGCTACGGCCCCCCGGGCTACGGCCCGCCGCCCGGCTACGGCCCGCCGCCCGGCTACGGCCCGCCGCCCGGCTACGGCCCGCCGCCTGCGGGGCATCCGGCTCAGCCCCCTGCGCGGGCGCCGCGCAAGAGCAGCCTGCCGATCGTCGGCGTGATCGTGGCGGTCTCGCTGCTGCTCTGCGGCGGCCTGGTCACGGCCGGCGTGATGATCACCCGCAACCTGGCCGACCGCGCCAAGGAGGCGCTGCCCGACCTGCCCACGGCGGCGCCGCAGGTCCCCGACGTGCCCGACCTGCCGACTCAGCTGCCCACTCAGCTGCCCAGCCTGCCGGCCGGCGCGCCCGACGTCACCGGTCGCAGCATCTCGGTCACGTACGAGGTGACCGGCGAGGGCCAGGCGTCGCAGATCCTCTACGTCGAGAAGCTCGGCGAGGCGCCCAAGCGGTTGCAGAACGTGGACCTGCCCTGGAAGTTCACCGCGCAGATGGAGACGCCGACGCTGGTGTCGGTGGTCGCGGTGCGCATCGGCACCTCGGAGGGCACGATCAGCTGCCGGGCGCTGGTCGACGGCGCCGAGGTGAAGCAGCGCACCTCCAGCGCCGGTACCGTCGCCACAGCGACGTGCACGCACTTTGCGATCGAGTGATGGAGAGAAGCGAGTGACGAACGACCCGCTGGTGGACCGGATGCGCCCGTTCGGCACCACGATCTTCACCGAGATGTCCGCCCTCGCGACCCGCACCGGCTCGATCAACCTGGGGCAGGGCTTCCCCGACACCGACGGGCCCGCCGAGATGCTGGCCGCCGCCGCGCGGGCCCTGCAGGAGGGCGCCAACCAGTACCCGCCGCTGCCCGGCATCCCCGCCCTGCGCGAGGCCATCGCCGCGCACGAGCAGCGGTTCTGGGGCCTCGCCCGCGACCCCGGCTCCGAGGTGGTCGTCACCGCGGGCGCCACCGAGGCGATCGCGGCCGCGATCCTGGCGCTCTGCGAGCCCGGCGACGAGGTCGTCACGTTCGAGCCCTACTACGACTCGTACGCCGCCTCGATCACCCTGGCCGGAGCCGTCCGCCGCCCGGTGACCCTGCGGCCCGGCGCCGACGGCAGGTACGCGTTCGACGAGGGCGAGCTGCGCGCCGCGTTCGGCCCGCGCACCCGCCTGGTGCTGCTCAACTCGCCGCACAACCCGACCGGCAAGGTGTTCACCGCCGCCGAGCTTGGCCTGATCGCCTCGCTGTGCCAGGAGCACGACACCTGGGCGGTGACCGACGAGGTGTACGAGCACCTGGTCTTCACCGACAGCAGCGAGCCGCACGTCCCGCTGGCGAGCCTGCCCGGCATGCGCGAGCGCACGCTGCGCATCTCGTCGGCCGGCAAGACGTTCTCGTGCACCGGGTGGAAGGTGGGCTGGGCCACCGGGCCCGCCCCGCTGGTCTCGGCCGTGACGCGGGTGAAGCAGTTCCTCACCTTCGTCAACGCCGGCCCGCTGCAACCGGCGGTGGCCGTCGCGCTGGCGCTGCCCGACAGCTACTTCGCCGGCTTCCGTGACGCGCTGCAGGCCCGCCGCGACCGCCTGACCGCCGGGCTGACCGAGGCGGGCTTCGCCGTGCTGCCCTCGGAGGGCACCTACTTCGTCACCGCCGACATCACCCCGCTGGGTGGCAGCGACGGCATCGCGTTCTGCCGCGAGCTGCCCGGGCGGTGCGGCGTCGTGGCCGTGCCCACCCAGGTCTTCTACGACAACCGGGCGGCGGGCAGCCACCTCGTCCGGTTCGCCTTCTGCAAGCGCGAAGCCGTGATCGACGAGGCTGCCCAGCGCCTCACGAAGCTAGGCGGCCGGTGACGCCGAGCGCACCTCGTCCGCGATCCGCTCGGCGACGGCGCGGGCCTGCTCCTCGGTCTCGGCCTCGACCATCACCCGGACGAGCGGCTCGGTGCCCGACGGGCGCAGCAGCACCCGGCCGGTCTCGCCCAGCTCGTTCTCGGCCAGCGCCACCGCGGCCTGCACCGCCGGGGCCGCCGCGCCCGCCTCGCGGTTGCCGACGCGTACGTTGATCAGCACCTGCGGCAGCTTGTGCACCACCGCGGCGAGGTCGGCCAGCGACTTGCCGCTCGACGCGAGCTGGGCCATCAGGTGCAGGCCGGTCAGCACGCCGTCGCCGGTCGTCGCGTACTGCGGCATCACGATGTGCCCGCTCTGCTCTCCGCCCAGCGCCAGCCCGCCCGCGTTCAGCTCCTCGAGCACGTACCGGTCGCCGACCTTGGTCTCGAGCAGCTTGACGCCGGACTGCTTCATGGCAATCCGCAGCCCCAGGTTGCTCATCACGGTCGCGACCAGCGTGTCGTCGGTCAGCGTCCCCGCGTCGCGCATCGCCAGCGCCAGGATCGCCATGATCTGGTCGCCGTCCACGACCTCGCCCGCGGCCGTCACGGCCAGGCAGCGGTCCGCGTCGCCGTCGTGGGCCAGGCCCAGGTCGGCGCCCTCGGCGAGCACGGCGTCGCGCACCTTGTCGAGGTGGGTCGAGCCGCAGTCGAGGTTGATGTTCAGGCCGTCCGGGTCGGCGTGGATCGCGATGACCTCGGCGCCCGCCTCCTCGTACGCGACCGGGGCGACCTCGCTGGCCGCGCCGTTCGCGCAGTCCACCACGACCTTGATGCCGTCGAGGCGGTGCGGGGTGGAGCCCACGAGGTGCTTGACGTAGTGCTCGGCGCCGTCGAGCAGGTCGTGCACGCGGCCGATGCCGGCGCCGGTCGGGCGGCCGACCAGCCCGTGCCCGTCCTCGATCGCCTGCTCGATCCGCTCCTCCAGCTCGTCGGGCAGCTTGGTGCCGCCCGCGGCGAAGAGCTTGATCCCGTTGTCCGGCATCGGGTTGTGCGAGGCCGAGAGCATCACGCCGAGGTCGGCGTTGGTCTGGCCGACCAGGTAGGCGACGGCCGGGGTGGGCAGCACGCCGACCCGCACCACGTTGGCGCCCGCGCTGGTCAGACCGGCGACCACGGCCGCCTCCAGCATCTCGCCGCTCGCCCGCGGGTCACGTCCGACGATCGCCAGCGGCTGGTGGCTGCTGTCGCTCTCGACCAGCACGCGCGCGGCCGCGACGGCCACGCTGAGTGCCAGCTCCGGAGTCAGATCGCCGTTCGCGAGCCCGCGTACGCCGTCGGTGCCGAAGAGTCGCCCCATGGCGGTTTCCTTTCGCCGGTCGCCGGCGACCGGGTGCGTCGTTGAGGGGAGGGAACGCAAACGGCCGGGCGGCCCCTGGTGAAACCCAGGGGCACGTCCCGGCCGTGTCAGACTCGGCGCAAAATCAGCGCTTCGAGTACTGCGGAGCCTTGCGGGCCTTCTTGAGACCGTACTTCTTGCTCTCCTTGACGCGGGCGTCACGGGTGAGGAAGCCGGCCTTCTTGAGGGCGGGGCGGTCGTCGGGCTCGTTCGTGATGAGCGCCCGGGCGATGCCGAGGCGGAGCGCGCCGGCCTGGCCGGTGATGCCACCGCCACGCAGGTTCGCGATCACGTCGAACTGCTCTTCCCGCTCCGTGGTCACGAGCGGCTCACGGATGAGCTGCTGGTGCACCTTGCTCGGGAAGTAGGCCTCGAGGTCGCGGCCGTTGCAGGTGATCTTGCCGCTGCCGGGCACGAGGCGCACCCGGACGATGGCCTCCTTGCGGCGGCCGACGGTCTGGATCGGACGGTCACCGGGACGCGGGGCGCGGACCGGGGCCGGCGCGGGCGTCTCGACGACGACGACCGTCTCAGCGGGCGTCTCGACGACGACGGCCGTCTCAGCGGGCTCCTCGACGGTCTCGACGACCTCGGGCTCGATGATGTCGGACATGCTGCTGCCTTCTCCCGCGCTCACTGCGCGATCTGGGTGATTTCGAACGGCTGGGGCTGCTGGGCGGCGTGCGGGTGCTCAGCGCCCGGGTAGACCTTGAGCTTCTTGATGATCTGCCGCGCGAGCTTGTTGTGCGGCAGCATGCCCTTGACGGCCAGCTCGATCGCCTTCTCGGGGCGCTTGCTCAGCAGCTCCTCGTAGCCGACCTGCTTGAGGCCGCCCGGGTAGCCCGAGTGGCGGTAGGCGACCTTGGTCTGCCGCTTGTTGCCGGTCAGGGCCACCTTGCCGGCGTTGATGATCACCACGAAGTCGCCGGTGTCGACATGCGGAGCGAAGGTCGGCTTGTGCTTGCCGCGCAGGAGGTTCGCGGTGTGGGTGGCCAGGCGGCCCAGAACGACGTCAGAAGCGTCGATAATGTGCCACTGACGCTCGATCTCACCCGGCTTCGGGCTGTACGTACGCACAGAATTACCTTGTCTTGTCGTCGGTCTGGGGTCGCGCGCTGGTCGCAAGCGATCGCGAACATCAAGCCTACCCTCGGAGGGCGGGCTCGCAGCTGTCGCACAACAGCAGGCAACAATACCCGGCCGCGCGGCGCGTGGTCAAAACGTGCAAGGGTCGACACGATCGGTGGCCCCGTCCAGCGCACGGACGCGACCTCCAAACATAACCGCCGTCCAGCATACTCGCCCCTCGGGACGCGCCCGACGCCGGGATCCGGGGTAGCGGAGGTCACAGGTCGATGCCTCTTAGCAGGCTTGAAACAATCGGGACGCGGGGGTGAAATTCGCCGACGGCACGCTTCGGACATGGCCGATGGTGCGGACACCCCGACGACGTGGGCCCGGCGTGGCTCCCGCGTGCGGGCAGGACGCACTATGGAGAAGCCACCGTCAGGGTTGAGGACGGACCTGACGGTGACCGCTGGACCGGCTTCCCGGTCCGGCGAGGAGGAGTCGTGGCGCGCGCCGGCCGGAGGTACGGCGGAGAACGCAGGCGTGACATGGGAGCGGGTCGACGCTGAGGACGGCGTGCTCCGAGCGTGCCCTTCGGTGGACCGGACGGCCGCGCCACGACTTCTCGTCCCCCAGCCCGGGGCGACGGCCGGATGACCGAACGCACGGGGGGAACGCGCCGGACGGTCATCACGGCCGCGGCGCTCGCGCAGCCGGCCGCGTCGCTCTCGGGCTACACGATCGGGGTCACCGCCGACCGCCGCCGCGACGAGCTGGCCGGCCTCCTCGAGGGCCGCGGCGCCCGGGTGGTCCTGGCCCCCGCGCTGCGCATCGTGCCGATCGCCGACGACGCCGAGCTCCGGGCCGCGACCCGTGCCTGCCTCGAGACCCCGCCCGACATCGTGCTGGTCAGCACCGGCATCGGCATGCGCGGCTGGCTCGAGGCCGCGGAGGGCTGGGGCCTCGCCGAGCCGCTGCGCGCGGTGCTGTCCGAGGCGTACCTCGTCGCCCGTGGCCCCAGGGCCCGAGCCGCCGTACGCTCCGCCGGCCTGCACGACCGGTGGTCCCCCGAGGGCGAGAGCTACGAGGAGGTGCTCGACCACCTCAGGGCCCGCGGTATCGCCGGTCTCACCGTGGCGATGCAGCTGCACGGCGAGAGCCAGCCCGAATACACCGAGGCCCTCGAACAGGCCGGCGCCCGCGTGATCGAGGTGCCCGTCTACCGGTGGGCGCCGCCGACCGACCCCGCGCCCCTGCACCGCCTGGTCGACCTGATCACCGCCCACCTGGTCGACGCGGTCACCTTCACCACGGCCCCGGCCGTCCAGGCGCTGCTGCGCACGGCCGGGCCGGCCTGCGAGGCGGTGCTCGACGCCTTCCGCACCGACGTGCTGGCCGCCTGCGTGGGCCCCGTGACCGCCGCTCCCCTGCGCCGCCACGACGTGCCGGTCGTCGCGCCCTCCCGGGCCCGCCTGAGCGCCCTGGTCCGCACCATCGTCGACGAGCTGCCGCAGCGTGCCGTGTCGCTCGAGGTGGCCGGTCACTCCCTGACCCTGCGCGGCCACGCCGCGATAGTCGACGGCGAGCTGCGTCCCCTGGCGCCCGCGCCCATGGCCGTGCTGCGAGCCCTCGCAGCCACACCCGGCCGCGTGCTGTCACGCGCGGCGCTCCTGCACGCCCTGCCCAGGGGCGCCGACGAGCACGCCGTCGAGATGGCCGTCGCGCGCCTGCGAGCCGGCCTGAGCGCCCCCGGGGTCATCCAGACGGTCGTCAAGCGCGGCTACCGCCTGCCCGTCTGACCGCCCGCCGACGCGCGGAGGCGCCGATCAGCCGACCGGCGCCGGGTAGCCGCCGCTCTGCTCGGCGACCAGTGTGGCCATCGCGTGTTCGACCACGTTGACGAGCACCTGCTTGACCGAGTCGCGGTGGCGGGCGTCGCACATGATCAGCGGCACGTGCGGCGGGATCGCCAGCGCCTCGCGCACCTCGTCCGGCTCGTACCGGGGTGCGCCGTCGAAGCAGTTCAGCGCCACCAGGTAGGGCAGGTGGCGGTTCTCGAAGTAGTCCAGCGGCGCGAACGCGTCTGCGATCCGGCGGGTGTCGACCAGCACGGCCGCGCCCACCGCGCCGCGGATCAGCTCGTCCCACATGAACCAGAAGCGGGTCTGCCCGGGCGTGCCGAAAAGGTAGAGGATCAGGTCGTCGGCCATCGTGATGCGGCCGAAGTCCATCGCCACCGTGGTGGTCCCCTTGCCGGGCACCTTGGACGCGTCGTCGACCCCCTGGCCGGCCGAGGTCATCACGGCCTCGGTGGTCAGCGGCTCGATCTCGGAGACCGCTCCGACCAGCGTCGTCTTGCCCACGCCGAAGCCCCCGGCGATGACGATCTTCGCGGAGGTGATCTCTCTGGGTTGCGCCCCCGCCCGCTCAGAGCTTGCGAAGTCCACTCAACACCCTTTCCAGCAGATCCATCCGCTCCGTGAACCCGGTTCGGGGAGCGGCGCTGTGCAACGACAGCAGCCCGTCGGCCACCATGTCGGCGACCAGCACCCGCGCCACACCCAGCGGCAGCCGGGTCAGCGCCGAGAGCTCGGCCAGCGATTGTGCCTTCGCCTCGCACATGGCGGCGATGCGGTATTTGTCGTGCCCGGCGAACCGGGCCTCCTGCAGGCCGGCCTGGCTGGCGACCAGGACCGCCTCGATCGGGATGTCCCGACGCGGCTCGGTGCGTCCGCGGGTGACCGCGTACGGGCGTACCAGGTTGCCTCTCGGGTCCTCCGGCTGGCCCACCGCGATCACCCCCTTCCGTCGAGCCGGCTGCTAGTGACTGACAACTTCGCGCGGCGCGGGCGACAGCGACGCGCCGACCCGTTCCACCAGCAGCGCCATCTCGTAGCCCACCTGTCCCACGTCGCAGCTGCGCGCGGCGAGCACGGCCATCGACGAGCCGTCGCTGATGGACATCAGGAACAGGTAGCCGCTGTCCATCTCGATGATCGTCTGCTGGACCTCGCCCGCGTTGAACATGCGCGACGCGCCGTCGGTCAGGCTGACCACACCGGACGTGATGGCGGCGAGCTGGTCGGCGCGGTCGGCGGGCAGGTCGCGCGACGCCGCCAGCAGCAGACCGTCGGCGGACACCGCCACGACGTGGGCGATGCCGGCGACGCTGGTCTGGAAGTTGTTGAGCAGCCAGCCCATGTCCTGCATGGTGGGGGGCCTGGTCACGGTCGGTTCTCCTTAGCCTGGGCGGCGGCCTCGGCGGTGCCATCGGTCCGGCCGCGTTGCACACCCCGGTGGTACGCGGAAAGGAGTCCGCGGACCTCGTCGGGGCTGCGACGGTTCTGAGTACTGGGCCCGGGCTGCACGCCTCCGGGCACGAGCTGCGCCTGGGGGACGCGCTTGGGCAGGCCCGACCGCGTCGTGCCGGCGTCGACCGGTTCCGCAGCCGCCATCGCCTTGACCCACCCCTCGTCGGCCGCCGTCCGCCACCGGTCCTCGGCGGCAGCGCGCGGTTTCGGCACCGACGGTCCATTGTGCCCGGTGTCCGCCGCAACCGGCGCGGCGGCCTTGGCGGGCGGGTTCACGGGGACGGAGGCCGGGGCCTTCGGCGGGACCGGAGCCGGAGCGGGAGCAGGCTGTGCGGCGGGCTTGGCCGAGCCGTTGGGCGGCGGTGCGTAACCAGCTGTCGGCATCCCCCACTCCTCCTGGCCCGACCCCTCGTGGTTGCGGAACCAGCTCTGCTGCATCTGCACGAAGATCGGGGAGTCGCCGCGCTGCTCGGGCGCCGGGCTGACCGGGGGCGCCGGAATCGGGGGCGTCGCGGCGAGCGCGGCCCCCCAGCTGCTGCCGGTCGGAGCGGGCGGCACGGAGGCGACCGGCGGCGCCGAGACGACCGGCGGCGCCGAGATCACGGGCGGCGCTGCCGACGGCGCCGGGGTCGCGGCGGCGAACCCGTTCATGGTCGCGCCGCTGTTGGTGGCGTCGATCGTCTTCGAGACCCGCGTCGGCAGCGGCGGCCGGTTCGGCGTCGGCTGTACGTCCGGGTCGGACGGCGGCCGCTGCGACGGGAACATCGGCAGCTGCGGGTGCGCACCCTGCGGCGGCGGGGCCGGCTCCTGCCACGAGTCCGGCGCGATCGCCGGCAGCGTCGCGGTGGCCGACCGGCCCGCCCGCGCGTCCCAGCCCCCGCCGTACGGGGCCGTGCTCACTTCCTGCGGCCGTGCGGGCGGGTCGAGGCGCCGGCTCGGCAGCACCACGATGCTGCTCGGCAGGGTCACCTGCGCGACGGTGCCGCCCTCGAGGTTGGCCCGCAGCTCGACGCGGATGCCGTAGCGCGCGGCGAGCCGGCCCACCACGGCGAGGCCCATCAGGCGGAACGCGGCCACGTCGACGCCCGGCGGCTCGGCCAGCCGGCGGTTGAGCTGGTCCATCTGCTCCTCGGACATGCCCAGCCCGCGGTCCTCGACCTGGATCACCACGTAGTCGCGGATCCGGCGTCCGTCGGCGACCACGATCGTGGTGGGCGGCGAGAAGCGGGTGGCGTTGTCGAGCAGCTCCGCGACCAGGCGCACCACGTCATTGACCGCGAGCGCGGCGATCGAGATGTCCGTGTCGACCGTGCCGAACTCGACGCGGTTGTAGAGCTCCACCTCGGACTGCGCGGCGCGCAGCGCGTCGACCAGCAGCGCGTCCTCGCGGCGCGGGGCGCTGGAGTCGGCGCCGGCGAGCACGAGCAGGTTCTCGTCGTTGCGGCGCATCCGGGTGGCCAGGTGGTCGAGCTCGAACAGCTGCGCCAGCCGCTTGGGGTCCTCCTCGGTGCGCTCGATCTGGTCGAGCTCGCCGATCATCCGGTCGACCAGCGACTGGCTGCGCCGGGCGAGGTTGAGGAACATGGTCGAGACGCTGGTGCGCAGCGCGGCCTGTTCGGCGGCGACGCGGACCGCCTCGCGGTGCACGACGTTGAACGCCTGGGCGACCTGGCCGATCTCGTCGCGGTTGGGCAGCTTGATCGGGTCGCGGACCTGCCGGACGATGTCGTCCGCGCCGCCCTCGCCGAGGTTGCGGGCGTCGCGCAGCCGCGCCACGGCGTCCGGCAGGTCGCGGTTGGCCACCGCGAGGGCGCCCTCGCGCAGCCGGCGCAGCGCCATGTTGAGCGAGCGGGCCAGGATGACCGCGAGCACCACGGCCACGATCAGCACGAGCACGACCAGCGCCGACTCGATCGCCGCCTGCCGTACGACGGCGTCGCGGTCGGCGGACGCCTGATCGACGACGTCGCTCTCGAGTTCCTGCTCGGCCCAGCGCATCAGGTCGACCACCGCGCCGAACGACTGGGTGATCTCGTCGGGCAGCACCGTGCCGCCGCTGCCGGCCCGGGCCAGCCGCGAGGACACGCCGTCGACCAGGTTGACGGCGTCGCCGCTGACCACGTTGTCGACGAGCGCGCGCTGCCCCGGGTCCGCGACGAGCGAGAAGGCGAGCAGCGCCTCCTGCTGGCTGGTCTGCGTCGCGATGAAGGCGGTGCGCTGCTCGGCGCTCAGGTCGCCGGTGACCCGGGCGGCGTACGAGACCGCTTCCTGCTCGGCGGTGCCGGCCTTGGCGCGGGCGAAGGCCGCGATCGCGCGCAGCCGGTCGGCGATGTCACCGTCGCCGGCGAACTGGCTGATCGCCTCGCCGTAGGCAACGAGGTCGGTGATCACCACGCTGTAGCGGGAGACCGCCTCGGCGACGGCGATGCCGTTGCGGTCGCCGACGGCCGTACGGGTGGCGTCCATCGTCCGGAGGTGGTCGTCGATGCGGTTGAGCCGGTCCAGGACCGCGCCCGGAGGGTTGCCGACGTCGGCGCGGCCGGCGCGGTAGACCTGGATCTGCGCGTCGCTCGCCCGTACCGCCGCCTGGTAGGCGCCGGTGCGCGCCTCGGTCACCGCGGGGTCGCTCCGGGAGTCGCCGAGGTACGCCGCGGCGGCCATGCGCTCGACGTGCAGGAGCTGGGTGAGCGACGAGACGTCGGTCTCCAGCTTGGTCAACTGCTCGACCCGTCCGGCGTCGGCGGCGCGGCGGCCGACGTCGACGAGACGGACGGTGGCCAGCGCGATCACGGCGACCAACGGGACCACGAGGATGAGGGCGAGCTTCGCGCGGATCCGCGCGTCCCGCAGGCGGGGAAGGACACCACGGCGCGTCACCTGGGTCGAAGATCCGGTGCTCACGACTTCTCCTCCGTGGTCATCCCCGTGTCTCTTCGCCCGCAAAACCTCGCGCGGCCCGGGAATTTCATCAGAACGCCAGTCCATTTGGGAAGTCTGGAAACACCCGGAAACGAACTCCCTGTCCGACTGCAAGCATTCCCTTCAGTTCCACTCTCGACATTCACGAAGCTTTGACGTGCACGAATATCCTCCACGCGACATTCCGTGACGATCCGATCACTGCCCACCCTCAAGATTCCAACCATTATGTGAGACACGCGTCTCGTTCCATCGATGGTGTGCCGCTTGACCAGTGGCTCTCACGTTGGCAAGGTTTGGCGCGATCGAACGGACATGCTGTCCGTGTCGGCGTGCCCGCCGGCGGGCCACGATGGTGCCGGCGCTCCTGCCTTCCCGCCCCCATAGGAGGCACCGCAGTGCGGCTCCCCCGCATCACCGCGGCAACCGCCGTGGCATCGATGCTTCTCGCCGGCGCGGCCGGCTGCTCCTCGGACGACGACGCCGCCCCCGGCGGCGCCGACGTCGTCGTGATCGCAGCCGACCTGGACAACTCGTCGCCGGTCGACTCCGCGTACGCCCGCGCCCTGCAGCTGCGGATCGAGCAGATCAACGCATCGGGGCAGCTCGGCGACCGTGAGCTGCGACTGCGCACACAGGACAACCGCAACGACCCGACCGCGTCGCTGCGCAACATCAGCACGTTCGCCGACGACCCGGCGGTGGCCGCGGTGATCACCGGCGCCTGCGACGCGTGCGTGGTCGGCGCGGCCAAGACGATCAACGACAAGAAGCTCCCGACGATCGCGCTGGCCGCCAGCGACGAGATCACCAACCCCGTGGCGGCCCGGCAGTACGTGTTCAAGCTCGGCCCGAACTCGGCCGACAACGCCGCCGCGCTCGTGAGCGAACTCACCCGCGCACGGGTGAAGAGGACCGCGATCCTGTCCACCACCGACCTGTACGGCAAGGACGCGAGCGCGGCGCTCACCGATGCCCTGCGCTCGGCCCGGATCACCGTGTCGGCCGCCCGGGCGGTCAAGCCGGCCGCGAGCGACATCGGCCAGCCCGTCGCGTCGCTGGTGGCCTCGGACCCCGACGCGCTCGTCGTGCTGACGCCGCCCGACGTGGCCCAGCAGGCCGCGATCGGCGCCCGCGCCGCCGGCTTCGGCAAGCGCCTGTACTTCGACGCGGCCGCCGCGAGCGACCTGTTCATCCCGCGAGAAGCCGCCACGGCCACGGACAACGCCACGATGGTCTTCACCCAGATCCTCGCGATCGACGACGTGATCGCGACGACCCCGGCGAAGTCCTCCCGCAAGCAGTGGTTCCGCGACTACACGTCCCGGTACGGCAGCTACTCGGGCGTCGCCTCGTTCGCCGCGGACGCCGTCGACCTGGTCGCCGACGCGGTGGCCCGGGTCGGCGCCGACCGCGCGCGGATCCGCGAGATCGTCGAGACGTCCCAGGTCGACGGGCTGTCCGGCCCGATCCGGCTCACCCCCGACAACCACTCAGGGCTGATGCCGCAGGCGCTGACCATGCTGGTCGCCCGCAGCGGCCGCTGGCGGCTCGCGTCATGATCCGGGTCGACCGGGTGTCCCGGTCGTTCAGCGGCCGCTCGGGCACCGTGGAGGCCCTGCGCGACGTCAGCCTCGAGGTCGCCGACGGCGAGTTCGTGGCCGTCGTGGGCCGCTCGGGCTGCGGCAAGTCGACGCTGCTGCGGCTGATCGCGGGCCTGCTGCCGCCCACCGGGGGCCGCGTCGAGGTGGGCGGCGAACCGGTGGTCAAGCCGCGCCGTGACGTGGCGATGATGTTCCAGCGCCCGGCCCTGCTGCCGTGGCGGTCGGTGCTCGACAACGTGCTGCTGCCCGTACAGATCTTCGGCTGGCGCAAGGCGCATTACCGCGACCGCGCGCACGAGCTGCTGGCCGTGACCGGGCTGACCGGCTTCGAGAAGCGGCTGCCGCACGAGCTCTCCGGCGGCATGCAGCAGCGCGTGGCCCTGTGCCGGGCGCTGATCGGCCGCCCCCAGGTGATGCTGATGGACGAGCCGTTCTCCGCGCTCGACCCGCTGATCCGTGAGGAGCTGTCGATCGAGCTGCAGCGCATCCACATGGAGCAGGAGGCGACCACCGTGTTCGTCACCCACTCCATCGACGAGGCCGTGCTGCTGGCCGACCGCGTGGTCGTGCTCAGCCCGCGTCCCGGCCGGGTCCGCGAGATCGTCGACGTACGCATCCCGCGGCCGCGCACGCTCGGCCGTACGGCGCACTCCGACGAGGTGGCCCGCTGCAGCGCCCTGCTCCATGATCTTTTGATGGCCTGACCATCACTGACCGTATGAATAGCTGAGCGGGATTTTAAGAATCCGGTCCCGCGGTTGAGCGCATAGGCAGGGAAACCGTAACGTGCCGGGCATGGCATTGCGTACCTGGGCGAGGTTGATAGGAGCGGCATTCGGCGCCGCCGCGCTGTTCGGGGCCGGTCAGCTGGGACTGGCGTACGGGCTGGGCATCCTGAGCTTCTCGCGGGCAGTCGACGTCACAGCGCGTGACGAGTGGACGACGCAACTCGTCTGGGTGGCGTGGTTCGCGATGACCGCGGCCGCCTCCGGTGGGCTGGCCGCACGCTCCCGGCTGCCGAAGCGGGCCGGCGCCGCCACCAGGCTGATCGCGGGCATCGCCGCGGGCCTGGGCGCCGCCACGATCGTCCCGCTCACCATGCACCCCGCGCGCGGCGCGCAGATCACCGGCGTGCACGCGGTCTTCGTGGTCGGCGCCTGCGCCGTGCTCGGCTCGGCGGCGGGCATCTTCGCCGCGTACGCCGCCCTGGGCCGCTCCGCCGCCCGCTGGAACCTCGTGGCACTGAGCACTACGGTGTGGCTGCTCGCGATCGTCTCCATCGGACCGTCGCTGCGCTCCGGGACGACCCCGGTCGTACGCCTCGGCGTGCTCGACGCCTCGTTCGTGCCCGACGCCCTCGCCGAGCGGGTGGCGCTGGTCACCATGCCGGCGGTCGCTCTGCTCTGCGGGCTCGCCGGGGGCCTGGCCGCCCGCCGCGCGAAACTGTCCACTGTCGCCATCGCCCTGGCCGGGCTGCCCGGTCCCGCGCTGCTCACGCTGGCCTACCTGATCGCCGGGCCGGGCGACGGCCGCTTCCAGCAGATGCCGTACTGGGGAGCGATGACCGCGGCCGGCGCCGGCGTGCTCGGTTCCGTTCTCACCGCCCTGCTGCAGCGCGACACGGCCGCCGCCCGTACGGGCGGAACCGGCGCCGAGCCCACTCCGGACCGCCCGCCGCTCCCCCAGCGCGACGCCAAGCCCGAGTCCGAGATCGCCAAGGCCGGCGGCGGCCCGCTGCCCGGCGCCGGCGCGGCCCAGGCCATCACCGGCCGCGCCTCCGTGGCCGCCGCCCGGGCGTCGGTCGCCGCCCGCGCGGCAGCCGCCGCTCAGCGCCCGGACGACGAACTGCGCCCCTCCGACACCGGCGTCATCACGATGCCGCCGTTCGACGGCTTCACCCCGCAGCGCCCCGCCGGTCCCGGACAACAGAAGGACGGCGAGATCACCGACTGGGTGAGCGGCCTGGGCCGCTAGGCAGTGTTTCGTAGTGCCCGGAGCCACTGGTTGATGGAGGCGATGGCCAGGGTGGCCTCGTAGCGCACGGCGCGTTCGATGCCCGTATGGATTTCAAGTGGTAGATGGCTGCCGCTGAGTGTCGGGATGGCCCGGACGAGGTCGGCGTCGATGGCGTCGGTCTTGCCGCGTCGTCTTTGGTGAGCCTTGTCTGGCTGGTTGACCTCGATAACGCCGATCCCAGAACTCAGTAGGTGGCGAGTCAGGACAGCGCCGTAGGAATGGTCGCCCTCCACGCCGCTCGCCGGACCGAGCCGAATGCGGCGGCCCACTTCAGCATCGCCCGATAGCCCTCGGCGGTGATGGGAAAGCTACGGCAGTCGAGCAGTCTGGCGCGGCATTGTTTGAGCTGGTTGATGCCGCACTCCGACGCCCTACGAAACATTGGCCAGGAGCGTCGGTCACTGGCGGTACGTGGAGAGGAAGGTGCGGATCCGGGAGACGGCGTCGTCGAGGACGTCGGTGGCCGCCAGGAAGACCAGGCGGAGGTGGTCCGGTGTGTCGAGGTTGAAGCCGGTGCCGTGGGAGATCAGCAGGTGCTGCTGCTCCAGAAGGTCGATCACCAGGCGCTCGTCGTCGTGGATCTTGTGGACCTCGGGGTCGAGGCGGGCGAACAGGTAGAGCGCGCCGGCCGGCTTGACGCAGTCGACGCCGGGGATGTCGACGAGGGACTGCCAGGCGTGGTCGCGCTGCTCCAGCAGGCGACCGCCGGGGCGGGTCAGCTCCTCGATGCTCTGGTAGCCGCCGAGCGCGGTCTGGATGGCGTGCTGGGCGGGCACGTTCGGGCACACGCGCATGTTCGCGAGCAGTTGCAGCCCGTCCAGGTAGTCCGAGTCCGGACCGTTGAAGCCGCTGGTGGCGAGCCAGCCGGAGCGGAAGCCGGCGGCCCGGTAGACCTTGGACAGGCCGCCCAGGCTGACCACCGGCACGTCCGGCGCGAGCGCGGCCAGCGTGTGGTGCGTCGCCCCGTCGTACACGATCTTGTCGTAGATCTCGTCGGTGAAGATCAGTAGACCGTGCCGCCGGGCCAGCTCGATGATGCCGAGCAGGGTCTCCCGCGAGTACACGGCGCCGGTCGGGTTGTTCGGGTTGATCACCACGAGCGCGCGGGTGCGGTCGGTGATCCGCGACGCCATGTGCTCCAGGTCCGGCGCCCAGCCCGCGCTCTCGTCACAGCGGTAGTGCACCGCGCGACCGCTGCACAGGTTCACCGCGCCGGTCCAGAGCGGGTAGTCGGGGCTGGGCACCAGCACCTCGTCGCCCGTGTCCAGCAGCGCCTGGAGCACCATCACGATCAGCTCGGAGACACCGTTGCCGAGCAGCACGTCGTCCGGCTGCACGCCGGTCACGCCGAGAGTCTGGTAGTGCTGGGCCACCGCGACGCGAGCGGAGTAGATGCCCCGCGCGTCGCTGTATCCCTGAGCGGCCACGATGTTCTGCACGACGTCGGCGACGATCGGCTCGGGCGTGGCCAGCCCCCACGGCGCCGGGTTGCCCAGGTTGAGCTTGAGGATCCGGTGCCCGGCAGCCTCCAGCTCCTGCGCCCGGCGCAGCACCGGGCCGCGGATGTCGTACCGGACACTTCTCAGCCGCTGCGACTGCCGCATCGGGCCCCCTCCGGGAAACGTCGTTCCCGGGCGATGCTAGTGCGTCGGGGGGCCCTGCGGTCGTTTCCGGCGCGGTCAGCGCCCCGGGTCTACTCCGGGCGACCGACCTCCAGCGGCACATAGACCTTGCCGCCGGCCGCGACGAACTCGGCCGACTTCTGGCCCATCCCCTGCGCCTTGAGCTCATGGCTGATCTTCATGGAGCAGAACTTGGGACCGCACATGGAGCAGAAGTGCGCCGTCTTGGCCGCCGAGGCGGGCAGCGTCTCGTCGTGGTAGGCGCGGGCCGTCTCCGGGTCCAGCGCGAGCTCGAACTGGTCCTCCCAGCGGAACTCGAACCGGGCCTTGGACAGCGCGTCGTCCCACTCCTGGGCGCCCGGATGCCCCTTGGCCAGGTCCGCCGCGTGTGCCGCGATCTTGTAGGCGATCATCCCGGCCTTCACGTCGTCCTTGCCGGGCAGGCCGAGGTGTTCCTTGGGCGTGACGTAGCAGAGCATCGCGGTGCCGAACATGCCGATCATCGCAGCGCCGATCGCGGACGTGATGTGGTCGTACGCCGGCGCGATGTCGGTCGTGAGCGGCCCGAGCGTGTAGAAGGGCGCCCCGCCGCACAGCTCGACCTGCAGGTCGACGTTCTCCTTGATCTTGTGCATGGGCACGTGGCCGGGCCCTTCGACCATCACCTGGACGTCGTGCTCCCACGCCCGGTGGGTCAGCTCCCCGAGCGTGCGCAGCTCCGCGAACTGGGCTTCGTCGTTGGCGTCCGCGATGGACCCGGGGCGCAGGCCGTCGCCGAGCGAGAACGTGATGTCGTACTCCGCGAAGATCTCGCAGAGCTCCTCGAAGTTGGTGTAGAGGAAGTTCTCTTCGTGGTGCGCGAGACACCAGGCCGCCATGATCGATCCGCCGCGCGACACGATGCCGGTGACCCGGTCGGCGGCCAGCGGCACGTACGGCAGCAGAACCCCCGCGTGGATGGTCATGTAGTCCACCCCCTGCTCCGCCTGCTCGATGATCGTCTCGCGGAACAGCGGCCAGGTCAGCTTCACCGGGTCGCCCTTGACCTTCTCGAGCGCCTGATAGATCGGCACGGTCCCGATAGGGACGGGCGAGTTCCGGATGATCGCCTCGCGGGTCTCGTGGATGCGCGGCCCGGTCGACAGGTCCATCACCGTGTCGGCGCCCCACCGGGTGGCCCAGGTCAGCTTCTCGACCTCCTCGGCGACCGACGAGGTCACGGCCGAGGTGCCGATGTTCGCGTTGACCTTCACCAGGAACCGCGATCCGATCACCATCGGCTCCGACTCGGGGTGGTTGCGGTTCACGGGCAGCACCGCCCGGCCCGCCGCGATCTCGGAGCGCACCAGCTCGGCGGGCACGTTCTCGCGGATCGCCACGAACTCCATCTCGGGGGTCACCACGCCGGCCCGCGCCGACGCGAGCTGGGTGCGGCCGCTCGCCCACGGTTTGCGCAGCGGCGGCAGCCCCACGGCGGGGTCGCTGCCCGGGCCGGACGTGTCGTAGAGCCGTACGGGTTCGTTGCCGCCGCTCAGCTCGACCGCCGCGAACGGCACCCGGATGTCCGGCCGCGAACCCTCGACGTACACCTTGCGCCTCATGCCTTTTCCTCCCCTATAGGTACAAACCAGGCACCATCGGGGCGTACGCGTCCCCGCGCCGCACCCTCGGCCGCCCTTAAAACCCGAAGTGATTCAGCGGTCCGGGTCCCGCGCCCAGCCGCCAGTCGCGCCCGCCGGCGAGCGCCGAGGTCACGTACCGCTTGGCGCTGCGCACCGCCACCGGCACCGGATCACCCGCCGCCAGCCGCACCGCGATCGCCGACGAGAAGGTGCACCCCGACCCGTGGTTGTTGACGGTGCCGACCGGTTCCCCCCGCAGGGTCGTCGTCGTGCCGTCGCAGCGCAGCACGTCGACCGCCGCCTCGCTGCCCGTCACGACGACCGCTCGCGCCCCCTTGCCGGTCAGCTGTTCCGCCGCCGCGGCCATCTCCTCGACCGTCTCGACCGGAGCTCCGACGAGGGCGCCGGCTTCCTGCCGGTTCGGGGTCAGAACACATGGGTACGTCACCAGGGGCGCAACCGAGGCGCTCTCCGCGAGCCGGGCCCCGGACGTCGCGACCAGCACCGGATCGACCACCAGGTTGGGCAGGCGGTCGAACCGCGACGCGATCAGCTCGGCCACGGCCGGATCCCCGATCATGCCCACCTTGACGGCCGCGACCGGCAGGTCGTCGAGCACCGCGTCGAGCTGCGCCGCCACCACCTCGATCGGGATCGGGTGGATCGCGGTGACGCCCAGCGTGTTCTGCGCGGTCACCGCCGTGATCACCGAGGCGCCGTACGCCCCCAGCGCCGCAAACGTCTTGAGGTCGGCCTGGATCCCCGCTCCCCCACCGGAGTCCGACCCCGCGATCGTGAGCACAACGGGCGGCGTCACCACACCCCCACCTCGGCCACGGCTGCGCTCGCCCCGGGGCGAGCCGGATCTCGACCGCCGGCGAAGGCAGCGGCCAGTTCGGCGGCCACCGCGGCGGGATCGCCGGCCCGCATGACGGCGCCCATCACGGCGATGCCCGCCGCCCCGGCCGCAGCGCAGGCCGCGGCCCGCTCGGCCGAATCCACCCCGCCGAGCGCCAGCCAGGGCACCCCGCCGGCCGGCCCCCGTGGAACGTCCCCGGCCGGCGGTGCCACACGCCGCCCCGCGGCAGCGATCCGGGCCGCCGCTTCCGTGCCGAGCGGGGGCCCGTAGCCGGGCTTCGTCGGCGTCGGATAGATCGGCGACAGCGTCACATAGTCCTCGATGGACAGCACCGGGACGCCGTGACACGACCGCCCGACGGTCCTCATGTCGCCCGTCGGCAACGGGTCCGCCTCGGCCAGGTGCACCGCGTCGCCGCCGAGCGGATCCAGCCCGGCGACGATCAGCCGTCCGTCCGGGACCACCGCGCGCAGCGAGTCGGCGAGTGCGGCCCTCTCGGCGTACGGCAGGTCCTTCTCCCGCAGGACGACCCAGGCGGCGCCGCCGTCGACCGCCGCGCGCACCACGGAGACCAGCGGCCCGGCGGCGATCCGCCGATCGGTGAGCACGACGAGCCCGCCCGGCGTCACCACTGCGCCAGCCCTTCGTCCGATGTGGACGCCACCGCGTGGAAGCGCCGAGGGATCCGCCCGGCCTCGAAGGCGAGCCGGCCCGCGACCACCGCGTGCCGCATCGCGGAGGCCATCGCGCCGGGGTCGTCGGAGCGGGTGATCGCGCTCGCGATCAGCACCGCGTCGCAGCCCAGCTCCATCGCGAGCGCCGCGTCCGAGGCCGTGCCGATGCCCGCGTCGAGCACCACCGGCACGTCCACGCTCTGCCGGATGAGCCGGATGTGGTGCGGGTTCGAGATGCCCAGCCCCGAGCCGATCGGCGACCCGGCCGGCATCACCGCGGCGCAGCCCACGTCGGCGAGGCGGCGGGCCAGGATCGGGTCGTCGCTGGTGTACGGCAGCACGGTGAACCCGTCGCCGACCAGCGTCTCGGCGGCGCGCAGCAGCTCCACGCCGTCGGGCAGCAGGGTCCGCTCGTCGCCGATCACCTCGAGCTTGACCAGGTCGGTCTCGAACGCGTCCCGGGCCAGGTGCGCGGTCTTCACCGCGTCCCCGGCCGTGTAGCAGCCGGCCGTGTTGGGCAGCACCCGGACGCCGAGCCGGTCGAGCATCGGCAGCAGGCCGGGCCCGGCCGCGTCGACCCGGCGCAGCGCCACCGTGACGAGGTCGGTCTCCGAAGCGACGATCGCCTCCTCCAGCGCCGCCAGGCTGTTCGCGCCGCCGGTTCCCAGGATCAGCCGCGACTTCGCCAGGAAGCTCATCGTCATCCTCCCTGCGCCGCGGTCAGCACCTCGACCGAGTCGCCGTCGCCCAGCCGCGTCAGCCCCCACGTCGAGCGCGGCACCACCTCGCCGTTGACCGCCACCGCGACTCCGCGCCGGGCGTCGGTGATCGTGTCGACGAGGGCCTGCACCGAGAGCTGGTCGGAGGAGAAGGACCGGGAGTTGCCGTTCACCGTCAGGCGCATCAGAACCTCCGGGGTGAGAAGTCGGCGAGCGCGGGGTCCGCCTCGCCGGTGAGCACCAGGCCGGCGACCAGGTCGGCGGTGACCGGCGCCAGCAGGATGCCGTTGCGGAAGTGCCCGGCGGCCACGACCACGCGGTCGTCGAGCCGGCCGAGCAGCGGCGCGTTGTCCGGCGTGCCGGGCCGGTGCCCGACCGTGGTCTCGGCCAGTTCGAGCTCGGCGAGCCCCGGGACCAGGTCGATCGCCGCACGCAGCAGGTCGGCGACGCCGCCCGCGGTGACCAGCCGGTCGGTGCGCTCCTCCTGGGTGGCGCCGACCACCACCTCGCCGTCCGCGCGCGGCACCACGTAGACCTCGCGCCCGTCGACCGCCGCGTCGAGCACGTGCCGCAGCAGCCCCGGTTCGCCGCGCAGCCGCAGCACCTGGCCCTTCACCGGCCGCACCGGCAGCCCCGTCAGCGCCGCCGTCCCGCATCCGGCCGCCACCACGACCGTGCGGGCATCCACGTCGGACAGTGACTCGACGCGCTTGGGCACGATCCGGTCGCTCAGCCGTTCCCGCAGCGCGCCCACCACCCGGCGCGGGTCCACCTGGCGTTCCCGTGGGGCGAAGACCCCGGCCCGTACGCGGGGGGACAGCGCGGGTTCGAGCGCGCGCAACTCCGAGGGTCGCAGAAGGGGCAGCTGCTGCCGGGCCCAGACCCGCCGCCGCTCGGCCACGTCGTCGGCGGTCGTCGCCAGGCTCAGCGTGCCGGTGTCGTCATAGCCGACCTCGACGCCCAGCTCCGCGGCGAACCCCGGCCACAGCTCGGCCGAGCGTTCCATCAGCCGGATCAGCGCCGGGTCCTCGTGCTCCGACTCGCCGCCCGGCGCCAGCATGCCGGCCGCCACCTGCCAGGCGCCCTCGTCCCCGCCGTCCAGCACCGTCACGTCAGCCCCGCGCTGCACGAGCCGTAGCGCGACGGACAGCCCGATGATCCCGCCCCCGACGATCGCGACGTCGCTCATGCCGCGTCCCCGCCGCGAGCAGCCCCGCCCACATCGCCCACCGCGAGACCGCCGCGGGCAGCCCAGCCCGCATCGTCCGCCCGGAGACCGTCGCCGGCAGCACCGCCGCCAAAGCCCCCCGCAGCAGAGCCGGGCCGCGAGCCCAGCGCCCGGAGGAAAGCCACGGTCGCGCCGGCCGGATCGGCTGCGACAGCCGAGATCGCCGCGACCCCGTGACACGAGAGCTGCCCCACCCGCTCGGGCGTGATCCCCGCAATCGCGATCACGGGCGTCCCCGGCACCGCCTCGGTCACCGCCGCGACCCCCGCCGGCCCGATCGGCGGCGGCAGCCCGGCCTTGGTGCTGGTCGCGAACGCCGGCCCCACCCCCAGGTAGGTGGCCCCGTCCGCCACCGCGGCCCGCGCGTCGGCGGGGTTGCGGCAGGTGGCGCCGAGCACGGCGGCCGGCCCCAACGCACGCCGCGCGGCCGCCACCGGCAGGTCGTCGGCTCCCACGTGGACGCCGTCGGCGCCGGCCGCGAGCGCCACCCCGACCCGGTCGTCGACCAGGCAGAGCGCCCCGGCCGGCCGGCACAGCTCGAGCGCGGCGGTCGTCAGCGCGTACGCCTCGCGGTCGTTGGTCTTGACCCGCACCTGGACGGCGACGGGCCCGTGCCCGAGCACGCCCCGGACGACGTCGAGCGAGTCGGTGACGATGTGCAAACGCGGCAACAACAACGCGAGCTCCTCCCTGCGCCGGCATGATCCGGATCAGGTTCGACGGTCGGGGGCCGCGTCAGCCCCCCTCTCAGCCCGGTGCACCGGACTCCCGTGGGGTTGTTGTCTCGGACCATAACCCGGCCCGCCGCGAAATGGCTAGCGCACGTCCCAGACCGGTTCCGGGGTCTCGATCACCTCGTTGTCGCCCCGGAACAGCACGAAGCGGTCGAACGACCGGGTGAACCAGCGGTCGTGGGTGACCGCGATCACCGTGCCCTCGAACTGCCGCAACCCCTCCTCCAGCGCCTCCGCGGAGGCGAGGTCGAGGTTGTCGGTGGGCTCGTCGAGCAGCAGCACGGTGGCGCCCGACAGCTCCAGCAGCAGCACCAGGAACCGCGCCTGCTGACCGCCCGAGAGCGTGCCGAACTTCTGGTCGCCCTGCGCCGCCAGCTCATACCGGTTGAGGGCCTTCATGGCGCCGGCGCGGTCCATCCCGGACCGGTGGTCGTCGCCACGCCACAGGATTTCGACGAGCGTGCGGTCCTGGAGCTCGGGGCGGTCGTGCGTCTGCGAGAAGTGACCCGGGCGCACCCGCGCGCCCAGCCGCGCCACACCGCTGTGCGCCACGTGCGCCAGCGGCGCGCCGTCGACCGGCTTGTTCTCCGCCTCGGGGTCGGTGCCGCCGGCCGCCAGCAGCCGCAGGAAGTGCGACTTGCCGGTGCCGTTCGCGCCGAGCACCGCGACCCGGTCGCCGTACCAGATCTCGAGGTCGAACGGGAACGTCAGGTCCTCGAGCTCGAGCTGCTCGCAGATCACCGCCCGCTTGGCGGTGCGCCCGCCGCGCAGGTTCATCCGCAGCGACTGCTCCTTGGGCGGCAGTGGCGGCGGGCCGGCCTCCTCGAACTTGCGCAGGCGGGTCTGCGCGGCCTGATAGCGCGAGGCCATGCCGTCGTTGAAGGTCGCCTTCTGCTTGAGCGACAGCACCAGATCCTTGAGCTTCTGGTGCTCCTCCTCCCAGCGGCGGTGGTTCTCCTCCATCCGGTCGTGGCGGTGCACGCGCGCCTCGTGCCACGACGCGAAGCCGCCCGGATGCGTCCAGGCGCTGCCGCCCTCGACCGCCACCACCCGGTCGGCGGTCTGGGCCAGCAGCTCGCGGTCGTGCGAGACGTACAGCACGGATTTCGGCGAGTCGCGCAGCCGCGACTCGAGCCAGCGCTTGCCGGGCACGTCGAGGAAGTTGTCGGGCTCGTCGAGCAGCAGCACCTCGTCGTCGCCGCGCAGCAGCAGGTCCAGGGCGAACCTCTTCTGCTGACCGCCCGAGAGCGTCCGCACCGGACGGTGCCGCACCTCGTCCCACGTCTTGCCGAGGATCGCCACGGCCACGGTGTCGAACAGCACCTCGGCGTCGTATCCGCCGGCCTCGCCCCAGTGCGCCAGGGCGTTCGCGTACGCCAGCTGGCTGCGCTCGGTGTCGTCGAGCCCGGCGGCGGCCTTCGCGAGCCGCTCACCCGCGGCGGCGAGCTCGGGCTTCACCAGCGACAGAGCCAGATCCTCCAGCGTACGGTCGTCGCCGATCATGCCGATGAACTGGCGCATCACCCCGAGCCCGCCGGAGCGCGCGATCGTGCCCTCCTGCAGGGCGAGGTCGCCCGCCACCATGCGTAGCAGCGTCGTCTTGCCCGCGCCGTTCGGACCGACCAGCGCGACCTTGGCGCCCTCGCCCACCCGGAACGCGACGTCGGCGAACAGCCGGCGCCCGTCGGGCAGCACGAATCCGGCCCCGGCGACATCCACGTAACCCATGGCCGACATCATCGCTGGCCACCGGCCCCGGCGTCAGTCTGTTTTTCCCGCCACCCGCAGCACGCGGAAGCCCTTCTGGCTGGCGATACGCTCGACCTGCCAGCCCCGTTCGACCAGCCAGGCGTGAAGCGAATCACCGCCCAGATGCCGATTGATCACCAGCCACGCGACCCCGCCCGGCGCCAGCCGCGGCAACCAGCGCTCCATCAGCGCGCGCAGCTCCGCCTTGCCCACGTGGGTGGGCGGGTTGCTCCAGATCTGGTCGAAGCTCACGTCGTCCGGCACCTCGCCGGGCGCCGCCACCCGCACCCGGCCGGCCAGCCCGAGCGCCTCGGCGTTGAGCGCGGTCAGCTCGCGCGCCCGCGAGTTCACGTCGACCGCGTGCACCACCGCCCGCGGCGCCTCGCTCGCCAGCACGCAGGCGATCGGCCCGTATCCGCAGCCCAGGTCGAGGAACGTGCCGGCGGTCCCGGCGTCCGGCAGATCGCCCTTGCGCAGCAGCACGGCGGTGCCCGGGTCGAGCCGGCCGGCGCTGAACACGCCCGACGCGACGGTCATCCGGTAGTCGCGGCCGGCGACGTTGAAGGCGATCTCGCCGCGCTGGTCGGGGGTGGCCGGCTCGGCGCTGAAGTAATGTTCGGCGGTCACCGCACCAGTCTGCCGCCGGTTAACGCGCGAGCGGCGGCGGGGGTGCCGCACAAACTGTGCGTTCATTGATCACCGTGCGCATCTAGCGTTGTCGGCATGCGGTACGGCACCCCTCCCCCAGCCCACCGCGCGACCGCCGACGGCGGCCTGATGCTGCTGGTCCGCGGCATCGGACCGGGTGGACAGCATCGGCTGCCGCCGGCCCCCCAACCGCGCGCCCGGACCCGCGGACGACGCCGGGCGGCGCCGGCCCGGGTCGTGGTCGAGCCGCGACGCGCGGCGCAGTGGATGACCCAGGGCCTCGCCGGACTCATCCTGCTCGGCCTCGCCCTGATGATCGGCTTCCTTGTGCTGGCCTCGGACCGGCATCAGCGGGAGTCGGCGACCACGGCCGCACCGGCGGGCGAGCTGTTTCCCCAGGGCGGTGAGCTGCGACCGGCAGGTGCCACGGGGGCCTACCGGGTCGACACGCGGCAGTCCGGGGCCGACTGCCGCGTGGCCGCCACCGGTCAGCTCGGGGCGGTGCTCGCGGCGCACGGCTGCCGCGGGGTGGTGCGCGCGGGCCTGACCTCGCCGTACGAGGGCTACCGGGTCACCGCGGGCGCGTTCAGCCTGGGCGACGAGGCCGCGGCCAGAGAGGTGGACGACCTGGTGCGCGGGCTCGTCGAGACCGGCGACGGCGGGTTCACGACGCTCCCGGCCGGCGCGGGCGGCGACCCGGCGACGGCCCGGGTGGGCTGGCACGCGCGGGGCGACCGGCTGCTCTACTGCGTGATCACCAGGCCGGACGGCTCGGTGATGCGCGGCGACGACCCGTACCCGGAAAGGATCACCGCGGAGCTGGTGGACGCCCACCTCGGCGGCGCGGCGTCCGAGCTCTGAACGCTAGGCGCGCAGGCGGCGGGTGGCCTCGGCGCGGGCCGCGTAGTGGTCCTCCGCGGGATAGCCGACCTCGACGAGCGTGAGCCCGTGCGCGGGCGCCACGGTGACTTCACTCGAGCGTTCCGTACGGGTCAGCAGCGTCGACGGCCAGCCCGGATCGCGGCGCCCGTCGCCCACGGTCAGCAGCGCCCCCACCAGGCTGCGCACCATCGACTGGCAGAACGCGTCGGCCTGCACCGTGGCCACGACGACGCCGTCCGGGTCGCGCCGCCAGTCCAGCCGGGTGATCGCCCGGACGGTCGTGGCGTGCTCCTTGCGTTTGCAGTACGCGGCGTAGTCGTGCTCGCCGGTCAGCCCGGCCGAGGCCACGGTCAGCCGGTCCAGGTCGAGCGGGCGCACCCAGCCGATGGTGTCGTGCCGGCGCAGCGGCTCGGGGCCCCACACGGTGTCGGCCACCCGGTACTCGTACCGCCGGAACGTGGCCGAGAACCGCGCGTCGAAGCTCGGCGGCACCGGCGTGAGGGCCCGCACCCGTGCGTCCGGCGGCATCAGCGCGGCCAGCCTGCGCAGCAGCGACGTCCCGAGCTCCTCCCACGACACCACCGGCAGGTCGACGTGGCACACCTGACCCGAGGCGTGCACTCCCGCATCCGTGCGCCCGGCGACCGTGAGCCCTAGCGGAGTGTCCGCGCCGACCAGCCGCCCGAGTGCCTCGGTCAGCACCCCGGCCACGGTCCGGCGCCCCGGCTGCGCCGCCCACCCCGAGAAGTCGGCGCCGTCGTACGACACGTCCAGTCGAAGGCGGATCGTTTCGGTCATCCCGCTGCTCTCTCGTCCCAAGAAAAAACCCGGCACCCCGCGAAGGGGTGCCGGGTCTTCAACCGTCAGGCTCAGGCCTTGGAGGTGTCTTCACCCTCGGCCTGGTCGCCGGGGCCCTCGGCGCCCTTGTCACCGGAGGCGTTCACCGGCGGCTCGGCGTCCTGATCCACGGTGGCCTCGGAGCCGGCCGCGGTCGACGTGGACTCCTGAACCTCGTGGCCCTCGTTCTCGCGGGCGGCCGGAGCCTCGTCCTCGCGGGCCAGCGCCTCGACCTTGTCCTGCTGCGCGGTGGCCTTGCGGGCCGCCTTCTTGGCCGGCGCGGTGGTCGCCGCGACCTGCAGCTCCTCGACCAGCTCGATGACGGCCATGGGGGCGGCGTCACCCTTGCGCGGGCCGGTCTTGGTGATCCGGGTGTAGCCACCCGGGCGGTTGCCGTAACGCGGAGCGATCTGCTCGAACAGGGCGTACACGACGTCCTTGTCCTTCACCGTGGCCAGCACGCGGCGACGGTTGTGCAGGTCCCCGCGCTTGGCCTTGGTGATGAGCTGCTCAGCCAGGGGGCGCAGCCGGCGCGCCTTGGCCTCGGTGGTCTTGATCTTCCCGTGCCGGAAGAGCTCGGTGGCCAGGTTGGCCAGGATGAGCTTCTCGTGCGCCGGGCTGCCGCCGAGGCGGGCTCCCTTGGTGGGCGTGGGCATTTCTTGATGCTCCTTGTAGAGGGCGGCCGGGCTCTTAGAGCTGCTCGGTCTCGCGGTAATCGTCGGTGTCGTAATCCACGTCGCCGAACGAGTCCACGACGTGCGCGGGGTCGAAGGACGGCGCGCTGTCCTTGAGGCCCAGCCCCATGCCGGCGAGCTTCATCTTGACCTCGTCGATCGACTTCTGACCGAAATTCCTTATATCCAGAAGGTCGGCCTCCGTCCGCCCGATGAGTTCACCGACGCTGTTGATGCCCTCGCGCTTGAGGCAGTTGTACGACCGGACGGTGAGGTCCAGCTCCTCGATCGGCAGGGCCAGGTCGGCAGCGAGCTGCGCGTCCTGCGGCGACGGGCCGATGTCGATGCCCTCGGCGGTCTCGTCCAGCTCGCGGCAGAGCCCGAACAGCTCGACCAGGGTCGAGCCGGCCGAGGCCAGCGCGGTGCGGGGCGAGATGGACGCCTTGGACTCGACGTCGATGATCAGACGGTCGAAGTCGGTGCGCTGCTCGACACGGGTCGCCTCGACGCGGTACGTCACCTTCATGACCGGCGAGTAGATCGAGTCGACCGGGATGCGGCCGATCTCGGCGCCGGCGCTCTTGTTCTGCGCCGCCGTGACGTAGCCACGGCCCCGCTCGACGGTGAGCTCCATGTCGAGCCGGCCCTTGCTGTTGAGCGTGGCCAGCTTGAGGTCGGGGTTGTGCACGGACACGCCGGCCGGGGGCTGGATGTCACCGGCGGTGACGTCGCCCGGGCCCTGCTTGCGCAGGTACATGCTGACCGGCTCGTCGTGCTCGGAGCTGACGGTGAGCTCCTTGACGTTCATGACGAGCTCGACCACGTCTTCCTTGACACCGGGGATCGTGGTGAACTCGTGCAGGACGCCGTCGATCTTGATGCTGGTGACCGCCGCGCCGGGGATCGACGACAGCAGGGTCCGCCGCAGCGAGTTGCCGAGGGTGTAACCGAAGCCCGGCTCCAGCGGCTCGATGGTGAACCGGGAACGGGTCTCGCTGATCGACTCCTCGGAGAGCGAGGGGCGCTGGCTGATGAGCACGCTGCTTCTTCTTTCTGTCGGGCCACCCACTATTTGATGGCCGTCCTGATGGTGCACCGGGGGCGCCGAACGGCGCCCCCGGCAGAGCGCTACTTGGAGTAGAGCTCGACGATCAGCTGCTCCTGGACCTGGGTGTCGATGACGGCCCGGGCCGGGAGCGAGTGCACGAGGATCTTCATCTCGCTGGGGATGGGCTCGAGCCACGCCGGCACCGGCCGGGAGCCGGCCTGGGCCTGGGCGACGACGAAGGGGGTCATCTCCTTCGACTTCTCCCGCGTGGTCACGATGTCGTGCTCCTTGACGCGGTACGACGGGATGTCGACCTTGACGCCGTTGACCAGGAAGTGGCCGTGCTTGACCAGCTGCCGGGCCATGTCCCGGGACTGCGCGAGGCCGGCCCGGTAGACGACGTTGTCGAGACGCGACTCGAGGATCTGCAGCAGCACCTCACCGGTCTTGCCGGGCTTGGTGACAGCCTCCTCGTAGTAACCGCGGAACTGCTTCTCGAGCACGCCGTAGACGCGGCGGGCCTTCTGCTTCTCGCGGTGCTGGAGCAGGTACTCGGTCTCCTTGGTCCGGCCGCGGCCGTGCTGGCCGGGCGGGAAGGGACGCGACTCGAACGGGCACTTGGGCCCGTCGCACTTGCTGCCCTTGAGGAACAGCTTCATCTTCTCGCGGCGGCAGCGCTTGCAGTCCGCACCTGTGTAACGAGCCATGTTTCCTGTCTCTCCCTCAGACCCGGCGGCGCTTCGGCGGGCGGCATCCGTTGTGCGGCTGCGGCGTGACGTCGCTGATCTGCCCGACCTCGAGGCCGGCGGCCTGCAGCGAGCGGATCGCGGTCTCGCGGCCGGAGCCGGGACCCTTGACGAACACGTCGACCTTGCGCATGCCGTGCTCCATCGCCCGGCGAGCGGCGGCCTCGGCGGCCAGCTGCGCGGCGAACGGGGTCGACTTGCGGGAGCCCTTGAAGCCCACCTGGCCGGACGAGGCCCAGGAGATCACAGCACCGGTCGGGTCGGTGATCGACACGATGGTGTTGTTGAAGGTGCTCTTGATGTGCGCCTGCCCGTGGGCGACGTTCTTGCGTTCCTTGCGCCGGACCTTCTTGACTGCGGCCCCAGCGCGTGCCTTCGGTGGCATAAGTCAGTGCGCTCCTATTACTTCCGACCGGGCTTCTTCTTACCGGCGACCGTGCGCTTCGGGCCCTTGCGGGTACGAGCGTTGGTACGGGTCCGCTGGCCGCGCACGGGCAGGCCCCGGCGGTGGCGGATGCCGGCGTAGGAGCCGATCTCGACCTTGCGGCGGATGTCCGCGGCGACCTCGCGGCGCAGGTCGCCCTCAACCTTGAAATTGCCCTCGATGTAGTCGCGGAGCTGGACCAGCTCCTCGTCCGTGAGGTCCTTGGCGCGCTTGTTCAGGTCGATAGCGGTCGCCGTCAGTGCCTCGACGGCACGGGTGCGACCGATCCCGTAGATGTAGGTGAGCGCGATCTCCATCCGCTTCTCGCGGGGAAGATCGACGCCGACGAGTCGTGCCATAAGTGGGCGTACTCCTCAGATTCGTTCGGAGGTCTGGGCCCCTCCCACCCCGTCTGCCCGGACGGGCCCCGGCCTCCGCGCCGGGGGTGTAGCCACCTGAGTGACTGGGACGGGCTCTTGCATGTGCCGGATCTGGCAGTGCCGGGACTCAGCCCTGGCGCTGCTTGTGGCGCGCGTCGGTCTTGCAGATGACCATGACGCGGCCGTGCCGCCGGATGACCCGGCAGTTGTTGCAGATCCGCTTGACGCTCGGCTTGACCTTCACGGTTTGCCTTAACTCTCAGTCGGACGGGAAACGAATCCCCCCGCCCCCACACTCACTTGTAGCGGTAGACGATTCGCCCACGGGTGAGGTCGTACGGCGAGAGTTCGACGACGACTCTGTCCTCGGGAAGGATGCGGATGTAGTGCTGCCGCATCTTGCCGGAGATGTGTGCAAGGACCTTGTGACCATTGGCGAGCTCAACGCGGAACATGGCGTTCGGCAGGGGCTCGATCACACGGCCCTCGATCTCGATGGCTCCGTCTTTCTTAGGCATGTCCTCCGCTACCTGACACTGGGGTTCGGGGCTGGCGGTGCAACGTCTTACCCGAGTACGTTCAGCGAACTCGGACCAGCCGCGGCTCCCGCAGCCTTCGAAGCGCTGAAGACATGCGGGAGTGGACGCTGCGCGCCAGCTAGCCAGTGTACGCGCGCCGCATCGCCACGCCAAACCGGTGTCGCCCTGACCCGGAGTCGGGTGTGTCGCGGGCTCGGAAACCGGACAACGACGCCGAATTCACCCGCCGGTGACCGGTCGGCGGGGCTTGGGCGCCAGCTCGCCCCTCGAGATCGCCTCCGCGACGTACGCCTTGCGCTGCTGCTTGGTCGACTTGGCCGGCAGCTCCCCCGCCGCGACCGCCCGCGCATAGAGGGCCTTGCGGTCGCGCCGGTGCTCGCGCAGCCGGCGCCGGTGCTCGGCCTCCTCCGCGTGCTTGCGCGGCTCGTCCCCGGCCAGACCGGTCGCCGTGCGCACGAGCAGCACCACGCCCCACGGGCCGATGATCCAGGCCGGCCAGTACGCCGTGGGGTCCCCGTTGGCCACCCACGCGAGGCCCCAGATGATCGTGAAGAACGCCGCCGCCTTGGCCCAGGGGATCCAGACGTGCCCCAGCCACTGCGCCCGGACCCCGTCGCGAGCCGCGGCCGGCACGGGCGCGGGGGCCGGCGACGGCACGAGCGGGGCGGCGTCCGGCAGGTCGGCCAGCAGCCGGTCGAGGTCCGCGTAGGTCTTGGCCGCGTACGCGCCCTGGAGACGTTCGTCGTACTCGGCGAGATCGAGCCGGCCCTCCCCGAGCGCCGCGCTCAGCCGGTCGGCGACCTTGCGGCGGTCCTCGTCGGCGGCCCGCATGTTCTCCCGCGCCATGTCTCCCATCGTGGCAGCCCCTGTCGAGATCAGCGGCCCCGGCCGCCGCCGAAGCGCCGGCTGAAGAAGCCGAGGATCAGCGGGATCATGGTCCAGATCGGCCAGAAGTAGAGCAGCTCGCCCGAGGCGATGCTGGTGATCGCCCAGATCAGCACGCAGATCGCCACGACGCCCGCATAGCGCCCGACCCACTGGGCGTTGTCGTCCGGGCCCTGGGCGGCCGGAACGGGCGCCACGGAGGGCGCCGCCGGCTGGATCTGGGAGTGCTGCACGGGCACGGTGCCGGGCAGGTCGTCGAGGAGCCCGTCCAGGTCGGCGTACGTCTTGGCCGCGTACGTGCGCTGCAGCCGCTCGTCGTACTCGTGCAGGTCGAGACGCCCCTCGTCGAGAGCCGTCTTCAGCTGATCCGCCACCGCCTTGCGGTCGCCGTCGCCGGCCCGCATCTGCTCCCGCCCCATGGGTCCCAGCATGCCCGAGAGCGCGGGCCGACCGGTAGTCAGGACTGGCGCGAGGTGACCAGGTCGCCGAGCCGGGCCCGTCCGCCGTCGGGCGCGGTGGTCACCCACACGCCGTCCTCCAGCAGGCACATGGTGTGTTCGACGTGCGCCGCGAACGAGCCGTCTCGGGTGACGACCGTCCAGCCGTCGTCGAGCTCCGCCGTGCGCGGCGAGCCCATCGTGATCATCGGCTCGATCGCCAGGCACAGCCCGGGCACCAGGCGTGGGCCCTTGCCGGGCTTGCCGTGGTTGAGCACGTGCGGGTCCTGGTGCATCTCGGTGCCGATGCCGTGCCCGCCGTAGCCGTCGACGATGCCGTAGCGGCCCGCCTTGCGCACCGCCTTCTCGACGTTGAACGAGATGTCGGTCAGCTTGCCCCGGCCGTTCGCCGCGCCGCGCGCCGCGGCCGCGATGCCGGCCCACATGGCGTCCTCGGCGACCTCGGCCATCCTGAGCAGCGCCGGGTCGGTCTCGCCGACCCCCACGGTGATCGCGGAGTCGCCGTGCCAGCCGTCCAGGATCGCGCCGCAGTCCAGCGAGATCAGGTCGCCCTCGGCCAGCACCTGCTGGGCGCTGGGGATGCCGTGGACGACCTGCTCGTTGACCGAGGCGCAGATCGAGGCCGGAAAGCCGTGGTAGCCCTTGAACGACGGGACCGCCCCGGCGTCGCGGATCACCTTCTCGGCGATCGCGTCGAGGTCGGCGGTCGAAACGCCGGGCGCCACCGCCTCGCGCATGGCCTGCAGCGCGGCGGCGACGACCAGGCCGGCGCCGCGCATCTTCTCGATCTGCTCGGGGGTCTTCAGCTGGATGTCCAGCTGGACGCGGCGCATCTCAGCCCCCGTAGGACCGCAGCGCGTCGATGGCGCGCACGGTGACGTCCTCGACCGGGCCGGTCGCGTCGATGCCCACCAGCTTGCCCTGGGCCCCGTAGAAGTCGACCAGCGGCGCCGTCTTCTCGGCGTACTCCACCAGCCGGTTGGCGATGGTCTCGGCCTTGTCGTCGTCCCGCTGGAACAGCTCCGACCCGCAGCGGTCGCAGATGTTCTCCTTGCTCGTCGGGTCGAACTCGACGTGCCAGATCTTGCCGCAGCCCCGGCAGGTGCGACGGCCCGAGAGCCGGCGGATGACCTCGTCGTCGTCGACCACGAGCTCCATCACCAGGTCGAGCGCCGTGCCCAGGTCGGCGAGCAGCTTGTCGAGCGCCGACGCCTGCGGGACCGTGCGCGGGAAGCCGTCGAGCAGGAAGCCGTCACCGGCGTCCGGCTCGGCCAGCCGGTCCCGGACCATGTTGATGGTCACCTCGTCCGGAACCAGCTGGCCCGCGTCCATGTAGCGCTTGGCCTCGACGCCCAGCGGCGTACCCTGCGAGACGTTGGCGCGGAAGATGTCGCCGGTCGAGATCTTCGGTACGGCCAGATGGGCGGCGATGAACTCAGCCTGGGTCCCCTTGCCGGCCCCCGGAGGGCCCACCAGTACCAGCCGCACCTACATCGCCTCGCTTCGGTGAGAACGAGCCTCGCATACCGCAGACGCAGAAGCCCCCCGGCTTCGCGTCCCCACTACCGGAGGAACCCTTCGTAGTTGCGCTGCATCAGCTGGCTCTCGATCTGCTTCACCGTCTCCAGACCCACACCCACCATGATCAGCACTGCCGTGCCGCCGAAGGGGAAGTTCTGGTACTGCTGCTGGTTCAGCCAGATGAAGAAGAAGTTCGGCAGAACCGAGATCAGACCAAGGTACAGCGCGCCCGGCAGCGTGATGCGGCTGAGGATGAAGTCCAGGTAGTCGGCGGTCGGCTTGCCCGGACGGATGCCCGGCACGAATCCACCGTACTTCTTCATGTTGTCCGCGACCTCGGTCGGGTTGAACGTGATCGAGACGTAGAAGTAGGTGAAGAAGATGATCAGCAGGAAGTAGACGCCGATGTACAGCTCGCTGGTGGGGTCGGCCAGCCACTTCTGGATCCAGATCTGGTAGCCCTTGAGGTTGTTCGGGTCGAAGAACTGCAGGTACAGCTGCGGCAGGTAGAGCAGCGACGACGCGAAGATGACCGGGACGACACCCGCCTGGTTGACCTTGAGCGGGATGTAGGTGGACGTGCCGCCGTACATCCGCCGGCCGATCATGCGCTTGGCGTACTGCACCGGGATGCGCCGCTGGGCCTGCTCGATGAAGACCACCAGGCCGATGATCACCAGGACCAGCACGATCACCAGGATGAACTTGCCGACGCCGCTCGACTCCTTGATCGACCAGCCCTCGCCGGGAAGGCGGGCGGCGATCGAGGTGAAGATCAGCACGGACATGCCGTTGCCGACGCCGCGGTCGGTGATCAGCTCACCGAGCCACATCACCATGCCGGTGCCGGCGGTCATCGTGAGCACCAAGACGCTCAGCGTGAGCCAGGTCGGCAGGCCGGTGTTCTCCGGGATGATCTGCAGCTTCGGGTCGTTCTGGTCGCAGGCGTTGTTGAACAACTGCCCGGTCCGCGCCAGGGCGACGAACGCCGAGGACTGCAGGACCGCGAGGCCGAGGGTCAGGTAGCGCGTGTACTGCGTGATCTTCGCCTGGCCGGACTGGCCCTCCTTGCGCAGCTGCTCGAGGCGGGGAATGACCACGGTCAGCAGCTGCAGGATGATGGAGGCCGTGATGTACGGCATGATGCCCAGCGCGAACACCGACAACTGGAGCAGCGCGCCTCCAGAGAACAGGTTCAGCAGGTTGAGCACGCCGTTGTCGGCGTTCGAAGAGTTCACGATGTCGATGCACCGCTGCACGTTGGTGTAGGACACACCGGGGCTGGGCAAGGTGGCACCGAGCCGGTACAGCGCGATGATGAAGACCGTGAACAGCAGTTTTTTGCGCAGGTCAGGCGTTCGGAACGCACTGGTAAAGGCGGAGAGCAACTTCTTCCTCCTGCGCGAGGTAACCGCCGGGACCGGCGGGTGGGGGAAAGGCATCGGCCGCACGACCGATATACCTAGCTGGGAACGGACTCTAACAGTCTTGCCGGAGCGCGGTGTGTCACGGTAGCCGTCACCGCGCGTAGGCGGCCAACCCGACAGAAAAGGCCCAGGTCAAACGCCACAAAGGGATGGCTGCCCGAGCGGCGCGTTTTCGCACCGCCCGGGCAGACATCCCCGGTGTCACAGCTCGGTGGCGGAACCACCGGCAGCAGCGATCTTCTCCTTGGCCGACTCGCTGAACGCGTGCGCCTTGACGGTCAGCGACACGCCGCCCAGCTCGCCCGAGCCGAGGACCTTGACCGGCTGGTTCTTGCGAACCGCGCCGGCCTGGAACAGCTCGTCCGGGCCGACCTCGCCGCCGTTCGGGAACAGCTCGGCGAGGCGGTCCAGGTTCACGACCTGGAAGACGACCTTGTTGCGGGGCCGGTTCTTGAGACCCTTGATCTTCGGCAGGCGCATGTGGAGGGGCATCTGCCCACCCTCGAACGCCGCACCGGTGTTCTTGCGGGCACCGGTGCCCTTGGTGCCGCGACCGGCGGTCTTGCCCTTCGAGCCCTCACCGCGACCCACGCGGGTCTTCGGCGTCTTGGCTCCCGGCGCCGGCCGGAGGTGGTGGACCTTGATCGCCATTACTCGACCTCCTCAACACTCACGAGGTGGTTCACGGCGAAGATCATGCCCCGGATCTCGGGACGGTCCTCCTTGACCACCACATCGTTGATCCGCTTGAGGCCGAGCGACCGCAGGGAGTCCCGCTGGTTCTGCTTGCGGCCGATCTCGGACCGGATCTGGGTGACCTTCAAACGCGCCATCAGTGCACCGCCGCTTCCGCACGCGCCGCCAGCATGGCAGCCGGCGCCACGTCCTCGACCGGCAGGCCGCGGCGGGCCGCGACCTTCTCCGGCGACTCGAGGCCCTTGAGGGCCGCGACGGTCGCGTGCACGATGTTGATCGGGTTCGACGAGCCCAGGCTCTTGGAGAGCACGTCGTGGATGCCCGCGCACTCGAGCACGGCGCGCACCGGGCCACCGGCGATGACGCCGGTACCGGCGGACGCGGGCTTGAGCAGCACGACACCCGCGGCGGCCTCACCGGTCACCGGGTGCGGGATGGTCGCGCCGATCCGCGGAACCTTGAAGAAGTGCTTCTTGGCCTCCTCGACGCCCTTGGCGATGGCCGCGGGCACCTCCTTGGCCTTTCCGTAGCCGATGCCGACGGTGCCGTCGCCGTCGCCCACGATCACCAGAGCGGTGAAGCTGAAGCGACGACCGCCCTTGACGACCTTGGCGACGCGGTTGATCGCGACGACCCGCTCGAGGTGCGGGGTCTTCTCGACGGGCGCGTTGCCGCGGCCGCCCTCACGGCGGTTGTCCCGGCGGTTGCCACCCTCGGTGTTACCGCCGGACCCGCCGCCTCGGCGCTGCTGACCAGGCATTGGTCAATTCCTCCTAGAACTCGAGTCCGGCTTCGCGAGCGGCATCGGCAAGCGCGGCGATACGCCCCGCGTACTTGTTGCCACCGCGGTCGAAGACGACCTTGGACACGCCCGCAGCCTTGGCCCGCTCGGCGAGCAGAGCGCCGACCTTGCCGGCCTTCGCGCTCTTGTCGCCCTCGCCGCCGCGCAGCGAGGCGTCGAGCGTGGAGGCCGAGGCCAGGGTGTGACCGTTGAGGTCGTCGATGATCTGCGCGGTGATGTGCCGCGAGGAACGGGTGACGACCAGGCGCGGACGCTCGGTCGTGCCGCGGAGGTTCCGCCGGACCCGGAAGTGCCGACGCGCCTTCCCGACAGCCCGCTTGGCGGAGACACCCGCGCCGTTGCGACGCTTGAGAAGCGTGGCGGTCACTTCTTACCTGCCTTTCCGGCCTTACGGCGGATGACCTCGCCCTGGTACTTGACGCCCTTGCCCTTGTAGGGCTCCGGCGGGCGGATCTTCCGGATGTTCGCGGCGACCTCGCCGACCAGCTGCTTGTCGATGCCCGACACCGTGAACTGGGTCGGGCGCTCCACCGAGAAGCTGATGCCCGCCGGCGGCGTGACGTTGACCGGGTGCGAGAAGCCGAGGGCGAACTCGAGGTCCTTGCCCTTGGCGGTCACCCGGTAACCGGTGCCGTTGATCTCCAGCGTCTTCTTGTAGCCCTCGGTGACGCCGACGATCATGTTGGCGACCAGGGTACGAGAGAGGCCGTGGAGCTCCTTGGCCCGGCGCTCGTCGTTGGGGCGGTTGACGTGCAGCTCGCCACCCTCCTGCGAGACCGTGATCGGCTCGGAGACGGTGTGCGACAGCTCGCCCTTGGGGCCCTTGACCTTGACGGTCTGGCCCGAGATGGTGACGTCGACGCCGGCCGGGACCGGGATCGACTTACGTCCGATTCGCGACATGGTTTCTCAGTCTCCAGTTACCAGACGAAGGCGAGGACTTCCCCGCCAACGCTCCGCTTGCGGGCCTGCCGGTCGGTCAGCAGCCCCTGGGACGTCGAAATGATCGCGACGCCCAGGCCGCCGAGCACCCGCGGGAGCTCGTCGGACTTGGCGTACACCCGGAGGCCGGGCTTGGAAACGCGCTTGATGCCGGCGAGGCTGCGCTCGCGGTTCTGGCCGTACTTGAGCTCAACGACCAGACGCTTGCCGACAGCGCCTTCCTCGGGCTCCTCGGCCGACCAGGAGGCGATGTAACCCTCGGCCTTGAGGACCTCGGCGATGTTCGCCTTGATCTTCGAGAAGGGCATGGTCACCTTGTCGTGGTACGCCTGGTTGGCGTTACGCAGACGCGTCAGCATGTCTGCGATCGGGTCCGTCATCGTCATGGGTGTTCGTCAACCTTTCTCGCCGGGGTTCCCACGTCGGGCGGGCCTACGGCGAAGCGGTGTTGCTCTTCTGTCCGCTGGAAGCGGGAGGGTTACCAGGAAGCCTTCGACACGCCCGGGAGCTCGCCACGGTGGGCCATCTCACGGATGCACACGCGGCAGAGGCCGAACTTGCGATACACCGAGTGCGGCCGGCCGCAACGCTGGCAGCGGGTGTAGGCGCGAACGGCGAACTTGGGCTTCGCGGCAGCCTTCAGGATCAGCGCCTTCTTGGCCATGCTCAGTTCTCCTTGAACGGGAAGCCCAGGAGCTTGAGCAGCGCCCGGCCCTCGTCGTCGGTCTTGGCGGTCGTGACCACCGTGATGTCCATGCCCCGCGGACGATCGATCCGGTCCTGGTCGATCTCGTGGAACACCGACTGCTCGGTCAGGCCGAAGGTGTAGTTGCCGTGCCCGTCGAGCTTGCGCCCGTCCAGGCCGCGGAAGTCGCGGATACGGGGCAGCGCGATCGACAGCAGCCGGTCGAGGAACTCCCACATCCGGTCGTTGCGCAGCGTCACCTTCGCGCCGATCGGCATGCCCTCACGCAGCTTGAACTGCGCGATGGACTTGGTCGCCCGCCGCACGAGCGGCTTCTGACCGGTGATGGTGGTCAGGTCGCGCACGGCGCCGTCGATCAGCTTGGCGTCGCGGGCGGCCTCGCCGACACCCATGTTCACGACGACCTTCACGAGGCCGGGAACCTGCATCGGGTTGCCGTACTTGTACTGCTCCTGAAGCGCGGCGACAACCTCGCTGCGGTACTTCTGCTTCAGGCGCGGCAGCGTCTTGGTCTCAGTGGCGGCGGTCATCAGAGTTCCTTACCGGTCGTACGCGCGATACGGACCTTGTTGCCGTTCTCGTCGACCTTGTAGCCGATGCGCGTCGGCTTGCCCTGGTCGTCCACGATCTGCACGTTGGAGATGTGGATCGGGGCTTCCTGGGTCACGATGCCACCGGTCTTCGAACCACGCTGGGTGGTGCGGATGCGTTCGTGCTTCTTGACGCGGTTGACGCCCTCGACCAGGACCTTGTCCTGCCGCGGGTAGGCCGCGATGACCTTGCCCTTGGCACCCTTGTCCTTGCCGGCGATGACGACGACCGTGTCGCCCTTCTTGATTTTCATGCTCACGGTCAGAGCACCTCCGGCGCCAGGCTGATGATCTTCATGAACCGCTTGTCGCGCAGCTCGCGCCCGACCGGGCCGAAGATGCGGGTACCGCGGGGGTCCCCGCCGTCCTTGATGATGACGGCGGCGTTCTCGTCGAAGCGGATGTACGAGCCGTCGGGACGGCGCTTCTCCTTGGCGGTGCGAACGATGACCGCCTTGACGACGTCACCCTTCTTCACACCGGCGCCCGGAATGGCGTCCTTGACCGTGGCCACGATGACGTCGCCGATGCTCGCGTAACGGCGACCGGAGCCGCCGAGTACGCGGATGCACAGGATCTCCCGGGCACCCGTGTTGTCGGCGACGCGCAGTCGCGACTCCTGCTGAATCACGTCTGTCTCCTATGTCTGCCAGTTCTCCGGCGGGGGCCGAAGCTTGGCGGAACGATGGGTGGCCGGGCCGGCCGGGGTGGCCGGCCCAGCGCACTCACTTGGCCTTTTCGAGGATCTCCACGACACGCCACCGCTTGGTGGCCGACAGCGGACGGGTCTCCATCAGCAGAACCCGGTCGCCGATGCCGCACGCGTTCTGCTCGTCGTGCACCTTGAGCTTGCGGGTGCGACGCAGAACCTTGCCGTAGAGGGCGTGCTTCACGCGGTCCTCGACCTCGACGACGACGGTCTTGTCCATCTTGTCGCTGACCACGAGACCCTCGCGAACCTTGCGGTTCGCGCGGACCGTGGCCGTGCTCTCGTCACTCATGCTGTCACCTCATCCGGCGCAACCGAGAGCCCCAGCTCGCGCTCACGCATGATCGTGTAGATCTTCGCGATGTCCTTGCGGACCACCTGCAGCCGACGGTGATTGTCGAGCTGGCCGGTCGCGCCCTGCACGCGAAGGTTGAACAGCTCCGCCTTGGCCTCCCGCAGGCGCGAAACCAGCTCCTCGGCGGAGAGTTCGCGCAGCTCGGATGCCTTAACGCCCGCTGCCATCAGCTTTCACCCACTTCGCGTGTCACGATGCGGCACTTCATCGGGAGCTTGTGGATCGCGCGGCGCATCGCCTCGCGCGCGATCGTCTCGTTCGGGAACGACATCTCGAAGAGGATGCGGCCCGGCTTGACGTTCGCGACCCACCACTCGGGCGAGCCCTTGCCGGAACCCATGCGGGTTTCGGCCGGCTTCTTGGTCAGGGCGTTGTCGGGGAACACCGAGATCCAGACCTTGCCGCCACGCTTGATGTGACGGGTCATCGCGATACGGGCCGACTCGATCTGCCGGTTGGTCACGTACGCGGGCTCCAGCGCCTGGATACCGAACTCGCCGAAGACGACCCGGTTGCCGCCCTTGGACGCGCCGTGGCGGTCCGGGTGGTGCGGCTTGCGGAAGCCCTTCGGGGGCTTACGCGGCATCAGCATGTGTCAGCCCTCCTGCTGCGTCTCGGTCGTGGCCGGCGCCGCGGCGACAGCCGCGTCGTTCACCGACTCGCCGGTCGGGGTGTCGCCCTTGGCCTGGGCGGCCGCGGCGCGGCCGGCCTCGGTCCCGCCTGCGGTCGTGCCGGACGAACCGGAACGGGCCCGGCGCGGACGCTCGGGGCGGTCACCGCGCTCGCGGCGCGGACGCGCCGGCGCCTCGGTGACGACCTCGCGACCCGGCACGGCGTCGCCCTTGTAGATCCAGACCTTCACGCCGATGCGGCCGAACGTCGTACGGGCCTCGAAGAAGCCGTACTCGATGTTGGCGCGCAGCGTGTGCAGCGGAACGCGACCCTCACGGTAGAACTCCGTGCGGCTCATCTCCGCGCCGCCGAGACGGCCGGAGACCTGCACCCGGATGCCCTTGCAGATCGGGTTCTTCATGGCCGACTGCATGGCCTTGCGCATCGCCCGCCGGAAGCTGACCCGGGAGGACAGCTGCTCGGCGACGCCCTGCGCCACCAGCTGAGCGTCGGACTCCGGGCTCTTCACCTCGAGGATGTTGAGCTGGACCTGCTTGCCGGTGAGCTTCTCGAGCTCGCCGCGGATCCGGTCGGCCTCCGCGCCCTTGCGGCCGATGACGATGCCCGGCCGGGCGGTGTGGATGTCGACCCGGACCCGGTCACGGGTGCGCTCGATGTCCACCTTGGAGATGCCGGCGCGCTCGAGGCCCTTGGACATCATGCGGCGGATCTTGACGTCCTCGCCGATGTAGTCCTTGTAGAGCTTGTCGGCGAACCAACGGGACTTCCAGTCGGTCGAAATACCGAGGCGGAATCCGGTGGGGTGAACTTTCTGGCCCATTACTCGGACTCCTCCGTGGTCTTGGACTCGGCAGCGGGCGCGGCCTTGGCCGGCGCCGCCTTCTTCGCCGCGGCCGCCTTCTTGGCGGGCCGTGCGACCTGGACCGCCTCGACGGCGATCGTGATGTGGCAGGTGCGCTTGCGGATCCGGTACGCCCGGCCCTGCGCCCGCGGCCGGAACCGCTTGAGCGTCGGGCCCTCGTCGACGAACGCCTCGCTGACCAGGAGCGCGTCCGGGTCGAGCCGCTCGTTGTTCTCCGCGTTCGCGATGGCGCTGGCGAGCACCTTGTAGACCTGCTCGCTCGCCGCCTGCGGCGCGAACTGCAGCACGGTCAGAGCCTCCTTCGCGGGCAGACCGCGGACGAGGTTGACCACGCGGCGTGCCTTGTTCGGCGAGATGCGAACGTGCTTCGCAACCGCGCGACTGCCCGGCAGCGCCGGTGCGTCGTTCTTTGTCGGCATCGCTGTGACCCCTTTCTTATCCGTGGACTGACTAGCGACGACGGCTCTTGCGGTCGTCCTTCTCGTGACCCTTGAACGTGCGGGTCAGAGCGAACTCGCCGAGCTTGTGACCGACCATGGCCTCGGTGATGAACACCGGGACGTGCTTGCGCCCGTCGTGCACCGCGATCGTGTGCCCGAGCATGTCCGGGATGATCATCGAGCGGCGCGACCAGGTCTTGATGACGTTCTTGGAGTTCTTCTCGTTCTGGACTTCCACCTTCTTGAGCAGGTGGTCGTCGACGAACGGGCCCTTCTTCAGGCTGCGTGGCATCTTCTTCTACTCCCGTTACCCGCGCTTGCGGGTGGCGTAGCGGCGGCGAACGATCAGCTTGTCGCTCGGCTGGCCCTTGCGGCGGGTACGGCCCTCCGGCTTACCAGCCGGGTTGACCGGGTGGCGACCACCGGAGGTCTTGCCCTCACCACCACCGTGCGGGTGGTCGATCGGGTTCATGGCGACACCGCGGACGGTCGGGCGCTTGCCCTTCCAGCGCATGCGGCCGGCCTTGCCCCAGTTGATGTTCGACTGTTCGGCATTGCCGATCTCGCCGACCGTGGCACGGCACCGGATGTCGACCCGCCGGATCTCGCCCGAGGGCATACGCAGCGTGGCGTACGCGCCCTCACGGCCGAGCAGCTGGATGCCGACACCGGCCGAGCGGGCCAGCTTGGCGCCACCGCCGGGACGAAGCTCCACACCGTGGACCGTCGTACCGACCGGGATGTTGCGCAGGGGCAGGTTGTTGCCCGGCTTGATGTCCGCGCCCGGGCCGGACTCGACGCGGTCGCCCTGCTTGAGGTCCTTCGGCGCGAGGATGTAGCGCTTCTCGCCGTCGGCGTAGTGCAGCAGCGCGATGCGCGACGTGCGGTTGGGGTCGTACTCGATGTGCGCGACCTTGGCCGGCACGCCGTCCTTGTCGACCCGCTTGAAGTCGATCAGCCGGTACTGCCGCTTGTGGCCGCCGCCCTGGTGCCGCGTGGTGATGCGGCCGTGGACGTTGCGACCACCCTTCTTGGGCAGCGGAACCAGCAGAGACTTCTCCGGGGTGGACCGGGTGATCTCGGCGAAGTCGGCGACGCTGGAGCCGCGACGGCCCGGCGTGGTCGGCTTGTACTTACGGATAGCCATTGTTCAAAACCCCTTAGCTGACCGGGCCGCCGAAGGCCTCGATACGGTCCCCGTCAGCCAGCTTCACCATGGCGCGCTTGGTGGCCTTGCGCTGTCCGAAGCCGGTCCGGGTGCGCTTGCGCTTGCCCTCGCGGTTCGCGGTGTTCACCGTCAGCACGCGGACGTTGAAGATCTGCTGGATCGCGATCTTGATCTGGGTCTTGTTCGCGTCCGGGTGGACGAGGAACGTGTACCAGTTCTGGTCGAGAACGCTGTAGCTCTTCTCGGAGACGACCGGGCGGATGATGACGTCGCGCGGGTCGGCGATGGTGCTCACTTGTTCTCCCCCTCGGCGGTCGCCGGCACGCGCAGGAACTCGTCGAGCGCGTCCTTGGTGAAGACCACCTCGTCGGCGACCAGCACGTCGTACGTGTTGAGCTGGCCCGCCTCGAGCAGGTGCACGGTCGGCTCGTTGCGCAGCGACAGCCAGTTCAGCTCGTCGGTGCTGCTCAGCACGACCAGGACCTTGGTGGACTCGGTGGCCTTGCGCAGCGTCGCGATCGCGGCCTTGGTCGACGGCTTCTCGCCGCTGACGAACGCCTCGACCACGTGCACGCGGCCGTCGCGGGCCCGGTCGGACAGGGCGCCACGCAGGGCGGCGGCCTTCATCTTCTTGGGGGTCCGCTGGCTGTAGTCGCGCGGCACGGGACCGTGCACGACGCCACCGCCGGTGAACTGCGGCGCGCGGATCGAGCCCTGACGGGCGCGGCCGGTGCCCTTCTGCTTGTAGGGCTTCTTGCCGCCGCCGGCGACCTCGCCGCGGGTCTTCGCCTTGTGCGTGCCCTGGCGGGCGGCCGCGAGCTGGGCCACCACGACCTGGTGCATCAGCGGGATGTTCGCCTGCACGTCGAAGATCGCGTCCGGCAGCTCGACCGAGCCGGCCTTGTTGCCCTCGACGTTGATCACGTCAACCGAGCTCACTGGGCACCGCCCTTCTTCGCCGCGGTGCGGACCAGAACGAGCGCGCCCTTGGGGCCGGGCACCGCACCCTTGACCAGGATCAGGTTGTTCTCGGCGTCGACCGCCTGCACGGTCAGGTTCTGCACGGTGAAGCGGTTGCCACCCATGCGACCGGCCATCCGGACGCCCTTGAAGACGCGACCCGGGGTCGCGCAGGCGCCGATCGAGCCGGGCGAGCGGTGCTTGCGCTCGACACCGTGGCTGCTCTTGAGGCCGTGGAAGCCGTGCCGCTTCATGACACCGGCGTAGCCCTTGCCCTTGGTCTTGCCGGTCACGTCGATCGCGGTGCCCACCGGGAAGGTGTCGACCGTGATCTCCTGGCCGAGCTCGTACTCGCCGGCGTCGGTCGTGCGCAGCTCGACCACGTGACGCCGGGGCGAGACACCGGCCTTCGCGAAGTGGCCGCCCTCGGGCTTGTTGACCTTCCGCGGGTCGATCGCGCCATACGCCAGCTGGACGGCGGCATAGCCGTCCTTCTCATCTGTGCGGACCTGGGTCACGACGCAAGGGCCGGCCTGCACCACGGTCACCGGGACGACCTTGTTGTTGTCCCAGACCTGGGTCATGCCGAGCTTGGCGCCCAGGATCCCCTTAACTTGCCTGTCCATCAGTCGCAGATCCCTACAGCTTGATCTCGATGTCGACGCCAGCCGGCAGGTCGAGGCGCATGAGCGAGTCGACCGTCTTGGGAGTCGGGTCGATGATGTCGATCAGCCGCTTGTGCGTGCGCATCTCGAAGTGCTCGCGCGAGTCCTTGTACTTGTGCGGCGAACGGATGACGCAGAAACGGTTGATTTCCGTGGGCAGCGGCACCGGGCCTGCGACCGACGCACCAGTACGCGTGACCGTCTCGACGATCTTGCGCGCCGAGGAGTCGACGACCTCGTGGTCATAGGCCTTGAGCCGGATGCGGATCTTCTGTCCCGCCATGGTGGCTTCTGTTTCCTTCTCTCGATGCCGCTACGTGCGAAAGCGGTGGCTCTCGCATGCCCGCAGGACCGTTGATCCTGCGTTGTCCGACCCCCGCGGTCGGGCGTGTCGCGTTTGCTCTCAGAAAGCTGCGCGCAGCAGCCATCCAGATCGCGGGGATCTTGAGGTGTCCTCACGGGCGGCTCAAAAACACACCCCAGACACCCGGCGAGGGTGGCCAGCTGCCGAAGGCAGCTAGCCACCCCGCTCGGACGCAACCTGACTAGTATGCCGGATTGTCGCCGGCAATGCTAATCGGGGTCAGGCGACCTTACTTGTTGATCTTCGTGACCGTTCCGGCGCCGACCGTGCGGCCACCCTCGCGGATCGCGAACTTCAGGCCCTGCTCCATGGCGATCGGCTGGATCAGCTTGACCGACATGGTGGTGGAGTCGCCGGGCATGACCATCTCGGTGCCCTCGGGCAGCGTGACGACGCCGGTGACGTCCGTGGTGCGGAAGTAGAACTGCGGGCGGTAGTTCTGGAAGAACGGGGTGTGCCGGCCGCCCTCCTCCTTGGAGAGGATGTAGACCTGGCCCTCGAACTCCGTGTGCGGGGTCGTGGTGCCCGGCTTGATGACGACCATGCCGCGCTCGACGTCCTCGCGCTTGATGCCGCGCAGCAGCAGACCGACGTTCTCACCCGCGCGGGCCTCGTCGAGCAGCTTGCGGAACATCTCGATGCCGGTGCAGACGGTCTTGGTCGACTTCTCGCGGATACCGACGATCTCGACCTCCTCGTTCGGCTTGAGGATGCCGCGCTCGGCCCGGCCGGTGACGACGGTGCCACGACCGGTGATCGTGAACACGTCCTCGATCGGCATGAGGAAGGGCTTCTCGGTCTCACGCTCGGGCTGCGGGATCGCGGTGTCGACCGCGTTCATCAGCTCCATGAGACGCTCGGTCCACTCCGCGTCGCCCTCGAGCGCCTTGAGCGCCGAGACGCGCACGACCGGCACGTCGTCGCCCGGGAACTCGTAGGTGCTGAGCAGCTCGCGAACCTCGAGCTCGACGAGCTCCAGGAGCTCCTCGTCCTCGACCATGTCGCTCTTGTTCAGCGCCACGACGATGTACGGAACGCCGACCTGGCGGGCCAGGAGCACGTGCTCCTTGGTCTGCGGCATCGGGCCGTCGGTCGCGGCGACCACCAGGATCGCGCCGTCCATCTGCGCGGCACCGGTGATCATGTTCTTGATGTAGTCGGCGTGGCCGGGGCAGTCCACGTGCGCGTAGTGACGCGCCGCGGTCTGGTACTCGACGTGCGCGATCGAGATCGTGATGCCGCGGGCCTTCTCCTCCGGCGCCTTGTCGATCTCGTCGAACGGGGTGTACGGGTTCAGGTCCGGGTACTGGTCGTGCAGGACCTTCGTGATGGCCGCAGTCAGCGTCGTCTTACCGTGGTCGATGTGACCAATGGTGCCGATGTTGACGTGCGGCTTAGTCCGCTCGAACTTCGCCTTCGCCACTGGTGTCCTCCTGTGGACTGTGGTTTTTCTTTCGCCCGGCACGCCCGATAAGGCGATGGGGACTCTGTCGACTGCTCGCGCGCGTGCGGTCCTCGACGGACCGCACGCGCCTCAGCGCTTCGGCGGGAACTAGGCGCCCGTCGCCTTGGCGATGATCTCCTTCGCGACGCCCTGCGGGACCTCGGCGTAGGAGTCGAACTGCATGCTGTAGCTAGCCCGGCCGGCAGTCTTCGACCGGAGGTCGCCGACGTAGCCGAACATCTCGGAGAGCGGCACCAGCGCCTTGACGACGCGGGCGCCGGAACGCTCCTCCATCGACTGGATGATGCCACGGCGGCTGTTGAGGTCGCCGATCACGTCGCCCATGTTGTCCTCGGGCGTGGTGACCTCGACGGACATCATCGGCTCGAGCAGCGCGGGGTCGGCGCGGCGAGCGGCTTCCTTCATCACCATGGAACCGGCGATCTTGAACGCCATCTCGGAGGAGTCGACCTCGTGGTACTGGCCGTCGACCAGCGTCAGCTTGACGCCGACCAGCGGGTAGCCGGCGAGAACGCCGTACTGCATGGCGTCCTGCGCGCCCGCGTCCACCGACGGGATGAACTCCCGGGGGATGCGGCCACCGGTCACCGCGTTGACGAACTCGTACGTCGGGCCGTCCGCCGCCAGCGGCAGCGGCTCGACCGAGACGATGACCTTCGCGTACTGGCCCGAGCCACCGGTCTGCTTCTTGTGCACGTAGTCGATCTTCTCCACCGCACGGCGGATCGTCTCGCGGTACGCGACCTGCGGCTTACCGATGTTCGCCTCGACGTTGAACTCGCGCCGCATGCGGTCGACGAGGATGTCGAGGTGGAGCTCGCCCATGCCGGCGATGATGGTCTGACCGGTCTCCTCGTCGTTGAAGACCCGGAACGTCGGGTCCTCCTCGGCGAGGCGCTGGATCGCGGTGCCCAGCTTCTCCTGGTCGGACTTGGTCTTCGGCTCGATGGCGACCTGGATGACCGGCTCCGGGAAGGTCATCGACTCCAGGATGACCGGGTTCGCCGGGTCGCTGAGCGTGTCACCGGTGGTGGTCTGCTTGAGACCCTGGACGGCGATGATGTCGCCGGCCTGCGCGGTGGCGCGCTCCTCACGCTTGTTCGCGTGCATCTGGTAGATCTTGCCGATCCGCTCCTTGCGGTCCTTGGTGGAGTTGACCACCTGGGAGCCGGAGTCGAGCGTGCCGGAGTAGACCCGGACGTACGTGAGCTTGCCGAGGTGCTTGTCCGTCTGGATCTTGAACGCCAGGCCGGAGAACGGCTCGGAGTTCGACGGCTTGCGCTGCATCGGGGTCTCACCGTCGGTGGCGGTGCCCTCGATGGCCGGGATGTCCAGCGGCGACGGCAGGTAGTCGACCACGGCGTCGAGCATGGGCTGAACGCCCTTGTTCTTGAACGCCGAGCCGCACAGAACCGGGTTCGCCTTGCTGGCGATCGTGGCGCGCCGGATGGCCGCCTTGATCTCGGAGACCGAGAGCTCCTCGCCCTCGAGGTACTTCTCCATGACCGCGTCGTCGACGTCGGCCAGGGTCTCGATCAGCTTCTCGCGCCACTCGGCCGCGGAGTCCGCCAGGTCGGCCGGGATCTCCTCGATCGCGTAGTCCTCACCCTTCTGGGTCTCCCCGCGCCAGGTGAGCGCGCGCATCTCGACCAGGTCGACGACACCGATGTGGTCGCCCTCGAGCCCGATCGGGATCTGCAGGACCAGCGGGGTGGCGTTGAGCCGGTCGATCATCATCTGCACGCAGCGGAAGAAGTCGGCGCCGGTCCGGTCGAGCTTGTTGACGAAGCACATCCGGGGAACGTGGTACTTGTCCGCCTGCCGCCACACGTTCTCGGTCTGCGGCTCCACGCCGGCGACGCCGTCGTAGACCGCCACGGCGCCGTCCAGAACACGCAGCGACCGCTCGACCTCGACCGTGAAGTCGACGTGGCCGGGCGTGTCGATGATCTGGATCGTGTGGCCCTTCCACTCGCACTTGGTGGCGGCGGAAGTGATCGTGATACCGCGCTCCTGCTCCTGCTCCATCCAGTCCATGGTGGCGGCGCCATCGTGGACTTCACCGATCTTGTACGTGATACCGGTGTAGAAGAGGATTCGCTCAGTAGTCGTGGTCTTACCGGCATCGATGTGCGCCATGATGCCGATGTTGCGTACGTTGGCGAGCGCGTCTGCGGCGGCCACTTCAATCCCTACTTTTCTTCGTCGTCGTCTCGTGGACCGGTACGACTTGCGCTGTGGCCCGGGGTTACCCGGGCCGGCAGCGGGGTCTTACCAGCGGTAGTGCGCGAAGGCCTTGTTGGACTCCGCCATCTTGTGAGTGTCCTCGCGACGCTTGACGGCGGCGCCGAGGCCGTTGCTGGCGTCGAGCAGCTCGTTCTGCAGGCGCTCGATCATCGTCTTCTCGCGGCGGGCCTTGGAGTACTGGACCAGCCAGCGCAGACCGAGGGTGGTCTGGCGCGGCGTACGGACCTCGACCGGAACCTGGTAGGTCGCGCCACCGACGCGGCGGCTGCGGACCTCGAGGGTCGGCTTGACGTTGTCCATCGCGCGCTTGAGCGTCACCACGGGGTCGGTGCCGTTCTTCTCCCGGCAGCCCTCGAGGGCGCCGTAGACGATGCGCTCGGCGAGCTGACGCTTGCCGCCGATCAGGATCTTGTTGATCAGCTGAGTGACCAGCGGCGAGTTGTAAACCGGGTCCGCGACCACAGGGTGGCGCGGAGCGGGGCCCTTACGCGGCATGTCAGCTCTTCTCCTTCTTCGCGCCGTACCGGCTGCGAGCCTGCTTGCGGTTGCGGACACCCTGGGTGTCCAGCGAGCCGCGGACGATCTTGTAGCGGACGCCCGGGAGGTCCTTCACACGACCGCCACGCACGAGCACGATCGAGTGCTCCTGCAGGTTGTGGCCGACGCCCGGGATGTACGCCGTCACCTCGATCTGGCTGCTGAGCTTCACACGAGCGACCTTGCGCAGCGCAGAGTTCGGCTTCTTGGGGGTAGTGGTGTACACGCGCGTGCACACGCCGCGCCGCTGAGGGCTTCCCTTCAGCGCCGGCGTCTTGGTCTTGCTCGTCTTCGCCTGGCGGCCCTTTCGGACCAGCTGCTGGATCGTGGGCACCGGGTTTCTCCGCTCCCTTCGGCCGCTTCCTAGGCGGCCGCACCGTCTTCTGTATGCCTCTGTGTGCTGGTCACTTCCCCACTCCGGGGAGGTGACCGGCACCCGCGGTCGGGCGTGTCGTCCGGCTCACGGTCCCGCCGCGCGCCAGTCGACGCGCACCGGGTCTTGTCTGTGTCGACGCCCCGCGTTGGGCGGGGGCGCCGGCTCGGCGTGTCGCCGCCAAGTCGTCTTAGCCGACTCGGGCGCACGCACGAGTTGCCCGGGCAAGCCCGGGCACGAAGGGAAAGATTACCCACCACTAGCACGCAGGTCAAAATGAGCCCGAATCGAGGAGCCCTGTTGGGCCTCGTGCCACGCGACGGATATCTCCGATACAAGTGTACCGGGTGCCATCGGATACCAATGCCGCGGTGCCCGATCGTGCGTCAGACCGATACCTGCAGCACCAGAGTCAACGCGAGGGACAGCAGAGCAATTCCCGCTCCGGCCGCCCCGCAGATGATGCCCGCCATGCCCAGCCCCGCGCCGGTGAACCGGACCTGACCCGTACGGCCCGAGCGGCGCACCTGCCGGCGCGAGACCAGCCCGAGCGCCACCGCTCCCCCGCCCGCGGCCACGCTCAGCAGCGTGAACGCGCCCGACACCCAACCGCCCCAGCCACCGCTCGAGCCGGCCACGCCGAAGCAGAGCACCAGCAGCGAGACCAGGATCGAGCCGATGCCGGCGATCAGCGAGCCGATGGCCAGGCCGGAGGTGATCGGCTCGACCCGCAGCTGCACCAGCCCGAACTCCGTGCCGGGCAGGGCGTCGACGCGTTCCGGGCGCCACCGGCCCGAGGGCGGCGGCGGAGGCACGGCGGCGGGCGGCAGGCTCATGACAAGAGCATGTCACTCGTCCGGGGCAGGGTGCACCCCGCCTCAGTCGGTGCCCGGCGCGAACTGGCTGCCGGGCGGCGCGGCCAGGTGCAGCAGGCCCGCGATCGACGCGATCACCAGCGACGTGAGCGCCAGCACGATGCCCGCCCAGGCGAGCCTGCGGCCCCGGCGGATCCACGCCGAGCCGGTCAGGAAACCTTGGGCCTCGTACGCCTGCCGGGCCGCCTGCCGGGCGACCAGCAGCGCGATCGTGGCGGGAATCACACCGCCGATGAACGCGCCGGTCAGGAAACCCACCAGACCGAGCGCGAAGACCGCCCGGGCCTTCGACGAGGGCCCCGGATCCGGATCCATCGGGTGGCGGGTGGGCACCGCCGCGGGAAGCGTCACCACCCCATCTTAGAAAGCCCGAAGGGCGGCCGCGCAGTGCGCGACCGCCCCTCGGAGCGTGGACCCTAGCGGTACGACCCGAAGTCGAAGTCGTCCAGCGGCACAGCCTGCCCGCTGGCCGGCCCGAAGCCGTAGTCGGTCTCCGGGTACCCGGTCATCGAGTACACCTTCGCCTTGGCCTCCTCGGTCGGCTCGACCCGGATGTTGCGGTACTTGCTGATGCCCGTACCGGCCGGGATGAGCTTGCCGATGATGACGTTCTCCTTGAGGCCGACCAGCGAGTCGCTGCGCGAGTTGATCGCCGCGTCGGTCAGCACCCGGGTGGTCTCCTGGAAGGAGGCCGCCGAGAGCCAGGAGTCGGTGGCCAGCGAGGCCTTGGTGATACCCATGAGCACCGGGCGACCGGCGGCGGGCTCGCCACCCTCGCCGACGAGCCGGCGGTTCTCCGACTCGAACAGCGCCCGGTCGACCAGCACGCCCGGCAGGAACTCCGCCGCGCCCGAGTCGATGACCGTCACCCGCTTGAGCATCTGGCGAATGATGATCTCGATGTGCTTGTCGTGGATGAGCACACCCTGCGAGCGGTAGACCTCCTGGACCTCCTGGGTCAGGTGGACCTGGACCGCCCGCGGACCCATGATCCGCAGAAGCTCGTGCGGGTCGATGGTGCCCTCGGTCAGCTTCTCGCCGACGCCGACGTGGTCGCCGTCGTGGGCGCGGAGCTTGACGCGCTTGGAGATCTTGTCGTACACGATCTCCTCGCTGCCGTCGTCCGGCACCACGATGATCTTCCGCGAGCGCTCGCCGTCCTCGATGCGGATGCGTCCCGGGGTGTCGGCGATGGGCGCCTTGCCCTTGGGCACGCGGGCCTCGAAGATCTCCTGCACACGCGGCAGACCCTGGGTGATGTCCTCACCCGCGACACCACCGGTGTGGAAGGTACGCATCGTCAGCTGCGTGCCCGGCTCACCGATGGACTGGGCGGCGATGATGCCGACCGCCTCGCCGATGTCGACGCCCTTGCCGGTCGGCAGCGAGCGGCCGTAGCAGGCCGCGCACACGCCGAGCTTCGACTCGCAGGTCAGCACCGAACGCACCCGGACGTTCTCGACGCCGGCGGCGACCAGCTTGTCGACCAGGATCGAGTTGAGGTCCGAGCCGCGCGCCACGACCAGGTTGCCGTTGGCGTCCTTGATGTCGTCGGCCAGCGTACGGGCGTGGACACCGGTCTCCGCGTGCGTGTGCACGACCAGCGTGCCGTCCGGCTCGCGCTCGCCCACCTGCATCGGGATCGCGCGGTCGGTGCCGCAGTCCTCCTCGCGGATGATGACGTCCTGCGACACGTCCACCAGACGACGGGTCAGGTAACCCGAGTCGGCGGTACGCAGCGCGGTGTCGGCCAGACCCTTGCGGGCGCCGTGCGTGGAGATGAAGTACTCCAGCACGGTCAGACCCTCGCGGTACGACGAGGTGATCGGCCGCGGGATGATCTCGCCCTTGGGGTTGGCCACCAGACCACGGATCGCGGCGATCTGCCGGAGCTGGAGGAGGTTACCGCGAGCGCCGGAGTTGATCATCACCCAGAGCGGGTTCTCCTGCGGCAGCGCGGTCTCCATCTCCTTGGAGATCTCGTTGGTCGCCTTGGTCCAGATCTCGATGAGCTCGCCGCGACGCTCCTCGGCGGTCATGAGACCACGCTGGTACTGCTTGTCGATCCGGTCCGCCTCGACCTGGTAGCGCTGCAGGATCTCCGGCTTGCGCGGGGGGCCGATGACGTCGCCCATGCCGATCGTCACGCCGGACCAGGTGGCCCAGTGGAAGCCGGCCTCCTTGAGCGCGTCCAGGGTCGCCGCAAGGGCGACCTTGGGGAAGCGCTCGGCGAGGTCGTTGACGATCGCCGACAGCTGACCCTTGCGGATCTCGTAGTTCACGAAGCGGTAGCCCGGGGGCAGCGTCTCGTTGAAGATGACCCGGCCGAGGGTGGTCTCGACGAGCACGGGCTCGCCCTCGGTCCAGTCCTCCGGCGCCTCCCACGGCGCGCCCTTGGCGCCGTTGTCGACACCCACCACGTCCCGCAGGCGGAGCTTGATCGGCGCCTGCAGGTGCAGCTCGCCGTTGTCGAAGGCCATCCGCGCCTCGGCGTCCGAGCTGAACACCCGGCCCTCGCCCTTGGCACCGGGCGTGAGGTGGGTCAGGTGGTACAGACCGATGACCATGTCCTGGGTGGGCATGGTGACCGGCTTGCCGTCGGCCGGCTTGAGGATGTTGTTCGACGAGAGCATCAGGATCCGGGCCTCGGCCTGAGCCTCGGCCGACAGCGGCACGTGCACCGCCATCTGGTCACCGTCGAAGTCGGCGTTGAACGCCGTGCAGACGAGCGGGTGGATCTGGATCGCCTTGCCCTCGACCAGCTGCGGCTCGAAGGCCTGGATGCCCAGGCGGTGCAGGGTCGGCGCGCGGTTCAGCAGCACCGGGTGCTCGCTGATGACCTCTTCGAGGACGTCCCACACGACCGGCCGCTGACGCTCGACCATGCGCTTGGCCGACTTGATGTTCTGCGCGTGGTTCAGGTCGACCAGGCGCTTCATCACGAACGGCTTGAACAGCTCCAGCGCCATCTGCTTGGGCAGGCCGCACTGGTGCAGCTTCAGGCGCGGGCCGACGACGATGACCGAACGGCCGGAGTAGTCGACGCGCTTGCCGAGCAGGTTCTGACGGAACCGGCCCTGCTTGCCCTTGAGCATGTCGGACAGCGACTTGAGCGGGCGGTTGCCCGGACCGGTGACCGGCCGGCCGCGGCGGCCGTTGTCGAACAGCGCGTCGACGGCCTCCTGCAGCATCCGCTTCTCGTTGTTCACGATGATCTCGGGCGCGCCGAGGTCGATCAGACGCTTGAGGCGGTTGTTGCGGTTGATGACCCGGCGGTACAGGTCGTTCAGGTCGCTGGTCGCGAACCGGCCACCGTCGAGCTGCACCATCGGGCGCAGGTCCGGCGGGATGACCGGGACGCAGTCGAGGACCATGCCCAGCGGCGAGTTCCGCGTGTTGAGGAACGCGGCGACGACCTTGAGGCGCTTGAGCGCCCGGATCTTGCGCTGGCCCTTGCCCGTACGGATGATCTCGCGCAGGTTCTCGGCCTCGGCGTCGAGGTCCATGTTCTCGAGCAGCGCCTTGATCGCCTCGGCGCCCATGCCGCCGGTGAAGTACTCACCGAAGCGGTCCCGCAGCTCGCGGTAGAGCAGCTCGTCGGTGACCAGCTGCTTGCTGTCGAGCTTGCGGAAGGTGTCGAGCACCTCGTCGAGCCGGTCGATCTCGCGCTGCGCCTTGTCGCGGATCTGGCGCATCTCGCGCTCGCCGGCCTCCTTGACCTTGCGGCGCACGTCCGCCTTGGCGCCCTCGGCCTCCAGCTCGGCCAGGTCCTGCTCGAGCTTGGCGGCACGCTTCTCGATCTCCGAGTCGCGGCCGTTCTCCGACTGACGCTTCTCGGCGAAGATCTCGTTCTCGATGGTGGACATGTCGCGGTGACGCGCCTCGGCGTCCACGCTCGTGACCACGTACGAGGCGAAGTAGATGATCTTCTCGAGGTCCTTGGGCGCGAGGTCGAGCAGGTAGCCCAGCCGGCTCGGCACACCCTTGAAGTACCAGATGTGCGTGACCGACGCGGCCAGCTCGATGTGGCCCATGCGCTCACGGCGGACCTTGGACCGGGTCACCTCGACGCCGCAGCGCTCACAGATGATGCCCTTGAACCGGACCCGCTTGTACTTGCCGCAGTAGCACTCCCAGTCCCGCTGCGGACCGAAGATCTTCTCGCAGAAGAGTCCGTCCTTCTCGGGCTTGAGCGTGCGGTAGTTGATCGTCTCGGGCTTCTTGACCTCGCCGTGCGACCACTGCCGGATGTCGTCGGCGGTGGCCAGGCCGATGCGCAACTCGTCGAAGAAGTTGACGTCGAGCACTTGGTCTATCCCTCGTATTTCGTTGCTCGAATGGGTTCCAGGCCGGCGGGAGCGGCCTCCCTGTCACCAGGGAGGCCGCTGTCCGTCAGATCTCCTCGACGCTGCTGACGCCCTCGTTCGGGCGCCGGGACAGGTCGATACCGAGTTCCTCCGCGGCCCGGAAGACCTCGTCGTCGGTCTCGCGCATCTCCAGGGCCACGCCGTCGCTGGAGAGCACCTCGACGTTGAGGCACAGCGACTGCAGCTCCTTGAGCAGCACCTTGAACGACTCCGGGATTCCCGGCTCCGGGATGTTCTCGCCCTTGACGATGGCCTCGTAGACCTTCACGCGGCCGAGCACGTCGTCGGACTTGATGGTGAGCAGCTCCTGCAGCGCGTAGGCCGCGCCGTAGGCCTGCATCGCCCAGCACTCCATCTCGCCGAACCGCTGGCCACCGAACTGGGCCTTACCACCGAGCGGCTGCTGCGTGATCATCGAGTACGGACCGGTCGACCGAGCGTGGATCTTGTCGTCGACCAGGTGGTTCAGCTTGAGGATGTAGACGTACCCGACCGAGATCGGGTCCGGCAGCGGCTCGCCGGAGCGCCCGTCGAAGAGCTGCGCCTTGCCGTCGCCGTTGACCAGCCGCTTACCGTCGCGGTTGACCAGCGTCGACTCGAGGAGGCCCTTGATCTCCTCCTCCTGCGCACCGTCGAAGACGGGGGTCGCGACGTTCGAGTCCGCGGGGGACTCGTGCGCCTCGATCGCGCGCAGCTGGCGCTTCCACTCCTGGTCGTCGCCCTCGACCTCCCAGCCGGTCTTGGCGATCCACCCGAGGTGGGTCTCCAGGACCTGGCCGATGTTCATGCGCGAGGGGACACCGAGCGGGTTGAGCACGATGTCGACCGGGGTGCCGTCCTCGAGGAACGGCATGTCCTCGACCGGCAGGATCTTGGAGATGACGCCCTTGTTGCCGTGGCGGCCCGCGAGCTTGTCACCGTCCTGGATCTTGCGCTTCTGGGCCACGTAGACCCGGACGAGCTCGTTGACGCCCGGGGGCAGCTCGTCGCCGTCCTCACGCGAGAACGTGCGGACGCCGATGACCGTGCCGGTCTCGCCGTGCGGCACCTTCAGCGAGGTGTCCCGGACCTCCCGGGCCTTCTCACCGAAGATCGCGCGCAGCAGCCGCTCCTCGGGGGTCAGCTCGGTCTCGCCCTTGGGCGTGACCTTGCCGACGAGGATGTCGCCGGGCACGACCTCGGCGCCGATCCGGATGATGCCGCGCTCGTCCAGGTCGGCGAGCATTTCCTCGCTGACGTTGGGGATGTCGCGGGTGATCTCCTCCGGGCCGAGCTTGGTGTCGCGGGCGTCGACCTCGTGCTCCTCGATGTGGATCGAGGTGAGGACGTCCTGCTGGACGAGGCGCTGCGACAGGATGATCGCGTCCTCGTAGTTGTGACCCTCCCAGCACATGAACGCGACGAGCAGGTTGCGGCCGAGGGCCATCTCCCCCTCGTCGGTGCACGGGCCGTCGGCGATGACCTGGCCGGCCTCGACCCGGTCACCCTCGAACACAACCGGCTTCTGGTTGACGCAGGAGCCGGCGTTGGAGCGGCGGAACTTGTGCAGCAGGTAGGTGCGGCGGTGCCCGTCGTCCTGGTGCACCGTCACGTAGTCGGCGCACAGGTCCTCGACCACGCCGCCGACCTCGGCGACGACCACGTCACCGGCGTCGACCGCGGCGCGGTACTCCATGCCGGTGCCGACCAGCGGCGACTCGGCCTTGACCAGCGGCACGGCCTGGCGCTGCATGTTCGCGCCCATGAGGGCACGGTTGGCGTCGTCGTGCTCGAGGAACGGGATCATCGCGGTCGCGACCGAGGTCATCTGCCGCGGCGACACGTCCATGTAGTCGACCTGCGTGCCGGGCACGTAGTCGACCTCACCGCCCTTCCGGCGGACCAGGACGCGGTCGTCGGCGAAGGTGCCGTCGCTCTTCAGCGTGGCGTTCGCCTGCGCCTTGATGAACCGGTCCTCCTCGTCCGCGGTGAGGTAGTGCACCTCGTCCGTGACGCGGCCGTCCTCGACCTTGCGGTACGGCGTCTCGATGAAGCCGAACGGGTTGACCCGCGCGAACGTCGAGAGCGCGCCGATCAGACCGATGTTCGGGCCCTCGGGCGTCTCGATCGGGCACATCCGGCCGTAGTGGGACGGGTGCACGTCGCGAACCTCGAAGCCCGCCCGCTCACGCGACAGACCGCCGGGGCCGAGCGCGCTCAGCCGGCGCCGGTGGGTCAGGCCCGCCAGCGGGTTGGTCTGGTCCATGAACTGCGACAGCTGGGAGGTGCCGAAGAACTCCTTGATCGCCGCCACGACGGGACGGATGTTGATCAGGGTCTGCGGCGTGATCGCCTCGACGTCCTGCGTCGTCATGCGCTCGCGGACGACGCGCTCCATCCGGGACAGGCCGACGCGGACCTGGTTCTGGATGAGCTCGCCCACGGTGCGCAGACGGCGGTTGCCGAAGTGGTCGATGTCGTCGGCCTCGTAGCCCTCCTCACCGGCGTGCAGCCGGCAGAGGTACTCGACGGTCGTGACGATGTCTTCCTCGGTCAGCGTGCCCTGGTTGATCGGCACGTCGATCTCGAGCTTCTTGTTGAACTTGTAGCGCCCGACCTTGGCGACGTCGTACCGCTTCGGGTTGAAGAAGAGGTTGTCGAGCAGGGTCTGCGCGTTCTCCCGGGTCGGGGGCTCACCCGGGCGGAGCTTGCGGTAGATGTCGAGCAGGGCTTCGTCCTGCCCGGCGATGTGGTCCTTCTCGAGGGTGGTCATGAGCAGCTCGGACCAGCCGAACCGCTCACGGATCTGGTCGGCCGACCAGCCGATCGCCTTGAGCAGGACGGTGACGGCCTGCCGGCGCTTGCGGTCGATCCGGACACCCACGGTGTCGCGCTTGTCGATGTCGAACTCCAGCCAGGCGCCCCGGCTGGGGATGACCTTGACGCTGGAGAGGTCGCGGTCGGAGGTCTTGTCCGGCTCCTTGGTGAAGTACACGCCCGGCGACCGGACGAGCTGGCTCACCACGACGCGCTCCGTGCCGTTGATGACGAACGTCCCCTTGGGGGTCATCATCGGGAAGTCGCCCATGAACACGGTCTGGCTCTTGATCTCACCAGTCGTGTTGTTGGTGAACTCCGCGGTCACGAACAGCGGCGCGCAGTAGGTCAGATCCTTCTCCTTGCACTCCTCGATCGAGGCCTTGACCTCGTCGAATCGGGGAGACGAGAAGGACAGCGACATTGTGCCGGAGAAGTCCTCAATGGGACTGATCTCTTCGAGGATCTCTGCGAGGCCCGAGTGGGCGTGCGGGTCGTCCGTCGACCGGGCCTGCCAAGCCTCGTTTCCCACCAGCCAGTCGAAGGACTCCGTCTGGAGGGCGAGGAGGTTGGGGACCTCAAGTTGCTCGGTGATCCTGCCGAAAGAGACACGGCGGGGTGCGTAAGCGCTCGACGTACGGCTGGTCTTCGCAGGGCGGGAAGCTGCCAAGATGCGTCCTTCCGAGGACCGGTGCTGCTGATGCGGCTGCAGCTGCGGTATGCAACTGTCTGCGTGCACTCCAACAAGCCCCTAGGAATTCATCCGGATGGATGTCCTAGCAGGGCTCAAGACAGAAGGCAGCGCAAACTAGCAGTGTAGCCGCTCGGCTAACCGCTGTCCAGCCCACACCGGAGGGGGCCTGCGGAACGGTGTCCCCGCGGCCTCTGACCTGCGCCTCAATCGGCCAGGGCCTCGTGCGGGGCCGCTCGGAACGCGGCAACTCTCCCTCGGCGCCGGCCCGTTGGGTCCGGTGACACCGGTTTACCCGCGGGGCGGCTGTCGCAAGCGCGGAAACTTGCTGTTGTCAGCGTGCCTGTCAGCGGACACACAGTCAAGGGCTGCGAGGCGGGTCGGCCTCGCGCCGTCGCCCGCCCGGCGCGCTGTGACGACCATACTCCACGGCTTGCCCGCTTGGACCCGCTTTGTACGTCGGCCGGTCTTTCCCGCATCGCCCCTGCTCACGGCCGTGGAAAGACGACTGGCGAGAACCCGTACCCGGGTCCTCGCCAGTCGCAGAGAGTGCGGTGGAGCGTCAGGTCACTTGAGGGTGACCTTGGCGCCCTCGCCCTCGAGCTTGGCCTTGGCGGCCTCGGCCTTCTCCTTGTTGACACCCTCGAGGATCGCCTTGGGGGCGGACTCGACGGCGTCCTTGGCCTCCTTGAGGCCCAGGCCGGTCAGCTCGCGCACGACCTTGATGACCTGGATCTTCTTGCCGCCGTCACCCTCGAGGACGACGTCGAACGAGTCCTTCTCCTCCTCGGCCGGGGCCGCGGCAGCGCCACCGCTGGCGCCGGCAGCCGCAACGGCAACCGGAGCGGCCGCGGTGACCTCGAAGGTCTCCTCGAACTGCTTCACGAACTCGGAGAGCTCGATCAGCGTCATCTCCTTGAACGCGTCGAGCAGCTCGTCGGTGCTGAGCTTCGCCATGTCTGGCAACCTTTCCTAGCTTTTCAATGTGAAAGTCGTGCTGGTGCGCGGTGGCTCAGGCCTCCGCGGGACCGTCCTTCTCGCGCTTCTCCTGAAGAGCGGCCGCGAGGCGCGCCACCTGCGACAGCGGGGCCTGGAAGAGGCCGGCCGCCTTGGACAGGTTGCCCTTCATGGCGCCGGCCAGCTTGGCCAGCAGCACCTCACGCGACTCGAGGTCAGCGATCTTGTTGACGTCATCCGCCGTGATCGCCTTGCCCTCGAACACACCGCCCTTGATGACCAGGACGGGGTTGGCCTTGGCGAAGGCCCGAAGACCCTTGGCCGCCTCGACCGGGTCGCCGCTGATGAAGGCGAGCGCGGTAGGACCGGTGAACAGCGTGTCGAGGCCCTCGATGCCAGCGTCGCTGGCCGCACGCTTCGCCAGGGTGTTCTTCGACACCGCGTACTTGGTGTCGCCGCCCAGCGAACGGCGCAGCTCGGTGAGCTGCTTGACCGTGAGACCGCGGTACTCGGTCAGCACGGTGGCCGACGCGTTGCGGAAGTCGTCCGTCAGCTCCGCGACGGCACTGGCCTTGTCGGCCCGGACCGGCTTGTCCGCCATGTCCCTCCTCTCTCAGTGCTCAGCCACTGGCCGGCTTCGAAGGAGGGGCAGAATGAGAAACGCCCCGGCGCAGGGCGCACGGGGCGGAGCAGGCTCATCGCAAAAGCCCGATCACGAACCGTTCTCCCCTGCGCGGGCCGCCCGCATCGTGCGGGACCTTCGACCGCAGCGTCCGTCTCACAACAGCGCCGCAGCGACCAGCGGTCTATGGGTGGAACTTCGACAAGCAACTGTACGCGACCCTCCCCCAACCGCCAAATCCACCCGGCGCGGCCTTCTGGTCCACCACGCCTTTCACGGGTGCGCCGCCCGAGCCGCCACCTCTTCCACCATCGCCGTAGCCCGGCCGCGTCGTGTCGCGCCCACGCCGCGGCACCCGGCCGCGTCGAGTCACCGCCCACCCGGCTGTCGCCCGGCCGCGCCGTCCCACCTCGCACGCGGCGGGCGTCCGGCGACTTGTTCCCACCGCCCACACCGCCGCACCGCCCGTATCGTCCCGCTGCCCGCATCGTCCCGTCCGCCTAGCGCTGCGCCGCGCCACCGGTGCCGCCCAACCTCGTCCGGAAACGCCGACGGCTCCTGTTCCGCAAGCCGTCCCCCACCACCGGCTCCCACGCCGCCTGCTGCGCTGCCCAGTCCGGACTGCCCACCGCGCCGCCAGACCAGGCCGCCCAACACGCCGCGCAGCCGGGCCGCCGCCGCGCCGCCTACGCCACCTACCCCGGCCCGCCGTCACCCCCCGTGCCACCTTCACCGCCACACCGTCGACGCGATCAGCCTCCCAGGTCACCAACACCGTCACCCCGGGCCAGCCGTCACGTCCGAGTCGCCCATCGCCGCTCGCAGCCCGCTCGCCCGCCTGGCCGCCTGTCCGGTCGCGCCGTGCCGATGGGCAGGCCGTGACCCGCATCCTGGTGGGCAGACTGGGCATCGACGCCACCGTCGACCTGGCCGCCTCCGACGAGATCGGCGCGGCGGCGTCTTCCGCACCACACTCCCCGTCGCCCCGCCTCGCCATCGCCCCAAACCTCACCTTCGCCCGCCGCGCCCACGGCCTCTGAGCCTCGGCACCGGCGCGGCATCCGCCTGCCACCTGCCGGCCGTCCCCACCGCCGTGGCACCCGTGCCGCCGGCTGAGCCCAGACACCGCCGCGGCGACCTCCCCGTCGACTGCCACCGACCGCGCCACCATGACCCCCGTCCCGCCGGCTGAGCCCCCGGTAGTGCCGCGATGCCCGCGACCATCTGCCTATACCGCAGTGGCGCCCACCCCGCCTGCGGAGGCCCAAACTCTGCCGTGGCACCCGCCCGCCGCCCGCACGGCCGTGGCACACGCCGCGAATCGGCCACCGCCCCACCCCTGTGGAACCCGTCCCGCTAGTTAAGCCACAGCCGGGTCGGTCTTCACCGCCCGCGGCCTCCCGGGAGGGCACCGCCGTGGCGCCCTCCCGCCAAGTGCGCACCGCCCGTATCGCCGCCCGCCCGCTGTGCGGCACCCCGACGGGCATCGCTCCCGCAAGCCGGCCGACCACCGGAACTCACTCGCCAACGACGGCGACCAAGTCCGCCGCCGCAGAAAGCCGCTTCATGACCGGGCCCGCCACTACCGCCCGCGCCGGCGCCGTCCTCCAGCTAGTCGATCACCGGGAAACGCCGATTTGTCTGCCAAGATCCTTTAGCCGGTGCAGCCACCGCCTCCCCCGCCCGCCCTGGGAGGCGTCGTGGGGGCAGGGTACGCCGGGGGTGGGACGGGTTGAGTGGTTATCCACAAGGGGTTGGGGGCTGTGGAAATCAGGAGCGGGTGCGGCGCAGGTGGGCGTAACCGGTGAAGGCTGCCCCGCACCAGAGAACGACCCAAACGACGAGCACCAGGACTGTGGCGGCGGGCGGCGCGGAGGCGTCGTTGAGGGCGCGCGCAGTAGCCATCACGGGCGGGACGAGCCACGGGGCGAACGAGCCCTGCAAGCCCAGCACCACCACGAGGACGGCGGCGGTCACGAGGACGGCCACGCCGTTGCGGGGGCCTCGGGTCACGGCGCGGCTGGCGAGGGCGCCTACGGCCACGGCGGGTGGGACGGCTAGCAGGTGAGCAAGCGCGCCGAGCAGGGTGCCGCTGAGCACGGCGTCGCGGGTGTCGATGCCGCGGAAGAGCCAGGGGGCAAGCATGGCCAGAGCGCAGACGAGCAGGGCGAGCAGGGTGGCGGCGAGCATGCCGGAGAGGGCCTCGCGGCGGGCGCCGACGGCGGTGCGGGCCAGGCGGCGCTGCACGTCGGGCTCGGTGTCGAGCAGCAGTTTGGTCTGCCAGGCGAGCACGGGGAAGAGCGCGGCGGCGGAGTAGCCGTAGGCGGCCGATGCGGGTGAGGGGCCGCCGCCGTAGATGACGCCGAGCACGACGAGCACGGCGATCGCGGGAGGCAGGATGCGGCCGCCGCGGAGGAAACCGGCGAGGCGCATCCGGACGAGAGGGATCATGCGGTGCTGCTCCGGCCGTGGGCAGTCCCGTCGCGTACGGCTTGAACGGCGTGGCCTGCCGCTTTGAGCTCGGCCACGGCCCGGTCCGCGTCTGCCCGGCGGACGGCCACCTCGATGATGACCTCGTCTGAGAGGGTCGCGGGCGGGGGCGGCGTGAGGCCCGTAGCCCCGGAGACGGCAGCCCCGGAAACTGGGGCCCCTGCGATGGTGGCCTCGGCGACGGCGGCCCCAGCGATGGCAGCGTCGGCCACGGCGGCCCCCGGGACGGCGGCCTCGGTGACGGTGGCGTCGGTGACGGTCCAGGGGATGGCGTCGGGTAGGCCGGCTATCTCGCCGCGGTGGTCGCTGACCAGGACGATGCCGCCGGTGGCGGTGACCTCGGCGACGATGCCGGGGATCAGCGTGCGGGCGGCGGCGTCGAGGCCCTCCCAGGGCTCGTCGAGGATGAGCAGGCCGGGGCGGGCGATCAGGGCCTGGGCCAGGCCGACCTTCTGCGCGGTGCCCTTGGACAGGTCGGGAAGGCGCGTGCCGGTGTGGGCGGTCAGCAGCAGGCGCTCGATCCAGGCGTCGGCGTCACGCGCGGGGCGGCCGCGGACCTCGGCCATGCGGTGCAGGTAGTCGCCGGCGGTGAAGGGCTGGTCGGCGGGGAAGCGCTCGGGAACCCAGCCGACGGTCGGCGGGCGGTCGAGTACGGCGCCGCGGACGGGGCGGAGGACACCGGCGGCAAGCTGGAGGAGCGTGGACTTGCCGGCGCCGTTGCGGCCGAGCACGACGATCGTCCGGCCCGGGGCGACGTCGGCGTCGACGGCGCGCAGGGTCCAGCCGGCCCGGCGGCCGTAGCGGAACCACACCCCGTCGAAACGCATCCCGGGAAGCGTGCCACAGAAAAGCCCCCGGGGATGTCCCCGGGGGCCGTTCGAAACTGCTGTGCCGCCGATCAGGCCTCGGCGCCGGTGAAGCCCTTGACCACGTTGGGGTCGACCTGGACACCGGGGCCCATGGTGGTGGTGACGGTGACCTTCTTGAGGTACTTGCCCTTGGCGGCGGACGGCTTGGCCCGCAGCACCTCGTCGAGCACCGCCGCGTAGTTGTTCACCAGCTGCTCCTCGGAGAACGAGGCCTTGCCGATGATCAGGTGCAGGTTCGAGTGCTTGTCGACCCGGAAGGTGATCTTGCCGCCCTTGATCTCGTTGACGGCCTTGGCCACGTCCATGGTGACGGTGCCGGTCTTCGGGTTGGGCATGAGACCACGCGGGCCGAGGATGCGGGCGATCCGGCCGATCTTGGCCATCTGGTCGGGGGTCGCGATCGCCGCGTCGAAGTCCAGCCAGCCGCCCTGGATGCGGGCGACGAGCTCGTCGGTGCCGACCTCGTCGGCGCCGGCCGCGACGGCCTCCTCGGCCTTCGCGCCCTGGGCGAAGACGATGACGCGGGCGGTCTTGCCGGTGCCGTGGGGCAGGTTGACCGTGCCGCGGACCATCTGGTCGGCCTTGCGGGGGTCGACGCCCAGACGCATCGCGACCTCGACGGTCGCGTCGAACTTGGTGGGGCTGGCGTCCTTGGCGAGCTTGATCGCCTCGGCCGGCTCGTAGAGCTTGCTGGCGTCGATCGTCTCGGCGCCCTTGCGGTAGCCCTTGCTGCGCTGCATGTTCACTTACTCCTGTGGTAGATGGCGGACCTTGGGGAGGCCCTCCCACTGACTGCTGTCGTGCTGGTCAGATCTTGGCGACCTGGTTGAAGTTCAGCTCCACCGGCGTCTCACGGCCGAAAATGGAGACCAGAACCTTCAACTTCTGCTGGTCGGCATTGATTTCGCTGATCGAGGCCGGCAGCGAGGCGAACGCGCCGTCGGTCACCGTGACCGAGTCGCCCACCTCGAAGTCGAGCACCTTGACCTCGGGCTTGGCCTTCTTCTCCTCCTGCTCGACGGCAGGGGCGAGCCACTTGAGCACCTCGTCGAGCGAGAGCGGCGCGGGACGGTCGACCCGGTCGGTCGCGCCCACGAAGCCGGTCACCCCGGGGGTGTTGCGGACGCAGGAGTACGACTCGGGGGTCAGGTCCATCCGGACGAGGATGTAGCCGGGGAAGACCTTGTTGTTGACCTGGACGCGCTTGCCGCCCTTGACCTCGACCTCTTCGCGGGTCGGCACCTCGACCTGGAAGATGAAGTCCTCCATGTCGAGGCTCGTGATGCGGGTCTCGAGGTTGGTCTTGACCTTGTTCTCGTAGCCCGCGTAGGAGTGCACGACGTACCAGTCGCCGGGGGCGTAGCGCAGCTTCTGCCGCAGCTCCTGCACCGGGTCGAAGTCGTCGTCCTGCTCGGCGGCGGCCGGCGCCGGGTCGGCAGCGGCGGCCTCCTGCGGCTCAGCGGCCTCGACCGACTCGTCGGTGTCCGCCGTGGCCACCGACGACTGCTCGTCGGTCGCCTGCGCGGTCTCGTCGTCGTACTCAGGCACGCTCGCTCACTTCCAGCTAAGTCTTGTCACAGGCGGCGTCAGCCGCCGAACGCCCAGAGGATGGCCTTGCCCAGGCCCAGGTCCAGGAAGCCGACGATGGTGGTCATGACCGCCACGAACGCGATCACGATCGTCGTGTAGGTCAGCAGCTCCTTGCGGGTGGGCCAGATGACCTTACGCAGCTCGCTGACGACCTCACGGAAGAAAGCACCGATGCGGCCGAAGAGGCCGGTCCGGCGGACCTCTTTCTTGGGCCGGGCCGAACGCTCGGCGACCGCGGTGCCGCCGCGGCCCACCGGCTCGGCGTCGTCGTCGACCGCGTCCTTGTCGTTGTCGTCGGCGACGGCATCGGCGAACACCTCGTCGTCGGCCGGGTCGCCGTCACCGGGTCGGTTTCTCTCCGCCATGGCGCCCTACTTCCGTCATCGGTGGTGATGGGGTCCCCCGTCGGCGCTCGGGCCGGGCGCGGGGGTCGTGCGGACCGCGCACCGGGCGGGCACGTCTAGGAGGGTTGCGCAGGGGTGACAGGACTTGAACCTGCAGCCTGCGGTTTTGGAGACCGCTGCTCTGCCAATTGAGCTACACCCCTGTGCGAGGCCGTGTGAAACCCCGGTCTGACCTGCCGCAGGCAGGCTGCTCCGAGGGGTCACTGCCCCACGGCGCACCAGTGTACGGGTTCACACAGCGTTCGCCCAACCCGGGCTCGCCCTAGCGCTTGCGGATCGTCGCCTGAGCCAGCGAGAGCACCTTTTCGCCCTGGCAGGTGGCGGTGAGCGCGAGCTTGGTGTGTCCCTCGGCCGTGGTGTCCTTCACGACCGCGGAGACGACCACCTCGGTGCCCTCGTCGGTGTCGGGGACGGGCACGGGACGGGAGAAGCGGACGCTGTACTCGACGACCGCGTCGGGCGCGCCGGCCCACGCCGTGACGGCGCGGCCCACCAAGGCCATGGTGAACATGCCGTGCGCGATGACGCCGGGCAGGCCGACACCGGTGGCGATGCGGTCGCTCCAGTGGATCGGGTTGAAGTCGCCGGAGGCGCCCGCGTAGCGGACGAGGTCGGCGCGGGTGATGCGGAAGGTCTGCGCCTCGAGGTTCACTCCGCACCTCGCTGCACGAGCTTCGACCAGACGGTGACCACGGCTTCCCCTTCGGTGGTGGTGACCTCGGTCCGCGTGGTCAGAAAGTCGTGCCCGCCGCGGGAGGTGATGTCGTCGACCGAGTTCACGCAGACCAGGGCGTCGCCGGCGACGACCGGCCGCGCGTACGCGAACTTCTGGTCGCCGTGCACGACGCGGCTGTAGTCGAGGCCGAGCGCCGGGTCCTCGACGATCTGCCGGCTCGCCGACATGGTGATCACGACGGGGAAGGTGGGCGGGGCCACGACGTCGGCGTAGCCGAGGGCCTTGGCGGCCTCGGGGTCGTGATATTCGGCGTCGGTGGCGCCGATCGCGCGGGCGAACTCGCGGATCTTCTCGCGGCCGACCAGGTAGGGCTCGGTGGGCGGCCAGCTGCGGCCGACGAAGGACTGGTCCAGGGGCATACCTGAGAACCTACTTGGCCCCGCAACGACTCTGCGCCGCCCGGTGAGACCGGACGGCGCAGGTGTGAAGCTCGAGGGCTGAAAGTCAGCGGGTCTCGCGGTGCAGGGTGTGCTTGCCGTCGCGCGGGCAGAACTTCTTCAGCTCGATCCGGTCCGGATCGTTGCGCCGGTTCTTCCGGGTGATGTAGTTCCGCTCCTTGCACTCCGTACAAGCCAGGGTGATCTTCGGACGGACGTCGGTCGCCTTGGCCACGACGGGTTGCCTTCCTGCTAACGGGGTTTCTTAACGACGCTCCAGCGTACGCGTCCGGAGTGCCGACATGCAAAGTGGGACCCCGGGTGGGATCCCTCTCGCAAAGTAGCGGTGGCCGGACTTGAACCGGCGACACAGCGATTATGAGCCGCTTGCTCTGCCATCTGAGCTACACCGCCAGAGCCAGGCTCAAGTCCAGCGCCTGTGGCGGGAACGAACCCGGTAGAGCCCCCTTACGGAATCGAACCGTAGACCTTCTCCTTACCATGGAGACGCTCTGCCGACTGAGCTAAGGGGGCCTGCGCGCGATCTCTCGCTTGGTGCGCAGGGGAAAGCTTACACGGCCGGTAGCCGGGGGTGAAATCGACTCCCCCGATCCAGTGTTTGGCCAGGTCAGATCACTGCGCGGAGCCTGCGGACCTCGCCCGCGGGGGTCGTGGCGGGCTCGGTCTGCGCGTTGAACCAGGCCTCGAGCCGCTCGTACGGCAGAGGCCGGCTGAACAGGTAGCCCTGGCCGATCTCGCAGCCCATCTCCTCGAGCAGCTCAAGGGTGAGCTCGCTCTCGACGCCCTCGGCGACGACCGTGAGGCCGAACTCCCGCGCCAGGCTGATCACGGCGCGCACGATCGCCAGGTCGCCGGTGTCGGTCGCCATGCCCTGCACGAAGCTGTCGTCGATCTTCACCTCGTGCACCGGCCACTGGCGCAGGTAGGACAGCGAGGAGGCGCCGGTGCCGAAGTCGTCGACGCTCAGCCGTACGCCCAGGTCGCGCAGCCGGTAGAGGGTGGGCAGCACCCGCTCGATGTCGCCCAGCATGCCGGGCTCGGAGATCTCGAAGGTGACCTGGGCCGCGGCCACGCCGTAGCGCTCGAGCAGCGCCGCGACCTGGTCGGGGAAGCGGGAGTCGAGCAGCGTGCGGACCGACAGGTTGACCGCGATCGAGAGCGGACGGTCCTGGTCGGACCACTCCCGGCAGCGGCGCAGCCCCTCGGTGAGCACCACCTCGGTGAGGCGGGACAGCTGGCCGGTGTGCTCGGCGACCGCGATGAAGTCCTCGGGGGCGACCTCGCCCTGCGCCGGGTGCTGCCAGCGGGCCAGGCACTCCACGCCGACGAGGTGCCGGTCGGTGAGCGTGACCTTGGGCTGGAAGTAGACGTCGAGGGCGCCGCTGTCGAGGGCCGTACGCAGGTCGGCCGCAATGCCGAGGCGGCGGACGGCGCGCGACTCCAGGGCCGGGTGGAACAGCTGCACCCCGTACGGGAGGACCTTGGCGGCGTTGGCGGCGAGCTCGGCCCGCTGGATGAGCGTCTCGGGGTCGGTGCCGTGGTCGGGGTAGACCGACACACCGACGGCCGTGTCCACGTCGAGGGTGAGGGTGCCCACGGTCAGCGGGCCGCGCAGCTGCTCGCGCATCTCGGTCGCCAGCTGGACGGTGGCCTCCGTGCTCTCGGCGCGCAGCGTGACCACGAACTCGTCACCGCCGATGCGGCCCACCAGCGCGCCCGGGCCGGCGATCGCGCGCAGCCGCTCGGCCACCTCGGCGAGCAGCTTGTCGCCCGCGGCGTGGCCCATCGACTCGTTGACGTCGCGCTGGCCGTCGACGTCGAACAGCAGCACCGCGACGACCTCGTCCTCGGCACGCACCTTGACCGACTCCGCGAGCGCGTCGGTGAGCCGCCGCCGGTTGGGCAGCGCGGTGAGGCGGTCGTGGTAGGCGTCGTAGCGCAGCCGGTCGACCAGACGCGAGTTCTCGACCGCGACGGCGACGTGCGCGGCGATGGTCTCGAGCACCTGCACGTCGGCCGGGCGGAAGGTGCGCGTGTCACCCAGGCGGTTGACCACCTCGAGGGTGCCGATCGCGGTCTGCCCGGAGCGCAGGGGCACGACGATGACGTCCTTGACCTTGTTGTCGCGCAGCGCCCGGCGCATCTCCTCGGGGCCGTCGAACTGCGGCCCGGTGACGACCGTGGCGCACTCGGCCACGGCACGCTCGCGGATCGGCGCCGGCGTGGGCGAGAGGTCGAGCAGGCCCTTGTTCTCGACGCGGGCGGTGAGCAGCATCTCGGGGTGCCGGCCCTGCGGGGAGAGCCAGAGCGTCGCGTACTCCGCGCGCATCAGGTGCTGGACCCGGCCGAGCAGCACGTCGGGCAGCCCCGCGTCGGCGCTCTGATCGCGGACGGCCTTGGTGAGCTCGTAGACGTCGGCGAGCGTGCGGTGCTGGCGGAAGAACTCGGCGAACGAGCGCAGCATGAGGATCAGCGCGGCGACCAGGACCGCGAGCAGCGCGGCCGACCACTTCGTGGCCTCGAGCGCGACCAGGAAGATCAGGCCGATCACGATGTTGGTGCACGACATGATCCAGCCGGGCAGCGAGCCGCGCAGCAGGTCCTGACCCGCGCGACCGCCCTGCACGACGGCCATGACCGCGGCGAGGCTGAGAACCTCGACCAGCACGCTGGCCGCCACCGCGGTGAACAGGATCGCCCAGGTGCCGGGGCCGGCGCCGCGGATCTCCGGCAGCGCGGTGACGACCAGGAGCGCCGTGGCGACCGCGGCGGCCGACTTGGCCACGTTGAACCACAGCTTGCTCGGGATGATCTCGGTGCGCGGGGTGAGCTGGACGAGCAGCCCGGCCAGGGCCATGACCACGAGGACCATCGTCGGCGGCAGGTAGTACAGCGCCAGGAGGATGGGGACCTCGGTGATGTAGACGCTGAACGTGGTGCGCCGGACGACGACGTTGATCACGCCGATGTGGGCGATGACCATGCCCGCGAGCGCGACCAGGCCGCCGAGCCAGTCGTGATACCAGTCCGGGTCACGGGTCCAGAAGACGACCGTGCAGATGACCGCGAAGAGCGCCAGCGGGTTGGTGATCAGCCACGCGTACCGCGCGGAACGCCGTCCAGTCCGCGGACGCCCAGCCATTGCGCTCCCTCGTCCATCGACGCTGTCCCGTGATGCCGGGTGGATGCGCGCCGGGCCTTTTAGTCCCAGTTCCAGACCTGTGTGGTGACGTTGGTCGCCTCGGCGTTTCCGCCGTCGGCCACGCCGGTCGAGATGCCGACGCCACCGAAGATCACGGAAAGCGCGAAAACCAAGCCGGCGACGCGACCCAGCTTCCTAGCGAACATGTCTGCTCCTGCGATGTGCTAACGCGTTTCGGCGGGGGGTCACATGATGGTGCCACACGGCATGTGCGACAGGCAGCGTCCATGGGCGGGTCGAAACCGCACATTCCGAAATCCTGACCGAACGGTTGAGCCGCCGCCCCACCGGTTACGCGCAGAATGGGCGACTTTACGCCCGAAATAACCGGACAATGGCGCGGAAAGCAGGCGGGTGCCGTCAGGCAATCTTGACGTCAGGCGAGCCTGACGCCATGCTCTGCGGCCGTGACTGCTTCACCGGACGACCTCGAGCGGGAGCACACCCTGTCGACGGCGACGACCCGCTACGACGAACTGCGGATGCGCGACGCCATGGCCGCGGTCGCGGGCGAACGCGGCGTGCCGCTGACCCGCGAGGAGGCGCTCGAGATGCTGGCGCTGAGCGAGGTGGTGATCCGCAAGGCGGGCTACGGCCGCCAGTCGATGGTGCGGGTGGCCCGTGACGCCGGCGCCTCGTGGACGCAGATCGGCGCGGCGCTGGGCAACACGAAGCAGGCGGCCTGGGAGGCGCACACCCGCTGGGCGGAGGAGCAGGCCCGCTCCTGAGCGCCCCGCGCGGGCCTACTTGTCGGTCACGGGGCGGCGGCGGCCGTGCGGGCGGAAACGAATCAGGGCCACCCCCGCCATCACGACGGCCAGCGCGGTGATCGTGATGGTCACCGCGGGGCTGTCGATCGCCGTGCCGATCACCACCAGCCCCAGCGCCGTACCGAAGAGGAAGTGGTAGAAGCCGGCGTCGCGCACCGACCCGAACGCACGGGCGGTCGTGGCCGGAGCCCGGCCGGTCAGCAGGATGACCAGCCCGAACACCGCCAGCGCCCCGCCGGCCACGCCGCCGGCCACCATCGTCCACGCACTGGTGCTCATGGCCCCAGTCTGGGGCCACGAGCGGCTCGGGTCAGCGGTAATTGGTGAACTGGAGCGCGACGCCGAAGTCCTCCTGCTTGAGCAGGGCGATCACGGCCTGCAGGTCGTCGCGCTTCTTGCCGGTGACCCGCAGCTGGTCGCCCTGGATCTGCGCCTGCACGCCCTTGGGGCCCTCGTCGCGGATCTTCTTGCTGATCGCCTTGGCCTTGTCGGTCTCGATGCCCTCGATGACCTTGCAGTCGATCTTGTAGGTCTTGCCGGACTGGCGCGGCTCCCCCGCCTCGAGGGACTTCAGCGAGATGTTGCGCTTGACCAGCTTCTCCTTGAAGACGTCCAGCGCGGCGCTCGCGCGCTCCTCGGTCTCGGAGGTGATGGTGACCCCGGACTCGCCGGACTTCGCGATCGTCGTGCCCGTGCCCCGGAAGTCGAACCGGGTGCCGAGCTCCTTCTCCGCCTGGTGGAAAGCGTTGTCCACCTCCTGCTGGTCGACCTTGCTCACGATGTCGAAGGACGGGCTGGCTGCCATGGTGTTCAGCTCCTGCATGCTGGCTGTCGTTGATGCCACCGGGCCCGGCGACGAGCCTGGCGACATGCCGACCGTACCCGGTTGCGAATCCGGTCCGCGGTACGGCTAAGCTGTTCTCCGCTGCCACGGGAAACCGTGGTGGTGTGCCCAGGCGGGTTGCCCGAGCGGCCAATGGGAGCGGACTGTAAATCCGTCGCGAAAGCTACGAAGGTTCGAATCCTTCACCCGCCACCAGGCGCACCGAAAGGCCCTTTCCACGATGTGGGGAGGGCCTTTCGCGTTTCAGCGAACTCACAGCGCGCTGAGGATGAAACAGCAGGTGAGCGGCGTTCCATGGATGCGTGGCCGTGACCGGCCACGGGATCCAAGGAGTTGAAGTTGCACAGCCATCACAACGGCCTCAAGACGGCCGCTCTGCTGGGTCTGCTGACGGCCATCATCCTGGCCGCGGGTTACTGGCTCGGGGGCAGTGGCGGCCTCGTGTTCGCGGTTCTCCTGTCGCTGGCGATGAACGCCGGCTCCTACTTCTTCTCGGACAAGCTGGCGCTGCGGGCGATGCGCGCGCAGCCGGTCAGCGAGGCGGAGTTCCCGGCGCTTTTCGCGATGGTGCGCGAGCTGTCGTCGGCCGCGCGCCAGCCGATGCCCCGGCTCTACGTGTCGCCGTCGGCCCAGCCCAACGCGTTCGCGACCGGGCGCAACCCGCAGCACGCCGCGGTCGCCGTGACCGTGGGCATCACCCGGCTGCTCAGCCCGCGTGAGCTGCGCGCCGTGATCGGGCACGAGCTGTCGCACGTCTACAACCGCGACATCCTCATCTCGAGCGTGGCGGCGGCGCTGGCCGGCATCATCACGAGCCTCGCGCAGCTGGCGATCTTCCTGCCGCTGGGCGGCGGCTCGGACGACGACGACAGCCCCAACCCGGCCGCCCTGCTGCTGATGCTGATCCTCGGCCCGCTGGCCGCCACCATCATCCAGCTGGCGATCAGCCGCAACCGCGAGTTCCAGGCGGACGCCGACGGCGCGACGCTGACCGGCGACCCGCTGGCGCTCGCGAGCGCGCTCGAGAAGATCCAGTACGGGGCTCAGCGGCTGCCGCTGCCGGCCGACAACAGGCTCACCAGCGCCGCCCACCTGATGATCGCCAACCCGTTCCGGGGCGGCGGCATGTCGGCGCTGTTCTCCACGCACCCGCCGATGGAGCAGCGCATCGCCCGGCTGCGCGAGCAGGCCGGCGCCATCCAGTACGCCCGCTGACCCAGCACCCACCCATCAGGGCCGTCCCCGTCCGGGGGCGGCCCTCGCTTGTGTTCCCCCACACCGGCGGGCACGGCGGCCAGGCCGTCGGCGTTAGGGTCGGAAAGCGTATGGGTCGTTACCGGCAGGAGAGGTGGGAGCAGTGACCGCGTTGCGTCAGTACCTGGGCGTCTGGCAGCTGCCGGGCGGGCGGGTCCTTCTCAGCGTCGGGATCCTGGCCCGCCTCGGCATCGGCATGACCCCGCTCGCCCTGCTGCTGCTGGTGCAGCAGGAGACGGACAGCTACGCCGCGGCCGGGCTCGCCGGTGGCGTCTACGCGCTCGCCGGCGCGGCGGTCAGCCCGGTCGCCGGCCGCCTGGCGGACCGCATCGGGCCGTCGCCCATCCTGGCCACCACGGCGGTGCTGCATCCGCTCGCCCTGGTCGCGCTGGTGCTGATCAGCCAGGGCGGCGCGGCCGCGCTGCCGTGGATCTTCGTGGCCGCGGCGGTCGCGGGCGCCACCTATCCGCCGCTGACCGCGGCGATCCGGCGCGCGTGGACGGACATGACCGAGCCGGGCAGCGGGCAGCATCACTTGCGCGGCGCGGCGATGGCCGCGGAGACGTCGCTGTTCGAGCTCGTGTTCGTGCTGGGGCCGATGCTGGTGGCGGCGTTCGTGGTGGTCACCGGGCCGGCGGCTGCGCTGCTCGGAGCGGCGGCGGCGACCCTGGCGGGCACGCTCACCATCGCGCGGCTGCCGGTCATGCGCCGCCACCGCGGGCACGAGCGCCACGACACGGCCCGCGGGCTGGGGCCGTTGCGGATGGAGGGCTTCCCGGCCCTGCTCGTGTGCGTGATCGCGCTGGGCGTGGCGTTCGGAGCGGCCGGCGTGATCGTCCCCGCCTACGCGAGCCGGCACGGGGGCGGCGACGGCCTGGGCGGCGTACTGCTGGGCGTCTGGGGTGTCGGAAGCGTGATCGGCGGCATCTGGTTCGGCACCCGTAGGCCCGCGATGGCGCTGCCGAGGCAGTTCGCGTGGCTGCTGGGCGCGGTCGCGCTGAGCTTCTTCGTGCTGGCGTTCATGCCGGGCCCGCTGCACCTCAGCGCGGCGCTGGTGCTGGGCGGCGCCGTGATCGCTCCGGCGCTGACCGTGGAGAACAACCTGGTCAGCCGCCTCGCGCCGGCCGCGATGCTGAACGAAGCGTTCACCTGGGTGGTGACCGTCTCGGTGGCGGGCAGCGCGGCGGGTGGCGCGGTGGCCGGCGCGATCGTCGACCAGCCGGGCGGGCTGGCCTGGGCCTTCGCGTTCGCCGGGGCGGTGCTGGCGGTGGCGGCCCTGGTGGCCGCGGTGCCGCGCGGCTCGATGGCCCGCGCCGACCGCCGGGCCGCCGACCGGCTGCGCGAGGCGCTGGCCGCCGAACCCGCCTAGAGGCCCTTCACCAGCGTGAGCGACTGGAACCGGATGCCGGCGTGGTCGTCGTACACGTGGAAGTCGAGGATCTCGAAGGCGCGCTCGGCGTACTCCAGCAGCTGCCGGTCCGACCGGAACGAGAAGAACCGGGCGGGCACGTGCGGGTCGTCGGCGGCCACGCCCTCCTCCTGCTCGCCGCCGAAGACCCCCAGGTAGAACAGCCCGCCGGGGACCAGCACGTGCCGGATGGCGCGCAGCGCGGCGTCGAGGTCGGCGTTCGGCACGTGCAGGAGCGTGTTGAGCGAATAGACGGCGTCGAACGAGCTCTCGGGGAACCCCAGCGCCATCACGTCACGGACGAGGGCCTTGACGCCCTTCGCCGCGGTGCGCTCGACCATGGCCGGGGACACGTCGACGGCCGTCACGTCGAGACCCTCGCGGTGGAAGAAGTCGCTGTCCTGCCCGGTGCCGCAGCCGATCTCGAGCAGCGTACGGGCGTCGGCCGCCCGCAGCCGGTCGAGGAAGGCCGCCCGTTCGTCGACCTTCCAGAAGGCCTTGGGGCGGGCGTCGCGCGCGGCCGCGGCGTCGTCGCCGTACGCGGCCCGATGGCGCTCGGCCAGTTCTCCGTACCCGGCGGATCCGGTCTTCTCCAGGCGCAGTCTCATGGTTTTTCCCCCTGCCGATCGCTGGTGCCGCTCGGATAGCCTGACGCGATCGACGGGGGCGCGTAAAGGAGCTTCGATGGCGAAAGACATTCGTGCCGACATCGAGACGATGCGCGCCGCCGACGCGGATCGGCAGAAGGTCGCCGACCAGCTCAAGTCCGCGCTCGACGAGGGCCGCCTGACGCTGCACGAGTACGACGAGCGCGTCGGGCTGGCGTACGCGGCGAAGACGTACGAGGAACTGCTGATGCTGCTCACCGACCTGCCGCGACCGGGGCTGAGCGCCGCCGAGGTGCGCGCCCGCCACGAGGCCGACCAGCGCCGGGCGGCGCGGCGGTTGCCGACCGCGATGCTGGTGCTGTGGACGATCTGGGCGTCGCTGACCGTCGTCAACCTGGTCGTCTACGCGCTGGTCTCGGCCGGCGCCGACTCCGACATCTACCCGTGGCCGGTGTGGATGCTGGTGCCGGGCGCCGCGCTCGCCGCGGTGACGGTCGGGGTGCAGGTGATCCGTCACCAGCAGCGGCGCTGATCAGCCCTTCGCGGTGAAGATCGCCCGGTCGAGCAGCGGGGCGATCGCGTGCGCGTACGGGACCGTCATGTGGCTGTTGTCCTTGTAGACGAGCACGTTGCCGACCACGATCGGGCACTTGGTGGCGTTGCAGAACCACGGCGTCGGGTCGATCACGCGGATCCCGGCCGTACGGGCCGCCGACGCCACGAGGGTGCGCCGGTTCTTCTCGGCGATCGCCTTGGACCGCGGCCGGTCGCACAGGGCGAGCCGGCGCGCGTTCACGGCCGCGCACTCGGGGGCGTCCCCGGCCGGCCACGGCGTGTCCTGCAGCAGGACCTTGCGGATGCCGCCGAGCTTGGCCCACGTCTGCTTCCACCGCTGCACCCAGACGGGGTCGTCCTGCGGACCGGTGCGCGGGATGATCTGCCCGTCGTCGCCGACGATGCCGCCGTTGTCGAGGTCGTTCGACGCCATCACGACCAGGTCGGGCTTGTCCTCGGCGACCCGCCGCAGGATCTGGTCACGCCAGGTCACGCACTCGGTGTAGTTGCGCTTGAGCGCGTCGTTGAAGGTGAGCACCTGCGGCAGCTGGCAGGCGGCCTTGGTCAGCGCCACCAGCTTCCAGTTGTGGCTCTTCGCGACGTCGTCGACGGCCGGGAACCAGTGCGCGGCGTGCGAGTCACCGATCAGGTACATGGTCTTGGCGCCGTTCGGGTCGCCGTAGACGCACTCCCTGTCCTGCCGCACCTGGGTGTAGTTGAAGTGGCACTGGTCGTCGTAGATCTGCGGGCTCTGCTCCCCCGCCTCCGGCACCTTGGGCGTCAGGTTCTTGGGCAGCTTGGCGCCGCCGAGCGAGTCGGTGATCAGCTCGGTGATCCGCGCCTGCGGGTCGGCGGCCGCGGCGACCTCGGCCCGCGTGTCCGGGGCGGCCGGACCGGCCGGCAGCGGCGGCGTGAACTGCCCGATGATCAGCGCGAAGACGGCGGCGGAGGCGGACAGGACGAGGCCGAGGGCGAGGCCGCGACGGGCCCGGCTGCGCAGCCAGGGCCGCATCCGGACCGGGTTCTCCACCGTGTGGTAGGTCAGCCAGGCCAGGCCGAGCGCGAGGACCGCGAAGACCAGGTTGCTCTTGATGCCGGGGTCGCGCGAGAAGGCGGACGGCCAGATCATCAGCACCGGCCAGTGCCACAGGTACCAGCCGTAGGACAGCTTGCCGATGAAGCGGAACGGGCCCGTTCCGATCAGCTTGACGGCGCCCCAGCCGCCCGCGCTCGTGCCGCCGGCGATCACGGCAGCGGTGCCGAGCACCGGCAGCAGCGCGACGTAGCCGGGGAACGCGGTCGCCTCGTCGAAGGTGACGGCCGCGACGACCACCGCCGCGAGGCCGCCCCACGTGAGCACGACGGCAAGAGCCTTGGGCGTACGGCGGAGGAAGCCACCGGTCACCGCGACCAGCGCGCCGATGCCCAGCTCCCAGGCCCGCGTGTGGGAGCCGAAGTAGGCCCACGGCGCGGCGCTGGAGGTCTGCTGGACGCTGACCGCGAGCGAGACCACGACCAGGGCGCTCAGGGCGAACAGCGCCCGCCGGTTGGCGCGGCGCCCGGCCCAGACGGCGAGCAGCAGCAGCGGCCAGACCAGGTAGAACTGCTCCTCGACCGCGAGTGACCACAGGTGCTGCAGCGGCGAGGGGGCCGCGGTCGCGTTGAGGTAGTCGGTGCCCTCGTACGCGAGCCGCCAGTTGATGCCGTAGAACGTGCTGAACAGGGCGTCCAGCGAGATCGACTTGAACCGGGTGGCGGGCAGCCACAACCACGCGGCGACGACGGTGGCGACCAGCACCACGGTCGAGACCGGCAGCAGGCGGATCGCGCGGCGGGCGTAGAAGCCGGGCAGCGAGATCGTGCCGGTCTTGCCGAGCTCCTTGAGCAGCAGCGTCGTGATGAGGAAGCCGGAGATCACGAAGAAGACGTCCACACCGACGTAGCCACCGGCGAACGTGCTCAGGCCCGCGTGGCTGAGCACCACGAGCACGACAGCAACGGCACGAAGGCCCTCGATGTCGGGCCGGAACCCGATGTGCTGGCCCTCGGCGCGGGGCTGCGGCTCAGAAGCCGCGGATCCGAGACCGTCCCCGGAGGCGGACGGCGGCCGCTGGCCGATGATGGGGGTATGGACTGAATAATTCATGGTCGCCGCACAAGATACTCATGAGCCGGGCTCAGGTCGACAAGAACTGAGACGAGCTACGGTCGAAATGTGACCTGGATCCCGACGGGGTCCACCGTCCGTTCCTGATCCGGCCACGGTCCGTGAAGGTTCACTGCAGAGCTCGGCTCCGGTGTTCCTGGGTAGCAGAGCAGCTCGATGTCGTCGGCGTTCGCCTCCTCCCCGGCCGCTCGGTCGTCGTACAAAACAGAACGATTCGGATGCGTCCGCGGTTCGCCATTCTCCAAGCGCGCCATCTGAGGACGTATCGACACCACTGGGCCGCCGCGGGGTCGCGGATCACGCGCTGCGACGACATGATCGCGCTATGAGCTGGCAGCTGACCGACGACGTCGAGACGTTCATCGCGACGGCGGGCGACTTCCTGCAGTCCCGCCCGGTCGAGAACACGAACCTGCTCACGATCGTCGACACGGTCCGGCGGCGCGGCCGGAATGCGTACGGGCCGGGGGTGCCGATCTTCGGCTGGTGGAGCACGCCGGGCGGGCGGGTCGCCGGGGTGCTGGTCCAGACCCCGCCGCACCCGGTGATCTTCAGCCAGCTGCCGCCGCGGGCCGTGCCGGCGGCGGTCGAGGCGCTCGGCGGGCACGTCCTGCCCGGCGCCAACCTCACCGCCGACGCCGTCGACGGGTTCGTCGCGGGCTGGCGGAACCGCACCGGGGTCCGCACCCACATCGTCCGGCGTACGCGTCTCTACCGGCTGGCGGCGCTGACCCCGCCGCCGGCGCCGCCGCCCGGGCGCGCCTGCTACGCCGGGGCGGGCGACCAGGGGCTGCTCGAGGGGTGGCTGCTCGCGTTCCACGACGAGATCGGCGAGCGGCGCCCCGACGATCCGCGAGGCATGATCGAGGACCGGCTCGACCACGGCGGGGTGCTGCTCTGGGAGGATGGCGGGCATCCCGTGTCGATGGCCATGCGGTCGCTCCCGGCCGCCGGGACCGTACGGGTGCAGATCGTCTACACCCCGCCGGTGCACCGGGGCCGCGGCTACGCCGGAGCGGTGACCGTCGCCGCGACCCGGGAAGCGCTCGATGCGGGCGTACGGGATGTGGTTCTCAACACGGATCTGGCCAACCCGACCAGCAACGCGCTGTATCAACGGCTGGGCTTCCGCCCGGTCGAGGACCGAGTGATCGTGGAGTTCACGACATGACAGACGGCAAGGTGCTCTCGGTGAACGTGGGCGTCGCCCGGCCCAACCCCGCCAAGCGGCACGGCGGCCCCACCGGCATCGACAAGCTGCCCGTCGAACACGCCGTCGAGGTGCGCGCGCCCGGACCCAAACGGACCGGCCTGCACAGCGGGGTGGTCGGCGACCCGATCGGCGACACCAAGCACCACGGCGGCGACGACCAGGCCGTGTACGCGTATTCGCGTGAGGACTACGACTGGTGGGAGGCGGAGCTGGGCCGGTCGCTGCCCGACGGGTACTTCGGCGAGAACATGACCACGGTGGGCCTCGACGTGAACGCGACGCAGATCGGCGAGGTGTGGCGGATCGGCGACGTGCTGGAGCTGCAGCCCACGTTCGGCCGCATCCCGTGCGCCACGTTCCAGGCCAAGATGGGCGAGAAGGGGTGGCTCAAGCGGTTCGCCCGGGTCGCCCGCACCGGCACCTACCTGCGCGTCATCACCCCGGGCCCGCTGCGCGCCGGCGACCCGATCGACATCGTGCACCGCCCGGCCCGCAGCATCGGCGTCTCCGAGGCGTTCGACATCTACATGCACCGCTCGGAGGAGCTGGCCCGTCTGCTCGACGCCGAGGCCCTGCCGTCCGACCTGCGCGAGGAGATCGAACGGCGGCTCTGACCTACGCTGCAGCCTTCAGCCGGCGGGCCATAGACTGCCGCGCATGGAAGAGGAGGAAGAAGAAGGCGAGTTCGACGACCCTGGCACGCCCTCCTCCCAGATCCCCTCGGCCGTGAAGCCTGCCGCCTTGCAGGAGGTTGCCGGTCGCGCGCGAACAGCAGCCATCGACCACTCCTGGCAGTCCGTGGAACGGTTCGCTCCTGAGCGGTCCGTCGTGTGGAGTCTCGACATTCGCCTACCCGCAAGCGGCCAGGCCTACAGAACTTGCCGGGTGAACGACTCGACCGCGCACGCGCTGCTGTCGTCCAGCTTCGAAAGGTGGGCCTTTCTCGCTGACTACGCCGCGGTCCTGAATCAGTCGACGAACACGATCGAGGCAGCGCTCCGCACCCTGGGACCCATCTCCTCGATGGTGGCTCTGGCGCGGTTGACGGGAAAGCGCACGGTGAGGGGCGCTTCCCTGAGGATCGACACCGAGGGCACCTCCCTGCAATCCGCCGAGATCTCATTGGCCAGCGACGAGTTGCGGGCCGTCGACGGTGCGCTTCAGAGGCTTGCCCCCATTTCTCTGAAGATCAGGACGGCGGCACAGCTCACGCCCGAGACGGCAGTCACGCTGCTCGAGGATTTTTCCAGGTCGCTCTTCTTCGACATCGATACGGCTTACGGCATCACCTTGAGTCTCCGGGCCTTTCCGAGAGCCACCCGGCAGGCCGCCTTCGGCCTGAGCGAGGTTCAGCAACTCTCGCCGCCCGCAGCGCCCAAGCACAACTACAACCAGCAAGCGACCTCGCTCTACTTCTACGGCCGCTCGGCGAGCAACATGCCGCTCCTTCAGTTTCTGGCGTTCTACCAGGTGCTCGAGTTCTTCTTTCCGGCATATGCACGGACCGAGACGATCCAACGTTTCCAGCGGCGGCTCAAGGACCCCACCTTCGATCCGACGAACGTCAGTCAGGTAGCCACGCTGGTCTCGTTCCTCAGCGCCGAGGCCAAGGCGCTGCAGTACGAGGACGCGCAACTCAGGGCCACGATCGACGGCTGCACCGACGATCTGGAGATCCGCACCTTCGTCGAGTCGTCCGACGCCCGCAAGGCGTTCCTCTGCACGAAGAACCAGCTCAGGGGAGTCAGTCACCTGAACCTGCAGCAGGCAGGCAACGTCGCTCCGCTCGTCGCACAGGTGGCCCAGCGTGTCTACGAGATCCGTAACCGCATCGTGCACGCCAAGGAGGACGGCGGGCCGCGGGGAGGTGACCTGCTGCTGCCGTTCGGCCCGGAAGCTGCGTTGCTGCAACACGACATCGCGGTCGTGCGGTTCCTGGCCCAGCGGGCGCTGATTCAGGACGCCACGCGGGCGTCGTGGCGGATCTGATCGGCGGTTGCGGGTCTACGAGAGGGCGTCGAAGAGCAGCTGGGGGGCGAAGCCCAGGGCCACGGCCACGAGGGCGGCGGCGATGAGGGCTGCGGCGACGGGGCGGGTGACGGGGCGGCGGGGGTGCAGGGCGGCGTCGAGGAGGTCGGGGTCGGCCACGGGGATGCCTACCCGCGTGGGCGGCGTGTAGAGCAGGGCGGCCACGCGTACGTAGTAGGCCAGGGCCACGACGGCGTTGAGGGCCACGACGAAGGCCAGCCACGTCTGGCCGTGGTCGATCAGCGCGTCGACGATGGTCACCTTGGCGAAGAGGCCCGCCAGGCCGGGCGGCAGACCGGCCAGGCCCGCCAGCGCCAGCACGAGGGCGGCGCCGAGCCAGGGGGAACGGCGAGCGGCGCCGCGGTAGGAGTCCAGCAAGCCGCCGTCGGCGCCGGGCGGGCGCAGGGCGGTCACGACGGCGAAGGCGATGAACTCGAGGACGACGAAGAACACGGCGTACGCGGCGGCGGCGCGGAGGCCGTCGGCGCCCAGGGCCAGCGGGGCGAGGATGTAGCCGGCCTGGGCGATCGACGACCAGGCGAGCAGCCGCACGATGCGGGTCTGGCGGAGCGCGACCAGGTTGCCGACGGTCATCGTGAGGATGGCGAGCACGGCGGTCAGCTCGGCGGCGTCCAGGCGTACGACGATGGCGGCCAGGGCCAGCACGCCGCCCAGCTTCGAGGCGGTGGACAGGTAGGCGGCGATCGGCAGCGGCGAGCCCTCGTACGTGGGCGGGGCCCAAGCGTGCAGCGGCACGGCGGCGACCTTGAACGCCAGGCCGATGACCAGCAGCGCGACGCCGACGTCGGCGACGGGGGCGGTGAGTCCGGCGCCGGCGATCAGGCGGTCGAGGTGCAGGGCGCCGGTGGCGGCGTAGTTGAGGGCGGCGCCGAGCAGGGCGATCGCGGTGGAGACGACGCTGATCAGGAAGAACGTGACCGAGGCGGACGCGGCCGAGGTGGTGGCCCGCTCGCCGGGAGCGAAGCGGCGCAGGCCGACCAGCAGGTAGAGCGGCAGCGTCAGCGTCTCGAGGCCGACGATCAGCGTGATCAGGTCGCCGGCGTAGCCGACCACGACACCGCCGGTCATCGACGCCGCGAGCAGGAAGCAGTACTCCCCCGCGGGCGCGGTGCCGAGGCGCAGCGACGGAACCGACAACGCGAGCACGCCGACGGTCAGGGCGGCGAAGACGACGGCGGCGGTGGCGGCGAGCGGACTCGGCACCCACGAGCAGGCGGTGCCGTCCGGGGCGCAGAAGGTGCCGGCGCGCGAGCCGGTCACGATCGCGCAGACGCCCGTGGCGAGCCCGCCCAGCGCCAGCGTGCCCGCGACGAACCGGCGGCCGATCAGCAGGTCGGCCAGCAGCACGAGCACGACCGTGCCGGCGGCGGCATAGAGCGGCAGCAGCGAGAGGTGGTCGACAGCCTGGGCCCTCATCGCAGCGCCTCCGTCAGGGCTCGCACCGGCGCGCTCGTCGCGGCCAGCACCAGGGTGGGCGCCACGCCCACGGCCAGCGTCAGCGCCGCGAGCGGCGACCAGGCCAGCCACTCGGCGGGGGCGACTGCGGCGGGCAGACCGGCGCGCGCCGCGGGCCCGTGCGTGACCTTGCGGAGCAGGCGCAGGAAGTACGCGGCGGTGAGCGCGCCGCCGATGGCCGCGAGCACGCCCAGCGTCACCCAGAGGCCGCCGCCGCGCTCGACGGCGGCGACCACGGCGAACGCCTCGCCCCAGAAGCCGGCCAGACCGGGGAGCCCCAGCGAGGCGATCGCGGCGAACCCGAGCAGGCCGGCCAGCCGGGGCGCGGACTCGCGCAGGCCGCCCAGCTCGGCGAGCTCGCCGGTGTGCGCGCGGTCCTTGATCGCGCCGGCCAGGAAGAACAGCAGGCCGGTGATGAGCCCGTGCGCCACGTTGCCGAGCAGCGCGGCCTGCAGGCCGGTGACGCTCAGCGTCGCGATGCCGAGCAGCACGAACCCCATGTGCCCGACGCTGGAATAGGCGATCAGCCGCTTGAGCTCGGTCTGGCGCAGGCAGATCAGCGAGCCGGCGAGCACCGCGGCGACCGCGAGCACGCCGAGCACGGGGGCGGCCCACTCGGCGCCAAGCGGGGCCACGCCGACGCCGATGCGGATGAGCCCGTACGTGCCCATCTTGAGCAGCACGCCGGCCAGGATCACCGACCCGACCGTGGGGGCCTGGGTGTGCGCGTCGGGCAGCCAGGTGTGCAGCGGCCACAGCGGGGCCTTGACCGCGAACGCGACGGCGAACAGGGCGAACGCCGCGTACTGCGTGGACCGGCTCAGGCCCCCGCCGCCGGTGAGCTCGGCCAGGTCGCCGGTGCCCGCGTTCACGGCCACCGTGATGACGCCGAGCAGCAGCAGCACCGAGCCGAACACCGTGTAGAGGACGAACTTGCGAGCCGCGCGGCGCCTGTCCTCGCCGCCCCAGCCGGCGATCACCGCGTACATCGGCAGGAGGACGACCTCGAAGAACAGGAAGAACAGGATCAGGTCGAGCGCCAGGAACGTGCCGAGGATGCCGGCCTCGAGGACCAGCAGGAGGGCGACGAGCGCACGGCCCGAGCTGTTCCCGGGGACCTTCCAGACCGTGTACGCGCAGCACAGCGCGGTGAGCAGGCCGGTGAGCGCGACGAGCGGATAGGACACGCCGTCCACGCCCAGGTGGAAGTCGAGGCGCAGCGCGGGCACCCAGCTGACGTCGAGCTCGGCCCAGGGCCGGATGGACAGCGGCGACGCCGAATACGTCGACCAGGCGGTGTCCCGGGCGAACGCGAGCGCGACGACGGGAACCAGCACGAGCGCGGCGAAGACGGTGCCGGTGATCCGCGCGGCGCGGTCGAGCCGGGCCGGGAAGAGCGCGAGCACAGCCGCGCCGAGCGCGGGGATGAGCAGGACGGACAGGAGTACGGCACTCACGCGGCGGCTCCGAACAGGACTGCGGCGGCGCCGAGCAGCAGGGCGCCGGCCAGGACCGCCGCTGCGGCCGCGGGCAGCGGGACGCGATGGGCGTACGCGAAGGCCGTGCCCAGACCCGAGGTGGCGGTGCCGGTGCCCTCGACCGCCGCGTCCACGACCTTGTCGTCGACCGTGGTCACCGCCCGGGCGAGGGCGCGTGCCGGGCGTACGACCAAGCGGTTCTGAACGTCGTCGAGCCGGAACCCGGACGCGAACAGCGGACGCGCGGGGCCCAGCGCAGCCGCGGGGTCGACTCCCGGCACGGCGCGCCACAGCCACCACGCGGCACCGGCGCCCGCGGCGAGCAGCACCAGCGGCAGGACGATCGCCGCGCTCAGGTGCGGCCCCTCGAGCTCGAGGGCGGTGCGGAACCCCGGGGCGTACGCGGCCAGGCCGAGCAGCGCCGCCGGGACGGCCAGCAGCAGGATCGGCCAGCGCATCGCGGCCGGAGGGTCGTGCGCGGCCGCCGGCTCGGCGTAGCGGGCGTCGTCGAAGCCGATCTCCCAGTCGGGACCCTCGGGGCCGTGCGCGCGCGAGGCGCCGAAGAACGTCCGGAGCAGCAGGCGGGTCGCGTACCAGGCGGTGATGCCGACGGCGAAGAGCGCGGCGAGCCACACCAGCCAGCCGACCCACACCGGCGCCGTCTCGCCACCCTCGGTGGCGTGCGCGGCCGCGGTCAGCACGTTCTCCTTGGACCAGAAGCCGGCCAGCGGCGGCAGGCCGGCCAGCGCGCCGAGGCCGACGACGAACGACCAGAACGTGACCGGCATGTGCTCGCGAAGCCCACCCATGCGGGACATGGAGTTGGTGCCCACGGCGTGGATCACCGCGCCGGCCGCCAGGAACAGCAGGGCCTTGAACGCGGCGTGGGTGAGCAGGTGGAACAGCGCCGCGGCGGGCGAGCCGACGGCCAGGGCGCCGGTCATGTAGCCGATCTGGCTGACCGTCGACCAGGCGAGGACGCGTTTCAGGTCGTCCTGCGCCATGGCGCTGAGCGCGCCGAGCAGGATCGTGATCGCGGCCATGACGCCGAGCACGGCGAGCGCGGCCGGCGAGCGGTCGTAGAGCGGGTAGAGCCGGAAGACGACGTACACCCCGGCGGCGACCATGGTGGCGGCGTGGATCAGCGCCGAGATCGGCGTGGGGCCGGCCATCGCGTCGGGCAGCCACGTGTGCAGCGGGAACTGGGCGCTCTTGCCCGCGACCCCGGCCAGGATCAGGATCAGCGCGGCCGGGTGCGGCCGCTGCGCGAGCACGGCGGTGAGCTCGCTGGTGCCGGCGTCGACGATCAGGAACGCCACCCCGAGCAGGAACCCGATGTCACCCACGCGGGTGACCAGGAAGGCCTTCACGGCGGCGGCGGGCGCCTCGGGCAGGCGGCGGTCGTGGCCGATCAGCAGATACGAGCAGGCGCCCATCACCTCCCAGCCGATCAGGATGCCGATCAGGTCGCCGCTCGTGACGACCAGCAGCATCGCGCCCGTGAACAGGCTGACCTGGGCGGCGTAGGGCCCGTAGCGGGGGTCGTCGTGCAGGTAGGCGACGGAGTACACCTGCACGGCGAGCGCGACGGCAGTGACCGCGAGCGCGACGTAGAGGGCCGCGTTTCCGGCGCTGATGCCCAGCGTGAGGTTGATGTCGCCGAGGTTCACCCAGTGTGCGGACAGCTCGACGGGCTTGGACGCGAAGAGTAGGACGCCCAGCGTCACGAGCAGTGCGGCGGCGGCTCCGGCGACACCGAGCGTGGCCGCGGGGCGGCGCCCGTCGCCGTCGCTCGGGGGCAGCAGCAGCCCGGCGAGACCCGCGAGCAGGGGGATGCCGGGAATCAGGACGGCCGCGATCACCCGGTCACCCGCGCGTTCCTGTTCTGGTCGGCCACGAGCGCGTGCGCGTCACCGAGCTCGTGGTCGTGCTCGTGCAGAGCCACCTCGTCGAGCACCACGGCCCGGCGGAGGCGGTAGTACTGAAGGACGATCGCCAGGCCCACGCCGACCTCGGCGGCGGCCAGCACGATCACGAACAGCGCGAAGACGGCGCCGGCCCGCGGCTCGGGGACGGGATAGGCCCAGGCCTCCGGCTGGACGCCCGCCAGACCGGCCTTGATCGTCGAGTCGGCGGCCACCAGGATCAGGTTGACGGCGTTGAGCATGAGCTCGACCGCCATCAGCACCAGGATGGCGTTGCGCCGGCGCAGCACGCCATAGACGCCCAGGGCGAAGAGCAGAGCGGCGACGACGTACGGGATGACCGCGTGCATCAGTCCTCCCCGTCCGCGCGCGGGGCCCTCGGGAGCGCCCGTTCGTCTCTGCCCGGAAGCGCCCTGTCCCGCCCGGCAGGTCGCGCCTGGCCCTCGCCCGCCGGGAGCGCCTGGCCCTCGCCCGCCGGGAGCGCCTTGCCCTCGCCTCCGGGCAGCGCCTTTTCACCTTCTCCGGGCAGCGACCGTCGGCGGTTCTCGCGCGGAAGCTCTCTGCTCGTGCCCTCGATGACCGTCGGACCCGCTTCGGGATCGAGCAAATCGGACTTGTCGGATGTGGTGCCGAGCTTGGGGGCTGCCTCCCGCGCCTGGAAGACGACGTTGCGGGCCTGCTCCTTGAGCAGGTCCTCGCGGGTGGGCTCCGCGGCAGGACCCTCGGCCGCCTCGGCCTGGCGTTCGGCGGCGCGCTGGTCGCGGAGTCGCTGCTGGGCGGCGGCCTGGCGGGCGGCGATGCGCTCCAGGCGGGCGGCCACCTCGTCGGACTCGTCGACCGGGCCGGGCCCGGCGGGTGCCGGGACGGCGGCGGCGTCCGGGTCGGGGCGGGCTCCGATGTCGGGACGGGACAGCACGATCGCGCCGACCAGGGCGGCCAGCAGCAGGATCGAGAGCACCTCGAACGGGAGCACCCAGGAGCCGAAGATCTGCTCGCCGACGCGGCGGCCGGTGCCGGGCGGCGGCAGCTCGTACTCGGTCCAGCGGAAGGCGTCGAGCAGGAGCACCGTGAGGCCCAGCCCGACACCGCCGCCGATCAGCGCGGCCGGGAGGGCGGGGCGGTCCAGGTCCTTGGAGGGGCCGATCGGGGCGCGGGTCAGCATGACGGCGAACAGCAGCAGCACGACGACCGCCCCGACGTACACCAGGATCTGCACCCAGGCGACGAGCTCGGCGCCGAGCACGAGGTAGAGGCCGGCGACCGCGCCGAGGCTGACCACCAGGTAGAAGCCGGCGCGAACCAGGTGGGCGCTGGTGACGACGAGGGTGCCGGAGCCGACCGCGATCGCGCCGAGAGCCAGCATCAGCGCGTCCGCGACGGTCACCGCTCCGACTCCGGCTGCTGCGTGGTACGGCGTACGGCCGGTCTTGCGGTCTTGGCGGCAGTGGCCGCACCCGGACCCGCCGCCTTGCGCGCCGCCGTGGCCTCCTCCTTGGAAGGCTCGCCGAGCACGTCGTGGGCCGGGGGCGGAGGGACCGTACGCATCCAGTCGCCCAGCCGGTTGCGGTCGTGCAGCAGGTCGAGCACGTCGGTCTCGGCGTACTCGAACTCGGGCGTCCAGTGCAGCGCGTCGAACGGGCACACCTCGATGCAGATGCCGCAGTACATGCAGAGCGAGAAGTCGATGTCGAACCGGTCGAGCACGTTGCGCTGCCGCGCGCGGGCGGCGCCCGGGACCACGACCTCTTCCTTGTGCGAGTCGATGTAGATGCACCAGTCCGGGCACTCGCGGGCGCACAGCATGCAGACCGTGCAGTTCTCCTCGAGCAGCGCGATCACGCCGCGGCTGCGGGGCGGCAGCTCGGGCTCCACGTCCGGGTACTGCTGGGTGGTCGACCGCCGGGTCATCGTCTTCAACGTGACGGCGAGGCCCTGCACCAGACCTTTGCCGGGCGTGCTGCGCTCCCCGTCGTCACTCACAAACGCATATCCTGCCCCGTCGCACCCTCCGGCGCGAGCACACCCCCGTCAGATCTTCCGGTAGCGTGAGACGCCTGGTGAGTGACCAGCGCCCGGGAGGCCTCACATGACCGCTGCGACCAGCGACATGCCACCCAGGAGTGACTGGACCTCCGAGGATCTCGATCGGCTCCCCGAGGACGGCGTCCGTCGCGAGATCTTCGATGGAGTGCTGCACGTGACCCCCTCACCTTCCAGCGTCCACCAGGCGCTGTCCGGCTTCCTCTTCTACGCCCTCTCCGCCTCCTGCCCCGAGCGTTACTTCGTCAGCCAGATGAATGACGTCATCGTCAGTCGTAACCGTGTCTGCATTCCTGATCTTCTCGTCGTGGACTTCGAGGCGGCCAAGACGCGAACCGGCAAGTTCGCGGCACGCGACGTCACTCTCGCTGTGGAAATCGTGTCGCCCAGCACGAAGAACATCGACCACCTGACGAAGCCGGCGTTCTATGCGCGGGCCGGCATCCCGTTCTACTGGCTGATCGAGACCAGCGGCGAGCTGACCGTGGCGGCCTACGAGCTGAACCGCGAAGTCGAGATCTACGAGCCGATCGGCATGTTCGAGGGCGACGACACGATCCGGCTCGACCGGCCGTGGCACATCGAGATCCCGCTGAGCACCATCCGCCCACGCAATCTCTGACGGGATCGCTGCCGGCGTGCCCGACGGGCACCCCTCCTACCGGCGCCCGCGCCGACGACTATGCGTGGGAGCGTTTCCGATCGTGAGGCGAGATAACAGTAAAAGTCTTTTATATAGATGATGTTCGTTTTGCTTCCCGGGTGTCCGGTTACTGCTCGGGTGACCGCTTCATCCGAGAGGAACGGAGACCCTCGCATGACGAGCAGGACCGGACGGATGGCCTTGGCCCTCGTGGGAACGGCCGGACTGGTCGGCGCGCTCGCCGCGCCCGCCGCGGCGGCGGAGCCGGTGACGCTGGCCACGCCCTGCGTGCAGAAGGTGGCCGTCGTCAACAACGGCGGCTTCGTGATCAACTTCCAGCTGACCACCCGGGATGGGCAACTGTCGGCTCCGACCGACAACTATCCGATCAACCAGTGGCGGATCGTCGACCTGGCCTCGACGCCGTTCGCCGAGGGGGTGGACGTGCGACCGCTCGTGCACGCGCAGGCCGGGAACGACGTGCCCGGCAACGTGTTCGTCTCGTACTGCGCCAACGGGCAGACGGCGACGTACACGGCCAGCGGCACGACGACGAACTACACGGTCACGCTGCTCACATGACGACCTTGACGACCGTCGTGAGGACGAGCTGACCCAGCGCCACCGGCACGAGGACCAGCCAGCAGAGCCTCTGCAGCTGGTCCTCGCGCAGGCGCGGGTAGGCCACGCGGAACCAGATGATCACGAACGACACGGCGAAGACCTTGACCAGCGTCCACAGCCAGCCGAGCTGGTCGGCGAACGGGCCGTGCCAGCCGCCGAGGAACAGCACGGTGGTCAGCGCGGCAATCACGACGATGCCCACGTACTCGGCGAGCAGGAAGAACGCGAACCGCAGGCCGGTGTACTCGGTCATGTAGCCGAAGACCAGCTCGGAGTCCGCGATCGGCATGTCGAACGGCGGGCGGCGGATCTCGGCGAGCCCGGCGACGAAGAAGACGACCGCGGCGGGCGCCTGCCAGAGCAGCCACCACGGACGCCACGCCTCGACGATGCCGGGCAGGCTGAGCGTCCCGGCGGCCATGGCGACGCTGGCCGCGGCGAGCACCAGCGGCAGCTCGTAGCCGAGCAGCTGGGCGGCGCCACGCAGGCCGCCGAGCAGGCTGTACTTGTTGGCGGAGGCCCACGCGGACATCAGCACGGCGAGCACGCCGACACCGAGCACCGCGAGCACGAAGAACAGACCCACGTCGAGCGCCTGGGCGACGAGACCCCCGGGCCCGAGTGGGATGGCCAGCAGGACCAGCAGGTACGGGAAGAGGGCGACGATCGGCGCGAGCCGGAACACGCGCCGGTCGGCCAGGCCGGGCGCGACGTCCTCCTTCTGGACGAACTTCACGCCGTCCGCGACGAGCTGGGCCCAGCCGTGGAACGCGCCCGCGTACATCGGCCCGAGGCGGCCCTGCATGTGCGCCATGACCTTGTGCTCGGCCTGCCCGACGACGAGCGGCAGCACGAGGAAGGCGGCCACGACGGCGACCACCCGGACGAGAAGGTCGAGCCAGAGCGGCATCAGTCGGCGTCCTCGGGGCGCGGCGGCGCGAGCTCGGCGTCCTCCGGCGTCGCGGCCGGCTCGGGGTTGAGGCTTCCCGACGGGGAAGGGGCCTGCGGGCCGGCCTTGCGGGGCACGGGCGCATCCGGGTCCGGTGACGCCGCCGCGCGCCGGCGCTCTGCCGGACCCGACGGCGTGCGGGGGTCCTGGGGCGAGTCGGCGACGGGCGGCGACGCCGGGTCGGGCGCGGCGGGAGTGGCGGACCGCGGCCGGGCTCCGGCCGGGCGGGTGCGCCCTGCCGCGGCGGGGCGGGGCCGTTCGGTCGCGGGCGGCAGCTGACCCGCGTGCGGGCCCCACTCGTTCGGGTCGGGAACGCCCGGCGGGCGCATGGGGGCGCGCTTGGCCGTGCCGGCCTCGGACTCGCCGGGCTCCTTGGCGCCGGGCCACGCCTTGGCGACCCGGGACGCCAGCACGAACTCCTTGCGCAGCGGGTGGCCCTCGAAGCCCGGCGGCAGCAGCAACGGCCGCAGGTCGGGGTGGCGGGCGAACGTGATGCCGAACATCTCGTACGTCTCCCGCTCGTGCCACGCCGCGCCGGGGAACAGCTCGATCACCGACTCGATCACCGGGTTGTCGCGCTGCACGAGCGTGCGCAGCAGCAACGCGTGCCGGCGCCGGGTCGACCAGAGGTGGGCGACCACGCGGAAGCCCTCGTCGAGCTCGTCGACGGCGGAGAGCCAGTCGAAGTAGTCGCAGCCGAGCGCCCCGTTGTGCTTGGCCGTGCCGACCGTCTCCCACCAGCGGGCGACCGGGACGTCGACCACCGCCCGCTCGTGGCCGGGGCCACCGCCGGAGAGGCCGGCGACGATCTCGCCCGGCGGCGCGTCCGGGGAGTCGTCCGTCAGCAGCGCGACCAGCCGCTCGCCGACCTCTTCGGGAGTCATGCGGTCATCCTAGGGTCTGTCCCGCCGGCCTCGCTGCGGCGTGACCGGCAGGGCAGCCCCGGTGTCACAGGCCCGGCAGGCGCCCGTTGCGGAAGACGTCCACGAAGTCCTGGTGGTCCTCGCGGGCCTGGTCGCCGTAGCGGTGCGCGAACTCGACCAGGTGATCCACGAAGCCGGCCTCGTCCTTGTCGATCGCGGCCACGATCGCCTCCTCGGTGGAGAAGTCGACCAGGTCGTGGCTGGACTCGTCGTCGGCGACCGAGTGCATGCGGGCGACCGCGCGGCCCAGGTCGGCCAGGACGCCGGTCAGCTCCTCGGGCTCGTTGACGTCCGACCAGTCGAGGTCGGCCGCGTACGGCGACACCTCGGCGACCAGCTGGCCCACGCCGGCCAGCGTCGTGTACCCGACCCAGGGATCGGCGTGCGCCTGCAGGGCGTGCTGCGACTCGGCCGTACGGTGGCCCTGGTGCTTGAAGTACGACCGGACGCGCTCGTCGTCGATCCACCGCGCGACGGCCGGCACCTGCGCCTGCTTCATGTAGATGATGACGTCGTTCTCGAGGGCCTGGGTGTGCCCCTCGAGCAGCAGGTTGTAGGACGGCAGGCCGGCCGAGCCGATGCCGACGCCCTTGCGCAGCTTGATGTCCTTGATGTTGGTCGCCACCGGCTTGGTCGAGGTCGGCAGCGTCTCCAGGTAGCGGTCGAACGCCTCGCGCACGGCCGCGCCGGTGGGCTCGTCGACCTCGAAGACGCCGTCGGACAGCGTGAACCGGCGCTCGTAGTCGTCGATGGTCGTCTGCGCGGCGAGCAGGTCGATGCGGGTGTTGAGCCGCGCCTCCTGCAGCACGCGGCGCAGCACGCCGTCGGCGTTGCCGAGGGTGATCGAGCCGATCGCGTCGTCGCCGCCCTGCGCGATGGCCCGCAGTTCGGTCAGGTAGGAACGGGCGAAGCCGGTGACCAGCGCGGTGATGTTGTCGTCGGAGAGGGCCTTGGAGTAGCCGATCAGCGCCACGCTCGCCGCGAACCGTTTGAGATCCCAGGAGAAGGGCCCGACGTACGCCTCGTCGAAGTCGTTGACGTTGAAGACGAGCTGCCCGGACGAGTTCATGTACGTGCCGAAGTTCTCCGCGTGCAGGTCGCCGTGGATCCACACCCGGCTCGTCCGGTCGTCGAGGAAGCTGCTGTCGGCGTACGCGCCGGAGAGGTCGGCGTAGAACAGCGACGCGCTGCCCCGGTAGAACGCAAACGGCGACGCGGCCATCTTGCGGAACTTGCGCCGGAACGCCGCCGGATCGATGGCGATCAGCTCGCCGAATTCCCTGCTCAGAACGTCGATGATGAAGTCCGCGCGAGACTGTTCCGTCATAGTGCGGAGACTAGTCCCCACTTGCCATGGGCGGGGGCACCATCGGGGCAGACAACGCTGCCGCATCGGACCTGTTCGCCGCGGCCAGCGGGTCGGGCCGCGGCACACCGCCCGGCCCGGACTGCTCGGCGGCGATCTTCTCCTGCAGGCGCAGGATGCCGTGCAGCAGAGCCTCGGGCCGCGGCGGGCAACCCGGCACGTAGACGTCGACGGGGATGATCTGGTCGACGCCCTTGGTGACCGAGTAGGAGTCCCAGTAGGGCCCGCCGCAGTTGGCGCACGAGCCGAAGGAGATCACGTATTTCGGCTCGGGCATCTGGTCGTAGAGCCGCTTGATGGCCGGGGCCATCTTGTCGGTCACCGTGCCCGACACCACCATGAGGTCGGCCTGGCGGGGGCCGTGCGCGAACGGGATGACGCCCATCCGCATGAAGTCGTGCCGGCTCATGCTCGACGCGATGAACTCGATCGCGCAGCAGGCCAGCCCGAAGTTGAACACCCAGAGCGAGTAGCGGCGCCCCCAGTTCAGCACGAACCGGATGGGTTCCCCGAGCACTCCTGGCAGACCGGCCACGACGCCAACCTACTCCGTGACCGGGGCGGGTCGCTGCAGCAGGCTGAGGAAGCCGGTGAGCAGCGCCTCCCGCAGGGCGGGCGGCGCGACGTTCAGCAGCGAGTTGACGGCGGCCATGCGGGTGAAGTCGCCGCCGCCCAGACCGAGGCCCTCGGCCAGGCCGGCCACCAGGTCGGGAGTGACCATTTCGGGGCTGAGCGCGCCGGCCGCCTCGAGCAGCGCGGGCGGCAGGTCGACGGGACCGGCGGCCCGGGCGGCGGCCACCGCGTCGGCCAGGTCGGCGCCGAACGCCGCGACGGTGCCGGCGACGGAGGCGGTCACCGTGAGATGAATGGTGGCGGGCATGTCGGCGTACGCCATCTGGGGCTGGGTGTGCCAGCCACGCGCGGCGAGCTCGTCGGCCAGCACGAAGAGGTCGACGTCTTCGGATGCCAGGCACACCACGGTGGTCTCGGCCGGGGTGAACAGGCGTACGCCGTCGGTGGCCTCGACCGCGGCGGCGAGCACGGACACGGCCTCGCGGGTGCGGGCGGCCAGCTCGAGGTAGCCCGCGTCGCCGATGTGGCGCAGCGTGGCGAGCGCGGCGGCGATCGGGCCGCCGGAGCGGGTGGACGAGATCACCGGGTTGATCATCGTGTAGCCGGGCCAGCCGGCGTACGCGAAGTACTGCGGGAGGCGCAGCGCCTCGTCGCGGTGCAGCAGGATCGAGACGCCCTTCGGCGCGTAGGCGTATTTGTGCAGGTCGACCGAGATGCTGGTGACCCCCGGCACGCCCAGGTCGAACTCGGGCAGCTCGGTGCCGAGCCGGCGCAGATAGGGCAGCACCCAGCCGCCGAAGCACGCGTCCACGTGGAACCGCACGCCCCGCTCGGCCGCGACCGCCGCGATCTCGGGGATGGGGTCGACCACGCCGTGGGCATAGGAGGGCGCGGACGCGGCCACAAGCACGGTGTCGGGGCCGATCGCCGCGGCCAGGGCTGCCGGGTCGGCGCGCAGGTCGGCGCCGACGGGCACCACGTCGAGCGCGACCCGCAGGTAGTGGGCGGCCTTCGCGAACGCGGCGTGGGCCGTCGAGGGGACCACCAGCCGCGGGGTGGCCAGATCGGGGCGGGAGTCGCGGGCCGCCTTCACCGCGAGGATCAGCGACTCGGTGCCGCCGCTGGTGACGCTGCCGACCGTGCGCTCGTCGCCGCCCAGCAGCCGGGCGGCCGCGGCGACGAGGGCGTTCTCCATCGCGAGCAGCGACGGGAACGCGGTGGGGTCGAGCCCGTTGACGTGCGCGGAGATCGCGTGGGCCGCGCGGGCGAGGTCGTCGAGGCCGTCGAGCGCGGGGTCGTAGACGTACGCGAACAGCCGGCCACCGTGGGTGGGCAGGTCGGCGGCGCGCAGCTCCTGCAGCTCGGCCAGGACCTGCTCACCCGGAACGCCCTTGTCGGGCAGTGCCTCGAACATGGCGACGACGCTATCCCAGCGCGCCCGCGGCGAGGACCGCCGAAGGTACTGGGTCGAGGCAGTACCGATGGCGCTATCGCGAGACGTCGCGGTAGGCGCCCAATAGTGCGACCGCGGCGCCGACCAGCACGGCCGGCACGACGGTGAAACCGAGCAGCACGCCCAGGCGGGCGGTGCCGTCCTGGGTGGCGGCCTCGCCCGTGGAGGACGAGACGTAACCGAACAGCTGGAGGATCGATGCGTAAAGACCGGGGCCCAGCGCCAAGCCGAGGGTCTCCCCCGCGGTCCACAGGCCGGTGAAGACGCCGGCCTGGCGGCGGCCCGTGCGGGCCGTCTCGTGGGCGATGCAGTCCGGCAGCATGGCCAGCGCGAACACCTGCTGGCCGGCGTAGCCGACACCGATCACGGCCACGATCAGATACACGGCCACCGGCGGCAGCGCGGGTGCGGACAGCAGCGCCAGGGCTCCGGCGGCGAACAGCAGGGAGCCGGCGGCCAGCGAGCGGGGCTTGCCGAGGCGGGCGCCGACCCGCGTCCACAGTGGCATGACCAGCAGCGCCGGCCCCACGAACGCCGCGAACAGCACCGTGGCGCTGCCCACGACGTGGTCGGCGAAGTACTGCACGCCCGCGAGCATCGTGCCGATGCCGACCGCCTGGACGATCCAGAGGAGGAGCAGTACGCGGAACGGACCGTTGGCCGCGGCCAGCCGCAACTGGGCGCGCAGGCCGGGCTCCACCGCAGGAACCGTACGGGTTTCGGCGTGGCGGGTTCCGAAGTAGACGCCCAGCGTGCCGACGGCGATGAGCGCGCCCACGAAGACGCCGGCCCACCGGTGCCCGACGAGGCCGCCGCCGGTCTGCTCGACGACGAGCGGCGCCAGCGCGCCGGAGACGAGGATGGCGAACGCCAGCACGGCGACGCGCCAGGTCATCAGGCGGGTGCGCTCGGCGTAGCCGTCGGTGAGCTCGGCGGGCATCGCGACGTAGGGCACCTGGAAGAAGGCGTACGCGGTGGCGGCCGCGAGGAAGGAGACGGCGACGTATGCGCCCGCACCCGCGCCGCTGCGCACCGGGCCCGCGAAGATGGCGGCGAACAGCACGGCGAGCAGCAGCCCGGCGACCAGCAGGAACGGGCGCCGGTCGCCGCGACGGTCCGAGATGCGGCCCGCGATCGGGTTGACCAGGACGTCCCAGGCCTTGGGCAGCAGCACCAGCAGGCCCGCGACGCCAGCCGCCACACCCGATGTATCGGTCAGATAGGGCAGCAGGAGCAGCCCCGGCACGGTGCCGAACGCGCCGGTGACCAGCGAACCGAGGGAATATCCGGCCAAAGTACGACGAGGCAGGGCGGCCGCCGCCCGTACGCCAGGAGAGGGATCAGCGGTCGCCATGGACGCGGATGGTAACCACGATCATCCGAACGCGCCTACGCTTCGCCGCATGACAAAGGTTGCGGCGGGGGTTGCCGCCAGTCACCCGGCCACGGCGGCGGCCGGTCTGCGGGTCCTGCGGGACGGGGGCACGGCGGCGGACGCAGCGGTCGCGGCGGTGCTGGCCTGCTGCGCGGCCGAGACGATCTACACGGGGCTGGGCGGCGGCGGGTTCGCCACCTACTTCGACGCGGTCACCGGCGAGGTCACCTGCCTCGACTTCTTCGTCGCGGTGCCGGGCACCGACGGCGACCGCGAGGCCGGCCCGATGGTCGCGGTCGACGTGTTCTTCGGCGGGATGCCGCAGGTCTATTCGATCGGCGGCGCCAGCGTCGCGGTCCCGGGCGTGCCGGCGGGCTGCGGCGAGGTGCACCGGCGCTGGGGACGGCTGCCCTGGGCCGAGGTCGTGGCTCCGGCGATCGAGCTGGCGGCCGCCGGCGTGCCGGTGCCGCCCGCGCACGCGCAGACGCTCGACGCGTGCGCGCCCGCGCTGGCCTGGGGTGAGGGCGCGAAGGTCTACACGCCCAACGGCCGCCACCTGCAGGGTGGTGACCTGCTGTTCCACGACGGGCTCGGCACGGCGATGACCCGGCTGGCCGAGGCGGGGCCCGGCATCTTCTACACCGGGGCCTACGCCGGGGTCATGGTCGACGCGGTGCGCGCCGCCGGCGGCTGCCTGGGCCCCAAGGACCTGGCCGACTACCGGGTGCTGGAGACGCCGGTCGACCACGCGACGCTGGCCGGGCACCGGGTGCTCGCCCGGCACGACATGAACCGCGTCGTGGACACGATCGCCGCCCTGCCCGCCGACCTGTCGCGCCCGGGCCGCGCGGTCGAGGTCGCCGGTGCGCTGCGGGACAGGGGGCGGCAGAAGATCGGCGACACCACCAACGTCTCGGTCGTGGACGCCGACGGCAACGCCTGCGTGATCACGACGACGCTGGGGCTGGGCTCCGGGGTGTGGCTGCCCGGCCTGGGGATCAACCTCAACTCGATGCTCGGTGAGGGCGAGCTGATCACCGACGACATGGTGCCGGGCAAGCGGATGTCGTCCAACATGTGCCCGCTCGTGGTGATCGACCCGGAGGGCCGGCTCGCCGTGGCGGCGGGGTCGGCGGGGGCCAGCCGGATCCGTACGGCGCTGATCGGCACGCTGCTCGGCGTGCTGGTCGACGGCCTGGACATGACCGAGGCGATCGCGCGGCCGCGCTACCACGTCGTGGACGACACCGTGCACGCCGAACCGGGCTGCCCCCGCGACGAGCTCGCCGCGCTGGCCGCCGCCGGCTGGCGGATCAAGCAGTGGCCGGGGCTCAACCACTACTTCGGCGGCGTGACCGCGGTGGGTCAGGCCGGCGCCGCGGGCGATCCCCGCCGCGCCGGCGTCGGGCTGCTGCTCTGAGAGCCTGTGGATAACTCCCGCCCGCTTTCTCGCGGGGCGTAGGGTCGTCCCCACCCCGGGTGGGCGGGGGAGGCGGTGGCCCACCGGAGATCGTCGGCGCGACGGGGTCACATGCGGCGCTCGGCGATGGCCCGGGCGTCGTCGGCGGTCTCGCGGATGCCGACCTCGAGCGGGGTGGGCTGCAGGCCGAAGGTGCGCTCGGTGAGCGAGCTGTCCAGGTGGAACGGCGCGTAGAACTGGTAGTCCATCTCGGCCAGCTCGCGTGCCATCGGGTTGACCAGCCCGGCCGTGCGCATCACGAAACGCGGCAGCTTGTGGATCGTGAGCCGGGGCTTGCCGACCAGGTCGCAGTACCGGTCGGCCAGCGAGCGGATCGTGACGGCGGGGTTGGTCGGCGTGTGCCAGGCGCGGCCCCAGGCCCGCTCGTCGTGCGCCAGGGCGATCATGGTGCGGGCCTGGTCGCCGGTGTAGGTGAAGCTGTGCGGCAGGTCGGCGTCGCCGGGCACCCACGCGGCGCGGCCCGAGTTGATCGCGGGCAGCAGCGCGGACGAGAACACGCCGACCGCGCCGGCGCCAAGGTAGTCCGAGCCGCGGACCTCGACCGTGCGGACGCCGCTGGCCAGGGCGTCGCGCCACATCTTGATCCGTACCTTGCCCTTGCGGCCCACGGCGGCCATCGGGCTGTTCTCGGTCATGTGGCCGCCGGGCTGGGGCCCGTACACGTAGAGGTTGCCGGTGAGCACGTAGACCGCGCCGGCCGCCTTCGCCGCGGCGATCATCGCATCGTTCAGCGGGAACCAGAGCTTCTCCCACTCCGTGTAGCGCGGGTTGGCGCAGTTGAACAGCGTCGCGGCGTCCTGCGTGAGCTCGGTGAGCCGGCGGGCGTCGGAGGCGTCCGCGGCGACGCGCTCGACCAGCGGGTGCTCCGGACCGCCACCGCTGCGGGTGACCATCCGTACGCGGTCGCCCCGCTCGACGAGCTGGCGCGCGATGGAGGAGCCGATCGGGCCGGAACCGACGATGACGTGAGTCGACATAACTGCTCTCCTTAGTGAGCACTGCTCTCTGACGAGAACAACGATACGCATCTAGCGGCGAAAATCAAGAGCAGTGCTCTCGCTATGGCACACTGGTCTCCATGAGCGCCCAAGGAGTACGCGCCCGCGTGCGCGCCGAGATGACCGAAGAGATCAAGGCGGTGGCCCGCCGGCATCTGGCCACCGACGGCGCGAACCTGTCGCTGCGCGCGGTCGCCCGCGACCTGGGCATGGTCTCGTCCGCGGTCTACCGCTACTTCGCGAGCCGCGACGACCTGCTGACCGCGCTCATCATCGACGCGTACAACTCGCTCGGGGACGCGACCGAGGCAGCGGCGGCCGCGGCGGGCGACCTGTCCGCGCTCGGCAGGTTCCTGGCCATGACCCATGCCGTACGGGAATGGGCCCTCGCCGATCCGCACCAGTGGGCGTTGATCTACGGCAGCCCGGTGCCCGGCTATCAGGCGCCGCAGGACACGATCGGCCCCGCCACCCGGGTGATCCTGCTCATCGCGAACCTCGTCCGGGACGCGTACGTCGCGAACGAGCTCGCCGCCCGCGAACCGATCACCGGCCGGTACGCCGAGGAGCTCAGCGCGGTCGCCGAGCAGTACACGCCGGGCGCGCCGCCGCACCTGGTCGCCGCCGCGATGTCGGCCTTCGTCCATTTGAGCGGCGCGATCAGCGCCGAGCTGTTCGGCCAGCTCGTGGGCTCGGTGGAGGAGGACCGCCGCGGCTTCTTCGAGTACCAGATGCGCGGCGCCGCCTCCCTCATCGGGATGACCGCAGCGCCCTGAGCACATGCCCGCCGGGCGTGTCGGGCGGCACGTCGGTCCGGCCGAAGAAGCGGGCCGCCAGCTGCGCGGGACCGAGGTCCTCGATCTCGTCGAAGCCCAGGGCGCCCAGCCGTCCCGCGATCTCGTCCGGCTCGAAGTAGGTCAGCCACGGCTCCCCCAGCCGGGCCGCCCGGGTCGCCCGCGCCTCGAGCGCCTCGCGCCGTCCGGGCGGCATCCCCGCGGGGTCCTGCGCGTAGTCGAAGACGACCTCGTTGCCCGGCCGCGCGGCGACCACCCGCAGCGTCTCCTCGAAGCCGGCGCCGGTCAGATAGGGCACCACACCCAGCCAGAGGAAGAACGCGGGCGCGTCGAGCGCGAGCCGGTCGGCCAGCGACTCGCGTTCGAGGTCCACGCCGAGATAGCGCACCGACGGCGGCACCGTGATCCCCGCCTCCGCCAGGCGGTCGTGCTTCCAGGCCTGCGTGTCCGGGTGGTCGACCTCGGTGACGCGCAGCCCGGGATGCGGATTGCGGTAGGCGAAGGTGTCCAGGCCCGCGCCGAGAACGACCAGCTCCCGTACGCCCCGGGAGACCGCCACGGCCAGCGCGTCCTCGGCGAACCGCGTGCGCGCGGCGATGAACACACGCATCGCCCGGCGCGGCGCGTCCGCGAGCAACTGCCCCTCCGGTACGCCGAGAATGCGCACGGCCAGCGGATCCGTGAAGATCCGGCCCTGCTCGAGGATCTGGTGCGCCGCCCGGTAGCGGGCCGCGCTCATCGCCGTACGGCTGGGTTGTCCGCGCTCCATCAGGGCTGCCACCCCGCCCTCGCCATGTCCACGTGCTCGCCCTTCAGCGGTACGCCCTCGGACAGCAGCCGCTGGCGGGCCTCCTGCTCGTGCCCGGGTGGCAGCCGCCCGGAGCTGGTGACGACCCGGTGCCACGGGACGCCGCCGCCGTGCCGCGCCATGATCGTGCCGACCGCGCGGGCGGAGTTGCGGCCGGAGACGTCGGCCAGGGCGTCGGCGACCGCGCCGTACGACATCACCCGGCCCTCGGGGATCCGCTCCACGAGTGAAAGCACCTCTTCGACGTACTCCTGCGGTGTCACCCGGGCCACGATATGGGATCTCGGCCGGTTTCCGTCGGCCCGTCCGAGCACAATTGGCCGGTGCGCGAAGTGGTGACCGGTGCGCGCCGGATCGTGGTCAAGGTCGGCTCCTCGTCGCTGACCACGGCCTCCGGCGGAATCGACGAGCAGCGCGTCGACGCGTTGGTCGACGCGCTCGGCGGGCTCGCCGCCGACGGACGTGAGGTGGTGCTGGTCTCCAGCGGCGCGATCGCCGCCGGCCTGGCCCCGCTCAACCTGCGCCGGCGGCCGCGCGACCTGGCCACCCAGCAGGCGGCCGCCTCGGTGGGGCAGGGCCTGCTGATCGGGCGCTACACGGCCGGCTTCGCCCGGCACGGCCTGCGCGTCGGCCAGGTGCTGCTCACGGTCGACGACGTGACCCGGCGCGCGCACTACCGCAACGCGTACCGGACCCTGCGCAAGCTGCTCGACCTGGGCGCGCTGCCGATCGTGAACGAGAACGACACGGTCGCCACCGAGGAGATCCGCTTCGGCGACAACGACCGGCTCGCCGCGCTGGTCGCCGCGCTGGTGCAGGCCGACCTGCTCGTGCTGCTCTCCGACGTGGACGCGCTCTACACCGGCAGCCCGTCCGATCCGTCGTCGCGCCGGATCGCGTACGTGGGCAGCGAAGCCGACCTCGAGGGCATCAGCATCGCCACGCCCGGCAAGTCGGGCGTCGGCACCGGCGGCATGGTGACCAAGGTGGAGGCCGCCCGCATCGCCACCGGGTTCGGCATCCCCGTGGTGCTCACGGCCGCTCCCCTGGCCGCCGCCGCGCTGGCCGGCGACGACGTCGGCACGCTGTTCCGCCCCGCCGACAACCGTCCCACCGCCCGGCTGTTCTGGCTCGCGCACGCCACCGCCCCGCGCGGGCGGCTGCACCTGGACCCGGGCGCGGTCGCCGCGGTGGTGGCCCGGCGCAAGTCGCTGCTGCCCGCCGGCATCACCGCCGTCGATGGCTCGTTCGCCGCCGGCGACCCCGTCGACCTGGTCGATGCGGGCTCGGGTGCGCCGGTCGCCCGCGGCCTGGTCAACTACGATGCGATCGAACTGCCCGCGCTGCTGGGGCGCACCACCGGAGAGCTGGCCGCCGCGCTGGGGCCGGGATACGAACGAGAGGTCGTGCACCGCGACGACCTCGTCCTGCTCTGACCAAGGGGTACCCATGAGCACCGTCCTGCAGCAGGCCGCCGACGCCCGCGTGGCCGCCATCGACCTCGCCGCCGCCACCCGCGCCGAGAAGGACCGCGCGCTGCTGCTGATGGCCGACCGGCTGGTCGAGCGCTCACCCGACGTCGTGGCGGCCAACGAGGTCGACGTGGCGAACGCGCGCGCCGCGGGCCTGTCCGAGGCGGTGATCGACCGGCTGACGCTGACCCCGGCGCGGGTCGAGGCGATGGCCGACGGCCTGCGCCAGCTGGCCGCGCTGCCCGACCCGGTGGGCGACGTGGTGCGCGGCTCGACGCTGGCGAACGGCCTCGAGCTGCGGCAGGTGCGGGTGCCGTTCGGCGTGGTGGGCATCATCTACGAGGGCCGGCCCAACGTGACCGCCGACGCCGCGGGCATCTGCCTCAAGTCGGGCAACGCGGCGCTGCTGCGCGGCTCCGGCTCGGCGCTCAGCTCCAACGCCGCGATCGTCGCGGTGCTGCGCAAGGCGGTCGCCGACAGCGGTCTGCCGGCCGACGCGATCCAGCTGCTCGACGCGACCAGCCGCGACTCCGTCAAGGAGCTGATGCGGGCACGCGGGCTCGTCGACGTGCTGATCCCGCGCGGCGGCGCCTCGCTGATCAAGGCAGTCGTCGAGGAGTCCACGGTCCCGGTGATCGAGACCGGGGTGGGCAACTGCCATGTGTACGTGGATGAGGCGGCCGACCTCGAGAAGGCGCTCGCCGTCGCAGTCAACTCCAAGACCCAGCGACTGTCCACCTGCAACACTGCCGAGTCGCTGCTCGTGCACGCCGAGATCGCGGACCGGTTCCTGCCTCTGGTGCTGACCGCGCTGGCCGAGGCCGGCGTGACGGTGCACGGCGACCCGCGGGTGGCGGCCTACTCCGACGACGTGGTGCCGGCCACCGAGGAGGACTGGGGCACGGAGTACCTGTCCGCCGACCTCGCTGTCGCGGTGGTCGACTCGCTGGACGACGCGCTCGACCACATCCGCCGCTACGGCACGGGCCACACCGAGGCCATCGTGAGCGAATCGGTGACGGCGACGCGGCGCTTCACGGCCCGCGTCGACGCGGCCGCCGTGATGGTGAACGCCTCCACCCGCTTCACCGACGGCGGCGAGTTCGGCTTCGGCGCCGAGATCGGCATCAGCACCCAGAAGCTGCACGCCCGCGGCCCGATGGGGTTGCCCGAGCTGACGTCCACAAAGTACGTCGTCACGGGCAACGGCCACATCCGGCGGTAGTCGCTCAGGAGGCCGACGGAGAGGGCGACGCCTCCGCTTCCGCTTCGCGGTCCGACGACTTCGCCGCCTTCGGCTCATTGGTGTGATCAGAGTTGCCAGGCCCGGTCGGCGTAGTCGTCGTGGCCGGGGAACTGGGGGTCGCGGTGGTCGCGCTCGGGGTCGGGCTCGCGGTCGTCGGCCTCGGCGTCGGGCTCACAGTCGTCGGATTCGGAACCGGTGTCGGAGCCACTGTCGTCGATGCGGGAGCCGGCGTCGGCGCTACAGTCGTCGGGCTGGGAGCCGACGTCGGAGCAGCAGTTGTCGGGCTCGGGCCCGGAACTCGGGCCGGATCGGCCGGCCGGCCGACTGTCGCCGGCGCGGAAACTCCTGCCGGGGATTGCCAGTCGTCACCGACGAGTGTCACAACCGCATACAGCCAGCGGCCGTCGGGAACGTTGCCCTCTGTGCAGTGACTTCGGGTGAGAACCCCCGCGCAGCCCCCTTCAGCGGCATCCTTCGCCCCGGTAGTGGCGTTGATGCGGGTGACGCGATAGCCGCGAACGGATGCCCCTTTGGGGAGGATCATCGAGGGCCAATCCAGCGAGACCGAGGAGCCGTTCGCGTCCACAGCGGGAACGCCGGTGCCTGGCAGCTCGGCGGCGTGGGCAGTCACGGTTGCAGTGTCGCTGCCTGTGGACCAGGCGGCCAGGGCGGCACCGGGCATAGCAAGTAAGGCGGCCACCGTAAGGCCGGCTCCGGCCATGACATGCGTCGTGTGCGACAGCCTCATCTCAGCCCTTCCAGTCAGGGTGGTGCTGCGGAGGTGACAGCATGTCCGCCACCTCCGCAACCGACTGCGTTAAGTTAGGCGCTCACACCGTTGACCGTGACCGCGTAAGTGAACTTGGCTCCCTGGCAGAAGTCGTTCGCCTTGTTGGTCATCGTCACGGCAGCCGGCACCTCGAGGATCAGCTGCCCGTTCTTCGGGACCTCCTTGCCGGCCGCGAGGGCGCCGACGTTAGGGCTCAGGACGATGGCCTCGTCCGCGTTGCACCCGGAGTCCTTGCCGCTGACGCCGCCGCCGAGGTTGCCGAACGACTTTTGGAGGGTCATGCCGGTGAGCTTGACCGGGAAGGGGTTGGGGTTGTTGATGGTGACCTTGCCGGTAGCGCTGCCGCCCGGGTAGAGGTCGCCGACAGTAACGGTTCCGTCGAAGTTGAGCGCCTGCGCGTTCGTGGCCGAGGCCTCGATGTTTCCGGCACCCCTGACGGACCACGCGGCGTACGCGGCGCCGGCACCAACGGTGACAGCGAGGGCGGCTCCAACAACAGCGGCGTGCTTGACAGACTTACGCATTTGAGGCGTTCCTCCGAAGTAGATACTGCTTCGAGGCGCCGGTTTCGCCACTGACTCCCCGCCGGACTGTGGCGACCAAACTTCATCGCCCAGCGGATCTTCGTCTCGCCTTAGGCCCCCGTCGGGCCTGCAACAACTATGGCTTACCTGTGGCTTTGCCACCAATAGCCTAAGTAACTGTCCGTGACGTCGCCCGGGTAGCAGGACCGTAGCCATTCGGCCCTTTTCGGGTGCAATCCGGTTGCAGCCGTTGACGGGCTCACTGTGCGTGAGGTCAGCGACAGGCGCGCAGCACGGTGAGGGTCGTGTTCACGTCGAAGATCGGGCCTTCGGCGCTGTCCCAGCCGCCGTCGGAGCGCTGGGTCTCGCCGAGGCGTTTACGGGCGCTCTGCAGCAGCCAGTCGTCGCCGAGGTTGATGCGGCGCAGCGCGGCGGCCATCGAGGCGACGTCGGCGGGGGCCATGTCGGGCAGGCGGTCGCCCAGCACGAGCTGCACGCGCGCCGACTCGTAGAAGTACTGCTGGCCGTAGAGCAGGCCCGCCGCGTGCCAGCCGGCGGCGAGGAACGACGGCCACGTGCCGTCCGGGCGGATCTGGTTGACCACCCAGGTGGCGGCGGCGCCGAGCGTGCGGCCGTAGCGGGCGGGCACGTCGAAGTTGGGGTGCGCCTCGTACTCGGCGAGGGTCATCCAGAAGCCGGCCACGGCGGTGAGGTAGAGCGTGGCCTCGGGGTCGCCCGGCATGGCCCACACGGGCGCCTCGGGGGCCAGTTCCTCGGCCTCCTGCCACGTGCCGTCGGGCCGCTGCACGCCGGCCAGCCAGGCCAGGGCGCGGTCGACCGGCTCGCCGTGCAGGCCGCCGAGGTCGTCGAGCTCGTTGAGGCGGAAGCAGGTGGCGTCGATCGAGGCGATCGTGCCGTCGGTGGACGCGGGCCAGCCGCCGTTCTCGGCCTGACCGGCCACGATGCGGTCGATGATGAGCGGGTCGGGCCGCTGGCCGGTGCGCAGATATGACAGGCGCGCCCGCTCGACCGGGTCGCCGTGGGCGACGACGTAACCGATCGCGGAGTCGATATCTACCACGTCCGTGACGCTACAACGCGTTCCTGGATTTCGCTGCTGGGAAGCCGCCTCAACGGCTCCCCAGCATGACGACCATCAATACGACGGCTGCGAGGGGTCGACCGTGTTGACCCACGAGACGATGCCGCCCTGCACGTGCACGGCGTCCTTGAAACCGGCCGCCTTGAGGGCCGCCAGCGCCTCGGCCGAGCGGACGCCCGACTTGCAGTGCAGCACGATCTGCCGGTCCTGCGGGAAGCGCGACAGCGCCTCACCCGAAAGGATCTCGCCCTTGGGGATCAGCGTCGCGCCGGGGATGCGGTTGATCTCCCACTCGGCGGGCTCGCGGACGTCGACGAGGAACAGGTCCTTGCCGGAGTCCTGCCAGTCCTTGAGCTCGCGGGCGGTGATCGTCGCGTCGAGCGTGGCCTCCTGCGCCTCCTCGGAGACGGCGCCGCAGAAGTCCTCGTAGTCCTCGAGCAGGTCGGTGACGGTGGGGTTCTCGCCGCAGAGCGCGCAGTTCGGGTCCTTGCGGACCTTGATCTTGCGGTACTCCATCTCGAGGGCGTCGTAGACCATCAGCTTGCCGACCAGCGGCTCGCCGATGCCGGTGAGCAGCTTGATCGCCTCGTTGACCTGAATCGAGCCGATCGACGCGCACAGCACGCCCAGCACGCCGCCCTCGGCGCAGCTCGGCACCATGCCGGGCGGCGGGGGCTCCGGGTAGAGGCAGCGGTAGCAGGGCCCGTGCTCCTCCCAGAAGACGGAGGCCTGGCCGTCGAAGCGGTAGATCGAACCCCAGACGTACGGCTTGCCGAGCAGCACGGCGGCGTCGTTGACCATGTAACGCGTCGCGAAGTTGTCGGTGCCGTCGACGATCAGGTCGTACTGGCTGAAGATCTCCTTGACGTTGTCGCGGTCGAGCGCGGTGTTGTGGATGACCACGTTCACCAGCGGGTTGACCTCGGCAATGCTCGCCGCGGCGGACTCGGCCTTGGGCCGGCCGATGTCGGAGACGCCGTGGATGATCTGGCGCTGGAGGTTCGACTCGTCGACGGTGTCGAAGTCGACGATGCCGAGCGTGCCGACGCCCGCGGCGGCCAGGTACAGCAGCGCCGGGGAGCCGAGGCCACCCGCGCCGACGACCAGGACCTTCGCGTTCTTCAGCCGCTTCTGACCGTCCATCCCGACATCCGGGATGATCAGGTGCCGCGAGTAACGGCGGATCTCATCGATCGACAGCTCTGCGGCCGGCTCGACGAGCGGGGGCAGTGCCACGTTAACTCCCCGGGTTGGCGGTAAGGATCGGCCACCATTGTCACTCGCGACGGGGCTGAGCGGCCATGACGTTGGACACCGGCCCGACATGCGGGACACGGGAATTTTCCCCGGCGTTCACAGCGCGGGGCCGGTCAGCAGCTTGCCGTCGAGGCGGGGCCAGGCGTACGGCCGGCAGCCGCGCAGCGTCAGCGTCTGCTGCACCATCACGGGCGCCGGGCCGCCCGCCCGGGGGCAGTTCTGGTGGTGGTGCCCCAGCTCGTGACCGACCTCGTGGTTGATCACGTATTTCCGGTAGGTGGAGAGGGGAACCTTCGCGTCCACGTACGTGGGCGCGGACCGACGCCACCGGTCGAGGTTGATGATCGCCTTTCCGGTGGTCCGGCACGACGTGTACGGGCGGCCGCCGACCCGGATGTTCGTGCCGCCCGCCAGGCACATCCGGCCGGCCGTGTCCCGGGTCGCGAGGTAGACCGTGAAGTCGGCCGCGTCCGAGCCGGCGACCATCTGCAGGCGCAGCTGGCCGCCGCCGATCCAGCTGCGGTCGTCGCCGAGGATCGCGGCCACCTGCTCGGCGAACGTGCCGGCGTCCTCGTTGCTGCCCTTCTCGACCGCCACCCGGAACCGGCGCAGCTGCCCCTTGGCGCCGCGCACCGGGCCACGCTCGGTGGCGTACGTGAATGTGCCCGTGCCGTGCGACGGCACCGCACCCGGCAGCTGGAGCAGGCTCGCCGGCGGGGTGGTCTCCGCGGGCTTCCGGGGCGGCTTGGTGAGGCTCTCCACCTGTGGGCCTGCGGCCGCCGGCGCCGAACTGGCGACCGTGACCGCCGGGGACGGGGTGTCGCCCTCCTCGAGGCGGCGGCCCACGGCGGCGCCGCCCGCGACCAGGACCACCACGGCGAAGCCGGCCAGCCACCACTTTCGCCACCGGCCGCGGCCGGGCGGCGGCGCCGGGGCGGGCGGGGCCGTGAGTTCGCCGATCATCGTCCGCCAGCGTCGCACACGCCGCCGGACGATGTCTGCCCGCAGTGGATCTTGTGAGATCCGCGTCGCGGTCTATCCTCCCACCGGGGAACCGACGTCGTCGAGCAGGCCGACGACCGCGCGGGCGACCAGCCGCGGCACCTCCATCTGGGCGACGTGGCCGACGCCGGGCAGCATCAGCAGCCGCGCGTCGGGGATCGAGCGGGCCACCTGCGGCGGTACGCGCGGGTCGACCAGCTTGTCGCCCAGCCCGCCGACGACGAGGGTGGGCGCCTGCACCCGGGCGGCCAGCCGCCACTGCGAGTTGGCGCCGGGCAGATAGGCCCGCACGAAGCTGGACACCAGGCCGCGCAGCGTGCCGAGGTAGGCCTTGGGATAGTGCGCCACGGTGTAGCGCAGCCGGATCTCCTCCATCGCCTCGGCGCGGCGCTGCGGCGTGACCTTGCGGGTGTCGCCGAAGCACGCCGCGAGCACCTGCTCGGCCATCTCCTCGGCGGTCAGCCGCGAGAACGCCCACCCGAGCACACGGTCGGCGCGCGGCAACGCCAGCAGGGGCAGCGCGCGGGCCTGAGCCGTACGGCGGGGGTCGAGGAACGGCATGGCCGGAGAGATCAGCGAGAGCGTACGCACGAGGTCCGGCCGCAGGGCAGCCACGCGCACCGCGATCGAGCCGCCCAGCGAGTTGCCGACGAGGTGCACCGGCCCCCGCCCGTCGTGCTCGAGATAGGCGATCAGCGTCTCCGCGAACGACGGGATCGAGTAGCGCGGGCTCGGGTCGCTGTAGCCGAACCCGGGCAGGTCGACGGCCTGCGCGTCGAACCGGTCGGCGAGCAGCCCGGCGAAGTCGGTGAAGTTCTGCGACGAGCCGCCGAGCCCGTGCACATAGACGGCCGGCTCCGCGCCGGGCCGGGTCGCGGGGGTGTCGCGGACGTGCAGCATCGCCCCGTTGACGGTGACCTGTCGCGGGGGCCAGGGTGCTGGTGCTTCGCCCTCGGGCAGCAGCGCGCTGTCGGGGGCCAGGATGGCGCCTTTCATCGGGTCAAGAGTGCCTCAAGCCGGCGGTTCACCGCCGCCAGAGTGGCGCGCACCATGGCGTGCCGGTCGTCGCTGGTCACCACGGCCGAGCCGGCCAGCTGCTCCACCCAGCCGCCGCACGAGAGCAGCAGCACGACCACCGCGACCTGGGCGGCGCCGAACGGCACGGCGGCGGCGTGCTCGACGAAGCAGCGGGCCGGGCCGTCCGGGTGGTCGGACTCGGCGAGCAGGTCGTCGACCGCGCCGGCCGTGGCCATCGCGCAAAGGCGAAGCAGGTAGCCGTCGACGGCGGGGCCGCTCGCGACACCCGACGCGGTACGGTCGCCGACGGCCAGCCGGACCTCGACCGTCGCGTCGGAGCCGAACGTGTTGACGTGCACGTTCTCGATGACCACGCGCGGCGCCGGGTGCTCGTTGGGATAGAGCGGGCGGGGCGGTCCGCAGTCGGCGCCCGTGGGCACCACCTCGGCCGACTCGTCGACCTCGGGGACCAGGCGGGCCGCGGCGGCGTGGCGGTCGCGGGCCTCCCGCTCGCGCGCCTCGCGCTCCCTGGTCTCGCGAGCCTGGCGCTCGGCGGTCTCGCGCTGCTGGTGGCGGTCGACCGGCGACTCCACGGGCGGGGCGGAGACCGGGGGCGCCGAGACCGGTTCGGCGGTGCGCGCCCGGGGCGCCGGAGCCGGCGGGGAGACCGGGGCCGGCGCGGGGACCGCCGACGCGGGGGCGGGCGGCGAGACCGGAACAGCGGCGGGCGGGGGTGTGGGCGCGGACTCGGCGGGAGGCGCGACGGGCACCTCGCCGGGCATGGCCGCGTCGAGACCCATCCGGTCCTGCAGGAGGCGGGCCACGCGGCGGCTCACCTCGGCCGGGTCGGCGCCCTCGGCGAGGTCGAGCCGCAGGCTGTGCGCGCCGGTCGCAGTCGAGCGCAGCGACGCGTCGCGCACCCCGTCGACCTCGCGCACCGCGGCCAGGATCGCCTGCACGTCGAAACCTTCCTGCCTTTCCTGGACCGGCAGCACGTCACCGCGGCGCAGGTGGGTGGCGATCCGGGCGAGCGCGGGCGTCTCGGCGGTGGCCTCCGCCATCGGCTCGGGTACGCCCTTGGGCACGTCGGGCTGGGCCGGGACGCGCTGGGGCAGGCCGCGGGGGCGCTGCTCGACGGGGGCGCCGAGGCGCGCGGTCGTCTCGCCGAAACCGGAATAGGTCGCCGGCGGCGCCGGAGAGGCGGGCGCCGGGGGCTCGTACGGCTGCGGCTCGTACGCCTTGGGAGCCTCGTAGGGCTTCGGGACCTCGTACCGGCGCTGCGGCTCGTACGGCGCGGGGGGCTCGTAGGACAGGCGGCGCGGGAAGCTCGACGGGTCGTACGCGGGCCGGGCCGGGCCGGGCTCCTCGGAGGACAGCCGCGGCACGCCCTGCACCGGAGTGCCGGCGGCGGCGTGGCGGGCGGGCTCGAGAGTGGTGTGCTCGGCGGTTCCCCAGTCGGCACGGCGGCCACCGCCCGGAGTCGCCGGGCGCACCAGCGGCACGGCGGCGCGCTGCTGCGCGATCGGCGTCGGCGGCGGCAGCGGGTCGGCGGGCTCCTCGTCGAGATCGCCCTCGTACGGGTAGGGCGGGGCGCTGCTCGGCGTCGGGACGTCGTAGGCGCGCAGACCGGCGGACACGTTCCCGCTGCCGGTGCCGGGCTCGCGGGCGGCCGGCGGCGCGGGCGAGGCCGGCTCGGGCGCCGACGGCTGCGACGAGCGGGACGTCAGCGGGCTCAGCAGCTCGGAGAACCGCGAGCGGTCCCACCGCGAGCCGGGCGCCGGCGAGACGGACTCCCCGGACGGGGGAATTTCGCCACTCTGCTGGGCGTCGACGAAGCCCGGCGGCGTGGGCGCCGGAACGCTCGAGGACGGCTGGGCCGGGATGGGCTGGGCCGGCATGGGCTGGGCCGGGACCGGCTGGGCCGGGACGGGGTGATCCGAGGGCAACGCCGGCGAGGGCAACGCCGAAGACGGAAATGCCGGATTACGCGGGAACGAGCGCGTCTCGCCGCCCGGCCGGCGCCAGGCCGGCACGTCGGCGTCGGCATCGGTTCCGGGCGCCGTGTACGACCAGGGACTGTCCGACGTCGCCCAACCGTTCATCCGCTTGCGCTCACGCGCATCGGCACCGTTGCCGCTGTCGGCGGCTCCGGCGTCTCCGGAATGCTCTGGTTCATCCACCGCGTGCTCCTCGCTCGCCCTCGCTGAGGCTACCGTGTCCTTGCAGTGGCGATAAGTTGCAGCGTCGGCACAATTGACTGCCGAGAAGCAAGACGCGCCGAACCGGGCAATCCGCGCCGGCAAACGGGGTACGTACCCCCTGGAGGTTCGAGGAACATGACTGCTGCGTCCGGCGGAGCTCAGACGGCCCGTCCCACCCGTCTGCCCCGCTCCGCGCGCCGCAAGCAGCTGCTCGCGGCGGCTCAGCAGATCTTCGTCGCGCACGGCTACCACGCCGCGGCGATGGACGACATCGCCGAGCGCGCCGGGGTCTCCAAGCCGGTGCTCTACCAGCACTTCCCCGGCAAGCTCGAGCTCTATCTGGCGCTGCTGGACACCCACTGCGACGCGATAATCGCCAAGGTTCGCGACGCCATGCTGGCCACCTCCGACAACAAGGAGCGGGTCAAGGGCGCCGTGCGGGCGTACTTCGACTTCATGGACCACGAGAGCGAGGCGTTCCGGCTGGTCTTCGAGAGTGACCTGCGCAACGACCCGCAGGTGCGCCAGCGGGTGGAGCGGGTCGAGCAGGGCTGCATCGCCGCGGTCACCGACACGATCATCTCGGACACCAACCTCACCGCCGACGCCGCCCAGCTGCTGGCCTCGGGCCTCGTGGGGGCGGCCGGGCAGTCCGCTCAGTACTGGCTCGCCAACGGAAGGCGTACGCCCAAAGCTGAAGCCGAAGCGCTCGTAGCTGCGCTGATCTGGCGCGGGATCGCCAGCTTCCCGCTCCAGGGTGGCGCATCGGGCGGCACCCCCGCCGAAATCGGATAACCTTGCACGCGGCAAGACCCGCGAAAAGGAGGGCCCCGTGGAGGTCAAGATCGGCGTGCAGCACACGCCGCGTGAGCTGGTGCTCGAGAGCGCTCAGACCCCGGCGGAGGTCGAGCAGGCCGTGACCGAGGCGATGGCCAAGGACAGCGTGCTTTCGCTCACGGACGAGAAGGGCCGCAAGGTGATCATCCCGATCGCCAAGGTGGCATACGTGGAGATCGCGGAGTCGAACGCGCGGCCGTTCGGCTTCACCGTCCGCTGAGGTTGGTTTCCCGTCGCGGAGGGCGTCCCCCTGGGGGCGCCCTCCGCGCGCTTGAGCCCCCGAATTCCGCCTTGAAGTGCAAAAGCTTCCCGTCGGGTAGACTGGCAGCGTTGCCGTCGACGTCGATCTTCACCGATCGCCGCGGCGACCTGCGCGTGCGGCCCGCTCTCAGCGTGTGGCCCGCGCCCTATCCAGACCGCGCCCCAGACACTCCACGGGCGCACCACGAGAGGCACCCGTAAAACTTCATGACCGACATCGAAACCAACGCACCCGCACTCGTACCAGTGACCAACCGCGCGCCGGTCCGCCCGGACAGCCCCACCTTCGCCGAGCTGGGTGTCCGCGCCGAGACCGTGGAAGCGCTGGCCAAGGCCGGCATCACCCACGCCTTCGCCATCCAGGAGTACGCCCTGCCGATCGCGCTGCGGGGCACCGACCTGATCGGCCAGGCGCCGACCGGCACGGGCAAGACCCTCGGCTTCGGCCTGCCGATGCTCGAGCGGGTCGCCGCCCCGTCCGAGGGCGCCGACGGCAAGCCCCAGGCGCTCATCGTCGTCCCCACCCGTGAGCTGGGCCTGCAGGTGGCTCGCGACCTCGCCGCCGCGGGCAGCACCCGCGGCGTCCGGGTTCTGCCGATCTACGGCGGCGTGGCGTACGAGCCGCAGGTCGACGCGCTCAAGAAGGGCGTCGAGATCCTGGTCGGCACGCCCGGCCGCCTGCTCGACCTGGCCAAGCAGAAGCAGCTCAAGCTCGACTCGGTCAAGACGCTCGTGCTCGACGAGGCCGACCGGATGCTCGACCTGGGCTTCCTCGACGACGTCGAGAAGATCCTCGCGATGATCCCCGAGCAGCGGCAGACCATGCTGTTCTCGGCGACCATGCCCGACCCGATCGTCGCGCTCTCCCGGCGCTTCCTGAGCCACCCGGTGACGATCCACGCCGGCCACACCGCCGACAGCGGCCCGTCGCCGCTCACCAAGCAGGTCGTCTACCGCACGCACCCGCTCAACAAGGTCGAGATGGTCGCGCGCATCCTGCAGGCCCGCGGCCGCGGGCTGACGATGATCTTCACGCGGACCAAGCGGGCCGCCGACCGGCTCGCCGAGGACCTCGACTTCCGCGGCTTCGCGGTGGCGGCGGTGCACGGCGACCTGAACCAGGGCGCCCGCGAGCGGGCCCTGCGCGCATTCCGCAGCGGCAAGATCGACGTGCTGGTCGCCACCGACGTCGCGGCCCGTGGGCTGGACGTCTCCGGCGTCACCCACGTGATCAACTACGACTGCCCGGAGGACCCCGAGACGTACACGCACCGCATCGGCCGCACCGGCCGGGCGGGCGCGACCGGCGTCGCGGTGACCTTCGTCGACTGGGAGGACATGCCGCGCTGGGTCCTCATCGACAAGTCGATGGGCCTGAGCATGCCGCAGCCCCCGGAGACGTACCACACGAGCCCGGCGCTCTACAGCGACCTGGACATCCCCGCCGACATCTCCGGCACGCTGCCCACTGCCGACCGCAGCCGGGCGGGCCTGTCCGCCGAGGTCGAGGAGGACCTGGGCGGCGGGCGCCGGCGCCGCGAGAGCGGTGGCGGCGGTCGCGGACGCGGCGGACGGCCGTCGCGCGGCGGCTCGAGCGGCCCCGACAGCGGTGGCGACCGCGGCGCCGAGGGCGAGACCGAGCGGCCCAAGCGGCAGCGGCGCCGGCGGCGGGTCGACGACTCCGACCCGGCGTCCGAGCCGATCGCCGCCTCCGCCCCCGCCGAGGGCGCGGTCGCCGAGGCTCCGGCCGGTGATGCCGGCAGCGAGACCGAGCGTCCCGCCGGGACGAGCCGGACGCGTACCCGTCGCCGGGCGAGCGCTCCCGTGTTCGCCGACGGCGAGGTGGCGTCGACGCTCGATCCGGCGGCCACCGAGGTCGCCTCCCCCTCCGACACCTCCGGCTCCCTGGCCGACGACGCGTCGTCCGACGAGGAATCGGCCGACCGGCCGCGTCGCCGGCGGCGCCGGGGTGGGCGCGGCAGCCGCGGATCCGGCTCGGCCTCCGCCTCGGACGCCGACAGCGCATCGGATGCCGACAGCGCTTCAGATGCCGACACCGCTTCGGACACCGGCAGCCTTTCGGACGCCGGCACCGCTTCGGCACCGGCTGACATGAGCGGCGGCTCCGAAGCCGGCGTCGGCACCACGGCCTGACCCCGTACGGCGAAGCCCCTCGGTCCTCGACGGCCGGGGGGCTTTCCTCTGCCCGCTAGTGGCGGGGCTCGAGACCCAGGGCCGCGCAGGCGTCGCGATACATGCGGACGGCCTCGGCCCGCACCTGACGGCGCTCGGTGAGCCGCTCGGCGAACGGCACCCGCACCGGCACCTCGATGCCGTCGACCACCGCCTTGAACTCCATCGCGTCCGCGTCCAGGCCGGACATGCGGGCCGCGGTCGCGGACGGCATCCCGCCGAGCGCGCGCACGATCAGCACGTTGTCGTCCGCGTGGTCGTCGTTCATGTGCCGGGCGATCTGGTCGACCACCTCGGGCGGGAACGGATCGGTCATCGGCGCCTCCCTGCCGGTCAGGCCCAGCGGCTCTGCAGCTCGCCGAGCACCCCGATGTTGAGCCGGTAGGCCTCGGCGACCTCGGCGATGAACTCGCGCTGCTCGGCGGGCGTCCAGGGCACCGCGTCGAGCAGCCCGCGGTAGTGCTTCTTGAACGCCAGCGGGTCCACACCGGCGAACACGAAGAAGCGGTGGCCGTCGGCGCCGGGCAGCCCGTAGGCCTGGGCGATCGCGGGCCCGAGGTACTGCCCGCCGGACAGGTCACCGATGTAGCGGGTGTACTGGTGCGCGACGAAGCCCGTGGCCGCGCGGTGAGCAACGTCACGCAGACGCGTGCAGTACGTGGTCGTGGCCGGCAGCGCGAACAGGTGATCGGCCCACCTCGGCCCGTACAGGAAACGCAGGTCGGCCTCGAGCGACGGGAGCCGGCGCAGCTCGGGGAAGAGGAACGTGCCCACCACCGGGTCGTCGGCCATCGTGGTGGCGGCCGACTCGAGGGCCTCGTAGATGAACCAGTGCTGCGCGGTCAGGTCGGCGTACGCCTCCCAGGGCAGGTGACCGGCCGCCAGCGCGTCGAGGAAGCCGCTGCGCTGGGCCTCGTCGTGGTCGCCCGCGGTGTTGCGGCGCACGCGGACGGAGAGCCGGTCGGCTCCCGGCGGATCGGCCATCAACGACATCGGCGCGGCACCTCACTTCCCGGCTCATCAGCCTATCTATAGATCAACTAACCGGCCCTCACGGGGCGTGCGCGTTCCGGTGGCCGCGGATCCTACGCCCCGCAAGTTTCCGCGGGGCGCGCGGCAGAATGGACGCATGCCACAACCGCTCGATGAAGCCCTCGCCGAGGTCCGGCAGCTGCTGCTCGGTCCCGGCCTGACCCGCGCCGTCGCGGCCGGGCGCCGCCGGGGCTTCACCCCCTCCGTGACCAGGGCCCAGGTGCGTCCGGTGACGCTCAAGGGCGGCCCGCGCCTGCAGATCGTTACCGACGACGGCGCCCGCCCGTTCACCCGCAACGTGGCTCCCGGCGACGAGGCCGCCGCGGCGGTCGACGAGCTGCTGGCCGAGCCGTTCGGAAACTGGCACATCGAGACCGGCTCGACGACGCTGCAACTGCGAGTGACCAAAAAGGGTGACGCCCAGGTCCACCGCGCCGCCGCCGCGCCCTCCCCTGCCGCGGCCGTCGCCCACGATCGGCAGAAGCAGTGGCTGCTCGACCCGGGCGATCCGCTGTTCAAGGTGATCGGCGGCAACGCGGCGAAGCGGCGCCAGACCGACGCCTTCCTGCGAGCGCTGGCGGCCACGCTGCCCGAGGAGCTGCCGTCGTCGCTGCGGGTGGTCGACCTGGGCTGCGGCAACGCGTACCTGACCTTCGCCGCCTACCGCTACCTGGCCGGGCGGACGGACTCGGTCCGGGTCGTGGGCGTCGACGTGCGCGAGGACCAGCGCGTACGCAACACCGCCGTCGCAGCCGAGCTGGGCTGCGCCGACGACGTGACCTTCGTCGCCGGCACGATCGAGGACGCGGAGCTGCCGTTCTCCCCCGACCTGGTGCTCGCCCTGCACGCCTGCGACACCGCCACCGACCAGGCGCTGGCCCGCGCCGTCGGCTGGCAGGCGAAGTGGACGCTGGCCGCGCCGTGCTGCCACCACGACATCGCCGCCCAGCTCAAGGGGCGGCCCGCGCCCGCCCCGTTCGGCGAGCTGACCCGGCACGCCATCATGCGCGAGCGCTTCGCCGACGTGCTGACCGACTCGTTGCGGGCCGCCCTGCTGCGGCTGAACGGCTACAAGGTCGAGGTGGTCGAGTTCATCGACTCGGCCCACACCCCGCGCAACCTGCTGCTGCGGGCGCGCCGCACCGACACCCCGCCCACCGAGGCGCAGCGAGCCGAGTACGAGTCGCTGACCTCGGAGTGGGGCGTGACTCCCGCCCTGGAGAAGATGCTTCCCTGACCCTCAGCCGACGGTGACGGTCCACGCCGCGGTGTGGACCTCGCCCGCCACCTGGTAGTCGAAGAACATGCGGTAGTCGCCGCTGCTCGGCGCGGTCAGCCAGAACTTGACCTTGCCGTCGACGAGCGTGGCCTCCGGGTGAACGTGCACGTAGGCCAGGTCACCCGCCCGCATGACCACCAGGTGGCCGAACGCGCCCAGATACGGGTCGAGCTTGGCCGTCCTGCCGTCGGCGCCGGTCACGCTCATCAGCAGCGGCTGGGTCGCCTGCGTGCCCGGCGTGCCCTCGTACGACACCGTGAAGCCGTCCGGCCGGTCGGTCCGCCCGGCAGCGGGCAGGGCCCGCGGCGCGTAGTTCCCCGCGACGGTCAGGTCGCCGCCCAGCGTGGTCGCGATCTGCCGGCCGCCGACCACCGCGGTGAAGTCCGCGATCATGCGGTAGATCCCCGGCTCGGCGAGCGTCAGGTCGATCCCCCACGTGCCGTCCGCCGCCATCGTGGGGTGCAGATGCTGGAACCCGGTCAGGTCGCGCCGCACGACGATCAGGTGCAGCGGCTTGTCATGCACGATCGCGTACGTCGTGACCGGCGCCCCGCCCGCACCCGTGACGCGGAAGCTCAGCCGCTGCGGCTTGCCCGCCTCGAAGGTCGCCTTCCCCGGTACGAGCGTGAGCCCGCCCGAGCTGAGCGACAGCCCACCCACCGCCGCGCCCATCGGCATCGCGGCGCCCGACTGGCTGACCGTGCCGTCCGAGTTGTGCGCGTGCGGCTGGTTCTCGTCCATGGCCATGCCCGGCATGCTCGACGTGCCCGCCGCGGGCGGCGCCGAGGCCGCGGCCGTCGAGTTGTTGAGCCGCCCCAGCCCGTACCCGGCGAAGAGCACCACGATCAGCACGGCCCCGAAGGCAGCCAGCCGGAACCCGGCCCGCTCCCCCACCGGGGTCCCGATCCCGATCCCCACGCCAGCCGACTGTCCACCCGCGGGCGCCTGTCCACCCGCGGGCGCCTGTCCACCCACGGGCACCTGCTCACCCGCGGGCACCTGTCCACCCGCGGGCGGCTGCCCACCCGCGGACGGCTGCTCACCGGCGAGCGGCGGCGCACCGGCGGATGACTGACCGCCGGTGGGCGGGTGCCGGTCGGCGCCGCGGTCGACCGGCGCTACCGGGTCGTCAGGCATTCGCGAGCTCGTAGCCGGCCTCGTCGACCGCCGCGCGCACGGCGTCGTCGGCGAGCGGGGCCTCGCTGGTCACGGTGACAGCGCCGGACGCGAGGTCGACCTGCACGTCGGCCACACCGGGCAGCGCGGACAGTTCGCCGGTCACCGCTTGCACGCAGTGCCCGCAGGTCATGCCGGTCACGGTGTAGGTGCTGGTCACAGCCATGGCAGTTGCCTTTCGAAACGAGTGCAGCGACGGACGCGGGCCCCGTCAGGAGCGGACGAGCCGGGCGATCGCATCCGACGCCTCTTTGACCTTGGCGCTGGGATCCCCGGCACGCGCCGCGTCGACGACGCAGTGGGCCAGGTGATCCTCGAGCAGCCCGACCGCGACCGCCTGCAGCGCGCTCTTGGCCGCCGAGATCTGCGTCAGGACGTCGATGCAGTACGTGTCCTCGTCAACCATCCTTTGGAGCCCACGGATCTGCCCCTCGATGCGGCGGAGGCGCCCCAGCAGCGCCGCCTTGTCGCCGGAATACCCATGCGGACCGTGCTGCGGCGTCGACTCGTCGGACATGCCGCCAGCATACCCCCTCCCCGTATCTCCCCAGCCTCGCCCCCGGACAGGGCGCCGGTCAGCCGGCGACGGCCAGGGCCAGCGGCAGCACCCCCTCCGCACCGGCGCGGCGCAGGGCGCGGCCGGCCAGCGTCATCGTCCACCCGGAGTCGACCAGGTCGTCGACGAGCAGCACCGGACCGGACAGGCCGGGAAGCTGGACCGTCACCGCGGGCGGCACCGTGAAGGCGTCGTGCAGCACGCGGACCCGCTGCGCGCTGTTGCCGCGTCCGTCGGACCCGTCGCCGGCGGCCACCTCGACGGTCCCGAGCATCGGCAGCCGGCCGACCTCGGCGATGTGGGCAGCCAGGGTGCTGATCAGCTGCGGATGGCGGCCGGACGGAACGGCGACCACGGCCGCCGGGCGTTTCTGCCAGGCGTCGTCGCCGTGCGCCCAGTCCTTGAGGATCTCGACCACGGCGGCGGCCAGGTCGTCCGGGATCGGCGCGTCCGGCGCCTCGGGGGCGACCAGGCCACGCAGGCGGCTACCCCAGCCCAGGTCGGAGAGCCGCCCCACCGCGCGGCCGGGCTCGATCTGCTCGCTCGGGACGATCTTGCCCTTGAGCCCGACCCCGACCGCCGCCAGCCCGGTGGGCCACATCTTCTTGGGCGCGATCACCACGCCGGGATGGCCCAGGAACCCCTCCGCGGCGGCCAGCGAAGCGGCGGACACGTCGGCGTCGAACAACGGGCCCGCGCAATTGTCGCACCGCCCACAGGGCGCGGCCTCGGGGTCGTCGAGGCACCGGCGCAGGAACTCCATGCGGCACGCGCTCGTCGATGCGTACTCGAGCATGGTCCGCTGCTCGGCGGCGCGCGCCTCGGCGACCCGGCGCAACCGGGCGGCGTCATAGGTCCACGGCTGGCCGGTGGCGAGCCAGCCGCCGCGCGCCCGGCGGACCGCGCCGTCGACGTCGAGCACCTTGAGCATCATCTCGAGCCGGTTGCGGCGCAGGTCGACCAGCGGCTCGAGGGCCTGCGTGGACATCGGCCGGTCGGGCCACAGGTTGGCCAGCACGGAGCGCACCTGTTCCTCGGGCGGGAAGGCCAGCGAGGCGAAGTAGCGCCAGATCGCCGCATCCTCCGCGCCCGGCAACAGCACCACCTCGGCGTGCTCGACGGCGCGACCGGCCCGGCCGACCTGCTGGTAGTAGGCGATCGGCGAGGGCGGCGCGCCCAGATGCACGACGAAACCGAGGTCGGGTTTGTCGAAGCCCATGCCGAGCGCCGACGTCGCCACCAGCGCCTTGATCTTGTTGTCGAGCAGGTCCTGCTCCGCGGCGCGACGGTCGGCGTCCTCGACCTGGCCCGTGTAGGAGGCCACGGGGAAGCCGCGCGACCGCAGGAAGTCGGCCGTCTCGGAGGCGCCGGCGACGGTGAGCGTATAGATGATGCCGGAGCCGGGCAGCCGGTCGAGGTGGTCGGCGAGCCAGGCCAGCCGGTGCGCCGGGTCGGGCAGGTCGAGCACGGCCAGGCGCAGCGAGTCACGGTCGAGCGGGCCGCGCAGCACGAGCGCGTCACCGAGCTGGTCGGCGACGTCGGTGGTCACGCGGGCGTTGGCGGTGGCCGTGGTGGCTAGCACCGGCGTACGCCCCGGAAGCCCGGCCAGAAACGTGCGGAGACGCCGGTAGTCGGGGCGGAAGTCGTGGCCCCAGTCGGAGACGCAGTGCGCCTCGTCGACCACCAGCAGGCCGGTCTCGGCGGCGAGGCCGGGCAGCACGTTGTCGCGGAAGTCGGGGTTGTTCAGCCGTTCGGGGCTGATCAGCAGGACGTCGACCTCGCCCGCACGGATCTCCGCCTCGATCAGCGACCACTCGTCGAGGTTGGCGGAGTTGATCGTGCGGGCCGTGATGCCGGCGCGGGCGGCGGCGTCGACCTGGTTGCGCATCAGGGCCAGCAGCGGCGAAACGATCACCGTCGGACCGGCCGGCGGACCGTCGCCGGTGGCGGTCGCGCCCTCGCGCAGGAGGGCGGTCGCCACGAAGTAGACGGCGGACTTGCCCCAGCCGGTACGTTGCACGCACAGCACGCGCCGCCGGTCGACGGTGAGCGCCTCGATCGCCCGCCACTGATCCTCGCGGAGCACCGCATGGTCACCGGCGAGCCGGCGCAGCACCGCCTCGGCCCGCTCGCGCACGGCGGCCCGGTCGGCCGCGGTTGCCTGCTCGGCTGAACTGGCTGGGGGACGCGTCGTCTCGGTCACCCGGCATGTCTATCAGCCCGGTCCGACAGAACCCGGAGTTATCCACAGGCCCTTCGTCATCCACAGGCGGAAGGAAAGACATCCGGCGCCGTGCCGGCCCGGCGCATCATCGAGCCCACCTCCGCCCCCGAGCCGAAGGAAGTGAGCCGTGGTACTTCATCCCGCATTCCCGTGGTCGGCGCTCCGGCGGGTCCTGCCGGTGCCAGGCTGGGCACATGTCGAAGACGATTGCCGAGAAGCTGCTGATCAAGCCGAACACCACGGTCTGGCTGTCCGACCCGGCTCAGCTGCCGATCCTGACGCCGATGCCCGAGGGCGTCCGTCAGGTGAATGTGCTGGCGGCGGCGAGCGCGGCCGTGCTCTTCGCCGAGGACGCCGCGAGCGTGCGCCGGCAGCTCGACGAGCACCGCGCCGACCTGGCGAAGCCGAGCGCGTTCTGGGTGGCCTATCCCAAGGGCAACAAGGCCGACATCAACCGGGACTCGCTGTGGCCGATCGTCGCCGACTACGACATGCGCCCGTGCGGGCAGGTCGCGATCGACGATCGGTGGTCGGGCCTGCGCTTCCGGGTCAACCGTGAGGGCGAGGGCCGCTTCACCGGCGGCGCGAGCCAGTAACGGTTCACCGGCCGAGGACCGAACCGCCGTTGACGTTGATGATCTGGCCGGTCACCCATCGACCGCCGGGGCCGGCCAGCCAGCGGACGGCCTCGGCGATGTCCTGCGGCTCGCCGGCGCGCTTGAGCAGGGACGCGTCCACCCGGGTCCGATGCCCCTCGGGCGTCATCCGGCCGGTGAAGAACTCGCTGTCGATCACGTAGCCGGGGGCGATCACGTTGGCGGTGATGCCCTGGTCGCCGAGGCTGGTGGCCAGGTCGAGGACGTATCCGTGCAGGGCGGCCTTCGCCGCGGAGTACGGTCCGCCGCCGCCGCGCTGGGCCGCGATCGAACTGGTCAGGATGATGCGGCCGCCGGGCCGGCGCAGCGCGGGCAGCAGCGCCGTGGTCATCAGCACGGCGGTGAGGACGTTCGAGTCGAACGTGGCGTGCCACCGGTCGGCCACGTCCTCGAGGGTCTCGTCGCCGCCGGAGACGAACGCGCCGGCGTTGTTGACCAGCACGTCGAGGGGGCGGTTGCCGACGGCGGCCACCACCGCGGCCACCTGGGCGGGGTCGGAGGCGTCGGCCGTCACGGCGGACGCCTGCGGGCCGATCCAGGCGACCGCCTCGGCCAGCACGTCGGGCCGGCGGCCGACGACGATCACGTCGTAGCCCTCGCCGGCGAGCATGCCCGCCGTCGAGCGGCCGATTCCCGTACCACCGCCGCTGACCACCGCAAGCCTCGACATGCCTTCACCCTATCGACGGGCCGGACCCCGCTGCGCCGGGAGTACGACGTCGTCGCGCGGCTCAGGGGCTGGGGTCTGTGGACGGACGGAGGGTGGCGCTCCGGAGGGGGCGCCAGGCCGCTGCCGCCACGACGGCCATGGCCGCGGCTGCGGTCCAGTACGGGGCGACCAGGCCGTACGCGGTCGCCACCGCGCCCCCGAGGAGGGAGCCGAGCGCGGCGCCGCCCAGGTCGAGGAAGGAGTAGACGCTGGCGACACGGCCGTACATGACGGGCGGGACGTCGCGCTGACGGAGGGTCGTCACGATCACGCCCCAGACGGTGGTGTGGGCGCCGAAGACGACGATCATCGCCGCGGCGGCCACGGGGCTGCGGGTCACGGCGAGGGTGGCGTGCAGGGCGACCTCGACGAGCAGGCCGGTACGCAACAGGAGCGCGGCGCCGACGTGGCGGATCAGTGCGGGGGCGACCAGCGTCCCGAGGAAGCCGCCGGCCGCGAAGGCGACGAGCAGGGCGCCGTACGCGACCTCGTTCAGCCGGAGACGCTCGGCGGCGTAGAGCACGAAGATCGCGAACGCGGCGCTGAACACCACGTTGCCGACCGCCATCGTGAACGCCAGCGTGCGGAGGAGCCGGTGCGCCAGCAGCCAGCGCACGCCCTCGCCGATCTCGGCCCACAGGCTCCGAGACGGCTCGTGCGCGGAAGGGACGCTGCCGGAGGTGGCCGGCGTGGGTGGGGAGATGGAGCGGATGGCCAGCAGGAGGGCGGCTGACAGGGCGAAAGTGGTGGCGTTCAGGGCGAAGGGGGCGGCCGCGGCGGCGATGAAAAGCCAACCGCCGAGGGGCTTCGCGGCGAACTGGTTGAGGAGGTTGAAGTTGGCGTACATCAGCGCGTTGGCCCGGGGCCGCAGCGCGGCGGGGACCAGCGTGGGCACGAAGGCGGCCGAGGCCGTGTCGGCCAGGGTCTCGCCGGTGCCGAGCACGAAGAAGACGGCCAGGATCAGGGGCACCGAGGCGACATCGGAGGCGACCGCGAGGGAGAGTACGGCCAGGGCCGCGGCGCGGAGGATGTTGACGGCCACGACGAGGCGGCGGCGGTCCAGGCGGTCCGCCCAGGCGCCGCTGATGAGGGCGAACAGCAGCCACGGCAGCTGCTGGGCGAACACGGCGCCGGCCACTGCGGCGGGGCTGCCGGTGATCGAGGCGACGAGCAGGGGGCCGGCCACCATGGTGATGCCGTCGCCGAGGTTCGTGACGGCGGAGGCGGTCCAGAGCTTCCAGAAGTCCGCGCCGAGCGGCGCGGCGGAAAGGGCACGCAAAAGGGCTCCTCGAGCGAAGGGAAACGGTCGTCAGCGACCGCCCCGAGGCGAGGAGTGACGTGAAAGTGGGGCCCTAGCGGGCGGTGGCACGTCCTCGCGTCGAGGCGTTGACCGTCACCGAGGTGCGCATGCGATTCCTCCTGTCGGAAGGGAGGCAGAAGGCCTGAGCTTAACGAGCCGGCACGGGCGGCGGGGTGGTGCAGATGCGCCGAATCCCGGCAATCGGGCACGAGCGTCACGGGTTTCCGCGGACCGCTCCGGGCGGCCCGCCCCTCGGGTCACAATCGGCACATGGGGCGGACGGGGCGAAACGGTCAGCTTGGCTCGCTTCGTATCGCCGGGCGCTACCGGCTCGTCGAGAAGCTGGGCACGGGCGGCATGTCCGAGGTGTGGCGCGGCTACGACGAGACGCTCGGCCGTTCCGTGGCGGTCAAGGTGCTCTCGGCGCGGCTCGCGGAGGACCAGCTGTTCCGCGACCGGCTGCGCCAGGAGGCGCTGGCGGCCGCGCGGCTCTGCCACCCGCACATCACGGGGATCTTCGACTTCGGGGAGTTCCCGCTCGACGAGCGGCTGACGGTCCCGTACGTCGTCATGGAGCTCAACGACGGCGAGTCGGTGTCCGCGCGGATCAGGCGGCAGGGGCCTCTGCCGTGGCGCGACGCCGTCACCGTGGCGGTGGAGGTGGCCGCCGCGCTGGCCACCGCGCACGCGCGCGGGGTCGTGCACCGTGATGTCACGCCGGCCAACGTGATGCTCTCCCCGGGCGGCGCCAAGGTCGTGGACTTCGGCATATCGGCGATCGTCGGGCAGCGCGACGCCGCACCCGACGGCAGCCTGCTCGGCACTCCCGCCTACCTGGCGCCGGAACGGCTGGGCGGCTCCCAGGTGTCCGCGGCGACCGACGTCTACGCGCTGGGGCTGCTGCTCTACCGCTCGCTCTGCGGCCGGCTGCCCTGGCCCGCGGACAACACCGCGGAGGCCCTCCGCGCCCACCTGTACGCCGACCCGGAGCCGCTGCCCGCCATCGCGGGGATGCCGCCCGCCGTCGCCGCGCTGTGCCTGCGCTGCCTGACCAAGGACCCGGCGGACCGCCCCGGCGCCGCCGAGGTGGCGCGCGACCTGGCGGCCGTCATCGGGGTGCAGCCGATCATCCCGCCGCTCGTGGAGCGCGCCGACGACGCACCCGAGACGGCTCGCGGCACCGCCGGACCGCCACCCGTGACGCCGCGCCCGCGGGTTGGTCTTACTCGTTCGGTTCTCGCCTATCTCGGCCTGCCGGGCGGCGGCGCCGGCCACCGTCTGCCCGTACGAGTGTTGCGGCTGCGCGCCGCCCTGCGTATCGGCGCAGCGCTGCACCTCCACGCGCCCCGCCCGCTCGGCGGCGGCATGTTCGCGAGCGGGAGTCCGTTCGTCGGCCGATTCATGGGCGAAGGCCGGCTCGCGGACGAAGGGCGGCTCGCGGCGGGAAGAGGGCTCGCGGGCGGAGGGCGGCTCCGAGGCGGCGCACGGATCGCGGGCGCGGGGCGGTTCGCCGGGAAGGTGGGGCGGCACGGGCGGCAACGGGTGCAGGCGGGGATGGTGACGCTTGCGGTGGTGGCGACGGCGGGGGTCGCATGGGCGAGCAGCCGGGAAGCCCCGGACGTGCAGGAGGCGCAGGCGGCCGGGGCCGGAGTAGTGGCGGCCGGGCCGAGTGAGGCATCGCGGTGTGCGGTTCGCTATCTGCTGCGGCGCGACTCGGGGCGGGAGTACGAGGCCCAGCTGACCGTGACCACGACCGAAGGGTTGGCTCGGGGCTCGTGGCGGGCGCAGTTCTCGTATCCGGGGACGCAGAGGCTCACCGGCACGTCGAAGGCGGTTACGCAGAAGGGCCGCAAGGTGACCGCGAAGGGTCACGGTGCATTGAAGTCCTTCACGCTGCGTGGTGAGTACGACGACTACAACCCGTTGCCGTTGGTGTTCACGGTGGACGGTGTGCGGTGCCGCGCCGAGGTGCTGGCGAGCGCCCCGGTGAGCCGCCACGACGACCGGGGCACCCGGGACAACCGCGCCCGCCCGTCGCAGACCGCCGACAGCCCTGGCACGGACGGCGGCACGGCGACGGACACCGACACCGAAGAGATCGCCGCTGCCGAGCCGGAGCCGGAGCGGAAGCGCCCGTCCCGCAAGAGCGGCACCCCGCAGCGCCGAGTCGGTTCACTGGCTCCGAAGCGTCCGGCCCCGACCCCGACCCCGCTGCCGCCGCTCACCGCCCACAAGGGAACGGGCTACTCGCTGGCGATGTGAGCCCGGCGGCAGAAGGCGCGGGACCGCCGGAGAGCGGGCGACCTGAACCGCGCGCCGTGGGGCGGCGGGGAAGCGGACGTCGCATGGGCGGCGGGGATGCGGGCGCCGCGTGGGCGGCGGGCGCCGTGGGGGCGGCGAGGATACCGGCGCCGCGAGGGGCGGCGGGCGCCGCGAGGGGCGGCGGGCGCCGCGAGGGGCGGCGGGCGTCGTGGGGGCGGTGAGAAGGCGGGCGTCAGCCGGCCAGGAGCTGGTCGACGGGGGCGTAGTCGTCGGTCAGGATGCGGGCGCCGGCTATGTAGTCGGTCAGCTCGCGGCCGGTCAGCATGACGGCGGGATCGGCAACCTTGGCGACCCGGGCGCGCACCTCGGACTCGGGCAGCGGGCTCGCCGACGCCATGATGACGAAGTTCGCGCCGACCTCGCCGTCGAGGGCCTCGCGGCTGCTGATCACGGCGACGTGCGGGAAGGCGGCCGCGACCGTGGCCAGCTCGGCGCGGATGAAACGGCCGGGCGGATAGTCGATGACGTTCTGCACGTAGACCCCGCCGGGGCGCAGGACGCGGGCGATGTCGACGGCCATCTCGCGGGTGGCCAGGTGCCACGGCACGGTGAGGTGGCCGAACGCGTCGCCCACCACGAAGTCGTAGGAGGCGGACGGCTGCGAGGCCACCCCGACGCGGGCATCCCCGACCCGTACGCGCAGGTCCGGACCGGTCCGCAGGCCGAGCTTCTCGCGGTCGAGGTCGACCAGGCCGCCGTCCAGCTCGAGCACCAGCTGGTCGCTGCCGGGGCGGGTGGCGCGCAGGTAGTCGGGCATCGTGAAGCCGCCGCCGCCCAGGTGCAGCGCGTCGACGGGACCGGCGGGCAGCACGTCGGCCACGGCGCCGATCCACTGGATGTACGCGAACTCCAGGTGGCGCGGGTCGTCGAGGTCGACGTACGAGTGCCGCGCCGAGTTCAGGATCAGCTCGCGGCCGCCGGCGTTGGTGGAGTCCGTCCGGACGCGCGCGCAGTGGTACGCGGTCTCGACGTCGCACGGGTTGGGCGAGGCCACGCCCAGCCCGGCGCCGACCAGCCCGGCCGAGACCAGCACCGCCCCGGTGCGCCGGCGCCACGGGAAGGGCTGGCGCAGCCACCAGCCGAGCGCGACGCCCGCGACCGCCAGCAGCGCCGCGAGCGTGATGATGATCCAGCTCGACGGCAGGGCCGCCACGAAGATGAACCCGGTCGCCAGCGTCGCCGTGATCGCGCCGAGCGTGCCGACGCTGGACAGGCGCCCGACCACCGAGCCCGTACGGTCGAGGTCGCTCAACTGCAGCTTGACCACCAGCGGCGTGATCGCCGACAGCAGGAACGCGGGCAGGAAGACGGCCAGCGCGGCGAGCAGCAGCACCGCGGGAGCCGCCCCGCCGCGCAGGATCTCGCCGCCGAAGCGCACCAGCGGCAGGGTCACGGCCGTGCCGATGGCGCCCAGCAGGAGCGCGGGCGCGAGCAGCGCGCGCGGGTCGAACTTGTCGGCGAGCCGGCCGCCGAGCCACGTGCCGTACGCGATGGCCGCGAGCGAGATGCCGATGACCGAGCTGCTGACCTGCAGCGTGACGCCCACGTAGGGCCCGACGAGCCGCAACGCGACGATCTCGAGGACGAGCACGGCCCCGCTGGCCCCGAAGACCAGGGCGGTGGCGAGGCCGGAGGGCAGGGCACGCGGCGGATTTCCCATCCGCCGCATGCTATCGGCCGCTTCCTGAGAGAAACCTAGAGCATCGAGACGTGCACGTGGTTCGTGTGTTCCGCCGAAGCGCCGCCGCTGCCGCTGTAGCTCTTCCAGCCGTCCCCGGGCAGCCAGATCTGCCGGAACCAGATCACGTACATCACGCCGAGCCGGTCCGCGTTCTTCACGAAGTACGCGGCCAACCGGTCCCCGTACTCCCGGTCGTCGCCCGTCGCCGGCGAGGTCTTGTAGGTCTTCTCGTTCGACGACATGTCGCACGCCCGGCCCTTGGGATGCTCGCCGGAGTTCCGCTGGCTCCAGCACACCGTGTAGCGCGTGAACCCGTCCGCCCTGGCCTCCTGGTAGGCGTGCAGCGTGCGCGGCGTGAGGCAGCCGTCGCTGGTCGGGTCGCTGATCGTGCAGCTCTCGTCGGGCCACGAGCCGTCGGAGTTGCGGGGCGCGGGCTTGGCCAGCGGCGAGCTCGCCGAGATGAAGCCGCCCGCGACCCGGCCGCCGCCGACGCTGGCGAGCGCCCGCGAGGCCTCCTCCTTCTTCTTGGTCAGCGCGGCGACCTGCTTGGTCTGCTCGCGGACCTCCTTGTCGATCGCCACCTTGGCCGCCTGGGCCTTGCTGAGCGACGCCCTGTATTGCGTGAGCACCTGGCCGTCGAGCTGGCCCATCATGTCGAGCCGCTCGATGCGCTCGAGGAACAGGTCGGGCGAGCTCGAGTCGAGCAGCATCGACACCGTGCTGGGCCGGCCCAGCCGGTAGGAGCGGCTCGCGATCTCGGCGACCCGGCCCTCCATGGCCTTGGCCGCGGCCTGCGCCTGCTTGACCGTCACCTGCAACTGGGCGGCCCGCTTCTTCGACGCCTTGAGCCTCTGGATCGCGACCGCCTGGCCCTTGGCCGCGGACTCGAGCGCGCTGCGCAGCGTCTTGTCGTCGCCCTCGTCCGGGGCCGCCTGGGCGACCGTCGAGGTCAGCAGAAGGGCAGCCAGGACCATCACGAGCACGGTGCTGAGCCGGCGCTGGAAAACCGCCGCCACGGATACCTCCCCATCGTCAGCGCGGGCAGACTCTACCGTGATACGCGGGGAAGCGGCAGATCGATCAACTGGCCGAGTATCCACCGTCGACGAACAGTGTCTGGCCCGTCACGGCAACCGCGCCGTCGCCGGCCAGAAAGACCGCACAAGCACCGAAATCTTCCGGTACGCCGTTTCTGCCGATCATGGCGCGGGCCGCGTGCTTCGCGACGGTCGCCGGATCCGCGAACACCGGCTCGGTGAGCGGGGTGTGCACCACGCCGGGCGCGATCGCGTTGCAACAGACGCCGTACGGCGACCACGCCTCGGCCTGCGAGCGGGTGAGCCCGACGAGGCCGGCCTTGGAGACACCGTAGGCGCCGCTGTTCCCGTACGCCCGGAAGGCCTGTTGCGAGACGACGTTGATGATCCGGCCCCAGCCGCGCTCGGCCATCCGCGGCCCGAACGCCTGGCCCAGCAGGAACGGGGCGGTCAGGTTCGCCGCCATCGTCACGTCCCAGTCGTCCTCGGTGAGCTCGCCCAGCGGCGGGCGCCGGTTCACCGCGGCCGAGTTCACCAGGATGTCCGGGGCGCCGTACCGCTCGAGGGTCTGCTCGGCCACCCGCGCGACGGCAGCGCGGTCCGCGAGGTCCGCCTCGATCGCGTGCCCCTCGGCGCCGAACCCGCGCAGCTGCCCGATCACCTCCGCCATGGGCCCGGGACGCCGCGCGACCAGCACGATCCGCGCGCCGGCGCGTCCCAGCGCCACCGCCATCGCCCGGCCGATGCCCGAGCTGCCGCCGGTGACCATCGCCGTGCGGCCGGCCAGACCGAAGAGGCTTTCCAGGTACGCCGACATGCGCGCTACAGGATCGACAGGTCCGGGAAGATGGTGTCCCGGGCCGTCCGCCAGATGTCGTCGTTCGCGGCGATCAGCAGGCCGCGCTCGCTGTCGGTCGGCCGGTAGGGCGTGCCGTCCAGGTGCAGCGCCATGCCGCCCGCCTCGCGGATGATCAGCGAGCCGGGCACGTGGTCCCACGGCAGGATCCGCCAGAACAGCGCGAACTGCTGCTCGTCGACCGCGACGGCCGGATATTCGTACCCGGCGCAGTGGTGGCCCTTGGTGACCTGGCCGAAGGCCGTGGCGTTGCCCGCGGCCACCCGGCGAAGCCGCTCGGGCAGGTAGTGGCTGGCCACGACGCCGCGCAGCGTGCCGACCCCGGGGTCGTCGGTGCGGGTCTTGAGCCGTACGCCGTCGCGGTAGGCGCCCGAGCCGGCCTCGGCCACCGTCAGGTTGTCGCCCGGCACGTCGAGGATCCACGACGCGGCCGGCTCGCCGTCGCGCAGCAGTGCGACCATGACGGCGAACGGCTTCTTGCCCGCGGCGAAGTTGTTCGTCCCGTCGACCGGGTCGACGATCCAGACCGCGCCCCCGTTGCCGAGGCGGTCCAGCACGCTCGGGTCGGCGGCGACCGACTCCTCCCCCACCACAGCCGAGCCGGGCAGCAGCGCGGTGAGGCCGCGGGTCAGCGCCCGCTCGGACTCCTTGTCGGCGATGGTGACCAGGTCACCGGGCGCCTTCTGATCGATCTCGTCGGTGGCGAGGTGGCGCCAGCGCGGCAGCACGATCGTGGCTGCGACCTCGCGGATGAGCTCGGCGACCTGATCAAGCACGCGGCGGCAACTTCACGACGCTGACGAAGAACTCGTCGATCTGCCGGATCACCGTGATGAACCGCTCGAAGTCGACCGGCTTGGTCACGTACGCGTTGGCGTGCAGCTGGTAGCTGCGCAGGATGTCCTCGTCGGCGGCCGACGTGGTGAGCACGACGACCGGGATCCGGCCCAGCTGGTCGTCCTTCTTGATCTCCTCGAGCACCTCGCGCCCGTCGCGCCGGGGCAGGTTGAGGTCGAGCAGGATGAGGTCGGGGCGCACGGCGTCGGCGTACTGGCCCTCGCGCCGCAGGTAGGCCAGCGCCTCAGCGCCGTCGGAGACGACGGTGAGCCGGTTGCGGACCTTGTGCTCCTCGAACGCCTCCTGGGTCATCAGCACGTCGCCCGGGTCGTCCTCGACCAGCAGCACCTCGATCGGGGTGCCGTCGGCCCGTATGGCAGCCGTCATGCCGTGACCTCTTTCCTCGTCTCCTGTGCCGGCACGGCGGGCTGCTCCTGGTCGGGAGTGCCCGGCAGCACCGGAAGGGTGAAGTAGATGGACGTGCCCACCTCGACGTCGAGGTCCAGCCAGATCCGACCGCCATGATATTCGACGATCTTCTTGACGATGGCCAGGCCGATGCCGGTGCCCTCGTACGCGTCCCGGGCGTGCAGCCGCTGGAAGATGACGAACACCTTGTCCGCGAACTCTGCCTCGATGCCGATGCCGTTGTCGCGTACGTTGATCCGCCACTCGGCGCCTTCACGCTCGGCGCTGACCCGCACCACGGGCGGCACGTCCGGCCGGCGGAACTTCAACGAGTTGCCGATCAGGTTCACGAACAGCGTGGTCAGCAGGGGCTCCTCGCCCTCCACCACCGGCAGCTCCGACCAGCTGATCTCGGCGTCCTCGCCCGCGCGGGTCTCCAGCTGAGACTTCACCTCGGTCAGCACCCGGTCCAGCGGCACGTCGGTGAACCCCGCCGTGAGCCGGCCGATCCGCGAGAACGCGAGCAGGTCGTTGATCAGCCGCTGCATCCGCTGGGCCCCGTCGACCGCGAACCCGATGTACTGGTCGGCGCGCTCGTCGAGCTGCCCGGAGTAGCGCCGCTGGAGCAGCTGGCAGAAGCTGGCCACCTTGCGCAGCGGCTCCTGCAGGTCGTGCGAGGCCACGTACGCGAACTGCTCGAGGTCGCGGTTGGAGCGGGTCAGCTCGTCGGCCTGCGTCTTGAGCTGCTCGTTGATCCACTGGACCTGCTCGCGGGCCTCGCGCACCTCGGCCAGCTCAGCCGCGATCTTCTGCCGCATGCCGTCGACGTCGGAGGCCAGACCGGCCAGCTCGGGTGAGCCGCTGCTCGAGATGCGCCGGCCGTAGTCGCCTGCGGCCACCTCGCGGACCTGCCCGGCGAGCTCGGTCACCGGTCGGCTGACCATCCGGTCGAGCAGCAGCAGCAGCGCCGAGCCGGCCAGGATGATGATCGCCGCGGCGGCGATCTGGATGGCCACCATGGTGCGGCTGCTCTCCCGCGCCGCCTCCGCCGAGGTGGCGCGCAGCACCTGGATCTCGTCCTGCATCGTCGAGATCGCGGACCGCAGGGCGTCGAACTGCGCCGTGGAAGCCGCGATGATCCGCTCGCGGCCGGCCGCCGCGCCGTCCGTGCGGATCACGTCGATGACCGGCTCGGCGACCTCGCGGTGCCAGACGTCCGCGCGGCGCTGCACCTCGTCGAGCGCGGCGCGGATGTCGCCGTCGTCCGGGCGCAGATAGCCGTCGATGCGGCCGATCAGCCGCTGCTCCTCGGCCACACCGTCGGTGTAGGGCCGCAGGTTGGCCTCGTTGCCGGTGATCGCGAAGCCGCGGATGCCGGTCTCCTGGTCGACGTACGCCGTGTTGAGCGCCTCGCCCGCGGCCCGCATGGGGCTGGCCCGGTCGAGCACGTCGTCGAGGTGCCGGTCGTTCTCCGCCGCGGTGATCGCTGCGAAGACTCCGAGGGCGGCGAGCAGCACCCCGACCGTGACGCACAGGGCGACGATGCGCCGCCGCAGGGTCCAGGTGCGCAACTCGAACACGCTCACCGGCCGCTCCCCCGCGAGATCAGCAACATCGCCACGTCGTCGGCGAGCGGGCCGCCGTTGGCCTGCTCGGCGCGGCCGACCAGCCAGGCCGGCAGCGCGGGCAGCGGAACCGTGCGGCCCGCGGGCTCGTCGAGCAGGCCGCACAGGCCCGTCACGTCGAGCCGTTCGTTCCCGGCGCCGGTGTGGCCCTCGATCAGGCCGTCGGTGTACATCAGCAAGGACCAGTCATCTCCGGAGAAGTCGACCTCGGTTGCGGGGGTGGGCCTCGGCCGCACTCCCAGGACGATGCCCGTGCGCGCGTGGACCGGGCCGACCCGGCCGTCGCTCAGCAGCACCGGCGGCGGGTGGCCGGCCAGCCGGACGACCGCCTTGTTGGCGGGCAGGTCGAGCACCACCGAGGCCACGGTCGCGAACACCTCGCGGGCCCGGCGCTCGCTCATCAGCACCTGCTCGAGCGAGCCGAGGATCTGGTCGTCGGGGACGCCGGCCAGCACGAGCGCGCGCCAGGCGACCCGCAGCTCGACGCCGAGCGCCGCCTCGTCGACGCCGTGGCCGCAGACGTCGCCCACGATCACGTGGATCTTCTCGTCGCCCACCTGGACGACGTCGAAGAAGTCGCCGCCGAGCAGGCCCATCGCCCGGCCCGAGCGATAGAACGTGTGCACCGCCACCCGGTCGGTGGACATCAGCGGCTGGGGCAGCAGGCCGCGCTCGAGGCGCGCCGACTCGGCCTGGCGCAGCTCGACCTCGCGCAGCCGCTGGGCGTTCTCGTCGGCGCGTTTGCGCTCGACCGCGTAGCGCAGCGCGCGAGTCAGCAGGACGCCGTCGACCTGGCCCTTGACCAGGTAGTCCTGTGCGCCCTCGGCGACCGCGGCGACGCCCAGGTGCTCGTCGGAGCGGCCGGTGAGCACGCAGACGGCGGCGCTGCCCGCGACGGCGAGCAGCTTGCGCAGCCCGTCGATGCCCTCCGCATCGGGCAGCCCCAGATCGAGCAGCACGCAGTTGATGCCGTGCAGCAGCCCCCGCGCCTCACGCAGGCTGGTCGCCACGCGCAGGTCGAACGGGGCCTCCGCCTCGTGCAGCAGCTCGCGCACCAGGAAGGCGTCGCCCTCGTCGTCCTCGACCAGCAGGACGCGCAGCCGCTCCTGATAGGCCGGGACGCCTGCCCGGGCCCGGGGCGCGACCGAACGTTCAGTCATGCCGCCACCCCACTCGTCCTCCCGAACCGCCCACCACGGGCGCACAACACTCTCACGTGGCGTCCTCGGCGGCCACCCGCCGGGCGTGCCGAGCGATGACCTCCCCCAGGATGCCGTGCAGCCGGCCGCACTCGCGGCAGTGCAGGTTCTCGTCGAGGTGGCGGCTGCCACAGTCGACGCAGGTGCCCCTGTCCTCGGGGTCGCGGTAGGCCGCGAGCGCCTTGCACATGGCTCGGATGACGTGGTCGCTGACCGGGAACACGCCCTCGCCCACGGCGGTGCGCACGCCCACCATCGCGACCGGCGCGGCCTCGGGGTGCGGGTCGTAGGGCGCGACCGCGTCGATGAAGGCGGCCACGACGGCGGCGGGGTCGAACGGCGTGCTCACCCCGACAACGCTAGGGCACGCCCCAAACGATCTTTCGGCTACCCGCGGAGAGTTGTTCAGGGCCCACCCGGACCCGCTTAGATGTCATCCATGCGTGCACCCGCGATCATCGATCCGGCCCGCCGGGCGGCGGCGGCCCTGTCGGCGGTCGCCGTGCTGGCCGTGGCGGGCCTCGCCGGCCTGTGGTCGGTGCGGCCGCCGGCGGCCGAGCCCGCCTCCGCGCCGGCCACGCGGTTCAGCGCCGAGCGGGCGTACCGGCAGGTCGAGGCGATCGCCACCCGGCCGCACCCGGTGGGCAGCGCGGCCAACGACGAGGTGCGCGAGCATCTGCTGACCACCCTGCGCGGCCTGGGCCTGAGTCCCGAGGTGCAGGACACGGTGTCGATCGAGGGCGCCGGGCTGTCGTCGAGCGCGGGCGGCACCGGGCTGGCCCGCGTCCGCAACGTGGTCGCGACGATCCCCGGTACCGGCTCCACCGGCCGTGTCCTGCTGGTCGCCCACTACGACTCGGTGCAGGCCGGGCCGGGTGGCAACGACGACGCGGCGGGCACCTCGGCGGTCCTCGAGACGGCCCGGGCGCTGCTCGCCGGCCCGCGGCTGCGCAACGACGTGGTGCTGCTGCTCACCGACGGCGAGGAGGCCTGCCTGTGCGGGGCCAAGGCGTTCGTCGACCAGCACCCGCTGGCCCGCGACGGCGGCGTGGTGCTCAACCTCGAGGCCCGGGGCAGCCGGGGCCCGGCGATCATGTTCGAGACCTCGAAGGGCAACGGCGGGCTCGTGGGGGCCTACGCGGGGACCGCCAAGCCGGTCGGCACGTCGTTCGCGGTCGAGATCTACCGGCTGCTGCCCAACGACACCGACTTCACCCCGTTCCGCGAGGCCGGGTTCGCCGGGCTGAACGCGGCCTACATCGACGGGGCCGCGGTCTATCACGGGCCGACCGACGTGCCGGCCGCGATGGATCACGACAGCCTGCAGCACCACGGCAGCAACACGCTGGCCCTGGTCCGCGAGCTGGGCGGCCGCGACCTGGGCGCGCTGAAGCGCACCGGCGGCGAGGACGCGACCTACTTCCCGGTGCCCGGCATGCTGGTGCGCTACCCCGGCGGGCTGGTCCGGCCGATCGCCGTGCTGGCGGTGGTGGCGGTCGCGGCGCTGGCGTGGCCGGCACGCCGCCAGAGGCTGATCACGACGCGGCGGGCCCTGATCGCCGGCGCGCTGACGCCGGCGCCGATCGTGCTGGCGGCCCTGCTGGCCCAGGCGCTGTGGTACCTGCTGCGGCTGATGCGTCCGGCGTACGCCGCGATGCCCATCGACCCGTACCGCCCGGGCCTGTACCGGCTGGCCGTGCTGTTCCTGGCCGCGGCCGTGGTGTCCGGCTGGTTCGCGCTGCTGCGCCGCCGGCTCGGCCCGGCCGCCCTGGCGATCGCCGGGCTGGGCTGGCTCGCCGTGCTCGGCGCGGTGCTCGCCGCGTTCGTGCCAGGCGGGTCGTACCTGGCCGCCCTGCCCGCGCTGGCGGGCGCGCTCGCGGCGCTCGCAGCGATCACCACCCGGGGCCCGCTGTCCGTGCTAGCGGTGACGCTGGGCGGCGCGGTGGCGACGCTAATCCTGCTGCCCACGATCGCCATGCTCTTCCCCGCGCTGGGCCTGGGCATGGGCGGCGCGGGGGCGTTCCTCGCCGTGCTGCTCGGGCTGGCGCTGCTGCCGGTGATCGACCTGCTGCACCCGCGGGTGGGCGGTCAGCGCGGGCTCGAGGCGCTGCGCAGCCGCCGGCTGGGCGCGCTGCCCACCCTGGCGGCGGTGCTCGCCGTGCTGGTCTGCGCGACCGCGGGCCTGCTGACCGACCGGTTCGACCGCGACCGCCCGGCCCTTACCCAGCTCATGTACGCGCTCGACGCCGACACCAGCACCGCCCGGTGGATCAGCGACGAGCCGAGCGTCCAGCAGTGGACCGGCCGGTACGTCTCCGGCGACCGGCACCGGGTCGACGACACCCTGCCGTCGTTCGGCCCCGAGCGGGTGCGCACCGGCGAGGCCCCCGCCGCCGGGCTGCCCGCGCCGCGGCTCACCGTGGAGTCCGACACCCGCACGGGCGACACCCGCACGCTGCGGCTGCGCCTGCGACCGCAACGTCAGGTGCGCCTGACCACCCTGCACGTGGGCGCCGGGACGCCGGTCGAGTCGGCCACCGTCGAGGGCCGTTCGGTGCCGGCGCGCGAGGTGACCGGGCGCCCGTGGGGCTGGGGCTTCGTGTTCCACGCCCCGCCGCCCGACGGGGTCGAGGTCACGCTGACCCTGCGCGGCGCCGGACAGGCGAAGTTCCGGGTCACCGACGGCAGCGACGGGCTGAGCGGGCTGCCCGGCTTCCGGGCCCGCCCGGCCGGCGTCGGGATCGTCGGCTCGCACACGAGCGAGCTGCTCGCCGTGGCGAAGACCTATACCTTCTGACGATGACCGGAGTGAGCATCGGCCCGGCCGGCCTCGACGAGGCCGCCGCGCTGGGGGATGTCTACGCCGAGGCGTTCGGCCGGCCGCCGCACAACGAGCCCGCCGAGGTGATCCTGGCCTGGCGCGACCAGTCGCTGCCCCAGCACGCCGCGCGGTCCGGTTTCCGCTGCGTGGCGGCCTGGGACGGCGAGCTGCTGGTGGGCTTCGCCTACGGCTACACGGGCGAGCGCGGCCAATGGTGGACCGACCAGGTCGTCGCCGCGGTGCCGCCGCAACTGGCGGCCGAGTGGCTGGGCGGGCACTTCGAACTGGTCGAGCTCGCCGTGCGGCCGTCCCACGAGCGGCGCGGCATCGGCGCCGCCCTGCACGACCGCCTGCTCGACGGGCTGCCGCACCGGGTCGCGCTGCTCACCGCCATCGACGACGAGACCGCACCGGCTCGGCGGCTCTATCGCCGCAAGGGCTGGCAGCCGCTCGCCGGGGGCGTCTTCGAGGGCGCGACCGTCATGGGCAAGCGCCTGCGCTAACGGCCGCGTCCGCGGCGGCCGGTGGACTCGTTGTGGCGGAAGTGCACGAAGAGCCGGCCCCAGTTGTCGCCGTCCTTCTCCACCCGGTGGTAGAGCTGCTTGATCTCCTTCTGGTCGAGGAAGCGCAGCACCTTCTTCTTCAGCGCGCCGCTGCCCTTGCCCGGGATGATCTCGACGGTGCTGGCCTTCTTCTGCACGGCCTCGTCGATGATCCCGCGCAGCGCACGGTCGATCTCCTGCCCCTTGTTGAAGATGTCGTGCAGGTCGAGCTTCAGTTTCACGCCGTCGATCCTTCGGACTTGCCGAGCCATTCCTCGACCCGGTGCAGGGCTTGTTCGTAGTCGGTGTGGTGCTTCATGGCCGCGGCCAGGCGTAAGTGCGGCAGGGCCTCACGAAACCGGCCGGCCCGCTCGAGGGTCCGGCCGAGCACGTGGTGCGCGTAGTGATCCGAGGGATTCTGCTCGATCAAGGCCCGGAGCTGTTCCTCGGCACCATTGAGCTGCGCCGAGTTGAAGTACGCGCGGGCCAGCAGCTGGCGGACGGCGGCGTTGTGCGGCTCGGCCTCGACGATCGGCTCGAGCAGGCGGGCGGCGCCGAGCGGGTCGCCGGACTCGAAGAAGAAGGTGGCCCTGCGGTACTCCTCGAGAAGATCCACGTGCCTGCTCCCCACGCTCGCGCCGGTCTCCCAACGCTGGCACATCATCGCGCCAACGGCGAGCCCGATGATCCAAGCTTGGAAGACAAATCGCCGCAAACAGGCACCGCGCCGTCAGACAATGCCTGCGTGGGGGACTATCCGAGCCATCTCGTGACCGCGCCGGCCCGGCCCCGGTCCGGGCGTTTCAAGGCGGCCGTGATCGGGGTGTTCGTACTCGCGCTGTGCCTGCTGCTGGCGGGCGGCACCGCCGCGCCGGCGCTGACCTCGCCGGCGTTCCTGATCTCCGGGATGCGCGAGATCCCGTCGCCGCCGCAGGGCACCTCGTGGGCGCCCGCGCCGCGCGAGGCCGGTGGGCTGCGGATGATCGCCAGCTCGGACGGCCAGGACTTCCAGCTGCACACCGCCGGCGGCGACCGGACGTTCCTGCCGGGCGCCGACCTCGGCGGCACCACGCCCGGCCACCTGCCGGGCGAAGGCGCGATCTCGGCCGCGCAGTACCGGGCGTGGTTCGCGGCGATGAGCTGGCTGGGCCTGCGCGTGGTGCGGATCTACGAGATCCACCCGCCCGCCTTCTACCAGCAGCTCGCGGCCTGGAACGAGGCGAACCCCCAGCGGCCGCTCTATCTGATGCAGGGCGTGGCGCTGCCCGACGAGACGTACGTCGAGAAGCGGAACCTCTTCGACAAGACCGTCACCGGCGAGTTCCGGCGCGAGCTCAAGGCCGCGGCCCAGGCGGTGGCCGGGCAGCTGCGGCGTACGGCCGTGCCGGGCCGGGTGGGCGGCGTCTGGGACGCGGACGTCACGCCGTGGCTGGCGGGCTGGATCGTCGGCGCCGAGATCGACCCGCGGGCCGCGGCCGCCTCCGACCGCCGCAACGCCTCGGCGCCGCGATTCCAGGGCAGGTACTTCCGCAACACCCCGAAATCGACGCCGACCGAGCGGTGGCTGGCCGCGCGGATGAACGACCTCGCCGGCTACGTCGCCGCGCACGAGGTCAGCCAGCCGATCGCCTTCGTCAACTGGCCCACCACCGATCCGCTGCGCCACCCGCAGGAGCCGCTCCCGCAGGAGGACCTGCTCTCGGTCGACGCCAACCACGTGCTGCCCACGGCGGACTGGCCGGCCGGCACGTTCGCCAGCTACCACGCGTACCCGTTCTACCCGGACTTCCTGCGCTACGAGCCCGATCTTCTCGGCTACGAGTACGACGGGCGCCGGGACCCGTACGCGGGATATCTGGCCGAGCTGCGCCGCCACCACACGACGATGCCCACGCTGATCACCGAGTTCGGGGTGCCGTCGTCGATCGGCTCGGCGCACGACGCGCCGCTGGGCCGCTCGCAGGGCGACCACAGCGAGCAGGACGCCATGCGGATCAACGCCGAGCTGCTGCGGATGATGGCCGGCCAGGGCCTGGGCGCGGGCTTCGTCGGCTGGATGGACGAGTGGTACCGCTCCACGTGGAACACGGCCGGCGCGCAGGACCCCGCGCGCCGCCAGCTCTGGCACGACCCGCTCACCAACGAGCAGCACTTCGGGCTGCTCGCGATGGACCCGCAGCCGCTGCCCGACACCGGCGAGCAACAGCTGCTCGACACCGACGCCTGGCCGGCGCGGGAGGTCACGGCTCGGGTCGACGAGGCGTACCTGCACCTGTCGATCAAGCTGGCGGACTCGGCGCCGGGCACGCTCATGGCGAACTTCGACGTGCTCCCGGGCGTGACGGGCCCGCCGATGCCGGGCAGCGCCGACCGGCGGCCCGACGCGGTGCTCGCGCTGAACCTGGTCGGGCAGACCGGGCAGGCGTACGTGCGCAACCAGCTCGATCCGCTGAAGCTCGACTTCGCGGTGCCGGCCGCCCAGCGCGGCCCGGCGCCGGAGGGCTGGAAGCCGTACGAGCTGGTGGTCAACCGGGCGCTGACCCTGCGCACCGGCGTGCGGCTGCCGGTCGAGCTGCAGAACGTGGGCGCGCTGCGGCACGGCGTCTGGGACCCGCAGGACGCCGAGGCCGACAGCCGCGCGCTGTGGCAGGTCGACGGCGAGGAGCTGACCATCCGGGTGCCGTGGGCGATGCTCGGCTTCGCCGACCCGTCCGCGCGCCGGGTGGCCGTGCCCCGGTCCGGCGAGCTGACCATGCAGACCAGCCCCGGCGTGACGGTGTCGCTGACGGCCTCGGGCACCGACCAGGCGGTCGGGCAGGTCAGGTGGGCGAGCTGGAACCGGCCGTCCTACGCCGAGCGGCTCAAGCAGGGCGCCGGCCGGTTCCGCGACGCGGCGCTCGCCGTCACCACCGGCTGACGCCGGCGCACTCCCACAGGTGGTACACAGGAAGCGGAAAGCAGGCGCATAGCGGAGCCCGTGACAGTAGGGGCATGACGATGGCGAACGCAGATCCCAGCAGCGAGCTCCGCAGGCCCGACGGCGGTCCCGTGCGCGTGCTCGTGGTCGACGACGAGCCGACGCTGGCCGAGCTCCTGTCGATGGCGCTGCGTTACGAGGGCTGGGACGTCAAGAGCGCGGGCGACGGCCAGACGGCCGTGCGCACCGCCCGGGAGTTCCGCCCCGACGCCGTCGTGCTCGACATGATGCTTCCCGACATCGACGGGCTCGAGGTGCTGCGCCGGCTGCGCGGCGAGTCGCCCGAGGTGCCGGTGCTGTTCCTGACCGCGAAGGACTCGGTGGAGGACCGGATCACCGGACTGACCGCGGGCGGCGACGACTACGTCACCAAGCCGTTCAGCCTCGAGGAGGTGGTGGCCCGGCTGCGCGGGCTGATGCGCCGGATGGGTCACTCCCCCATGCGCACCGACTCGCAGCTGGTCGTCGGCGACCTCACGCTCGACGAGGACAGCCACGAGGTGCGCCGCGGCGGCGACCTGGTCACGCTGACCGCCACCGAGTTCGAGCTGCTGCGCTACCTCATGCGCAACCCGCGCCGGGTGCTCAGCAAGAGCCAGATCCTCGACCGGGTGTGGAACTACGACTTCGGCGGCCAGGCCAACGTGGTGGAGCTCTACATCTCGTACCTCCGCAAGAAGATCGACGCGGGCCGCTCCCCGATGATCCACACGATGCGCGGGGCGGGTTATGTCCTCAAGCCCGCCGACTGAGGTGGCCCGGGTTCGTGCCGCCCGCTGGCGCAGCCCGGCCGGGTGGCCGCTGCGCGCCCGCATCGTCGCGATCATCATGGTGCTGCTCACCGTCCTGGGGCTCGCGGTCGGCGGCACGGCGTACGTCTTCCTGCGCGACACGCTCTACACCCAGGTCGACGCCAAGCTCGACGTGATCGGCGGGCGTCCGCCGGGCGGCCCGTTCGGTTCGTTCGACATCGACCACCCCTTCCGGGGCGAGGAGATCGGCTCGATCACGCTCTACTACACGAGCGTGGCGAACGTCAGGGGCGGCCAGGTCGTCCCGTACACCAACACCGACAACAACCCCGACACCAAGTACCAGGAGCTCACGGACGTCGCCGTCGCGCAGCTGCTCTCGGTCCCGCCCGACGGCGCCAAGTCGACGGTCGACGTCGACGGCTACGGGTCGTTCCGCGTCACCGCCGCACCGATCGACGAGGGCATCGTGCGGGTGACCGCGCTGTCGCTCAAGAACCCCAACTTCACGCTGCTGCGGGTCGCGCTGGTCACCGGCGGCGCCGTGCTCATCGCGCTGGGCATCGCCGGGTGGGCCGGCGCCCTGATCGTGCGCCGCACCCTGGCCCCGCTCGACCGGGTCGCCGCCACCGCCACCAGGGTCTCCGAGCTGCGGCTCGACCATGGCGAGGTGCGGCTGGCGCAGCGCGTGCCGGAACAGGACACCGATCCCCGTACGGAGGTGGGGCAGGTCGGCGCGGCGCTCAACCAGATGCTCGACCACGTCGGCAACGCGCTCGAAGCCCGGCACGCCAGCGAGATGCAGGTCCGCCAGTTCGTCGCGGACGCCAGCCACGAGCTGCGCACGCCGCTGGCCGCCATCCGGGGGTACGCCGAGCTGAGCCGCCGCAGCCGGGCCGCGGTGCCCGACGAGGTCGCCCACGTGCTCAACCGCGTCGAGTCCGAGGCCAAGCGGATGACCGGCCTGGTCGAGGACCTGCTGCTGCTCGCCCGCCTCGACGCCGGCCGCCCGCTGGCGCACGATCCGGTCGACCTCACCATGCTGGTCGTCGACACGGTCAGCGACGCGCACGCCGCCGGGCCGGGCCACAACTGGCAGCTCGACCTGCCCGAGGAGCCGGTCACCGTGATCGGCGACGGCGCGCGGCTGCACCAGGTGCTCGCCAACCTGCTGGCCAACGCGCGCACCCACACGCCCGAGGGCACCACGGTCACCGTCTCGGTCGCCCGCACGCCCGGCTCGGCGGTCCTGCGGGTCATCGACGGCGGCCCGGGCATCCCCGCCGACCTGCAGCCGCACATCTTCGAGCGGTTCGCGCGCGGCGACAGCTCGCGCTCGCGCGCCGCCGGCAGCACCGGGCTCGGCCTGTCGATCGTGCACGCCGTGGCGAGCGCGCACGGCGGCACGGTCGCGGTCGACAGCCGACCCGGCCGTACGGTCTTCACGGTCACGCTGCCGCTGGACCCGGCCGCCCCGGTGGCCGTCCCACCAGCTGAGCAGTTGGCGCAGATCGCGCCGCCCGCGAACTGAGGCGCTATGCTGTCCGACGTGTCTCGTTGGTATTCGTGGTTTATGGGGCCGGCTCCCGCCGGTGCCTCAGCCATGTCCTGAGACACCACGCCAGAGCCGGCCCGGGCAGCGACACGATGTCGCTGCCTTTTTCATTGCCGGCTCTCACCGTGGGCGCCGGCGGAGGAGTGGAGACCACCGTGACTGCCCCCGAGGTTCAGCGCGTTCGTGACCAGCGCATCGAGGCCGTCGTCCCGCTGATGAGCCCCGCGCTGCTGCACCACGAGCTGCCGCTGACGAGCGAGTTGCACGACACCGTGCTGGAGGGCCGCCGCCAGGTCGAGGACGTGCTGAACGGCCGAGATCCGCGGCTGCTCGTCGTCGTCGGCCCGTGCTCCGTGCACGACCCGGCCGCCGCGGGCGAGTACGCCTCCCGCCTGGCCTCGGTGCAGGGTCGCTTCGCCGAGGACCTGCTGATCGTGATGCGCGTCTACTTCGAGAAGCCGCGCTCCACCGTCGGCTGGAAGGGCCTGATCAACGACCCCGCGCTGGACGGCACCGGCGACGTGGGCACCGGCCTGCGGATCGCCCGCCGGCTGCTGCTCGACATCGTGGGCCGCGGCCTGCCCACCGCCGTGGAGTTCCTCGACCCGATCACGCCGCAGTACATCGCCGACACGGTGAGCTGGGGAGCCATCGGCGCCCGTACGGTCGAGTCGCAGGTCCACCGGCAGCTCTCGTCGGGCCTGTCGATGCCCATCGGCATGAAGAACCGCCCCGACGGCAGCATCGCCACCGCGATCGACGCGATCCACGCCGCCGCGGTGCCGCACGTGTTCCCCGGCATCGACTTCTCCGGCACCCCGGCGATCCTGCACACCACTGGCAACCCCGACACGCACCTGGTGCTGCGCGGCGGGGGCGGCAAGCCCAACTACAGCGCCGCCGACGTCTCCGCCGCCCTCGAGCTGCTGCGCGAGGCCTCGCTGCCGGAGCGCCTGGTGATCGACTGCTCGCACGGCAACAGCGGCAAGGACCACCTGCGCCAGCCGATCGTGGCCGACGACGTGGCCGGCCAGCTCGAGGCCGGCCAGCGCGGGATCAGCGGCGTGATGCTCGAGAGCTTCCTCGTGCCGGGCCGCCAGGAGCTGGGCGGTGAGCTGACGTACGGCCAGTCGGTGACCGACGCCTGCATGGGCTGGGACCCGACGGTGTCGGTCCTCGAACGGCTCGCCGTCGCGTCCGCCAAGCGTCGCGCCACACTCAGCTGACTGCCTGCCGGGGATTCACAGCTCCCGGACAGGAACGGCATAACGGCGGGACAGGGGCAACGCCGACCGTTGTCGAGGTAAAGATCCGCCTCTCAGTGGAGCCTCGATGACCACGACGTTGCCCGTCCCGCCGTCGGTTGCGCCGGCCGTCCCGCCTCTGCCCGGGCGCCGATGGCGTCTGCTGCGCGGCCCCGCCGGCGACGCGCCCTGGGTGCGCCCGGCGCTGCTCGCGTTGCTGCTGCTCACCGGCGTCCTCTACATCTGGGGGCTGGGAAGGAACGGCTGGGCCAACGCGTTCTACTCGGCCGCCGTGCAGGCCGGCTCGCAGAGCTGGAAGGCGTTCTTCTTCGGCTCCTCCGACGCGGCCAACTCGATCACCGTCGACAAGACCCCCGCCGCGCTCTGGGCCATGGCGCTCTCCGCGCGGGCCTTCGGGGTCAACGCGTGGAGCATCCTGGTGCCGCAGGCCCTGATGGGCGTGGCCAGCGTCGGGCTGCTGTTCGCCACGGTGCGGCGCTGGTTCGGCCCGGCCGCCGGCCTGATCGCCGGCGCGGTGCTGGCCCTCACGCCGATCGCCGTGCTGATGTTCCGGTTCAACAACCCCGACGCCCTGCTCGTGCTGCTGATGGTCGCCGGGGCCTACGCCACCGTACGGGCCATCGAGAACGGCTCGACCAAGTGGATCGTGCTCGCAGGCGTCTTCGTGGGGTTCGGCTTCCTCGCCAAGATGCTGCAGGCGCTGCTCGTGGTGCCCGCGTTCGCGCTGGCCTACCTGGTCGCCGGCCCGCCCAGGCTGGGCAAGCGCATCGTCCAGCTGCTGCTCTCGGGCGTCGCGCTGGTCGTCTCGGCGGGCTGGTACATCGCGATCGTCGAGCTGATCCCGGCGTCGATGCGGCCGTACATCGGCGGCTCGCAGAACAACAGCCTGCTGGAGCTCACCCTCGGCTACAACGGTCTGGGCCGGCTCAACGGCGAGGAGACCGGCAGCGTCGGCGGTGGCGGCTTCGGCGGCGGTGGCGGCATGTGGGGCGAGACCGGGCTGCTGCGCATGTTCGACAGCTCGCAGGGCGGTCAGATCTCGTGGCTGCTGCCCGGGGCGCTGATCGTGCTGGTCGCCGGGCTGGTCATCACGGCGCGGCGGGCCCGCACCGACCGGCAGCGGGCGGCGCTCATCGTGTGGGGCGGCTGGCTGCTGATCACCGGGCTGGTGTTCAGCTTCATGCAGGGCATCTTCCACGCGTACTACACGGTCGCGCTGGCGCCGGCGGTCGGCGCGGTGGCCGGCATGGGCGTCGCGCTGCTGTGGCAGCACCGGCGCAACGTGGTGGCCGCGGTGACGCTGGCGGCTGCGGTCGCGGTCACGGCCTGGTGGTCGTACCACCTGCTGGCGCGCAGCGCGGACTTCCTGCCGTGGCTGCGGTGGGTCGTGCTGATCGGTGGGCTCGCCGGGGCGGTCGCGCTGCTCGGGGCGCTCCGGCTGCCGGCCCGGGTGGCCGCGGTGGCCGCCGGGGTTTCGCTGGCCGCGGTGCTGGCGGGGCCGGCGGCGTATGCGGTGCAGACCGCTTCGGAGGCGCACACCGGGTCGATCCCCTCCGCGGGGCCGGCCACGGCCGGGGGCTTCGGCGGCGGGCCGGGGCGCGGTGGTCGCGGCGGGCGGGGTGGCTTCCCCGGTGGCGGGCAGGGCTTCCCGGGCGGCGGGCAGGGGTTCCCCGGCGGCGGCGCTGGTCAGGGTGGGTTCCCCGGCGTCCCCGGCGGTGGGCTCGGCGGCACGCAGAACGGCGGCTCTCCGAACGGCGGCTCGACCAATGGCGGCTCCCCGAATGGCGGTTCCACCAACGGCGGCTCTTCCAACGGCGGGACCCAGGGCAACGGTGGCTTCGGCGGCCGCGGCACCGGCGGCGGCATGGGCGGGCTGCTCGACGCAGCGACGGTCAGCGACGAGATGAAGGCGCTGCTCGAGGCCGACGCCGGCAAGTACACCTGGGTGGCGGCCGCGGTCGGCTCGCAGAGCGCGTCCGGCTACCAGCTCGCGACCGGCGACCCGGTGATGCCGGTCGGCGGCTTCAACGGCAGCGACCCGTCGCCCACGCTGGCGCAGTTCCAGCAGTACGTGGCCGAAGGAAAGATCCACTACTTCATCGGCGGCGGCGGTTTCGGCGGCGGCCGCAGCATGGGCGGCAGCGGCGCCGGCTCGCAGATCGCATCCTGGGTGGCCGAGAACTTCACAGCACGCACCGTCGGCACCACCACGGTGTACGACCTGACCCAGCTCGCGGCCACGACCACGCCCTGACAGCTCCGCAGTGGACAGGCGGTTCCCGTACGGGAGCCGCCTGTTCTTCGTCTTGGCAAGGACTCACAGTGCGGGCACAGGACCGGCACAAATGCTGCTCAGCCGCCGGGATCACCGTTGACGACATGAGCCTTTCGACGCAGCCCTCGCCCGCCGCGGCCCCGACCCGCCTCGATGCTCCGGTGCTCGACGTGGTCGTTCCCGTCCACAACGAGGAGATCGATCTCGAGCCGTGCGTGCGACGACTGCAGGCGTACCTGAAGAGCTCCTTCCCGTACCGCTTCCGGATCACCATCGCCGACAACGCGAGCACCGACTCGACCGCCGACGTCGCGCGCCGGCTGAGCGCCGACCTCGCCGAGGTCCAGTGGGTGCACCTGCCCGAGAAGGGCCGGGGCCGCGCGCTCAAGCACGTGTGGACGCACTCGGACGCGGCGGTGCTCGCCTACATGGACGTCGACCTGTCGACCGACCTGGGCGCGCTGCTGCCGCTGGTGGCGCCGCTGATCAGCGGGCACTCCGACCTGGCGATCGGCTCCCGCCTGGCGCGCGGCTCGCGGGTGGTGCGCGGCGCCAAGCGGGAGTTCATCTCGCGCAGCTACAACCTCATCCTGCGCGGCGCCCTGGCCGCGCGTTTCTCCGACGCCCAGTGCGGCTTCAAGGCGATCCGGTCGGACGTGGCCGCGCGGCTGCTGCCGATGGTCGAGGACACCGGCTGGTTCTTCGACACCGAGATGCTGGTGCTCGCCGAGCGGGCCGGCCTGCGCATCCACGAGGTCCCGGTCGACTGGATCGACGACCCCGACAGCCGCGTCGACATCGTGGCGACCGCGGTGGCCGACCTCAAGGGCATCGTGCGGCTGCTGCGCGCCTTCGGCTCCGGCCGGCTGCCGCTCGCCGCGCTGCGCGAACAGCTCGGCCGCAACCCGCTGCCCGTGGACGGCGTGCCCGCGGGCCTCACCGGTCAGCTCCTGCGCTTCGCCTTCGTGGGCGTCGCCAGCACGCTCGCCTACCTGGCGCTCTACGCGCTGCTCCGCCTAGGCGCCGGCCCGCAGTGGGCGAACTTCATCGCCCTGCTGGTCACCGCCGTCGCGAACACCGCCGCCAACCGCCGTCTGACCTTCGGCGTACGCGGAACCGACAACGCGTGGCGGCACCAAGCCCAAGGCTTGATCGTCTTCGGCATCGGCCTGGCGCTGACGAGCGGTTCCCTGGCCCTGCTGGACGCCCTGCACTCGGCCCCCGCCAAGCCCGTCGAGCTGGCCGTCCTGGTGATCGCGAACCTCCTCGCCACCGCCGTCCGTTTCCTGCTGCTGCGCATCTGGGTGTTCCGCCCCGCCACCGCCTGACCCCCAGCCAGGACCCGGTGGCCGCCCCGGCGCCCACCGGGCCCCTCGGGAGAGGCGGCGCCGGTCCCCGTCCAGCGCCGCCTCTCCACCTCCCCCGCGCGCCAGTCCCGTCCGACGCCGTCCACTCCACCTCTCCGCGCGCCAGTCCCGTCCGACGCCGTCCACTCCACCTCTCCGCGCGCCAGTCCCGTCCGACGCCGCTTCTTCGCCTTCCCCCGCCGGTCCCCGTCCCGCGCCACCTCTCCGTCTCTCCGCGCGCTAGTCCCATCCGACGCCGCCTCTCCGCCTCCCCCGCCGGTCCCCGTCCCGCGCCACCTCTCCGCCCCGCCTCCTCCCCGCCGGTCCCGCCTGTCCGCCTCCCCCGCCGGTCTCCGCCCTGCGCCGCCTCTCCGCCCCGGCGCCGGCAATTCAGAACGGGCCGCTGCTCCCACACCACGTCCCCGCACCCGCCAGCCACTCACCGCGACCGACGGCTACTGACTCACCGTGATCGCGCATCTGCCACCCACTCGCCGCAATCGAGAGGCACTGACTGGCCGCGATCGCGCGTCCGCCCGACTACTGACCGGGCACACGCCACTTAAGGTGTCGCGCCGCGGAAGGTGGTCACAGAGTGAGGGGCGTTTGACGTAGCGATGAGCGGGGCCTAGCTGCGCTCGTCAACTCAGATGCCGAGCAGTTGGCCGACGACACAACCAGCGCGGCGGCCCAGGCAGATCGCCGTCGCTGACCCTGGCGAGCACTTGCGGCGAAGACAGATCACCGTCGTTGACCGATCGCGAGCACGGCGGCACGGGCAGACCCACCGGACGCTGACCGGGCGCAAGCACCGTGGCGCTCACGGCCGGACCGCTGACCAGGCGCGGGCATAGCACTCGTTGACAGCACCGCCGCCGCGGCGACGGCCACGTGGGCGGCGACCGCGGCCCTCCATTGGCCCGGGAGCGAGCACGACACTCACCGACCGACGATCAACCCCGGCTAACGAAGCAACACGGCACCGGATGACATCGAGCACCGCCACGCGGACGAAATCAACCAACGGAACGAAGCACGCCGGCCCCGGGACGACATCGCGCACCGCCGGCGGTGGGGGACGGTACCGGGCCGGCTGACCGAGCGAAGGAAGGTAGCTGCCGTCCCACGCTGTGATGGCCTCGAGCGTCCCGCCGCTACACCCACGAAGACGATCGAGCACGTCGCCGGGTAGGTATAGGCGGCGTGGGCGACTGGCGAGCACCTGCGCCGCAGAGCGGCTGACGCGGTCGGCTGCGGCGACCGGCACCCACGACCGTCACTAAGCGTTCCCCGCGCCAACGGCAGGCCTTCGCCTGCGCCACCCGCGGACCCGCGCCAGCGCAGGCCCGCGCCAACGACAGCGGCAGGCCCTCGCCCGCGCCGCCAGCAAACCTGCACCACCGGCGGACCTACGCCACTCGCAGATTCCCGCCAGCGGCGACCCCGCACCAACGACAGCGGCAGGTCCGCGCCCGCGCCACCAAGCGGTCCCCCGCGCCAACGGCAGGCTTTCGCCTGTGCCACCGGCTGCTGCGCCACCCGGGGACCGTCGCCAGCGGCAAGCCCGCACCAACGACAGCGGCAGGCCCGCGCCGCGCCCGCATCATGTCGGCGCCACCGGCACGCCACGAATCCGCGGCCGCCGGACTGTCGCTGAGGGACGCCGCGGCGGGAGCGGGCGGGGTCAGTGATCTGGCGGCAGCTGATCGGGAGTGATGCGGCGGGGGCGGCCCGGTGGGCGGCGCAGCAGGGCGGCGGCGATGACGAGCGTGGCGAAGAAGGCGGAAGCCGCCGCGGCGATCCACCAGCCGAGGACGCCGAGGATGAAGGCGGCGGTCCAGATGACGGCGGCGGTGAGGAACAGGGACAGGGGTGGGCGTTTGGGCCGCGGGGGATCGAGCCGGCCGCTGGTCATGCGGGCACAGAACTCGGGGTCGTCACGCCGCAGCTGACGCTCCAGCTGCGCCAGCCGACGGCTGTCTTCCCTGCTCAACATGTCGCCACCTCCGGTCGGGGCCGCGGCCACTTCGTTGGACGGCACGCACTCCGATCAATGCCATTGTTACTCACGTGTTGCCTTTCGGATACCTCCGGAATTCCTCAACGTCGGCTCGGCGGCACCGGCACCGCTCTGACCACGACAACCACCCGTCCGCGATCCGGCGAACCGGGGCACGACGCCTATCCGAAGGCGACCGTGGCCTCGGGAACCTGACGGGCCCGGGCGACCTCGGCGGCCTCCTGGTCGACCTGTTTGCGCCGCGAGGCGGGAAGGGACTCGAACGTGGTGACGGTCAGCTCGATCCGCTTGCGGCCGGAGACCTTGGCCCGCCAGACGCCGGCCACCTCGCCGTCGACGAGCAGGGCGCCCGGATTGCCCAGGGTGCGCCACACCTCCTTCTGCCGGTCGCGGCCGGGCACCAGCAGGTCGCGGTCGCGCGCCTGCAGCAGCGGGTCCATCGGCGGCACGAAGCGCACCCCGGGCACCGGGGAGGCCGACTCGAGCGACGCGACGGCGTCGGTGGGGAGCCAGGCCTTGCGGCCGTCGGCCACGACCTCGGTCAACCGGTCGGACGGCCACGCGGATCTCATCTCGGCGGTCGAGCTGCCCAGGTATTTGCCCACCTCGAGCGGGCCGGCCGGGCCAAGGAACCGCAGGTAGGTGACGATCAGGTCGGCGAGCCCGGCGTTCCGCTCGGGGCGCGGCGGAGCGTCGGGGATCGGGCCGAGCATGGCGTCGCGGCCGCGGGACTGCACCTCGACGCCGCCGGCCAGCCCGGCGTGCTGCCAGACGTTGCCCGCGATGTGCCGCGCGCGGCAGGAGCGGCAGTCGTAGGTCAGCGAGCGCGGCACCCGCTTGCTGACCTCGGTGCTCACCTCGCCGCGCGGCATCGGCTCGTGCACCACCTCGCGGAACGCGTCGGCGGTGACGCGGAACGCCTCGATGCCCAGCTTCATGCCCTCGGGGATCTGGCCGCTCTTGATGCGCGCGGACGCGTCGGCGTCGCTGATCGGCCACAGCTGCTCGACGAGCGCGGCGAGGTCGGCACGGCGATGCTGATGCGGCGCGCCGCGGGCCGCCCAGACGGTGATCAGGCGGTCGTCGGCGGGGTCGGCGCTCGTGCGCGCGGCGAGCGCGACCTGGGCCGAACCCGGCGTGTATTCCTGCACGCCGAGGTCGAGGACGGGCAGGTCGGCGGGGCGGTCGGAGACGCGCTCGGCGAGCCCCAGCGCGGCGACCCGGTAGGCCATCACTTGTGCACGGTCGACGGTGACCACGGCACCTCCCAGGGGAGTCAGGTGCGACGACCGTACCGCCGGGCTGCGACATTTTTCTGGCGATCGCGGCGGCTGCCGGTCTGCCGCTCGACGAGTTCCCAGGTGTCGAGCCGGCTCGGCCCGTACGGTGTCTCCTGCAGGATCGGTGGCTCGCCGGTGAGCCGGTAGCCGCAGTGCCGCGCCACGGCAGTGCTGGCGGTGTTCCGCGAGTCGATGCGCAGCAGGAGCCGGCCGAGATGCAGACTGCTGCGGGCGTACGCGGAAAGAAGGGACAACGCCCCCGAGGCGAGCCCTCGCCGGCGCTCCCGCACGTCGACCAGGTAGGCGAGCTCGGCCTCCTTGAGGCCCAGGTCGACGCCGAACAGCAGCACCTCGCCGAGCGGCCGTCCGCCGTCGGTCGTGATGGCGAGCTGGATCCGCTGACCGGTGATCCGGCCCTGGTGGCAGCGCTTGAGATACGCGATGCCGGCCTCCACGTCGAACGGCGAGGGCATCGGGCGCCACCGGGCGATCTCGGGCTCGTCGAGCATGCGGACCAGGTCGTCGAGGTCCTCGGAACGCCATTCGCGCAGGACGAGGCCGTCTCCGGTCAGCGTGAGCGGAAAGGGGAGACGGCTGGCGACCACCACTCGATCCTGCCGTCGGGGACCGGTTGCGGCCAGTAGCGAGGGATATGTAGGCATGAGTGATTGGTCATGGTGCCCGGATCGCACCGCTGCGTCTGTGAAGATCTGGTGCAGGGAGTCGCCCGGCCCGGCGCCCAGCGCCTACGTTGTGATCATGAAAGCGATCCGCGCCTGGCTGCTGGTCTTCGTCGTCGGGCTGGTGCTGAGTGGCGTCACCGCGTTCCCCCTCCTCACCGAGACCCGGGTGCTGGCCGGGGTGCTACATGCCGTTCCCGCGCCCGGCCCGCTCGTCGCCTGGATCGACCGCGTGCACGAGGGGCTGACCGTCACCGGCGAGCGCTACCCCTTCATCGCGTACGGGACCGACTGGCTCGCCTTCGCCCACCTGGTCATCGCGATCGCGTTCTGGGGGCCGTGGCGCGATCCGGTCCGCAACGTCTGGGTGATCCATTGGGGAATGGTGTGCTGTGCGGGGATCGTCCCGCTGGCGCTGATCGCGGGCCCGATCCGCGGGCTGCCGCCCTGGTGGACCCTGATCGACATCTCGTTCGGCGTCTTCGGGATCGTTCCGCTGATCATGGTGCATCGCCTGACCAAGAGGCTGCCGTACGCGGCCCCGGAAACGGCCATTGTGGACCGTCGACGGGTGGGTGTGACGGCGGAGTCGTAACGTTGTCGTCGTGGAGGAACGAACCACGGTGGCGCCTCGGCGGGGTGAGACCTACGCCGGGCGCTCTCGCCAGCAGCGGTCCAGCGAGCGGCGCGACCGGATCGTGGCGGCCGCGGTGCACCTGTTCGGCACGCGCGACTACGAGGACGTCACGGTGGCCGACGTGTGCGCCGCCGCGAAGGTGTCCAAAAGGTACTTCTACGAGCATTTCGACGATCGGGCCGATCTGCTGCTGAAGGTCAACCGCGAACAGAACGAGTGGCTGCTGAGCGGCATCGCGGCGGCCGTGCCGGAGCAGCCGGCGAACCTGGCCGAGGTGTTCGGCCCGGCGCTTCACGCGCTGGTCGGCATGCTGCGCAGCCACCCCGAGAGCGCCCGCGTGATCTACGTGAACGCGCCGCGCATGGAGACCCGCCGCCGCGGGGTGCTGCGCGAGGACGCCCAGTTCGTGGCGAAGGTGCTGCGGCGCGCGACCGGAGAGCCCAAGGACCGGCTGGCGTACGACCGGACGCTGCTCGCCCTCGTGGCGGGCCTCAGCGAAGTGATCATCCACTGGATCTCGCAGGACATGCCCGGCGACCCCGACCAGCTCGCCGAGCACCTGACCGGCATCGCCCTGGCCCTGGTCGGCAGCGCCACGTCGCTCTGACGGTCCCTACGCCGGCGCGGCCGTGATCTCCATGCCGGCGGCGCGCAGCCGGGTGACCAGCGCGTCGCCGAGGGCGGTGGCCGGGGTCAGCACACCGCCGTCCGAGGGTGGGAGCGCCTCCCGGTCGTACACCAGGGCAAGCGCCGACTCCGCGAGCATGACCGCCGTGGCCGCGTAGCCGGGATCGCCGTTCGCCCGGAAGCGGGCCGTGTAGCGCGCGCCGGTCGTCGTGGTGGTGAAGAAGTCGCACGTGAAGTGGCCGTCGCGCTGGACCCGCTCGTCCGGCCCGCTGCCCGGCTTGGGCAGCACGCGGTCGAGCACGAACCGCGTCGGCGGCAGCATCATGCCCGCGACCAGCGCGCCGAGGCCCAGCCGCACGCCGTTGGCGAGCAGCGGCGAGAGCGGGGACGCGCCGACGCTCATCAGCTCGCGGTAGCGGAAGCGGCGGCCGTACCGCCAGTCGCGCAGGGCGTTGCTGCGGCGCACCACGCGGGTGTTGTAGGAGGCCATGAAGAACGGCGCGAGGGTGCCGCGCAGGCGGGGATGGACGTCGGCGCCCCGGACGGTGGCCACGTCGCCCTGGCGGCCCAGGTCGGGTTCGGCGGCGCGGTCGGGGCTCAGCGAGTACGGCCCGGCGGCGATCCGCCGCAGCCGGCGATCGTCGCGCACCACGTCCAGCTGGGTGCGCAACGTGTCGACCGTGCCCCCGCTGACGCCGCCGCGCAGGCTGGTCACGACCATGGTGGTGTCGGTGAGCTCGCCGGCGCCGTCGGCCGCGACCCGCTGAGCGAGGACGTGGACGCCGAGGTCGGACGGAACGGAGTCGAACCCGCAGGAGTGCACGATGCGGGCGCCCGTGCGGCGTGCGATCTCGTGGTTGCCGTCGATGCTCTCGCGGGCGAACACCACCTCGCCGGTCAGGTCGACGTAGTCGGTGCCCGCCTCGGCGCACGCGCGCGCCAGCTGCTTGCCGTACCGCAGGTAGGGACCGACGGTGGTGATCACGACCCGGGCCGAGGCAGCCAGCCGGGACAGCGCCTCGCCGTCGGCGGCGTCGGCCACGACGGTCGGCCAGTCGACGCCGAGCTGCCCCCGGACGTCGGCCAGCCGCTGCCCGGAACGGCCGGCCAGGGCCACGCGCGTGCCCGCCGGCGCGTGCTCGGCGAGGTAGCGCGCGGTGATGACGCCGACGAACCCGGTGGCCCCGTAGACGACGATATCGTGCTCGCGGACGCGGTCGCTCATGGTTGTGGATTTTGCATCAGCGCCTCATAAACCGCTCGCCACAGCTAGTCTCAGACCCATTGATCCCGTACGAATCGGCCGGTGCCGGGCTCCTCGAGGCCCCGCCGGCCCTGTCCGCGAAGAGCGCGGACCCCGCGGGCGGAACGCCTAATCCTGCCGCCGCCCGGCGGGACTCACACCCACGGCATGGAGCGGGGGACCCACGTTCCTCGGCGCGCCCGCGCGCCTCGGGGTGAAGCCGCACGTACGCGGCCGGGCACCTCAGCCCGAACCCGACAGCTCACCTCGCAGGCGTGGAGGGCAACCTGTCATGGCACGAGTCTGCAATCCTGCCCGCGTCGCGCTGGTTCTGGCCGCGGCGGGCCTCACCGCACTGGCCGCACCGGTCGTCACACCGGCCGCCGCGGCGCCGTCGCCCGCCTCCGACGTCAACTGGGACGCCATCGCGCACTGCGAGTCGGGCGGCAACTGGAGCATCAACACGGGCAACGGCTACTACGGCGGCCTGCAGTTCAGCCGCAGCACCTGGCGGGCGTACGGCGGTTCGCGGTTCGCCGGCACCGCCGACCAGGCCAGCCGCGACGAACAGATCCTCGTCGCCGAGCGCGTCCGGCGCGGCCAGGGGCTGGGCGCCTGGCCCTCCTGCGGCCGGCGCGCCGGGTCGGCCAAGCAGTACCGGACCGTCAGCGCCGGCAGCTCGGCGCGCTATCACGTCGTCCGCGCCGGGGAGACGCTGGCGACTATCGCGGCGCAGACCGGGGTGGCGGGCGGCTGGCGTACGCTGCACCGCCTCAACGCCGGCGTGCTGTCCGATCCGGACCGCATCTATCCGGGGCAGCGGCTCGCGCTGTCGGGCCCGGTGCAAACCAGGTCGTCGGACTGAGGCGGATCGGCTAGCGTCTCGCGCATGACTCTGCGGGAGAGGCTGCGCACGGCACTGCCGGCGGCCATGAAGGCCGGGGACCGGGCCGCGGTCTCGGCCCTGCGGGCGACGCTCGCCGCCATCGACAACGCCGAGGCGGTGGCGCCGGCCGACGGCGGACGGGGACTCGCGATCGAGGAGGCGCCCGTCGGCGCGGGCGCGACCGAGGTGGCCCGCCGGGTGCTCACCGAGGACGACGTGGCCCGCATCGTCCGCGCCGAGGCGGACGAGCGGGAGCAGGCGGCCGCCGACTACCGGGCGCTCGGCCGTGCCGAGCACGCGCAGCGGCTGGAGGCCGAGGCGGCGACGTTGCGCGGCCACCTGGCCTAGCTCTAAAACTGCCAGAGGTTGTTAACACTTCGGGTCTCCGATCGTTGGAGACTTATGCCCCCGTCGATGGACCAGAAGCTGGACCGTCAGGCACAGCATCGCCTGGCGGTTCTGCGGCACGTTGAAGAAGTCACCGGCAACGTCGCCCGCACCTGCCGCTACTACGGCATCAGCCGGCCGACCTACTACAAATGGCTGCGCCGCTACCAGGACGAAGGCCTCACCGGCCTGCGCGATCGCTCGAGCGCCCCGCACCACTGCCCGACCGCGACGCATGCCGACATCGTCAACAAGATCGTCTACCTGCGGCAGAACTATCACTTCGGCCCGGTGAAGATCCAGATGTATCTCAAGCGATACCACGACATCACGATCACCAGCTCGGCGATCTACAACATCCTGGTCCGCCTCGGCCTCAACCGGCTGCCCGCCTCGCAGCGCTACACCAGCCGCGAGAAACGCTGGAAACGTTACGAGAAACCACTTCCCGGCAACCGGCTCCAGATCGACGTCAAGTTCATCGAGCCGATCGGCCTGCCCGCCGACCCCGCGGCCGGCACAGCGCCGGTATCAGGCCGGCTACCCAAGCAACGCCGCCGTGCCAGGTACTACCAGTTCACCGCGATCGACGACTGCACCCGGCTGCGCGTGCTGCGCATCTACCCGCGATGCGATCAGAAGACCGCCATCCAGTTCCTCGACTACGTGCTGCAACGCCTGCCGTTTCGGGTGGAGGTCATCCAGACCGACAACGGTGCCGAGTTCCAGACCCAGTTCCACTGGCACGTGCTCGACCAAGGCATCGCCCACACCTACATCAAACCCGCATCGCCGCACCTCAACGGCAAGGTCGAACGGTCCCACCGCATCGACGCCGAAGAGTTCTACCGCATGCTCGAAGGCGTCGTCATCGACGACACCGGCGTCTTCAACGACAAGCTGCGCGAATGGGAGGATTACTACAACTACCACCGCCCACACGGCGCCCTGGACGGCCAGACACCCTACGAACGACTTAAGCAAAAGAGTCAGACCCAGGTGTAAACCGACTCTGGCAGATGCACACCTAGCGGCTCACGCCCCGGGGGTCGATGTGGACCTTCGGTGCAGCCCCACGCCGGCGGCCGGCGAGCACGTCGGCGGCCTCGTCGAGGCCCACCGTCTCGCCGACCAGCGGCCGCGGGTCGACGGCGCCCGAGGCGTACGTCTCGATGGTCTCGGCCAGCCCGCCGGACGCGCTCAGCACGCCCACGACGGTGAGGTCCTTGAGGACGGCCTGGCGCGTGTCCACGAGGGACGGCTCGCCGGCGATGCCGATGCAGACGACCCGGCCGCCGGGCTCGACGCGCTCCACCGCGAACGAGGGCAGCGACGGCGCGTTGCTGGCGTCGATGATCGCGTCGAACGGCACCGCCGGCAGCTCCTCGCGGGTCCAGGCGTTCGCGAAGCCGAGCGAGCGGGCGAAGTCGAGCGACTCGGTGGTCGCGCCGAGCAGGTGCACGTCGGCGCCGCGGGCGCGGGCGAACATGGCCGCCAGCAGGCCGATCGTGCCCGGACCGGTGACCAGCACCGTCCGGCCCGGCGCGGGGTCGGCGGCGCGGACGGCGCGAAGCGCGTTGCCGCCCGGCTCAACGAGCGCGCCGAGCGTGGCGTCGACCGCGTCGGGCAGCTCGAACAGCGCCTTCGCCGGCACCGGGAGGCGCTCGGCCAGCGCGCCGGGCCAGCCGTGCCGGATGCCGATCTCGTACCGGTCGGCGCAGAGATGCTGGCCGCCGCTGGTGCACCGCGCGCAGTGGCCGCACCCGAGCATGGTGTCGCCGGTGACCCGCTTGCCCAGCCACGATGCGTCGACCCCGGCGCCGACCGAGGAAACCACGCCGCTCCACTCATGGCCGATGCGGACCGGGTACGTGGCGTCGCCGGTCGCCAGGTAGGCCATGTCACCGGTGAGGAACTCCATGTCCGTGCCGCAGACACCGGCCCGCTCGACGTCGACGACCACTTCGCCGGCGCCCGCCACCGGCGGTTCGACCTCGACGACCTCAGACCGCCCCGGCCCGGTGATCACGAATGCGCGCATGCGACCAGTCTGCCGCCTCCTCCCGCCACGTGGCCGTGATGCCGCCGACGGTGAGCCGGCGGATCATGCGCGCCATCTCCCCCGGCCCGTGCGGGAAGCCGGCCCGCACCCACCATCCGAGGATGCCGACCAGCGCGCTCGCGTGGTACTCGGCCGCCACCTCGACCGGCAGCTGCAGCTCGTCGTGGGTGCACAGGTGGTCGCGCATCACCTCGAACAGCATCGTATGGAGGTGGCTCGTGCCGACCGCGCGATAGACGTCCGCGTGCCGGTGGGCGTGCTCGAACACCACGCCGAGGGCCCGGACCGGGTCGCCGGACCGCTCATCGGCCAGCGCGGCCAGCTCGCGCTCGAGGCCGGTGCGCAGGTCCTCGAAGCAGGAGGCGAAGAGCGCGTCCTTGTCGCGGTAGTGCGCATAGAACGTCGACCGGCCGACGTCGGCCCGATCGAGCACGTCCCGCACGGTGACGCGGTCGTAGCCGCGCTCCACGACCAGGCTCACCAATGCTTGTTGAAGAGCGGCCCGCGTACGCCGTACGCGCCGGTCCTCCGCTGCCATGTCCGTCCTTCCGGCCACTTGGCCGCATGTGTGCGGTTCGGGACAGCGCGGCGAATCCGCGCGTTGACCCCTCCCACCGTAACCGAACACGATGTTCGGAAGCGAACACTCAGTCCGGGAGCGGATCATGCACACGTTCACCCATGCCGAGCAGTACGACCGTCACGCCCTCCGCCTGGGCCGGCGACTCTACGACCACGTGGTCGCCGACACCCGCGCCCTCGGCCTGCCCGCCGGCGCGAGAGTGCTCGACGCCGGCACGGGCCCCGGCCGCATCCCGCGGGCGCTCGCCGAGGCCGAACCGTCGTGGACCCTCGACGGCGTCGACCTGTCCCCGCAGATGATCGAGTACGCCCGCGGCCGGGACCCGTCCGGCCGGGTCACCTACACCGTCGGCGATGTGGCCGCGCTCCCCTACCCCGACGCGACCTTCGACCTGATCGTCTCGTCGCTGAGCCAGCACCACTGGTCGCGGGTGGACGCCGGCATCCGCGACCTGCGCCGCGTCCTCCGCCCCGGCGGCCTCCTGCGGATCTACGACGTCCGCTGGTCCCTGCGCCGGGCCGAACGCGCCGCCGAGACACAGTTCGCCCAGGTCCGCCGCGAGGCGGTCCGCTTCACGCGGTGGCCTTTCCCGGTGATCGCCCGCTTGACCGCGCAGGCCCAGTGACCAGGCGCACGCCGACAGCCGGCTCGGTGTCGGCGGCGATCACCGGGACCGCCTGCCGCAGCAGCGGTAGCTACGCCGTCAAGTCCCGACGGGCTCGCGCCGTCCTAGGCCGTGATCAGTTCTGATTGATATGTCTGGGGTTGGGCGCGGTGAGCTGACGGATAAGGCGTGGGCGGAGATCGAGCCGTTGCTGCCGCAACCGGGCCGCCGCCACGGGCGGTGGCGTGATCACCGTCAGGTCATCAACCGGATCTTGTGGCAGGCGCGGACCGGGGCGCCGTGGCGGGACCTACCGGAGCGGTACGGGCCGTGGAAGACCTGCCATGAACGGTTACGCCGGTGGACCGATGATGGCACCTGGGAACGGATCCTCGCCCCTGCACAGGTTCATGACGATGCTCAGCCGGTGGAATGGATCGTCAGCGTGGACTCCAGCGTCGTGCATGCCCACCAGCACGCCGCTGGAGCGCGTAAAAAAGGGGGATCTGCCGGCGGTATCGCGATACCGGCGCAGGACGGTGAGGCGCTGGGCCGCTCCCGGGGCGGTCTGAGCACCTGATCGCGGACAAGGCCTATGCCCACGACCCGACCCGCCGCGGACTACGCCGTCGTGGTGTTGCCTGCACCATTCCGGAACGCAGCGACCAAGTCGCCCGCCGAGTCGCCAAAGGCAGCCACGGCGGACGACCACCGGCCTTCGACGGCGAGCTCTACGGCGGCGAAACGTCGTGGAACGCTGCATCAACCGGTTGAAGCAGTGGCGAGCCCTCGCCACCCGCTACGCCGAACGCGCCGCCCTCTACCGCTCAAACTGCTGCTCATCGCCGCCCTGATTTGGCTTCGGTGATCGGCAGGACACGGCCTGGGCGTATCCCCCACAACCCAAGCGCGACAGCCCTTGGGCGCTTGTCGTAACTGGACTGGCGGGGCAGGTACGAGAACGCGCCGGGCAAGGGGACGAGGCAGCAACCGCAACCATCGCGCCATGTCGCTACACGTAACCAGGAACGCCGGTGGCGTGATCACCGACGGGTAGTCACTGAATTCTGTTGCAGGCACGGATCGGGGGCCGTGGCAGGACCTGGCATGAATCGTTGCGCAGGTGGACCGACGACGGCGCTTCGGAACGGATCCTCGCCCACGCCGAGTCCGTGACGATGGTCAGCCGGCCGGGTGAGCTATCAGCGCCGACTCCGCCGTCATGCGGGCTTACCAGCACGCCGCTGAAGCACGCGGAAAGGGTGCTGCCGGTGGTGTGGCGATACCGGCTCAGGGTGCGGCGCTGGATTGCTCCCGGCACAGTCCGAGCGCCGGGCTTCAGTTGGCGGTCAGCGGTCAGGGCCGGCCCGTTGTCGGTGCTCTCACCTCTGGTCAGCCCGCTACGCCGTCGTGGCGTTGCCTGCACCTGCACCACCTGCAGAAGGCGGAGACCAGCCCGCCCGCCGAGCGGCCGGAGGCAGCCACGGCGGACGACCGACCTGCCCGATGCAACCGGCGGAACCGGCGCGGGATGAGGACCGTCACGAAGCCCCGCTAAGCCGCGTCGTGGCCGCCGGAAGGGGTCAAGGCGGGGACGGGAGCCGGACGGCGGCGGGCGGTGGCCAGGCGGGGCTCGGCCAGGATGACGAAGGCGGCCACGACGGTGAGGGCGGCGCCGGCCAGGGCGGTGGAGCGGGGCCCGGCGGAGGTGAGCAGGGAGCTGCCGAGCAGGGCGCCGCCGGTGATGCCGACGTTGAAGGCGGTGGAGGTGCCGGCGGCGGCCATGTCGGTGCTGGCGGGGGCCACCTCGAGGACGCGGACGCCGCTCACGGAGGTGAAGGTGGACAGGGCGAAGCCCGCCACGGCGGTGGTGACGACGGCGGTCAGCTGGTCGGTGCCGAAGGCGAACTGGGCGGCCAGCGTCACGGCCTGCAGGACGGCCGTCACGAGGAAGCTCTGCCAGCCCCAGCGGGCGGCGACCAGCCCCGCGACCAGGACGCCGAGCAGGCCCGCGGCGCCGCGCAGCAGCAGGATCGGGCCGAGCGCGGACGCGTCGAAGCCGCTCACCTCGGTGAGGAAGGGGTCGACGTAGGTGAACGCGGCGAAGGCGCCCGCCATGGTCAGCGCGATGCCGGCGACCAGCACGCGGTAACGGCCGGCGTCGGGGGCGCTGCCGCGGTCGGCGGAGCTCTCGCCGCGCGGGGTCTCGGGCAGCAGCGCGAGCACGACGACCAGCACGACCACGGCGACCACGGCCAGCGCGAGGAAGGGCAGTCGCCAGCCGAACCGCTGGCCCAGCCAGGTGCCCAGCGGGACGCCGACCAGCGGCGCGGCGGAGCTGCCGGCGAACACCACGGACAGCGCGCGGCCCCGCAGCCGCGGCGGGAACAGGCCCGCCGCGGCGGGGGTGACGACGGCCCAGAAGACCGACTGGCTCAGCGCGATGGCGACCCGGGCGGCCAGCAGCGACGGATAGTTCATCGCCAGCGCGGACAGGGCGGTCGACACGGCGACGACGGCGAGCAGCACGCCCAGCAGACGACGGCGGGGCCACGCGGCGGTGAGCCGGGTGAGCGGCACCGTGCAGACCACGACGACGAAGCCGTACGCCGTGACGAGCAGCCCGACCGACGACTGCGTGACGCCCAGGTCGCCGGCCATCGCGGCGAGCAGCCCGATGGGCAGCGTCTCGATGGTGACGTAGAGGAAGGCACCCAGCGACAGCGCCGCCAGAGCGACCGATGCACGGGTGCGGTTCATGCTCGGGACGCTACCGGCCGCGTACGACAGAATTTCGCCGGAACCACTTGGCAGTCTCGGCTGGCGAGTGCTAAAAAATGACTTGTCGCTGCTGCTCACCGCGGTGATGAACCACCTCGGGACGAGCCGCGCGACCTCGGCAGAGTTGATCTGAGCCGAGCGCCACGTGCGCCGCCGGACTCGCCGGCGGGCTGTCTAGTGGGAGGTGGATCCCGTGGTGCTGACTTTCGATCCTTTCCGTGAGTTCGACCGCCTGGCGGGCCAGATGCTCGGCGCCACCAGCAGCGGCGGCGTCGCCCCGATCGCGATGCCGATGGACCTCTACCGCTCCGGCGACCACTTCGTGCTGCACTGCGACCTCGCGGGCATCGACCCGGGCTCGGTCGACGTGGGTGTCGACGGCCGCGTGCTGACCATCCGCGCCGAGCGCTCCCCGCGCGGCGAAGAGGTGCAGTGGCTGCGCCGTGAGCGGGCGACCGGCACGTTCGAGCGCCGGCTCACCCTCGGCGACGGGCTCGACCTCGAGCACATCTCCGCCACCTGGAAGGACGGCGTGCTGACGCTGACCATCCCGGTCGCCGAGGCGGCCAAGCCGCGCCGCATCGCCATCACCACCGCGGACGAGCAGAGCGACCGCGTGCTGGAGGGCCAGACGGCGGACGTGTGACAGGTGGGGCGGCGGGCGCGGTCCGTTCGGATGATCAGCATCCGCCGCCCGCCCCCATACGATGCGCGTCGTGTCGCATCGGATGATCCGCACCGCGCTGTCGGCCACCCTCGTCGCGGGCTCGGCCGCGTTCATCCTGAGCTCCCCCGGGCCCGCGCGCGCCGCCGACCTGGTGACCGGTCTGCCGATCGCCTCGTTCGGCGACATCGTCGTCAACGGCGCCAGCAAGCGGATCTTCATCAGCGACCCGTCCGGCGGCAAGCTGGTCACCACCGACTACGCCGGCAAGGTGACGAACACGGTCGACAAGCTGCCGGGCATCGCGGGGCTGGCGCTCGCCGACGACGGCGACGTCTACGCCGCCGTGCCCGGCCTGAACGCGATCGTCGCCTTCAGCGAGAACGGCGGCAGGCTCGAGACGTACCCCGCGGGCGGCGCCGAACGGCCGCTCGCGGTCGCCCAGGCGGGCGGCGGCATCTGGTTCGGCGCGGGCAACGGCAAGCTGGGCCGCCTCGACCGCAGCGGCGACGAGCCCACCCTGCGGCCGGGCGTCGTGGACGTCTCGTTCTCGACCGGTCCGGCGTTCGCCGCCTCCGGCAACCTCCTGGTCGCCACCGACACCTCGGTCAAGCCCGCGACCTTCACGGTCGTGGACGTCTCGACGACCCCACCGACCAAAGTGGTCACCAGGCAGCTCGGCGCCGACCGCCCGCAGGACCTGGCGTTCACCGCCGACGGGAGCCGGCTGGTCACGGCCGGGCTCGGGAGCCCCGCCCGCGCCGTGAAGCCCGCCGACCTGAGCACGATCGAGAACTACACCGCCGGCCCGGACGGCAACGCCGTGGCCGTGCGGGCGGACGGCACGGTGGCGGTCGGGCGGCCCGGCACGGCGGCCAAGGCCGTCTCGCTGTTCACGCCGGGCAAGGCCGCCGCGACCAGGCAGTACGACCTGAGGAACGCCGGCACGCTGCTGCCGGGCGGCCTCGCCTGGGAGCCCGGTGGCCCGCGGCTGTTCGGCGTCTCGGACGAGACCGTCGCGGGCACACCCGAGAAGTTCGCGCTGCAGATCTTCGGCGACCCGTCCCGGACCACCACGACCGTCGCGCTCAGCGTGCCCGCCAAGCTCGCCCTCGGCGCGACGGCGACGATCACGGGCGTCTTCGCGAGCCCGGTCCCGGCCGGCCTGCCCGTGGTGATCACCCGCAAGGACGCGGCCGGCAGCCGCCGCGTCGGCCCCACGACCGTGCCCGCCGGCGGCAGGTTCACGATCAGCGACAAGCCGGCGAAGGGCGGCACGGTGACCTACACGGTCGCGTTCGCCGGCAACGACGACTTCTCGCCGGCCACGGTCACCAAGTCGTTCGCCGTGGGAACGGCCGGGACCACGACGCTCTCGCTCGACCGCAACGGCGGCGTCTTCGCGTACGGGTCGACGGTCACCCTCACCGCCAAGCTCGGCGCGACCCACTCCAGCCGTACGGTCGAGATCTGGGCCGACCCGTTCGGCTCCGACCAGCCCAGCAAGCTCGTCCGCAGGGCCGCGGTGAACAGCAAGGGCGTGCTGACCGCGTCGTACAAGCTGACCCGCAACACCACGTTCTCGGCGATCTTCCGGGGTGACGCGTTCACCGCGGCGCGCGCCGCCAAGTCGACGGTGTCCACCAAGGTCAACGTGTGGGTCGCGATCGACAAGCACTACGGCACCGCCGTGGTCGGCGGGGTGACGTACCACGTCATCCGCTCGTCGGTGGACCCGTCGTTCTTCACCCACATGCCGCAGTACCCGGGCCGGAAGCCGTACCTGACCATCGACTTCTTCAACGGCAGCAAGTGGCAGACCTGGCGGGCCTCCTACTCCGTCCTGCAGAACGGCGTCTCGGAGAACATCCTCACGGGCACGCACACCATCGGCGTCAGGTACCGCGTCCGGTCCGCGTACCTGTACGGCAAGTCCGGTGACACGGTCAACACGACCACCTACGGCAACTACAAGTACTTCACGTTCTCCCGGTAGGCATACTCGACGTCGTGACGAGACAGCCCCGCCTGGAGATCGAGTACTGCACGCAGTGCCGCTGGCTGCTGCGCGCCGCGTGGACCGCTCAGGAGTTGCTCACCACGTTCCAGAAGGAGCTGGGCGAGGTGGCGCTGGTGCCGGGCGTCGGCGGGGTGTTCGAGATCCGGCTCGACGAGGAGCTGCTCTGGTCGCGCAAGGCGGCCGGCGGCTTCCCCGAGCTGCCCGAGCTCAAGCGGCTGGTGCGTGACCGCGTCGCGCCCGGCCGCTCGCTCGGCCACACCGACCGTGCCGGGACGTCACCCGAGACGTGAGAGGTCGCGCTCGGCGTACAACCGGTGCTGCCACTCCTCGTTGAGGACGGTCAACAGACATTTCCGTACGGGAAAGCTCCGCGGAGGCGGCCAGCTGTCACCCTCGACGGGCTTCGTGTTCGCGGCCAGCTGCTCGTCGGTGAGCTCGTCGACGACGCGGCGCACCGTCGCCATCCGGTCGTGCCGCAGCGCCAGCACCTCGTCCAGGGTGGGCCGGACCGTGCGGTCGTGCGGGATGCCGGGAGTGTCCGGAAGTCCGTCCCACGGCAGGTCGAGCGGGTGCCACGGGGACGGGTCGCCGAGGATCGCGCGCCGCACCCACGCGTCGGTGGCGAACGCCAGGTGGCGCAGCGTCTCGATGAACGACCACTCCTCGTCCACCGACTCGTGCAGCTTCTCCGGCGGCAGCTCGCGGGCCCGCTCGACCGTGGCCGCCCACCGGCGCTCGACGATGTCCCACGCCTCGCGGAACCCGGCCGGGTCGGCGGGATTCATCCTGGGCCGGTCGGGATCGCGGCGGTCGAGCTCCGCGTTGATCAGCGGCACCACGTCGACGCCATTGATCACCAGGTTCGAGATCTCGCCGTCGATGTCGACGTCGCCCAGGTAGACGCCGCGCATGACCGAGCCGAAGAAGTCGGTGTCGCGGAACACCGACCGGCGCAGGTCGACGTCGCGGAACCGGGATCCGCTCAGGTTCTGGTGCTCGAAGGTGGCCATGCGAGCACGCTAGACCGTGTTCCGGACGATCAGCGTCCGGTTCGGTGCCGGCCGATCGGCACGATCATCGGCGTGTCCGAGATCGGGTCGTCGACGAGCCGGCAGCGCATGCCGAAGACGTCCTCGACGATCTCCTCGGTGAGCACCCGGCCGGGCCGCCCCGCGGTCACCACCGCGCCGTCCTTCATCACCACGAGGTGGTCGGCGTAGCGGAACGCCAGGTTGAGCTCGTGCAGCACGATCACGACGGTGGCGCCCTCGGCCTCGTTGAGGTCGGTCAGCAGGTCGAGCACCTCGACCTGGTGGCCGATGTCGAGGTACGTCGTCGGCTCGTCCAGCAGCAGGATGCCGGTGCGCTGGGCCAGCGCCATCGCGATCCACACCCGCTGCCGCTGGCCGCCGGAGAGCTCGTCGACCGGCCGGTCCGCGAGCGGCAGCGTGCCGGTCGCGGTGAGCGCCGCGGTGACCGCCTCGTCGTCCTCGCTGCTCCAGCGGCGGAACCAGCCCTGGTGCACGTGCCGGCCGCGGCTGACCAGGTCGGCGACCGTGATGCCGTCCGGCGCGACCGGCCCCTGCGGCAGGATGCCGAGGTGCTTCGCGACCTCGCGGCTGGGCGTCGCGTGGATGGACTTGCCGTCGAGCAGCACGGCGCCCGACGCGGCCGGCAGCAGCCGGGCCAGGCCGCGCAGGAAGGTCGACTTCCCGCACGCGTTCGGGCCGACGATGATGGTGACCTTGCCGGTCGGCACGTCCATGGTGAGGTCGCGGACGACCGTCCGTTCGCCGTATCCCAGCGACAGCCGATCGGCCTGCAGATCCAGGGGCACGGTCATCCTCCTCGGCCGGTGCGGTTGGCGGTGGCGAGCAGCCACAGCAGGTAGGGGGCGCCGATCACGCCGGTGACGACGCCGACCGGGAACTGGCGCGAGCCGAGCAGGTGGGTCCCGATGAAGTCCGAGACGAGCACCAGCGCGGCCCCGACCAGGGCGGCCTGGACGAGCACGGGTCGTCCGCCGCCGACCAGACGCGCGGCGATCGGCCCCGACATGAACGCGACGAAGGCGATCGGACCGGCCGCCGAGGTGGCCATGCCGGTCAGGCAGACGGCGGTGATCAGCAGCGCGAAGCGGCTGGCCTGGACCCGTACGCCGAAGGCCGTGGCCAGGTCGTCGCCGAGCTGCATGCCCGTGAGCGTGCGACCGAGGACCAGCGCGAGCGGCGCCAGGATCAGCAGCGCGACGGCGAGCGGGACGATCTGCGGCCAGGTGCGCCCGTTGACGCTTCCGGTCAGCCAGATCATCGCCTCCGCCGCGATCTTGACGTCCGAGCGGGTGAGAACGTACGAGGTGACGCTGGTCAGCACCGTGCCGATCCCGATGCCGACCAGGATGAAGCGGTAGCCGCCCACGCCCTTGCGCCAGGACAGCGCGTAGATCACCAGGGCGGTGACCACCGCGCCGGCCAGGCCGGCCGCTGCGACCACGCCGCCCTCGAGGTGCAGGACCAGCACGGCGACCACCCCGACGGTGGTCGCGCCCTGGCTGACACCGATCACGTCGGGGCTGGCCAGCGGATTGCGCAGGAGCTGCTGGAAGATCGCGCCGGCCAGCCCGAACGCGAACCCGGCCAGCGCCGCGACCGAGGCCCGCGGCAGGCGCAGGTCGTGCATGACGTATTCGACGCCCGCGGGCGTGGGCAGGCCCAGCAGTGACCGCACCACGTCGGGCAGCGAGATCTGGAAGTCGCCGTAGGACAGGGTGAGCGCGAACATCGCGACCGCGGCGACCGCCAGCACGAGCGTCACCAGCCGGGCGCGCGCCGACTCGCGCCGGCGGGTCCGCGCGACGATCCCCGCGCTCACAGCTCGGCCAGCTTCTCGCGCCGCGCCATGGCCACGAAGATCGGGGCGCCCAGGATGGCGGTGACGATGCCGACCTGCACCTCGCCGGGGCGGGCCACGACCCGGCCGACCACGTCGGCGAGCAGCAGCAGGAGCGGGGCCAGCAGCATCGAGTACGGCAGCAGCCAGCGGTGGTCGGGCCCGGTGATCGCGCGGGCGATGTGCGGGATCAGCAGGCCGATGAAGACCAGCGGGCCGGCCATCGAGGTGGCCGTGCCGCAGAGCAGCACCACCGCGCCGGCCGCGACGAGCCGGGCGACGATCACGTTCTGGCCGAACGAGGTGGCCACGTCGTCGCCGAGGGCCAGCGCGTTGAGCGCGCGCGCCGACCAGAGCGCCAGCAGCGCGCCGGCCACCAGGAACGGCAACGCCTGCACGGCGATGTCGGTGCCCCGCCCGGCCAGCGAGCCGACCTGCCAGAAGCGGAACTGGTCGTACGCGTCCACGTCGGTGATCAGCACGGCCGTGGTGAACGACGTGAGCGCCGCCGTGACCGCCGCGCCCGCCAGCGCCAGCTTGACCGGGGTCGCGCCGCCGCGGCCGATGGACCCGACGGTGTAGACCAGGACCGAGGTCACCGCGGCGCCGAGGAAGCCGAACCAGACGTACCCGGTGAGGCCGCTGATGCCGAAGAAGCTGATCGCGATGACGATGAACAGCCCGGCGCCGGCGTTGACGCCGAGGATGCCGGGGTCGGCGAGCGGGTTGCGGGTGACGCCCTGGATCACCGCGCCGGCCAGGCCGAACGCCGCACCGGCGAGCAGGCCGACGATCGTGCGGGGCACGCGCGACTCGGTGACGATCAGGTCCAGGGTGGAGTTCGGGTCGGGGTCGGCCAGCGCGTGCAGCACCGTCCCGAACGGCACGGGCCTCGCGCCGACGGCGAGGCTCAGCAGGGCAGCTCCGGCAAGGGCCGCCGCGATCACCACCAGTCCGGTGGTGAGCACGGCGGCCCTGCGGTGACGGGTGTCCGGCACCTGCGGTCAGCCGAGAGCGGCGGCCAGCTGCGGGGTGACCTTGTCCACGGCGTAGGACAGGCCGGCGACCGACGCGCTCGAGAACGCGTTCGAGACGTCCGGATCGTCCATGTAGGCCACGTGACCGGCCTTGACCGACGGCACCGCCTGGAACAGCTTGTCGTTCTTGACCTGGTCGATCTTCGCCTGGATGAGGAACACGACGGTCAGGTCGGCGTTCGCCAGGTCGAGCTGCTCGTTGGAGAGCATGACGTAGAACGAGTCCTTCTTGAGCGCCTCGACCGCCGGCGCGTTCTTGAAGCCCAGCTTGGTGAGGAAGTCGACCCGGCCGTCGCCGGTGACGTACGCGCCCCAGCCGTCGCCGGTGCGGGCGACCGCCGCGACGGTCGCGTCCTTGAACTTCGGGTTCGCCTGAGCGGCCGCGGCGAACTTCGCGTCGAGGTCGCTCTTGAGCTCGGCGGCCTCGGCCTGCTTGCCGAGCGCCTTGCCGACCATGTCGAGCTGCTGCTCCCACGTGGTCAGGTACATCTCGCCACCCTTGGGCACGCCGACCACGGGCACGCCGAGCTTGCTCAGCGAGTCGTAGCGGGCCTTCTCGCCGCTGGAACGGGTGTCGAGGATCAGGTCGGGCTTGAGCGCCGCCACCTTCTCCATGTCGAGCTCGAGGGTGCCCAGGATCTCGGGCTTGGTCGTGTACTTGCCCGCGTTCCACGGGCCCTGCCCCTCGCCGCCGAAGGCCAGCCAGTCGGCCGCCCCAACGGGCTGCACGCCCAGCGAGAGCGCGACGTCGGCGTCGCTCCAGCCCAGCGCGACCACGCGCTCGGGCTGCTTGCCGACGGTCACGTCGCCGAACGCGGTCGGGATGGTGACCGGGAACTGGGCGGCGGCCGACGACGGCGCGTCACTCGCGGCGTTGTCGTCCTCGGTGCCGGTCGTCGAGCAGCCGGCGAGCGCCACGGCGGCGCCCAAAATCGCGACCGGCAGCAACCGCCGGGCAAACGAGAGTCGCATCAAGGCTCCATGATCGGGAAGGTGAGCCTAACCTAACGGCAAACACGATATCCGCAAGCCCGAGCCGGGCAGGTCACAATTGCAGACGTCCAGCCAGATGAGCGGCGGCCGCGATCGTCGCCGCGTACTGCACGCCGACCAGGCGACGGATCTCGATCGGTTCCAGTTCGGCCACCCGCGCGTCCTCGGCGAGCCACTCGGCGTACCGCTGCTCCACCTCGGCCAGTGCGGTCCGCACGGCGCCGCGCACGTTGCCCACGCCGGCCTCGCCCCGCAGCGCGCGCAGCAGGATGCCGCCGTAGCGCAGCCGGTACTCGTGCACGTTGAGGGCCAGCGAGTTCGCCTCGGCCACTGTGGCCGGACGGTCCGAGGCGGGGTCCTTGCTGCGGGCCAGCCGCGCCGGTCCGGTCCGCTCGAGGAAGGTGGCGTAGAAGCGGGCCGCCCGCCAGTAGGGCGAGGCCGGCGCCAGCAGGTGGGTGCCGACCGAGGCGAGCGTACGGGAGAGCAGCTCGGCCAGGTCGGTGAGCGCCACAGCGTTCGAGGCCAGCGCCTCGGCGTAGCCGATTCCGGCCGGCGACGTGTCCGCGGCACGCGTGTCCAGCCAGTACGGCAGTTCGCTGACCAGCATCAGCGAGCCCCACTGACCGGCGTACCAGGTGGTGCTGCCGCCCTCGAACTGCCACGGCTCCTGGCGGGCCATCGTCTGCTCGTAGACGGTGGCCAGCGGCGTGGCCTCGTAGATCGCGTCGTCGAGCAGCACCAGGTCGGGCGCCTCGGGCTCGCCGCGGTCGAGCGGGATGCCCAGGTGCTCGGGCACCGCCTGGAGGATCGGGTGCAGCGCGGGCTCGGCGCGGCTGAGCCAGTAGTACGCGCCGCCGAGCTCGCTGTTGTGCAGCGACGCGATCAGCGCGGGCCGGTGCGCGTCGATCAGCCGCATCAGCGCCTGCGTCTCGGGGATCGGCTCGTCGAAGTACGCGTCGCCGTGGTTCACCGGGAACGTCCACTCGACCTGGTCGCGCCCGGCCGGCCGGTAGAAGTGCTGCGCGTAGTGCGCGCGGGTGAACGGGCCGCGCAGCCAGCCCTCGTTGAGCCGCAGCCCGTCCGGGTCGACGCAGTCCACGATCCGCCACCGGTGGCCGAGACGTTCGCGCAGCTCCCGGTCGGCGCAGAGGCGCTCGGCCAGGTGCAGCGCGGTGAGCCCGCCGATCGGCTCGTTGGGGTGCGGCAGCCCGAACGCGAGGGCCTCGGGCGCGTCGGGCACGCCCGGCTCGATGGTCAGGCACCAGAGCGGGTTGCCCTGCCGGGAGCTGCCGCACCGGCGCAACGACGCGACGCCGGGGTGACGGTCCGCGATCCGCCGGAGCCCGGCGTGCAGTTCGTCGACCCCGGCGAAGGCCTCGTACGCCGGCACGGTGTCGATCTCGGCGAGCAGCCAGGCGGGAAGGTTGTCCACCCGGCCATCTTCCTCGCTATTCCTTGGTGCCGGCCGCGCGGACCGGTGGGACCCGCAGCAGCCTGCTCACCGGCAGGATCGTCGTGACCAGCGCCAGCGCCGTGGCGCCGCCCAGCACGACCACCCAGCCCAGCGGCGGGACGTAGGGCACCAGCGTGCCGGTCAGCGCGTGCACCACCGCCACCAGCGTCATCCCGGCGATCACCATCCCGACCGTGAGCGCCGCCCCGAGCAGCCCCACCTGCTCGGCGTTGACCATCCGGCGCACCTGGCGGCGGGTCACGCCGGCCAGCCGCAGCAGCGCCAGCTCCCGGCTGCGGGCCAGCGCCGCCATCACCATCGTGTTGCCGGCCGCGAGCGCCGCGTAGCCCACCATCACCGTGATCAGCAGCTTGTTGAGCCAGGCGCTGATCGCCAGGTCGCGGCCCAGCTCGCCGCTGAGCTGGTCCGCGGTGCGCACCGTTCCGAGCGCCGCGAGCTGCCGGTCGGCGGTCCCGTCGGTGCGCACCAGGATCTCGTCGAAGGCGCCGCCCCGCTGCGGCAGCACCACGTCGCCGAAGCCGAGGCCGCGCTCGTAGACGGCGACCACCCGCGGCCGCACCGGCGTGCCGTCGGCGAGCCAGAGGTCGGCCCGGTCGCCGACCTTCCAGCTCGAGGACGACGCCTGCAGGGCCGAGACCGCGACGGTCCCGTCGGCCAGGTCGGCCAGGCTGCCGTCCCGCACCTTCAGATCCATCGTGGACTGGAGCCCGGCCGGGTCGACCGCCCGGGCCACGGCCGGCTCGGCGCCGTCGAAGGTGCGCACCACCACGGAGGTGTGCCGCACCGGCGTCACCGCCTCGACCCCGGGGATCCGGCGCACCTGCTCGGTGACGTCGCCGGCCGGCGCGGTCAGCACCCGGTCGGCCAGCATGCCGTCGCGGCTCTGCGTGACGGTCTGCCGCTGCAGGTTGTCCTGCAGGAACCACACCGAGCCGCCGAACCCGACCGACAGCACGAGCGCGGTCAGCACGGCGGCCATGCCTCGGGCGTTGGCCCTGAGGTTGGCGACCGCCAGCTCGCCCGGGACACCCCAGACCGTGCGCAGGACCGGCGCGAGCAGACGAGCGGCGTAGCCGTTGATCCATGGCCCGAGCAGCGCCACGGCCAGCACGAACAGGTACAGCATGCCGAGCGCCGCGGCCAGCGCCGCGGTGCCGGCCAGCGCGGCGGCGAAGAAGATCGACGTGCCCGCGGCGGCCAGCGTGACCAGGCCGGAGGCGAGCCGGATGCGGCCGCCGCGGGCGGGCTCGACGGCCACCTCGCCGAGCGCCTCGGCGGGACGGATGCGCGCAATGCGGCGGGCGGCGATCAAGGCCGCGAGCACGGCGATCAGCAGCGTGGTGGCGGTGGCGAACACGGCGGCCAGGCCGGGGGCGGCGACCGGGAACCCGGCGGGCAGGAAGCCGCGGGCGATCAACTCGTCGTGCACCCAGGCGGTGGACCACAGCCCGGCCGGGATGCCGAGGGCGGCCGAGGCGAGGCTCACGACCGCGGCCTCGGCGACGACCAGGCGGCGCACCTGGCGCGGGGTGGCGGCCACGGCGCGCAGCAGGGCCAGGTCGCGGCGGCGGTGCCGCACCGACAGCCCGACCGTGCCGGCCACCACGAAGACGATCAGCAGGACGACGTACCCGCCGAACGCGCTGCCCGCCTGCAGCAGCAGGCTCTGGGCCTCGATCGACGCGGACGCCTCGGCCCAGCCGCGTTCCTTCCCGGCGTACGCCTCGACGCCCGCCTCCCGAGCGAGCCGGTCGATTTCCTGGATCGCCGCCTGGTCGGCGGTCTTGATGGCGATGGCCTGCGGCGTGGCGCGCACGTCGGTCACGCCGGGGAGCGAACGGATCCGGCCGGCGAGCGCGGGCGGGACCGTGCCCTCGGGCAGCGGCACCTTCGAGGAGGTGACCTCGCCGTCGAACTCCTTGGTCGAGACGGTGATGTACCGGTGGGCGACGACCACGTCGGCGGCCGCGTACTGCCGGGGCTCGGGCCGGAACCGCAGGCCGGACTCGACGAAGACGGCCAGCGTCGACAGGATCATCACGCCGGCGGCGAGGGCCACCAGCGTGGCGATCGCGGTGCCGGGGCGCTGGCGCAGCATGCGCAGGGCGAGCTTCAGCACGGTTCAGCCCCCCACCGTCACGCGGCGCCGCCCCAGCGAGGCGAGCACCTCCGCGATCCTCTCCGCGCCCAGCTGCGGCAGGTCGCGGACGATGCGGCCGTCGGCGAGCACGAGCACGCGGTCGGCGTACGACGCCGCCACCGGGTCGTGGGTCACCATCACCACGGTCTGGCCGAACTCGTCGACCGTCGAGCGCAGCAGCCCGAGCACCTCGGCGGCGGTCTCGGTGTCCAGCGCGCCGGTCGGCTCGTCGGCGAAGACGACCTCGGGGCGTACGGCCAGGGCCCGCGCGATGGCCACGCGCTGCTGCTGGCCGCCGGAGAGCTGGGCCGGGCGGCGCCGCAGCCGGTCGGTCAGCCCGACCCGCTCGACCACCGCGGCCAGCCACTGCCGGTCGGGCCGCTCGCCGGACAGTCTCGAGGGCAGCAGGATGTTCTCCTCGACGGTGAGCGCGCCGATCAGGTTGAACGCCTGGAAGACGAAGCCGATGCGGTCGCGCCGCAGCTCGGTGAGCCGGGTCTCGGACAGCTCCGACAGCTCGACGTCGCCGACCCACACCTTGCCCGAGCTGGGCCGGTCGAGCCCGGCGGCGGTCTGCAGCAGCGTGCTCTTGCCGGAACCGGACGGGCCCATCACCGCGGTGAACGTGCCGCGGGCGAAGGCGGCGTCCACCCCGGCGAGCGCCGTGACCGGCTGCCCGTCGGAGGCGTACGTCCGGGTGAGGCCCTCCACCCGGACCGCGACCATGTCGTTCATCTCTTCGCGCCTCTCGGTGTGCGGTTTGCCTGACACCGGAAACGCTATTTTCGGCAGCGGTCAAGATCGATGAAGCCAGCGGGCGTCTTCGGGGTACAGCCTGCTGTACTCCGGATCATTTGCGCAGGTAGCGCAGCACGGCGGTGACGCGGCGGTCGGCGCGGTCGTCCGGGGCCAGGTCGAGCTTCGCGAAGATGCTGCGGATGTGCTTGTGCACCGCGCCCTCGGTGACCACGAGCCGCTCGGCGATCGCGCCGTTGCCCAGGCCCTCGGCCATCAGCGCGAGCACGTCGCGCTCGCGGGGGCTCAGCCGCTCGAGCGCGTCGTCCGGCCGGCTGCGGGCGAGCAGCAGCCCGACCACCTCGGGGTCGACCGCCGTGCCCCCGCCGGCCACGCGGTGCAGCGCGTCGAGGAACTCCTCGACCCGGCCGACCCGCTCCTTGAGCAGATAGCCGAGCCCGGCGGCGCCGCCGGCGAGCAGGTCGGTGGCGAAGGCCTGCTCGACGTACGCCGAGAGCACGAGCACGGCCAGCCCGGGCAGCCGCCGGCGTGCCTCGACCGCGGCGACGATGCCCTCGTCGGTGTGCGTGGGCGGCATCCGCACGTCCACGATGGCCACGTCGGGCTTGTGCTCGTCGACGGCGTCGAGGAACGCGGCCGGCTGGTCGGCGGTCGCGACCACGTCGATGCCCTCGGCGCGCAGCAGCAGCGCCAGCCCCTCGCGCAGCAGGGCGTCGTCCTCGGCGATCACGATCCGCACGGCAGCTCCACTCGCATCGTCGTCGGCCCGCCGGCCGGGCTGGTCAGCGTGAGGCTTCCGTCGTACGCCTCGATCCGCCGCCGGATGCCGGTGAGGCCGGACCCGCGGCTCTCGTCGGCGCCGCCGTGGCCGTTGTCCTCGATCATGACCTTCAGCCTCTGCTCCTCGAGGCGGGCCGTGACCTTCGCCGAGGTCGCGCCGCTGTGCTTGGTGACGTTGGTGAGCGCCTCGGCGACCACGAAGTACGCGGTCGCCTCGACCGAGGCGGCACACCGGCGGGGCAGGTCCACGTCGAGGCGGCAGGGCACCGCGCAGTCGGCGGCCAGCCCGGCGAGCGCGCCGTCGAGCCCGCGGCCGTCGAGCACCGGGGGAAGGATGCCGCGCACGACCGTGCGCAGCTCCGCGAGGGCCTGCTCGGCGGCGTCCTGTGCCCGTTCCAGCACCTCACCGGCCGTGGCTGGGTCGCGCTCCACCGCCCGCCGGGCCGCGCCGAGCAGCACGCTGACGGCGACCAGCCGGTTCTGCGCGCCGTCGTGCAGCGAACGCTCGATGCGGCGCAGCTCGGCGGCGTGGGCGTCGAGCGCGGCCGCGCGGGTGGCGGTCAGCTCGGCGATGCGCAGCGAGAGGTCGGTGCCCGGCGGCGGGGACAGCAGCGCGCGGCCCGGCCACGCCTGGAACCGGGCCAGCAGCGGGCCGGCGAAGATGCCGACGAGCAGCCACGCCACGCCATAGAGCCCCACGGCGAGCGCGTCGAGCTGGTTGTGCACCGACCAGAACACCAGCCCCGGCGCGGCGTCCGCGGGCACCAGCCACCACCACAGCGGGTACGTCGCGTCCTGCACGGTGGAGAGCGGGATCGTCAGGCCGAAGATGCTCATCACGAAGCCGACCGTCGCGTGCTCGACCGTCCAGGCCAGCTCGCGCAGGAACCCGCGGTCGCGCCAGCTCGGCGGCAGCGGGCCGGGGCCGAGGATCTCGGGACCCCAGCGCGACAGCCGGGCGCGTTCCCGGTCGGCGACGGCGCGGACCGCCCGCGCGGCCGAGGGCGCCAGCAGGAACCCGACGCCGCCCAGGCACAGCACCGCGACGACGGCCACCCAGAGCAGCGTGGCCAGCGCGAGGATCGCCGTGCCGAGGCCGCCGACCAGCCGTTCGAGGGCGTCGACCGCGGCGTGCGCGCGGCGCCGCGCCCAGTCGACGGTCATGACCGCCACCCTAGGCCAGCGCCTCCGGCCGCGTCGATCTTGCTTGCCAGACGGCGCCGTTGAGGACGGCCCAGGCCCCGCCGAGCAGCACGGCGGCGATCGTCTCGCTCAACCGGCTCCAGCCCAGATAGACCCAGGAACCGGCACAGACGGTGAGCAGAGCGGCGGCCGCCGTGCCCACGGCGACACGGTGCGGCCAGGCGAGGCGGCGGCCGAGCTGCCAGGCCAGCAGGCCCGCCAGCACGGCGAGCTGGGCAGTCTGCGCGGTGGCGAGCCCGGCCGGCGCGGCTCCCGCTCCGGCGAGGGGCAGCGGGCCGTCGTACTCGGCGGCGGACGGGAGGACGACCTCGGGCGGGCTCTGCCACGAGGGCGGAGCGGCCACGGCCAGCACCACCATGAGCACGGCCGGTGGAGCGAGCGGCGCCAGGGCGTCGAGCAGGTCGGTGCGCCGCCACCAGGCGAGGCCCAGGGCGAGCGCCCCGGCCACGGCGAGCAGCAACTCGGGACTGGGCTTGGTGGCGAGCTCGAGCGCGAAGCGGTAGCCGTCCGAGGTCCACTGGTCGCGCGCCCACCGGGCGACCGCCTCGTCGGCTGCCGACAGGCCGCTGAGCTCGACGATCAACGGGATGACGACCGCCAGCAGCGCCGCGGCGACGACGAGCGCGCCGAGGCCGGCCGACAGCCGGACGGTGCGGTCGGCTCGTTCGGCCAGGGGCGGCCAGGCGGGCAGGCTCAGCGGGTGCCGCCCGAGCCGGTGGCCCGCGAGGACGAGGGCGGCCAGCAGGCAGGTGAGAACCGCCAGCGCGCCGCCCGCCCGGCCCGCGCGGGCGGCCAGCACGTCGTAGGAGGCGCCCGCCGCGTAGCTGCCCAGCACCAGCCAGAGCGACCAGCCGACCGCCGCGGGGCTGTGGAACGCGACGAACCGGCGGTACGGGACACCGCGGCTCGCGGCCAAGCGCGGCATGAGCGTCCGCGTGCCGGCCACCCACTGTCCGAAGAAGACGGCCCCTCCCCCGTACCGGCCGAAGATCTTCTCCGCCCGCGGCCAGTGACGCCCCCGGGCCCGCCGCACCGGCTTCCGCCGACCCGCGAAGTAGCCGCCGGAGCCGCCGAGCAGGGCCGCCGCGACCGCGACCAGGACGGCCGGGACGATGCCCACCACCCCCTCGTTGGCGAGCAGTCCCAGCGCGACCAATGCGGTCGCCGAGGGCAGCACCAGCCCGGCGAGCAGCGCGCCCTCGGCGACCACGAGCGCGGCCACGACCACCAGCACCAACCCCGCCGGCAGCGCCCCGAGCAGGTCGTCGACCATCTGCACACAGGCAGCCTAGGAACGCGCCCACCCCAGACGAATCGGTGAGATTCCCCTAAGCCGCCGTCGTCCACAACCGAAGTCGTGCGCCGCCCGTAGAACTACGATGACCGCACGAACGCCGCCACGGAAGGACCCGTTCCCACGATGCAGAAGCACCTCACCCGACTGGTCGTCGCGCTCGCCGCGGCGCTCGCGGTCCTGCTGCCCGGCGCGCCGGCGTTCGCGCACAACGCGCTGGCCGAGGCCACGCCGGCCAAGGGCGCCACCGTGAAGAAGGCGCCGACCAGCGTCAGGCTCAAGTTCCTGCAGAAACTCAACCCCGACTACACCACGATCTCCGTCACCGGCGACGCCAAGGTCGAGACGTCCGACCCCGAGGTCGAGGGCGCCACCGGCTCGGTCACGTTCGACGCGCTGCCGAACGGCGTCTACACGGTGGCCTACCGCGTGGTCTCCAAGGACGGCCACACCGTGCAGGGCTCCTACAAGTTCACCGTGGCCGACCCCTCACCGCCCTCCTCCGCGCCGGCTCCCGCTCCCGACGAGTCGCTGGTCGCCGTGCCGCCGTCCTCCGCGGCCGCCGCTGCGCAGCCGACCGCGAACCTGACCTCGGCGTCGCAGGCCGAGGACGAGCCGGGCAACCCCGGCCTGATCGTCACGATCGTCGTCGTGGTCCTGGCCGTGCTCGGCCTCGGCGGCTTCCTGCTCGCCCGCCGCCGCAGGACGACCTGACGTGGCCGCGCTCGGCGTCGCCGTCGTCGGTTTCGGCTGGATGGGGCGGGTGCACGCGCAGGCGTACGCCCGGGTGCCGCACCACTTCGCCGAGGTGGCCCCGGTCCGGCTGGTCGCCGTCGCCGACGACGTGCCCGGCCGGGCGGCGTCCGCGGCGCGGCGCTACGGCTTCGAGCAGGCGGTCGACGACTGGCGGACGCTCGTGGGCGACCCGCGGGTGCAGGCGGTCAGCATCACCGCGCCGAACTTCCTGCACCGCGAGATGGGCAGCGCGTTCGCGGCGGCCGGGCAGCACATCTGGATCGAGAAGCCGGTGGGGCTGACCGCCGACGACGCGCGGGCGATCGTCGGGGACGTGCAGGTCACGGTCGGGTTCAACTACCGCAACGCGCCGGCCGTCGAGCGGGCCCGGGCGATCCTCGCGGAGGGCGGGATCGGGCGGGTCACGCACGCGCGGTTCCGGTTCCTGAGCGACTACGCGGCTCACCCCGAGGGCGCGCTGAGCTGGCGGTTCGAGCGGGCCCGCGGCGGCAACGGGGTGCTCGGCGACCTGGGCGCGCACGGCGTCGACCTGGTCCGTCACCTGCTCGGCGAGATCGACGCGCTGGTGGCCGACACGGCGATCTTCATCGCGTCGCGGCCCCGGCCGGTCGGCGCGACCGCGGGGCACGAGCGGGCGGCGGGCGAGCCCGGGCCGGTGGAGAACGACGACTACTTCGGCAGCCTGCTGCGCATGGCGTCGGGCGCGCGGGTGACGCTGGACTGCAGCCGCGTCGCGGTCGGCGAGCAGAACAGCTACGGGTTCGAGATCCACGGCACGGCGGGCGCGCTGTTCTGGGATTTCCGCCGCATGGGCGAGCTGGGCATCGCGTCGGGCGGCTCCTATCAGGACGAGCCGGTGCGCACGGTCTTCGCCGGCCCGCGCGACGGGGACTTCGGGGCGTTCCAGCCGGGCGCGGGCATCCCGATGGGCTACGACGACCTCAAGGTCATCGAGGCGGCACAGTTCCTGCGGTCGGTGGGCGACGGGAGGGCGTACGGGGCAACGCTTGCCGACGCCGTGCGGGCGGCCGAGGCGCTCGACGCGATGGAGAAGTCGGCCGCGACCGGCAGCTGGGTCAGCCTTCCCCGGTGAGCGCGCGGCCGGGCATCGAGCCGCCCACCAGGAACTGCTCGGGTAGTGCCGGGTCCGCGGCGGCCAGCGGCCAGTCCGCCGCGTCGTCCTGCGGCGCATAGCCGATCGCGCGCCCGCCGGTCTGCGAGAACCAGCGCTCGCTGTTCGCCGAGACGCCCCACACCAGGTGCCAGCCGGTGGCCGCCAGCGACGCCCGCACGAGGCGCGCCGCGTCGTCCGGCGAGAGCCAGAGCGCCCGGTGCCGCGGCTCGCCGGGCTCGTCGAAGCACGCGCCGATGCGCAGGCAGACGACGTGCAGGCCGTACCGGTCGTGGTACATCCGGCCCAGCGACTCCATCGCCGCCTTGCTCCAGCCGTAGTACGAGTCGGGGCGCGGCGCGAGGTCGTCGGGCAGGCACCGGCCGTCGGCGCGCGAGGCGAAGCCGACCGCGTGGTTGCTCGACGCGATCACGACCCGCGACACCCCGGCGCGTACGGCCGCCCGCAGCACGTTCTCGGTGCCGCGCACGTTGGCCTCGAGCACCTCGTCGAACGATCCGCCGCCCGCGATCCCGCCCAGATGCACGACCGACTCGACGCCCGCGCAGGCCCGCTCGACCGCCGCCGCGTCCGTGACGTCCAGCGCCGTCACACCGGGCTCCGGCCGCAGGTCGGTCAGCCGCCACGACGAGTCGCACAGCCGCGCGCGCAGCATCCGCCCGATCCGCCCGGCCGCGCCCGTCAGCAAAGTCTCCGCCATGGCAGTCTTGTACCCCGTGGATCTCAGAGGAGTCGCCGCAGGTGTCCCGTACGTGGCCGTGCCGCCCGCCGCCGGCGCCCGGCCCGACGCGCCGGTGGTCGTGGCATACCACCTGCTCGACGCGCCGCGGACCGAGGTGGCGTTCGCCTCCGCGCTGCCCCTCGACGGCCTCGACGCGTGGCGCCTCTATCTGGGGCTGCCGCTGAGCGGATCCCGCCTGCCCGCGGACGGCCTGGAGCCGCTGCTCACGGGTGACGCCGTCCTCAAGGTGCACGAGCCCGTCGCCGTCGGCGCCGCCGAGGAGCTCCCCGAGGCGTACGCGGTGATCCGCGCGCGCCTGGGCCTGGCCGACGGTGTTCCGGCCGGCGTGCTGGGCGGCTCGATGGGCGCCGTCGCGGCCCAGCTCGTAGCGGCGGAGAAGCTGCTCGACGTCCGCGCCGCCGTGCTCGTCAGCCCCGTGGTGCGGCTGCGCGAGGCGATCAACGGGATCGTCGCCGCGCACGGGATGACGTACCCGTGGTCGCCCGCCTCCGACCGCGTCGCGCAACGCCTCGACTTCGTGGCCCGCGCCGCCGACCTCGACGGTGTCGCGATCCGCTACGTCACCGGCGCCGACGACCAGCACGACGCCTTCGTCGCACCCGTCGAGCAGGCAGTCGCCGAGCTGTCCCGCCGCGGCGCCACCGTCGACCACCACGTCGTGCCGCACATGGCCCACGCCCTCGCCGAGGAGCCCGGCACCGGCGCCGCTCCCCAGACCCCGCACGCCGCCACGGTCGACCGCCTGGCCGTGGAGTGGTTCCGCCGGCACCTCAGCCGCTGAAGCGCCGGGCGAGCTCGGCCATGCGCTCGGTCTGCACCGAGGCGGCCTGCCCCACGACGAACGAGCGCAGCAGCCGCGGCGACCGCACCACGATCGACTCGGTCAGGACCGTACCGCCGGGGGCCGGTTCAAGGTCGACGGTCGCCGTCAGCCGCACCGCGCCCGGGCTGACCACCGAGCTGACCAGCCGCCGATCCTCGACCACGCCGGTCAGCGTGACCCGGATGGGGTTGTCCCAGTGCAGCGGGCCCATCGGAAACCGCTCGACCGCGACGTAGGCCGTCGCCTCGCGCCCCTGCTCGTCGCGCGCGGACCGGACATCCCGGACGGCGACCACGAGCGGGGACAGGCCGACGTAGCTGTGCGGGTCGAGCAGGTGCTGGTAGACCTTCGCGGGCGGCGCGGACAGGCGGGCGGTGCCGCTGAGCCGGTTGATCGACATGGATCCGAGGATGGCACGCCCGGCCCTGTGGACAACCGCCTTCCGCCCCGCGCCGGGGCGTAGGTTGGCCGCCACGCCCTTGGGTGGGCGGGGGAGGCGGAGGCCCACCGCGGATCAAGCGTGGCGATCATGGATGACGGTCCTTGATCCGGTCGTGGCGGCCGCCTACCGGCATCGCGACCAGGTCGAACGCGGGTTGAACCGGGGCAACCACCGGCGCGGACCGGCCACCAGGGTTCGACAAGCTCAGCTGGCCGAATGCTCGACCAGCTACGTGCCGTCCCTGACGGGCATGACCGCGGGACGGGATCCAGCCGTCGCGCGGGGAGCGTCAGGCCGCGGCGGGCGTCGCGCGCCCCGAGATATTAAGGATGTTTAAGGGTTGCTCCCGTTGACGAGGGATCGATGAGCGGCTTTATTGTTAACCGTCTTGCCAATCCCCCTCGACGGCAAACGGAGCATCCCCATGAAGAAGCGCACGCTGCTCGCCGCCGCGCTGTCCACAGTGGTGGCCGGAGGGCTGGGCGTCCTCGGCATCACCAACGCGAACGCCGCCGCCCTCAACCCCGGCGTGGCCCCCGGCGGCAACTTCAACCTCGCGGTCTGGCAGTTGCAGCTCCCAACCGGTTCGCCGGGCAAGCCCGACACCATCTCCCCCGCGAGGCTCAAGGGCGCCAACGGGTACACGAACCCGGCGTACTTCTGGACCGACAAGAACGACGGCTCGATGACGTTCTGGGCGCCGGAGAAGGGCGTGACCACGCCGAACTCGAAGTACGCCCGCTCGGAGCTGCGCGAGATGAACGCCGACGGCTCGGCCGCGGACTGGACGCTCGCAGGCAACCACACGCTCAGCGCCGAGCTACGCATCGTGTCGGTGACCAAGAACGTCGCGGTCGGCCAGGTGAAGCTCGGCTCCGGCGGCACCTCGACCAAGCCGCTGTTCGAGCTCTACTACCGCGCGAACGGCGACATCTACCTCGGCCAGCAGCGCAGCCCCACGGACGGCCAGACGCTGCACAAGCTCGGCACCGTCGCGGTCGGCCAGAAATGGACGTACGTCATCAACGTCTCGGGCAACAAGGCGAGCGTCACGATCAACGGCAGCAGGACCACCTACACGATCCCGAGCTCCTTCAACCCGTACCGCCAGTACTTCAAGGCCGGCTCGTACAACCAGTCCTCGTCAGAGAGCACCACGAACGGGGCCAAGGTGAAGTTCTACGGTCTCAGCGTCAAGCACGGCTGACCGTACGACGTAGTCGGCCCGTTCCCAGGGCCGGTCCGCGACGAAGAACGGCACCTCCTCGGCTTCCCACTCGTCCCACTCGCGCAGCGCGTCCGCCTCGTCCAGCCCCCGCTCCGCCCGGTCCCGGCGCAGCCCCCGCGCCTTCGCCTGCTCGTAGTCGGACTGCACCCAGATCGCCGTGTCGATCAGCGGCACCAGCTCCCGCCGCGACGCCGCCACCCCCTCCACGATCACCAGCGGCGTCGCGGCGGGAACCTCGATGAACCCGGTACGCCCGCGCGGCGCCCACGCCGGCGGCTGGTACCGCACGTCGCGCCCCTCGCGCAGCGGCCGCAGCACCCCGTCGGCCATGAGGTCCGCCCATCCGAACCGCGAATGCCACCACGCGACGTCGTCGGTGTGCACGACCGCCGCCCCCGGCACGGCGCGCGCGATCCGCGCGGCGAGCGTCGTCTTCCCGCTCCCGCCGCGCCCGTCCACCGCGACGATCCGACCCTCGAGCGACCGTACGAAGGTGTCGAACCGCTCCGTACGCCAGGGCCCGGCCTCCGGCTCCCCCGGCCCCAGCTTCATCCGGTCCGCCCGACCGGGAGACACGCGAAATCGACCAGCATGCCCTGCACGCTACCGGCGCCGGGTCACAGCGGCCGGGGTCCCGGCCAGGCCGGTTCGCCCCGCCGGCGGAACTGCTCGTCGGGTTCCCCGCGCCGCTCCAGCACACCGGCCGCCACGAGCCCGAGCAGCGTCTCGTGCAGGCTGTTGCCGAGCGGGTTGTCCGTCCAGAACACCCACTTGGTCTCCGGAAACGTGCGCCCCTCGAACAGCCCCAGCGCGCGGCCCACCTCGAACTGAGCGCCGTCCCAGTCGGTCCAGCCGGCGAGCCGGTCGGCGAGGCTCATGACGGGCGGAAGGCGTTCGAGAGCGTACGGGTCAGCAGGTCGAGCACGTGATGACGGGACTCGTCCGGCCGTTCGCCCAGATAGGACCAGGCCGCGTAGAGCTGGCTCCACAGCGTGCTGAGCACCCAGTCGGCCGGCAGGGCGGCGTCGATCGAGCCGTCCGCGTGCCCGCGGGCGACCACCCGGCCGAGGTCGGCCTCGTCCTGCGACTCCCAGCACTCGCCGCCCTGCCCGCTGAACATCAGCGACAGCAGCGAGCCCAGGTCGAAGTACTCCCGGCAGAGCCGCAGCAGCGCCTCGGCGCCCGTGCCGCGATCGAGGTCGGCCAGGGTGGCCGCGCGCACCAGCCGCTCGCCGCCCTCGGAGGCGACCGCCGCCAGCAGCTCGGCGCGCTCGCCGAAGTAGCGGTGCAGCGTGGTGCGCCCGACCTGCGCCGCGGCCGCGATGTCGCCCAGGGAGCAGCCCGGGTTGTCGGCGAGCAGCTCGATCGCGGCGTCGAGGATCGCCTGCCGCGTGCGGTTCTTGATGCCGGAGGTCACAGCCATACATTAAAGGAATTGGCATTGCCCGTCACGGAACAATCGTGTTCCACTACGAACCATGCAGATTCTCCTGCACCTTCTCCGCCCGCACAGGAAAGTCCTCCTCCTCGGCCTCGTGCTCGGCCTGGTCTCCAACGCCGCCAACCTCGCCGCGCCGCTCGCCACCAAGCGGATCATCGACACGCTCGGCGACGGCGGCTCGCTGACCGGGCCCATCTCGTTGCTGCTGGTCCTCGTCGTGATCGGCTCGGTGATCGGGCTCTGGCAGTGGATGCTGATGGGCACGCTCGCCGAGCAGGTGGTGCTGGAGGCGCGCCTGTCGGTGATCCAGCGCTACTTCCGGGCCCGGCTCGCCGAGCTGACCGGCCGCCCCACCGGCGAGCTGGTCACCCGCGTCACCGCCGACCCCGGCCTGCTGCACCAGGCCTCGTCGAGCATCGTGGGCCTGGTCAACGCGTCGCTGGCGTTCGTCGCGACGCTCGTGCTCATGGGCACGCTCGACCTGGTGCTGCTGCTCTGCACGCTGGCCGCGGTCGCCGTCGTGGGCGCCGTCATGGCGGTGCTGCTGCCCACGATCAGCAAGGCGCAGAAGGCGGCGCAGGACGCGGTCGGCGATCTGGGCGGCGAGCTCGAGGGCACGTTGCGCGCCATGCGGACGGTCAAGGCCAGCCGGGCGGAGCAGCGTCAGGGCGGGCGCATCGAGGACGACGCCCGCCGTGCCGCCTCCTTCAACGTACGGGCGGCCCGCCGCGCCGCGTGGGTCTGGACCGTCTCGTGGAGCGGCGTCTCGTTCGCGATCATCGCCGTGCTGGGCGTGGGCGCCTACCGGGCCGACGCCGGCCTGCTCGCCGTGAGCAGCCTGATCGCCTTCCTGCTGTACGCGTTCCAGCTGATGGGCCCGATCGGCGAGCTCACCCAGAACGTGACCGCGCTGCAGTCCGGCATCGCCGCCGCCCGCCGGATCAGCGAGGTGTACGCCATGCGCGAGGAGACCTCCGACCCGCAGCCGGGCGCCCGCATGCCGGACGCGCCGGTTTTCGCCGTACGGGATGTCACCCTCCGCTACTCCGACGACGCACCGCCCGCCCTCGACGGCGTCACGCTCACCATCCCGTCGCGCGGCCACACCGCCCTCGTGGGCCCCTCCGGCGCGGGCAAGACCTCGCTGTTCTCGCTGCTGCTGCGCTTCCTCGACCCGCAGTCCGGCGAGCTCTACCTGCACGGCCGCCCGTACCGGTCGCTCACGCACAGCGAGATCCGGCAGGAGCTGGCGTACGTCGAGCAGGAGGCGCCCGTCGTGCCGGGCACCATCCGCGACAACGTGCTGTTCAGCCACCCCGAGGCCACCGACGAGGAACTGCACCGCGTGCTCGAGCGCGTCCGCCTGTCCGCCAAGGTCGCCTCGCTGCCGCTGGGCCTCGACACCCCGCTGTCCGGCGCCGAGCTCTCCGGCGGCGAACGTCAGCGCATCGCCCTGGCGCGGGCCCTCGTCCGTACGCCCGCCGTCCTCCTGCTCGACGAGGCCACCGCCCAGGTCGACGCGCTGACCGAGGCGGCCCTGCAGGACTGCGTTCGCGAGCGCGCCGCCGACTCCGCCGTCGTGACCATCGCCCACCGCCTCTCCACCGTGATCGACGCCGACCGCATCATCGTCCTGGACGGCGGCCACGTGCGAGCCGTAGGCACCCACACCTCCCTGCTGGCCACCGACGACCTCTACCGCGGCCTGGTCGAAGCCCTCCGCATAGCCGTCCCCGCCGACGCGACCGCATAGGTAGTACTGTCGCGCGTGGTGCCGACTCCGACCTGGGCCGACTGGCTTTCCCTGAGCGACCGGGCCGCCCGCCTCCGAGCGCCGCGGATGCCTGGCCTCTACCGGGTGCGAGTCGTCGGCGAGGCCGGCCTGGCCTACGTCGGACAGTCCTCGGACCTTCGGCAGCGGCTCGGCCAGTTGTGCGCTCTGTACCGGCAGGAGATCCCGTACAACGACCCGCACACCGCGGCCCCCTGTCTCTGGGTGATGCGCACCGTCGAGGGTGCCGAGTTCGAGTTCTCGGTGGCGGAGGTCGCGGGCGACGTCGTGAGCCTCAAGACGGCCGAGTGCGTCGTGGTCTCCGAGCACCGTGCGGAGTTCGGTCGCTCACCGCTGGCCAACTTCGGCCGGATGCCGGACGGGTGGGTCAAGTCTTCCGGCAACACGAAACGGCTCGCGGAGGCGGGCCGTCGGGTGCGAGGCCATCAGGATGCCCGGGCCGCGCGGGCCGCCGATCACGCCTCGGTCCTCGACGTGGTCCGCGACCCGACGGCGCCCGACTGGGCGGGTCAGGCGTGGAGCCCGTGGAGCTCGACGCCGGTCGCCGACCCGGCTGTGGGCGTCTACCGAGTCCGCCGGGCCGGCGCGGAAGCCCTCGTCTACATCGGACAGGGCGTCGTCCGTGCCCGGGTGGCCGCCCATGTCGCCAAGAGCCGCCTCGTGGATCACCGGCAGCGTGCCGCCTTCTCGGGGCCGATCGAGTGGTCCTGGGCGCCCTTGCCGGGGCACGCGCCGGCTCAGCTGCTCGAGGTCGAGTGCGACCTCATCGCCGGCCACGCTCTGCGACTGGGGTCGGCGCCCGCTGCACAGTTCCTCGGATAGCCGGCCCGCCCCGCATCAGACCATCGGCCCCGCGGTTCCGGCGGCAACGGGGACGCGGCGAGAGGCTCTGGTGGGATAGCTTCATCGGCGAAGGCCCGCAGGTGGTACGGCCGAGGGAGGCCCATGGCGTTCGGCGACCGGCTCACCGCGGCTGCGGTGCTCGACGGGCTGCGGCAACGGGCCTGGTCGGTGCTCATCGTCAGCGCGTTCGTCGTGCTGGCGGCGGCGGGCGCGGCCGGGCCGATGTTCGCGGAGGCGTCGGACAACGCGGCCTTCGAGGCGCGCCGGCAGCAGATCCCGCTGACCGCGCGGCAGACCGACGCGGCGGTGGTCCGGGTGTCGGCGAACGTGGGGCCGCGCAGCATCGACCAGGAGCCGATCCTCGAGGACCTGCGGGGTGTCACGGGTCTGTCCGAGCCGGACCTCACGGGCGGGTCGATCGGAGCGGAGCTGGCGGCGCCGCAGTACTGGGGCTTCACGGTGCGGGCGGGTGACCGGCGGGAACGCGGACGGTTCTTCGCGGTGGGCACGCCGGGCGCCGAGCTGGTGCCGACCGGCCGGGGGCAGGGCGACGACGGGCTGTGGTTGCCCAAGCCGATGGCCGACGAGCTGGGCGTACGGCCCGGTGACCGCATCGAGCTGTCACTGCGGCGCGGCGCGAGGGGCACGCCGCGGACGACCACGACGACGGTGAACGGCATCTACGCCGTGGATCCGGGCGGACGGCTGCCGGCCGATCCGCCGGGCACGAACAAGTGGGCGCTGCGGCAGGGCGACACCCCGGGCGACACCGAGTACGAGACGCTGCCGGCCTATCTGCTGGTGGGCACCGTCGCGACGGTCGAGCGGCTCAGCGGCACGGTGGGCGACGACATCTTCTGGTCGGTCGAGGCGGCGCTGGCGAAGGGCACGACGCTGGCCGACGCGCGGCGCACGGCGGACGAGGTGGAGCTGCTGCGCCGCAAGTACGCGACCCGGCTGCCCGCCGAGGCGGACGATCCGATGGCGCTGCGCTTCGCCTCGGGCATCGGCCGGATCGTCGAAACGGCCAAGACCACGACCGATGCCGTACGGCAGAGAACCCGCCCGGTGGAGTGGGCGGCGACCGCGATCGGGCTCGCCTCGGTGCTCGCCGTCGCGCTGTTGTCGGCCCGGCGCCGCGAGCGCGAGATCCGGCACGCCGTCGCGGTCGGCATGTCGCCGCCGCGGGTGGGCGGGCTGTGGCTGCTCGAGCACCTGGTGCCGGCCGTGCTGGGCGCGGGGCTGGGATGGGTGGTCGCCTGGCAGCTCGTGGACCGGCTGGGCCCGCCCGGTGCGATCGAGGAGTCGATCAAGCCGGCGGCGCAGTACAGCACCGGGGCCGCGCTGGCGGGCCTGGTGACGGTGGCCGCCGTGGGCGCGGCTGCCGCGGCTCGGCGCGTACGCCCGGCTCCTCCCGCGGTCGCGCGGCGTGCGCTGCCGTGGGGGCTGATGGTGGTGATCGCCGCCCTGGTCGCGGCCGCGGGGCTGGCGAGCGCGGGCGACAGCGCCAACGGCGTCGACCTGCTCGTGCCGCTGCTCGTGCTGGCCGCGGCCGGGGTGGTCGCGGGCTGGTTGCCGGGGCGGCTCGCGGGCAGCCGTACGCGTCTGCCGTCCTCGCCGGGTCGCGCGGTGCTGTGGCTGGCCCGGCGGCGGCTGGGCGCGGGCGGGACCGAACGCCGCCTCGCCGTCGTGGTGGTGACCGCGGGCCTGGGGATGCTGTTGTTCGCGCTGTCCGCTGTGGACTCGACGGACGTCTCGGACGAGGACCGCATCGCGGTGGCCGCCGGCGCCGAGGGGGTCGCCACGATCGAGGGCTCGTGGGCGCTCGACAAGACCGCTGTGCCCGTGCCCCGCGACAGCCCCAACCCGCCGCCACTCGACCAGCCCGTCCCGGGGGTCCACAATCCGCCTCTGCCTCCGGGCAGCACGATGGTGTGGCGGACCGACGTGCGCACGCTGCTCGACGACGACCAGAAGGACCTGCTGATCATCGACCCCGCACGCTTCGCCGACGTCGCGCTGTGGGGCCGGGGCGCCGACCTGGCCGAGGCGCGCCGGGCGGTGGCCGACCTGGCCGCGCGGCCGACCGACGGCGGCCGCGCACGGGTGATCGCCGTCGCGGACCCCGCATCGGCGGACGTCGACATCGTCCGCATGGTCGCCGGCTCCATGGACCAGTACTTCACGGTCGCCGCCCGGGTCGACGCGTTCCCCGGCATGCGGGGCAGGCCCATGTACGTCACCGTGACGGACCCGACGCTGGGGCTGCTCGGCCCCGAGGACCCCCGGTTGCGGCCGATCAACCAGTTCCTCAACTCGCTGTTCCCGACGGCGTTCCTGTGGAGCTCCGGCGGCGCCACGGGCGTGCACGCGGTGACGCAGCCGGCGGGCGTGGAGCCTCAGCGGGTGAGCACGGCCGCGCAGTTGCGCCAGGAGGCCGCGTACGTCGCCACCGACCGTGCCCGCGGCTATCAGGTCGCCATCGCCGGTTACCTCGCGTTGCTCGCCGTTCTCACGCTCTGCATCTACGCCCAGCGCACCGCCACGCTGCGTCGCCCGACCGATCTCATGCTCGCGCGGGTGGGCCTCGGCCGCGCGCGGATCCGCCGGGCGAGCGCAGTGGAGTTCGTGCTGCTCGCCGCCGTCTCCTACGCCGCCGCCGTCGCCGGGGTGGCCGCGCTGTCGCCGCTGGGCGCCCGGCTGCTCGACGGCCAGCCTGGCCTGCTGCCCCGTTTCGTGCTGCGGCTCTCCCCCGACGGCCTGGCGATCACGGCCGGCGCCGCCGTCGTCGCGATCTTCCTGGCGCTCGCGCTGACGTCGCTGTCGAGGACCGAGGAGAACGCCTACCGTGACGACTGACCTCCTCGTCGGCCGCGAACTGCTTCAGCTGTACGCGGCCCGGACCGGACCGACGCAGGCCCTGCGTGGCGTCGACGTGACCGTCACGGGCGGTCGCGTCATCGCCATCACCGGCCCGTCGGGCAGCGGCAAGTCGACGCTGCTGGCCGTGCTCGCCCTGCGCGAACGCCCGGCAGGCGGCGAGCTGCGCCACCGCGGCCGCCTGGTGTCCGCGATCTCCCGCCGCGATCTGCAACGCCTGCGCCGCCGCGAGATCGGCTGGGTGGCGCAGCGCCCCACGCACAGCCTGTTCCCGCAGCTCGACGCGCGTGCCCAGCTCACCCAGATGGCGCACTTGCGGGGCGTACGGTGGGACGTCGACGCAGCCCTCGCCGAGGTGTCGCTGACCGACCGCGCCGCGGCCCGCCCGGCCGTGCTGTCCGGCGGCGAGCAGCAACGGCTGGCCGTGGCCGCCGCGAGCGTGGGCCCGCCCGCGCTGCTCATCGCCGACGAGCCCACCGCCGAGTTGGACGACGAGTCGGCCGCGCTGGTTCTGCGGCTGCTGCGCGCCCGGGCCGCCGAGGGCACCGCCGTCGTGCTCGCCACCCACGACGCGCGCGCGATCGCCGCCGCCGACACCGTGCTGCGCCTGCGCCACGGCGTGCTCTCCGGCGAGCACGACGCCGGCCAGGAACGCACCGCCACCATCGACGGGCTGGGCCGCGTGCAGCTGCCCGAGGAGGCCCTGCCGCTCTTCCCCGGCGGCCGCGCCGTGGTCACCGTCGTCGACGGGCACGTCGAACTGCGTCCTCCGGAGCAGCCATGATCTCCGTACGCGACGTGAGCCACCGCAGCTTCCTGCACGATGTGACGCTGTCCCTGCCCGCCGCCGAGCTCGCCGTCCTGGCCGGCCGGTCGGGTTCGGGCAAGTCCACGCTGTGCCACCTCATCGCCGGCGTCATGCCGCCCACCTCCGGCGAGGTGCTGGTGGCCGACCGTCCCGCGTATCCCGCCCCGGACTGGGCGACCGTGTCTCTGCTGCCTCAACGCCTGGCCCTCGAGCCCGACCTGACCGTGGCCGAGAACGTCCTCCTCCCCGCCACCCTCCGCGGCGCCACCCCCGCCCTGCCTGACGAGCTGCTGGAGCGGCTCGGGCTCGCCGCCATCGCGGGGCGTCCCGCGCGCGAGACCTCCCTGGGCGAGCAGCAACGTACGGCGCTGGCCCGGGCGCTCGTGCTGAGCCCGGCGGTGGCCGTGCTCGACGAACCGACCGCCCACCAGGACGACGAGCACGTCGGCATGGTGCTGGAGGCGCTGACGGCCGTCGTACGCTCGGGAACTCTGGCCGTCGTCGCCACCCACGACCAGCGCGTGATCGACGTCGCCGGCACCGTCGTCCGGATGCGCTCCGGCAGCGTCGCCTGATCAGTCCGTCGGCTTCGCGACCTCCGGCCGCACCACGCCGTCGTAGTTGTAGACCGTCAGCGCCTCGCCGTCGACGTCACGCGTGGCGGTGGTGCGCACGTACCGGTGGAAGAGGCCGTCGATCTCCAGCTGGATCAGGGCCGCGTCGGGGGAGTCGTACCGGCCGCCGTCGCGCGGGCCGCCGATCAGGATCACGTCGCTCATGGCCGCGGCGTACCCATCGCGGCGCCGTCGATGCGGCCTTGTTAGAACGCGGAGTGGCCGGGTAGCCCGGGGTATGCCCAAACCCGTATCCGAGCAAGTCGTGGTCATCGTCGGAGCGTCCACCGGCATCGGCCGCGCGGCCGCGCTCGCCTTCGCCGCCAAGGGCGCCAAGGTCGTGTGCGCCGCCCGCAGCGCCGAGGCCCTCGACACCCTGGTCGAGCAGATCACCAAGGACGGCGGCATGGCGGTCGCCGCCCCGACCGACGTCGCCGACCCCGGGCAGGTACGCGCCCTCGCACACCTGGCCGAGCAGCACTTCGGCCGCATCGACACGTGGGTGAACAACGCCGCCGTCGGCGTCTGGGGGCGGGTCGAGGAGATCACCGACGAGGAGTTCGACCGCGTCATGCGGGTCAACTTCCTCGGTCACGTGCACGGCATCCACGCCGCGATGCCCGCGCTGCGCAAGGCCGGCGGCGGCGTGATGATCGGCGTCGCGTCAGTCGAGGGCGTACGGTCCGTGCCGCTGCACGCCCCGTACACCGCCAGCAAGTTCGCCCTGCGCGCCCTCTACGACACCCTGCGGATGGAGCTCGCCCAGGAGGGCGCGCCGATCGCGGTCAGCACCATCCTGCCGGCGTCGATCGACACGCCGTTCTTCGAACACGCCCGCAGCAAGCTCGGCGCCATGCCCAAGCCCCCGCCGCCGGTGTACGCCCCCGAGATCGTCGCCGACACGATCGTGTACGCCGCCGAGCACCCCCGCCGCGAGATCCCCGTGGGCGGCGCCGCGGCCGTGTTCATCCTCGGCCAGCGACTGTCCCCCGCCCTCACCGACGCGCTGTTCTCGATCCGCCGCCTCGGCGTCGGGCTGCAGCGCACCGACCGCCCCGACAACGGCGTCGACAACCTGGACGCCCCCATGGACGGCCCCGGCCAGGTGCACGGCAGCTTCCCCGGCCGCGTGCTGCAGCACAGCCTCTTCACCCAGCTGATCGGCCGGCGCCCCCGCCCGGGCGAGCTGCTCACCGCCGCGCTGGCCCGGCTGCGCCCCGCGCCCACCCCGTCGCCCGAGCCGGAGCCCCAGCCACAGACGTGACCGCCCTCACCTCCCCGGCGGGATTGTCCAGCCACCCCCGCCGGTTGAGGAAGGTGTCGGTGCGTCCAGTGTCCCAGGGCCTCACCCATTGCCTTCGCGGAATACCGTCCGGCTGGAGCCGCGTCGCGCCACTCGCCTTCAGGCGACATGCGCACCGACCTTTGCTGAGCCCGGCGCCCCACGGCGCCGGGCTTTTGCTTTCCCGCATCCGTGTTCCCTCTGGGACACCCGCTCGCCTCCACCGTCAGCTCACGTTCCGACCGCCACGCGCGCCACCCATCCACGTTTCCGCCGCCACGCGCGTCGCCCATCCACGTTCCCGCCGTCACCGCGCTCAGGGCGTCGACGTTTTCGCCGTGACCGCGGTCAGCTCCTCCGCGTTTCTCCGCCATCGCGGGTCAGCTTCGCCACGTTTCCTCCGCCACCGGGGTCAGCTCCTCCACGTTCCTCCGCCACGCGCGCCGCCCATCCACGTTCCCGCCGTCACCACGCTCGGCGCGTCGACGTTTCCGCCGTCACCGCGGTCAGCTCCTCCGCGTTTCCCCCGCCATCGCGGTCAGCTCATCCACGTTCCCCCCGCCATCGCGGTCAGCTCCTCCACGTTTCCTCCGCCACGCGCGCCGCCCATCCACGTTCCCGCCGTCACCACGCTCGGCGCGTCGACGTTTCCGCCGTCACCGCGGGCAGCCCCTCCACGTTTCCTCCGCCACGCGCGCCGCCCATCCACGTCCCCGCCGTCACCGCGATCAGGGCGTCGACGTTTTCGCCGTGACCGCGGTCAGCTCCTCCGCGTTTCCTCCGGCAGCGCGGTCAGCTCGTCCACGTTTCCGCAGCCGTCGACCTGTGCAGCTCGTCCACGTTCCCGCAGCCGTCGACCTGCAGCTCGTCCACGTTTTCTCGCAGATGTTCCCCATTCGCGCGCTGCTGCGGACATCCCGCACTCGATCGCATTCCGCTCGCCGCTGCCCTACTCGTCCGCAGCCGACTCGCCAAGCACTCCTAGTTGTTCGCCCTGTGCCTCGCACTCATCAGTTCTCCGCGCGCCATGCGCTCCCCACTCATCAGTGCTCCGCGCGCCATGCGCACCCCACTCATCCGCGCTCCGCTCGTCGGCGTCTTCACTTGTCCGCGCTCCGCCCGCGGCTATCCCCCACTCATCCGCACGCACCACCCCCACTCGTCCACGCTTCACTCGCTGACGTCCTTACTCGTCCGCGTTCCACGTGCCGACGTCCCCACTCGTCCGCGTTCCACTTGCCCACGTCCCCACTCATCCCCGTTCCACTTGCCCACGTCCTCACTCGTCCGCGTTCCGACGGCCGCGTTTCCGCCCCGCCCGCTTCCGCCCGTCCGAACGACGGTTCCTCCATTCGCCGTCCCCATCACCCGCCCGCCGACATAATCAGCGCAAATCGGACTCCATCAAGGGAGCAGCATGCGCAAGATGAGTGTCGTCTCGGGGCTGGCGGCGATCGTGCTCGGCGGGTTGATCGTGCCGGGCAGTGCGACCGCGAGGGTGGCCCCCGTGGTGCGGTTCCACGGCGTCCAGTACGACTCGCCCGGCCGGGACGACCGCAGCGCCGAGAGCCTCAACCAGGAGTGGATCGCGATCGTCAACACCGGCCGCAAACCGGTGAGCCTGCTGCGCTGGAGCGTGCGCGACGAGGCCGGCCACGCGTTCACGTTCGGCGACGTGACGCTGCCCGGCGACAACGCGCGCGTTTTCCTGCACACCGGCAAGGGGCGGCCGAGTGCCACCGACGTGTTCTGGGGCAGTGGAAACTACGTCTGGAACAACACCGGGGACGCGGCCGAACTGCGGGACGCCTCCGGCCGTACGGTCGACGACTGCACCTGGCAGCAGCAGCGCGACCGCCAGTGGGTCGCCTGCTGAGCGCACCGGAGGCGATGATGACGGCATGCAACCCGGCCGCCGATCCGATCGTCATCGGGGTGTGAGACGAGACAGCGGCTCGGGCAGAACCGAGCGAGATGAGCAGTTCCACGACTTCGTGGTCGGCCGGCGCCCTCACCTCCTGCACACGGCGACCCTGCTGACCGCGGGCGACACGCACCTCGCCGAGGACCTGGTCCAGGCTGCGCTCACCAAGCTGTACGTCGCCTGGCCGTCCTTCCAGCGTGCGGACAACCCCGACGGCTACGTCCGCCGGGTGCTCGTCAATACGCTGATCGACGAGAAGCGGCGGATCTGGCGCCGCCGTGAGCAGACGATGGCCGTACTGCCGGAAGTCGAGGGAAGCGCATCACCCAGCAGTGGCCCGGTCGGCGAGGCCGTCCAGCAAGCCCTGCGCGAACTGCCGCCACGCATGCGGGCCGCCGTGGTCTTCCGGTACTTCTACGACCTCGACGTGGCCGCGACCGCGGACGCCCTCAGCTGCTCGGAAGGCAACGTCAAGAGCCAGACCGCCCGGGGCCTGGACCGTCTCCGCGCCGCGCTGCACAGCGCCCACCCCACGTTTATGAGCCAGGGAGCCACCCGATGAACGACCTGCGTGACCACCTCTCCCAGATCGCCGGACCGGTCTCGCCCCCCACCGCCGAGCAGGTCAAGGCCGATCTCGTACGCGGCCGCCGCGCGCTGCGCCGCCGCCGGACCGTGCAGTGCATCGCCGGTTCGTCGTTCGGCGTCGCCGCCCTGGCCGCGGCCATCGCGTTCGCCACCACGGGCGCGCCCGCCTCCGCGCCGGACCGTGTCACCGCCGCCGCCCCCGCCGTACAGCTGGTTGCCTACAAGGGCGAACAGCCCCAGGGTTTCACCGTCGACAAGGTGCCCGACGGCTGGTTCGTGCAGGCCAGCGAGCCCGGTTATCTGACCATCGCCCCCGACAAGGCGAAGAAGCCCGGCCCCGGCGTGAACCCGTCCGAGGAACCGGTCTACGCCCCGGACGTGTTCGTCGACAAGATCGCCGTCATGCTCGAGTCGAAGGACCAGAACGGCCCGAGCCGGCAGGGCAAGACCGTCAAGGTCGGCGACCGTGAGGGCGTGCTGCTCAAGAGCCTGCAGGGCCAGACCCCGGACGGCCCGGTGCCGCCCGCGCCCGGCGGCGACACCGGCTGGGAGCTGTGGGTGAAGCAGCCGTCCGGCGTCTACCTGATCGTCCAGGTCTGGCAGGGCGTCGGCCTCACCGAGAGCCAGATCGTCGAGCTGGGCGCCGGCGTGCACGTCCACAAGGACGCCGTCCAGGGCGTCGGCTGACCTGCTTTCTTGCCGAGCGGCCCGCACCAGCCCCCGGTGCGGGCCGCTCGGTGATCACAACGCATCCTGCGCGGCCCTCAGCGCCTGCACCCGTGCCCGCTCGGCGCTCTTCCGCCAGCGCGCGACCTCCTTGGCAGCGAGCTCCACCTCCCGGTTCAGCGCCGCCACCTGCTGCTGCGCCGCGGGCCCCCATGCCGGCAGCGCACTGGTGTCGATCGCGGCCGTTCCCCGCGCCGGCTCCCCCACCGCCTGCGCCGCCAGCTCGATCGCCTTGCGCAGCGCCGGACCGCTCGCCCTGATCTCCGCCATCGTCTCGTCGAACCGGCGCCGCGCGAACTCCGCCTCGTGCCAGCTCCCGCCGCCCTGCTCGCCCTTGCCGCGCCCTTGCTTCCTGGCGTCCCTGCTCACCGACGAGATCCGCGACCGCATCCGCTCACACTGCCGCAGCGCCCTGTCGCACGCGCGTACCGCGTCCACCCTCGCCCGGAAGCCCGAGTCACGCTCGGTGAGCATCGGCTCGAACAGCCCGTCCATCCGCTCCGCGTACTTGGCATGCTTTCGCCTGGCCGCCTCGAGCGCCTTGCCCGCCGCCTGCTGCGCGGCCCTCGCCTGCTTGAACCCCTGGGTGCGCCGGTCGTCCGCGCTGAACAGCCCGCCGAACATGCGGTCGCGCCAATCCGTGCTCCCCGCCGACGCTGCAAGTTTCCGCTCCGCTTCGTCAGCGTCCCGCTGCGCCTCGGCCAGCTCCTTCTGCGCGCGCCGCAACAGCGCAAGGTGAGGCGCCAACAACGTGCGATCGCGGTCGCTCAGCACTACCCCACCGTAACGGCCCGCACCGTGTCCAGCGCGTCCGCAAAACGGTGATACCGCACCCCTGGCCGGCTCGCGCTTTCGCCAAGCGTGAAGACCAGTCCCCGTACGTGCGGAACCGCGCCACGGATCTCCCGGACGTTAGCCGCGTTGAAGTCCAGCCCGGCCAGCAACCGCGGGCCATCCTCACCGTCACCGCCGTCACGCGGCCCACGGGCTCACAGAAACGACGGTTCTCAATGGCGTCGTAGTAACCACACCACCAGGTGAGCCGACGGCCGCAGCGTCCTCCGCCGGGCTCACCTGGGAGCCCGCGCGAATGCCGGCACGACAAGCAGTGCCGCGATCGGCTTGGTGCCCCCGGTAGGAATCGAACCTACGACACACGGTTTAGGAAACCGATGCTCTATCCCCTGAGCTACGAGGGCCTACGGCCATATCGTACCTAGCTGGGGATATCCACGAGTGCCCGGGCGTCGTGTCGCGTGCAGATGGGTGCCATCGGTGTGCCGGTGGCGGTTCCTTCGCTGGTCGAAGCACACACCGAGCAAACTCGGGCGACCGCGGGCCGGCCTGCCGGCGGCGACCATCGGTCATTTCGCGTGCGATCTGATCGCCGAGCACTCTGGTGACCTGGAGAAACGTCTTCGGCGATTGGCTGGATGCTCGCGCGGCGTCGAGTGATCGTTCGTGCACCGGCGCCGTGGGGTGTGCCTCCTGCGGCAGAGTCGCCGGGCATCTCGCGCGAAGGTGCCCGGCGCGTGGCTTCCGCAGCGGATCAGCTGCTGGAAGCGGGCGTCGTCCAGCTCTGCCCGGCATCGCGGCCGTCGAGAGAGCGTCGAAGCACCCAAGGTCGCGATTCGGAATTAGTCAAGTTCGCCGCGATGTGGCGGAAGGCCTTCTCGGCATCTTCGCGGCTGTGGTGGAGGCTGGTGATCGGTCGCCCTGGGCGCGCAATGACCAGAACGTAAATAGCTTCCGCGAGTTCGGCGCGCAGATGGCGCGCCCGGGCTTCGACGCTGCCTCCCGGCGTGGCGCCGAGCCGGTCAACTACCTCACAGATGTCCGCGGCGAGACCCAAACCGATCAAGTGGCGGACGATCGCCGGCTCGGAGATCTGCAGTCTTCTCACCAGCTCCGGCAAGGCGGTGCACTGGTTCCAGCCAGCTTGGAGGAGATCCTCCTCCCTCCCACGCCACAGCCGGTATGCGTCATCCGCCCGTGAGTTCAGGACAGCTTGCCAGTCGTATTCGGGACTTTCCGTCAGGCGTTGTCGAAGCCACTCGACGCGTGCTTGGGTGGTGTGCTTGATCTTCACATCATCCGGCACCAATCGAGCGAGCTGCGCGTTGACTGCGCCCTGTGTGCGCAACAGTTCGGTGGCAATCTGCTGCGCGGACAGGCCGTTGGCCACCCCATGCAGCAGCTGCTCATAGTCGGTCTCGGTCCAGATCTCGCCATGCCGCAGCGGTCTGGCAGCTGGCGTGCTGGGGTCTTTCTCGGACACGGGTGATCCTCTCGCGCGGTGGGCGACGCCGGCTCCGACACGGCATCGCTGAGCAACACGGAACGAGCGATCCAACAAAGGCCTGGGAGCCAGGAGAAATTTGAGGTGCCGCGCGCGAGATTCAGCCCCTGGGCGCTTCTGCCGAAAGTGGGCTCCGATAACAATGCGGCGAGTGACATGTTCGGGATGCATACGGATCGCCGTCCCGACTCAGCCACACTACGACTTGGAGACGAGGCCGCACAATATGTCGGCCCTCGAGCCGCGCTCAAGGCACCTCGACACGCAACTGCCCGTTAGTCTGTCGACAGACGTCGATGGGAGTGATCTTGGGCGGCGTGCACGAGACCGGGCAAGCGGTGATCCATCCGTTCGCGAGCAGGTCCCCCACGGTCGAGCGCCAGGAGGACCGATGACCTCGGGTATGCACTTTCCGGCCCAGGCGGTGCTCCGCCACGCCGACCAGGTGAGTGAGGCGTCGAACGAGGTGGCGACGGCCCGAGGGGCGGTCGGCGAGGTCACCATGGACAGCCAGGCGTACGGGCAGCTCTGTCAGTTTCTTCCCACCCTGCTGAGTCCGCTGTTCAGCAGCGCACCGAGCGTCATGAACGACGCCGTGGACGCGCTCGGAGAGACCGCGCTGAACTTGCGCAAGGTCGCATCGGACATGAGTGCCACCGATGCCTCCAACGCCAGAGAGTTGAACGCTGCCGCAGGCCCCGGGCTCGATCTGCCGCTATGACTGACCCGCTGGTCGCCCAGGCACACAGCTCAACTACCTGGTACACCGGACTCGGGCTGGTCGAGGACGCCGCCGAGATCAGCAACGGCATTCGGAACGGCAGCTGGGTCGACACCACGCTGGGCGGCGCCGGCGGCAGCCTCGACATACTTGCCACCGCAATCGACCCGCTCGGCACACTGATGGCCTGGGGCGTCGGCTGGCTGATGGAACACGTACAGCCCCTTAAGGAAGCCCTCGACTGGCTGGCCGGCCAACCGGATGAGATCGCCGCGCACGCCGCAACCTGGCGCAACGTCGCCGAAGCCATGGCCTCTACCCAGCAGGGATACGCCGACGCCGTACGGTCGCAGACCGCTGACTGGCTCGGCGCGTCCGGCGACGCCTATCGCAACCACGCCGCCCGGCAATCCGACGCCCTCGGTGGCATTGCCACCGTCGCTGGGGCGATCTCGTACGCCGTCGAAGGCGCGGGACTGCTCGTCGGCCTGGTACGCGGCATCGTCCGTGACCTGATCGCCCAGTTCGTGGCCACCCTCGCGGCCCGCCTGCCCCAGTGGCTGGCCGCCGAAGGCCTCACTCTCGGCCTCGCCACCCCGGTTGTCGTCAGCCAGGTAGCCGGCCTGGTCGCCAAGTGGGTCAACCGGATCCAAGAATTCCTTCGCGCGCTGCTCAACAGCTTGCGACGGCTCAACGGCAAGCTCAACGAGTTGACCGGCATGCTCGATCGGCTTCAGAAGGCCCTGCGCAAGCTCAGTCGCTCCGACCCGACCGACGCTGCGTCGGCTGTGCGACAGACCGGTGGTGAGCTGCGACGTCCACGCGGTGACATCGACTTCGAGGAGGACTGGGCAGGCCAAGCCTATGACACGTTCCGCGCTGCCGACGACGAACTTCCTGCGGTCGCCGCGACAGCAGGCGAGTACGGCTTCAGCCCTGAAGACATCGCCACCATCAAGAATCACGTGTTCCGCGACGAGCATCTGCTTGATCTGTACGGCGACAACATCGTCGCTCGCTTCGACGCGAATCCGCGCATGGCCGAAGCTTGGCAGCGACTCGCGGACGGTGATCCGCACCCGGCCGATATCGACCTGCTACGGCACGAACGGTTCGAGGCCGAGTACATGGCTCGAACCGGCGACCGCAGCTACGGTCGGGCGCATACCGCCACCATAGAGGCGGGTTTCACATGGGATCCTGAGGCTGCGGCTCGGGACGGCGTCGGATATCAGCGGAGGGACTGACGTGCTAGTCAACCAGAACAGGGGCCGGCGATGACCGCCTCGATCGGCGTCTGGGCGCTCGGTGACTCGACCGGCGAGTCGGTGCTCTACCGGTGGGAGGCCGACCAGCAGACCGGCTTCGTGACATTCGAGGTAGCGACCCGACGAATCCGGCCGGCCGACGACAGCGGTCAGCCGATCGGAGACCTGACGTACGACCCCGCGGTGGGAGAACCGTCAGGAACCGCGGACGGTGTGAATCGACGGTTGTTCAACCAAGTCGTGGTAGCCATCCTGCGCGCGTATCGGCGGTCCGGCGCAGCACCGACGACCGCCCACGCCTACTACTACTGAGCCCGACGAAGGCGCATTTCCTGCTGAGCCGACCGCCCATCGACACTCGGGCATCTCACCATGACTGCGGTGCGTTTCCGCATCAATGAAATCTTCGACATCTTGACCCGTGGTGCCTGATCGCCGTCCGGTCAACCGGGAACGGTGAGATCATCAGCAATTCCCGCCTTCATGACTGCGCCAGCAGGCACATCAGAATGGCAGAGGGGAATACTCGCGCCGGCTCGGTAGGTCGCCCAGCACTCCGCCGCGTCCGCGAGCGGGCCGAGGTGGCTGGAGGATGGCTGCCGGCTCTGCCGTACCCGGCTCAGCATCGCGATGCCGGCAGCGAAGGCATCGAGCGACTCGGGCTCGGCGCCCGACCAAGCCGCGATCTGATCAGCCCAGGCTTCCGCCTGCTCGGGCCTGTGACCGGCGCGGATGAGTCGAATGACCATGAGAGCGGTGTCGATCCAGGGGGCGCCGCGGCACGGCATCGACCAGTCCACGACCGTCACGCCGCCGCTGTGGATCAGGAAGTTGAACGGGGTGACGTCGGTGTGTACGAGCGTGTCGCCGTCGACCACGTCGGGCGGTATCCAGTCCGCCCATCGGGCAGTGGCTGCTTGCACCTTGACCGGCGGGCACGGTGTCAGCGTCGTAGCCATCTCGCTCAAGGCGGCGGCCACGGCCGGCAGATCCGACGACCCTGGGCTCAGGTCGGGGTGCCGGCCGTCGACGTGGTCGAACCCGAGCAGTAACCAGCCGTCGTGGTCGACCTGCCACTGAAGTCGCGGCGCCGGCGCCGGCAGGTGGGGATTGATGCGGGCCTCGTTGCGGTGCATCCAGCCCATCGGGTTGTCTGCTGCGGCCCCCTTGCAGAACATGAACCCGCTGTCGGTCTCGAGTACTGCCGCCACGTCGGAGATCGCCCCGGTGTCCACCGACCTCACGCGCAGAATCGGGCCGGTGCGGCGCTCGACGGCCGCCCGGACACTGCGCGGCAGCTTGTGCCATGGAAGGCGGGGCAAGGGCGGGAACTCCTCAGGCTTTGCGGCAAGGGAAAGCGTACGTTCTACTGCCTTGTAGACGGGGGCCATGCGTGCTGGCCGACTCAGGACGTCGGAACCAGTCGAGGTGCTGAGGCAGCGTGACCACGCCGCGTGTCGGCCCTGGCAGGGCCTTACTTCCGAGCGGAAGGCGGCGCGGAGGAAGGACCCGACCGGTTGCCGCCCGGGCGTGCGAACCGTCGGCGCACCGGTGATCGGTGGCCATCAGCGGATGAGTGAAGGCGCCGCGCGGATCTAGGCGAGCAGGTCGCCGCGGTGGGTGAGGATGTATGCGGCGGCGGCGCGGTAGCCGGCGCCGTGGTTCTCGGCGGCGTGTACGGCGAACGCGGGGTCGCCGGCGCGGATGCGGTTCTCGATGTTCGCGCCGATGCTCAGCAGCCGCATGGCGGCCAGGTCGACCAGCTCGGCTGGGGTGATCGGCGCACCGTACGCGTCGGCCAGCAGCCGCAGCCGCGCCGCGCGGTCGGGCTCGACGTCCCAGCCCCAGGCGGGTAGTGCCTCTCTCGGGTGAAACGGCACGAAGTGATGTGCGACGTAAGCCAGATCCCAGGCCCGGGAGGTCGGGGCGGCGAAGTCCCAGTCGATGAGGCCCGCCACCTCTTCGCCGTCGAAGGTGATGTTCCACGGGGCCAGATCGAGGTGGCCGACGCAATCGGGCTGGACCGGGCCGGCGTAGTCGTGGCCGCTCCACTGCCCCGGCTCGGGCGCGACGAATCCCTGGCTCGCATCGTGCAGCCGTCGCACCGCCCGGGCAACATTGGCCAGCGCCGCGTCGGAGCGCAGCTGCGGGACGAGCGGCGGATAGCCGGTCTCGCCGGGCAGGAAGCTGAGCCGCTCGCGGGTGCCGTCCTCGGTCAGCCCCAGAAACCGGGGTGCCAGCTCGAAGCCGCGGGCGTGCAGGTGCTCGAGGAAGGCGTGCACGTTCGTCCGGTCGGGCCCGAGGACACGCTCGACCACGTCGCCGTTCCGCCTAGGCTGGGAGAACCGGCCCCGCTCCATCGCGTCGTTCATGCCGTGCCCTCTCCAATCAGCACCAAGCCGGTCACCGTCACCAGGTTTTGGCCCAGTCGGGTGGCGGCACGACGGGGAGGTCGGGTTCGCCGGTGATCGGTTCCAGGGCGTACAGGACGGCGAGTTCGTCGCTGTCGGGGTCTGCCTGTATCCGCCCGTAGCTGCCGTCCGCCGCCACGAGGAACCAATAATCCGGGGAGGGGCTGCCGTCATCGAGCAAGGCCCGGCTGCGGGCGGCACGGCAGAGCGCTCGAGCCAGTTCGAGCTCACTCGCCTTCGTCAGTTGGTGGAGCTTGTCCCCCGCGCTGAACTCGTGGCCGAACTGGCCCCCGGCCGGCGTGATGAGAGCTACCGGATCCGGCCCAGGGTGGTCCTTGAGCCCCTCGTAGGGTCCCGCGTACACCAGCTCCAGCGGCACGCCATAAACAGTGTTCAATGCCTGCCGCAACGCTTCGGCGGGCGTTCTGCTGTCGAAGTAGATTCCGTACGTCATGCCCCACCCTTGTAGCTCTTGTGGTGCTTGAAGACTTCGAGCGCCGACGGCCAGTCACCGTCGCTGATGCTGGGGTCGCGGCGCAACGCGTCGCGCGCGGCACCGATGTCACCGTCGGATCCGATGAGCTGCTTGAGGACTTTATATTCGGGCCGCATCAGGTTCACGAATCCCGGTCCCGAGACCGGGAAGACGGTTCCGGTCGGCTCGACCGCGTAGGTCCGGCCGTTGACCTCATAACGGTTCTCCTCGTCGATCCACCGGGCGCGGCCCGCGGAGATGTCCGCCATGTCGCCGGCCACGTCGGTGCCCGGCAGAACGATGGTGTTCCTGTCTTTGGCCGGGCTCTGAGGTCGGATGCCGTTGAGGTTGTGGCGGTTGTTGGGCGGCTTCAGCGGGATCTTCGCCGCCGGGCCCCTCACCGGACCGGCGCCCTCGGCCGTCGGTTCGCCTGCGCTCCGGCCGCCTGACCTACCGGATCGGGCAACTTCGGCGGTCCGTTCCTGGGCCGCGCGAATACTGTCGCCGCCGTCGGCCCCGCTGCCTACGGGCGTTCGCCGCCGAGGCGGGTCACCGCCACCGCCACCGCCGGTTGAGGGCTCCGGGCGCGGCGAGGAGCCTCCAGGGTGCGGGCCGTGAGGTCGGGCCATGCCTGCCATCCGGAAGTCGCTGCGGAAGGCCGATCGTATCGACGGCAGTCACGCATTCGGCAGGGTCCGGGCCGGCGGGAGCGGGCGATGGGTGACTAGGCCGACGCCAGGGTGCGGGAGCGCAGACTGGTCGACCAGACGGCGAGCCCGGCCAGCGGCAGCGCGGCCCCCAGCAGACACGCGCCGGTCCAGCCGAAGCTGTGGTGCAGGGCGCCGGTCAGGGCGGAGGCGACGGCGCCGCCGGTGAAGACTGTGGTCATGAAGACAGTGTTGATTCTGGCTCGGGCGTGGGGGTTGAGGGCGTAGATCTCGTGCTGGCTCATGACCTGGTGGGCCTGGACGGCGAAGTCGAGCAGCACCCCGGCCACGGCCAGGACGACCACGCTGCGGTGGCCCAAGGCAGCCAGCACGAGCATGAGCGACGCCAGCAGCAGGGCGGCGCCGCTGGCGGAGCGGCCGTGGCCGCGGTCGGCGATGCGGCCGGCCAAGGGGGCGGCTGCGGCGCCGCCGGCGCCGATGAGGGCGAAGACGGCTATCTGGGTCTGGGTGAAGCCGTGCTCGTCGATGAGCTCGTAGCCGATCGCGGTCCAGAAGGCGGTGAACGCGCCGAACATCATGGCCTGGCAGAAGGCGCGGCGGCGCAGCGCGGGCTCGGAGCGGGCCAGGGAGACGACGGAGCGCAGGAGGGAGCCGTAGCCGGCGGTGTGGTCGGGAGCGCGAAAAGGCAGCATCCGGTGCAGGACGAAGGCCAGGACGACCATGAAGGCCGCGGAGATGAAGTAGATGGCGCGCCAGCCCCAGAGGTCGGCCACCAGGCTGGAGACGGTGCGGGCGAGCAGGATCCCGAGCAGCAGGCCGCTCATGACCTTGCCGACCATCGCGCCGCGCTGGTCGGGTGGGGCCAGGTGGGCCGCCAGCGGGACGAGGATCTGGGCCACGACCGAGGTGACGCCCACCAGCACCGAGACGACCAGGAACATCCCGTACGCCGGGGACAGCGCGGCGAGCAGCAGGGCCAGCGCGGTTCCGAACAGCAGGCGGGTGGTCAGGCGGCGGTTCTCCAGCAGGTCGCCCAGCGGCAGCAGGAAGAGCAGGCCGGCGGCGTAGCCGGCCTGGGTCAGGGTGACCACCACCGTGGCGGCGCCCTGGGTGATGCCGAAGGCATCGGCGACCAGGTCGAGCAGCGGCTGGGAGTAGTACAGGTTGGCGGCGGTCAGCCCGCAGGCCACCGCCAGCACGAAAGTCAGGGAACGGCGCACTCCGACCAGTCAACCGGGTGCCGGGTGCGCCGGCCCTGCGGAGTGAGCGACCTCATTCCGCGACGACGCGGAATTTCTCCAGGCCGGGGTCGGAGGCGTCGGGGATGACCATGCCGGCGGCCTTGCCCGCCCGCAGGTAGGTGACGACGGCCTCGTTGAAGCGCTCGCCGGGCAGGATGGCGGGGACGCCGGGCGGATACGGGCTGATCATCTCGGCGGAGATGCGGCCGGCCGGGTCGGCCACCATCTCGGTGCGGGCGAAGTACGCCTCCCGCGGGCCCATGGCCTGCTCGAGGTCGAGCTCGTGCAGAGGGGGCACCGCGGTGGCGGGGCGGTCGCCGGCAGGCGGCGAGGTGGTCAGGCGTTCGAACGCGTCGGCCAGCCGGTCCAGGGCCACGTCGGTGTCGGAGTAGGTCAGCGAGCAGACGACCCGGCGGGAGTCGCCCAGCTGCAGCGACAGGCGTTCGTGCTCGTCGAACCAGTCCATGGCCTGGTAGCCGGTGATGCCCAGGGCAGAGACGTCGACCGAGAGCTTCAGCGGGTCCCACTCGGCGACGCTGTCGTGGCCGATGATGGACTCGTCCATGACCGCCAGGCCGGGCAGCTTGGACAGCCGGGCACGCAGGTGGTTGGCGCGCTCGAGCGCGCCGTCGATGAGCTGGCGGCCCTCGGAGACCATGCGCCGGCGGAAACCGTCGATCGAGCCGTAGAGCAGGGCCGACGGGCTCGTCGTGGTGATCAGGTCGAGGCGCAGGCGGAGGTCCACGGGGTTCACGCGGTCGCTGCCCACCAGGATCACGGACGCCTGGCACAGGCCGCCGCCGGCCTTGTGCAGGCTCTGGATGACCAGGTCGGCACCCGCCTGGATGGCGGACGTCGGGACGTCGGGGTGGAACGGGAAGTGCGCGCCCCACGCCTCGTCGACCAGCAGCGGCAGGCCCCGCTTGTGGCAGATGCGGGCGATGCCCCGTACGTCTGCTCCGGTGCCGTACTCGGTCGGCGTGATCATGACGACGGCGTCGATGCCGGGGTCACGGTCGAGGGCGGCGGCCACGTCGTCGGCGCTGGCGGGGTGGGCGATCTCGTTCTCGTGGTCCCAGCGCGGGCGCAGCCAGACCGGTGTGGCGCCGGCCAGGATCAGCGAGGCGACGACCGACTTGTGCACGTTGCGGTCGATCAGCAGGCGCTTGCCGGGGCCGGCGATCGTCAGCATCGCGGTGTGCATGGAGATGCTGGAGCCACAGGTGGTGAAGATGGCCTCGCGGGCGCCGACGGCGTCGGCCATCAACTGCTCGGCCTCCGTGACGGCGAACTTCGCGAAGATGACGTCGGCCTGGAAGGCGCCCGGGGAGAGCACCGCCGCCGCGCGGTCGTCGATGCTCTGGCCCAGGCGGTGGCCGGGCAGCGCGAAGGAGTACTTGTCGTCCGTGCGGTACTGCTCGATCGCCTCGAGCACCGGGGTTCGCCGTTGATCCACAAGCCCCGGATCCCCAGGTCAGAGGGGGTTAAACGTCAGCGGGGATGGGCGGCCACGAAAGAGGCGACGTACTCGTCGAGGCGGTGCGAGGGGCTCCAGCCCAGCTCGGCGGCCTTGGTGATGTCGGCCTGGCCGCGGGTGCGCTCGCCGCGCAGCGCCGGCACCAGCTCGTACGGCACCCCGAACATCTTGGCCACCTCGAGGATCGGCCACTCGTGCCCGGCGCCCAGCAGGTAGCCGTCGCCGTGGCCCTTCTGGGCGACCAGCACGATGCCGCGCACGATGTCGTCGATGTGGGTGAAGTCGCGGGTCTGCGTGCCGGGCGACACCACGGGCAGGGGCTCGCCGCGCAGGTACTTGTCCTCGAAGATGCCGATCACGGTGGCGTACTTGCCGCTGGTGATCTGGCCGGGGCCGTACACGTTGTAGAAGTACGTGATCGCGTAGTCCAGGCCGTACCAGCTCGAGTAGTTCCGGATGTACTCGATGTTCTTGGCCTTGGTCCACGCGTACGGGTTGAGGTTCTCGTCCTGGCCGTCGTTGCCGAACTTCGAGCTGGAGCCCGCGTAGATCAGCTTGGCGCCGGCGGCCGACGCGAACTTGACCACCTCTTTGGTGCCCAGCAGGTTGAAGTCCCACGTCAGGTCGTGGTCCTCGAACGAGGTGACGATCCGCGAGTACTCGCCCAGGTGGAAGACGATCTCCGGGCTGGGCAGGCCGCGACCGGCCCAGATCTTGGCGAGGTCCACGGTCGACCCGTCGAGGTAGGTCACACGGGGGTCGTTCACGTGGTTCTCGGGGACGCCGGTGAAGTAGTTGTCGAGCGACACGATGGCCGCGGCCGGATAGTCCGTGAGCAGGGACTTGATCAGGGCGGAACCGACGAAACCGGCTCCACCGGTGACCAGCAGCGTGTGACTCACCGTACTCCTCCGACCGAAGACTCCCGATCGGCAAGGCTACCAAGACGCCCGCGGCCCCGCCCGGATCGTCCGAGCGGGGCCGCGGGCGTGGACCCTAGGGCCAGGGGGAAGGCGCCGGAGGCGCCACGACCGGGGGACGGTCGTCGCAGGTGATGGTGTTGGGCAGCATCCACGGCGCGAGCCAGCCGCCGTCGTTGCCGCCACGGTCGGTGAGCACGAATTCCGACCCGGCCGGGGTGAAGCCGAAGCTGCCGCAGTTGTTGACGCCGACCGCGCCGACGTTGCGAGCGTCCACGTTCTCGAAGGTCGCCCCGCCGGCCACCCGGGCGCTGAGCACGCTGGTGCCCGTACCGTCGACACGGACGTCCTTGAAGTGGGCGTTCGGGATGGCGTACAGGTCCTTCACCGCCCACTCCGAGACCAGCATGATCGCGTTGTACGTGCTGTCGAGGTAGTGGTCGCCGGTGACCTCGATGCCGGCGTCGATGCTGCGGTCGAGCGCGTAGAACCAGATCGCGCCGAGCCCGATGTTCCAGTTCAGCTCGAGCGTGCCGGCCCGGACCGTGGTGTTGTCCGTGAAGCGCAGCGTGCCGGTGAACGGCTCGGCGCCGAAGCGGGACCCGGCGTGCAGCGCGCTGCCCTCGCGGATCGGGTCGGCGACCAGGTTGCCCGAGACCGTGATGTCCTTGCCGCCGTAGATCGCGATGCCGTTGGCGAGCACGGGCGTCTGCACGGTGTTGCGGTCGAACGTGTTGATCGCGTTGGTCGTCTTCTCGGCCCACATCGCCAGGCCGTCGTCGCCGCTGTTGCGCACGAAGTTGTTGCGGGCGACCGAGTTCGTGACGCCGGTGTGGAAGTTGAGGCCGTCGGCGATCTGGTCGACGATCACGTTGTTCTCGACCCGGGTGCCGGTCATCGGGCCGTCGAACCAGAGGCCGACCTTGGTGTGCCGGATGTGCAGGTCGCGGATCGTGGAGTCGCTCATCGCGCCGCCGACGCCGTTGACCTGGTCCGTGTCGATCCGCTCGCGGACGTCGCCCTCGATCGCGAAGCCGGAGAGGTGCACGTTGCGGCTGCCGCCCTCCGCAGCGGGGCGGCCGTAGAAACCGACGCCCGTATGGGTCGACCCGTCCGGCGCCGGCGAGGCGAGCGCGACCTCGCGGCCCTTGATGATCGTGTACCAGGCGCCGGCGCCCTCGATCGTCACGTCGTCGACGACGATGTGCCGGTTGACCTGGAACGTGCCCGGGGGGACGTACACCTTGGTCCTGGTCTTGCGGGCGAACGCGATGGCCCGCTCGATGGCGGGGGCCGAGTCGCGCCTGCCGGTCGGGTCGGCGCCGAAGGCGAGCACGTTCGCCGCGGCCAGACGCACGTGCGGCGGGCCGACCAGCTCGGAGTCGAGCAGGTCGATGACGGTCCACGGCACGGCCGACGACGCGGTCAGCCGCACCTTGTCGCCGGCTTTCAGCGTGCGGCCCAGCAGCAGCCGCTGCTCGTCGTAGAAGTGGCTCGGCCGGAACGGCTTGCTGATCACGGGCGCCGGGGTGGTGGACGCCGGGACGCAGGCGCACTCGGTGATCCACCAGTCCGGGTGCAGCAGGTCGGCGTTCGGGTCGTTGGTGAACGGATATTGGTTGTAGAGCCACGAGTACTGCGAGGTCAGCGTCATCGTGCGGGTGGCGCCGCCGGCCCTGACGGCGAGCGGCGCGGTGAGGCCGCCACCGGTGGGCGCGTCCGGGATGCTGTAGCGCACGGTGATCGCGTTGGCGGCCCTGGGCAGGACGAACTCGACGTGCTGGCCAGGGGTCAGGCGCACGGCGGAGCGACCGGACGCCTCGGCGGGCAGCGTGTAGGCGGTGCGGTCGGGGCCGATCACCGTGCCGGTGGTGGCGGCGTGCTCGGCCTCTTGCTCGAGGAACGGCACGGTGGCGCCGCGACCGGCCACGAGGGCGGGGTCCAGGGCGGCGCGGGTGACTGTGGTGGACGAGGGCGCCGCCTGGGCCACCGCGACGCCGGGGAACGCGAGGGCACCCAGCACGACGACGGCCAACCGTCTGCGGAAAAGGGACATCGACGAGACTCTCTCTCGGAGGGGGCGTGCCGTGACCATAGAGTTGCTGTGACGTAGTCCACAAGACACGGTTGAGAGTTTCCAGAAGATTGCTCGATGTTTACGTGAAGCGTTCGATTTCTTTCATGCTCGTCGTGGTCGTGGTCGCCGCTTGCAGCAACTCGCCGCAAGAGCCGACGTGGGCCCGCATCGATCTGCCCGCCGACGGCACGGTCGTGGTGCGCGACGTGGCCGACTGCAACGGCACGTGGTGGGCGGTCGGCGCCGTCGCGGCCGCCGACGGGACGACCCGCCCGGCGGCGTGGACCGGCGGCGGAGGAACCGGCTCGGCGTGGGCCCCGGTCCGTTTCGTCCCGCTGCCGGGGAGCTATTACGGCCCCCGCCAGGTGATCCGGAGCGTGGCCTGCGCCGAGGACAAGGTGGCGATGGTCGGCGCCACGCCGGGCGGCGCGCACGGCAACCCCCGGGTCAGCACGTGGCGGCGGCTGCCGGACGGGCGGATGGCCGAGAACGCCGCACCCTTCGAGACGTACGGCGGGGACGAGGCCGTCGACGTCGGCCCGATCGCCGCGGGCCCGCAGGGCTTCGCGATCGCGGGCAACCGGAGCAGCGGCGCGGCGGCGTGGTTCTCCCCCGACGGCCGGACGTACACGCTCAGCGAGTCGGCTCTGGCGGGCACGGCGGCGCGGGACGTGACGGCCCTGCCGGACGGCCGATGGCTGGTCACCGGCGAGAGCGCCACCGCGAGCATCGACCCGGCGCCCGCCGCCTGGATCGTCGACCACGGGCGGTGGACCCCCGGCGAGGCCCCGGCGGCGACCTCACCGGCGACCCACGGCTCCACGATGCTGAAGGTCGCGGACGACAGCCTCTGGCAGGCCACCGGCTGACGACCTCGTACGGGCCACAAGCGGCGCGGCGGTTCGGCCAATCGCGCGTGCCCCGCGGCGAGCCTTGGCATGCTCCACCAGTGACCCACGCCCACGACCACGTCCGCCGGAGATCACTGCTGGCCGGCGCCGGAGGCCTGCTCATGCTGGCCGCGACGCCGGGCACCGCCCGCGCCACCACCACCGGCCTGGCCACCGGCCCGCACCGGCAGGGGGCCGCGCGGGCCTCGCGGATCAGCCACGGGACCACGCTCGTGCACGCCGACCTGCACAACCACACGCTGCTCTCGGACGGCATGGGCGACGCGGAGCTCGCGTTCGAGTCGATGCGCACCGCGGGGCTGGACGTCGCCGCGATCACCGACCACTCCACCGACTCACCGCACACCGGCATCACGCGGCACAAGTGGAAGCACACCGGCGAGCTCGCCGACGCGGCCGACGAGCCCGGCGTCTACACGGCGCTGCGCGGCTTCGAGTGGTCGCACTCGCACCTCGGGCACGTCAACGTCTGGTACACCGACGAGTTCACCGACCTGCGCGGCGCGGCGAGCATGCCCAAGCTGTTCGAGTGGCTGACCGGCTCCGACGGCATCGGCGGCTTCAACCACCCGGGCCGGCAGCCGCTGCGGTTCGGCGAGTTCGCGTACGACGCCCGGCTCGCCGACCAGATGGTGGCGCTGGAGATGTTCAACAACCGCGACGACTACCTGTTCGACGGCTGGCCCGGGCACAGCTCGCCGCTGACCGCCTGCCTCAACGCGGGGTGGCGTACCGGGCTGACCGGGGTGACCGACGAGCACGGCGGCGACTGGGGACACGACGAGGGCAAGGGGCGTACGGGGCTCTGGGTCACCGAGAACACCCGCGCCGGGGTGCTCGCCGCCATGCGCAAGCGCCGGTTCTTCGCGAGCCGGGTGAGCGGCCTGCGCCTGGATGCGACGGCCGACGGCGTACGGATGGGAGGCCGCCTGCCGATCGCCAAGGGCGACGTCACGTTCCGCGTCGACCTCGACCGCGGCCCCGAGTTCGCCGACGAGCCGCTGTGCCTGCAGGTGCTGCGGCCGGGCACGAGGGCGCCCGAGGTGGTCGAGATGCAGCACCTGCGGGCCGGGGAGGTCGTCAAGGTGACCGTGCCGCTCGACGTGGAGGACGGCGACTGGGTGGTGCTGCGGATCTCCGACCCGAGCCGGGACAACCCGTCGCCGGGCCCGTACGGGCATCCGTGCAACGACTTCGGCCTGGCCTACTCGAGCCCGTGGTGGCTGACCGGCGGATCCGTGCCGCACAAGTCATCAACTCCGCACCCGTCCGGCCGATAGGCAGCGCGTGAAACCATCGAAGGCCGCGGACGGCACTCAGCTCGTCCACGTCGGGCGCCAACCGATCTTCGATGTGCACGGCGAGGTCGTCGCCTACGAACTGCTGTTCCGCGGCAGCATGGACGCGGTGGCGGCGGGCCGGCAGGACACGTACGCCACCAGCACAGTCATGATCAACGCCTTCACCGAGTTCGGCATCCGTGAGGTCGCGGGCGACCGCCTCTGCTTCATCAACCTGACCCGCGAGTTCCTCGCCGGCGAGCTGGCGCTGCCGTTCGGCCCGGCGCAGGTGGTGCTGGAGGTGCTCGAGACGGTCGAGATGGACGACGAGGTGGTCGCGGGCATCACCCGGCTCGCGGAGGCCGGCTACCGGATCGCGCTCGACGACTTCGTCTGGGGCTCCGGGCACGAGCAGCTGTTCGACCTGGCCTCGTACGTCAAGCTCGATCTTCTCGACGGCGACCTGAGCACCCTCGACGAGGTGGTCGCGGCCTGCCGGCAGTTCCCGAACATCCAGCTCGTGGCCGAGCGGCTCGAGACCGACGAGCAGCTCGCGATCGCCGAGCGCTACGGCATGGAACTGCGCCAGGGGTACGCGCTGAGCCACCCGCAGGTGCTGACCATGGCCAGCCTCTCCCCCTCCCGGCTGCGCCGCCTCGAACTGGTCACCGCGCTCAGCGCCCCCGACGCCGACATGCCCCGGATCGTCTCGATCATCGCCAGCGACCCCGCGCTGTCGCTGCGCGTGCTGCGGGCGAGCAACTCGGTCGCCGCCGGGCACGCCAACCGGGTGTCCTCGGTGCGCCAGGCGATCGTGATGGTGGGCCTGACCCACATCCGCCAGTGGGCGATGCTGATGGTGCTCGACGAGGTCGGCGGCGCCACCGAGGAGCACATGCTCGAGGTGCTGACGCGGGCCCGGCTCTGCCAGAACGTGGCGCCCTGGTTCGGCGCTGCGCCCGACGCGGCGTTCATGGCGGGCGTGATCACCGGGGTGGCCGGCGTGCTCGGCATCCCGCCCGCCGACATGGCCGACCAGTTCCCGCTCGCCCCCGCCGTCGAGGCGGCGCTCACCTGCGGAAGCGGCCGGCTCGGCCAGGCGCTGAAGGCGGTCGACACGTACGAGAAGGGCGAGCTCGGCACGTTCGACCTGGCCCCGCAGTACATGGACGCGGTGCGCTGGTCGACGCGGGCGCTGGCCGCCTCGAACCGCCTCGCGGCCGCCTAGAGTTCCTCGGCCCTCCTCAGCAGCGCCCGCCGTTCCGCGCCGTCGAAGGTGGCGGCGGCAGCCCGGAACAGCTCCGCCGCCCGCACCCGATCGCCGGCGCGGGCGGTCAAGTCGGCCTCGGCGGCGATCACGAGCGGGTAGTTGTCGACCCGCGCCTCCGCCAGCAGCGCCAGACCCCGCTGCGGACCGTACGCGTAACCGTGCGCCACGGCCCGGTTGAGCCGCACGACGGCGGTGTCCTGCACCCGGGCCAGCTCGTCGTACCAGAGCGCGATCGACGGCCAGTCGCTCGTGGGCACATGCGCGGCCGCGATGCGCGCCTGCAGGGCGTACGGGCCCTCGATCGGGGTCCTCTGCAGGATCTCCAACGCCTCCGCGATCGCCGGGCGGTCCCAGAGCGTACGGTCCTGCCGGTCCAACGGCACCAGCTCACCCGACACGTCCCGCCGCGCGTGCCGCCGCGAATGTTGCAGCAGGAACAGCGCCAGCAGCGACGCCACCTCCGGCTCGCGCGGCATCAGCTCGGCCAGCAGCCGCGCCAGCCGGATCGCCTCCTCCGCGAACGCCGGCTCGCCGTCGTAGCCGCGCGTGAACAGCAGATAGAGCACCGCGAGCACCCCCGGCAGCCGCTCGCCGAGCGCCTCGCCCTCCGGGACCCGGTACGGGATCCGCGCCGCCGCGATCTTCGACTTGGCCCGGGTCAGCCGCCGCGTCATCGTCGCCTCCGACACCAGGAAGACGCGCGCGATGTCGGCCGTCGGCACCCCCGCGACCGTACGCAGGGTGAGCGCCACCCGGGCCTCCGGAGCCAGCGCCGGATGGCAGCACGTGAAGATGAGCCGCAGCCGGTCGTCCTCGATCCCGTCGTCCGGCGTCGTCGTCACCACCGTCGCCACCTCCCGCAGCTTGCGCTGCTCGACCGCGGCACGCCGCAGCACGTCCAGGGCCCGGTTCCGGGCGACCGTCATCAGCCAGCCGCCCGGATTGCCGGGGATGCCATCGGCCGGCCACCGCTCGAGCGCGGCGGCCAGCGCGTCCTGGGCGCAGTCCTCGGCCAGCGTCCAGTCGCCCGTCATCCGGATCAGCGCGGCGACGATCCGGGCGCGGCTCTCCCGCGTCGCCGCCTCGATCTCAGAGATCGGCATAGGGCCGCAACTCGATCCGCCCGCGGTGGGCCATCGGGTGGGCGGCGGCCACCGCGATTGCCTCGTCGAGGTCCGCGCACTCGAGGACGTCGAAGCCCACGATGACCTCCTTCGTCTCGGCGAACGGGCCGTCGGTCAGCATCGTCTCGCCGCCGCGCACCCGCACGGTCGTCGCCGCGCTCGGCGGCGCCAGCACGCTCCCGGTGACCCGCCGCCCCGCCGCGTCGTTCTCGCCGACCCACACCTCGATGTCGGGCACCCGCGACTCGTCGGTCTCCGGCTCGGTGTCGCTGCAGACGAACATCATGTACTTCATGGCGGTCTCCCTCGCGGTCGTCGCCCTCGCGGGCGTTTGCCAGGGTGACGAACGGCGACCGCTCCAACCGGACAGCCGCGCTCAGAAAGGCGGCAAATTCAGCGGAGTGATCACCTGAACGTTCGACGGATTCGAGCGTACGGGCCCCGGCAGCGCACCCGAAGACTGCAGGATCGCCAGGCAGGCCGCCCGCACGTCGGCCCGCAGGTCGTGGTGCAGCACCGCGGAGAGGCGCCCCGTGCGCAGCAGCTCGGCGTTCCCGTCGTCCAGGTCGTGCGCCACGAAGACGTCGTAGTTGCGTCCGGCCTCCGCGAAGCCCGCCACCACGGCCGCCGCCGTGCCGCCGCCCGCCGGCGCGTAGACCGCCCGGATCGACGGGCTCGCCGCCAACTCCGCCCCGATGCGCTCCGGCCCCGCCACCAGCAGGCGCCTGTTCGGCGCGCGGCTGAGCAGCTCACCCCGGAACCCCGCGATGCGCTCCCCCGCGCCCGCGCACTCCACCACCAGCACGTCGCCCGCCCGGTCCGCCAGCCACTGCTCCACCAGGTAGGCCGCGGTCGCCCCCGCCTCCGCCTCGTCCGGCCCGACGTGCGCCACCCGCTTGCTGGCCGGCAGGTCCGCGCCGAACGTGACCACCGGAACCCCCAGCCGGCCGACCGCCTCCAGCAGCTCCGGAGTCTCGTCGGCCTGCAGGATCACCCCCTGCGACCGGGACCGCGCGACCTTCGCCAGGTTTTCCAGCGCCGCCGCCGGGTCGTCCGCCGGGCGCATCCGGGGCCGGATCACCGCCGGGCGCAGACCCGGCAGCTCCGCCCGCAGCGCCGCCCCGACCCGGGCCTGGTCGCGCACGACGACGTCGATCGCGAACGCCCTCGCCGGCAACGGCTGCTCCAGCTGCTGGCGATCCAGCGCCGCTATCGCCTGGTGCACCTCGCGGATCGTGCTTTCCCGTACGCCCCCGCGGTTGTGCAGCACCCGGTCCACCGTGGCCTCGCTCAGGCCGGCGTGGGCGGCGATCTCGCGGATGCGGTACGGGTGTTTCACGAGTCCCTTTCAGATCGTCTTGCGGTGCATTTGATCGGCTGCGGCTGTTGATCGGGCGGTGGGTCGGCGCTGCCCTGGTCGGCGTCGGTGAACCGTTGCGAGCCTTGACCAGCGCGGTGCCCGGTCGAGCCTGATCAGCGCCGTCCGGGGCCTTGATCAGCGCCGTCGCTGCCCGAGCCTTGATCAGCGCTGTCCGGGCCTTGATCTGCGCGGTCGCCGTTCGAGCCTCGATCAACTCCGTCGCCGTCCGGGCCCTTGATCAGCGCAGTCGCCGTTCGAGCCTCGATCAACTCCGTCGCCGTCCGGGCCCTTGATCAGCGCAGTCGCCGTTCGAGCCTCGATCAGCGCGATGGAACCGTCCTTTACTTGATCACAACCCGGTGGGCCATCCCTACCCCCCACCCACCCGGGGTCGCCGACGCTACGCGACCGGCGAATGGTCGTTCGGGTTGTCCACAAAAGCGTGCTGTCCACAGGGCCGGTCGATGCCGCGTCCAGGATGAGGTAGTTCTGAGGGCTCATGGAAGAGCCTTGATGCGTGGTCAGCCCATCGCGTGACTGGTCATGCGTCACCGTCGAGCAGCGCCACCATGCGGCGGTGTTCGTCGGCCATGAGGGCCAGGAGGAGGTGGCGCTGGGTCGCGGGCATGTCGGGATTGTCGAGCAGTTGGTCGAGCTGAACGCCCAGGTCGGCCAGGCTGGGGCGCAGGTCGACGGCCGGGTCGGGGGCGGCCGAGGCGGTGTCGGGCGTCGGGACGGCGTAGGCAGCGGCGGGCGCCTGCTGGGGCTCGGCGGCCGAGCCGGCGGCGGCGGGCGGGATAGCTGGGTCTGTGGCGAATCCAGCGGCTGGCCCGGCGGGTCCGGCGACCGAGCCGGCGGGTCCGGCGGCCGGGCCAGTGGACGCGGCGGCACCGGCGGCGGGCGCTGCGACCGAGCCGGCGGGCGCGGCGGCGCCGGCGGCGGGCGCTGCGGCCGGGCCAGTGGACGCGGCAGCGCCAGCGGCGGGCGCTGCGGCCGGGCCAAGAGAAGTGCTCGGATCGGACGCCGTCGCGGCGGCGGGATCGAGGGAGGTAAGGGCGTCGGCCGGGGTGGGAGCTCCGGGTGCCGATGTCGGCTCGGGTGACGCGGCGGCCGGGGCTCGGCGCCTGGCCGACCGTCGAGTCGACGCGGGCTCGGGCTCGGCTTGCTGGGCGGCTGCCGACGATGAGGAGGGCTCGAGCGTCCGCATTTCGACCGTCGGGCCGGCCACTCCGACGGGCACGTCCGGGCCGGGATCGGATCCGGCGCTGTCTCGCTCCGACGTGAAGTCGTCCGGCTCGGGCGCCGCGTGGGCCGGCTTCCGCGCGCCACCCGCCGACGAAGCAGAGGCACCCGGCGACGAAGACGCGGCGCCGGGAACTCCCGGCGCGGCCGTCGGGTCGGGCCGCAGGGAGGGGGCGGCGCGGTCCAGCAGGTCGTTCACCGCGGCGGTCAGCTCGGCCACCTCGCGGGGGCTCTTCACCTCCGGGAGCCGCTCGGACGCGGGATCGAGGTCTCGCGCGGCGGACAGCAGCCGCTGGAACGGGCGCAGCACGAGGCCCGTCGCGAACCAGACCCCGGCCGCGCTCAGGACGGCGGCGAGCAGCACCAGCAGATCCACGATCAGCACGTTATCGGTGTGCTGCTCCTCGAGGTCGTCCAGGCTGACCAGAATCTGCAGCTGGGCGCCGGTCACGAGGGTCTGGGCCAGCGAACGCCACTCGTCGTCGCCGGAGCTGACCGTGGAGTAGCCGTCCTTGGCGGGTGTCGGGAATCCGGCCGACGAGCCCACCTGCTTGAGCAGTTCGCCGCCGTTGATGAGGCGGATCGCGTACGTGCCGTCGGTGGGCAGCGACCCGTTGCGGGTGGCGGCGGCGCGCACCTGGTCGGCGCGCGTGGCCAGGACGCGGTCCAGGTCAGCGCGGTCGCGGTGGTCGTTGCGGACGACGAGGACGAACCCGGTCAGCGCGACCACCAACGCGACGAGCACGGTGACGGCCAGCGTGAGCTGAGTGCGGAGCCTCATGTCCGGGCGGCGCTCCTTGGAGGGGGACAAAGGGTTAAGCTAATACCTGCCCGCGTCGAGAGGCGCTGCGACGGAACCGGAACTCGATCGGTATCCGCCACGCTCGGCCCGGGTTTCTGACCGCAAGGGCGCCTCCTGATGAGGGAGGAGCCCTCACGTGAGCACTGATCTTGCCAAAAGTCGCCTGACCACTGTCAACGGGGTCGAGTACGCGATTGCCGACATCTCGCTGGCCGAGGCCGGCCGGCACCAGCTGCGTCTGGCCGAGCACGAGATGCCGGGCCTCATGTCGCTGCGCACCGAGTTCGGCGACAGCAAGCCGCTGACCGGGGCCCGCATCGCCGGCTCGCTGCACATGACCGTGCAGACCGCCGTGCTGATCGAGACGCTGGTCGCGCTCGGCGCCCAGGTGCGCTGGGTGTCCTGCAACATCTTCTCGACCCAGGACGAGGCCGCCGCCGCGGTCGTCGTCGGCCCCGACGGCTCGGTCGACGCCCCCGCGGGTGTGCCGGTGTTCGCCTGGAAGGGCGAGTCGCTGGAGGAGTACTGGTGGGCGACCATGCGGCTGTTCGACTTCGGCGACGGCCAGGGCCCCAACATGATCCTGGACGACGGCGGTGACGCCACCCTGCTGGTGCACAAGGGCGTCGAGTTCGAGGCGGCCGGCGCGGTGCCGCAGGCGACCGAGGACGACAACCACGAGTACCGGATCATCCTTGAGACCCTGCGCGCGAGCCTGGCGGACGACCCGCAGCGGTTCACCCGCATCGCGGCGGACATCCGCGGCGTCACCGAGGAGACGACGACCGGTGTGGCCCGGCTGTACAAGCTGGCCAAGGAGGGCACGCTGCTCTTCCCGGCGATCAACGTCAACGACGCGGTCACCAAGAGCAAGTTCGACAACAAGTACGGCATCCGGCACTCGCTGGTCGACGGCCTCAACCGCGCCACCGACGTGATGCTGGGCGGCAAGCTCGCCGTCGTCTGCGGCTACGGCGACGTCGGCAAGGGCTCCGCCGAGACGCTGCGCGGCCAGGGCGCCCGCGTCGTGGTCACCGAGGTCGACCCGATCTGCGCGCTGCAGGCCGCGATGGACGGCATGCAGGTCGTCCGGCTCGAGGACGTCGTCGCCGAGGCGGACATCTTCATCACCACCACCGGTGGCACCGACATCATCACGGCCGAGCACCTGGCCGCGATGAAGCACAACGCCATCGTGGGTAACGTCGGTCACTTCGACGACGAGATCGACATGGCGGGTCTGGCCAAGGTGCCCGGCATCGAGAAGGTCGAGATCAAGCCGCAGGTGCACGAGTGGCGGTTCCCGGACGGCCACTCGGTGATCGTGCTCTCCGAGGGTCGCCTCATGAACCTCGGCAACGCGACGGGTCACCCCAGCTTCGTGATGTCGAACTCGTTCACCAACCAGGTGATGGCCCAGATCGAGCTGTGGACCAAGCCGGGTGAGTACGAGAAGCAGGTGTACGTCCTGCCGAAGCACCTGGACGAGAAGGTGGCCCGGCTGCACCTGGACGCCCTCGGCGTCCGGCTGACCACGCTCACCAAGAAGCAGGCGGAGTACCTCGGCGTCGACGTCGAGGGCCCGTACAAGCCTGAGCACTACCGCTACTGACGCACTGCTTTCCCCGCCCGGCCTCATAGGTGGGGCCGGGCGGGGAAAGATGGAATCCGTGCACGTCGACGACACCCTGCTCTTCATCCTGGCCGCGGTCGCCGTGATCGTGGCGGTCCGCTGGGTCGCCGAACGGACCGGCCTGCCGGCCGCCGCCCTGCTCACGATCGTCGGCATCACGTACGCCGTGCTGCCGGGGCCGAACCTCGAGCTCGAGCCCGAGCTGGTCATGACGTACGTCATCCCGCCGCTGCTCTACAACGCGGCGCTGGACTCCTCGCTGCTCGACATCCGGCGGCATTCCCGTACGGTCATCAGCCTCTCGGTGCTGCTGGTGCTCGCCACCGCGCTGCTCATCGGGGTGGGCATCGACCTGTGGGTGGCCGGCGCGACGCTCGCGGCCGGGGTCGCCCTGGGCGCCGCCGTGGCGCCCCCCGACCCGGTGGCGGCGCTGGCCGTGGGCCGCCGCGCCGGGCTGCCGCCCAAGCTCATCACGCTGATCCAGGGCGAGGGCCTGCTCAACGACGCCACCGCGCTGACCATCCTCACCGTGGCGCTCGCGGCCGCCAAGGGCGACGGGTTCTCGTTCCCGTCCGCCACGCTGCAGTTCTTCCTCATGGCCGCGGGCGGCGTGGTCGCGGGCGTCGTCGTCGCGTACGTCATCCGGTTCCTGCGCCCACTGCGCCGCGACCCGCTGACCGCGAACGCGATGTCGCTGGCCACTCCCCTGGCGGCGTACGTGTTCGCCGAGTCGGTGCACGTCTCGGGCGTCCTCGCCGTCGTGATCGCCGGCCTGATCATCGGGCACGACTCGTCGCGGCACAGCGTGGCGGCGAGCCGGCTGCAGACCACCGCGGTCTGGCGGCTGGTCGACTTCCTGCTCGAGGGCATCGTGTTCCTGCTGATCGGCCAGCAGCTGCCCACCGTGGTCGACGAGCTCAGCAACTACTCCACCTCGACCATCGTGACCGCGGTCGCGGTGACCGTCGGCGTGACGCTGATCCTGCGTCCACTCTGGCTCGTTCTGACCCAGCTGCTGCCGCGCTCGCTGCACATGCGACTCGGCGGCGAGGCCGACGCCGCGATCGAGCCCGGCTCGGCGGAGGAGGCGGCGCGGGCGCGGGACCTGGAGAAGGCGCTCACCGGCCGGGAGGTCACGGCGCTCAGCTGGGCGGGCACCCGCGGCGTGATCAGCCTGGCGGCCATCTTCACGCTGCCCCCGTCGGTTCCGGCCCGCGACCTGCTGCACTTCTGCGCGTTCGTGGTGGTGCTGGTCACCCTGCTGGGCCAGGGGCTGACGTTCGCGCCGCTGGTGCGCCGGCTGGGGCTGCGGGCCAACAAGACCGACGAGGCCCGCGAGCGCAACGAGGCCCGCTCGGCCGCGGTGGAGGCCGCGCTGGACCGGCTCGACGACATCCAGGCCGAGCGGCACGACCACGTCGAGGACCAGGCGATCGAGACCATGCGCGAGCAGCTGAAGATCCGGCTCGAGCGCTACCGCCGCCGCCTCGACCTGCTCGAGAAGGCGGACTCGGACGAGGTGCCGACCTCGCCGCAGTACGAGGCCGCGCTGATGGTGCGCCGCCGGGTGATCGAGGCGCAGCGCGAGGAGCTGCTGCGCTGGCGCGACGCGGGCAACCTCAACGACGAGGGCCTGCGGATCCTGGAGCGCGAGCTCGACCACGAGGAGCGGCTGCTGCCGGACCGCTCACGGTAGAAATCCGGCACGCTCGACTACACGCTTGTGTAGTAACCTACACATGTGAGTAGCGATCTGACGGCTCGTGCCCGCATCCGCGATGCGGCCATCGAGCTCTTCGCGGAGCGCGGCGTCGATGCCGCGACGATCCGCGACATCGCGCAGCGGGCCGAGGTCTCCTCCGGCCTGCTGCGCCACCACTTCGGCTCCAAGGAGGGCCTGCGCGACGCCTGCGACGAGTGGGCCCTCGGCCAGCTGACGAAGGTCAGCGGCCAGTTCACCGAGTTCCGCTCGCTCGACGGGCTCACCCCGCGCGTTCAGCTGCTCCAGCGCTACCTGATCCGCTCGACCATGGACGGTTCGCCGACCGGCGCCGCCCTGTTCGACCGCATGCTGGAGTACGGCGAGCAGTGGCTCGCCACCACCGAGCTCAAGGTCGACGACCCGCGCGCGTTCGTCGCGGTGCTCGCCGTCATGAAGATGTCGATGTTCACGATGCGCGACCTGATGTCGCGCGCGCTCGGCTCCGATGTCACCGAGCCGGCCACCTGGTCGCGCATGCTCCAGGCCTCGCTCGACATCTTCTCCCAACCCCTCATCACCCCGGAGCAGGCCCTGCAGGCGCGGGCCGCGCTCGACCGGCTGACCGCGGAGGAGACGTCATGACCGAGGCCATCACGGCGCTCGCGCTCGTCAAACGATTCGGCAAGGTGACCGCCCTCGACGGTCTGGACCTGCACGTGCGCACCGGCGAGGTGCACGGGTTCCTCGGTCCCAACGGGGCCGGCAAGACCACCCTGATCCGCGTCCTGCTCGGCCTCATGCGCCACGACGGCGGCGACGTACGGCTGCTCGGCGGCGACCCGTGGACCGAGGCGACGGCGCTGCACCGCCGGCTGGCGTACGTGCCGGGTGACGTCACCCTCTGGCCCGCGCTCACCGGCGGCGAGGCGATCGACCTGCTCGGACGGCTGCGCGGCGGGCTCAACCGCAAGCGCAGGGCCGAGCTGCTGGAGCGCTTCCAGCTCGACCCGCGCAAGAAGGGCCGCACCTACTCCAAGGGCAACCGGCAGAAGATCGCGTTGATCGCGGCGCTGGCGTCCGACGTGGAGCTGCTGATCCTCGACGAGCCGACCTCCGGCCTCGACCCGCTCATGGAGGAGGTCTTCCGCGAGGCCATCGGCGAGGAGAAGCGGCGAGGCGACCGTACGGTGCTGCTCTCCAGCCACATCCTCGGCGAGGTCGAGGCGCTGTGCGACCGCCTGACGATCATCCGGGACGGGCGCACGGTCGAGACCGGCACGCTTGCCGACATGCGCCACCTGACCCGCACGACGATCCAGGCCGAGCTGGCCGGGCCGCCCGACGGGCTGGCCTCGCTGGCCGGCGTGCACGACTTCCGGGCCGATCACCAGCGGGTGCGCTTCGACGTCGACTCCGACGCGCTCGAGCCGGCCCTGCGGACGCTGGTCAAGGTCGGGGTCCGCAGCCTGGTCAGCCAGCCGCCGTCGCTCGAGGAGCTGTTCCTGCGGCAGTACCAGCGGGACCAGCGATGACCGGCACCGGCAAGCTGATCAGGCTCATCCTGCGGCGCGACCGGCTGGTCCTGCCGCTGTGGGCGGTGCTGCTGGGGCTGGTCCCGGCCGGCTACGTGGCCTCGTTCGAGGGGCTGTTCCCGACCGAGGCCGAGCGGCTCGACTACGCGCGGGTCAGCGAGGGCAACGCCGGGTTCGTCACGCTCTACGGCCCGCTGCGGGGCTCGTCGCTGGGCGAGCTGGTGGCGTGGCGCGCCGGGTTCCTGCCGGTGCTGGTCGCGCTGTGTGCGCTGCTCACGGTGGTGCGGCACACCCGCGCCGACGAGGAGGCGGGCCGTACGGAGCTGATCGGCGCGGCCGCGATCGGCCGGCACGCGCCGCTGGCCGCCGCGCTGCTGACGACGTGCGCGGCGAGCCTGACGCTCGGCGCGGTGCTGACGGCAGCGATGCTGGGCCAGGGCATGCCGGCCGAGGGCTCGGTGGCGTTCGGGGCCGAGATGGCGTTGGCGGGCTGCGTGTTCGCGGGGGTCGGCGCGATCACCGCGCAGCTGACCAGCAGCGCGCGCGGCGCCCGGTCGCTGGCGATCCTCGTGCTCGCGGTGTCGTTCGTGCTGCGGGTCGGCGGGGACGTCTCTGCGCTCGGCACGGGCGCGCTGTCGTGGCTGAGCTGGCTGTCGCCGATCGGGTGGGTGCAGCACGTCTTCCCGTACGGCGGAAACGACTGGTGGCCGGCGGTGCTCGCGGTTCTGTTCACCGTCGCGGCGGCGGGCACGGCAGCGGTCCTATCGACCCGGCGCGACTTCGGCTCGGGGCTGCTGCCCGCACGCCTGGGTCCCGCGTCGGCGTCCGCCGCGCTCGCGTCCCCGTTCGGCCTGGCCTGGCGGCTGCACCGCGGGCTGCTGCTCGGCTGGACCGCCGGCTTCGCGCTGCTCGGCCTGGTCTTCGGCGGCGTGGGCGGGAGCGTGCTCGACCTGGCCGGCGAGAACGAGGAGCTCGGCGACATCTTCGCCCGGCTCGGCGGCTCCTCCGCGCTGGTGGACAGCTATTTCGCCGGTACGGCCGGAGTCGTCGGCCTGATCGCCGCCTGCTACGCCGTGCAGGCCACGCTGCGACTGCGCGACGAGGAGCTGACCGGCCACGCCGAGGCGGTGCTCAGCACGGCGGTCTCCCGCTACGCGTGGGCCGGCAGCCACCTGCTCTTCTCGCTGCTCGGCCCCGTCCTCGCGCTCGCGGCCGAGGGCCTGGCCGCCGGTCTGGCCTATCCGGACGGCGACCTCGGCGCGATCCTCGCCGGCACGGTCGTGCAGCTGCCGGCCGTCTGGGTGCTGGCCGCCCTCGCGGTCCTCGTCTTCGGGCTGGTGCCGCGGCTGTCCGCGGTGGCGTGGGCGCCCCCCGCGATCTGCCTGCTGATCCTGCTGGTCGGCCAGACCCTGCAGCTGGACCAGTGGGTGCTCGACCTCTCCCCGTTCACCCACGTCCCGCACCTGCCCGGCGGCGACGTGTCGGCGACCCCGCTGATCACCTTGACGCTGCTGGCGGCGCTCCTGACCGCCGCGGGGATCGCGGGCCTGCGGCGGCGCAACATCCCCGACTAGGTTGGCCCGATGCCGGTCCCCGACTTCGTCCTCGCGCTGCGCGCCAAGATCGGGCACGACCCGCTGCCGCTCTCCGGGGTGGTGGCGGTCGTGCTCGACGACCGGTCCCGCGTGTTGATGGTGCGCCGCTCCGACACCTCCGCCTGGGCGCTCACCACCGGCTGCCTCGAGCCCGGCGAGCAGCCCGCCGCGGGCGCGGCGCGCGAGGTGCGCGAGGAGACCGGCGTCGAGGTCACTGTGGAGCGTCTGCTCGCCGTGGAGGCGCTCGACCTGGCGGTCGCCCCGAACGGCGACCAGGTGCACTGGCTCTCGATCGGCCTGCTGTGCCGGCACGCCGGGGGCGAGGCTCGCGTCAACGACGACGAGTCGGTCGAGGTGGGCTGGTTCGACCCGGCCGACATGCCCCCGCTGCCGCCGCACCAGGCCCGTTGCCTGTCGCTGGCGCTGGCGGAGGGCAGCACGCCGTGGTTCGGCTCGCGGCCGGTGTGATCAGGACCGGCGCATCCTCGGGGCGGGTGGCGCGTTGACTCGGCGTGCGTATCTGTCAGCATGTCCGTCGCGCGTCGTTCGGGTGAACCGGTGTTCCGGAGCCTGGTCCTTGCCGCATCGATGATGCTTCCCGCGGGTTTCGCCGCGCCCGCGGGGGCGGCGACCACGATGGCGGTCCGTTACACCTTCGACGGGCCCGCGGTGCTCGCCGACGTCTCGGGGCACGGCCACGACCTCACGCCGGTGAGCCGCTACGGAGGCGCCTCCGCCACCGCCGCACGGGAGGGCGGTGGCAGGGCCCTGGTGTTCCCGCCGCCCTGCCGGAAGGAGCCGTGCCCGCGGATCGCGCTGCGGGCGGCGACCACGACCGAGCTGAACCCCGGCCGCAGGCCGCTGCGGTACGGCGCGTCGGTGCGCCTGGCCGCCGACCAGACCACCAAGGGCGAGAACGTGATGCAGAAGGGCTACTCCGTGCGGGGCAGCCAGTACAAGCTGCAGGTCGACGGGCTGGCCGGGCGGCCCAGCTGCGTGCTGGTCGACGACCGCAGCCCCGGCATCCACGCCGCGATCAGCAGCGTCGGGGTCGCCGACGACCGCTGGCACACGCTCGAGTGCCGGCGCCGGGGCGCCCAGCTGAGCCTGCTGGTCGACGGGGTGGTCCGCGGCCGGGCCGCGCTGCCGGCCGACCTGTCGGTGAGCAACGTCCGCCCGTTCAGCATCGGGGGCAAGGGCTCGTACGCCGACAACGACCAGTTCCAGGGCATGCTCGACGACGTCTGGGTGGAGATCGGTCAGGCCGGCGGGAGCGTGTAGGGGCGCGACACCACCTCGACGTTGCTGAACCACGACGTCAGGTGGATGCGCACCTCGGGCGTGCCGGCCAGGCGCGGGACGGCGGCCAGGTGCATCTTGCGGGACGAGAACGCGACGGCGCCGGTCAGGTCGACCTCGACGCCCTCCGGCACGATCACCTTGAGCTCGCCGAACGTGCAGCTGCCGGCGATCTCGATGACGTCCTGGTCGGTGAGCACCTCGCGCAGGTCGAGCTCGGTCGAGCCGAACAGCGTGCGCACCGTGAGCCGCGGGGAGCGCAGCCGCCAGCGGCCCTGCCGCTTGTTCTCGCTGAAGACCGTGACGACCCGGTCGACGGTGGCGGCCGAGCCGACGATCGGCGGCTGCCCCAGCCCGTCGGTGGCGCGGGCCAGCTCGTCGGCGTCCTCGGCGGCCCACACCAGCCCGACCCGCGCGCTGAACTGCTCGAGCGTCAGCCGGCCGTCGCCGCACGCCTTCTGCAGCAGTTCCGCGGCGTGTTCGCGCTCGGGGTCGGACGGCGGCACCCGCATCGGTGAGGTCACGCGGGCAGCCTACCTGCGCCCACTGTCCACATGGGCCACCCGCGCGTCCCGGGGCGGATCAGACCTGGCGGAAGTCGATGCCGAGCAGCGAGGCCGCGGCCCGGTAGTCGGCGGCGCGGTGCCCGAGCGACAGCGACCAGTGGTGCCCGACGCCCGAGGCGCTCCACTCGTCGACCCACTCGCCGGGGTCGCGGCCGAAGTCCACCCGGCTGGTCGTGTTGCCGATCGCGAGCAGCGGCCCCTCGACCACGGTGCCCTCGCCGGCGATGAACGACAGCGAGCCGTCGCGGTCCTGGCCCAGCCCGAGCAGCGTGACCGGCCCGGGCCGTACGTCGAATTCGACCGACACTCCCCAGCCGCGCTTGCCGTGATAGACGCCGAGCCCGCGCAGCAGCGGCTGCTTGGAGCTGACCGCGAGGTGGGCCGGCCCGTCGTGGCCCATCTCGACCACGTCGTCCTCGAAGTTGAGCGCCTGGATCTCGCAGAACGACCCGCCCGCGCCGGCCACCTGGGTGGCCAGCTGGGCCACGGTCGTGCGCAGCTCGTACTCGCCGGTGGCCGGGATGCCGCGCGCGGTCAGCAGCGACGCGCCCAGGATCATGCCCGCGCCGAGCCGCTCGTGCTGCTCGCCCGCCAGACCGCGGTGGTAGTAGGCGAGGCTGTCGAGCTCGAAGTCGTCGGCGAGCCGGTCGAGGCCCACCGACACCCGCGCGCCCCAGGCGAAGTCCTCCTCGTTGACCGTGTCGTCCAGCACGAAGATCTTGCGGGCCAGGTCCATCCGCTCGGCGACCTCGGCGTCGGTGACGGCGAGCGTGCGCTCCCGCAGGTCGTCGAACTCGAGCACCTCGACGTGCGAGCCGAACGTCGTGGGAAGCAGCGTGAGGTCGGTCGAGACGTCGAGCATGCCGGGGTAGAGGTGACCCATGAGGCCGTGCCGGGCCTCGCGCAGGGCCGCGCGGACGCGGGCCGCCGTGATCCACCGCGAGATGCGGGTCCACGCCGACTCCTGGCGCAGCCAGCCGGTGACCGACCGGAACGGGATGCCGGCCCGCCGGAACAGGTTGCCCACCTCGGGCACCGGGCACTGCCCGCAGTACGCCAGCCACGAGCCGGTGTCGAACGAGGCGTGGTCCATCTTCTCGGTGGGCTGCAGGTCGATGACCAGCACCGGGCTGTTCGCCCGCTGCGCGATCGGCAGCACCATCGACGAAGTCAGATAGGTCGTCAGAAACAGCACGATGAGGTCGCAGTCGGCCTGCCGCAGCTTCTCGGCGGCCGCCGCGCCCTCCTGGGCGTCGGAGATGAAGCCGACGTCGGTGACCTCGGCGTCCATCTCCTGAAAGCGCTCGGACACGTAGCGCGCGGACTCCTGCAGCTGCGGCAGCAGGTGGGGGAACTGCGGCCAGTACGTGCCGAGGCCGCCCGCCACCAGCCCGATGCGGATCTTCCGGCGCGGTTTGGGTTCCAGGATCATGCCGTCTCCTCGACCAGGACGATGTGGAGGTTGCGGGGGCCGTGCACGCCCTCGACCCGGTTGAGCTCGATGTCGCTGGTCGCGGACGGGCCGCTGATCCAGGTGAGCGGGCGGCCGGGGGTCAGCCGGGCCACCGCCTCGGGCACCGACGCCACCACCTGGTCGGCGCGCAGCACGCAGATGTGCAGGTCGGGCAGCAGCGAGAGGATGCGCCGGCCCTGGTCGGGCGACGCGTCGAGCACGATCGTGCCGGTCTCCACCACGGCCACCGCGGCCGCCGTGACCACGCCGTCGGCCGCCGCGATCTCGTCCGCGGTCAGCCCGTCGTCGACCCGCGCCGGCACGTCGGGCGGCAGCCATTCCTGAGGCAGACCCGGCGGTACGACCAGTGAACCGGCACCGATGATCTCGGCGATCACGGACGGGATGTCCGGAGTGCGGTGGACGACAGCCTTGTAGTCCACGAGCCGCTCCACCAGCAGGTCGAGGTCGACCGCCGCCGGCCCGCGCCGATACGCCCGCGGAATATCCGGCGCGCCCGGGTCGGTGCCGAGCGCCTGCCGGATGCGGCTCAGGATCAGCTCCTTGCTGCTCATCGTCCTCGCCACCAGTCGCGGAACGACTCCTCCGGCGGTTCGGGCAGGTCGCGGCTCGCGGCCCAGCCGTTCAGCGGCGGCGGCAGCCCCCGCCCGCGCCGGCCGAGGATGCGCGACAGCTTGGCCGCGCGCTGCGCCCGCTCGTACAACCGCGGGTGGTCCATCGTGTACGCCGCCGCGGCCATCGCCGTCCGCTCGGCGCGCGGGTGCGGGGCCTGGTTGCGCAGGTGCACGAGGATCGACGGGATGTCGATCTTCACCGGGCACGCGTCGAAGCAGGCGCCGCACAGCGACGAGGCGTACGGCAGCGAAGCGTTGTCCTCGACGCCGGTGAGCTGCGGCGACAGCACTGCGCCGATCGGGCCGGGATAGACCGAGCCGTACGCGTGCCCGCCCGTGCGCTCGTATACCGGGCACACGTTGAGGCAGGCCGAGCAGCGGATGCAGTGCAGCGCCTGCCGGCCCACCTCGTCGGCGAGCACCGCCGTACGCCCGTTGTCGAGCAGCACCAGGTGGAAGTTCTGCGGCCCGTCGCCGGGCGTCACCCCGGTCCACATCGACGTGTACGGGTTCATCCGCTCGCCGGTCGACGCGCGCGGCAGCAGCTGCAGGAACACCTCGAGGTCCTGCCACGCCGGCACGACCTTCTCGATGCCCATCACGGTGATCAGCGTTTCCGGCAGCGTCAGGCACATCCGCCCGTTGCCCTCGGACTCGACCACCGCCAGCGTCCCGGTCTCGGCGACGCCGAAGTTGGCGCCGGAGACCGCGACCCTGGTCTGCAGGAACGTCTCGCGCAGGTAGCGCCGCGCCGCCCCGGCCAGCACCGGCGGGTCGTCGGTCAGCGCCGGGTCGACGCCGGGCATCGCGCGCAGGAAGATCTCGCGGATCTCCGAGCGGTTGCGGTGGATGGCCGGCACCAGGATGTGTGAGGGCTTGTCGTCGCCGAGCTGGACGATGAGCTCCGCGAGGTCGGTCTCGACCGGCGTGATGCCCGCCTCCTCGAGCGCCTCGTTGAGCCCGATCTCCTGCGTCGCCATCGACTTGACCTTGATGACCCGCTGCTCGCCGGTCGCCCTGACCAGGTCGGTGACGATCCGGTTGGCCTCCTCGGCGTCCGCCGCCCAGTGCACCACACCGCCCGCGGCCGTGACGTTGCGCTCGAGCTGCTCGAGCAGCCGGGGCAGGTTCGCCATCGTGTACGCCTTGAGCGCCGACCCGGCCGAGCGCAGCTCCTGCCAGTCGGGCAGCTCCGCGATCACCCCGCCGGACTTGCCCCGGATCGTCGTCGTCGCGTGCTGCAGGTTGCGCCGCAGCTGCGGGTTGTCGAGCGCCTTCTTGGCCGCCGCGGGGAACGGCTCGTCGCCGCGCAGATGTCCCACCCCGCGGGGCGCGCGCGCCGGCATGCCCAGGAACGTCGGCGTCATGGCCGCCCCTCCGTCATCGTCGGGCGCTCGATCGGCGGGGTCGCCGCGGTCGCCTCCGTCGAGGCCAGGATCTCCGCCAGGTGCACGGTGCGGACGCCGGTGCGCAGCCGGGACAGGCCGCCGCCGATGTGCATGAGGCAGGACGCGTCGCCGGCCGTGCAGACGTCGGCGCCGGTGCTGAGCACGTGGCGCATCTTGTCGGCGAGCATCGCGGTCGAGGTGTCCGCGTTCTTCACCGCGAACGTGCCGCCGAAGCCGCAGCACTGCTCGGCCGCGGGCAGCTCCACCAGGTCGAGCCCGCGCACGTGGCGCAGCAGCCGCAGCGGCCGGTCGCCGACGCGCAGGATCCGCAGCGAGTGGCAGGTCGGGTGGTAGGTGACCCGGTGCGGGTAGTACGCGCCCACGTCCTCGACCTTGAGCACGTCGATGAGCAGCTCGGACAGCTCGTACGTGCGGCTCGCGACGGCCTCGGCGTGCGCGGCCAGCCCCGGGCGGCCCGCTCCCGCCGCCACCATCGCGTGCTGGTGCCGCACCGAGCCGACGCAGCTGCCCGACGGCGCCACGATCACGTCGTACGGCTCGAAGGTGCGCACGTATCGGCGTACGAGGGGAACTGCGTCTTTCTGATAGCCGGTGTTGACGTGCATCTGGCCGCAGCAGGTCTGCTCCTCGGGGAAGACCACCTCGTGGCCGAGCCGCTCCAGCAGCTGGACGGTCGCCTTCGCCGCGGCGGGGAACATCGTGTCGGCCAGGCAGGTGGCGAACAACGCTATGCGCATGAGCTACCTCCGTACGGGGTCGTAGCGCACCACCCGCTGAGTGTCGCGCAGGACGGTGCGCAGCGCCGCCAGGTCGCCGCCGATCACGCCGGCCGCCCGCGCCTGCACCAGCACGTTGCCCAGCGCGGTGGCCTCGACCGGGCCGGCCAGCACCGGCAGCCCGCACGCGTCCGCGGTGAGCTGGCACAGCAGCTCGTTGCGGGCGCCGCCGCCGACGATGTGCACCGCGTCCACGTGCCGCCCGGACAGCTCCTGCGCCTGCTCGACCGCGCGCTTGTGGGCCACCGCCAGGCTGTCCACGATGCACCTGGTCAGCTTGGCCGGGCTCGCGTCCGGGGGCAGGCCGGCCGCCTTCGCCACCCGCTGGGCCATGTCGCCGGGCGGCAGGAAGCCCGGGTCGTCGAGGTCGACCACCACCGGCGTCTCGCGCGACGCCTGCCGCAGCAGCTCGCCGATGTCGGGCGAGCCCCACTCGCGCATGCACTCCTGCAGCGGCCAGAGCCCCATCACGTTGCGCAGATAGCGGATCGTGCCGTCGACGCCGCCCTCGTTGGTGAAGTTGGCCCGGCGCGACTCCGCGCTGAGCACCGGCGCCGGCAGCTCGAGACCCACCAGCGACCAGGTGCCGCAGGAGATGTACGCGAAGTGCTCGCCCGCCGCCGGCACGCCCACCACCGCCGAGGCCGTGTCGTGCGACCCGACGGCCACTACCTTGGTGCCCTTGTGCTCGCCGATCACCTCGCCCGGCCGGCGGATCGGCGGCAGCAGCGACGGCCGCAGCCCGAGCTCGGCGATCAGGGGCGCGGACCAGTCCCGCGTACGCACGTCGAGCAGGCCGGTCGTCGACGCGTTGGTGTACTCGGCGCCGGTCTCGCCGGTGAGCCAGTACGCGAGCAGGTCGGGGATCAGCAGCAGCCGCTGCGCGATCTCGAACTGCGGCGTGTCCCGGGCGGCGGCGAGCTGGTAGATCGTGTTGAACGGCAGCTTCTGCAGGCCGGTGATCTCGTACAGCTTCTCGTCGCCGATCCCGAGGCGTACGCCCTCGGTGCGGCCGTCGCGGTAGTGCACGGGGTTGCCCAGCAGCGCGCCCGCCGCGTCGAGCAGGCCGTAGTCGACCGCCCACGAGTCGATGCCGATGCTGTCGACCGGGCCGGCCCGGCGCAGGCCCTCCAGCACCCCGCGGTGAAGCGCGAGGATGTCCCAGTGCAGGGTGCCGCCCGCGCGCACCGGCTCGTTCGCGAACCGGTGCGTCTCGGTCAGCTCGACCGTGCCCGGGCCGACGCGGCCGGCCATGACACGTCCGCTGGACGCGCCGAGGTCGACCGCGGCGAAGGTCGTCATCGCAGGAAGGCCGCCGCCACCCCGGCGTCCACCGGGATGTGCAGGCCGGTCGTGTGGGTCAGGTCGCCGCCGGTGAGCGCGAAGACCGCGTTGGCCACGTGCTCGGGCAGCACCTCGCGCTTGAGCAGCGTGCGCTGCGCGTAGTACTCGCCCAGCTTCTCCTCGGGCACGCCGTAGACGGCGGCCCGCTTGGCGCCCCAGCCGCCCGCGAAGATGCCCGACCCGCGGACCACGCCGTCGGGGTTGATGCCGTTGACCCGTACGCCGTGGGCCCCCAGCTCGGCCGCCAGCAGGCGCACCTGGTGGGCCTGGTCGGCCTTGGTGGCGCCGTAGGCGACGTTGTTCGGGCCGGCGAAGATCGAGTTCTTGCTGGAGATGTAGATGATGTCGCCGCCCAGGCCCTGCGCCACCAGGATGCGGGCCGTCTCGCGCGACACCAGGAACGAGCCCTTGGCCATCACGTCGTGCTGCAGGTCCCAGTCCTGTTCGGTGGTCTCCAGCAGCGGCTTGGAGATCGACAGGCCGGCGTTGTTGACGACCAGGTCGACGCCGCCGAAGGCCAGCACGGCTTCCCGCAGCGACGCGGTGATCGCCTCGGCGCTGGTCACGTCGACCGTCGTGGCCAGCGCGACGTCGCTGCCGCCGATCTCCTTGGCCGTCTTCTCCGCCGCCTCCGCGTCGCGGTCGGCGACGACCACGCAGGCGCCCTCGGCGGCGAGCCGCAACGCGATCGCGCGACCGATGCCCGAGCCACCGCCGGTCACGTACGCGATCCGGGTCGCCAGCGGCTTGGGCTTCGGCATGCGCTGGAGCTTGGCCTCCTCGAGCGCCCAGTACTCGATGCGGAACTTCTCGGCCTCGTCGATCGGCGCGTACGTCGACACCGACTCGGCGCCGCGCATCACGTTGATCGCGTTGACGTAGAACTCGCCCGCGACGCGCGCGGTCTGCTTGTTGGCGCCGAACGAGAACATGCCGACGCCTGGCACCAGCACGATGGCCGGGTCGGCGCCGCGGATCGCCGGGCTGTCCGCGGTCGCGTGCCGGTCGTAGTAGGCGCGGTAGTCCTCGCGGTACGCCTCGTGCAGCTCCTTGGCGCGGGCGACGACCTCGTCGAGCGGCGCGTCGGGCGCGGTGTCGAGCACCATCGGCTTGACCTTGGTGCGCAGGAAGTGGTCGGGGCAGGAGGTGCCCTTCTGCGCGAGCTCCCGGACCCGCTCGCTGTTCACGAAGTCGAGCACGACCTCGGAGTCGGTGTAGTGGCCGACCTGGGCGCGGTCGGTCGAGGCCAGGCCGCGGAGGACCGGGAACAGGGCGGCAGCTCTCGTCCGGCGCTCCTCCTCCGGCAGCGTCGTCGTGACCTGCGCCCCGAACGGCTGTGCCTTGCCGTTCCTGCTCAGGTATTCGGCGGCCGTCTGGATGATCTCGACCGAGTTGCGCTCGCACTCCTCGCTGGTGGCGCCCCACGCGGTGATGCCGTGCCCACCGAGGATGACGCCGATGGCCTGCGGGTTGGCCTTCTGCACGGCGGCGATGTCGAGGCCGAGCTGGAAGCCCGGGCGCCGCCACGGCACCCAGAGCACCCGGTCGCCGAAGATCTCCTTGGTCAGCGCCGGCCCGTCGGCCGCGGTCGCGATCGCGATGCCCGAGTCGGGGTGCAGGTGGTCGACGTGCGCGACGTCCACGAGGCCGTGCATCGCGGTGTCGATCGACGGGGCCGCGCCGCCCCGCCCGTGCAGGCAGTAGTCGAACGCGGCGACCATCTCGTCCTCGCGCTCGACGCCCGGATAGGTGCGGGTGAGCGCCCGCAGCCGGTCGAGGCGGAGCACGGCCAGGCCCTTCTCGGTCAGCGTGCCGAGGTCGCCGCCGGAGCCCTTGACCCACACCAGGTCGGCCGGCTCGCCGGTGACCGGGTCGGTCTCGGTGCCCTTGGCCGAGGTGTTGCCCCCGGCGTAGTTGGTGTTGCGCGGGTCGGCGCCGAGCCGGTTGCTGCGCTCCAGAAGCTCACGCACTGCGGGATTCGTCATGGTGTCCTTCGCCGGGGGGTGTCATCGCCGGGGTTGTCCGTGAGACCACGATTACGTGAAACGTTTCAGACGTTGCCGACAGATTACGGCCCTGTAGCTGCCCCGGTCAAGACGCCGACGTCGATGAAACGTTGCTCCTGCGTCGGTTTGGAGGCGGTGCCCGCACCCTGTCCATCCGACAAATCGGTGCCCTGCGCGCCATTCGGGGGACCCCGCTCAGGGTCATCCGATCATGCGTTCACGATCTTCGGCCTGACCTGCGGGGATTCCCCCTTCTCGCGGGTGTCACCGGAACGCGTGCGTGCCACTGTTGGCGCCGACAACCCGCACGGGTCCCGAGCTCGTGACCGCCTGTGACGGCGCGAGGAGGAGGAGCAAGTGGCGAACATCGAGACTTCGCTGAAGGAAGCCATGACCATCGAGGGCGCCATCGGCGTGGCCCTCGTCGACTACACCAGCGGCCTGACGCTGGGTGTCATGGGTGGCGGCCTCAACATGGACATGAACGTCGCCGCCGCCGGCAACACCGACGTGATCCGGGCCAAGGTGCGCACGCTCGAGATGCTCGGCCTGCCCGACAGCGTCGAGGACATCCTGATCACGCTCGACTCGCAGTACCACCTGATCCGGCTGCTGCAGGGCCGCGGCAACGAGGCGTTCTTCCTCTACCTCGCCCTGAACAAGAGCCGCGCCAACCTCGGCCTGGCCCGCCACCAGCTCCGCAAGATCGAAAGCGAGCTCGACGTATGACGGCCGTCGACGAGACCGGACTCGGCATCCGGAGCACGACCCAGCTGATCGGCGACGCCGTCAAGCAGTTCCGCGCCCAGGTGCCCGAGTGCGTCGGCGCCGGACTGGTCGACATGTCCACCGGCATGCTGCTGGCCGCCGACACGCTCGACGAGCACCCCGGCGAGGTGCTGGACCTGCTGGCCGCCGCCACGTTCGACCTGTTCCAGGGTCGCAACGTGATGATGATCGAGGACATCTTCAAGGCCCGCTACGGCGTGCTCGACGACCGCCACTGGTTCCAGGAGTTCCTGGCGCAGAGCGACTCGTACGCGCACGTGTTCCTGCGCAGCGCCAACCAGGAGATCGTCGCGGTCGTCGTCTGCCGCAAGACCGCGAACACGGGCATGATCCTCACGCAGGCCCGCCTCGTGATGAAGCAGCTGGACGCCGGCCTCAGCTGATGACCGTGCCGCCGCTGACGGAGGCGCTGGGCATCCCCGGCGCCCACGCGGTGTCTCTGCTCGACCCCGACGGCGCCAACGTGCTCTGGTGGGCGGGTGAGACCCCGCCGACCGAACAGGAGTCCGCCGCCGCCGTCACGCTCGCCACGGCGGCGGCCGGTCTGGTGCTGCTCGACGGCAACGGCGGCGACGAGCTCGGTGACATCCTGCTCACCAGCGCGGACGCGTTCCACGTCGTCCGGCTGGTCGGTGCGGAGGCGCCGCTCGTCGCCCACCTGACGCTGCGCCGGGCCGGCGCGAACCTCGCGATGGCCCGGCGCGAGTTCGGTTCGATCCTGACCTCGTACGCCAAGCAGATCGAGCCGTCGCGCCCCGCGCCCGCTCCCGGCGGCGGCACGTCGCTCGACCTCGACCTCATCCCGCGCGACCTGGGCGGCACCGTCGAACTCGGCGCGTCCGTGCGGGTCCCCGACACCCCTGAAGGACTGCTCCCCCGGCGGAGCAGCTTCGACCCGCCCGAGACGGACCGGACCTCCGAACTGCTCGACCTGCTGGGCCGCCCGTACGCGACCGACGACGACATCCTCGGCCGCGTGCTGGTCGGCCTGCGCCGGCTCTGACCCCCTCCGCCGCTCCCACTCCCTGGAGAACCTCGTGCATCCCTCCGATCCCTACCAGGCCGTCCGTGCCGAGCTGGCCTCGCTGCGCCACCAGGTCACCGGGGTCCGCGGCTGCGTCATCGCCGGCGTCGACGGCCTGCTGATCCTGCACGACACCGCCTCGGGCCCCGAGCCGCACGACATCGCGGCGCTGGCAGCCGGGGCCCACGGCATCAGCCGCACCTGCGGCGCGGCCCTCCAGCAGGGCGGCTTCCAGGAGGTGACGATCCGCAACCAGGGCGGCTACCTGTCGGTGTACGCGGTGGGCGAGCTGGCCCTGCTCGCGGTGATCGGCGACAGCGGCCTGAACATCGCCCGGCTGCACCTGGAGGCCCGCCCCGTGACGGCCCGCCTGGCCGGCCTGCTCAAAATCCAGACCGTGGACTCCGGCTACTTCAGCTGACCGCTCACCGGCCGGCCGCGGCTGACCGGACGTCCACCCGGGCGCGACTAGGTCGTGTTTCGTAGGGCTCGAAGCCATTGGTTGATAGCGGCGATCGTGAGGGTGGCTTCGTAGCGCACGGCGGGCTTGTCGTACCTGGTGGCCATGGCGCGGTGTTGTTTGAGCTGGTTGATGCCGCACTCGACCGCGTGACGCAGGCGGTAGAGCTGGGGGTCGAAGGCGGGCGGCCGCCCGCCTTTGGATCCTTGGGCTTTGCGGTGGGAGTCCTGGTCGCTCTTGCTGGGGATGCAGGCGATGATGCCGCGTGAGCGCAGGTGGGCTCGGTTGGCCTGGGAGGTGTAGGCCTTGTCGGCCAGCACCAGGTCGGGACGGGTTCGAGGGCGGCCGGCACCGGCGCGGGCCACCCGCAGTTTGGCCAGCACGGTGATGAACTGTGGGCTGTCGCCGCGTTGCCCGGCGGTCACTACCGCGGCCATCAGTTTGCGGCCTTGTTCGCAGGCCAAAGGAGTCTTGGTGGTCCAGCCGCCGCGGGATCGGCCGAGTCCGTGATCGGCCGGTTCGGTTTGCCGGCCGCCAGGCGGTTCCTTCTGCTGGTCGCCGTCGCGGCGGGCTCCGGCGGCGTGCTGATGGGCGCGGCTGATCGTGGAATCCACGCTCACGCTCCACCCGATCAATCCGGCTGCGTCCGCCCGGGTCTGCAACCCAGCCAGGATCTGTGCCCAGACACCGTCGCGTTGCCAGCGGCGAAACCAGCGATACAGGGTTTGCCACGGCGGATACACCGCCGGGACGTCACGCCAGGGCGAGCCGGTCCGGACCCGCCACCGGATCCCGTCGATGATCACTCTCATGGTCCACTTGCGCGGCCGATCACGACCCGTTCCCGCTGGCCGCAACGCCTCAAGCGTCGCCCACTGCATGTCGGTCAGGTCGGGTCGCCTCGCTGCCGCTACGCTCGGCACGAGGTCTCCGGTGTGAAGTTTTGGCTTGGTCGCTAAACCAAATACCGGAGACCTCGTCTGTTATCGACCACCGCCACGCCGCGACATCGACGCCTACGAAACACGACTTAGTGGTAGCGGCCGCGGCTGATCGTCGAGGCGCGGGCCACCAGCTCCGGCGTGAACTGCAGCTGCTGGTGCCGGTGCTGCGGGTTGGTGGCCTCGTCGAGCACCAACTGCGCCGCGGCCCGGCCCAGCTCCTGCCGCGGCTGCCGTACGGAGGTCAGCGGTACGGCCGCCGCCGCCGCGAATTCGATGTCGTCGAACCCGACGATCGCCAGGTCGTCCGGCACCCGCAGCCCCGCCCCGATGCTCTGCTGCAACAGCCCCAGCGCCAGCAGGTCGTTGGCGCAGAAGGCCGCCGTGGGCCGGCGCCGCGCGGGAAGCCCGGCGAGCCGCTCCCCCGCCGACCGTCCTTCCGCGACGGACAGCGTCTCGGTGGGCAGGTGGACCAGGTCCTCCGGGTCGCGGCCGAGCGCCTCCCAGATCTCGCGCGCGCCCAGCAACCGCTCCCCCACCTGGCCCAGGGTCTCGGGCCCGCCGATGAAGGCGACCCGCGTGTGGCCCTGCTCGGCCAGGTGCTCCACCGCGATGCGCCCGCCCAGCACGTCGTCGACGGCCACCGAGCAGCAGCTGTCGGCCCCGCGCACCCGGTCGACGATGACCAGCGGCACGCCGCGGCGCGACAGCTCGTCGAGGTGCGGCGCGGCGGGGTCGACCGGGGTGATCAGGATGCCCTGGACCCGTTGCTGCAGAAGGCGATCGAGGTGCAGCTCCTCGCGGGAGGAACGGCTGTTGCTGTTGCAGATGAACAGCGACAGGTCGGCGTCCTCGGCGGCCAGCTCGATACCCTGCGCCACGTCGTGGAAGAACGGGTTGGTGCCGTCGAGCATCACGTACGCCAGGGTGCGGCTCGTGCCGGCGCGGAGCTGACGGGCCGACTCGTTGCGGACGAAGCCCAGCTCGGCCATGGCCCGCTCGACCCGCTCGCGGGTGCGGGAGCTGACCACCTCGGGCCGGTTCATCACGTTCGACACGGTGCCCAGCGAGACGCCGGCGGCCGCTGCCACGTCCTTGACGGACGGCGTCCTGCCGTTGAGCACTCCGACCTCCCGAGCCCCGCGTTGAAACGTTGAAGCCGCATCCTACGGTACGCGGCGCCGACGCGACGTCCGTGTTTCCACAACGTTTCGGTACAACGCTTGACACGTGTGATCGGGGCCACCTACGTTCGTCGTACTGTCGCTGAAACATTTCAAAGCCGATTTCCAGTCCCACGTGGAGGTGGTCCGTGGCGGAGGAGAACGCCCGGCCCGACGACCGGCCGGACCGGCGCGAGCACGCACCCGACCAGCCCGAACGGGACGCGCACCGGCCCGTCGCGTTCCCGGAGGAGCCGGCCCGCGAGTCGGCCCGCGAGTCGGCCGAGCGCCGCACCCAGCCGGCCGGGACCGCAGAGCAGCCGCCCGCGCGTCGCAGCCGGCCGGCCGGGACCGCGGCGTCGGCCGCCGACAACGGACCGCAGGCGGGCGGGGGGCGGCAGGCGCGGCTCGAGGTCAGGGACGTTTCCAAGTCGTTCGGGGCGGTGGCGGCCGTGCAAGGGGTCAGCTTTCCGCTCTACCCGGGTGAGGCGCACGCGCTCGTCGGGGAGAACGGGGCCGGCAAGTCGACGATCGTGAAGATGCTCGCCGGGGTGCATCGGCCGGACACGGGCACGCTGCGGGTCGACGGGGCGGACGTGGAGTTCGCCGGGCCGGCCGACGCCAAGGCGGCGGGCATCGCGGTGATCTATCAGGAGCCGACGCTGTTTCCCGACCTGTCCGTGGCCGAGAACATCGCGATGGGCAACCAGCCGCTGACCAAGCTCCGCCAGATCGACCGCAAGGTCATGCACGCCAACGCCGAGCGGCTCTTCCGGCGGCTGGGCGTTCCGCTCGACCCGACCCGGCCCGCGCGCGGGCTGTCGATCGCCGACCAGCAGCTCGTCGAGATCGCCAAGGCGCTGTCGGCGGAGGCGCGAGTGCTCGTCATGGACGAGCCCACCGCCGCGCTGTCGGCCGTCGAGGTGGAGCGGCTGTTCTCGGTGGTGCGGTCGCTGCGCGACGAGGGCGCCGCGATCATGTTCATCTCGCACCGGTTCGAGGAGATCACCGCGCTCTGCCAGCGGGTGACGATCATGCGGGACGGCCGGCACGTCGCGACCGAGCTGGTCGCGGACCTCAGCGTCGACGACATGATCCGCAGGATGGTGGGACGCGACCTCAGCGCGCTCTTCCCCAAGCAGGACGTCGAGCCCGGGGACGTGGTGCTCGAGGTCGAGGGGCTGAGCCGCGAGGGCGTCTTCCGCGACGTCTCGTTCACCGTCCGCGCGGGCGAGATCGTCGCGCTGGCCGGGCTGGTCGGCGCGGGGCGCTCCGAGGTCATGCAGGCCGTGTTCGGCGTGGACCCGTACGACCAAGGGTCTGTCAAGATGCACGGCCGGCGCCTGCGCAAGGGGTCGCCGCGCGCCGCGATGGCGGCCGGCATGGCGCTCGTCCCGGAGGACCGCCGTCAGCAGGGCCTGGTCATGGAGTTGTCGATCGAGCGCAACGTGACGCTGCCGCGCGCCCGCAAGCTGGCCCGGCTGGGTCTGCTGTTCGGCGGCAGCGAGCGCGAGGCCGCCGAGACGTGGACCCGCAAGCTGCAGACCAAGCTGGGCCGGCTCAGCGACGCGGTCGGCACGCTGTCGGGCGGCAACCAGCAGAAGGTCGTGCTCGCCAAGTGGCTGGCCACCGGTCCGAAGCTGCTGATCGTCGACGAGCCGACCCGCGGCATCGACGTCGGCACCAAGGCCGAGGTGCACCGGCTGATGTCGTCGCTGGCCGCCGACGGCCTCGCGGTCGTCATGGTCTCGTCGGAGCTGCCCGAGGTGCTGGGCATGGCCGACCGGATCGTGGTGCTGCGCGAGGGCCGCGTCGCCGCCCGGCTCACCCGCGCCGAGGCGACCGAGGAGTCCGTGATGTACGCGGCCATGGGACAGGAGGTTGCAGCATGACGGCGGCGTCGATCAAAGCACCTGCACAGAAGCGACCAGCGATAGCCGGCCTGTTGAGGACCCGCGAGCTCGGCATCGTGCTGGCGCTGGCGCTGCTGGTCGCCTACACGGCGATCGACAACCCGCGCTTCCTGTCCGGCCAGAGCATCCGCGACAACCTGCTCAACACGGCGATCCTCGCGGTGATGGCGACGGGCCAGGCGGTCGTGGTGATCACCCGCAACATCGACCTGAGCGTGGGCTCGGTGCTCGGCCTCAGCGCCTTCACCGTCGCCACGCTGATGAGCGACAACCAGGGCATGCCGATGATCGTGGCGCTGCTCGTCGGCCTCGGGGTCGGCGCGGTCGCCGGCCTGGTCAACGGCGTGCTGGTGCGCTACGGCAAGGTGCCCGCGCTGGTGGTCACGCTGGGCACGCTCTACATCTACCGCGGCGTCACGTACTCGTGGGCCGGCGGCTCGCAGGTCAACGCCGACGAGCTGCCCCGGCACTTCCTGACGTTCGCGAACGACAGCATCCTCGGCATCCCGTGGCTGGTGCTGATCGCGCTGATCGTGGTCGGCGCCGGGTCGCTGCTGATGCGCAACTACCGGGTCGGCCGGGAGCTGTACGCGATGGGCTCGAGCCCTGCCGCCGCCGAGCTCGCCGGCATCAGGGTCGCCCGCAACCTGCTCGGCGCGTTCGTGCTCAGCGGCGCGCTCGCCGGGCTCGCGGGCGTGCTGTACGCGGCCCGGTTCGGCACGGTCGACGCCGCGGCCGGCACGGGTATGGAGCTCAACGTCGTGGCCGCGGTCGTGGTCGGCGGGGTGGCGGTCTTCGGCGGCAGCGGCACGGTGTGGGGCGCGGCGCTCGGCGCGCTGCTGCTCACGGTGATCGGCAGCGCCCTCGCGGTGCTCGACATCAACCAGTTCTGGCAGCAGGCCATCGTCGGCGCGCTGATCATCCTGGCCATCTGCGCCGACCGCCTGGTCGCCGTGCGCATCGCCCGCTCGCTGCGAAAGAGGGACGCGCATGTCTAAGAAGCTGCTGACCAGCTGGGACAGCATCATCCTGGCGCTCACGGTCGTGGTGCTGATCATCGCGTCGGTCACCGTGGACAACTTCGGGACGAGCCGCAACTTCACCTTCATGGTGCTCGACCTGCTGCCGATCATCCTGATCGCGCTGCCGATGACGATGATCATCGTGACCGGCGAGATCGACCTGTCGGTGGCCAGCACGCTCGGCCTGACCAGCTCGATGATGGGCTGGCTGTGGAACCAGGGCCTGTCGATCGAGACGATCATCCCGATCTGCGTGCTGATCGGCGCGGTCTGCGGCGTGGTCAACGGCTTCCTGATCACCACGCTGGGGCTGCCGTCGCTGGCGGTCACCATCGGCACGCTCGCGCTCTACCGCGGTCTCGCCTTCGTGGTGCTCGGCGACGGCGCGGTGGCCGACTTCCCGTGGAACTACACCGGCTGGGTCACCGGCACGATCGGTGGCGGCGCGGTGCCCAACGTCCTGATCCTCATCGTGGTGCTCGCCCTGATCTTCGGGGTGGTGCAGCACGCGACGCCGTTCGGACGCGCGCTCTACGCGATCGGCGCGAACGACAAGGCCGCGCACTTCTCCGGCATCCGGGTGGCGCGGACCAAGTTCTGGCTGTACGTCGTGAGCGGCGCGGTCGCCGGCCTGGTCGGCGTGCTGTGGACGCTGCGCTACTCCAGCGCCCGGGCCGACAACGGCTCGGGCCTCGAGCTCGCCGTCGTCGCGGCCGTCCTGCTGGGCGGCGTCTCGATCTTCGGCGGCAAGGGCAGCCTGCCCGGCGTGCTGGCCGGCGTGGTGCTGCTGACCGCGCTGCAGAACGCGCTGCGCCTGGAGGACGTCTCCGGGCAGGCGCTCAACATCGTCACGGGCTCGCTGCTCGTGCTCTCCGTCCTGCTTCCCAACGTCACCACCGCCGTACGCGGCAACTGGCAACGCCGGAAACTGCGGCAAGCCGCAGCCGCGCGATAACCCCCGAGATTGGAGTACGCCGTGCTTCGCTCCCCCCGTACACTACTTTCCGTCACTTCGGCAGCACTGCTCGTCGCCGGTCTGACCGCCTGCGGCGGCACCACCAAGGAGAGCTCGTCGAACACCGGCGGGGGCAGCGGGCAGTCCGCCGCGGCCGCCGACCCCAACGCGCAGGTCAAGGAAGGCCTGAAGATCGCCTTCCTGCCGAAGCAGCTCAACAACCCCTACTCCGACGTCGAGACCGGCGGCGGCAAGGTGGCCGTCGGCGAGCTCAAGGGCGAGTACAAGCTGGTCGGCCCGAACGACGCGTCCGCCTCGTCGCAGGTCTCCTACATCAACACGCTGATCCAGCAGCAGCAGGACGTCATCGTGGTGGCCGCCAACGACCCGAACGCGGTCTGCCCGTCGCTCAACCAGGCCCGCGCCGCGAAGATCAAGGTCATCACCTTCGACTCGGACGCCAGCAAGGACTGCCGCGACGCGTTCATCAACCAGGCCACCACGCAGGGCATCGGCGAGTCGCTGGCGAAGATGGCGCTGGAGCAGGCCGGCAGCAACGGCGGTGAGATCGCCGTGCTCTCCGCGACCCCGAACGCCACGAACCAGAACTCGTGGATCGAGGTCATGAAGAAGGAGCTGGCCAAGCCCGACTACTCGAAGCTCAAGCTGGTCAAGGTCGCGTACGGCAACGACGACGACCAGAAGTCGTTCCAGGAGGCGCAGGGCCTGCTGCAGTCGTACCCGAACCTCAAGGTCATCGTCGCGCCGACCACCGTCGGCATCGCGGCGGCCGCGCGCTACATCAGCTCGTCCAGCTACAAGGGCAAGGTCGCGGTGACCGGCCTGGGCCTGCCGAACCAGATGCGCGAGTACGTCAAGGACGGCACGGTCGCCAAGTTCGCGCTGTGGAACCCGGCCGACATCGGCTACCTCGCCGCGTACGCGGGCGCGGCCATGGCCTCCGGCCAGATCACCGGCGCCGAGGGCGAGAAGTTCAAGGCCGGCAAGCTCGGCGAGTACACGATCGCCGCGAACGGCGAGATCGTGCTCGGCCCGCCGACCGAGTTCACCAAGTCCAACATCGACCAGTTCAACTTCTAGGTCGCGGGTAGTCAGCGACATGCGCTACTGCTTCCAGCTTCAGGTCCGCCCCGAGCGGATGGCGGAGTACGTGGAGCGGCACCAGGCCGTGTGGCCCGAGATGCAGGACGCACTCCGGGCCACCGGCTGGCGCAACTACTCGCTCTTCCTCCGCGACGACGGGCTGCTGATCGGCTACGTCGAGGCGGACGATCTCGAGGCGTCCCAGGCGGCAATGGCGGCGCTGGACGTCAACACCAGGTGGCAGGCCGAGATGGCGGAGTTCTTCGCCGGCGGCGGGCCGAACGACAAGGGGTTCCCGCTGCTCACCGAGGTGTTCCACCTTTCCGAGGATTCACAGGAGTCGTCATGACCGACCTCGCCGCCGTCAAGCGCGCCCTGACGGCCCAGCGCATCGAGACCCCGTCGTGGGCCTACGCCAACTCCGGCACCCGCTTCAAGGTCTTCACCCAGCCCGGGGTGCCCCGCAACCCCGAGGAGAAGATCGCGGACGCCGCGACGGTGCACCGCTTCACGGGCGTGGCCCCCACCGTGGCGCTGCACATCCCGTGGGACAAGGTGGCCGACTACGCGGCCCTGACCTCGTACGCCCGGGACCTCGGCGTCGAGATCGGCGCGATCAACACCAACGTGTTCCAGGACGACGACTACAAGCTGGGCTCGGTCACCAACCCCGACGCGGGCATCCGGCGCAAGGCCACCGACCACCTGCTCGAGGCCATCGAGATCATGGGCCAGACCGGCTCGCGCGATCTCAAGCTGTGGTTCTCGGACGGCATCAACTACCCCGGCCAGGACGACCTGCGCAGCCGGCAGGACCGGCTGGCGGCTGCGCTGCGCGAGGCGTACGACCGGCTCACCGGCGACCAGCGGATCCTGCTGGAGTACAAGCTGTTCGAGCCGGCCTTCTACGCCACCGACGTGCCGGACTGGGGAACCTCGTACGCGCACTGCATCGAGCTCGGCGAGCGGGCCACCGTCTGCATCGACACCGGCCACCACGCGCCCGGCACGAACATCGAGTTCATCGTGGCGTTCCTGCTGCGCCAGGGCAGGCTCGGCGCGTTCGACTTCAACAGCCGCTTCTACGCCGACGACGACCTCATGGTGGGCGCCGCGGACCCGTTCCAGCTGTTCCGCATCATGTACGAGATCGTGCGCGCGGATGCGCTGGACCCCGCGTACGGCATCGCGTTCATGCTCGACCAGTGCCACAACATCGAGCGCAAGATCCCGGCCATCATCCGGTCGGTGATGAACGTCCAGGAGGCGACCGCCAAGGCGCTGCTGGTCGACCGCGACGCGCTGTCCCGGGCGCAGGCCTCCGGCGACGTGCTCGAGGCGAACGCGGTGTTCATGGACGCCTACAACACCGACGTACGCCCCCTGCTCGCCGAGGTGCGCGCGGACGCCGGCCTCGACCCGGACCCGATCGCCGCCTACAAGCGCAGCGGCTACGACGAGAAGATCATCGCCGAGCGCGTGGGCGGCACCCAGGCCGGCTGGGGCGCCTGACCACCGGCGCGGCTAGCGGTCCCCTGTGGACGCCCCCCGGGGGACCGCCGCGCCGCTACGATGACGCCCGCTCGGCGCCGATCCAAGCGCCGCCGCGGGAGGATGCCCCGGTGACCATCGAGGTGTGGCGGACCAGCCCGGTCAGGGCGGACACGACCTGGCTGCGCTCACCGGCCGAGCTCGAGAAGCTGCTGAGTGCCCAGCGGGGTCCCGGCATCTCGCCCTGCCCGAGCTACCTGGGCTTCGACATGGTGCCCACGCTCAACGCGGCGCTGGGCCGGCACGAGAAGAGCCTCAAGCCGTCACCGGCCGCGCAGACGACATCCTTCAAAGCCACCGCCGCGGACGCCGACGAGGGCGACAGCCCGACCGTGACGTACGCGATCTGGCCGGCCGACGACCCCGCGCAGCGGCGCGAGTTCCGCGACTACTACGGCACCGGGACGTCGTCGCGTTCGCCTGGAGCGACACCGTGGGGTACTCCGGGCAGGTCGCAACCAAGCGTCCCGGCGGCAAGGCGATCCTGAAGTACACCCCGCAGCTGCGTTTCCACAACAAGCTCCGCGTCGCATCCGTCGACGCTGCGGGCAACCGGGGGCCCGAGCGTGAATACGAGTTCCAGGTCGCCGAGACGGCACCGTACGCCGCGGTCACCATGAACGGCGTCGGCCTGCCGAGCACGATCGCGTTCACCGCTTCGAAGCCCGGGACGACCGCATTCGGTTACCAGCTCGGAAACGCCGCGGAGGTCCGGCTTCCGGCCGTCCCGCACAACAGCGATGTCGTCGCCTACGAGTACAACCTCGACGACGAGTGGAAAACCATCCCGGCGGCGGACGACGACACCGCCGTGCTGCCCTGGACGGCGACGCCGGGCTGGCACTCGATGACGGTCCGGTCGGTCGGAGCGGACGGTTCCACCTCGATGGAGGCCGACCACCAGTTCAACGTCATCGACACGCGCCCGACCGCGTACGCCCACGAGCTGAGCTACTCGCCGCGCCGGGACGGGGTCGGCGTGCCGCTCGGCATCGAGCTGGAGAGCCGGCTGCCGAACCTGACCGGGTTCGCGTACCGGTTCGACGGCGGTGCGGAGAAGACCGTGTCCAGCGAGGGCAACCCGTACGCTTCGATCACCGTCACGCCGGAGCACGCGGGCGACAACACCGTGGTCGTCCAGGCGCTGCTGTCGGACGGCACGCGATCGCCCGCCACCACGTACACGTTCGGCATCTGGTCCGGTCCCGTGGTCACGCAGACGCCCGCGGGCAGCGGCACCGTCGGCCGGCCGGTGACGTTCACCTTCTCCCCCGGGCTGCCGGGCGTCGCCTCGTACCGCTTCTCGCTGAACGGCGCCGACCAGGAGACGATCGCGGCCGGTCCCGACGGCACCGCGACGGTCACGTACACGCCGAGCTCGTGGGGCTACAACGACGTGCAGGTCACGAGCGTGGGCGCGGACGGCACCGAGTCGGAGCTGCGGATGGCGCCCTTCGACGTGCGGGACAACAAGGTCGACGTCTACAGCACGTACGACTGGTCCCGCGCGGGGATCGGCTGGACCGGGACCGCGTCCGTCACCTACACGCTGGGGAACGACTACGAGTCCCACATATTGACCGTGACCGGCCACAAGGCGGACGGCACCGACACCGACGCCACCACCTACGCGGTCTACGTCTCCGACGGCTCCTGAAACACCCGCACCGCACCACGGCCGGCCCCCTGGCGTCAGCGTCGGGACGTCAGGGGGCCGGCCGCTCCGGCAACGGACCAACTGCGCTTAACGCACGCGATAACAGTTTTCCAGGACCAATTCACAATCCTGCTGGGGGACGAAAGGGCAGGTCAACGGGCGTTTTGTTGCCGGGATATTGACGAGCCGAAACGGGGAAGTAACATCTGAGAAAGCGCTCTCTGAAAGCGCCGCACGTCATTTCCCCTGCGCTGTTCGTCCGTCCCCAACGGACGCGCGGCAACCCGCCCCCAGAAGGCAGGCTCATGACATCCCCGACACTGACATCCCCACCGCCGCGGACCGGCCGGCGCCGTGGGCTGATCGCGCTGAGCGCGGTCCTCGCCACCGCCCTCGGCGTCACCGTCGCCACGGTCGCCACCAATGCCAGCGCCGCGGAGGTCCCGCTGTCGCAGGGCAAGCCGGCCACCGCCTCGTCCAGCGAGAACCCCGGCCCCTACCCCGCGTCCGCCGCGGTCGACGGCAACACCGGCACCCGCTGGTCCAGCGCGTTCGCCGACCCGCAGTGGCTGCAGGTCGACCTGGGCAGCACCCAGACGATCAGCCGCGTCGTGCTGAACTGGGAGGCGGCGTACGCCTCGGCGTTCACCATCCAGACCTCGCCCAACGGCACCACCTGGACGAACATCTCCCCGGTCACGGCCGGCAAGGCCGGTGAGCAGACCCTCAACGTCTCCGGCAGCGGCCGGTACGTGCGGATGAACGGCACCGGCCGGGCCACCCCGTACGGCTACTCACTCTGGGAGTTCCAGGTCTTCGGCACCAGCACCGGCCCGACCACGCCGACGCCGACCACGCCCACGCCGACCTCCACCGGGCCGGCCCTCCCGACCTCCGACACCCCCGACTTCGGCGCGAACGTGCGGATCTTCGACCCGTCCACGCCGACGGCGACCATCCAGTCGGCGGTCGACCAGGCGTTCAACGCGCAGCTGCGCAGCTCGACCGCGCAGTTCGGCACCCAGCGCCACGTGTTCCTGTTCAAGCCCGGCACGTACGGGCGGGTCTGGGCCAACGTCGGTTTCTACACGACGGTCGCCGGCCTCGGCCTCAACCCCGACGACGTGACGATCAACGGCGCGGTCAACGTCGACTCCGGATGGAACTACGGCGACGAGAAGAACGCGACCCAGAACTTCTGGCGCAGCATGGAGAACCTGTCGATCGTGCCCGAGGGCGGCACGAACCGGTGGGCCGTCTCGCAGGCCGCGCCGATGCGCCGCGTGCACATCAAGGGCAACCTGACGCTGGCTCCCTCCAACCAGGACGGCGGGCAGGGCTACGCCAGCGGCGGCTACCTGGCCGACTCCGTGGTCGACGGCACCGTCTCCTCGGGCTCGCAGCAGCAGTGGTACACCCGCGACACCCGGGTCGCCCGCTGGGACGGCGGCGTCTGGAACATGGTCTTCTCCGGCGTCCAGGGCGCCCCGGCCAACGCTTTCCCGAACCCGCCGCACACCACGCTGGCGACCACCCCGGTCACGCGGGAGAAGCCCTTCCTGTACGTCGACAGCGCCGGCAAGTACAGCGTGTTCGTGCCCAACGTGCGGCGTAACTCGGCCGGCGCCAACTGGCCGAACACCGCCGGGACGTCGATCCCGATGCGGCAGTTCTACGTCGCCAAGCCCGGCGACAGCGCCGCCCGCATCAACCAGGCGCTGGCCCAGGGCCTGAACCTGTTCTTCACCCCGGGCACCTACACCCTGAACGACACCATCCGGGTGACCCGCGCCAACACCGTGGTGACCGGCATCGGCTTCCCGACGCTGATCCCGAGCGGCGGGGTCGAGGCCCTGAACGTCGCCGACGTGGACGGCGTCAAGGTCAGCGGCCTGACCTTCGACGCGGGCACGACCAACAGCCCGACGCTGATGAGCGTCGGCCGGGCCGGTGTCCACACCGACCACTCGGCGAACCCGACCAGCCTGCAGGACGTCTTCTTCCGCATCGGCAGCAGCGTCCAGGGCAAGGCCACCACCACCCTCGCCGTGCACAGCGACGACACGATCATCGACCACATCTGGGCCTGGCGGGCCGACCACGGCGGCGCGCCCACCGGCTGGACGGTCAACACCGGCGACACCGGCCTGCTGGTGAACGGCGACGACGTGCTGGCCACCGGCCTGTTCGTCGAGCACTACCAGAAGTACGAGGTGATCTGGAACGGCAACCGCGGCAAGACGATCTTCTTCCAGAACGAGAAGCCGTACGACGTGCCGAACCAGGCCGCCTGGATCGGGCCGCGCGGCAACGGCTACGCCGCCTACAAGGTCGCCGACTCCGTGACCGACCACCAGCTCTGGGGCGGCGGCTCGTACGCCTTCTTCAACGCCAACCCGAGCGTCCGGCTCGATCGCTCGTTCGAGGTGCCCGTCCGGTCCGGCGTCCAGCTGCGCAGCGTCCTGACCGTCTCGCTCGGCGACGTCGGCACCATCGCCAACGTCGTCAACGACACCGGCGGCGCCGTCCCCAACCCGGCCGGCAACACCACCCCGCGGCAGGTCGTGGCCTACCCCTGATCTCCAGGCGCACCACCGATCCGAACCCGGCGGCCACCGGTGCACTCCCGCACCGGTGGCCGCCGCGCATCTGACGTCAGATGCGCGGCGCGGGGCCGGTCGGCCATGTCGAGAAGGCGCGGCCGGCTCCGTCCCAGGGGCATGGAACAGCATGAAGTCACCGAGGTCCTGAACCGCCCGCTGAGCCGCGAACTGCTGGCCCGCGACCTGACCCGCCTGGCCTACGTCGCCCCGGACGGGACACCGCGCAACGTCCCGATCGCGTTCACCTGGAACGGCTCGCAGGTCGTCCTCTGCACCACGAGGAACGCCCCCAAGCTGCCGTCGCTGCGCCGCAATCCGCAGGTCGCCCTGACGATCGACACCGAAGTGCACCCGCCCAAGATCCTGCTGATCCGCGGGCGAGCCGAGCTCGACGACGTCGACGGCATCCCCGAGGAGTACCTGCGGATGAACGGCAGCTACGAGATGACCCCCGAGCAGCGTGCCGAGTGGGAGGCCGAGGTGCGCTCGCTCTACGACGGCATGGTCCGCATCGTCGTCACCCCCACCTGGGCGAAGCTCATCGACTTCGAGACCACCCTGCCGACCGCGGTCGAGGAGCTGGTCCGCCGGCGAGCCGAACGGCAGGGAGGGTGATCCGGCCTCAGCCGCCGATCGCGTCGGTCAGCGCCGTGCTGGCGGGCGAGCTCACCGCCGCCGGGCGGTCGCGCAGCACGTCCCAGGCCGCCTTGCCGCTGGCGAAGTAGTCCCGCACCGCCTTGCCGGCGAGCAGCTTCGCCCCGCAGCCCGTGCAGTCGGCGCGCACCCCGTCGGCGTCGAGGTCCAGCTGCCGGCAGACGGTCACCGCACGGGACAGGTGATAGGACTGGGTGACGATCAGCGCGGAGCGGACGCCGTACACGTCGCGGGCGCGGCGGCAGCTGTCGTACGTGTCCAGGCCGTACGGGTCGGCCACCACCCGCGCCGGGTCGACGCCCAGCTCGCCGGTGAGGTAGCCGGTCATCGCCGCCGTCTCGTCGCCGGAGTCGCCACCCGCGTCGCCGGAGACCAGGATCGCGCGGGCCCGGCCGTCGGTCACCAGGGCGGCGGCCGTGCGCAGCCGTCCGGCGAGACGAGCCTCCGGCGTACGCCGATCCGCTCCCACCTGCGTCCCCAGCACGATGACGACATCGGCGGCCGGCGCGTCGGCCCCGTCGTGCAGGTGCCCCCACGCCGCCCCGGTCGTCCACAGCCACGGGACGCTCAGGAGAACCAGTCCGGCCAGCACCACGATGATCAAACGGCGACGCACGTGCCGACCCTAGAGCCCGCGGGCAACCACCTGGTCGCGCGGCGGCAGGGTGTGCAGCACCACGTCGGTCAGCTTGCCGGCCTCGATCGTGGCGGTCTGGTACGTGCAGAAGGGCTGCCGGCGGCGGTCGGTGGGCGAGCCGGGGTTGAGCAGCCGCAGGCCCGAGGCGGCGGTGGTGTCCCAAGGAATGTGGGAGTGGCCGAAGACCAGCAGGTCGACGTCCGGGAAGCGGGCCGCGCAGCGCTCGGTGCGGCCGGTGGACTGGCCGGTCTCGTGGACCACGGCGAGCCGCAGCCCGTCCAGGGTGGCGTACGCGATCTCGGGCAGCCGGGCGCGCAGGCCGGGACCGTCGTTGTTGCCGTAGCACGCGATCAGCCGGGCGGAGCGCGCCTCGAAGGCGTCGAGCGTGGCCTCGCCGACCCAGTCGCCGGCGTGGATCACGACGTCGGCCTCGTCGATCGCGGCCCACAGGGAGGGCGGCAGATCGCGGGCGCGCTTGGGCAGGTGGGTGTCGCTCGTGAGGACCAGTCGCACCGCTCCAGGGTAGGGACCATGCCGCCGGGAAGCGCTTTCCGGTCGCAGATCGACACAATTGGCGGACTTGCCGTTTTTACCAGAGCGCGCCGGAACCGGTTCCGAGGTAGCTGTTATCGGTCTTGACGCCGAGCGAACGGGCACCGGCCGTACGGCATCGACCTGGATCTTTGCCCGAAGAGGCAGCACGCCGTGCCTGATCTTGATGTCGGGCACAAGTCCCGGCGAGTTCCGGAACTGTGTTCATCTATGGACAGCCGATGAACGCGTCCTTAGCGTCGGGTCCGGGGAGCGCTTTCCCTCGTACCCGAGGAGAGATCGGCCTTCCCTAGGGCGCAAGAGTCCCCCTTGCGCATCCCCGCCCAAGGAGAAGCAATGTCCATCCCCGTCTCCTCCGCACCCGAGCGGAGGCGCTCCCCCTGGCGCCTGGCTGCGATAAGCGGCCTGGTCGCCTCCGTCGTTGCGGGTTACGCCGCGTTCACCACGGTCGGCGCCAGCGCCGCCGAGACCCTGCTCTCGCAGGGCAAGCCGGCCACCGCGTCGTCCACCGAGGCGGCCGGCGCGTACGCCGCCGCCGAGGCCGTCGACGGCAACACCGGCACCCGCTGGTCGTCGGCGTTCAGCGACCCGCAGTGGCTGCAGGTCGACCTGGGCAGCTCGCAGGCGATCAGCCGCGTCGAGCTCAACTGGGAGACGGCGGCGGCCAAGGCGTTCCAGATCCAGGTGTCCGACAACGCGAGCTCGTGGACGAGCATCTACTCGACCACGACGTCGGCCGGCGGCCTGCAGTCGCTGCCGGTCACCGGCACCGGCCGGTACGTGCGCATGTACGGCACCCAGCGCACCACCGGGTACGGCTACTCGCTCTGGGAGTTCAAGGTCTTCGGTGGCGGCGGCACCACCACTCCGACCACCCCGCCCACCACGCCGCCGGCCACCGGCCCCGCGATCCCCGGCGGCGGCAGCCTCGGCGCCAACGTGGTGGTCTTCGACCCGTCGATGCCCAGCGCCACCATCCAGGCGCGCGCCGACGAGATCTTCCGTCAGCAGGAGACCGCGCAGTTCGGCACCGGGCGCTACGTGCTGGCGTTCAAGCCGGGCACCTACAACGGCCTGAACATCCAGGTCGGCTTCTACACCTCGGTGGTCGGCCTCGGGCAGAACCCGCAGGACGTGCGGATCAACGGCGACATCACCGTCGACGCCGGCTGGTTCCAGGGCAACGCCACCCAGAACTTCTGGCGCTCCACCGAGAACCTGTCGGTCTACCCGGTGAACGGCGCCAACCGCTGGGCCGTCTCGCAGGCCGCGCCGTTCCGGCGGATGGACGTGCACGGCGACCTGAACCTCGCGCCGAACGGCTACGGCTGGGCGTCCGGCGGCTACATCGCCGACTCGCGCATCACCGGCACCGAGGGCCAGTACTCGCAGCAGCAGTGGTTCACCCGTAACAGCACCATCGGCTCGAACAGCAACGCGGTGTGGAACCAGACCTTCGTCGGCGTGCAGGGCGCTCCCGCGGCCAGCTACCCGACCCCGCCGTACACCGTCATCGGCCAGACGCCGGTGATCCGCGAGAAGCCGTACCTGTACCAGAGCGGCGGCGACTACGCGGTCTTCGTGCCGAGCCTGCAGAGCAACGTGTCCGGCGCGACCTGGCTCAACGGCAACACCCCGGGTACGAGCATCCCGCTCAGCCAGTTCTACGTCGCCAAGCCCGGTGACACCGCCGCGCGGATCAACCAGGCGCTCGCGCAGGGCCTGAACCTGATCTTCCAGCCCGGCATCTACCACGTCGACCAGACGATCAACGTGACCCGGGCCAACACCGTGGTGCTCGGCCTCGGCTACGCCACGATCATCCCGGACAACGGCGTCACCGCGATGCAGGTGTCCGACGTGGACGGCGTGAAGGTGGCCGGCATCCTGTTCGACGCGGGCACCACCAACTCGCCGAACCTGCTCGTCATGGGCCAGTCCGGCTCGTCCGCGAACCACGCCGCCAACCCGAGCACCGTGCAGGACGTGTTTTTCCGGATCGGCGGCTACATCGCCGGCAAGGCCACCAACAGCCTCCTGGTCAACAGCAACAACGTGATCATCGACCACATCTGGGCGTGGCGCGCCGACCACGGCAACGCCGGCACCTACGGCTGGACGGTCAACACGGCCGACAGCGGCCTGATCGTCAACGGCAACAACGTGACCGCGTACGGCCTGTTCGTCGAGCACTACCAGAAGACCGAGGTGCTCTGGAACGGCAACGGCGGCCGCACGTACTTCCTGCAGAACGAGCAGCCGTACGACCCGCCGTCGAACGCGGCGTGGCGCAGCGACGGCGTCGGCTACCCGGCCTACAAGGTGGCGGACAACGTCACCAGCCACGAGGCGTGGGCGATGGGCAGCTACGCGTTCTTCAACGTGAACCCGGCCGTCCACTCGGCGAACGGTTTCCAGGCCCCGGCCAACGGCGCCGTGAGGTTCCACAACATCTTCACGATCTCGCTGGCCAGCGGCACCATCGACCACGTGGTGAACAACATCGGGGCGCCGGCTCAGGCCAGCAACGTCACCCCGTCCACGGTCACCAACTTCCCGTAGATCGCTGACCCTCGGCGCCCGTCACTCCTGCGAGAGGCGGGCGCCGAGCCACGTCGCCAGCACGCCGGGGCGGCTGCGGTACACCTCGTGGTCGTGCGCGCCCTCCACGCGTACGGGCGACCGGTCGATCAGCTTCGCGACGCGCTCGGCGATCTCGAGGTGCACCGGGTCGGGCGCCTCGCTGACCGCGAGCGTGACCCGGTCGGCCGGCAGCTCGCCGGGCCCGAACGCGCGGCGGGTGAGCTGCCGCGCGTCGTCGCGGATCGCCGCCTCCGCGTTGACCATCGTGGCTCTGGTCTCGGGCGCCTCGAGATCGGCCCGGCCCTCGGAGAGCACGGTCAGGGCGACCCGCCAGGCCCCCTGCCAGTCGTCCGGGTGCGCCACGAGATACGCCTCGATCGGCTCCATGATCGCCGCGTGCGTCGCGTCGGCGTCGGGCAGCATGCCGAGCGCGGCCGGCTCCCAGGCGACGACCTCGCGGACGAGATCCGCGTGCCGGGCGGCGAGCGCCAGCGCGACCACTCCCCCGGAGCTGAAGCCCAGCACGGTCGCCGGCCCTTGATCCCGGATCAGCTCCGCGGCGTCGTCGGCGTGCCGGTCGCCCCGGTCCGTCGCCCAGCCCGCCCCGCGGTTGCGGCCCGTGCCGCGGCGGTCGTACCAGATCACCCGGCAACCCTGCTCGGCCAGCGCCCGGGCCTGCGGCTCGAGCATCCCGGCGTCCTCGGCGCCGCCGTGGATCAGCAACACGAGCGGGCCCGTGCCCAACGTGTAGTGGTGCAACATCGCATCCTCCATTTCGTTTGACTCCGGCTATATTGAATACCGTGACGGGGCAGATGCGGCGCGAACGTCGGCCATACGACTCGACGGGCCGGCAGGCGCAGGCCTCCCTCAGCCGCGCCCGCGTGCTCGAGGCGGCGCGGCGGCTCTTCATCGAGCAGGGCTATGCGCGTACGCCGGTCTCGCAGATCGCGCGCGAGGCCGGCGTCTCCGTGCCCACCGTCTTCGCTCGCTTCCAGTCCAAGGTCAACCTGCTCAAGCTCGCCGTCGACACCGCGATCGTCGGTGACGAGCAGGAGGAGCCGCTCGCCGCCCGCCCGGTCATGCGGCGCGTGCGCGAGGCCGCCACCTTCGCCGAGGTGGTCGAGCGGCTCGCGGACGCGTTCGTCGAAGTAGCGCAGCGGGCCGCCCCGATCGCCGCGGTGGCCTACGCGGCCGCCGACGCGGATCCCGAGATCGCCCGGCTGGTGGACACTCTGGACGCGCAACGGCTCACCGGCGCCTCCCGGCTGGCCGAGATCGTCGCCGACCGGCTGGGCGTGACCGACCCGGCCGCGATCCGCCACCTCCGCGACACGATCTGGACGCTGAACTCCTTCACCCACTGGGACCTGCTGGTGCGGCAGCGCGGCTGGGGCGCCGCCGAGTATCGGAGGTGGATGGTCGTCGCGCTGACCGCCCTGTGCACCGACGCCGTTCGCTAGGGCGCCGGGACCTGCCACAGCGCGCTGACCGGCATGGCCCGCATCTTGTCGCCGAACGGCAGGGTGGAGGTGCCGGTGTAGAGGACGATCCCGGCGATGAAGTCCTCACCCAGGCGGTCCGCGAGCCTGCGCAGCCCGCGGAAGTCATCGGACCTGACCGTCGACGCGGCCTTCACCTCGATCCCGACCACCTGCCCGGACCTGTTCTCCAGCACGGCATCGACCTCGAACTTACTGTGGTCGCGATAGTGGAAGAGATCGGCGGCCTGTTCCGACCAGGTGAGCTGACGGGACAGCTCGGACAGCACGAAGGACTCGAGCAGCGGACCGAACGGCGCGCCCGGCCGGAGCAACGCCCGCGCATCGACGGCGAGCTCGTTCGCGGCGATGCCGGAATCGACGAAGACGAGCTTGGGAGCGGCCGTGGCCCGGGTACCGAGGTTGCGGGACCAGCCCGGGATCCGCTTGACCAGGAAAATCTCCTCGAGAGCCCGCAGGTATCGCGCGATCGTCGGCCGGCTCAGCCCGAGCGCCGACTCGAGGGAGTTGGCAGCGATGACCGTCCCGGATCTGGCGGCGAGCAGCCGCACCATGGTGAGCAGTTGTCCCTTGCGCTGAATCTCGGACACCTGCTGGACGTCGCGGTCGATCAGCGCCTGCACGTATCCCTCCAGGAACCGCTGCCTCCGCCTGGCGTCGTCGCGGGACACCGCCTCCGGCAGGCCACCGCGCACGACCCTGGCGGCGTAGTCGGCGCGGGTCACGGTGGACGAGTGCCGCAGTCCGGGGCCGAGCGCGAAAACAGCGTCGATGAAGCCGTCGGGGTCGCCGTCGATCTCGCCCTGGGAGAACGGCCACAGCTCGACGGTCTCCATCCGGCCGGGTAGCGCATCGGGTGCTGCAACCATGCCGAACAACTGTGCGGAGCCGGTCAGCAGGTAGCGGCCGGGACGGGGGTCCTCGTCGACGGACACCTTGATGGCGAGCAGAAGCTCCGGAGCTCTCTGAATCTCGTCGATGACCAGCAGGCCGGGCGAGTCGACGAAACCCGTCGGGTCGGCGATCGCAGCAGCCCGGTCCTGCGCGCGGTCGAGGTCACGGCGGTCGGCCAGACGGTCTCCGGCGACGACGCGGACCAGCGTGCTCTTCCCGGCCTGCCGGGCGCCGCTGATCAGCACAACGCGCGTGTCGGCCAGTGCGGCGTCCACCTGCGCGGCGGCGTGACGGGGAAGCAGACGAGCCGTGTGCACACCCTATGCTAGCTGCTGAGACCTCACTCGCGCGTTGCGAACTCGTTCGATCTGCGGCGGACCGACTTTCGATTTGCGACGGCCCGATGTTCGAGATGCGCACCCTGTACGTTCGATTTGCGGGTGGGGCGTGCGTGGTGGAAATGCGGACCGCGCCGCGTTCCTTCGCGAGGGGCCGCTGACGAGCCGATCTGCATGGGTCTGCGCGGTCAGAGCTCGCCGGAGCCGCGGGGGATCAGCGTGGTGGGGATGCGGATCTCGCGCGGCGGGCCGTCGTAGCCCTCGATGCGCTCGAACAGGGCGATCGCGGCGGTGCGGCCCATGCGGGCGGGGTCCTGCGCGATGACGGTGACGGGCGGGTCGAGCAGGTCGGCGAGCGGGAAGTCGTCGAAGCCGACCAGCGCGACGTCGTGCTGGCGGCCGAGGCGGCGCAGGCCCCGTACGGCTCCGAGGGTCACCGTGCCGTGGGTGGAGAGCAGGGCCGTGGGCGGGTTGGGACCGCGCAGCAGGGCGACGACGGCCTTCTCGGCGGCGGTCGGATCGTGCAGATCGTGCACCACGGGACCGGCGCGGCGGCCCAGGGCACGCTGGTAGCCGCGATGACGGTCACGGACGGTCGACAGGCGTTGGTGGCCACCCAGGAAGCCGATGCGGCGGTGGCCGTGGGAGATCAGGTGGCGTACGGCGCCGGCCGCGCCGGAGACGTTGGTGGAGACCACGGTGTCGCCGCCGATGCCGATGGGGACGCGGTCGACGAAGACCACCGGCATGCCGGTGTGCGCCGCGAGGTGGCCCAGGTCCTCGCCGCTCGGGGCGAGGATGAGGCCGTCGGTCTGACGTTCGGCGAACGCGGCGGCCAGGTCACGTTCGCGGACGGGGTCGCGGTCGAGGCTGCCGGTCAGCACGTGGATCCCGCGGGCGCGTGCCTGGTCCTCGACGGCCCGGTGCAGCGCCGCGGAGAACGGGTGCGAGACGTCGTCGAGCAGCACGCCGATGGTCTGCGTACGGCGGTCGTTGCGGCGCAGCATGCTGGCGCCCAGGTGCGGGCGGTAGTCCAGGGAGTCCACCGCCGCCCGGACGCGTGCGGCCAGGTCGGGCGCGACCGTCGTCTCGCCGTTGACCACCCGCGACACCGTCTTGAGGCTCACTCCGGCGGCGCGGGCGACGTCGTTCATGGTCGGTCGATGCGCCTCCATCGATATACCTCCGTCGATGTGGATCACTGCCCGCAACGTCTTGGAAACTCATTGTTGACACGCGCTGAAGGCGGGCGTCTACTGCGAGACAACGTTGTCTCTCGATTTAGCTAAATCGGTTTGGAGGAGACATGCGCGACCCCACCATGTCCCGGACCGGCAGGACGGTGGCCGTCGGCTGCGTGGTGACGCTGGTGCTGGGCACGGCCGCTGCCTGCAACAGAGGATCCGGCGAGGACGTCGTCGGGCTGATCACCAAGACCGACACGAACCCGTTCTTCGTCCAGATGAGGAAGGGCGCACAGGGCGCCGCCCGCACGCAGGGCGTCGAGCTGCAGAGCTTCGCCGGCAAGCAGGACGGCGACAACGAGGCCCAGGTGCAGGCGATCGAGAACCTGATGTCGTTCGGCGCCAAGGGCTTCCTCATCACCCCGAACGACTCCAAGGCGATCGTGCCCTCCATCGACAAGGCGCATGAGCAGGACATGCTGGTGATCGCGCTGGACACGCCGGTCGACCCGCCGAACGCCGCCGACGCCACCTTCGCCACCGACAACTACCAGGCAGGGAAGCTGATCGGCCAGTGGGCCAAGGCGAAGTTCGCCAAGGACGGCAAGCAGGCGAAGATCGCCATGCTCGACCTCAACGCCAACCAGGTCTCCGTCGACGTGAAGCGCGACCAGGGCTTCCTCGACGGCTTCGGCATCGACGTCGCCGACCCCAACCGGATCGGCGACGAGAAGGACCCGCGGATCGTCGGCCACGACGTCACCGACGGCGCCGAGGACGGCGGCCGCACCGCGATGGAGAACCTCCTGCAGAAGGACTCGTCGATCAACCTGGTCTACACGATCAACGAGCCGGCGGCGGCCGGGGCGTACCAGGCCCTGAAGTCGGCCGGCCGCGACAAGGACACCGTCATCGTCTCCATCGACGGCGGCTGCCCGGGCGTGGAGAACGTCTCCAAGGGCGTCATCGGGGCCACCTCGATGCAGTTCCCGCTCAAGATGGCGCAGCTGGGCGTCGACGCGATCGCCGCGTACGCGAAGGACGGCACCAAGCCGCAGGCAACGCCCGGCAAGGACTTCTACGACACCGGGACCCAACTGATCACCGACGACCCGCAGGCCGGCGTGGAGGCGAAGGACTCCGCGTGGGGCAAGCAGAACTGCTGGGGTTGATATGGCCACTGCCACCGCCGATACCGACTTCGACGTCCGCAGCAACGACTCGCTCGGCCTGCGCGTCCAACACCTCCTGCACGCCAACCCGATCCTCGGTCCGCTGGCCGTGCTGCTCGTCGCGATCATCGCCTTCTCGATCGTCAACGGGCGGTTCTTCACCGCGACCAACCTGTCGCTGGTCCTTCAGCAGGTCACGGTCATCGCGACGCTCGCGCTCGGCCAGACGCTGATCATCCTGACCGCGGGCATCGACCTGTCGGCCGGCGCGATCGCCGTGTTCTCGTCGATCCTCATGGCGCTGTTCTGCGTCGACGCCGGCATGCCCGGCATCGTCGCGCTGTTGCTGGGCTTCGCCTGCGGCACGGTGATGGGGGCGCTCAACGGGTTCCTGGTCACCCGCATCAAGCTGCCACCGTTCATCGTCACGCTGGGCACGCTGACGATCTTCTTCTCGCTCAACTCGGTGGTCAGCAACAGCGAGACGGTGCGCGGCTCCGACATGCCGTCGCTGATGACCTGGACCGGCCAGTCGATCCCGATCGGCAACTTCCGGCTGACGTACGGGTCGATCATCATGCTGGCGCTGTTCGCGTACTTCTTCTACGCGCTGCGCTCCACCGCCTGGGGCAAGCACGTCTATGCCACCGGCGACGACGCCGAGTCGGCGCGGCTGGCCGGCATCCAGACCAGCCGGGTGCTGTTCTCGGTCTACACCGTGGCCGGTCTGCTGTACGCGATCGGCGGCTGGATCCTCATCGGCCGGCTCGCCTCCGCCAGCCCCAACGTGGGCGTCGAGTACAACCTCGACTCGATCACCGCGGTCGTGCTCGGCGGCACCAGCCTGTTCGGCGGCCGCGGCGCAGTCCTGGGCACGCTGATCGGCGCGCTGATCGTCGGCGTCTTCCGCAACGGGTTGCAACTGGGCGGCGTCGAGGTGGTCTGGCAGGGCTTCGCGATCGGCCTGCTGGTGCTCATCGCGGTCTCCCTCGACCAGTGGATCAGGAAGGTGAAGACGTGAGCTCCGACACCGACACCAACCCGGCCGGTCCTCGGCACGCCGCCGCCCGGACCCCGGTGCTGCAGGCGAAGGGCCTGGTCAAGAAGTACGGCCGGGTCGTGGCGATCAACGGCAGCGACCTCGAGCTGTACCCGGGCGAGATCCTCGCGGTCATCGGCGACAACGGCGCCGGCAAGTCCAGCCTGATCAAGGCCCTGTCGGGCGCGCTGGTGCCGGACAGCGGCGAGATCTTCCTGGACGGGCAACGCGTCAATTTCCGTACGCCCATGGACGCACGCTCCGCCGGCATCGAGACCGTCTATCAGACGCTTGCCGTCGCGCCCGGCCTCGACATCGCCGACAACCTGTTCCTCGGCCGGGAGCAACGCAAACCCGGACCGCTCGGCTCGGTGTTCCGCATGCTCGACCGCAGCAAGATGCGCTCCGAGGCGAAGCGGCACATGAACGAGCTCGGCGTCGCCACGTTGCAGAACATCGGCCAGGCCGTCGAGTCGCTGTCCGGCGGGCAGCGGCAGGCCGTGGCGGTGGCCCGCTCGGCCGCCTTCGGCAGCAAGGTGGTGATCCTCGACGAGCCCACCGCGGCGCTCGGCGTCAAGGAGGGCAACCGCGTGCTGCAGCTGATCCGCGACGTCCGCGACCGCGGGCTGCCGGTGATCCTGATCAGCCACAACATGCCGCACGTCTTCGAGGTGGCCGACCGCATCCACATCCAGCGGCTGGGCCGCCGCGCCACGGTGGTCACCCCGCAGTCGCACTCGATGAACGACGCGGTGGCGATCATGACCGGCGCCGCCGAGCCACCACCGCCCACTGCCTGACCCGTTCCGGCCGGCGTCGCCCTCTCCCGGGGTGGCGCCGGCTACTTCTTCTTTTTCTTCTTGCCGCCCTTGGCGTCGTCGCCGAACATCTCGGCGAGCATCTCGCTGTCCCGCTCGTTGACGGTCTTCGGCTCGCGCACCGTGAGCTTCCAGAACGCGGCCACGGCGACCACGATCCATGCCCACCACGGGATGCTTGACTCGGGCCCGAAGAGCGCGCTGGTCACGCCGTACGCGGTCTCGAGGTACTGATCCATCCTTGGCTCCTCGTCGCTGATGTCGGCCGCAAGGATCGGACGGCGCGCGTACGGGATTAGTTGTCCGCGGCGTCGCCGGCAGTTGCACCCACCTCGCTACCGAGCTCGAGCGCCGCCCGGCGCGGATCACCCGACCAGCGGCTCGCGAAGGCGTCCCGCAGGCGCCAGCCCGCCTGAAACAGGGCGCGCTGCCGGGCCAGGTGCGCCCCCGGCCCGTCGGGGTGCGGGCCACAGATGACGCCGAGCGTGCCACCGGGCGGCCCGATGCAGAGGTCGACGTTCCAGCGCCCCACCGCGTACGCAGGCCGCACGACCACCCCGAGGCGGCACAGCTCGGTAGCCAGTTCCCCGACCCACCCGGACGCCTCCCCCTCGCCACACACCGCGGTCCCCTCCCCGCACTGCTCGATCTCTTCTCCGCACGTCACCGCGGCTCCCTCCAGAGGAATCCCCATCCCTCGACCCGACCTTTCCGCTTTGTCGGCGCGAGGTGAGGGCGCGGAGGCGGAGGAGATCGGCGCGGCGGGCGGGGGTGGGGGCGTGGTGGCGTACGTGAAGAAGTCGCCGAGCAGGCCGTCGGCGGTGGTCAGGGTGGTGACGACGATGAGCCTGTGGCGGGCTCGCGTGACCATGACGTTGAACAGGTTGGGGTCGGCGACGAAGCGCCGGCGGCCCGGTGGGTCGGTCGGCAACAGGCCCAGCGACACGATCACCACGTCGGCCTCGCTGCCCTGGAAGGCGTGCACGGTGCCGGTCCGCAGGCCCAGCGCCTCGATGCGCTCGACGGGATACGCGTCGACCAGCGCCGCCTCCAAGGCCTCCGCCTGCGCGCGGAACGGCGAGATCACACCGATGCCGCGGGTGCCCTGCGCCGCGAGGCGCTCGACCGTCCGGAGCACGGCGGCGATCTCGTCGGATGCCCGTACGATCTCGATCGCGTCGGCCTGTTCGGTGGCGGGGTTGCGGGTGAGCACCTCGAGCCGGTCGCCGTAGAAGCGCCGCGCCGAGAAGCCGATGAGACGGGGCACGCTGCGGTGGTGCTCCGCCAGCCAGGTCGCCGGGGCCGTGCCCGCCGCGAGGTCGTAGGAGCTGACCCGGCGTACGTCGAGACGCTCGTCCGCCCCGTGCCGCGCGAGCACCTCGGCCACGTCGACGTCGCTCACGAACGACACGAAGCGCAGCTGCCGCGGGTCGCCGACCACCAGCGCCCGCCTGGCCCGGGCCAGCACCGGCGCCGCGCGCACCTGGTCCACATGGGACGCCTCGTCGAGCACGACCAGGTCGAACATCCCCGGCCAGGCGGGCAGCAGATCCTCCACGTCGGCGACCGTGCCGATCCAGAGCGGCAGGGCCCGGACGAGGGGTTCCGCGTCCCAGCCCGCCAGCAGCTCGCGGCGGCGGTTGCGGCCGGCCCGCAGTGCCACGGCCAGGTCGGCGGCGCCCCGGCGTGCGGCGCGGTCCCAGCGTCGCTCGCTGCGGGCGGCGCGTCGCATGGCCTCGCCCACCGCTGCGGCCAGCGCCTTCTCCGCCTCACGCAGGGCGTCCCACCGCGGCTGCAGGTCGGTGCCGCCGGTCGCCGCGAGCCGGGCGGTGGCACGCTGCGCGGCGGCCGCGGTCAGCGCGTCGGTCACCCGATCCGGCGGTACGTCGCTGCGCACGCCCAGCCGCCGCCGCGCCCACCACCTCGCCAAGCCGTTGCCGTGCAGCAGTTTCCGCATGCGTTCGAGGTCGGTGTCGTCGGCGAACACGCCGGGCACGTCCGCGGCCAGCCCGGGCAGCAACGGTTGCCAGCCGGGCAGCGTCCCGGCGCACGCCTCGAGGCCGAGCGCCGCGGTGAGGTCGTCACTTTCCCGGCGTACGGCCTCCCGGGCGCGACGGACCGCCTCGGCATCGGCGCGCAGCTCGCTCTCGGTGGCGCCGCGGTCGAGGCCGGCGGCCAGCTCGGCGGCCAGGCTCTCGCGCTTCGACCCGTCGCCGAACAGCACCGGAACCGGCCCCGGATAGCGCTCCAGCAGGTTCGCCAGCACCTCGGCCGCGTGCGGCGACTGGGTTGCCACCAGCACCGACCCGCCGCGGTGCACGACCTCGAGCGCGGCCGCGACCACGGTGTGGCTCTTGCCGTTGCCCGGCGCCCCCGACACGACGGTGACCGGGGCGGTTCGTACCCGCCGTACGATCCCGGCCTGCGCCTCGCTCAGCGGCAGCGGCGACAGCACCGGCTCGTCGTTGCCCGCGACCTCCGGCGGCGAGCCGTAGACGGCTGCCAGCGCCGTGCCGCCGAGGTCGCGGCCCGCCCAGCTGCGCAGGCTGTCGGCCAGCCCCGCGCCGAACACGTCCCGCACCACGAACAACGCGGCCTGCGGCACGAGCACGATCCGGTCGTCCGGCGCGCGGTGCCCGGTGGCGAGCGCGTCGACCGGCAGCCCCGTCGCCTCCGCCGCGGACCACATCCAGGCCTTGCTGCCGATCGCCTCCAGCCACCCCGGCGCCGCCACCCCCGGCGCCGCCTCCAGGGCCGCCGCGAGCTTCCGGTCCTCGATCAGCGGGGTGATCTCCACGTCGCCGGCCGGCACGACGCGGTAGCCGAGCAGCCCGCGTTCGAGCTGCACCGGCTGGCTGAGCAGCGGCACCCTGATCCTGCGCTGCTTGCCGTCGACCTCCGTACGCCCGAGGAGGAACCCCCAGCCGCGCCGCAGCGGCCTCTCCTCCCGGTGCAGCATGCCGATCGCCGCGAGCCGGTTGGCCGGGCCGCCCCGCGCGAGCCGCTCCGCGTCGTCGAGCCACACCAGCGGCTGCCCGCCGCGGGTCACGTCCAGCTCGCGGTCACTCCCCGCGGGCGCCAGTTCGGCCAGCACAGAAAGCACACGCGACGGCTCCATCGGCCCCGAGGCTACCGCCCCTCGGCACCCGCCCACCCCACCGGCCACCCGTGCCCGACGCTGCCCAGCCGCCGCCCACGGCCGGCCGTCCGCCCTGCAAAGCGGCGCACCCGTCGACCGACACCCGCCCGGCGCAACGGTCCACCCGGATGGATGCACGCGTCGCCCAGCCGGGGAGACTCGTCCCGTGGATGAGGCGGACACCAGGCGACCTCGGCTGGATGACGCGCCCGAGGCCGTACGTGCCGCGGTGGCGGACATGCTCGGCGGGCCGGTCGTCGCCGAGCATCCCGCCGACGGCGGGTTCACCCCGTCGATCGCCTCCGTCGTAGAGACGCGCGGCGGGCGGAGGCTCTTCGTCAAGGCGGCACCGGTCGGAGCCGGGCTGGGAGAAGCCGTACAGGCAGGTGTGACCCTCGCGGAGGTGACCGCCGACCTAGGCCCGCGGCTGGTGGGCCACGCCACCGTCGGGGCATGGCGGATCGCTGCCTACGAGGTCGTCGAAGGGGAGCCCGTGACGCGATGGGAGGCCGCCGACCTGCCGCGGCTGGCCGGGATCCTGCGGCGGATGCGGGAGCTGTTCGATCCGAGCCCGCTGCGCGGCACCACCCCGTACGCCCGGGCGTTTGTACCTCTGCTCGGCGCCTGGAACGAGCCGGACCTGCCGGCGCTGCCGGTCGACGCTCCGCGGGAGGTGCTGGCCGAGCTCGAGAGCCGCTGGCTCGATGCGCTGGCCGACGGAACCGCGCTGCACCACGGCGACCTGCGCCGCGACAACGTCCTCCGGCGGCGGGACGGGCGGCTGCTCATCGTGGACTGGACGCACCTGTGGACCGCGCCGCGCTGGACGGACGCGGTGCGGCTCGGGCCGGACGTGGCGGCCTGCGGGCACGACCCGGAGCGGCTGCTGCGCGCCTGTTGGCCGGACGCGCCCGCCGATGGCGTGAACGTGGCGCTCGCCGGGCTGGCGGGACGGGGCTGGCGGGACGGTCACCTGCCGGGCCCGCCGGCCCTGCGCCGCATGCAACGGGAGCAGGGCCTGCACGCCCTGCGATGGCTCGCCTCTCGGCTGGTCAGCGGAGGTTGACCGGGCCCGCGTCGATCGGGACGCGGAACAGCGAGTACGGGTACTGCCTGCGGTCGTCGTCGTGCTGGTACTTCGCCTGGCGGTGCAGCTGGTTCGCGGTCACGTAGAGGTAGCCGTCGGCCACCGACATCGTGTCGGGCCACAGCAGGCGCGAGTCGTGCACCAGCGTCTCGAAGGTGCCGTCGGGCAGGCGGCGCAGCACGGACTGGTGTTCCCAGTCGGTCAGGTACAGCCGGCCCCGGTCGTCGGTCTCGAGGCCGTCGGAGCCGCCGCCCTTGTCGCCCTCGTCGGTGACCGTGGCGGCCACGTCGGCGTCGCTCATGCCGCGGTCGAACAGCGCGTCCGCGGAGACGCTGTACCAGCGGCGGGAGATCAGCGGGCAGTAGTAGATGCGCGAGCCGTCCGCGGCGATCGCGATGCCGTCCGCGCCCATCGTCACCGGCTGCGGCGGGCCGTCCTTGGGGCGTTCCATGAACGGCTTGCCCTCGACCACGGGCAGCATGTCGGGCGGCTGCACCGCCTTGGTCGACGGGTGGTCCTCCAGGCGGCGCCACGCCTCGCCGGTGTGCAGGTCGACCACGATCAGCGCGTTCGGTCCCTGGTCGGCCGAGTCGGTGATGAACGCGGCGTTGCGGCGCAGGTCGAACCGTACGTCGTTGAGGTAGGTCGTCGGCAGCGCCACGTCGGGTTCGAAGACGATCGTGCGGACGACCTGGTCGGTCTCGAGGTCGACACAGACCAGCTTGGGGCCGCCCTGCTGGGTGGGCTGGAACATCGGGCTGCCGGTGTCCAGGATCCACAGGCGGTCGGCCGGGTCCACGACGATGCTCTGCACCGAGACGAGGGCCTCGGGGTCGGCGTCGCTCGCGGGCGAGTTCCAGTCCAGGTCCGGGTAGGGCACGACCTCGCCGTCGCGGATCTCGGCGACGGTGAACGGGACGTCGTCGCCCCACTTGGGGAAGTTGACGAAGACCCGGCCGGTTCTCGACACCCCGACGCCGGTGGGCATGGGGCCCGAGTCGAAGGTGTGCACGGTCTCGAGGGCGCCGACGGGAAGGTCGCGTGGTTGGTCGCTCACACAGGTGGCATACCCGTCCCGGGGCCGATCACTCGTGCACCAGCCGGCCCACCAGCCAGCCCACCCGCCCTGGGGGCCACCACCCTACCGCGCGCGGCTGTTGATCAACCGACGTTGTCCACAGGCGCCGGCGCGCGGACGACGAACCGCCCGGCACCCGCTGACGGGCACCGGGCGTACGCCGGCGTCCGTGTCAGCCCAGGTCGACGCTCGGGTAGAGCGGGAACCCGGCGAGCAGCTCGTGCGCCTGCTTGTGGACGCTGTCGGCGACGGCGGCGTCGAGGTGGAACTTGGCCTTCGAGCCCTCGGCGGGCTTGGTGGCGGCCAGGACCGTGTGGATGAGCTCGGCGATCTGGTCCATCTCGGCGACCCCGAGGCCGCGCGAGGTCAGCGCGGGAGTGCCGACCCGGATGCCGGAGGTGTACCAGGCGCCGTTCGGGTCCTGCGGGATCGCGTTGCGGTTGGTGACCACGCCGCTGTCGAGCAGGGCCTGCTCGGCCTGGCGGCCGGTGAGGCCGAACGGGTGCACGTCGATCAGCACCAGGTGGTTGTCGGTGCCGCCGGAGACGACCTGCACACCGCGCCGGAGCAGCCCCTCGGCGAGCGCCTGGCTGTTGTCGACGATCTGCTGCGCGTACGTCCGGAACGACGGCTGCCGGGCCTCGGCGAACGCGATCGCCTTGGCGGCCATCACGTGGGCGAGCGGGCCGCCGAGCACCATCGGGCAGCCGCGGTCGACCTGGTCGGCCAGCTCGGGCTGGGCGAACACGGCGCCGCCGCGCGGGCCGCGCAGCGACTTGTGCGTGGTCGTGGTGACGATGTGCGCGTGCGGGAACGGGCTGTAGTCGCCGGTGAAGACCTTGCCCGCGACCAGACCGGCGAAGTGCGCCATGTCGACCATGAACGTGGCGCCCACCTCGTCGGCGATCTCGCGCAGCGTCGCGAAGTTCACCTTCCGGGGGTACGCCGAGTAGCCGCCCACGATGATCAGCGGCTTGAACTCGCGGGCCGTCTCGCGCAGGGCCGCGTAGTCGATCTGACCGGTGGCCGGGTCGACGCCGTAGCTGCGCTGGTCGAACATCTTGCCGCTGATGTTGGGCCGGAAGCCGTGGGTGAGGTGGCCGCCCGCGTCGAGGCTCATACCCAGCATGCGCTGGTTGCCGAACGCCTGGCGCAGCTCGGCCCACTCGGCGTCGGTGAGGTCGTTGATCTGGCGCTTCTCGAACTTCCGCAGATGCGGCACCTCGACCCGGTCGGCGAGGATCGCCCAGTACGCCACCAGGTTGGCGTCGATGCCGGAGTGCGGCTGCACGTACGCGTAGGGCGCGTCGAACAGGGCCTTCGCGTGCTCGACGGCGATCGCCTCGACGGTGTCCACGTTCTGGCAGCCGGCGTAGAAGCGGCGGCCGATCGTGCCCTCGGCGTACTTGTCGGACAGCCAGTTGCCCATCGCGAGCAGCACGGCCGGGGACGCGTAGTTCTCGCTGGCGATCAGCTTGAGCGACTCGCGCTGGTCGGTGAGTTCCTTGGCGATGGCGTCGGCGATGCGCGGCTCGACGGTCCGGACCACCTCGAGGGCGGAGCGGAAAGCGGCGGATTCAGGGTTCAACTCGGGCATGGGACCTCCCTATCACGGATGCAGAGGCCCAGGCGCACGGCAAGTTCGTCCCAACGACGGAGCCGCTCCCCGATGGTTGCCCCACCTTGACGCGCCAGTCACGGCCCGCGGACGAGCATACCGGTACGAAAGTTGGTTGCGTATGCCCCGAGAGGAGTCATACGGTCACCGCACCTGGAGGAGGGTGACTTGCGGCTCATCGACATCCTGGAACGCAAGAAGGCTCTGACCGACCCGCCGTACTGGCAGGTCGATCCGCGGACGCGGCGGCCGTGGCGGCGAGCGCGAGGACCGATGGGCTGGCCGCGCCGCTCACCCGCCGGGGCGGTCTCGCGGTCGCGACTCTGGTACAGATCCAGGACGTCCGGCTGACTCACTAATCTGATGCCGTGAACGGCGTACAGATCCTGCTCATCATCGGTGTGGGCATCGCGGTGTCGGCGCTCGCGCGCAAGCGCGGCGTCGAGCCCGGCATGATCATCGTGGTGCTGGCCGCGGCCGCGTCGTTCATCCCCGGGGTGCCGCGGCTCGAGCTGGAGAGCGAGCTGATCCTCGCGATCGTCATCCCGCCGCTGCTGTACTCGGCCACCCGCGGCGCGTCGGTCTCGGGCTTCGGGGCGAACCTGCGCGCGATCTGGTCGCTCGGCGTGATCCTCGTGGTGCTGACCGCGGGCGCGCTCGGGCTGATCTCGTCGTGGCTGCTGCCGACGCTCGGCCTCTCGGTCGCGTTCGTGCTGGGCGCGGTGCTCGCGCCGCCCGACACGATCACCACGGTCTCGCACGGCGAGGAGATCGGGCTGCCGAAGCGGGCGACCTCGATCCTCACCGGCGAGAGCCTGGTCAACGACGCCACCGCGCTCACCCTGTTCAGCATCGCGGTCGCGGCCGTCAACGGGGAGCACACCACGTGGCAGGGCGGCATCGGGGAGTTCTTCCGGACCGCCCTGATCGGCATCGGGATCGGCGCCGCGTACGCCGTGGCCGCGCTCTGGATCCGCAAGCGGCTGGGCAACCCGACGCTGGAGACCGCGCTGGTGCTGCTGGTGCCGTTCACCGCCTTCCTGACCGCCGAGGAGGTGCACGCCTCCGGCATCCTCGCGGTGGTCGTGGCGGCCTTCTCGCTGAGCGCCAACCTGACCCTCGACCCGCGCCACCAGTACCCGGGCGCGTACCGGGCCCGCCTGCAGGAGGGGCAGGTCTGGCCGGTGGTCGACTTCCTGCTCGAGACGTTCGTGTTCGCGTACATCGGCCTGCAGCTGAAGTTCGTGCTCCAGGACCTCGCCCGGTCGGAGGAGCCGGGACTGACCCGCACGCTGGTGGCGGCCGGCGTGCTCCTGCTCGCCGCGATCGTGCTGCGCCTGGCCGGGGTGTACGCGCTGTTCGGCCGCTGGCTGCTCAAGGAGCGGGGCATCCAGCGCCGCGTGGAGCGGGACGACCGTTACCGTGCCCGCTACGAGCAGTGGCGGGAGCGCCGCAGCGCCCGTCGCCGCGCTGAACCGCTGCCCGCGCCGACGACCAAGGAGACCCTGCTGGTCGGCTGGACCGGCATGCGCGGCATCCTCACCCTGGCCGCCGCGGCCTCCATCCCCGAGCACACCGCGTCCGGCGAGGAGTTCCCCGGCCGCGACGCCATCCAGGCGATCGCGCTGATCGTCACGCTCGGCACGCTGCTGATCCAGGGCACCACGACCGCCCGGCTGGCCCGCCTGCTGAACTTCGACCTCACCGGCGAGCGGGCCGAAGCCGAGGCCATGCGCGAACGTGGCCGCCTGATCGCGTCCGGCGCGACGGCCGAGCCGACCGCGGACGTCGACGCGACCTTCGAGGCCCAGCGCCGGGCCCTGGCCACGGCCGTCCGCGACCGCGAGCTGACCGAGGACATCGCGCGCGAACTGATCGAGGAGGTCGACCTACGCCAGGCGGCCCGCCACACCACCTTCCCGGCAGGCCAGGCCTGAGCGTCAGTTCGGGGCGTACGTCCTTACGTGATCGAATCGGCCCGTCGCGTCCGCCTGTGCACGAGCCGGCGGTCCACACGCCCACCTGTGCACAAGCCGACGCGTCACCGCGCCGGCCCGCGGGCGAGCCAACAGGTCACCGCGTCCGTCCATGCACAAGCCGATGGGCCACCCACGCCCACCTGTGCACAAGCCGGTGGATCAACGCGCCCTCCCGCGGACGAGCCGACGGACCACCGCATCCGCCTGTGCACAAGCCAGCGGGTAACCGCGCCCGCCTCTGCAGGAGCCGACGGGCCACCACGCCCGCCTGCAGATGAGCCGATGGGCCACCACGGCGCTTGCAGACGAGCCGACGAGGCGCCGCGTGCGCCTGTGCACGAGCCGCAGTTCACGGCGCTTGCCTGTGCACAAGCCCCGCAGTTCACCGCGTTGCCTGTGGACGAATCGGCGAGTCGCCGTGCATTCCTGTGGATGAGTGGACGAGTCATCACGCACGGCTGTGGACGAGCCGACGAGTCATCGCGCATGCCTGTGGATAAGCCGGATCGGCGGCTTGACAGGCGCCTACAGTGGGCCCGCCCCCTGGTTGGGCGGGGTGGGCAGGTGAGAGGGTTGACCAGAGCCGGCGGGCTCAGGGGTGGGGTCAGAGGGCCACGGTGCGGAAACCGGTATTGCCGGTTGAGGAGTCGGGGGTGTTGGAGGAGCGGGCCGCGTTGCGGTAGCGGTTGCAGTACGAGTCATGGCACAGGTAGGAACCGCCGCGGATGGTGCGGGCTGCGCCCAGGGGTGGGCCCTGCGGGTTGTCCACAGGGGACGACGCGTAGTAGACGGGTGAGAACCAGTCGGCGCACCATTCCCACACGTTGCCGATCGGCTGGTAGAGGCCGTAGTCGTTGGGTGCGTACGAGCGGGCCGGCGCGGTGGTGAGCCAGCCGTCCTCGGCGGTGTTCTCGGTGGGGAACGTGCCCTGCCAGATGTTGCACGCCCACTCCGGCGGCAGGGCGTCGCCCCAGGGGTAGCGCTGCGAGGGGCGCCCGCCGCGGGCGGCGCATTCCCACTCGGCCTCGGTGGGCAGGCGGCGGCCGGCCCAGGTGCAGTACGCCTGGGCGTCGTTCCAGCTGACGTGCACGACAGGGTGGTCGTCGTCGGCGGTGGAGGAAGGGCCGGCGGGGTGGGCCCAGTCGGCGCCGGAGACGCCCAGCCACCACGGGGTGCCGGCCATGCTGCCGACGATGTCGGCCTCGTCGGTGGGGGCGACGGCCAGGTGGAAGACCGCCGACCAGCCGAACGACTCGGCCTCGGTGCGGTAGCCGGTGTCGTCGACGAAGGCGCGGAAGTCGGCGACGGTCACGGTGGTCGCGTCGATGGCGAAAGCGGCGACGCGTACCGGATGCACGGGCTGCTCGCCGTCGGGGCGGACGCCGTCGCCGAACGCGTCGCCCATCGCGAACGTCTGCGCGGGCACGGCAGCCTGCGGTACGCCGTGGCGCCCGCGCCCCGCCCGATGAACGGGCGACGGCACAGGAAGAGCCGACGGCGACGAAAGGGGAAGGGGAGCCGGAACGGCGGGCGGCGTGGAGGGGCGGCCGGACGAGGGGCTGCAGCACTCGCTCACAACATCACCGGCCGCGGCTGGCTGGGATGGGGCTTGTCGCCCAGCCGCGCCTGCTCCTGCCACATCGCGGCCTTCAGCTCCTCCCGCACGTCGGCGTACGCGGGATCGTCGTACACGTTGCGCAGTTCGGCCGGATCCTCGAGCAGGTCGTACAGCTCCCACTCGGGCGGATAGGTGTCCGGCCCGCAGCCGGGGATCCCCAGGCCGTCGTTGTAGAAGTAGATCAGCTTGTGCCGCGTCGTGCGGTAGCCGTAGTGCGCCGGCGCCTTGTGGAAAACGTCGTCGTGCTCCCAGTACCGGTAGTAGACGCCCTCGGAGGCGACGTAGTCCCGTCCCCGCAGCAAGGGCCAGAAGCTGCGGCCCTGCATGCGCGGGTGGGCCGGCACCCCGGCGGCCTCCAGCAGTGTCTGCGCCCAGTCCACGTTCGTGACCATCTCGCCGATCACGCCGGGAGAGACCTTCCGGGGGTACGACAGGACCAGCGGCATCCGCAGCGACTGCTCGTACATGAAGCGCTTGTCGAACCACCCGTGGTCGCCGAGGAAGAAGCCCTGGTCGGAGGCGTACATCAGCACAGTGTCGTCGAACTCGCCGCGCTCGCGGAGGAAGTCGGTCACCCGGCCCACGTTGTCGTCGACCGACGCGACGCAGCGCAGGTAGTCCTCCATGAACCGCTGGTACTTCCAGAGCGCCTCCTGCTCGTACGGGAGCCCGGCCGGCGGCGGCGTCTTGAGGTCCTCGAGCGTCAGGTGCTCGGCGATCCGCATGGCCGCGCGCCGCGCCGACGACGTGCGCGTGGCGTAGTCGTCGCCGAAGGTGGGCGGCAGCGGGATCGGCTCGATGAACCGGTTTTCCGACGAGGGTGGCGGGACCCAGGGCCGGTGCGGCGCCTTGTGGTAGATCAGCACGCAGTACGGCTGGGACACCGGGAGCGACGAGATCCAGTCCAGCGCCAGGTCGGTGATGATGTCGGTGGCGTAGCCGGGGACCGTGCGCAGCCCGGACTCCGAGAGGAACTGCGGGTCGACGTACTCGCCCTGCTCGATCAGCACGTCCCAGTAGTCGAAGTGCTGCGGGTCGTGCCCGGGTCCGTCGCCCATGTGCCACTTGCCGACCATCGCGGTCCGGTAGCCCGACGAGCGCAGCGCGCTGACGAAGCTGGGCTGGGCCGCGTCGATCGGTGTGACCAGCGTGGTGACGCCGTTGACGTGGCTGTAGGTGCCGGTCAGGATGCTGGCCCGCGACGGCGAGCAGAGCGAGTTCGTGGCGAAGCAGTTGTCGAAGCGCCGGCCGAGCCGGGCGATCTCGTCGATGCGCGGCGTCGTGTTGACCTGCGAGCCGTACGCGGAGATCGCGTGCGCGGCGTGGTCGTCGGTCAGGATCATGACGATGTTCGGCCGGCGCCCGCTCATCGGTACGAGGCCTCGTCGAGCCCGCTGAGCGTCGGGTCGTGGTCGACCGCGCCGACGTCGTACATCGAGGTCATCCAGTGGTAGAACCGGTCGTCGCGCTCGACCAGCAGCGCGTACAGACGGCGCAGCATGCGGCCGCGCACCTCGGCCATCTCGGGGTGGTGGTAGATGTTCAGCAGCTCGTCCGGGTCGCGCTCCAGGTCGTAGAGCTCGTTGGTGGAGTCCGGGTTGACGACCAGCTTGTAGCGGTCCTCCCGGAGCATCCGCTGCGGGTACGGGAAGTGGTGCCCGTGGAACTCGGCCACGATGTCCGGCTGCCACTCGGGGTGCTCGCCGCGCACCAGCGGCACGAGGCTGCGGGAATCGACCGCCTCCGACCGGTCCAGCCCGGCCAGGTCGAGGATCGTCGCCGTGCAGTCCAGCAGCGAGACGAACTCGTCGCGGGCCTGCGGCGGCGCGCCGGGGATGCGGACGATCCCGGGCGTGCGGTAGATGTCCTCGTACATGGCCGGGCCCTTGTCGTGCAGCCGGTGCGACCCGGTGAACTCCCCGTGGTCACAGGTGAAGAACACCGTGGTCGCGTCGGTCAGCCCCAGCCGGTCGAGCTCGTCGAGGATCCGCCCGACCTGCTCGTCGATCAGCGTGACGTATCCCCGGTAGACCGCGATCAGCTTGCGCGTGACCTCGATCGGCATCGTGTCGAACGTCCAGTGCGCGCTGTAGTTGCGCTGGACGGGCGGCTTGCCCTCGAACGTCTCGGCGATCGACTTGGGCAGCTCGACGGTCTCCGGGTCGATGAGGTCGAAGTACGCGTCGGGGACGATGTAGGGCAGGTGCGGGCCGAAGAAGTGCGTCGCCAGGTAGAACGGCTTGCCGTCCTGCTGATACGACCGGAGCATCTCGATGGTCCGGGTCGCCATGTAGTACTCGAACGTCGCCTCCACCGGCTGCTGCAGCCGGGCGGCGAGCAGGTTGCCGGGGCCGCCGTTGGGCAGGGTCCCGCGGATGTGGTCGGTGATCTCGTACGGCGGAAGGTCGTTCTCCTTGAGGTACGCCCGATAGTCCCCATGATCGACCGGGTTGTGCCAGCCGGGCAGGTGCGGCCCGTCGAATCCGTAGTCCGCGGGCGCCTTGAGCGTGCCCGCGTGCCACTTGCCGATCAGCCCGACGTTGTAGCCGCGCTCGCGCAGCGCCACCGGAAAGGTGAACGTGCCTTCGGCGAGATCCTCCTGGTATCCGACGTTGCGCTCGTGGTTGGCGAGCACCTTGTGCCGGAACGGCGCCTGCCCGGTGAGCAGGCTGGCCCGCGCGGGCGTGCAGATCGCGGTCGGCGTGTACCACCGGTCGAATCGGGTGCCGGTCGCCGCGAGGCGGTTCAGGTGGGGCGTGCGGACCTGGGTGTTCCCGTACGCCCCGAGCGTGTCGACCCGGTGCTGGTCGGTCATGAGGAAGAGGAAGTTCACTTCGCGGCTGCTCCCGCTCCGGTGAAGACGTCACCGAGGTAGTAGGTCTTCGGGTCGGGGTTGCTCTGCAGCTTGCCGGCGCCCACGAAGTAGTCGCCCATGCCGCTGAGCCACTTGGTGACCGTGCCGTCGGCGGTGTAGCCGTCGAGCGTCTTGGAGTCGAGCATCTTGCTGTTGCCGGAGTCGGCCTTCACCGCGTCCACGGGCTGCTTGAGCAGCGCGGCGGTGAGCTCGACGGTCTTGTCGCTGTTCGCGGCGCGGTAGTCCATGGCCTCGCGCAGCACCTGCACGACCTTGGTGGTCTTGTCCTTGTCGCCGGCCACCTCGTTGCCCGCCACGAACGCGGTCGGGAACGACACCGTGCTCGAGAAGTCCTCGTTCTTGGCCAGCTCGACCAGGCCGGGCTTCTTCTGCTTGATGTTGTTGAGCAGCGGATACCAGATGCCGGCCGCGTCGATCTGGCCCGAGGCGAACGCCGAGACGATCGTCGCCGGGTCCATCGGCACGCGCTGGATGTCGGACGCGGACAGCCCGGCCTTCTGCAGCGCGAGGGTGAGGATCATGTCGCCCGAGGTGCCCTCGGGCACGCCGACCTTCTTGCCCTTGAGCTGGGCGAGGTCGGTGATGCCGGGCTGGGCGATCACCCGGTCGGCGTTGCCCAGCGAGTTGAGCGACACGATCTTGGCCTTGCCGGAGGCGGGCAGCCACACCGCGCCCGGGCCGATGTAGCCGAAGTCGAGGTCGCCGGCGTTGATCGCGGTGATCTGCAGCGGGCCGTTGGTGAAGACCTTGGTGCTGACCTCGAGGCCGTGCTTGGCCCACAGCTTCTGGTCGTCGGCGACCGCGAGCAGGCTCGCGCCGTTGTAGTCGGCGATGTAGCCGAAGTTGACCTTCGTCGTCCCGCCGGCGGCGGACGAGGAGTTGTCATCAGATGATCCGCAAGCGGCCACGCTCAGCAGCGAGGCCGCCGCGAGGGCGGCGAGAAGACGCTTCATGCAACAGGCTCCTGGTGATAGACGGCGCTCCACACTCGGTTGCGCAGCGCCGTGAAGGCGGGACTGAGCCGCAGTTCTTCGGTGCGGGGGTAGGGCAGGTCGACGTCGACGATCTCGACGATCCGGCCGGGCCGGGCCGCCATGACGACGACCCGGTTCGCGAGGAAGACCGCCTCGTCGACGTCGTGGGTGATGAAGACGACGGTGCGTTTCTCCTGGCTCCACGTCTGCAGCAGTTGTTCCTGCAGGCGTACGCGGGTGAGGGCGTCCACGGCTCCGAACGGCTCGTCCATGAGCAGGATCGAGGGGCCGACGGCGTACGCGCGGGCGATGGCGCAGCGCTGCTTCATGCCGCCGGACAGGGTGCGGGGCAGCGCGTCGGCGAAGTCGTGCAGGCCGACCAGGTCGATGAAGTGCTGGGCGCGCTCGCGTCGCTCGGCCCTCGGCACCCCGGCCGTACGGAGTCCGAACTCCACGTTCTTGCGGACGGTCAGCCACGGAAACAGCGCGTACTGCTGGAAGATCACGCCGCGGTCGGGTCCGGGTCCGGTGATCACCTTCCCGTCGACCAGGGCCCGGCCGCTCGTCGGCGTCTCCAGCCCGGCCAGGATGTTCATGACCGTGGTCTTGCCGCACCCGGACGGGCCGACGACGGTGACGAACTCGTTGTCGCGCACGTCGAGGTCCACGCCGCCGAGCGCGACGAACTCGCCGCCCTTGACCGGGAAGACCTTCCGGACGTTCTGGACGGTGATCATCGGCGCTCCTGCCAGTCGGTCAGACGGCGCTCGGCGAGCAACAGCAGCCGGTCCATCAGCAGGCCAAGCACGCCGATGCTGATCAGCCCCACGAAGATCGTCGGAAGGTCGTAGTAGAGCTGGGCACTCTGCATGCGATAGCCGAGGCCCTGCTGCGCCGCGATCAGTTCGGCGGCGACCAGCGTGGCCCACGACGAGCCGAGCCCGACCCGCATGCCGACGAGGATGAACGGGGTGGACGCCGGCACCACCACCCGGGCGAAGATCGTGCCGTCCTTGGCGCCGAGCACCCGGGCCGCGTTGATCAGCGTCTTGTCGACGCCCACCACGCCCTGGAAGGTCGCGATCACGCAGGCCAGGAACGACGCCAGAAAGATGACGAAGATCTTCGGGGTCTCGCCGATGCCCATCAGCACGACCGCGAGCGGGATGATCGCCAGCGGCGGGATCGTGCGGAAGAACTGCACCCACGGCTCGAGCAGGCCGCGCGCGACGCCGTACCAGCCCATCAAGAAACCGACCGGCACGGCGAGCACGACACCCAGCACGAAGCCCGCGAGCACCCGGCCCAGGCTGGCGAGCACGTCGTCGGCGAGCGTGCCGTCGGCGATCAGCTCCTTGAACCGCACCAGCACCTCGGGCGGCGCCGGAATGTCGAAGCCGGCGAGCGCGAAGCCCCACCACACCCCGATGCCCAGCACCACCGAGAGCAGATTCCAGAGCCCTTTCGGTACGCCGCGGCGGCGGCGCGGCTCGGGCGGAGGTGTGCCGGCGGCGACCTCGGTGTCCACCTGGACCACGGTCATGAGGGGCTCCCGGAGGGTCGAGGGCGGGGCACGCCCGGATAGCCGGCCAGCAGCGGCGACTGCCGGAAACACGCGGTGATCGCGCCGCGGGCGCCGTCGTCGTCGCCGAGCCGGGCGGCCCGGATCAGCGGGCCGGCCCCGAGGCGGATGCTCTCGCCGGCGACCACGGCGCCGGCGCGGGCGACGATCGAGGGCACCGCGCGCGGCAGCGGGCCGCCGATGACAATCTGCTCGGGGTCGAGGATCAACGCCGCGTCGGCGAGCACCCGGCCGAGGGCATCGGCCACCCGGTCCATGGCGGCGCGCACCTGCGGCTCCTCGCGGCGGGCGGCCAGCTCGGCCAGGTCACGGACGCCGGCCGCGGCCAGCGCGGGACGCACGGCGGCGACCGTCTCGAGGCAGCCGCGCTTGCCGCAGCGGCACACCGCGCCGGACCGGTCCACCTTCACGTGCCCGAACTCCCCCGCCACGCCGCCGGCCCCGGAGATCAGCCGCCCGCCCGCCACGAGCCCGCCGCCGATCCCGTCCGCGAGCCGCACGTAGAGCAGGTTGCCCACCTCGTGCCCGGCCACCGCGCTGCCGGTGGCGGCGCGCCCGGCCGGGCGTGCGTTGCCGGCCTCAGGTTCGCCGCTTGCCGCGGGGACGCGATCCGCCGCGATCGTCGCCTCCGCCAGCGCGGCGAACCGGGTGTTGTTGTCGACGAGCACGGGGGCCGAGAAGCGTTCCGCGAAGGCGGCGAGCACGTCGGCCCGCGAGCCGCCGGCCGGGTCGGGTCCCGCGACGCCGACCCCGATGCCCTGCAGCGCGGTCAGGCCGACGCCCTGCTCGCGGGCCACCCGGTCGACGAGATCGACCCCGGCGGCCAGGCGACGCGGCCAGGAACTGCCCGCCGGGTACTCCTCGACGCCGCTCGCGATGATCTCGTGCGCCGCGTCGGCGACCGCGACGCGCGCCCGGGTGTGGCCGAGGTCGACCCCGAGGAACTGCCCCGACCGCGGGTCGAGCGCCAGCAGCTCGGCGGGGCGTCCGCTGCCGGCCCGCTCGCCCGCGTCGGTGGTGACGACCACGATCGCGCCGCGCGCGAGCAGCTCGGACGTTATCTCCGACAGCGTGGTGCGGGACAGCCCCGACCGGGCCGCGATCTGGGCCCGGCTGAGCCCGCCGCGCTCGCGCAGAATCGCCAGCACGCGCTCCTCGTGAGCGCGCCTGACCAGCGCATGAACGCCTCCGGACCCGGACATGCCGCCACCGTAGGCGGGCCCGAATTTTTCCGTCAACAGTCCGGCAGAATTATCTCTTCTAAACCGGTAGGAAAACTTCCTCCATGACGCGCCCGTCACACAAGCGGCCGCACGACCGACAGGACATACACAGACCTTCCACAACAATCGGCCCTAGGCTCGTCGAAACCGTGCGGCACCTGAAAGAAGGAGCGGACGATGCCCCGGAGCCCCGGACCGGCGCACGAGGGACGACGACTCCCCCGGCCGGACGAAGAGGTCGTCGACCAGGGCCTCGGCTTCGACCTCGGCACGCTGGTGAGCCGGCGGCACCTGCTGCGCGGGTTCGGCCTGGCGAACGGCGGCAGACCGTTCGCGGGCACGGCGGTCTACGTCTGGCACTGCGACCGCGCCGGGCAGTACTCGCTGTACTCGGAGGCGGTCAAGGACCAGAACTACCTGCGCGGCGTCCAGATCGCCGACGCCGCGGGCAAGGCGACGTTCTTCTACGCCACCACCGGGTACGAGGCGTCGGTGAGCGCCCTGAGCCGGGTCAGCCTGGACAGCGACAACGTCTTCGGCGACGACTCGGCCGCCACGCAGCTCGGCACGGTCACCGGCGACCCGGCCAAGGGGTACGCGGTCTCGCTCACGGTCAGGGTGGACACCAGCACGACCCCCACCGGCGGTCAACTCTCCGGCGACGGCGGCCCGTCCGGAGCTCCCGGCGGCCCCGGCGGCACCCCGCCGAGCGGCGCGCCGCCGGCCCGAGTTCCGTAACCAGTTTTACTTGCCTGTAACAGTTACATCGACAAGACTGACTGCGTCGGACGCACCCCGCCGCCGAAATCCCCCACCGGATCACCTCGGCCATTCCCCGGACCGATGCCGGCGCGGCGGCGAGGGTGCGCCCTGTTTCTCAGCCGGCCACGCGCAGGCTCAGCCACAGCGCGAGCACCCCGGCCACCAGGGCCGGCGGCACGGTGAGCACGCCCAGCCGCAGGAAGTCGCGGGCGTCCGGCGCCGCGTCGTGGGTGTGCAGGATCTGCCGCCACAGCAGCGTGGCCAGCGAGCCGACGTACGTGAGGTTCGGCCCGACGTTCACCCCGATCAGCATGGCCAGCAGCAGCCCGGGCCGCGACTCCACCACCGGCAGCAGCGCGAGCGTCGCCGGCAGGTTGTTGAGCAGGTTGGCCAGCGCGGCGGCCAGGAACGCGACGGCCAGCAGCCCGAGCAGGTCGGGGTGGTCGGGCACGATCGCGTCGAGCAGGTCCTCGAGGCCGTGCCGCTGCACCGCGAGCACCACGACGCCGAGCGCCAGCACGAAGGCGCAGAAGGCCGGGTTCGCCTCGCGCACGAGCGTGCCGACCGGCACCCGGCGGGGCACGGCCAGCAACACCGCCCCGGCCACGGCCACCCACGCCGGGTGCACGCCGAGCGGGTGCACCACGGCGAAGCCCACCAGCGTCACGGCGAGCACCACCAGGGCGTACCGCGGGGGCGGCCCGTTGCCCTGGTCGGGCCGGGGCTGCTCGCGCGCCCGCAGGTCGGCCCGGAAGTACGCGCGGAACACCAGGTACTCGACGAGCACGACGGCCAGCCAGGGCAGCGTCATCAGCCCCGTGAAGCCGAGAAAGCTCAGCCCGCCGGCCGCGAAGGCGAGCAGGTTGGTCAGGTTGGAGACGGGCAGCAGCAGCGAGGCCGAGTTGGCCAGGTGGGCCGAGGCGAACGCGTGCGGGCGGGGCCGGGCGCCGACGCGGGCGGCCGTGGCCAGCACGACCGGGGTCAGCAGCACGACGGTGGCGTCGAGGCTGAGGAAGGCGGTGATGAGCGAGGCCGCCACGAAGACGGCCGTGAGCAGCCGGGGCGGGTGACCTCCGCCCAGCCGGGCCGCGACCCTTCCGGCGTACGAGAAGACGCCATGATCGGCCGCGAGGTGGGCCAGCACCAGCACGGCGGCGAGGAAGCCCACGGTCGGGCCTAGCTCGCGGATCTCGGCGAGGGCGTCGTGCCACGGGACGAGACCGGCGGCGACCGCGACCCCTGCGGCCGGGACGGCGGCGACCGCCTCCGGCAGGCCGCGCGGGCGCGCGACGGCGAAGGCCAGCACGGCAGCCAGCAGGATCGCCGAGATGATCAAGTCCACGGCGGCAGGTTACGAGTCGAACAGTTCCTGCGCACCCGAGACGGTGAGCACACGGGCCACCGGTCCCGTGGCGTTGACCACGCGGAAGCAGGCGTCGAGCGAGACGGCCGCGTTGTAGCCGTCGATCAGCGCGCCGAGCGCCTCGGAGTCGATGAAGGTGACGCCGGCGAGATCGACCACCACGCCGCGCCTGTCCCCGCCCGGCTCGTCGAGAGCTTCGAGGATCGACGCGCGCAGGTCGTCGCGCGCGTTGATGTCCAGCTCGCCGCTGGGGCGCAGGATCGTCGCGGCCCGGCCGGCCGCTCGCTCCCGGCCGATCTCGTAGGAGTCCGCCACGGGGGCATTTCTATCAGGCCGCTGGAGATTCAGCCCGGGAAGCTGGCCCAGACGTGTTTGGTGGTCTCGGTGGTGTACCAGCCCGTGTCGATCGCGAAAGTCTTCGTGAGCTGCAGTCCGAGCCCTCCGGCGCCCAGCGGACGGCTGTCGTCGACCTCCGGGAGCGTGCCCACGTCGTAATCCGCGACGTCGAGGATCAGCCGGTGGTCGTAGCGCAGCAGGCGCACCTCGGTCGGCGGCAGCCCGTGCCGCAGCGCGTTGGTGGCGAGCTCGGTGGCGACCACGGCCATCTTGTCGAACAGGTCGTCCACCTCGGCCGCGTTGTTCTCGATCGCCTCGCGCAGGGCCGCGCGCAGCCTGCGCAACTCGCCGAACGCGTCGAGGGTCCAGCAGCGCAGCTCGACCGCTGCCGGATAGGGCGCGGCGGGGCGCAGGCCAGACATGCCGTCCATCTTGCCCTGCCCGGGAGGTTTCACACGGGCCCGGGTGGTTACACAGAGACGTGACGGTCCGGTCCGGCCCCGTTCGCATCCAGAGCCTTGGATGCCCGGTGAGATCCTCTCCGTATATTTGCTATCACGCAAAGTAACTCATACTTTCGGCTAGTCTTTTCTGGGCCTCTCGGTTAGGGTTTTCATACCCGAACGGCCTAGTGTGCGTGGTCGACGGCGGGGGAATAGACACCGTCGACCTTGAGATAGGGACACCCGACCGACCGGGTCCTCGCAGTGTGAGGACCGGCTCTCCGGAGAGGTGCCAGGGAGGACCACCGACATGACCGTCACCGAGACCGCCAGCACAGAGCAGGCGCAGGAAGCACTTCCGGCCGGCGTCACGGCGCCCGCCGACAGCGCGGCCGAGCTGCTGAACGCTATGGCCGCGATGCCGGCCGGTCACCCGTCTCGCGCCGCTCTGCGCGACCGGGCGATCGAGGCGTGGCTGCCGCTCGCCCGTCACCTCGCCCACCGCTACTCCGGCCGCGGCGAGCCCACCGACGACCTCGTCCAGACCGCCACCGTCGGCCTGATCAAGGCCGTCGACAAGTTCGACCCCGAACGCGGCGTCGACTTCGCCGGCTACGCCATCCCCACCATCATCGGCGAGATCAAGCGCCACTTCCGCGACCGCACCTGGTCCGTGCGCGTGCCCCGCCGCCTGCAGGAACTGCGCCTGGCCATCACCGAGGCCAACAGCACCCTCACCCACAGCCTCGGCCGCTCCCCGACCGTCGCCGACGTCGCCGCCCACCTGGGCGTCACCGAGGAAGACGTCCTCGAAGGCCTGGAAGGCGCCCGCGCCTACAACGCCACCAGCCTGTCCACCCCGATCAGCGCCGACGGCTCCACCGAGCTCGGCGACACCCTCGGCGGCGAGGACTACGAGTACGAGCTGGCCGAGACCCGCGTCGCCCTCGGCCCCGCGCTGGCCACCCTCGACGAGCGCGAGCAGAAAATCCTCACGCTGCGCTTCTACGGCAACCTGACCCAGTCGCAGATCGCCGAGCAGATCGGCATCAGCCAGATGCACGTCTCCCGCCTGCTCACCAAGGCGCTGACGAAGCTGCGCGGCCAGCTGGCGTCCGACACCCTGTAAAGCTTCCGCAAGAATTTCGTGGCCGGCCCGGTTCGGGCCGGCCACGAGTCTTTTCCGGCTCAGGCGAGCGGGGCCGTGCCGCCGAAGCCCGTCGCCAGGCGGAACGGGGCACGAACGCCTGAGCCGGCACCGCGCAGCAGCACCAGCGCGCCCGTCGACTTCTGAACGGCTGCCAGGTCCGGGTAGCCGTCCCGGTCGAAGTCGCCGACGCCGATCAGGTCGCGCAGACCGGTGGCGGTGGCGCCCAGCTTGAGGCGCTTGCCGGTGAAGCCGCCCTTGCGCCCGGTCCACAGGTACAGACCGCCGTCGTAGGTGACCCGCGCCGCCAGGTCGGGGAACCCGTCGCGGTTGAAGTCCCCGGCGCCGGCCAGCTCGGTCTTGCCGGCCCAGCCGCTGCCGACCAGCTTCGGGCGGGCCAGCGCCGCGCCGGGCAGCCCGGCGTACAGGTAGAGCTTGTTCGCCTTGGAGATCGCCAGCAGGTCGGGGTAGCCGTCCCCGGTGAGGTCGCCGATCGCGGTGATCTCGCGAAGCGCCTGCCAGCCCGAGGCCAGCTTCCGCGGCCGCCCCAACCCGGAACTCGCGCCGGGGTGCAACCACAGCTCACCGTTGGACCGGCGGGCGACCACGTCCTCGCGGCCGTCCCGGTCGAGGTCGCCGATCCGCACGATCGCGGTCATGGCCTTCCAGCCGCCGCCCAGCGAGCGCCGCGCGTTCGCGTCGACCAGCGACCCGTTGCCGGGAAAGGCCGCGAGCGACCCGGTCGCGGACCGGCCCAGCACGTCCGGCCAGCCGTTGCCGGTGAAGTCGGCCGCCCTGGTGCGGGGCAGCGGCGCGAAGTCCACGTAGTCGTTGTCGACGTTGATCGTGACACCGCCGTACGTCTCCTTGTGGCCGCCGCGGTACTGCTTCATGCGCCGCTTGCCGGGCCAGGCGGTCGCCGGGATCCGCGGGTCGGCGAGCGTGACCTTCTGGTCCCAGCGGGCGAAGTCGACGTAGTCGGGGCGGGTGTATCCGGGTGTCGCGTACGCGGTGACCTGGTCGGCGATGCCCGAGGCGACGCTGGAGTAGAAGCCGGAGAAGTAGCCGTTGTCGTGCAGCCGGGCGGTCCAGCCGTTCAGGAAGGCCAGCACACCCTTGCGACAGGCCGGGTCGTCGGTGCGGTACGCCTCCAGGTCATAAATGATCACGCTCTCGCGCGCGAGACCCAGCGCGCTCGCCTGTGCGACGGCGTCCGAGGCGGCGGCGCGGCCCTGCGTGTCGGCGTGCGCGTTGTCGATCAGCGTGCGGCTGCTGCCGATAGTCGTGCAGGTCGCCTGCGGGCCGACGTAGAGCGGCAGCAGCTTCCAGCCGGCCTGCACCTGCTCCTTGACCCAGCCGGCGGTGAGCTGCGGCTGGGCACAGGCGCGGTTGACGCCGCCTATGTAAATACCGACGGCCCGGTACGGCGACGAGGCGCGCCACGCCTTCATCGAGGCGCTGGGCGGCGCGGTGCACGCGTCGAACGCAGAGCCGGTGAAGGCGCCCGGCTGGACGGTGCTGTACGCGGCAGCGTCGGCGCGGGTGAGCGCGAAGGCCGACATGCTCACCACCACGGCGGCGATCAGCGCGGCGACCGCGGTTCTGCGGCGCGACAGGAAATTCATGACGGCACACCCAAGCAAGCCGGCCTCCCCTCCGGCCACGGCCGAACGGCCGGTCCGTCCGGCCCGCTCGTTCAACTTCTTGATCAACGGATTGGTCGCGGACGATCCCCCACCGGTCCCCGGCCGGTTACAGTCGCCCGGTGGAGCCCGCCTTCGTGCTGCACGACCACCGCAAGCCCCGCCCGCACTTCGACCTGCGGCTCGAGGAGAACGGCGTGCTGCGCTCGTGGGCCGTCCCGCGCGGGCTGCCCACCGATCCGGCGCGCAACCGGCTCGCCGTCGCCGTGCCGGATCACGACCTCGACCACCTCACCTACACCGACGCGGACAAGTCGATCGCGGACATCGGCTGGTGGGAGCTTCAGGACCGCACCGACAAGCGGTTCGTCTTCACGCTGCACGGCCGCGACGGGTCGCACCGGTACGCGCTGATTCACACCGACGGGGTCAACTGGCTCCTGCACCGCACCAGGGATCAGCCGCAGTAGCGACTCCGCGCGTCGGCCCCGCGGGATCCCGGCTACCGTTGAGCCGATGCAAGCCGACCTTCCCGGATTCCTGCACGGCGTGGCCCCGCTTCTCGACCGCTGGGGCTATTACGCCGTTGCCGCCATCATCGGGGTCGAGAGCTTCGGCGTCCCCGCGCCCGGGCAGACCATCATGGTGGCCGCGGCGATCTACGCGGGCGCCGGGCGGATGAACATCTTCGCCGTCGCGGCGCTCTCCTTCGTCGCGGCCGTGCTCGGCGACAACGTCGGCTACTGGATCGGGGCGCGCGGCGGCCGCAAGCTGGCGCTGCGCTGGGGCCGGTACGTCTTCCTCACGCCCGAGCGGCTCGCCCGCGCCGAGGGCTTCTTCGCCCGCCGCGGCGGCCGGGTGGTCGTGGTCGCCCGCTTCATCGACGGGCTGCGCCAGCTCAACGGGGTGATCGCCGGGATCACGGCGATGCCGTGGCGCACGTTCCTGCTCTACAACGCGATCGGCGCGGCCCTCTGGGTGGGGCTGTGGACGACCGTCGCCTATCTGCTCGGCACCCACCTGGTCGAGATCATCGAGCACGCGCACCGCTACAAGTGGTGGGCCATCGCGGCTGTCACGCTCGCGGTGGCCGGCTACGTGACGCTGCACGTGCGGCACATCCGCCGGCGCCGCGCCCGGAAGGCCGCGGCCGATGACACGATCTCCGAGGAGATTGCGCCGCCGCACCACGGGTAGGGCAGAAGTGATACGGAAAGGAGACACGCCGTGAGCACCAAGCTCGAACGCCGCCGGGAACAGAGTGCGGCAGCCAACGAAGCGGTCGAGCGCACCAGGACGACCGTCACCGAGCTGGAGAACCGGCTGCGCACCAACGCCGACGCGACCCGGTTGCAGACGCAGGCGTTGCGCAACGCCGAGGCCGAGGCCAGGCGGCTCAAGCGCTCCCTCAAGACCCAGGCCCGCGACAAGGCCCGGCTGGAGAAGGCGCACCGCAAGGCCGTCACCCGCGCGCAGAAGGCCCAGAGCCGGGCCGCCGCGCTCGACGAGAAGTACGAGCAGAGCCTGCTCGCCGATCTGATCCAGCGCGAGAAGGCGAAGGACCGCGCCGCCGCGTCAGCAGCCGCCGAGACGAAGTCGGCCCAGCCCGCCGCGTCCGCAGCCGCGGAGACCAAGTCGGCCCAGCCCGCCGCGTCCGCAGCCGCCGAGACCGAGTCGGCCCGGCCCGCCGCTCCGGTCAGTCCCGACCTGCCGGCCGTCATCCCGCCGGTTCCGGACCAGCCTGCCGACGCCGCTTCTCCGAACGGCGACGCGCCGGCCACCGACACCCCGCCTGCCGATGCGTCGGGCGGCCAGGCGGAGACCGCCGCTCCGGTCGAACCGAACACGGCCGTGGCCACCGCGGCCCGCTCGACCGCGCGCAAGGCGGCCGCATCGGCCTCCACGCGTGCGCGGGCTCCCCGCAAGAGCACCACGGCCGCCGAGACGCCGGCGCCCGCAACCCCCACCCGGCGCAGCGCTCCGCGTAAGCGGACCACCTGATCCCGTACGCCTCATTGCCTCTCGTCCGTGGCCGAGGCGGCCACCCGTCCCGCGACGTGGTGGCCGCCCCCGCTGTTCGCCGAGCCCGACTGAAGACAAGGACCTGGAGGTTGTAGGTGCCCGAGACCCATCCGGCCCCGTTCGACATCAGCACCGTGCGGGCGATCCTGTTCGACATGGACGGCACGCTCGTCGACTCGGATCGGGCGGTGGAGCGGTCCTGGCTGTCCTGGGCGTCCGAGTACGGGGTCGACGGGCAGCAGGCGTACGAGATGGCCCACGGCAGCCCCAGCGCGACGACCGTACGCAAGCTCCTGCCCCACCTCGACGAGGCCGCGCTGGTCGTGGCGGCGGCGCGGCAGCTCGAGCTGCAGTACGACGACCTCTCCGACGTGCAGGCCACCCCCGGCGCCCGCGAGCTGCTGCTCAAGCTGACGCTCAAGGGCATCCCGTGGGCCGTGGTGACCAGCGCCGACAGCCGGCTGGCCAAGGCCCGCCTGGCGGCGGCGGGCATAGTCGCGTCGGTGCTCGTGACGACCGACGACATCGGCGCGGGCAAGCCCGACCCGGAGGGCTACCTGCGGGCCGCGGAGCTGCTCTGCGTCGACCCGGCGGACTGCCTGGTGGTCGAGGACGCCGAGGTGGGGCTCGCGGCGGGACGCGCGGCCGGCGCGCGCACGGCGGCGCTGCGCGGGCTCGACGGCGACCTGCGGCTGAACACGCTGAACGACCTCGCGGCCCTGCTCACGTAGCGGGCGCGTCCGGCAGGTCGTCGAGGAACGCGGCCGGCGGCACGAAGAACAGCGAGCCGGTCACGGCGGTCGAGAAGTCGAGGATGCGGTCGTACGTGCCGTACGGGTCGCCGAGGAACATGCGGCGCAGCATCAGCTCGGGAACGTCGGGCGTGGCGGCGTACGCGATGTAGTACGTGCCGAACTCGCCGTCCTTGATCGAGCCGAACGGCATGTTGTCGCGCAGGATCTTGAGCTCGTTGCCGTCCGGGTCGTCTACCGTGTTCAGTGCGACGTGCGAGTCGGGCGCCTTGTCCTTGAGCTCGATGTTGTCGAGCTTGGTGCGGCCGATCGCGGCCTCCTGCTGCTCCACGGTCAGCGCGTTCCAGGCGGCCAGGTCGTGCAGGTACTTCTGCACCATCACGTAGCTGCCGCCGGCGAACGCCTCGTCCTCCTCGCCGATCACCACGTGGTCGAAGGCCTCGGCGCCCACCGGGTTCTCGGTGCCGTCGACGAAGCCGAGCAGGTCGCGCTCGTCGAAGTACTTGAAGCCGTGCGTCTCGTCGGCCACGTCGGCCACGTCGCGCAGCCGCTCGGCCAGCTTGCCGGCCAGCTCGAAGCAGACGTCCATCTGCCCGGCGCGAATGTGGAACAGCAGGTCGCCCGGGGTGGAGGGCGCGCTGTGCCGGGGGCCCTTCCAGGCGCGGAAGCGGTGCAGCCCGGCGGGACGCGGGCCGGCGAACAGGCGGTCCCACAGGTCGGAGCCGATGCCGGTGACGCAGGACAGCTGGGCGGCGGGCAGCCGGAACCCGACCGACCGCTGCAGGCCGCTCACGTCCTCGAGCAGGTCACGGACGACCTGCTCCCCGCCCGGGCGCACGGTGAACACCAGGAAGATCGCGGCGTCGGTGAGCGGGGCCAGCACCGCCTGCGAGGTGACGGTCGGGGCCAATGATCGAGGCGCGGTCATGGGCCGCAGTCTAGGGGCGGCGGGACCGATAATGGCCCGATGAAGCACTTCGCGTTCGCGGGGCGGACCTGTCTGGTCACGGGCGCCGCCGGAGGGATCGGCGCGGCGCTCACCCTGGAGCTGGCGCGCCGACGGGCGGTGCTGGCGCTGGTCGACCGGGATGCGGAGGGCCTCGCCCGGGTCGCCGAGATGGCCCGGGAGCTGGGCGCGGGCGACGTGACGACGTACGAGGTGGATCTGGGCGACGGCGGCGACCGGCTCGATCTGGCCGCCGAGGTCGCGTCCCGGCACGGCGGCGTCGACCTGCTGGTCAACAACGCGGGCGTCACGCTGATGGGCAGCTTCGAGCAGAACAGCCTGGCCGACTTCGAATGGCTGCTCGAGATCAACCTCCTCGCGGTCATCCGGTTGACCAAGGCGTTCCTGCCGCAGCTGCTGGAACGGCCCGGCTCGCACCTGGTGAACGTGTCGAGCCTGTTCGGACTCATCGCGCCGGCCGGTCAGGTGGCGTACGCGACCAGCAAGTTCGGCGTGCGCGGCTTCACCGACGCGCTGCGCAACGAGCTGGAGCCGCGCGGCGTGGGGGTGACCGTGGTGCACCCGGGCGGCATCCGTACGAACATCGCGGCCGCCGCCCGGCTCAGCGCGGGCGACCCGGGCGGCGCACAGGCCGAGCAGGCGCGGCGCTTCGCCGAGCGGGCGCTGACCATGCCGGCCGAGGAGGCGGCGAAGCAGATCGTGGCCGCCGTGCACAACCGCAGGCCACGGCTCGTGATCGGCGGCGTGGCCAAGGGCGCCGACTGGCTCGCCCGCCTGACGCCCACCCGGTACTGGCGCCTCAGCCAGCGGGTCGCGGCACGCCGCCGGATCACCTGACTAGTGGATGTGGGAGCCGCCGTTGACGTCGTAGGTGGCCCCGGTGATGTAGCCGGACTCCTCCCGGCACAGATAGGTGATCAGGTCGGCGACGTCCGCCACGGTGCCCGCGCGCCCGCTCGGAACGCCGGCGATGATCTGCGCCTTGCGCTCGGGGTCGAGCTTGCCGGCCGTGATGTCGGTGTCGATCAGGCCTGGAGCGACCGAGTTGACGGTGATGCCGTACTGACCCACCTCGCGGGCCAGCGCGCGGGCGAAACCGAGCTGCGCGGCCTTGGCAGCGGAGTAGGCCACCCCGCCGAAGACGCCGCCGCCCCGCTCGGCGGACACCGAGGACAGGAAGACCACGCGGCCGAACCCGCGCTCGGCCATGCCCGGCGCGAGACGACGGGTGATGTTGTACGACCCGCGGACGTTCACGGCGAAGATCCGGTCCCATTCCTCGCCGGTGACCTCGAGGAACGGCACGGGTGAGGTGATGCCCGCATTGTTGATCACGGCGCCGGCCGGCGGCAGCGAGCCGGTGATCGCGTCGACGGCCTGGCCCACGGACCGCTCGTCGGTGACGTCGCAGGCCACCCCGAGCGCCTGCACCCCGTGCTGCTCGGCGACCTCGGTCGCGGCCTCTTTTGCGCTGGCCTCGTCGATGTCGAGGATCGCGATGTTCCAGCCGGCGGCGGCCAGGGTGTGGGCGGTGGCGCGGCCGATCCCGCGCCGGGAGCCGGCGCCGGTGACGACGGCGGTCTTGTCGGAGACGGACATGAGCACTCCTCTGGAAGCGGTGGGTCTCTCCAGGAAAGCTGTCCATCTGCCGACTGTCAACAGTCAACATTTGGATGTTGACAGATTGCGTGCCTAAGATCGGGGCATGGCAGCCGACCCGATGATGAGCCTGGACCGCAGCACGCTGCGTGAACGCGCCCTCGATGCGCTGCGCTTCGCCGTGACCTCGGGGCAGTACCAGCCGGGCGACCACCTGGGCGAGGTCGAGCTGGCCGGCCGCCTCGGGGTCAGCCGCGGCACGATCCGCGAGGCCCTGCGGCACCTGCAGCAGGAGGGGCTGGTGACCCCCGGTGCGCGCGGCATGCTGCGGGTCCGCAGCCACACCGCCACCGAGGTGCGCGAGCTGTTCCAGGTCCGGGCGGCGCTCGAGGGGCTGGCCGCCCGGCTGATCATCGCGTCGCCGGACCGTGACAACGCCGTGCGGGCCCTGCGCCACGCCGTGTCCGAGCTGAACGACACCCCCGGCGACTTCATCGCCCACGTCGACGCCGACATGGCGTTCCACCAGCTGCTCTGCGACCTGTCGGGCAACTCCATGCTGACCACGACGTGGCAGGGGCTGGCCGGGCGCATCCGCGTGACGATCATGGCTCGCGGCGAGCAGCAGTCCGCCCTGATGTCCGGCGACTACCACTCGCCGATAGTGGATGCCATCGAGGTCGGCGACCCGGCCGCCGCCGAGGACATCGTCCACCAGCACATGAGCCGGGCAGCCGAGCGCCTCGCCGCCTGAAGCAGCCCAGCCGCCGCCGTGGACGTCGCCCACCAGCACATGAGCCGGGCAGCCGAGCGCCTCGCCGCCTGAAGCAGCCCAGCCGCCGCCGTGGACGTCGCCCACCAGCACATGAGCCGGGCGGCGGAGCGCCTCGCCGCCTGAAGCGGCCCATAGGCATCACCGTGCAGGGCGTCCGCGACAGCGCCCGGTGGGCTCACCCGGCATCGCGCGCGCATTGATCCGTTTCATTTGCTGCACGTCGCCGTAACAGTGGGTTGACACATCCGACACATGACGTCCAGCATCGTCTCTCAACAGCCGACTGTTAACAGTCAACTGTCGGCACGACGTGAGGGGCTCCCCCATGGCGCAACCCCCGGTTCAGAACGTCGCCCAGTGGCATCCGATCGACGGCACCCCCGAGAAGAAGCGGGTCGCGATCGGCTGCGGAGTGGGCGCGACCATCGAGACCTACGACTTCATCGGCTTCGGCACGGCGGCCGCCCTCTACTTCGGCGACGTCTTCTTCCCCGAGTCCGACCCGCTGTCCGGCACGCTGCTGTCGTTCGCGACGCTGGGCATCGGCTTCGCCGTGCGGCCGCTGGGCGGCATCGTCGGCGGATACCTCGGCGACCGGATCGGCCGCAAGCCCGTCCTGGTCGGATCGCTGCTGCTGATGGGCGTCGCGACCGTCCTCATCGGCGTGCTGCCGACCTATCAGATGGTCGGCGTCTGGGCCGCGGTGCTGCTCGTCGTCGTCCGGGTCATCCAGGGCCTGGCGTTCGGCGCGGAGTGGGGCGGCGCGATCCTGATGACCTTCGAACACGCGCCCTGGCGCAAACGCGGGCTCTACACCGGCATCACGCAGGCCGGCTTCCCGGTCGGGCTGCTGCTCGCGAACCTCGCCTTCCTGGCCAGCGTGCCGCTCGGCTCGCAGTGGGCGTGGCGGGTGCCGTTCCTGCTCAGCGCCGTGCTGATCGTCGTCGGCATCATGATCCGCCTGAAGATCGACGAGTCCCCGGAGTTCGAGGAGCTCAAGGAGGAGGGAGCGGTCTCCAAGAACCCGCTGCTCGAGGTGCTGCGCGACGACTGGCGCAACGTCCTGCGCGCGTTCTGCCTGCGCATCGCCGAGACCGCCGGCTACGCCGTGTCGGTGACCTTCATGCTCTCCTACATCAGCCTGAACGACATCGCCGACCGGCCGGTCACGCTGACCGCGCTGCTGGTCGCCGCCGCCCTGGGCATCGGCGCCACCGCCTGGTACGGGCACCTGTCCGACCGCTTCGGCCGGCGCCCGGTCTACATGGTCGGCTGTGCCCTCGTGGCGGTGTGGGGTGTGCCGCTGTTCCTGGCCGTCAACACCGAGACCGCCGTGCTCATCGTGCTGGCGTTCGTCATCAGCTACACCGTCTGCCAGAACTCGCTGGCCGGCGTGCAGGGCGCCTGGTTCTCCGAGCTCTTCAACGCCAAGACCCGCACCAGCGGCGCCTCGCTGGCCTACCAGCTGTCCGCGGTCGTCTCCGGCTTCACGCCGCTGCTGGCAACCGCGCTCTACGGCAACTTCGGCTGGATCGGACCGGCGCTGCTGTTCACCGCGTACGGCCTGCTCGGGCTCCTCGCGGCGCTGGCCACGCCGGAGACGTGGGGCGCCAAGGAGCGTGAACAGGTCGAGCGCCTCGCCCGAGAGGTCAAGGGCGTCAACACGCACGCGTCCTGGGCCCGCCGCACCGACGCCACCACCGTCTGAGGAGGACGACCATGACATCCACCACCGAACCGCGAACCGACCGCCTCACCCGGCTGCGCGACGCCGCGTACCGGATCCGGCGCAATGCCCTCGACATGGGCGAGGTGCAGGGCCAGGGCTACATCGGCCAGGCCCTCGGCGTCGCCGACGTGCTCGCCGTCGCCTACCTCGACCAGCTGCGGTTCAAGCCCGAGGACCCGCACTGGCCCGGCCGCGACCGGTTCCTGCTCTCCATCGGCCACTACGCGATCGCCCTCTACGCGGCCCTGGCCGAGGCCCGCGTGATCGAGGTCGAGGAGCTGCAGACGTACGGCAGCGACGGGAGCCGGCTGCCGATGTCGGGCATGGCGTCCTACACGCCCGGCATGGAGATCTCCGGCGGCTCGCTCGGGCACGGTCTCACCGTCGCCACCGGCATGGCGCTCGGCCTGCGCCACCAGGGCAACCCGGCCCGCGTCTACAACCTGCTCTCCGACGGCGAGCTGGACGAGGGCTCCACGTGGGAGGCCGCGATGGCCGGCGCCCACCACGGGCTGGACAACCTCACCGCCATCGTCGACGTCAACGCCCTGCAGGCCGACGGCCCGACCGCCGGAGTGCTGCGCACCGAACCGATCACGGACAAGTGGCGGGCCTTCGGCTGGCACGCGATCCGGGTCGACGGCAACGACCTCGCCGCGCTCGTCGCCGCCTTCGACGAGGCCCGCGAGCACCGCGGCTCCCCCGCCGTGATCATCTGCGACACCCGCATCGGCCGGGGTGTGCCATTGCTCGAAACCCGGGAGAAGGCGCACTTCATGCGCGTCGACGCCCACGAATGGCAGATCGCCCGCGACCAGCTCGAGGAAGGCTACCGCCGATGACCACCCCGACCCAGCGCAAGCTGACCACCTCCGCGATGATCGCCTCGTTCGCCGACCCGGGGCAGAAGACGGCAAGCGCGCCGTTCGGCCACGCCCTGGCCCGGCTCGCCGACGAGCGTCCCGAGATCGTCGGCATGAGCGCGGACCTCGCGAAGTACACCGACATGCACATCTTCCGCGACGCCCACCCGGAGCGGTTCTTCCAGATGGGCATGGCCGAGCAGGTGCTGCTCGGCGCCGCGGCCGGCATGGCCGAGGTGGGCCTGGTGCCGTTCGCCTCCACGTACTCCGTGTTCGCCACCCGGCGGGCGTACGACTTCCTCTGCCTGGACATCGCCGAGCCCAACCTCAACGTGAACGTCGTCGGCGGGCTGCCCGGCCTGACCACCGGTTACGGCCCCAGCCACCAGGCGACCGAGGACCTGGCGATCCTGCGCGGCATGCCCAACCTCACGATCGTCGACCCGTGCGACTCCGTCGACATCGAACAGGCCGTGCCCGCGCTGGCCGCCCACGACGGGCCGACGTACCTGCGGCTGCTGCGCGGCAACGTGCCGACCGTCCTCGACCAGTACGACTACCGGTTCGAGCTCGGCAAGGCCGCGGAGCTGCGCACCGGCCGCGACGCGGTGCTGATCTCCACCGGGCTGATGACCATGCGGGCGCTCGCCGCCGCCGACCGGCTGGCCGAGGACAACGTGGACGTGGCGGTGCTGCACGTGCCGACCATCAAGCCGCTGGACACCGAGGCGATCCTGCGCGCGGCGGCCACCGACCGGCTGGTCGTCACGCTCGAGAACCACACCATCCGCGGCGGGCTGGGCGAGTCCGTCGCCGCCGCGCTGGCGTTCGCCGGTCAGGGCCGGGGCATCGTGCCCATCGCGCTGCCCGACGAGTTCCTCGCGGCGGGCGCCCTGCCCACCCTGCACGACCGGTACGGGCTGTCCACCGACGCGGTGGTCGCCAAGGTCCGGGCCTCCCTCTGAGTCAGAACGCAGCGAACCGGCGGCGGTCCTTCCCGTCGATCATGGTGAAGTCGCCGCCGGCCTCGAGCGCGCCCGCCACGGCGTTCACGCTCAGCACCCGGACGCCGATCACGCCGTTCGCCTTCGGCGCCCAGCCGGTCAGCTGCCCCTTCGACGTCACGGCCGCGAGCTTGAAGCGCGGCCGTGAGCCGTCGACGCAGCCGCCCTTGACGCCGTTGCGCTCGGTCAGGCAGGCGCTGTCGAAGTGCCCGCCCACATAGGTGATGCCGCCGGTGACCGCGATCGCCGAGGCGTCGCCGTCGAACACCCGCTGCCAGCGCAGCGTGCCGGTGTGGCTGTAGGAGATCGCCCGTCCGCCCACCCCCGCCGTGGCGACGTGCACGCCGGTCGGGTCCAGCGCGATCGCCCGGACCTCGGCCGGCACCCGCGGCAGGAACCTCGGGTCGACGGTCCCGCCGGCGCCGTCCACCGTGGCCAGCCGCAAGGTGCCCTTGACCGCGTTGACCGTGTGGAAGCCGCCGCCGACGTACACCCGCGGGCCGGCGACCGCCAGCGCGTGCACGGTGTCGTCGGCGGCCGGGCGCCAGCGCGCGTCCAGCACGCCGGTGGTCAGCGAGAAGGCCGCCAGGTTGGCGCGCTTCTGCCCGGAGACGTCGGTGAAGCTGCCGCCCAGATAGAGCCGGCCGTTGCCGATCGCGAGGGCGTAGGGCGTACCGGAAAGGGTGTGCCGGAACGAGCCGACGGCGCCGCCGGTCGGGTGCAGGCGGGCCAGCGAGTCGCGTTTCTCGCCGTCGACCCGGTGGAAGTCGCCCGCGGCGTAGACGCTCTCCGGGGTGGCGGCCAGCGCCCGCACCACCCCGTCGGCGCGCGGCGACCAGTCGAGCAGCTTGCCCGTGCGCGAGTCGAAGGCGGCCAGCCGCTCGCGCGGATAGGTGCGGCCACCCGCGGTGGCGGTGGTGAAGGAGCCGCCGACGTACGTCGTGGCGCCGCGGTGCGCGATCGCGTAGACGCCGCCGTTGAACACCGGCGCCTCCGAGCGCGCCCGCGGGCCCACCGCAGGGGCGGCGGCCGCGGGCAACAGCAGAGCGGCGACAGCTAGAACGAGAACCGGGAGACGTGGCACAAAGTGCCTAACCGTCGTGCGTCCTCGAAAGTCTCGCGACATCGCCGGCCTCGAAGGCGTGCGGCTCGAGATGCTCCAGCTCGGGGACCGGCTCCTGGGTGCGCAGACCCAGCATCGCCAGCCACTCGACGAGCTGGTGGTGCACGGCGTCCGGGCCGACGAGCTCGGTCCCGGTCATCGGCCATCGGCTCGGGTGCACGATCATCGCGTCGGTCTGCCAGCCGCCCAGCCCGCCGTGCGAGCCGACCAGCTCCTCGAACGCGGCGACCTCCTCGGTGACCGGGTCGACGCAGCTGATCAGCACCAGATCGCCGACGTGCGCGGCCTCCTGGTGGCGCAGCAGGTCCTCGCGGGCGCGCGGGCCGTACGGCAGCAGCGGGTCGATGCCGTGCACCACCCCGTCGCGCAGGCGGTGGGTGCCCGACGTGCCCAGCGCGACCGGGCCGTCGTCGTCCAGCACCACGACCAGGCCGATGCCCGGGTGGGCGACCAGCCCGTGGATGAGCCGCGGGTACTCCCGGTCGATCGCGGCCCGGTCGAGCCGGTCGGGGAACTTCGTGAGGTAGAGCAGCGCTAGGTTGCCCGACGAGACGACCAGCAGCGGCGCGACCGGCGGCTCGGGGAAGTGCGGCTCGCGGGTCGCCTCCGCCTCCGCCGGCGACTCGGGAGCGGCCGCCGGGTCGCCCGCCGAGAACCGCTCGACCACCTCGTCGAGGCTCTCGCCGTAGCGCTGGCGGAACGTGGCGCCCTGACTCTGCCCGTGGTCGGAGAGCACCACGAGGTGGTAGCGCCGGGCCGCCTCGGGCGCCAGCCGCTCGAGCACGCCGAGCATGCGGTCGAGGCTCTCGAGCTGGCGCATCGACTCGGGCCGCGCGGGTCCGGCGTGATGGGCCACCTCGTCGTAGTCGACCAGGTCGCAGTAGATCGCCGGCGCGCCGCGGGCCATCTGCTCGGCGATCAGCGAGACGTTCACGTCGCGCAGCAGCATCGAGGCCGGGCGCAGCGCCAGGAACGCGCCCGAGCGGCTCACCCGCGGCTGCAGGTTGCGGCGCCGCTGGAGCCGGGCCTGGTGCAGCTCGGTGAAGACCTCGCCGACGCCCAGCACCAGCGCGCGCGTGAAGCCGTACGGGGAGGCCATGAACGCGGCCCAGCCGCGCGCGGACCGCCCCGGCAGCGCCGCGTGGCTCACCGTGAGCAGGCTGACCGCGGCGTCGCCGCTGAATGCGTTGCCGATGCTCACCCCGCCGTCGCGCAGCAGGCCACGACCGTCGCTGAGCCGCGGCTCGAGCACCGCCGCGTCGCGCGGGCGGTTGGTCACCATCAGCTTGCCGGTGTCCTTCTCGAACCACCGGAACGCCGGGATCTGCCGGGACGCGCCGTGCAGGATGCCGGCCTGCGAGGCGGGCGTGGTCGAGGGCAGCCCGGTGTGCCAGCCGCGCAGCGTGTGGCTGCCCGAGCGCAGCCAGTGCCCGAGCGTGGGCAGGTTGCCGGCCCGCACCGCCCACCGCAGCACCGGCTCGGACAGCCCGTCGAGCTGCACCATCAGCAGACCCGGCTCGGTGCCCTGCCGGGGGCGGCGGAATGTGATGATCGGCCCGCCGACCAGCCGGGCCTGGCGGCGGCGCACCCCGCGCATGAGCCGCTTGGCCTCGCGGACGAAGGTGTCGTCGGAGCCGCTGTCCGCCATCCAGTCGATGATCGCGGCGAACACGACGGCCAGGATCGCGGTGACCACCAGCGAGGGCAACCCGCTGATCCGGTTGGCCGGGTCGATCTCGAGGGCCACCACGATGACCACGACCTGGGCGACGACGCCGAGCAGCATCGCCCCCCAGCCGCCGAGCGCCACGATGCCGACCAGCAGCAGCGGGCGCAGCACGGCGCCCACGCCGGCGACGATCGCCACCAGGCCCAGCGTGTCGACGATGTCGTTGCTCTCCACGCCCGGCATCAGCCACAGCGTCAGGGTCAGCACGACGAACGTCACCAGCGCGCTGCGCAGCACGGCCCGCAGCCGGGTCAGGATGCGCCGCCAGCCCAGCAGCGCGCGCAGCTCGGCCTTCCAGCTGCGGACGGCTGGGGCTGCGGGGGGCTCGTGCGGGCTGATGGCCACCGGAAAACGATCGCACAGCTCCGCCGCGCGGTGACCGGGCGTGCCCGGAATCACCCCGGGCCGGGTACACCCGGTCGAGTGATCATCTGGGTTGCGGTTGTGCCGTCCGGATAGCTTCGGAGCGGTGCGCGCCCGTTTCGTCTTGATCATCCTTATCCTGCTCGGCCTCGCCGCGTGCTCGCCGTCGCCCGAGCCGGCGCCCGCTCCCCCCGCTGCCCCCAAGGTCGTCGGCTACTTCACGGGGTGGGGCGTCTACGCGCGCGACTTCCAGGTCAAGGACCTCGACACGAGCGGGGCCGCCGGGCGGCTCACCCACCTGCTGTACGCGTTCGGCAAGGTCAGCGGCGGCAAGTGCACGGCCGCCGACCGCTGGGCCGACTACGAGAAGCCGATCGCCGCCGCGCGCAGCGTCGACGGGGTCGCCGACGCGGCCGGCGCCACACCGCGCGGCAACATCGGCCAGCTGCGCAAACTCAAGCAGAAGCACCCCGGCCTCAAGGTGCTGTGGTCGTTCGGCGGCTGGACCGGCTCGGCCGGCTTCACCGAGGCCGCGCGCGACCCGGCCGCGTTCGCCCGGTCGTGCCGGGCGCTGGTGGAGGACCCGCGCTGGTCCGGCGTCTTCGACGGCATCGACGTCGACTGGGAGTACCCGAACGCCTGCGGCCTGTCCTGCGACAGGAGCGGCCCGGACGCGCTCCCGAGGCTGCTCGGCTCGCTGCGGTCCGAGTTCGGGCCCGGCGCCGTCGTCACGGCGGCCGTGCCGGGCGACCCCACCAAGCTCGCGGCCACCGACTACCGATCCGCGGCGGACAGCGCCGACTGGCTCAGCGCGATGACCTACGACTACTTCGGCGCGGGCGGCGACGCGCCGGCGCGGACGGCCCCGCACTCGCCGCTCACCGCGTATCCCGGCATCCCGCGCCCCGACGCGACCACCTCGGCCACCGTGGACAAGCTGGCGGAGCTGGGCATCCCGTCCGCCAAGGTGCTGCTGGGCGTCGGGTTCTACGGCCGCGGCTGGACCGGGGTGTCGGCGGCCGAGCCGGGCGGCGCGGCGAGCGGGCCGGCCGCGGGGCGCTACGAGAAGGGCCTCGAGGAGTACGAGGTGCTGGTGAAGCGCTGCCCTCCGACCGGCACCGTCGCCGGCACCGCGTACGCCCACTGCGGCGACCAGTGGTGGTCCTACGACACCCCCGGGACGATCGCGGCCAAGATGGCGTACGCCCGCAGCAAGGCGCTGGGCGGCGCGTTCGCGTGGGAGCTCTCCGGCGACACGGCGACCGGCGACCTGCTCACGTCGATGGCCACCGGGCTCACCCGTTGATCAGCCCACCTGCACCCAGACGTTGTCGAGGGCGCCGTTGAACTGGTCGTTGTCGGCGTAGGCGCCCTTGCCCCCGATGCTCAACGGCCGGTCGTTGGTGATCGGGAGCCCCGGCGGCACGGCGATCCAGCCGCGCAGCAGACCGTCCACGTAGACCGACAGGCGTGAGCCGATCCGGGAACAGCGCAGCCGGTGCCACCGCCCGTCGGCCACCGAAACGACGCTGGTCGCCACGCGGATGCGGCGCTGCCCGTCGCCGACCAGCACGCAGCTGGGCCGCCCGGCGGCGCCGTCGATCTGCAGCTTCCACTGGCTGCCCGTGGTGGAGTAGCCCTTCTGCACGACGTTCTGCCCCTTGCTCGTCTGCGTGGGGCTGAGCAGCACGTCGGCGCCGAACGAGAAGTCGCGGGCGCCGGGGTTGAGGTCGGCCGTCGAGGGCGTCTGCAGCGCCACGTGCGGGCAGGTGCGCTGCGTGCAGCGGGGCGGGAACAGCAGCGCGGAGCCCTCCCCGTGCGCGACCCGCCGCACGACGCCGCCGTGCCCCGAGATGACCCGCAGGGTGTGCCCGCGTCCCGACTCGTCGAGGATGGAGCCGGACGCGCCGTTGAACGCGTAGCGCGCCATCACGACCGGCGTTCCCACCGCCGCGGCTCGCGGACCGCCGGGCGGGGTGGCACGAACGGGCGCGGGCCCGCTGACAACGAAAGCTGCCGAGACGGCGACGACGACCATCCCGCCGAACCAACAAGATCGCATGCCCGAATTATGGCTTGCGCACCCTTGGCTCCGGCCCGCAAACCCCCCGCCGTCCGCCCGATCCTGGTCGCCTAAACGGACGAACCGCTCGTCTGTTCCTCGGGCGACGCGCTGTCGAGCGGGACCGACTCGCCCGGCACCAGGCCCAGCTGCACCCCCTGCCGCGGCAGCACGGCGTCGAGCAGCCAGTCCGCCGCCACCCGCACCCGGTTGCCGGGCATCGAGAGCAGGTGGTAGCCGCGGGTCACCACCTTGGCGGGGAACCCCTTCACCGGCACGCCCAGCGGGTTCGCGGCCGAGTCGAACCCGCCGAGGTCGACGACGAACCCGAGGTCGTGGTGCTTGTAGGGGCGGCGGCGACCCGTCCCGTACGAGGCCGCGATGTTCTTCGCCGCGACCGCGCCCTGCCGCACGGCGTGCTGCGCGGTCATGCCGGTGATCTCGCCGGGCCGGGTCAGGTCGGGCACGGCCGCCGCGTCGCCGATCACGTACACGTCCGGATGGCCGGGCACCGTGAGGTACTCGTCGACGACGATCCGCCCCTCGCGCAGCGGCAGGCCGGCGGCGGTGACGAGCGGGTCGGGCCGCACGCCCACGCACCAGATCAGCGAGCGGGTGGGGACGAAGTCGCCCGTGGACAGGTGCACGCCGTCCTCTGTGGCCTCTTTCACACTCGTACGCAGGAGGACCTCGACGCCCCGCTCCCGCAGCACCCGGTCGGAGGCGTCGGCGAGCCGGCGGTCGAGCGACGGCAGCACCCGCTCGGCGGTGTCGAGCAGGATCCAGCGCACCCGGTCACGCAGCTCGGGCCGGTGGGCCGTCAGCGCGCGGGTGAACAGCACGCCCTGCGCGGCCACCTCGGTGCCGGTGTAGCCCGCGCCCACCACGACGAACGTGCAGCGTGCGCGCTGCTCCTGCTCGGTGCGGGCGTCGGCGGCCAGCTCGATCTGCCGGGTGACGTGGTCGCGCAGATAGAGCGCCTCGGGGATGCCGCGGAAGCCGTGCGCGTACTTGGTCACGCCGGGCACGGGCAGCAGCTTGTTGACGCTGCCGGCCGCGATCACCAGCCGGTGGTAGCCGATCGAGCCGGCCCGCCCCTCGGGGTCGCGGTAGGTGACCGTGCGCTGCCGCAGATCGAACCCGTCGGCCTCGCCCAGGATCTGGCGCACCCCCGGAAGCGCCGCCTGCAGCGAGACGGTGACCCGCCGGGGCTCGAGGATGCCGGCCGCCACCTCGGGCAGCAGCGGCAGATAGAGGAAGTAGTCGGTGGGGTTGAGCACCACGATCTCGGCGCCGCCACGGGACAGCTTGCCGAGCTCACGCGCCGCGGTGAAGCCGGCGAACCCGGCGCCGACGACGACGATGCGGGGGCGTGCCATGCGGGCCTCCGTCCCGGGCGCGGGCGGCGCCCTGCGAGCAGAACCGATGTCCCGACGCTACCCAAGAACGGCCCGGTCGCGATGTGAGCGCGGCGACATTCGCCAATCCCCGTGGCCGTCCGCACCGAATCGATCGGGTCCCGCTCACTCACGCGTACCGGTGTCGATCGGGGGTACGCGACGCACTCGTGTCCGAAGGAGTCGTCTTGGCTCGACGTCCGCCCCCTTCCGCACGCGTCCTGACGCACGGTCACGACGACTCCTGCCGCGTCCACGTCCGGCGGTACCTGCTGGCGCCCTTCCTCGCGGACGAGGCCCGTGCCGAGCGGCGCGAGCAGGACCTGGTGACCTTCGCCGACGACATCGTCACCCCGGGCGTGCCGCCGTCGCTGCGGCGGGCGCTCGAGGCGTGGGCCGTGGACGAGTCGACGCCCGACGAGGAGATCGCCCAGTTCATCGGCTGGACCGTGGAGCGGGTCCGCGAACACCGGTGACCGAACGGCCGAGTCCGGAATTCGGCCGAACGGTTGTCGTCCGGCGACCGCCCCTCCGGCGTCTTGGATGGCGCCGGACGATGCGCACACGGGGAGGCATCGCCTGGTGCAAGTGCTGGTCGGTGCCCGCACGGGGCGGCATCGCCCGGCGCGTTGATGGTGGAGAGGGGTCGACGTGGCCGGCAGCGCGGTGCTTGAGCCGCCTGGGTACGCTCACGTCTCCCTCGACACCTCGAACGGACACCTTCGAATGGACGCCCGCGAGGCCGACTATGCGCTTTTCGTCCGCACCCGGACGCACGCATTGTTGCGCTCGGCGTACCTGTTGACCGGCGACCAGCACCTCGCCGAGGACCTGGTGCAGGAGGCGCTCGCCCGCACCCACCGGGCCTGGCAGCGCCTCGAGAAACCGGAGAACGCCGAGGCGTACGCCCGCAAGGTGATGTACCACGCGCAGGTGTCGCTGTGGCGCCGTCCCAAGGTCGCCGAGGTGTTGCCGGCCGACTACCAGCCCGACCACCGCCGGGGCGCCGACGACCACGCCGACGCGGCGGTCGAGCGCCTGCTGCTGCGCCGCGCGCTGCTCACGCTGAGCGCCAAGCAGCGGGCGGTGATCGTGCTGCGCTTCTTCGAGGACCGCACCGAGGCCGAGGCCGCCCAGCTGCTCGGCGTCTCGGTCAGCACGGTCAAGACGCAGACCGCCCGCGCGCTCGACCGGCTCCGTGCGCTGCTGCCCGACCTGCACCTGCTCACCGAGGTGCCGGAGGCCGGACGATGACCGCCGAGCACGAACACCTGCGGGCCTCGCTGGCCGAGCTCGCCGACGGCGCGGAGCCGGCCGACCTGTACGACCGGGCGGTGCACCGGTCCCGCCGGATAGCCCGGCGCGAGGCCGCCGTCGGCACCGGCGCGGCCGTGCTGGTGCTCGCCGTCCTGGGCAGCGGGCTGTGGAGCCTGCCGCACGGCGGCGAGCCGGCCGACATGGCAGCCGCGGCCGGCGGCCCGCATCCGGCGGCGTCCATGGTGCCGTCGCTGTCGTCGACCGCGACGTCGCCGGGCGCCTCGCCCACCGGCTCGCCCCGGCGGCAGACGGCGTCCCCGGTGCGGCCGCCCGAGGCGGGCGGGAACACCACGAGCAGGCCCCGCACCGCCAAGCCTCGCTCCCGTACCCTCGCGGACCTGCCGGGGCACGTCTTCTACCGGGAACGCAGCACGGAGCCCGACGTGGTGCGCATGTCACCGGCGTCGGGCACCAGCAAGGTCGTGCTGCCCGACGCGCCGTCCTCGGTGGGCGTCTCGCCCGACGGGCACCGCATCGCGTACGTGTCCGGCGGCAAGCTGCTGGTCGCGCAGGCCGGCGAGCAGGCGGACGCCGGCGGCGCCACCGGCACCGAGCAGGTGGCCGTGGGCGTGGCCGCCGCCGACCAGGCGCCGGTCTGGTCGCCCGACGGCGATCGGCTGCTGGTGCACGCGGACGCGCCCGGCGTGCTCGACCTGGAGTCCGGCGCGTTCACGCCGCTGCCGGAGCAGCTCGCCGCGGGGCAGCACTTCCGCTGGTCGGGCGACGGCAGCACGCTGGTGTACGCGACCTCGTCCTGCGGGCTCGAGGTGGCCGCCGAGACCGGGACGAGCACGAGCGTGCCGGTGCTGGGCGACACCCAGCCGCAGGACAACCCGGACAACCTGGCCGCGTGCAAGGCGACCAGCGTCGACGCGACCGGGCAGCGGGTGACCGTGCCGCTGCAGACCACCGGCGAGACCGCGGTGGGCACCGACACGGCCGACGCGGTCGTCGACACGGCCACCGGCAAGCTGGAGTCGCTGCCCGTCGCGGGCACGGTGGTCGGGGCGGTCTTCGGGCCGGACGGCAACCTGCTGGTGCGCACCGACGACGAGAACCGGACGCTGCTGTCGCTGTTCGACTCGGACAACAAGCTGCGCGTGCAGGCCGTCGAGCCGCCGGACGTACGCCACCTCGACCTGCTGGCCTACACCCGCTGATCGGCCGCGCCGCCGCCCGGCGGGTGGGATCATGGAACCGATGGCCGTGCAGGAACAGTCCGCCCGGCTCACGACCGGGGCGGCGCCGTGGTGGCGCCGCGGACCGACCGTGGCCGTCGTCGTCGTGCTCGTGCTGGGCGCCGAGCTGACGCTGGGCTGGTCGGCGCTGGCCGGCGCGCTGCACCAGCTGCGCGCGCCGCACTGGAACTGGGTGGCCGCCGCGGTCGCCGCCGAGCTGGCGTCGATGGGCACGTACGCCCGCATGCAGCGCGCACTGCTGCGCGGCGCGGGCACCAAGGTGAGCGTCAAGAAGCACGTCGCCACCGCGTACGCGGCCCACTCGCTGAGCGCCACGCTGCCGGGCGGGCCGGTCTTCTCGACCACGTTCAACTTCCAGCAGCTGCGCCGCTTCGGGGCCTCCCCCGCGGTGGCCTCCTGGTGCATCGCGCTCAGCGGCGTGCTGTCGGCCGGCGCGCTGGTGGTGATCGGCGCGGTGGGCGGCCTGCTCGCCCGCAACACCGGCAGCTGGCACACGCTCGTGGCCTACGCGGTGGCCGCCCTGCTGGTCGCTTTCGGCGTACGCCAGCTGGCCGAGCGCCCGCAGCTGCTCGACCGGCCGGTGCGGGCCGTGCTGGGCGGCGTCAACCGGGTGCGCCGGCGCCCGCCCGAGCACGGCCACGACCGGCTCGTCGGCTTCGTCGAGCAGCTGCGCGAGGTGCGGGTGCACCCGGCGAACTTCGCGGCCGCGGTGGCGCTGGCGCTGCTCAACTGGCTGTTCGACGCGCTGTGCCTCTGGTTGTGCTGCGTCGCGGTCGGCGCGGGCGGCATCAACCCGGTGAGCCTGGTGATCGCGTACTGCGCCGGCATGGCCGCCGCGAGCGTGCCGATCGTGCCCGGCGGGCTGGGCGTCGTCGACGGCGCCCTGGTGCTCGGCCTGGTCGCCGGCGGCCTGGTCAGCGCCCACGCCGTCGCCGCGGTGGTGCTCTACCGCCTGATCAGCTTCGGCTTCATCATCGGCCTGGGCTGGCTCGTCTGGCTGGTCATCCGCCACCGCCACCGCACAGAGCAGACCTCCTGACCTTCGCGGCCACCGCCACCGGGCGGAACAGAGCCCTAGCCCTTGCGGCCGAACAGGCGCCAGCCGCGTCTGCGGGTCTCGGGCTCGCGCTCGGCCTGGCCGTTGAGCAGCGCGAGCTTGTGCTGGGCGACCGGGTTCTCGGGCTCCATGCGCAGCGAGGTCAGCAGCGCCTGCCGGGCCTGGTCGACGTGGCCGAGGGCGTCCAGCGTCACGCCGTGGGTGTAGTAGTAGTGCGCCTCGGTGGGGTCGAGCCCGATCGCGGTCCGCGCGGCCTGCTCGGCGTCGGCGATCTGCCGGTCGGCCGACAGCAGCGCCCACGCGACCCGGTCGTGCCAGAGGGGGTTGCGCGGCTCGGCGACGACCGCGCGGTACGCCGTGGTCACGGCGTCCTCGTGCCGGCCCAGCAGCGTGAGCGCGCGGCTCGCCAGTGCGAGCGGGCGCGGGTCGGCCGGGGCCAGCCGGGTGGCCGTGTCGGCGGCCGCCAGCGCGTCCTCGGGCTGGTCGAGCGCGAGCCGCAGCCGGGCGAGCAGCACCCAGCCCTCCACGTTGCCGCGGTCGGTCGCGACGACCGGCTGCAGGGTGGCGACGGCGCGTTCCAGCTCGAGCTGCTCGAAGAGCGTGGCGGCCTGGGCGATCGCCACCTCGCTCGCGCCGGGAAAGGCGCGCGGGCCGGCCGGGGGCTGCCGGTCGGCTCCGGGACCCGGGCCGGGGCCGGCCGGGCTGGTGACGGGCCACTCCGTCATCGGCGGTCCCCGGTCCGCGGGAGGTTGGCGGTCACAGGGAAATCATCGGCCGATTTGCGCAGCGTGTGAGGCTTTTCAGCCAGATCCGGCGCTCAGCGGGCGGGCATCCACCCGGCGGACCGGGTGTGGTCGTGCGGCTCGTAGTGGGGCACCTGCGCATAGGCCCGGACGGGGAACGTGCCGAAGGCGGCGATCCGCGGCGGGGCGGCCGTGAACCGCGCGCCGTGCGGCGGCAGGTTCTCCAGGCCGGTGAGGTGCTCGACGATCGGGATGCCGGCGGCCAGCAGCAGGGTGTGCGCCGGGCGTTCGCCCCCGCTCGCCGGGGTGTTGTCGTCGATGTTCGCCGAGTCGATGCCGACGAGCGCGGCGCCCCGCTCGACCAGCAGGGCCGCGCCGCCGGCGGTCAGGTGGGGCGGTTCCAGCCCGTACCGCGGGGTGCCCCAGTCCCGGTCGCCGCCGGTGTGCAGCAGCACGGCGTGACCGGCGACGGCGAGCGGCTCGAGGTCGTCCTCGGTGACCGCGCGGCGCCCGCTGCCGGCCGTGCGCACCACGACGGCGGGCAGGTCGGCGAGCCGCTCCAGCGGCATCCCGGCCAGGTCGGCGCCGCCCTCGTAGCGGTGCCGCGGGGTGTCGAGGTACGTGCCGGTCTGGCCGAGCATCTCGATGCGGTCGAAGCTGAACTCGGTGCCCTCGGCGTACTGCGGGCGGGACTCGGCCCAGCTGCGGTGCAGCGTGATGACGGGGGCGTCCAGGCCGGGATAGGTGACCATGCCGTCGGAGATGACGTGGCTGAGCTCGACGAACCGCAGGCGCGGCGCGGCGGGCGGGCCGGTCGGCGCCTGCTCGGCGGCGAAGGTGCGTACGCCGGTGAGCTCGACCCGCTCGACGTCGCGCAGGCCCAGCGAGCTCACCAGCATCCGGGCCAGGTCGGCCTCGGTGACGTCCAGGTGCGGCACGTCAACCCGCAGACCCTGGGCCTGCAGGCGACCGCCTGTGGTGAACGTGACGTCGGCGGTCAGCTCCGCCCGGTACACCCGCATGTGCCGGCCCCTATCGCAACTCGACGATGGCCTCGACGATCAGCCAGATGCCGAAGATAGCGAAGAGCGCGGCCGCGCCGTACTTGATGGTCTTCTCGGGCAGGTGCCGGCCGAGCAGGCGCCCGACGAGGATGGCCAGCGCGTCGGCCGCGACCATGCCGACCGTGGAGCCCAGCCAGGTGCCGAACCAGCCGTGCTGGGTGGCCAGCGTGATCGTCGCCAGCATGGTCTTGTCGCCGAGCTCGGCCAGGAAGAACGCGCCGCCCACCGCGAGGATCGCCGAGCCGCTGCTGCGTTCGGCCTTGGTCTTCTCCTCGTCGGTCAGCGAGTCGCCGCGCAGCGTCCAGGCGCCGAAAGCGAGGAACGCGATGCCGGCGACCAGCGAGATCCACCCGGTCGGCAGCGTCGCCCCCAGGCCGTAGCCGATGCCGACCGACACCGCGTGCACGACCGCCGTGGCCACGGTGATGCCGATCAGCACGGGGACCGGCTTGAAGCGGGTCGCGAACGTGAGGGCCATGAGCTGCGACTTGTCGCCCAGCTCGGCCACGAAGATCACCGCGAAGCTGAGCGCCGTCGCGACGAGGAATGCTTGCACCAGGAACTCCCGATATCCAGCGGACCGGGAGGAAGGGCACAGGGGCGACCTCGACCCGGCCGCGTGTGAGCAGCCGTAGTCGAAGGTCTCGCTCGCCTCGTGGAGGCCGCGCGGCCGGACCCCGGATCGGATCAGGGATCAGTATGTCGACCGCGGCATTGGGAGCTACTCCCCTTCGCGGATACGAGCATAGCGAACGGCCCCCGCCCGGGGGCGGGGACCGTGAGAGCAATCACCGCCCGGTGATCAGCCGTTGCAGCTGGAGGCGCTCGGGGGCCCGCTTGGCCGTCACGCCGGGCTCGGGCGGGGCGATCGGCTTGCACCGCTTGTCGGAGCGCTCCCCGCCGACCCGCTTCGGCAGCTTGCCGGTGGCCAGGTAGTCGGCGATCGTGTCGTCCACGCAGCGGTTGCCGTAGAGCGAGCCGGAGTGCGTCGTGCCGCCCACGCCCTCGACCAGCACCGAGCGCGGGAACCGCTTGCGCACCTCGAGGCTGCCGGCGAACGGGGTGGCGGCGTCCAGCGACTCGCTGATCAGCAGCACCGGCGGCACGGTCTCGCCCGAGACGGTCACCGGGACGCCGCTGGGCGCCGCCCAGCTGCGGCAGGGCGCGTTGTACCAGGCGTTGGCCCAGGTCTCGAACGGCGCCTTGCGGTGCACCTCCCAGTTGTCGGAGGTCCACTTGGTCCAGCTCTGCGGCCACGGCGCGTCGGTGCACTGCACGCCGAGGTAGACCGCGTAGTTGTTGTCGGCGTCCTCGCCACGCGGGTTGTTGGCGTCGTAGAGCCTGCGCAGCCCCGACGCGTCCTGCTCGCGCACCCAGGCGCTGAAGGCGCGGGCGATGTCCGCCCAGCCGAACGTGTAGTAGCCGGCCTGCAGGAAGACGTCGGTGAGCTCGGCCGGGCCGATCACGCCGCCGGCCGGCTTGCGGGTCAGCTTCTGCTGCTCGTCGTAGTAGCGCTGCTGCACCTCACGGGCGGTCCGGCCGAGGTGGTAGACGCGGTGGTGCTTCGCGAGCCAGCCGAAGTAGACCTTGATGTTGCGGTCGAACGCCCGGTCCTGGTCGAGGTTGGAGTCGTACCAGACGCGCGTGGGGTTGACGTTGCCGTCCAGCACCATGCGGCGTACGCGCTCGGGGTAACGGGTGGCGTAGACCTGGCCGAGATAGGTGCCGTACGAGAACCCGTAGTAGGTGATCTGGCGGGCGTTGAGCGCCTGCCGCAGCAGGTCCATGTCCCGCACGGTGTCCAGGGTCTTGAGGTGCTCGAGCAGTTTGCCGCCGGCCTTCGCGCACGCCTTGGCGTACCCCTCGGCCCGCTCGAGCCACGTCGCCTCGATCTGCTTGGTCGTGGGCACGTAGGGCGGCCGGTTGTAGCCGGTGTAGTCGCTGTCGCAGGTCAGCGCGGGCTTGCTGGCGCCGACGCCGCGCGGGTCGAAGCCGATCCAGTCGTACGCCGCCCCGGCGCGCTTGGGCACGAGCGAGCCCAGCACGGCCAGCCCGCGGCCCTTGGCGCCGGGACCTCCGGGGTTGACCAGCGCGACTCCCTGGTACTTGGCGTCCGGCACGGTGTGCTTGATCCGCGACACCGCGATCTGGATCTTCTCGCCCTCGGGCCGGCTGTGGTCCAGCGGAACGGAGAGGAAGCCGCACTCGGCCTTGTGCGTGCGCAGGGTCGGGTCGGTGCACGCGGTCCACGCGATCGGCGCGGCGGCCCGCGCGTAGCCGGTCCCGCCGCTCCGCTCGTCCGCCGCTCGCGCGCCGCTCGCCGAGCTCACGATCGCCACCGCGATCGTGGCGGCCGCCGCCAGAAGTCGTCTCATGCCAGCCTTTCGTGTCCGATTCGCCCCAATATGGTGAGGCGTGGGCGGCCCCAGAGGGACCGTCCACGCCGGGGCGCCACGAAAGAAGCGCTCAGCCGACCGGGCGGCGGCGGCGCTGAGCGACCAGAGCCACGGCCCCGAGGGCGGCCACCACCAGCCCGTAGACCAGCGCAGTGTCGTGCAGGCCCGCGGAGGTGGCCGCGAAGCCGGCGATCACGGCCGGAACGCTGAAGGCGACGTACGAGATGACGAGCGCCACGGCGAACAGCTCCCCGCGCTCGTGCGGGGCGGCGAGCACGGCCAGCGTGCCGAAGGTGGCCAGCGCGGACGCGCCGAACCCGACGCCGGAGATCACGGTGCCGGCCGCGGCGAGGACGGCGCTGCCAAGCTCGAGGCCGGTCACGCTGACCAGGGCGCCGAGGGTGAGCAGGCTGCCGGCGAGGGCGAGCACGCGCTTCGCCGGGACGTTGCGGAGGGCGTACGAGGAGACGGCGCCCGTGCCGCAGAGCAGCGTCACGACCAGGCCGCCGACGAGGTGGTTGCTCAGGCCGAAGACGCCGGCCGCCACGGAGGGGCCGAGCGAGAGGTAGAGACCGCCGATCGCCCAGCTCGCCACGATGATCGGCACCAGCGCGAGCAGGTCGGCGCGCAGCCAGGCCGGAACGCCCAGCCGCGGGGCGAGCGAGGCCGCGGCGCCGGGGCGGCGGGCGGAGGTCTCGGGGATGCCGGCGACCACGACCGCGGCGAGCACCATGGCCGCCAGCAGCAGCGCCCACACGAAGTGCGTGGGCGAGGGCGCGTACTGCACCAGCACCCCGCAGCCCAGCGCGCCGATCGCCAGACCCGCGACCGGGGCGAGGCTGTTGACCAGTCCGGCCCGGCCGGGGGCGTGCGCAGGGTTGAGGTCGACGAGCGCGGCGCCGAGCGTGGTCATCGCCGCGCCCGTCGCGATGCCCTGCAGGAACCGCGCGGTGAGCAGCACCCCGACGTCGCCCGCGGTCAGGAACAGCACAAGCGACACCGCCTCGAGACCGATCGCCGCAGCCAGCACGGGCCGGCGCCCGATGTGGTCGCTGAGCGCACCGAGCATCAGCAGCGAGCCGATCAGGCCCACCACGTACACGGCGAAGACCACCGTGAGCGTGCTCGCGGAGAAGCCCCACAGGTGCTGGTAGACGACGTACAGCGGGGAGGGCGCCGCGGACGCCGCCGCGAACGTAACGAAGATCGCGGCGATCGCGGCGAAGGCGACCGGCCGGGACAGCCGCCGGTCGCGCGCCGCCGGCGGAGCGTCGGCAAGGGTGGTCATGGCGGATCCCTCCGGTGTGGCTCAACAGACAGGTCTGTCTAATGCGATGCGCCGAGACTAGACAGACCTGTCTGATACCGTCAACTGCATGTCCGCCGCGTCACCCTCCACCGCGCGCAAGCCCTCGGCCCGCGACCGGCTGCTGGCCGCCGCGAACGAGCTGTTCTATGCCGAGGGCGTCCACACCGTCGGCATCGACCGCATCATCGAGCGCGCCGGCGTCGCCAAGGCCTCGCTCTACAGCACGTTCGGCAGCAAGGACGAGCTGGTCCGGGCCTACCTCGAGGGCCGGCACGAGCAACGCCGCGCCCGCCTGCTGGCCGGCCTCGAACGCTACGACGACCCCCGCGACCGGCTGCTGGGCGTGTTCGAGCTGCTGTCCGAGCGGGCCGAGGCCACCGGCTACCGCGGGTGCGCCTTCTACAACGCCAGCGCCGAGTCGCCGCCCGGCAGCCCGGCCGAGCAGGTCTCCGACGCCACCCGCGCCTGGACCCGCGGCCTGTTCCTCGAGCTGGCCCGCGACGCCGGCGCCAGGGACCCCGCCGCTCTGGCCGACCAGATGGTGGTCCTCTACGACGGCGCCACGGCCGGCGCCCGCATGGACCGCAACACCCGGGCGCCGCTGGTGGCCCGCGACATAGCCGCCACCCTGCTGGCCGCCGCGACCCTCTGACCGCGCGGCTCCGGAGCTCCTAGCCGAGCCGGTCGGCGGCCAGGTCGTTGAGGCGGTCCAGCGCGGGCAGGGCCGCCACGACGGTCTCGTACTCGTCCGGCGAAAGGCCTCCGAGCAGCTCGGACAGCGCCCGGGCGCGGACCTCGCGACGGTGGGCCACGGCGGCGCGGCCGGCGTCGGTGATGGTGACGATCACGGCGCGGCCGTCGTTGGGGTCGCCGGCCCGCCGCACCAGGCCCTCCTTCTCGAGGCGGGTGATGAGCTGGGTCATCGCGGGCTGGCTGATGCCCTCGGGGGCGTACAGCTCGCTGAGGCGGTGCGCGCCGGCGCGCTCGAGGCGGCGGAGCGTCGAGGCGGCGGTCAGGCTGAGCGGGCCGCGCGGTGAGAGGCGGCGGAGGGTGCCGTAGAAGCGCTCGAACCCGGCCGCGATGGCCTCGTCGGAGGCGGGGAGGGCGCCGGGCTCGGCGGAGGCGGGCTGCACAGCACTACGTATATCACCGGCTTATGAAGGCCGCTTTCCGCCGGGAGACTTCACGAGTTCGTCACGGTGTCGCAATTCGCCCGTACGTGCCGGGTCGTCGGGCTGACCGGGAAGCGCCCGAAATGTCACCATGCAGTCATGGACGAGCAAACCCTCTGGGCGTTGGTCGACCAAGACCCGGACGCGGCGGACGGCTCCTGGCTGCGCCCGCATCTGGGCACCACCACCACCGGCGGCGGCCGGGCTCCGCGCGAGTACGTGGTCGCGCTGCGCCACGTCGCCCTGACCCTCGACGCCGACCCGCGGTGGCGATCGTGGTGGCGGCAGTCGGGGCTGTCGGCCTGCGAGCTCGGCATAGTGGCCGAGGGGTTCGACCACCTGCGCCCGAGCGCCGACATCCGCCGCCTCGACGACCGGCTGCGGGCCAACTTCACCTGCGCGCTGCCGGCCGGCACCCCCGCGGCGGCCGCCACCAGGGCCGCCACCGAGGAGGTGCGGGCCATGTTCGAGGTGATCCGCCAGGCCCTCACGATGCCGGCGCTGCCGCCCACCCCGCCGGTGCCGAGCCTGCCGACCGACGTGCCCGACGTGCCGGTGACCGCCAAGCCGCTGCCCGACGCGCCGCACGAGCCCGAGCAGCAGGGCTATCTGACCCTGACGCAGATTCAGGAGTTCTTCGCGTAGGTCAGCGCCACCAGCTCCTGGAGCTGCGCGAGCGCGTCGCCCTTGCCGGGACCGTCCGGCAGCTCACGGCGGGCGGCCGCGACCACGCCCGTACGGAGCAGCGTGTAGATCTCCGCCCGCCCGGCCTCCGGGAGGTCCGGGATCCAGAGGCTGCCGAGGTTCTCGGCCACGACCGTCCGGAGCCGCTCGGCCGTGCCGCGGTCGCCGAGCCGCGGGATGAGAAATTCCAGTGTCCACTCGAAGAGCCCGCCCGTGGCCTGCCAGTCGCTGCCCGGCCGGACCATGATGAGAGCCGCCATTGTCGCCGCCCCAGAATGAAGACACGCGGTGCCAGACCTCGCTCCGCCACGAACCGTTCGATCCTTGCCACCTGGTCGGCGGTGAACAGCGAGACGTCCACCGGCACCAGGTCCGCTTTCCTGAGGTGCAGCACGATCTGCTGCGAGAACCGCGCCCACTGCTGGTCGAAGCGGTGCGCCGCGAACGGCCCCACCGCGTCGTAGGAGCGCCCGCCCTCGTCGAACCAGTCGGCCCGGCAGCCGGGCTCGGCCCGGGTCAGGCGCACGCCCAGCTCGGCCTCGATGCGGACGGCCGTCTCGGCCTCGTTGCGGCGGAACCTGCCCGTCGCCGGGTCCATGCCCAGCGCCCGGAACCGCGCCCGGGTAGGCGGCGAGACGCCCATCGCCTCGAACCGCTCCCGGGCAAGCAGCGTGACCCGACCCCGTACGACCAGGTCCACGACCAGCGCACCACAACGCGCACGGGCGGGTGGAGCCTCGCTGCGCGCGGCGAAGTCCATGTTCAGCGCACGGATCCGTTCCCTGTCGGGTCGCGGATCCGGCGCGCGCATCAGCGGTTCACACGCTCGGGCCGGTGCGCGCCGGGCTCCCGGGGCGTCGCCGTAGGCGGGTGGGCGCCGGGCTCCCGGGGCGTCGCCGTAGGCGGGTGCGCGTGGGGCTCCCGAGGCGTCGCCATAGGCGGATACTCGCCCGGGGCGGCGGGCAGCGCAAGCGGCGTCACCACCACCGGGACGCCGCCCTGGCCGATCCCCGCATAGGTCACCGGCCGTACGCCGCGGAGCACGAGCGCATGCAGCACGCCCAGCGCAGCCACGGCGGCCGCCGCAGTCGGCACGATCCAGCGCAGCGGGGAGCTGCCCGGCACCCCGAACAGCTCGTGCAGATCGCGGAAGGCCAGGAAGGTCAGCGCGCCGAGGGCGACCGTGGACAGCGCCGGAGCGGTGAACCGCACCCACGCGCCCTCGCCGTCGGGCACCCGGTTGAGGTGCAGCAGGGCGGCCACCGAGGTGGCGGTCAGCAGCACCAGCACGCCGAGCCCGCCGGCGATCACGAGCCGGCGACCGGTCAGCGGCGGGTCGGCTACTCCCCCGGCGGCGGCCGCGGCCAGCAGCAGCGCGGCGACGGCGGACTGCGTCCACGAGGCGGCGCGGGGTGCGCGCGTACGCCGGGAGGTCCGTCCCAGCCCCGCGGGGAGCACACGCTCCCGGCCGAGCGCGAACAGGTAGCGCGCGATCGTGTGGTGCAGCGCGAGCAGGGCCGCGAACAGGCCGGTCAGCAGCATCAGCCGGCCCAGCGTGACGGCCCACGGCGCGAGCCGCTCGGCGGCGAGGTCGAACAGGACCTCGGGGCCGCGGTCGCGGGCCAGGCCGGTGATCCGGTCGGCGCCGGCGGCCGCGCTCAGCGACCACGACGCCGCGGCCAGCAGCACCGCGAAGACGGCCACCGCGGCGTACGTGGCAAGGCCGGGGTCCCGCCGCGGACGGATCGACTCCTCCGCGTACGCCCCGGCGGTCTCGAAGCCGGCGAAGGCAAGCACGCCCATGGCGAGCAGCATCCCGAGCACCGGCATGTCCACCTCGGACAGGCTCGCCGGGAGGATGCTGCCGCGGGTGAGCTCGCCGCCGGCCGGGTCGATCGCGTTGGCCGCGGTGAACCCGGCGGCGACCGCGGCCTCGGCGAGCACGAGGAACGCCATCAGCCCGCCGCCGATCTCGGCGCGGATCGTGCCGCAGAGCGCGACCAGCAGCCAGCATGCGGCCGCGACCGCCCACCAGTCGGCGCGCACATCGAACCAGCTGCGCAGCAGGGGCGCGGCCGCGGCGCCGGCCAGGCCGTAGATGCCCAGCTGGATCGCCTGGTAGGAGGCGATGGCGAGCCAGGCGGCGCCCGTGCCGGCCGGGCGCCCGAGCCCGCGGGTGACATACGTGGACAGCGCGCCGGCGAACGGGGCGCGGCGGGCCATGGCCGAGTAACCGGCCGTGAAGAGGATCAGCACGACGCCGAGGACGACGAAGGCGAGAGGAACCAGGGGCCCGCCGCCGGTGGCATAGGCGGCGGGCACGACGGCGATCAGGACGGCGATCGGCGCGGTCGCGGCCAGCGCGAAGAAGGTGACGGCGGCCGCGCCGAGACGGCCGGGGACGAGGGTGTGCGGGAGGTCCTCGGGCGTACCCACCCCTCCATTTGATCCTGATCAGTGAGCGGGTGACAACACCCCGTGAGTTTTCCCTCAGGGTTCAATGAGGATCTTCCGCCCGATACCCGCCCGGAACTGCTCGAGCGCCTGGGCGTAGTCGGTCAGCGGGAACCGGTGGCTCACGAAGATCGACGAGTCGAGCACGCCGGCGGCCAGCAGCTGCCCGGCCCGGTCGAAGCTGTGCAGCACCGCCATCGAGCCGGTGATGGTGATCTCGCGGCGATAGATCTCGTACGGCTCGATCGCCACCCGGGCGTCGTAGTTCGCCACCCCGAACTGCAGAAAGGTGCCGCCCCGCCCGACCCGGCCCAGCCCGTCACGGATCGCCGCCTCGACGCCGGTGCAGTCGATCACCACGTCCCAGCCGCGCGGGGCGTCGAGCTCGTCGGCCGAGGTGACCGCCGCCGTGCAGCCGAGCTGCTTGGCGGTCTCGAGCCGGGCCGGGTTGAGGTCCACGACGGACACCGACTCGGCGCCGGCCCGCTTCGCGAGCTCCAGCATCATCAGCCCCATCGTCCCGGAGCCGTAGATGAGGTACGAGGTGGCCATCGCCCGCGGCAGCACGTCGAAGCCGCGGACCGCGCAGGACAGCGGCTCGATCAACGCCGCGTCCCGGGCGGCGAGGTGCTCGGGCAGCTTGAACAGGTTCGCCATCGGCGCCGCCACGTACTCGGCCGCGCCGCCGCCGACCGTCACGCCGATCGCGCCCCAGTTCTCGCACTGGTTGCCCCGCGCCCGCTTGCAGTAGTAGCAGTGGCCGCAGTAGAGCGACGGGTCGACCGCGACCCGGTCGCCGACCGCGTAGCCGGTCACCTCCGCGCCGACCGCGACGATCTCCCCGGCGAACTCGTGACCCGGCACGATCGGGAACGACGGGGCGAACTCGCCGTCCATGATGTGCAGGTCGGTGCCGCAGATGCCGACCGCGGCCGGCCGGACCACCACGTCGGTGGGCCCGGGCGCCGGGTCCGGCACGTCCTCGACGGCGATCGTGCCGGGGGTGACGACGACGGCTGCTCTCACTTGACGGCTCCCATCGACAGGCCGCGGACCAACTTGTTCTGCGCCACCCACCCGGCGATGAGCACCGGCAGCGACACGATCGTCGCGGCGGCGCACAGCCGGGCGAGGAAGGCGCCCTCGGACGAGATGAACCCGACCAGGAAGATGGGCGAGGTGCCCGAGTTCGTCGCGGTCAGGTTCACCGCCAGGAAGAACTCGTTCCAGGCGAAGATGAAACAGATCAGCGCGGTGGCCGCCAGGCCGGGGCTGACGATCGGCAGGATGATCTTGCGGATCGAGGTGGGCAGGCTCGCGCCGTCCACCTCGCCGGCCTCGAGCACCTCGCGCGGCACCTCGAGCAGGAACGAGCGCATCATCCAGACCGCGAGCGGCAGGTTCATGCTCGTGTAGAGGATGACCATCGTCCAGATGTTGTCGAGCATGCCCAGGTGCTTGACCAGCAGATAGACCGGCAGGAACGCGGCGACCGCGGGCATCATCTTGGTGCTGATGAAGAAGAACAGCGAGTCGCTCCACTTGGCCACCGGGCGCAACGACAGCGCGTACGCCGCCGGGGTCGCCAGCAGCACGACGAGCAGTGTCGAGAAGACGCTGGCCATCAGCGAGTTCAGCAGGAACGGCGTGATGTTGCGGTCGAAGACCTGGGTGTACTGCGCCAGCGTCGGCGCGAAGAACCAGGACGGCGGGTTCGTCGCGGCGACGTTCTCCTGCTTGAAGCTGGTGAGCACCATCCAGATCACCGGGAAGACGAAGATGATCCCGGCGATCCAGGCGGCGACGCCCCAGATCGAGTTGCTCAGCCGGGTTCTCATCGCTCCTCCATCTTGAAGAGGCTCGAGATGACCCGCAACGCGAAGGTTGCGACGATGATCGTCAGGATCACCACGATCACGCCGGCCGCGGAGGCCTCGCCGTACTCGAACTTGCGGAACATGGTCAGGTAGATCTCGTACGGCAGGTTGGTCGTCGCCGTGCCCGGGCCGCCCTGCGTGATGCTGAAGATCGCGTCGAACGTGTTGACCAGGTAGATCGAGCCGAGCAGCGCGCCCAGCTCGAGGTACTGGCGCAGGTGCGGCAGCGTCATCCGGCGGAAGATCTGCCACGCGTTCGCGCCGTCGACGCGGGCCGCCTCGATCACGTCGTTCGACTGCGACTGCAACCCGGCCAGCAGGATCAGCATCATGAACGGCGTCCACTGCCACACCAGCGTGGCGATCACGGCGCCCTTCGGATACGACGAGACCCAGTCGGTCGAGCCGCCGAAGATGCCGTTGATCAAGCCGTACGTCGGGTTGAAGATCGCGTGCTTCCAGAGCAGCGCGGCCGCGATCGGCATCACCAGGAACGGCGTGATGAGCATGGTCCGGACGATCCCGCGGCCGAGGAACTTGCGGTCCAGCAGCAGCGCGAACACCAGGCCCAGGATCATCGAGAAGATCACCGCGCCGGCGGTGAGCACCACGGTGTTGACCAGCGCGGAGCGCAGCCGCGAGTCGGTCAGCACCGTGACGTAGTTGTCGATGCCGACGAACGGCTTGTCGCCCGGGCGCAGCGCGTTCCAGCTCAGCGTCGACAGATAGATCGTGTAGAGGAACGGCACCTGGGTGATGACGATCGCGAAGATCAGCGCCGGCAGCAGCGGCGCCCGGCGTACCCAGCGGTCTTTGGCTCCGCCCCTGGTGGGCCGGACGGGCGGCTGGGTCCGCTCGTCCGGCCGGGCGGCCAGGGTGGTCATTACTTCCGGTACTTCTTGGCCACGTCGTCGGCCTGCTTCTGACCGTCGGCCAGCGCCTTGTCGACCGTGTTGCTGCCCGCGATGGCCGCGCTCACCTCCTGCGACACCTTGGTGCCGAGGTCGGCGAACTCGGGGATGCCGACGAACTGCACGCCCAGCGCGGGCCGCGGCTGCACGCCCGGGTTGGTCGGGTCGGCGTGCTCGATCGAGCCGAGCGTGATGTCCGCGAACGCCTTGGCCGAGTCCTTGTACTCCGGGATCGAGTACGTCGAGGTGCGCTTGCCGGACGGCACCCGCGACCAGCCGAGCTGCTGGCCGACCAGCTTCTCGTAGTCCTTGCTGGTGGCCCAGCTGATGAACTTCCAGGCGGCGTCGGCCTTCTTGGTGGTCTTGGGCATCGCCCACGCCCACGTCCACAGCCAGCCGGAGTACTCGGTCTTGTTCACCGGGGCGTACGCGTAGCCGACCTTGCCGGCCACCTTGCTCGCCTTCGGGTCCTCCAGCGTGCCGGCCGCCGAGGTGGCGTCGTACCACATGGCCGCCTTGCCCTGGCCGAACGTGTTGAGGCACTCGGTGAAGCCGGACTGCGGGGCGCCGGGCTGGCCGTGCTGCTTGAGCAGGTTGACGTAGAAGTTCGTCGCCTCCTTGAACTCCGGCGAGTCGACCTTCGCGTTCCAGTCCTTGTCGAACCAGGTGCCGCCGTACGTGTTGACGACCGTGGTGAGCGGCGCGAACAGCTCACCCCAGCCGGGCAGCCCGCGCAGGCAGATGCCGGACACGCCCTTGCTCTTGTCGTCGAGCTTGGCCGCGAACTCCGCCACCTGCGCCCAGGTGGGCTTCTCGGGCATCTTGAGGCCCTTGGCGGCGAAGAGCTCCTTGTTGTACATGAGGAACGACGACTCGCCGTAGAACGGCGCCGCGTACAGCTTGCCGTCCTCGCCGCTCAGCGACGAGACCATCGGCTTGATCAGGTCGCCGACGTCGTACGCCGAGTCGGCCTGCGCCTGCGTCGACAGCTCGTGCAGCCAGCCGTTCTTGGCCCAGATCGGCACCTCGTACGCGCCGACGGTCGCCACGTCGTACTGGCCGCCCTGGTTCGCGACGTCCTGGGTGACCTTGTCCCGCAGTTCGTTCTCCGGGAGGATCGTGAACTTCACGGTGATGCCGGTCTGCTTCGTGAAGTTCTCGGCGGTCAGCTTCTGGATGTCCTCCATCTGCGGGTTGCCGACCATCAGGGCGGTAATGGTGTTGTCGGCCGTGTCGCCGCTGCTGCCGCCGGTCGAGCCGGCGCCCGAACAGCCGGTCGTGACCAGCAACAGGCCGGCCGCCGCGGCTGCTCCTATCGTGGCGAATCTGGGCATGGTGGAACCTCCGTTTTATTCGAAAACGGCGAGTGGGGGTTATCGGTGGATCAGACCCGGATGACTTGCGGTCCCAACCGGGCATAGCGGTGCGCCTCGGAAACCGGCAATGCGGTGTCCGTGACCAGTGACTCGAAATCGGATATCTCGGCGAACCGGCAGAACGTGCGGACACCGAATTTCGTGTGGATGCCGACGAAGATGCGCCGGCGGGCGGCCGCCACCGCCCGCGCCTTCACGTCCGCGACGGCCGGGTCCGGCGTGGTGAGCCCGACCTCGCGGGAGATGCCGTTGGCGCCGACGAAGGCCAGGTCGATCACGAAGCCGGAGAGCATGTTGGCCGCCCAGTGGTCGACGGTGGCCAGCGTGCGCCCCCGCACCCGTCCTCCGAGCAGCAGAACTGTCGCCGGGGTGGAGGCGGCCAGCCAGGCGGCGGTGTTGAGCGAGGCGGTCACGACGGTGAGCGGCCGGTCGGTGGGCAGCGCCTCGGCGATGAGCTGGGGGGTGAAGCCCTCGTCGATGAAGATGGTCTCCGCGTCGCCGATGAGCCCCGCCGCGGCGGCCGCGATCCGCCGCTTCTCGGGGACGCCGCGGACGGTCCGCATCGCGAGGTCGGTCTCGAATTTCGCGGTCTCCACGGGATACGCGCCGCCGTGTGTGCGACGGATCAGACCGTGCTTTTCCAGCAGGCGCAGATCACGGCGAATTGTTTCGGCCGAGACGTCGAGCTCCGCCGCGAGTTTCGCGACCTCGACCTCTCCGTGCCGGCGGGCCAGCGCGACGATCTGATGCTGCCGCTCGTCCGCATTCAATTTGCCGCCACCTCCCCTTCGTCGACCGACCTATTTGTAACACCGGAGAAACCTGTGGTCCTCATCACAAGGTCAGCAACTTCGTTGTTTACTTGCCCGTTTGCCCGCTCCCGAACGTCGACCAAGATCACCTCAAAGCCGGACCGAAGCCGCGAATCTTCTGACCGTTTGCTCGGAAATCGTGACCACATCATGACCGGTCATGTGAGCTCGGGCTTCCGGTTCGTCCGCACGCCCGCTTTTCCGGCCCCGGCGGCGGCTTTTCTCAAGTGCGGGCGGCGCGGGCCGACTGGCAACGTGTGCAAGCGACGGATCAACTGACAGAGTTCCTGTCCGCGGTGGCCGACCGGCCCGCGGGTCCGGCCGCGCATCACGCCGCGGTCGAGTGCGCCGCGCGGGCGCTCGACGCGGACGTCGCGGTGCTGATGATCGACGGCGGCGTGGTCGCCACGATCGGCCTGGCCGCGAGCGACGTGCCCGCGTACGCGCTGAGCGAGATCGCCGCCGGCCGTCGCACCACGCTCGACCTGGGCGAGGGCCGCTACGCCGTCACCTTCACCTCGATCGGCGGCGCCAGCCCCGGCGTGCTGGTGCTCGGCCGCGCCGCCGGCCCGTTCACCGCCGAGGAGGTCTGCCTGCTGCGCGGCATGGCCCGCGTCCTCGAGCTGAGCCTCCAGTCGCTGCACATGATCGAGTCCGAGCGCCGCTACGCCGAGGAGAACGGCCGGCTGCTCGGCCGCCTCGACCTGGGCCGCCGGTTCCTCGAGGAGCTGACCCGCCTGCAGCGGGCGATCAGCCGCCGCCTGCCCGTGCCGCAGATCTTCGACATGGCGCTGGCCGCGCTGCGCGACCTGCTGGGCGTCGACCTGGTGACGGTCTCGCTCGTCGAGCGGGACGACCCGTCCCTGCTCAGCACGGTGGCCGCCCTCGGCGTGCCCGACGACGTCCGCGCCGCGGGCCGGCGCGTGCCGGTGGCCGCCGGCGGCGTCTCCGGGCTCGCCATCCTCGGCGACGAACTCGTCGCGGTCGAGGACTACGCCGACTGCCCGATCGCCCTGCCCGAGATGACCGCCGCCCGGCTCGAGTCCGTGATGGCCGCGCCCGTGCACGAGAACGGCCAGGCCGTGGGCAGCCTCGCCGTCGGCGTGCTGGGCACGCTGCGCGACTGGGACAAGCCGGCCCGCGACGTGCTGCAGGCGTTCGCCGACCACCTCAGCCTCGCGCTGACCGACGCGCGCACCCAGGAGGCGATGAGCCAGGCGTTCCTCGACTCGCTCACCGGCCTGGCCACCCGCGCGCTTTTCCAGGCCCGCATGGAGGAGGCGCTGGCCGTCGGCGGCCCCGGCGCCGCGGTGCTGTTCGTGGACCTCGACCGCTTCAAGGTCGTCAACGACTCGCTCGGCCACGCGGCCGGCGACGCGCTGCTCACCGGCGTGGCCGCCCGCATCCAGGGCTGCCTGCGCGAGCGCGACACCGCCGCGCGCCTCGGCGGGGACGAGTTCGCCGTGCTGCTGCCCGGGGTGCTCGACGCCGCCGAGGCCGTACCGGTGGCCGAGCGCGTCCTCGCCGCGCTGCGCGAGCCGTTCGACCTGCTGGGCTCCGAGACGTTCATCAGCTCCAGCATCGGCGTCGCGGTCGGCGGCCCCGGCGAGCACGCCGTCGCCGAGCTCATGGTCCACGCCGACCTCGCGATGTACCAGGCCAAGAAGCACGGCAAGGACCGGTACGAGGTGTTCGAGACCGCCATGCAGGAGGCGTTCCAGGCCCACATCGCCCTGGAGGCCGACCTGCGCCGCGCCGTGATGCGCCACGAGTTCGAGCTGCGCTACCAGCCCATCGTCCACCTCCGGACCGGCGAGATCACCGGCGTCGAGGCCCTGGTCCGCTGGCAGCACCCCGAGCGCGGCATCGTGCCGCCGATGGACTTCATCCCGCTCGCCGAGGAGACCGGCATGATCGTGCCGATCGGTGAGTGGGTGCTGCGCGAGGCCACCGCCCGCGTCGCCTTCTGGAACGCCTGCCGCGGCGGCCCGCCGCTGACCGTCAGCGTCAACGTCTCGGCCGTGCAGCTCGAGCAGGCCGGCCTCGTGCACATCGTCGAGTCCGCGCTGCGGGCCGCGAGCCTGCCGCCGGCGCAGCTCGTGCTGGAGCTCACCGAGTCGCTGCTGGTCGACCACCGCCCCGCCACCCTCGACCGCCTCCTGGCCCTCAAGGCCCTGGGGGTCCGCCTGGCGATCGACGACTTCGGCACGGGCTACTCGTCGCTGGCCTACCTGCGCCGCTTCCCCGTCGACATCATCAAGATCGACAAGTCGTTCGTGGACGACGTGGTCGACGAGCCCACCGCCGCCGCGCTCACCCACGGCATCATCCAGCTGGGCCGCGCGCTGCAGCTGTCCACGGTCGCCGAGGGCATCGAGCACGCCGGCCAGTTGAGCTCGCTGGCCGGCGGCAACTGCGAGATGGGCCAGGGCTACTTCTTCGCCGAGCCCCTGACCGGCGAGGCCCTGCAGGACATGCTCTTCTCACCACCGCCCACGCCCTAGCCATCGGCGGCGCGCAGGTCAGTACTGGAAGCGACCGACGAGGGCCCGCAGGTCGGCCGCCGCGGCAGCGAGGTCGGCGGCGGCGCCGCGGATGGTGTCCACCCGGCCCGAAGTGATCTGCGCGGCGTCGGCGACCGTGGTGACGTCGGTGCTGATGCCGACGGACCCGGCGGCGACGTCCCCGATGCTGCGGCTCATCTCCCCGGTGGTGGCGGTCTGCTCCTCGATCGCGGAGGCGATCGTGGTCTGCAGGGCGTTGATCCGGTCGATGACCTCGGTGATGCGGGCGATCGCCTGCACCGCCTCGTCGGTGTCCGCCTGGATGGCGCCGATCCGCTCGTCGATGTCGGCAGTGGCCCGAGCCGTCTCCAGGGCCAGCTCCTTGACCTCGCCGGCGACCACGGCGAAGCCCTTGCCCTGCTCGCCCGCGCGGGCGGCCTCGATGGTCGCGTTCAGCGCGAGCAGGTTGGTCTGCTCGGCGATCGCGCTGATCACCTTGGCGATCTCGCCGATCTGGCGGCTGGACTCGCCGAGCTTCCCGACGCTCCGCGTGACGGTCGCCGAGACACGGGCCGCGTCGGTCGCCACCTGAGCCGCCTCCCCCGCGCTGCGCGCGATTTCGGCGATGGAGGCGCCCATCTCGTCGGCTCCGGCGGCCACGCTCTGCACGCTTGTGGTGATCTGCTGGGCGGAGCTGCTCGCCGCGGCGGCCCGCCGGCTGGTCTGCGCGGCGGTCGAGGTCAGCTCACCGGAGATGGCGGTGAGCTCGTCCGAGCGATGCGTCAGACGGTTGGACTGTTCCTCGACCGCTCGCAGCGCGTCGGCGATCCCGGCGACGAACCGGTTGAACGAGCGCGCCACGCCGCTGAGCTCGTCGCGGCCGGTCTCGAGCAGCCGGGCGCGCAGGTCCCCGTCTCCGTCGGCGATCTCGTCCAGCCGTCCGCGCAGCTGCTGCAGCGGCTGCGCGATGCTCCGCATGATCGCGTACGCGACGGCGAGCGACACCAGGAGGCCCGCCAGCCCGGTGACGATCATGATCTGCCGCCCCCGCCTGGCCGAGGCCGCCGCCTCCTGCGTGGTGCGCAGCCCGTCGGCGACGACCTGCTGCGCGAGGTCGCTGGTCGCGGTGGCGGCCTCGCCGAAGGCCTCCAGCGACGTGCCGGATGCCAGCGCGTCAGCTGCCTTGATGGAGGCGGGCGTACCGGCCCGGTAACCGGCGATGATGCGGTTGTCGATCTGCAGAAACGCCTCGAACGCCCGCTGAGCCTGCGCGAGCAGGGCGCGCTCGGACCCGCTCAGCGACCTCTCGCCGACGGTCGCGTACTGGGTGCGCAGGGCTGCCGCCGAGGCGAGGAACTGCTTGCGCTGACCCGCGGTGTCCGACAGCGCGCCCGGCCCCGGCGGGCGAAGTCGAACGCGTACCCGGTCTGCCAGCCCGCCATGTCCGCCGTACGGAACTTGGCCTCCATCACCTCCCCGGTGAGCTGCATCGCCGCCTGCGACCGCTGCCCGGCTTCCAGCTGCGTCCGGAAGCCCCCGACCGCGGTCAGCACCAGCAGGGCGGCCACCGCCAGCCCGACGACGGCCAGCAGGAGCACGCGCGTGTTGATGCGCAGACGGCGCAAGATCTCGACCACGTCACCCAATCCTCACAACGGCGGGACCTGATCGTCATTCTCGTCGCGCGCTTGATTTACGTATGAGGTTTGCCGAACTCCCACGACACGATCGGCGCCGGCTCAGCTCATGGCCGGGTCGTTGCGGGTCCGGATGACCGCGCCGCGGTGGTGGGGGACGCGGCCGATCAGGCGGCGCAGCGACGTACGGCCCGAAGGCGATCGCCGGTCCGCGCGGCCGCGCCCGTCACCCTCGTTCGCCGGCGACGGATGGTGCGGGCAGTCCAGATCGCACCACAGGGTGCGGTAGCCGCGCCGCTCGAGCTCGGCCCGGGCGAGGCTCATCCACGTCGGCGGCTCGTGCGGGGTCTCGGGCCCGGCCAGGCAGGCCGGAAAGCGCGGGTCGCCGATCGGCACGGCACGTTTGTGGATGCACAGCTCGGCGAGGACGTCGTCGACCTGGTGCGGGGTCGCGGCGATGTGCAACACCCACCGGTCGGTCACCTGCGGCCACATTCGCGATCACCTCCTGGACATGCTGGTGGCGCTCGGTCCGGTCGCTCTCCCTCCCGAGAACAAGTGATAAAACGCGCGCCCCGCACTGTCAAGACCCCGGATCCGGCGGGGCTTGACAGCGACACGGGCTCGTTGTATCGGTAGAAGTGAGTTGAGTTAAGGGCACTCAACTTTCGGGAGAATCCCCGGGTCAGCGGGGCTCCGGTGGTGAAGGAGCACCGGAGAATCTCAGGAGGAGATGACCATGTTGATGCGCACCGACCCCTTCCGCGACGTCGACCGTCTCTTCGACCAGCTCACCGGCACGATGAGCCGACCGGCCGTCATGCACGTCGACGCCGAACGCGACGGCGACACCTTCTACGTCTACTTCGATCTGCCCGGCGTCGACCCGGACTCCATCGAGCTGACCGTCGAGCGCAACGTCCTGCAGGTCCGGGCCCAGCGGCAGCGCCGCGCCAAGGACGGCGTCGAGACCGTGATCAGCGAGCGGCCGATGGGCGTGTTCAGCCGGCAGCTGTTCCTCGCCGACATCCTCGACACCGACAAGCTCGAGGCGACCTACGACAACGGCGTGCTGACGCTGGCCATCCCGGTCTCCGAGCAGGCCAAGCCACGCAAGATCAGCGTTGCGGCCGGGAACTCCGGGCGCCGGCAGATCAGCGCCTGAGCCGGCCGTCGTCGCAGCGGCCCGCCGCCCACGTGGGGGGCCGCTGCAGCTCCGCGTCACCCGTACCTCAGAGAAGCTTGACGATCTCGGCCAGCTCCGGCGGCTCGAGACGGCCGGGGAGCGAAGCGAACTCGGCCGGCGGCACCCAGGCGTGGCCGATCAGCTCCGCGGCCTCGTAGGGCAGCAGCCCCGCGCGGGAGAGCCCCGGACGCGACGTGTCGTAGCGCGCCGCGAAGAACTGCTCGACGCCGACGTAGAGCCTCCCCTTCCACCGCGAGCGACGTTCGACGTCGACGCAGCGGTCGCCCACGCGGGCGGTGTCGAGTCCGGTCTCCTCGGCCAGCTCCCGGCGGGCGGCCTCACGCGGGGTCTCGCCGTCGTCGATACCGCCGCCGGGCGGCTCCCACAGCTCGGAGCCGTCGTGCGGGTCACGCCAGTTCATCAGCAGCACGCGGCCGTCGGCGTCGAAGCAGATAACCCGGGCCGCCGGGCGGTGGACGCTCTCCATGGGGCCGACCCTATGCGGCGGCGCCCACCAGCAGCAGCGCCTGGAAGTCGGCGGCGGGCATGGGGCGGCCGAAGTGGTAGCCCTGGGCGGCGGGGAAGCCGAGGTCCCGCAGGCGGTCGGCCTGCTCCTCGGTCTCGACGCCCTCGGCGACCGCGTGCAGGCTGAGGGCCTGCGCGAGGTGGGCCACGCCGGCGGCGACCGGGATGCCGCCGTCGGGGGCGGCCTGGGTGAAGGCGCGGTCGAGCTTGAGCTCGTCGACGGGCACGTCGTGCAGCAGGCTCAGCGGCGAGCTGCCGGTGCCGAAGTCGTCCAGCGCCACCTTGACGCCCAGCGCGCGCAGGGCGGCCAGGGCGGTCAGCGACTCGCCGGGCTCCAGCGGCATCGACTCGGTGAGCTCGAGGGTGACCCGGTCGGCGGCGATGCCGTGCTCGTCGAGCAGCGCGGCCACGAACGCGGGAAGGTCAGCTTCGCGCAGGTCGCGGGCCGAGATGTTGATGTTGATGAGGGTGCCGGCGGGCCAGTGCGCCATCTCGCGCAGCGCGGCGCGCAGCACCCAGCGGCCCAGCGGGACGATCAGGCCGGTGCGCTCGGCCAGCGGGATGAAGGCGTCGGGCGCCAGCGTGCCGTGCGCCGGGTGGGCCCAGCGCACCAGCGCCTCGGCGCCCAGCACGCGGTGGTCGTCGCCGAGCGTCACGATCGGCTGGAACAGCAGGAACAGCTGCTCGTCGCGGATCGCCTCGCGCAGCTCCGCGCCGAGGTGCGACTGCCCGGCGGAGGTGGCGGCCATGTCGGCCTGGTAGTGCAGCGACGCCGTGCCGGGCAGCGCCTTGGCGGCGTACATGGCGATGTCGGCCTGCCGCAGCAGCACGCTGGCGTCGTCGCCGGCGCGGCCGTCGGCGATGCCGATGCTGGCCCGGATCGGCAGCTCGTGGCCGTCGGTCAGGACCGGCGCCCGGAGCGACTCGATCATGCGCCGGGCGGCGAGGTCCGCGGCGGCCGGGTCGGCGCCGTCGAGCACCACGACGAACTCGTCGCCGCCGAGGCGCGCCACGGTGTCCTCGACGCGCAGGCAACCGGACAGGCGCCGGGCGACCGCGATCAGCAGCTGGTCGCCGACCTCGTGCCCGAGCGTGTCGTTGACCTCCTTGAAGTCGTCGAGGTCGATCAGCGCGACGGCGACCGGCCGCTCGGCGGGGGCGTCCAGCGCCCGGCGCAGCCGCTCGTGGAAGAGCACGCGGTTGGGCAGCTGGGTGAGCGCGTCGTGGGTGGCGCTGTGGTCGAGGCGGCGCAGCAGCCGGCCGTTGTCCTGGAAGGCGGTCATCTGACGGAGCACGACGACCGCGGTGAGCAGCACCGCGCTGACCAGGACGATGTGGCCCTCGGTGCCGGCGACCGGCCAGGTGACGCTGAGCAGCAGGACGTCGATGGCGGCGATGGCCAGGTAGGGCAGCACGCTGAACGGCCGGCGGCGCGGCGGTGGGGTGCCACGCCGGGGCCCGGCGGTGACGGTGCGCGAGCGTTCGGCGGCCCACGAGGCGAGCAGGTAGATGGCCGGCAGGTAGGCGATGTCCGGGAACAGGTGCGCGTCGTACGCCAGGAACACCGGGCGCAGCACCGGGCCGACCGCTCCGATGCTCACGGCCGCGCCGATCAGCCGGAGCACACCCCGGTCGATGTGCGCGTGGCTGGTGAGCATGAACTTCGCGACGGCGAAGACGGCGAGCAGCGCCATGACGCTGAGCCCGAGCGAGATGTACGTGAAGCCGGCCCCGCCGCTCTGCAACGAGTAGCGGGTAGCGAAGTGCCAGACGAACACGGCGCAGGCGAGCATGACCGTGCCGGCGTCGAGCACCACCCGGAACGTCTCGCCGCGGCTCTCCAGGCCGAACGGCAGCCGGAGCAGGGCGTACATGACGATGCACAGGGCGATCCCGTGGAACACCATCTGGCCGGAGCCGAACTCGCGCACCACGCCGCCGGAGGCCGCGACGATGTCGTACGCCTGCGCGGCCCCGCCGAGGCCGACGAAGACGACGGCCACCGAGATGTGCTGCCAGAACCGCCGGAGCGCGACGGGCAGGTGCCCGGTGCGCGCGGTCAGCCGGCTGTTGACCGCCAGCAGCACCGCGCCGATCGTGCCGGGCACCCAGAGCAGCACCCACGGGATCACCGGCTCGATCGCGTTGACCGCCATCATGACGATCGTGATGAGCAGCAGCGCCCCGGACGCTTGGAGTGGTCGGCTGGGCCGACTCCTGAGCACGCCCATCCGGTCCGCCTCTCGAGAGAAGATTGCTTCCGCAGTGATCGGCTGCGGCCGGACGAGGGTGAGGAATCGCGCTGTGACCCAGGTCGCCGGAGGAAGCGCCGGCGGGGCGGCCATACTTTGTGACTGTGCTGCGACCTGCGACCTACGCCGAACGGGACATGATCCTGCCCTGGCGCAACCACGAGTCGGTGCGTGCGGTGAGCCTGACCACGCACGAGATCAAGCCCGAGGAGCACGCGAAGTGGTGGGAAAAGCGCTGGCGTGACGTCTTGATCTACGAGGACGATGCGGGCACGCCCGCGGGTGTCGTGATCTTCGACGGCAACACCTGGTCGTTCTATCTCGACACGGCCGGCCTGGGCGACCGGCAGCTGCAGGCGTGGATGCGGCTCGAGAAGGAGGCCGTCGAGTACGCCTTCGGCACACTTGGCCTGGAGACGCTGGGCGGCGAGACGCTCGCCGAGAACAAACAGGTGCTCGCGCTCCACCGGCGCTTCGGCTTCAAGGAGACGCGGCGCTACGAACGACTTGTCGACGGCGAGATGAAGACTGTCGTCTGGACGGAGAGAGGGAAGTAATGACTAAGTTCGGGCCCGACAAGCGGCCGTACATCGTCGCGGAGATGTCGGGTAACCACAACGGCTCTCTCGACCGGGCGCTCGCGCTGGTCGACGCGGCGGCCGACGCCGGCGCGGACGCCATCAAGATCCAGACGTACACGGCCGACACCATGACCGTGGACGTGAAGCACCCGCGCTTCCAGATCTCCAAGGGCCACGAGCTGTGGTCCGAGGCCTACCTGTACGACCTGTACGAGCGCGCCCACACGCCGTGGGACTGGCACCAGCCGATCTTCGAGCGGGCCCGCGAGCGCGGCATCACGCCGTTCTCCAGCCCCTTCGACCGTACGGCCGTCGAGCTGCTCGAGAAGCTGGACGCGTCGCTCTACAAGATCGCCTCCTCGGAGATCACCGACCTGCCGCTGATCCGCCTCGCGGCGAGCACCGGCAAGCCGATCATCATCTCCACCGGCATGGCCTCGGTGAAGGAGATCGCCGCCGCGGTCGAGGCCGCCGAGGGCGCCGGCGCCACCGACATCACCGTGCTGAGCTGCACGGCCTCGTACCCGGCGCCGCCGGAGTACACGAACCTGCGCCGCATCCCGGTGCTGGCCCAGATGCTCGAGCGGCCGATCGGCCTGAGCGACCACACGCACGGCATCGGCGTGCCGATCGCGTCGGTGGCGTTCGGCGCGTGCCTGATCGAGAAGCACGTCACGCTCGACCGCGCGGACGGCGGCGTCGACTCGGCGTTCTCGCTGGAGCCGGCCGAGCTCAAGGCGATGCGGATCGAGTCGGAGCGGGCCTGGCAGGCGCTGGGCACCACGCACATCGGCCCGACCGAGGCCGAGAAGGAGGGCCTGCGGTTCCGTCGCTCGCTCTACGTGGTCGCCGACGTCAAGGCGGGCGACAAGGTCACCCCCGAGAACGTCCGGTCGATCCGCCCGACCGGCGGGCTGGAGCCCGACGCCATCGGGCAGGTGCTGGGCCGCACCTTCACGGCGGACGCCGAGAAGGGCACCCCGCTGACGTGGGACCTCGTCTGACACAGTCATGAAAGAAGGGCCCCTCCGCGCTGGAGGGGCCCTTCTTTCAAGCCTTACCGTACGGCGTTCGCCTGCGCCTCGGCCGCCTTGCGGGCGCGGCGGCCACGGACGAACTTGCGGCCGTCGCGCATCAGCACCCGGTAGGCGCTGCGCGAGACCCAGAGGAACCGGCCGGCCCAGGTCTTCTTGTAGAACTGCACCTCCCAGTCCATCTTGCTGACCGCGAGGTCGCGCGACTTGATCATCTGCTCGGTCCAGTCCATCATCGAGAGCAGATGGCTGGCCTGGTACCGCTGACGCCAGAGCGCCTCGGTGAGCTCGCGGAAGCCGGCCACGTCGACCGACGCCGAGCCGGGCGAGACGGCGAGCAGCTGCAGCCGCCGGTCGTGCTGGTCGGCCAGGCTGAGCTCCAGGTCGGCCGTCTCGAGCCGCACGTGCAGGTCGACGGCCGCGCGCACCTGGTCGGCGCCGACGCCCTGGCCCACCATGCCCAGCATGATCGCCGTCAGGTCGACCGCGCTGGAGGTGACCGGCCACGGGTGCGCCTGGCCCGAGGTGATGAGCTGGACGGCGAACTGCCAGATCGCGCGGGTCTCCACGGTCTCGAACGGCACCGGCTCGACCGGCTCCCAGCGGGTGGGCAGCAGCGCCGCGCCGTCCTCGGTGACGAAGACGTCGGCGAGCCCGGCCAGCGCCACCGGCCCGGTGAGCAGGCCGTCCTGGGCCTGGCCCCGCAGCCAGGCGTCGTACTGGGTCAGCTCGATCCGCAGGTTGCGCAGGTCGTTGGTGGCCGCGAGGTGCAGCAGGCGCTCCTCGAGCACGTAGCCCGCGTCGGCGCCGGGCGCGGTCGGCTCGCTGATGCGGCGCAGGCCCTCCCGCTCGATCGGCCCCTCCAGCGGCTGGAGGACGGTCGTGCGCACCTGGTTGCCGCTCGAGGCGACCTCGTACGCGAAGGTGCCGCGCGCGTCGCCGATCAGCAGCTCGTGGCGGTTGACCGCGGGGGCGTCCTGCGCCTGCGCGATGATCAGCCAGGCGGGCGCCACAGTGCTCTCGGCGCCGGCCCGCAGTGCGCGATTGACCAGGCGGCGCGGGTCGCTGAGCACCGGACGGCCACGGAACGCCGCGGCGAACGCCTGGGACAGCGCGGTGCCGAGCCGGGGGCGCAGCGGCGACGAGACCTCGCCCAGCAGACCCTCGCCGACCAGCACGGTCGGGGCGGCCGGCTCGGGGAACACCGCGTACGAGGCGCCGACCGTCAGGCCGGACTCGGCGAGCCGGGCGGCCAGCTGCTCCTGCGAGGCGGGGCGCTGGGTGTCCTGCTCGTCCTCGGCCGCGTACCACTCCGAGTCGTGCCGCTCGCGGGCGCCCGGCTCGAGGCGCACGGTGTGGTGCACGCCCAGCCGGTTGTCGTGCACGAGCAGCAGCACGCCGTCGGGCTGCACGGCCTCGGCGAGCCGGTCGATCAGCTGGGCGGCGGTCATCTGCTCGCCCTCGGCCGAGTTCAGCCGCTCGACGCCGTCGGCCGCGACGACCAGGTCGAACTTCTCGGCGGCGTCGAGCTTGACCGCGGCGCCGGCGAGCACGGTGATCCGCGGGTGGTTGCGGGCGGCCTCCTCGGCGTCGACCAGCGACCGCAGCAGCCAGGTGACCGCGGCGCCGCTGTCGGCCAGCGCGACCACGACCTCCTCGGCGTGCGGCCCGGCGACCAGGACCGTACGGCCGGGGGCTGCGTGCTCCCCGATCAGGTGGCGGAGGACGGCGCCGCGCGGCAGGGCCGGGCCGCGCTGCGGGTCCCGGTCGCTCCACGCGAACATCTCGCCGCCGATCCGCCGCAGGTTGTTGACCGGCGGCGCGGCGAGCGCGGCGGCGAAGTCCGTGCCCTCGTTCGGAAGCAGGGCCGCGGAGCGCTCCGACATCACTTCAGCCTTTCTGTGGAGGCGGGCCAGCCCACGATGGCGCGCAGTTCGTCGGGAGAGGCGAGCTCGTCGGCGCCGAGCTGCTGGCGGGCCAGCGCATGGGTGACGGCGGAGTCGGTGCGGTGCCCGTAGACCTCCGGCCACTGCCGGCGCAGACGCGGCTCGCCGCCGAAGGTCGGGTCGGCGTTGTCGAGGACCATCGGGTCGCCGTAGACGGCAACCTCGCGGCCGGCCAGGGCGCCGTACCAGACGGCGCTGCACAGCCGGTTCGACACCACCCGGCGGTGGCGGCGCAGCTCCTTGAGCTGCCCGACCAGGAACTCACGGTTGTGGTCACGCCACCAGAAGCCGCGGTAGCCGTGACAGATCACCCGGAAGCCGGCGTTCTCGTAGATCTTGCGAACGCTCTTCATCCGGTACTCGTTCCAGTACAGGCAGGCGGTCACCGGGCCGGTCTCGACGGCCTTGACCTCGTCGATCAGCCTCTGGTGGTCGCCGCTGATCTGCTGGCCCTCCCAGCCGTGGAAGGGGTAGAAGATGGTGCCCTCGGGCTCGGGCGCGTCGGCCGGCTCCGGTTCCATCTCGAGCAGGTACGCGAACGGGGCGCCGACCACGATGACGTCGCGGCGGCCCTGCGACCAGGAGCGGCGCCGGGTCTCCTCGGACCACACGAAGATGCGGCTGCCGTTCACGAAGGGGGTGCCCGGGGCTAGACCGTCACCCATGTTCCAGCCGTGCTGGAGATAACCCTGCAGGCGAGGCGGGTGCATAGGATCGGGCAGATCGCAGTAGCGGGCCAACAGGTGGGCGTGACCGTAGTGATAGTTGGCGTGATGCATTCCCTCGTCCATCGCCGGCTGCTGGTGCGCCGCCATCTGAAGTTCGCTCGGGCGCGCGATGTCGTCAGGCCGTCGGGGCCTGGCAAGTCGACGCCGAAAGGTACCACCCAAGGTTAAGTTCCGCGGGGACCGTTAGGGAATCGTTCCCCGGTCGGAACGGCGAGCCGCGCGGTCGAAATGCCCGATTGTGACCGCCAAACGGCGTCCGGCCTGCGATTGTGCCGGACACCTTGGCGGTTGCTGTGTGTTACACATCACCCGTTAGGACCCGTAACCCACCAGTGTCGATCCCGCTCCGGCGACCGTGACCGTCACCCAAAGTGGACACACCGTCGCTTGCGCTACCTTGATCGGCATGGACGGCCGGACCCTCGGGGTGATCTCGGCGGGCGGGGTGCTCGGCGCGCTGGCGCGCTACGGCCTCACCGTCGCCTGGCCCCACCCGGCGGGCGGCTTCGGCTGGGCCGTCTGGCTGGTGAACGTCTCGGGCTGCTTCCTGGCCGGCCTGCTGGCGGTCTGGATCGCCCGGTTCCTGCCCGACCGGCGTCACGTGCGCCCGTTCCTGGTGACCGGATTCCTGGGCGGCTACACCACCTTCTCCACGGCCATGACCGACGTCGTGCTGTCACCCACCGTGATCGGCCTGGTGTACCTGCTGGCGACCCTGGCCGGGGCGCTGCTGGCCGTCTGGGCGGGCAGCGCGCTGGCGGCCCGGATGCCGCGGTGACCGCGCTGCTGGTCGCGCTGGGCGCCGCGGTGGGCGCTCCGCTGCGCTATCTGACCGATCAGGCATTACGCCGCGGCACGTTCCCGGTCGGCACACTGACCGTCAACGTGGCCGGCTCGCTGCTGCTCGGCCTCCTGATCGGCCTGCCCGCTCCCCCGGCCCTGGCGGCCCTGCTGGGCACCGGCTTCTGCGGGGCACTCACGACGTACTCGACGTTCAGCCTCGAGACGCTCACGCTGGTCCGCAACGGCGAGCGCCGGCGGGCCGTGACCTACGTGGCGCTGAGCCTCGCCCTCGGCCTGGCCGCCGCCGCCCTGGGGCGCTTGCTCGGCGCGTCCCTCTGACCGGGAGGATCGCGGGATGGAGCTGGCGAAGATTCTCGAAGCGGCGGCCGCCGGGGAGTTCCCCGCGGCCGACGGCGGCACGACCGTCGTCCCGCAGCCCAGCGACCGCGACGCCGGGGTCCTGGCCTTCACCGCGCACACCGTGATCTTCCTCGACGAGGACCCGGCCTGGATCCACGCGACGATCGCCGCGCTCGACTGCGACCCGCTGGCCGCGACCATGAACCCGGTCTTCCTGTCCGCGCTGATGGCCCGCACCGGCCGCACGACCGAGACGATCGACCTGCTGACCGTCGCATCCGCGCTGGCCGGTCCGCCGCCGCTGCCGCTCACCGAGGAGCAGGACCAGGAGCACCCCCGCGTACGCCGGGCGCTCGAGCACCGCGACGACGTGCGCACGTGGCAGGCCCTCGGCGGCGTCCTGACGATCGGCCGCGGCGTGGCGGGCCGCTGGGAGATCTCGATCGAGGTGGACGAGCAGGCCCGCGACCGGGGGCTGGGCCGCGCGCTCGCGCTCGCGGGCCGGCACCTGATCCCGCCGGGCGCCGTGCTCTGGTCCCAGCAGGCCGCCGGCAACGCCCGCAGCATCCGCGCCTTCCAGTCCGCGGGCTACCGTCCCGTGGGCGCCGAGATCCTCCTGCACCGCCGGACCGGACCCCGGGAGTTCCCGGAGTCCGGCAGCGGCGAACGGCACAACGGCTAGACCCGGGCCAGCTCCCGCTCGTCACGGGCGGGCGCCGCGGTCTGCGGCGGCTCGTGGGCGATCTGCGGCAGCCACCCGAGCCAGCGGGGCAGCCACCAGTTCTTCTCGCCCAGCAGCGCCATCACGGCGGGCAGCAGCACGGCCCGGATGATGGTCGCGTCGAGCAGCACCGCGGCGGCCAGGCCGATGCCCAGCTGCTTGGTCGAGGCCAGCGGCAGCGTCGCGAACAGGGCGAACACCGCCACCATCACGACCGCGGCGCTGGTGATGACGCCCGCCGTGCGGCCGATGCCCTCGCGCACCGCCATCCGCGTCGACAGGCCGCGGTCGTGTCCCTCGCGGATCCGGCTGAGCACGAAGACGTGGTAGTCCATCGACAGTCCGAACAGGATGATGAACAGGAACAGCGGCATCCAGTTGATGATCCCGCCCGCGGCCTGGAAGTCCAGCTGGCTCTCGAAGTGGCCGTACTGGAAGACGAAGACCAGCATCCCGTACGCCGCGGCGACCGACAGCAGGTTGAGCACCACCCCGGTGACCGCGACCACGACCGAGCGGAACGACACCAGCAGCAGCAGGAACGCCAGCCCGAGCACGAAACCGAACACCCATGGCAGGCTCGCGTCGAGCCGGGCGTTGAAGTCGGCGCTGCCGGCCGCCTCGCCGGTGACCAGGGCCGGCGTGGATCCGAAGACCCGCGGCACGACGGTGGAGCGCAGCAGCGTCAGGTCGGACTCGTGGGCCAGGCCGAGCGACACCACGGCGACCGTTCCCGCGGGGTTGATCCGCACGTCCACCGGCCCGGTGAGCCGTCCGCCGCTCGCCTCCACCTCCGCACGGAGGCGCGCCACGGTCTGCTCGAAGCCCTTGGACCGCACCGCGGACGAGGCCACCACGACCTGCGCGGGCGAGGTCTCGCTGGGGAAAGCTTCGTCGATGGCCCGGTACGCCTGGACGATCGGCGCGCTGGGCGGCAGGTCCTCGAGGCCCTCGGCCTTGGTCCGCAGGTCGAGCGCCGGGGCGGCCAGCGCGGCCAGCGCGCCCACCGCGAGCACCGCCGAGATCAGCGGCTTGGCCAGCACCAGCCGCAGGAACCCGTTCCACACCCGGCCGTCGCTGCGCCGCCGGTAGAGTCCGGGGATCTTGATTGCGTCGACCTTGTCGCCCAGCGCCGACAGCAGCGCCGGCAGCACGGTCAGCGAGCCGAGCACGGCGGTCGCGACGACGAGGATCGTGCCCACGCCGAAGCTGACGAAGGTCGTGTCGAACGTCAGGAACATGCCCGCCATCGCGACGATGACGGTCAGACCGGAGATCCAGATCGAACGGCCCGAGGTCTGCGCCGCGATCACCAGGGCGCGGTGCGGGTCGGCGCCGTTGCGCCGCTCGTCGCGTTCCCGGCGGATGTAGAACAGGCAGTAGTCGACGCCCACCGCGAGGCCCACCAGCAGCATCACGTGCACGGTGGTGTCCACGGTCGGCGCCAGGCGGCTCGCGAACGCCAGCAGGCCCATCGCCGCGACGACCGCCATGATCGCCAGCGCGACCGGCAGCAGCGCGGCGACCACCGCGCCGAAGGCGACCAGCAGGATGCCGAGCGTCACCGGAATCGAGAGCATCCCGAGCTGGTTGAGGCCCTTCTCGAGCTTGTCGCCGATCAGCTTCTCACCGCTCGCGTCGCCGCCCTCGGCGATGTAGAGACCGGGGTGGACGGCCTGCACGCGGGCGACCGTGTCGAGGGCCGGCTGCACCCGCTCGGAGGCGGTCTCCGGGTCGCCGCCGATGCCGAACGCGACGAGCGAGGAGCGACCGTCCGGCGACTGGATCGGCGCCTGCACGTCGACCACGTCCGGCGTCTTCCTCAGCGCCGCGGTGACGTCGGCGACGGCGGCGGCGCGGTTGCTGCTCGCCCGGTTCTGCACGATGACCATCTCGCCGGCGGGCCGCTCGGGGAAGCCGGCCGCCTCGACGATCCGGTCGGCCTTGCCCGAGTCACCGTGACCCTGGTCGGCGCCGGTGGCCTCGATGGTGCCGAAGTGTCCGCTCAGGACGGTGACGGCGGCGACGAAGGCGATCCACCCCAGGATCGCGAGAGTCCGGTGACGGGCGCTCCAGAGCGCGGCGCGTGCCGCGATGCCCTTGACGTGCTCGGGATTCTTCATGCTGGAAACGCTAGGAACTGCGGCGACCGCGATCGATACGGCTGACCCGCTTATCGGGGGTAGGGGTAGCCCTACCCCTGCAGGTAGGCCAGCACTGCCATCACGCGGCGGTGCTGCTCCTCGTCCTGGTGCAGGTTGAGCTTGGTGAAGATGTTGCGCACGTGCTTCTCGACCGCGCCCTCGGTGACGACCATCTTGCGGGCGATCGCGTTGTTCGACAGGCCCTCGGCCATGAGCCCCAGCACCTCCCGCTCGCGCGGGGTGAGGGCCCGCAGCGGGTCGTCGCGGCGGCGCCGGACGAGCAGCTGGCTGACCACCTCGGGGTCGAGCACGGTGCCGCCGCCGGCGACCCGGCGCAGCCCGTCGAGGAACTCGCCGACCTGCGACACCCGGTCCTTGAGCAGATAGCCGACCGCGCCCAGGCGGTCGGCGAGCAGATCGTCGGCGTACGAGACCTCGACGTACTGGGACAGCACGAGGATCGGGGTGCCGGGCACCAGGCCGCGCGCCTCCACCGCGGCCCGGAGCCCCTCGTCGGTGTGCGAGGGCGGCATGCGGACGTCCACGATGGACACGTCCGGCTTGTGCTCGGCGATCGCGGAAACGAGGGAAGGCCCGTCCCCGACGGCCGCGACGACGTCGTGACCGTTCTCCTGGACGAGCCTGACGAGTCCCTCACGCAACAGCACCGCGTCGTCTGCAATCACCACCCGCATGCCGCCATGCTGTCAGAAAAGCCGATCAGAAGAGGGGCAGGGCCGCGGTGAGCCGCGTCCCGCCGCCGAGCGGGCTCTCCACGTCGAGCACGCCGCCGGCCGCCCGCACCCGGTCGTCGAGCCCGGCCAGCCCGTGTCCCTTGGCCAGGCTGGCGCCGCCCACCCCGTCGTCGGCGATCGAGACCAGCAGGCCGCTGCCGCTGCGCCGGACGCTGACCTGCACCTCGTTGGCGTGGCTGTGCTTGGCGACGTTGGTCAGCGCCTCGGCGACCACGAAGTACGCCGTCGACTCCAGCGAGGGCTCGAGCCGCTCGATCTGCTCCGCGTCGAGGTCGACCGGGACCAGGCTGCGGCCGGCGAGCGCCATGAGGGCGGCCTGCAGCCCGCGGTCGACCAGGATCGGCGGGGCGATGCCGCGGGACAGCGCGCGCAGCTCGTCGAGCGTCTCGCGGGTCTGCGTGAGCGCCTCGGCGACGGTGGCGCGGGCGGCCTCGGGGTCGGTGGTGAACTGCTGCTCGGCGCGGCCGAGGTCCATCGCGAGCCGCACCAGGCGCTGCTGCGGGCCGTCGTGGATGTCGCGCTCGAGCCGGCGCAGCGCGGTGGCCTCGGCCGAGACGGCGGCGGCCTTCTGCTGCTGGGCGACGACCGTGGCGGCGTTCGCCTGGGCGAGCTGCTCGCGGACATCGTTCAGGCTGCTCAGCAGGCCGCGGGCGAACCACGCCTCGAGCAGGGCGGAGACGCGGGCCACCGGGTAGAGGGTGCCGGCGAAGAAGATGCCGAGCGCGATGTAGAACACCAACCGGGTCGCGGTGCCGTCGCCCATCCCGAGCAGCTCGGGCAGGTCCTGGTCGTCCGCCCCGCGCGGGATCGACCAGTCCCAGAGAGGCGCGGTGAGCCCGCCGATCGCGCCGGCCCACCAGGTCACCACGAGGCTGAAGCTGATGGTGCTCGGGATGAAGCGGAACATGCCGTGCACCAGGTCGAGCCAGTACTGGCTGTCGGTCAGCGGCGCCAGTGTCCGCTGCAGCAGGCCGGCGTCGGGCCTGCTCTTGTAGTAGGGCTGCGGCACCTCCCGGCCCAGCACCGGGCGGATCCGGGCGCGCTCCAGCATGGCGAAGGCGCGCGCCACCATGAACGTCGCCAGCAGGATCGGCAGGCCGACCCAGATGATCAACGTGCCCACGCCGGTGAAGAACAACGTCATGAACAGCGTGACCGTGAGCATCGCGAGCGGGAAGCCGACGAGCACGTACTGGGTGTCGATGAGCACCTGCCGCGACAGGCGCGCGAGAGGTGAGGGCGCGGGAGAGGCGTACGTCGTCATGTTGTTGACGCTAGGCATCGGCGGTCCCCGTTCCGATCCTGCGAGCCGCCCGATCGGCGGTAGGGTTAACCCCACCACCGTACGGCTCAGCGCAACTGATAAATCGTGACCGGCCCGGCGGTGTATCGCAGGGTTGCCACCTTGGCCAGGTTCGCCGAGACCTTACCGGCAGCCCGCTCGTCCGCGAACAGCCACTTCGCGTCGTACAGCCGCTGCAGCTTCTCGATGTCGGCCGGCAGCCCGTCCGCGAAGACCTTCTGGTTGAGCATGTAGCGCTCGAAGTCGGGCGCCGGCTGCCGCATGTAGCGCTCGCCGTTGACGCCGTCCTGCGCGACGGCCTCGTCGGTGTATCCCCAGCTCTCGATCACGGTGCGCCGGCCGCCCAGCCCGGCCACCCAGAACGCCCGGGCGTCGCAGCCGGACACCCAGTCGATCGGCTGGCAATGCACGTTGGTGGCGACGACGTCGTCCTTGCCGGCGTTCTCGTCGAGCCACTGCGCGGCCTGCATCTCCTCGGGCAGGATGCGCTTCTCCGGCTCGACGTAGGGGGCAGGCGCGCCCGACAGCGCGGTGTCCACCTCCTTGAACTGCCGCTGGGCGCCGCCGGCCAGCCCCGCGCCCAGGACCGCGGCGAGCAGCCCGGCCGGGACCGCGCGCCAGGGCGTACGGCCGGTGAAGACGCGGCGGAGGATCAGCGCGATCGCGGCCACGCCCGCGGCCACGATCGCCGTACGCACCACCGGCTCGGCCAGCACGAGCGCCCAGCGGACCACCCGGTCGACGCGCGGCGGGAACATCTGCGGGGCGATCAACGCCCAGATGCCGCCCGCCAGCACCCCGGCGAGCACCGGACGCCAGCTGCGCGCCACCTGGGCCATCACCCAGGCGACCGCGACCGTGCCGAACGGCGCCGCGCTCATGAAGAAGTAGATCTGGCTGGCCGACGGGTGCCAGAGCAGGAACGTCGCGCCGGCGCCGGCCGTGGTCATGCCGGCCAGCAGCCACGCGGCGGGGTCGGTGCGGGTGGGGCGGGCGACGAGGCCCGCGAGGGCGAGCATCCGCGGCGACTGCATGAGCAGCCACCAGACGAGCAGCGAGGCGATGAAGAACTTGCCGGCGGTGCTCGCGTGCTCCACGCCGTACGGGAGGAACTGGTTCTTGTCGATGACGTCCTGATAGCCGATCGTGCCGCGGTAGGGCGTGACCCAGTACAGGATGGCGAGCGGCTGGAAGGCCAGCGTGCCGGCGCCGCCGCCCGCGAAGAGCCGGAAACCGAGCGCCGTGGCCGCGACCGTGAGGGCGAAGAACCCGGCCGTGGGCAGCAGCCGCCGGCGGTGGCGGAAGAGCATGACGACGGACGCCGCGAGCAGGCCGGCCAGCAACGGCGGCAGCGCGCTCGACTTGGCGCCGGCGCAGGCCAGGGCGAGCGGGAAGACCAGCAGCCACGTCCAGCCCAGCCGGCGGCCCTGCAACACGTCGACGGTGAACACGACCAGCAGGCCGAGCAGCGGGATCGCGTACGTCTGGGAGGGGCTGACCGCGCTGACCGGGCTCACGCCCAGCGCCGTCGTGGCCGAGCCCAGCAGCAGCGGCAACCCGAGCACCGCGGTCGTGCCGCCGAGCGCGCCCGCCCACCACCGGTCGCTGAGCAGGCGGGTCAGCGCGGCGAGCACGAAGATCGCGGTTCCGGCCACCGGAACGATCCACAGCCGCAGCAGCACGATCGCCGGGTCGATCTGGGTGATCATGCTGCCGGTGGCGATGTCGGCGTCGGACAGGTAGTGGTAGTGCAGCGTCTCGCCCGCCACCTGCGGCACCTGGAACGGGATCCCGCGGGTCATCTCGTGCACGAGCGCGAGGTGGTAGAGCACGTCCTGATAGATCACGCCCCCGGCGGGCGGCAGCGGCGTCGAGGCCCACTCCGGGTACTGCGAGGCCACCAGCAGCGCCAGGCCGCCGGCCACGATCCACGACCAGCGCAACGGCAGCGGGCGGGGATCGCTCACCCGCCAGTGCCGGTGCAGCCTCGGCACCGCCAGGAACGGCACCACGACCAGCGCAGGCCACCACGGCAGCAGCACCTGGTTGCCGGTGGCCGCGCACAGCGCCCAGCCGACCAGCATGATCAGCATGCCGGTGGCCGCGCCCAGGCCCAGGTCCTCGGGCAGGTTGCCGCGGCTGCCGCGCAACGCCCGGTACAGCAGCGTGCCGGGCAGCACGATGTCGACGGCGAAGTACAGCGAGTAGAGCGCGATGTCCCGGCCCGGCACGCCCGTGTCGAGCAGCGCGAGCACGAACAGCACGGCGGGCACGATCCAGGGCAGGATCGCGAGCGGCAACCGCACGTAGCGGTACACCTGGCGGGGTCGTCGGGAGTCCGCCGGGGCCGGCGCCGCGGGCGGGGCCTCGGCGGACTCGAGCACGGCGGTCACTCGACGAGCGTCGTCAACCGGGTGAACTCACGCGGGAGGTCGTAGCCGTCCCAGATGGAACCGAAGGTGAGGGCCGACCCGAACGGGACGATGCGGTCGACGCCGCGGCCGCCGAGCGCCAGCGCGAACTCGCGCAGCTGCTCGCTCGTGAAGCCGAAGTGGCTGAACGTCTGGTCCTGCCGGTTCATCGCCGGCACCAGCTCGAGCAGCGAGCCGACCTGGGCGAACGGGAAGGCGCCCGCCCCGATCCAGCGGCGCGGCGCGTCCGGCACCGTGATCAGCGACATGGCGGTGACCGTGTTGGCCGGGAACTCCATCGACGAGACGGCGCCGGTCGCGGCCATGCCGTAGGCGTTGACCCGCTTCTCGACCGCCATGGCGGCATCGATCTCCCAGCCGCGCTGGTCGACCGTCTCGAGCAGCAGCTCGACGAACTCCTCGCGGACGTCGCTCACGTCGGCGTCCTCGCCGACGATGAACACGGCGCGCGGCGAGGAGCAGGCCGCCTGGTCGAACCAGTACGAGTCGTTGGTGAAGCCGAGCACCGCCGCCCGCCGCTTGGCCGGGTCGGACGCCCGCCAGCCGTCGGCCGACAGCGCCGCCCACGACGTGCGGTCGGGGAAGGTCAGGTCGCGCGCGGAGGGGCGCAGCGGGTGCTTGCGGATGGCCTCGACGGCGGAGTCGCCGCCCCAGATGACCCGCAGGTCGGCCCACTTGCTGAGCGCCGCGGTGACCGCGTCGTCCCGGCCGTAGGTGATCATGCGCTGGGTGCGGGCGATCACCGGGTCGGCGTCGGCGAGCACCTCGTTGAGCGCGGTCAGGATCGTGTCGGCAGCGGTGGCCGAGCGTTCCGAGATGCGGACGACGTTGTGGTTGCCGGCCAGCGCCGACAGCGCCCACGAGTACACGAAGATCGTGTCGACGTTCGCCGGCGGGATGTGGAAGACGTTGCCGCGCGGGAACACCAGCGCGTCGCCCTGCCTCATGTGCTCGACCGTGCGGTGCAGCTCGGCCGGGCGCAGGAAGAACCCCAGCGAGCCGAGCTCCGGGTGCCGCCGCGCCACCGCGGGCGCGAGCAGCTTGCGGGCCAGCTTGGCGAGGAAGTCGACGACCCGGGGGTCGCCGACGGTGAGCCGGTCGTCGGAGGGAGCGGTGAGGTCGCCCTCCACGCCGAAGCGGTACTGGATCACGCCGCCTCCCGGTAGGTGTCGGAGCAGCCGCGCGCCTCGGCCCGCGGCAGCCGGCCCAGCACGGAGAAACGCTTGCCGGGCCAGTCGCCGTCGTCGACGCCGTGCACCACGCCGAGGTCCTCGGTGAGCAGCACGTGACCCGGGTACGACGTCGGCAGCGTGCTGATGACCTCGATGAGCCCGGGCTTGCCGACCGGCTGCTCGGCCCAGGTCTCGGGGTCGCGGATCACCACGTCGGCGAAGTCGGGGCAGTACAGCGAGCCGCCGGTGGGCCCCTCGAGGAAGATCGTGCCGATCTGCTCGATCATGCCGTAGTAGTTGTGCACCTTGGTGAGCCCGACGCCGGCCAGCCGGTTGCGGAACTCTTCCGGCGAGACGGCCTGGTCGATCAGCTTCTTCCAGCCGCCGGAGTGGATCAGGATGCCGTTGCTGAGGTCGAGCCCGTTGTCGCGGGCCACCTCGTAGAGGTGCAGCCAGACCAGGTAGGTGAAGCCGAAGATCAGGAACGGCTCGTCGCCGTACTGCTCGAGGAAGCCGCGCAGCGCCTCGACGTCGACGTGGCCCTCGTTGTCGAGCGCCCAGACGTGATTACGGCCGAAGTTCGACATGCCCAGCACGCCGGCGCCGCGGGCGCTGAACGACTTGCGGTCCTTCAGCATCGCCTTGGTGTCGACCAGGATCATCGGCAGCCGCTTGGGGCCGAGCACGGTCTGCACGGTGGCGCCCAGCTTGCGGGTCTGCTCGCCGGCCGCCGCCTTGTCGAGGTAGATCTTGCTGACCTCGGCGCCGGTGGTGCCGCTCGACGTGAGGACCTTGTAGACCTCGTCGTCGGGGATGCTCTTGAGCTCGAGGTTCTTGAACAGCCGCACCGGCAGCCAGGGCAGCTCCGCGACCGACGAGGCGGTCCGGAAGCCCGAGGCGGCCAGGATCCGCGCGTACGGCTCGCAGTTTTCCCGGTGGTGCTCGGTCAGCGCGGAGAGCTCCTTGAGAAGGACCTCCTCCTTCGCGGCCTGAGGCAGGGTGAACACACTCACAGCGACGACTCCAGCGCCCGATAGTCGATCTTGCCGTTCGGCAGCAGCGGCAGGGCGTCAACACTACGCACTACGACGCCGGAGAAGTGTGTCCCCAGCCACTCGGAGATCTTGGTGCGGAGCCCGCGGGCCTCGTCGTCCGAGATGTTCTCGGCGAACACGTGCAGCTTGTCGTCGCCGGCCACGGCGGCCACCGGGAAGTTCTTCTCCACGTCATCCAGGTTGATCCGGACGCCGAAGACCTTGCCCATGCGCTTGGTGCGGCCGGTGATGAACAGGAAACCCTCGTCGTCGATGCGACCGAGATCACCTGTGTGCAGCACGCCACCCTGCACGTCGCCGAGCGCCAGGTCGGCCGCCGTCTCGGCGTAGCCCATCATCACGTTGGGGCCGCGGTAGACGACCTCGTCGTCCTCGATCGTGAACGTGCCGCCGGGCAGCGCCAGGCCGACCGAGCCGAGCTTCTCGTCGAGGCGCTCGGGCGGCAGCGTGGCCATCCGGGGCGCGGCCTCGGTCTGGCCGTACATCACGTAGAGCCGGCCGCCGACCGTCGCCATCCGCTGGGCGAAATCGGTCACCAGGTCGGTGCGCAGCCGGCCACCCGCCTGGGTGAGCGTGCGCAGCGCGGGGTATTTCGCCGGGTCGAAGCGCAGCCGGCGGAGCATCTCGTACTGGTAGGGGACGAACGCCATCGACGTGACGCCGTGCTCGCCCGCCGCCGTCCAGAAGTCGCGCTGCATGATGCCGGTGCGCTCGAGCACCACGGTCGCGCCCTTGAGCAGGTACGAGTTGAGGACCGACATCCCGTACGAGTAGAAGAGCGGCAGGGTCGTGATGGCGACCGAGTCCGGCGTGATGTCGAGAACCTCGGCGATCTGCTCGGCGTTCACCCGCACGGCCTCGGCGGACAGCCGCACCAGCTTCGGGTTGCCGGTCGAGCCGCTGGTGGTCAGCAGCAGCGCCAGGTCGGGGTGCACCTCGGTGGTGGTGAACCGCTCGATCAGGTCGGCGTGGTCGCCGTCGGGGTCGAGCAGCACGACCGGACGGCCCACCCGGAACGCCGCCAGATAGCGGGCGATCGCGGGCAGAGTCGTCTCGAACGGCAGGAACACCACGCCGGCCCCGGTGGCCAGCTCGGCGGCCGCTGCCTCGATCATCTGCTCGGTCAGCGTCTCGCCGGTGACCGCGTCGATCACGCGGGCACCGGGGTGCAGCAGGTTCACAGCGTCAGTCCTCCGTCGACCCCGAGCACCTGGCCGGTCACGAACCGGGCCTGCTCGGAGAGGAGGAACGCGATCACGTCGGCGACCTCGTCGGCCTCACCCAGCCGGCCCAGCGCCGTGTCGGCAATGCGCTCCTGGCGGCCCTTCTCGTCGAGGGTGTCGAGCATGTCGGTGGCGATGAAGCCGGGCTCGACCGCGTTGACCCTGATGCCCTGCGGCCCGAACTCCTTGGCGGCCGACTTGGCCAGCGCCGCGACGGCGGCCTTGGAGGCGGCGTAGACGGCCTGGCCGGCGATCCCGCGCGAGGCGGTGATCGACGAGACCAGCACGACGGCCGGGTTCTTGCCCCGGGCCAGCAGCCGGGCGGCGCCGCGCAGCGTGTAGGCCGCGCCGGCCGCGTTGACCGCGAACAGGCGCTGGATGGTGGCGTCGTCGGTCATCCCGAGCATGCCGGCGGCGTGCGTGCCGGCGTTGACCACCAGCGCGTCGAGGCGCTTGAAGGTCTGAAACGCGAGCTGGGTGAGCGCCTTGGACGTCTGGGGGTCGGCGATGTCGCCGTGCCCGCTGACGGCGGTCACGCCGTACTTGCCGGACAGCTCCTCGGCGACCGCGGCGACCGCCTCGGCGCCGTGGCCGTGCAGCACGAGGTCGTACCCTCGCTCGGCGAGCCGCGTGGCGGTAGCCCGTCCGATACCGCGGGAGGCGCCTGTGACCAGGGCCGCCCGGTCACTCATTGATGTCAACCCCGTACTTGCCGAGGATGCGGACGGCCTCGGCGAAGCTCGACATGTTGATCACGTCGTCTGTGTCAATCATCACGGAGAACTCGTCCTCGATGGCCGCCACCAGGGACATGTGGGCCAAGGAGTCCCACTTCTCGTTGTCCTGGTACCGCAGGTCGTCCACGGGGGCGTCCGCCGGAAGGTCCAGGGCGGTGCGGAACGCCTCGCGCAGTCTCTGCAGTTCACTCACGGGGGTACTCCAAAGGGGGCGGGTGGACAGAGGATTTTCAAGCTCGTCGCCTGCGGCAACGTGGTCGTTAATGCTAGCGGAAGCGCCGATGAACTACGGTTGGCGTTTGATGTTGGCCCGCGAATCGGCTGGTGAGGTGGTTATGCTTCCGCCTCGTACTGCGTCCTGCCCACCCCCCGGGAGAAAATCAAGTGTCTGTACTCAGCGGATCGTCGATCCTGGTCACCGGTGCCACCGGGTCCTTCGGCAAGGCGTTTCTGGACTACGCCCTGACCCACCTCGACCCGCAGCGCATCGTCGTGTTCTCCCGCGACGAGCTGAAGCAGTACGAGGTCCGGCAGATGTTCGGCGACGACTCGCGGCTGCGCTTCTTCCTGGGTGACATCCGGGACAAGGCGCGCCTGGAGCGGGCCATGCACAACATCGACTACGTGGTGCACGCCGCCGCGCTCAAGCAGGTCGACACCGCGGAGTACAACCCGTCCGAGTTCGTCGAGACCAACATCAACGGCTCGCAGAACGTGATCGACGCCGCGATCGACAAGGGCGTCAAGAAGGTCGTCGCGCTCAGCACCGACAAGGCCTCGAGCCCGATCAACCTGTACGGCGCCACCAAGCTGGTCGCCGACAAGCTGTTCATCGCCGGCAACCACTACGCCGCGACCCACCCGACGCGCCTCGCGGTGGTTCGTTACGGAAACGTTATGGGCAGCCGCGGCTCGGTCGTTCCGCTGTTCCGCAAGCTCGCCGCCGAGGGCAAGAGCCTGCCGATCACCGACAAGCGCATGACCCGCTTCTGGATCACGCTCCCCCAGGCCGTGAAGTTCGTCGTCGACTCGTTCGACACCATGCAGGGCGGCGAGCTGTTCGTCCCGCGCATCCCGAGCATGCGGATCCTTGACCTGGTCGAGGCCGTCGCGCCGAACTCGGCGACCCACGAGATGGGCGTGCGGCCGGGCGAGAAGCTGCACGAGGAGATGATCGCCTCCGACGACAGCCGCCGGACGCTGCGCTTCCCCGACCGCTACGTGGTGCAGCCGGTCGTGGCCAGCTGGGGCTACGAGAAGCCCGAGGGTGGCGAGGAGGTCGCGGACGGCTTCAACTACCGCTCCGACAACAACGACCTGTGGCTCTCGGTCGAGGACATGCGCAAGCTCCTCGAGGAGAGCTGATGCTGCCGTACGGGCGGCAGTCGATCAACCAGTCCGACGTCGAGGCGGTCGTCGCCGCGCTCGGCAGCGACTGGCTGACCACCGGCCCCCGGGTCGCGCAGTTCGAGAAGGACATCGAGGCCGTCGCCGGCGCGCCCGCGGTCACCGTCACCAACGGCACGACCGCGCTGCACACGGCGTACGCGGCGGCCGGCGTCACCAAGGGTGACGAGGTCGTCACGACGCCGATGACCTTCGTGGCGACGGCGTCCGCCGCGGCGATGCACGGCGCCACGATCGTGTTCGCCGACATCGAGGACGAGACGGCCAACATCGACCCGGCGGCCGTCGAGGCCGCCGTCACCTCGCGCACCAAGGCGATCGGCGCGGTCGACTACGCGGGCCACCCGGCCGACTACGACGCGCTGCGCAAGATCTCCGAGAGCGTCGGCGCGGTGCTGGTCGGCGACGCCGCGCACTCGATCGGCTCGACCGTCCACGGCCGCCCGGTCGGCACGCTCGCCGACCTGACGACGTTCTCGTTCTTCCCGACCAAGAACATGACCACGGCCGAGGGCGGCGCGGTCGCGTCGATCCGGCCCGACCTGCTCAAGCGGGCCCGCACCTTCCGCACGATCGGCGTGGTCCGCGAGGACCTGCGCCGCCCCGACGAGGGCCCGTGGTTCTACGAGGTGCACGAGTTCGGCGAGAACTACCGGCTGCCCGACGTGCTCTGCGCCCTGGGCAGCTCGCAGCTCAAGCGGCTGGCCGCCTTCAAGGCCCGCCGCCAGCAGCTCACCGCGCGCTACGACGAGCTGCTCGCCGACGTGCCGGGGCTGCGCCTGCCGATCCAGCGTGACGGCGTCGACCCGCTGCGTCACCTCTACCCCGTCCGGGTGCTCGACGGCCGCCGCCGCGAGGTCTTCGAGCGCATGCGCGAGGCCGGCATCGGCGTGCAGGTCAACTACATCCCGGTCTACTGGCACCCGGTGTTCGAGGACCTCGGCTACAAGCGCGGCATGTGCCCCGTGGCCGAGACCTTCTACGCCGAGCAGCTATCGTTGCCGCTCTTCGTCGATCTCAGCGACGCCGACCAGGACCGCGTCGTGGAGACGCTGCGCACGATCCTCGGGAGCTAGCGGGTGCACCACGCCAACCACTTCTACGGCCACGCGCACATCCTGGCCGAGTACTGCGGGCTGGACCGGGAGCATCCGCCCCGGATCAACGGCTACCTGCAGCACGGGTGGAACGTGGTGGACGGGCTCGGCGCCGGCACTCCCTATGTGCCGGGCCGGCCCATCTTCGTCTATTCCGAGCAGACGAGACGGCGGGCGTGGTCGATGGGACGCCGGCAGGCCACGGTGGTCGGCGCGCCGTTTCTGTACCTGCTCACCATGCGCCCCGAGCCGACGCCGGCCGAGGAAGCGGCCCGCGAGGGCACGATCTGGTATCCGTTCCACGGGTGGGAGGGCCAGCACATCGCGGGCGACCACGAGCGCCAGGTCGAGGAGATTCTGGAGACCGAGCGCGGCGGCCCGGTGACGTTCTGTCTCTACTGGCACGAGTTCCGCAACGATGCCGTCCGGGCCTCGTACGAGAAGTACGGCCGGGTGATCTGCCACGGCTACCGCGGGTACCAGTGGCGCGACACCGACATCGACTTCCTCGACAAACAACTGGTCGAGCTGCGCAAACACAAGCGCGTGGCGTCGAACAGGTTGAGCAGCGCCGTGTTCCACGGCGTCGCGGCCGGCTGCGAGCCCGCCGTCTACGGCGACCCGATGCACCTCGACAAGGAGCACCGGCCCACGGCCGACCGCATCCGGCGCAACTGGCCAGAGCTGCACGGCAAGCACGTCGATCTGGCGGCCGCCCGCGCCACGGCCATGAGCGAGTTGGGGGACGGTTACCTGGCGTCACCCGCGGAGCTGCGCGCAATGCTCGGCTGGACGGGGTATTACACTGCCTCTCCCGCCGAGACGGAGGCCGTGCTGGCATGATCGAAATGATCGGGGGTGAGATGCCCTCCTTCACCGAGGACCGCCCGCGCGCCGGGGGCGCGCTCTTCGGCTACCTGGCCGGGCAGCTCCCGGCCGGCGCCGAGGTGCTCATCGCCGGCCCGCACACCGACGAGCTGATCGACGCGCTCGCCGCCCGCGCCGCTGTCACCTGCCTGGTGCGCTCCGAGCCCGAGGCGATCGAGCTCGACGCCCGCGGCATCACCACGCTCTGCGGCTCGCTCGCCAAGCTGCCCGCCGACGAGAAGTACGAGGTCGTGGTCGCGCTCGACGGCCTCGACCGGCTGTGCTCGGTCGAGGACGCGCAGCTCGACTGGGTCGAGTGCCTGCAGGCGCTCAAGCGCGCGCTGCGCCCCGGCGGCACGCTGCTGCTCGCCGTCGAGAACGAGCTGGGCGTGCACCGGCTCGTCGACCCCACCACCGCCACGTCGGCCCAGAACGACAGCGAGTGGCGGCCGCTCGGCGAGTTCGACACCAAGCCCGGCAACCCCACCCGGCTGGCCGACCGGCTCGCCGCCGAGGGCCTCGCGATCGACTGGGTGGCGGCGGCCTGGCCGGTGCCCGAGGCGCCGACGCTGATCGCCACGCCCAACGCGCTGCAGGACGGCCCGTCCGACGCGCTGGCCGCCGTGGCCGCGGGTGCGGTCGGTAAGGCGTACGCCGACAAGGCCGTCCTCAGCGATCCCCGCCGGCTCGCCGCGGCCGCCGTGCGCGGCGGGCTGGGCCCCGAGTTCGCCGCCTCCTGGCTGGTGGCCGCCCACCGGGCGCCCCGCCCCGCGGCCGTGCTGCACCTCCCGCCCGTGCTCGCCGGCGACGGCCCGGTCCTCGAGCTCACCCCGGGCTCCGACGGCCGGTGGGTGCGCCGCGTGCTGCGCGAGGCCCCAGGCCGCGACCTGTCCGTGCTCGAGGGGCCGCTGCCCCCGGGCCGGCTGCTCGAGGAGCTGCTGCTGGCCGCGAGCCTGCGGCACGACCTGCCGACGCTGCGGCGGCTGCTCACCGGCTGGGCGGCCGCGCTGCCCGAGGCGACCGCCGACAACGTCGTGGTGCACCACGACAGCTACGCGCTGCTCGACCCCAGCGTCCCCCCGCAGTCCGGTGTGATCCGCCGGTTCGCGCAGACGCTGCTCGGCGGGGGCTACGCACACCCCTGGCCCGCCGCCACCGACCTGCCGACGCTCACCTCGATCCTGCACGGCGCCGCCGGCCTGCCCGACGACGTCCCGGCCGTACCGGCCGACGAGGAGCTGCCCCTGCCCGACTCGCGCCGCGAGCACGAGGAGCAGCTGCGAGCCCTGCGCCGGCAGATCGCCGACGCCACCTCCCGCGCCCAGTGGTACGAGCGCGAGCTCAACAAGCGGGACTCCGAACTCCACAAACTTCGCAAGCAGGTTGCGCTATTCAGCGGCACCGTGAGCTTTCGTGTGGCGAAACTCGGGTACGGCGTCGCCCGCAAGGCACGTAACCGCCTTCGAAAAGGACTTAAATGACAACCCTCGGCATCATCCAGGCCCGCATGGGCTCCTCGCGCCTGCCCGGCAAGGTGCTGCGCCAGCTCGGCGGCCGCAGCGTCCTCGAGCGGGTCGTGCGGGCCGCCCAGCAGAGCGGGGTGCTCGACACGCTGGTCGTCGCGACCACCGTCGAGCCGGCCGACGACGCCGTCGTGGAGGAGTGCGCCAAGATCGGCGTGCCCTGCTACCGGGGCCCGGTCGACGACGTGCTGACCCGCTTCCTGGGCGTGCTCGACCGGCACGAGAGCGACGTGGTCATGCGGTTCACCGCGGACTGCCCGCTGCTCGACCCGCACCTGGTCGGGCTCGCCCACCGGGTGTTCGTCGCGGCCGAGGTCGACTACATGACCACGTCCATCGCCCGCACCCTGCCGCGCGGGCTCGACGTGGAGGTCGTGCGCACCCCGGTGCTGCGCGCCGTCGACAAGCTGGCCACCGAGCACCACCGCACCCACGTGACGTCGTACATCTACACGCACGCCGACGACTTCGACGTGATCGGCCTGACCATGCAGCCCGACCTCTCGCACCTGCGGCTGACGCTGGACACCGAGGACGACTGGAAGCTCATCGAGGCGATCGTGGGCCACTTCGGCGACGAGCCGATCTCGGTGCGCGAGCTCGCCGACTGGCTGGCCGGCCGGCCCGACCTCATCGAGCTCAACGCGCACGTCCTGCAGAAGGCCCTGGTGCAGGCGTAGCCGTGACGGTTGTCGGAATCCGCTGCGACGCCGGTGCCCGCACCGGCGTCGGGCATCTCGTCCGGTGCGTCGCGCTGGCCGAGGAACTGGTGGCCCGCGGCGTCGGCGTGCGGTTCCTCGCCGACCTCGGCGGCGTGGAGTGGGCCGAGTCGCAGCTCACGCAGCGCGGCCTGGCCTGGGAGCAGCCGCCGGCCGAGGCGGCCGGGCTGGTCGGGACCGCCGGGCGGCTCGGCCTGGACGCGCTGGTCATCGACTCGTACACGCTGCCGCCGGAGCACTCCGCGGCGGTCCGCGCGTCGGGGCTGCCCGTGCTCGCGATCGTCGACGGCGACTTCCGCGGGCAGACCGCCGACATCTACGTCGACCAGAACCTCGACTCGGTGATCAGCGGGGCCGACGGGCTGGGCCTGGCCGGGCTCGACTACGCGCTGCTGCGCAGCTCGGTGCGCCAGCTGCGGCCGCTCGAGCCGCCGGTGCACACCTCCACCCGTACGCCCAAGGTCGTCGCCTTCTTCGGCGGCACGGACGCCTATCGGGCCGCTCCCGAGATCGCGGTGCTGCTCGCGCAGACCGGGGCGCCGTTCGAGGCCACGATCATCGGGGCGAACGAGAGCCTGCGCGACGAGCTGCACGCCGTCGTGCCCGGCGAGGGACAGCGCTTCGACATCATCGCCCCCACCGACGACCTGCCCAAGCTGCTCGCCGGCGCGGACCTCGCGGTGAGCGCGAGCGGCACGTCGACGTGGGAGCTGCTCTGCCTGGGCCTGCCGGCGGCGCTCGTCTGGGTCGTCGACAACCAGATCCTGGGGTACGAGAAGACGATCGCCCGCGGCTACGGGGCGGGCCTCGGGCGGCTCGGCCACCTGGGCGCGGACGCCGTCGACACGCTCAGCCGGCTGCTCACCGACGCGGCCGCCCGCACCGAGCTGGCCCAGCGGGCCTGGTCGGCGGTGGACGGCCGCGGCGTGGAGCGGGTGGCCGACGCGCTGCTCGCTAGGGTGCCGTCACCTCGATGACGACCTTGCCCACGACGTGCTGCTCGACGGCCTCGTGGGCGTCGGCGACCCGGTCGAACGGGAACCGGACGATCGGCAGCCCGGCCTCCTCCCCCACCCGGAAGGCGCCGGAGTCGACCGCCTCGGCCACGGCCGCGACGGCGTTGTCCTTCTCCTGCTCCGAGGTGGTGTAGGTCAGCACGAAGTCGAGGCTGACGTTCTTGAGCATCGCCTTGAAGCTGCCGAACGACACCTTGCCCGGCACGTAGATGGCGATGTTGCCGCCCGGCGCGATCACGTCGAGGTCGAGCGGCAGGTTGTCGGTGCTGACCTCGACGACCACGTTGGGGCCGGTCTCGCTGAACGCCCGGATCTGCGCCGCCACGTCCTCGTCGCGGTAGTTGAACACCGCGTCGGCGCCCGCGGCCGTGGCCAGCTCCGCCTTCTCCTTCGACGAGACGGTGGCGAGCACGGTCGCGCCGGCCCACTTGGCGAGCTGGATCGCGGCGTTGCCGACCGCGCCCGCGCCGCCCGCCACCAGCACCGTGCGGCCCTCCAGCGCCCCCGGGGCGAGCCGGTCGGGCCCGTCGCTGGCCAGCGTGAGGCAGCGGTGCGCCGTCAGCGCCGGAATCCCCAGCGCGGCGCCCACCTCGAACGGCACGTCCTCGTTCATCCGCACCACCTGGCGGCGCGGCAGCACGACGTACTCCTGCGCGGTGCCGTTCTCGCGGGCGTAGGAGGCGTCCCACACCCAGACCCGGTCGCCCGGCTCGAGCCCCGTCACCCCGTCACCCACCGCGTCCACCACCCCGGCGCCGTCCTGGTTCGGCACGCGCGGCGGGGTGACCCCGTCCGGCACGCCGCGGCCCGCCCGCGTCCCGGTGTCGGTGGGGTTGACGGCCGACAGGACGACCCGGACGCGGACCTCACCGGGCCCGGCAGGCGGCAGGTCCCGCTCGGCGATCCGAAGGACGGACGCGGGACCTGGCTCGGTGAACACGGCTGCACGCATCATGCCTGCCACCCTAGTTTCCACAGCCGCCATGCGCCGCTCTCGGTGACCACGACGACCGTGACCTGCGCCCGGCACAGTCACCGAATCGCCGACCTCGACTCGCGGGACGACCACCTGCCAACCGCCCAACCGGCCGCCGAACCCTGGACCACCACCTGCCAACCGCCCCACCAGCCGCCGAACCCCGGACCACCACCCGCCGACCGCCCAACCAGCCGCCGAACCCCAGACCACCACCCGCCAACCACCCAACCGGCCTCCGGCACCTGAACGACCGTCTGCCCGACGCCGACGCCAGCAGAGCAACCACCTACCCAACGCCGAGCACCTCGGCCCTAACGCCGAGCACCTCGGCCAACAGAGCAACCATCCCTGCCCAACGCCGAACCCCTCCCCGCGAGTCGATCACTCCGCCCAACGCCGAGCCCCCGAGCATCAGCACGGCCACTCGCGCGATACCGGACGCGAGCCCCGCTCGGTCGATCGCCCGCCTGGCGACCCGATCAGTGCCGCGGTGCGTCGGCATCGCCGCGGCTCGCTCTTCCGGACGAATCACGTTCTCTGTCCACGCTCCTTGCGCCGCGCCGCCGACCGGGTGCGGACACCGGTGACAGGCGTGAGACGGAGGGGCTCGCCAGTACCGGGTCGACGGCATGCCGATCCGCCGCTGCGACGATCCGGCCCGCGGAGGAGCTGCTTCGTCGACGGCAAGAGACCGACGGCAGCGGGGCGCAGACGCCGCATTCCCCCAAGGCGGCCCGCTCGCGATGAGGGTCGCGCTCGTCCGAAGCCGCGCTCGACCCGAGACCCTGCTTCACCCGGGGTCGCACTCGACTTGGAGCCGCGCTCGACTTGGAGCCGCGCTCGACTCGCGGCCGCACTCGACCGAAGCTGCGCTCGTACCGAAGCCGCGCTCGTCCGAAACCGCGCTCGACCCGGGACCACGCTCCACCCGGGCCGCACTCGACTTCGAGCGGCGCTCGACTCGAGGCCGCTCTCGACCGGAGCTGCGCTCAGCCCGGAGCCGCGCTCGGCCCCAGGCCGCACCCGACCCAAGCCCCGCCCGGCCCAAGCCCCGCCCGGCCTAAGCCCTGCCCGGCCCAAGCTGCGCTCGACCCTAGGCCGCACCCGGCCCCAGCCTCACCCGTCTTCGAGCCCGACCCGACTTCAAGCCCCACCCAACCCCGAGCCCCACCCGAACCCCGGCCTCATTCGACCCGGGGCAGCGCTGGACCGGGGCCGCGCGCTCGGGCGGGGCGCGGGCTCGGGCGGGGCGCGCGCTCGGGCGGGGCGCGCGCTCGGGCGGGCCGCGCACCCGGACGAGCCACGCACGCGGACGAGCCACGCACGCGGACGAGCCACGCACCCGGGCGGGCCACGCACCCGGGCGGGGCGCGCGCTCGGGCGAGCCGCGCACTCGGACCCGAAGCGGACGGATATCGGCCCCTCCGGACGGGCGACAGGGCGACGCCGGCGGGGCTTTCGGGAGTGGGAGGGAAACGGCTCAGCGAATGGGCGAGCGCACCGAAGAGCAGAGTGGTTGCTGCCGGCGTCCCTGGAGGTTTGCATGCCGACCGTGCTTGTCGCCGACGATGATGTCGACCACCGGGACCTCATGGCGTTCGGGCTCAAGCGGGCCGGCTACGAGGTCGTGCCGGTGGCGGGCGCCGGGGAGGCGTTGGAGGCGTTGCTGGGCGGGGGGATCGACGCGGCGCTGCTGGATGTGCGCATGCCGGGGATGGACGGCATCGAGCTGTGCCGCCGGCTGCGCGCCGAGCCCGCCACCGAGATCCTGCCGATCATGCTGATCAGCGCGCACGTCGACGACCAGCGGATCCTCGCCGGGCTGCACGCCGGGGCGGACGACTACCTGACCAAGCCGTTCCACCGCACCGAGCTGGGCGCCCGGGTGGGCAACCTGCTGGTGCGCAGGCACGGAGCAAGCCGCCGGGCGGCGCAGGTCGCGAACGCCGCCTTGCTCGCCGCCCGCGGGGCGATCGGACGCACGCCGCACCTCGAGCCGGTACGCCGAAGCGCCTGACCGCTCTGCGGTAATAGGGTTCGCCGCATGGACCTGACGATCGGCGAGCCGCTCCGCTACCGCTCGGCCGCGGGCCGGTGGGTGCTGCTCGCCACCGTGCTGGGCTCGAGCCTCGCCTTCATCGACTCCACGGTCGTCACCATCGCGCTGCCGGAGATCGGCCGGGACCTCGGCTCGGACGCCGCCGGCCTTCAGTGGACCGTCAACGGGTACGCGCTGAGCCTGGCCGCGCTGGTGCTGCTGGGCGGGTCGCTGGGTGACCGCTACGGCCGCAAGCGGATCTTCGTGCTGGGTGTCTCGTGGTTCGCGACTGCCTCGCTGCTGTGCGGGCTGGCGCCGACCGTCGAGCTGCTCGTCGCCGCCCGCATCCTGCAGGGCGTGGGCGGGGCCCTGCTCACCCCGGGCGCGCTCGCGATCCTGGAGGCGTCGTTCGCGCCGGAGGACCGCGGCCGGGCGATCGGCGCTTGGTCGGGGCTGGGCGGCATCGGCGGCGCGCTGGGCCCGTTCCTCGGCGGCTGGCTCGTCGAGATCGGCAGCTGGCGCTACATCTTCCTGATCAACGTGCCGCTCGCCGTCGCGGTCGTGCTCGTCGCCGCGCGGCACGTGCCCGAGTCGCGCAACCCGGCGGCGGCCCGTTCGCTCGACGTCACCGGGGTGCTGCTCGGCGCGGTGGGGCTGGCCGGGCTCACGTACGGCTTCACGGCCTGGCCGGAGCACGGCCCGGGCGACCCGGTCGTGCTCGCCTCGCTCGCGGTGGGCGCCGCGGCCATGGTCGCCTTCGTGCTCGCCGAACGGCGCTCGCCGCACCCGATGCTGCCCGTGCGCATCTTCCGCAACGCGGCGTTCAGCGGCGCCAACCTGGTCACCTTCCTGGTGTACGCGGCGAACGGCGGGGTGTTCTTCCTGTTCGTGGTCAACCTGCAGGTCGTGTCCGGCTTCTCGCCGCTGGCCGCGGGCACGGCGCTGCTGCCGACGACCGCGATGATGCTGCTGCTGTCGTCGCGCGCGGGCGGGCTCTCCCAGCGGATCGGGCCGCGCATCCCGATGACCGTGGGCCCGCTGATCTGCGCCGTGGCGCTGGCCATGATGTCGCGCATCGGCGCGGGCGCCTCGTACTGGGCCGACGTGCTGCCCGCGGTGCTGATCTTCGGGCTGGGCCTGTCGACGTTGGTGGCGCCGCTGACGGCCACGGCTCTCGGCGCGCTGGAGGACGCGTACGCGGGAATCGCGTCGGGGGTGAACAACGCCGTCGCGCGTGCCGCCGGCCTGCTCGCGGTCGCTGTCCTGCCGCTGGCGGCCGGTCTGGGCAGCGGCAGCCTGACCGACGCCGCCCAGCTGCACCCGGTCTATCGCAACACCATGACGATCTGCGCCGGGCTGATGGTCGTGGGCGCCGTGCTGGCCTGGCTGCTCGTCCCGCACCGCCTGCCCGCGCACCCGCCGGCCCGGTCGTTCTGCGACCCGTGCGCCCCGCCGGTCCACGCCGCTAGTAGTGCGCGGTGACCGTGCGGTTCGGCCCGTCCACGGTCATGCGACCGCCGTACGGCAGAATCCACTGCGGCGCGGTGTGTCCGAAATCGATCCCGAACACGGCCATTGCCGAGGGGTTGTAGGCGGCCAGCGCCCGCAGCACCGCCTCCCGCTGGTCGTCGCGATACCTCGCCCGCTCCTCCTGCGCGGGCCGGTGCCCCAGGTTGCTCGCCTTGGCCGTGGCCACCAGCACCGCCGGGAACTGCTCGAGCAGCCCGCGCTCACCGGCGTTGCGCAGCATCCGGAAGACCTCGTCGGCAGGCGGCAGCTCCTCGGAGGTCTCCAGCAGCAGAATCGACCCGGCGTAGCTCGCCGGCGGCAGGATCCACCGCGAGGCGGCCAGGTTCCAGTGCAGGATCTCGAGGTTGCCGCCCCAGGTCGGCCCGCTCACCACCCGGTCGGGCCGGTGCCAGACCCAGCCGGGGCTCGGCACGGTGGGCGCGGGCGAGGTCAGCGACGCCGGGTCCTCCCAGCTCAGCTCCTCGTCGCCGAACCGCTCGACGGGGGTGATCGGCAGGTCGACGGTCTCGAACAGCGCCGCCCGCAGCGACCTGAGGTGCTCGGCGTCGATGCCGCCGCCGCGGGCGAGGTGCACCATCGTCGAGCCGCCGTGGTAGCCGGCCACGCCGTGCATCCACAGCCAGTTGAGCAGGTTGGTGTTGTCGGAGTAGCCGAAGAACGGCTTGGGGTCCGCGCGGAACGGCGCCGGGTCGAGATGCGGCAGCACGGTGATCTCGTCGTCGCCGCCGATGCTCGCGAAGACGGCGCGGATCGCGGGGTCGGCGTACGCGGCCATCAGGTCGGCGGCCCGCTCGGCCGGGGACGAGCCGGGCGTACGGGTGGTCGGGAGCTCCACCGGTTCGAGCCCCAGCTCGGCCCGGATGCGGCGGAGGGCCTGTTCGTGGACCGCCAGGAAGACCCCGGGGCCGGCCCACGAGGGCGACACGACGGCGACGCGATCGCCGGGCTTGACTTTGCGAGGGGCGTCCATGGCCCCATCCAACTCTCAGATCATCCCGGCGCGAAGCGCATAAGCGACCGCGTGGGAGCGGTTGCGCAGCTTGAGCCGGTGGGTGACGCCGTAGATGACGTTCTTGACCGTGCGCTCGGAGTAGCACAGTTTGCCGGCGATCTCGTTGGTGTCGAAGCCGTCGGCCATCAGCCGCAGCACGTCGATCTCGCGCGGGGTCAGGCCGGAGGCGTTCAGCCCGTTGGGGGTGAGCACGTCGCGCTGCATCCGCTCGACGTGCTTGAGCAGCTCGCCGACCAGGTTGGGCGGCAGCACCCCGCCGCCGCACGCCGCGGCCTTCACGCTGTGCGCGAGCCGGTCGGCCGAGACGGCTCCGCGCGGCAGGATCGCGACCACCCGGCACTCCACGGCGGTCAGCAGGTCGCTCTCGTCGATCTCGGAGACCACCAGCACGACCGGGGCGGTGGTCTCGGAGCCGGCGCGGCGCAGGGTGGCCACCACCTCGGTGCTCAGCCGCTCGGCGGCCACCACGAGCACGTCGGCCTCGGCGCGCTGGGCGTTGCGCACCAGCGTGAGGTCGCCGCGGAACTGGAGCAACGCGGCGAGACCGGCGTGGCTGAGCGGGTCCGTCGCCTGCACAGCGACCCGGATCTGTTCCATGGCTGCCTCCCCATCAGGTCAGGGAAGCAGTGTCGGAAACAAGCCTTCACGGAACCTTCACGGATCCTTCATCGGGCCCGTATGTCCGATGAACCAGTTCAGCAGAGCCCCGGCCCCGCGCGGAAGGACGACGGCGCAACAGTGCCCGTCCGTGCGGTTTGTGTTATCCATTGACACCCGGCCCGTCTCCCTTGAAGTTGACTGGTACCGACCCGGGAGGACACGTGGCGAATGTACGCGTCAGCGTGCTCGGGCCGGTGCGTGCCTGGCGGGGCGAGACCGAGCTCGAGCTGGGCCCCGCGCGGCAGCGGGCGGTGTTCGCCGTGCTGGCCGCGCACGCGGGCCGGGTGGTCGGGCGCGACGAGCTGATCACCGCGATCTGGGGTGACTCCCCGCCGGCCACGGCCGTGGGCAGCGTCTACACGTACGTCTCGGGTTTGCGCCGGGTGCTCGAGCCGGCCCACCTGGGCACCGGCTCGGGCGGCTACGTGCTGCGCGCCGACCCGGCCTGCCTCGACTCCGCGCAGTTCCAGCGGCTGCGGGCGGCCGCGGCCGAGCTGCTCGCCGCCGGGGACGCGACCGGGGCCGTCGCCCGGCTCGACGAGGCGCTGGCGCTGTGGCGCGGGGACGCGTACGCCGGGCTGGCCGGGCCCTTTCTCGAGCTCGACCGGCAGCGGCTCGCGGAGCTGCGGCTCGCCGCGGCGGAGCAGCGCGCCCGGCTGCGCCTCGAGGCCGGCGGCGACGACGGGCTGATCGCCGAGCTCACCGCGCTGGTCCGCGACAACCCGCTGCACGAGCCCCTGCACGAGCTGCTGATGCGGGCGCTGCACCAGGCCGGCCGGCACGGCGAGGCGCTCGAGGCCTTCCGCACCGCCCGCCGCACGCTCGTCGCCGAGCTGGGCATCGAGCCGGGCCCGGAGCTGCGCTCGCTGCACCGGCACCTGCTGTCCGGGTCGGCCGACCGCACCGCCCCGCGGCCGGGCGGCGAGCCGTTCCGCACGGTGGTGCCCACGCCGATCGCCAAGGCGCTGCGCGACGGCCTCGGCGCCCGGTCGTGGGTGGGCCGGGTGGCCGAGATTGATCATCTGCGGGGGCTGGTGCGGACGCTCGCGGCGGGCACCGGGGGCGCCGTCTGGATCTCGGGTGAGCCGGGGATCGGCAAGACCGAGCTGCTCACCCACGCGTTCGCCGACGCGGCGCGCTTCGGATGCCGCGTGGCCTGGGGCGCCGCCGACCAGCTCGGCTCGCGCGTGCCGCTGCAGGTGCTCTCCCGGGCGCTGGGGCTCGAGACGGCGTCGCGGCGGCCGCGGAGCCCGGTGGAGGAGCCCGCCGACGACCAGATCGTGGCGGCGGTGCGGTCCGCGTGCAGCACGTCCCCGCTGGTGCTGGTCGTCGACGACATGCAGTGGGCGGACAGCGCGACCGTACGGGTCTGGGAACGCCTGCTCGGGCTGGTCACGAAGCTGCCGCTGCTGCTGGTGGCCGCGGGCCGGCCGGACGCGCACCAGGCCGACCTGCGCCGCAAGGTCCGCGCCCGGCAGCGGATGCCGCTCGACCTGGGGCCGCTCGCCCCGGCCGAGCTGGACCGGATGGTGACCGCGCTGGTCGGCGCGCCGCCGGGCGACAACCTGCGCACGCTGGCCGCCCGGTCCGGCGGCAACCCGCTGTTCGCCCGCGAGCTGGTCGAGGCGCTGCGGCAACGCGACGCGGTCGAGATCAGCGAGGGCCGCGCCGACATCGGGCCCGAGGTGACCGTCGACCCGCCGCAGACGCTGCTCGACGCGGTGCACGCGGCTCTCGACGTGCTCTCGCCCGAGACCCGCGAGGTGCTGCGGCTGGCCGCGCTGCTGGGCTCGGAGTTCTCGGTGAGCGAGGTCGTGGCGGTCACCGGGCGCTCGGCGCTCGACCTGGTCGGCGCGCTCGAGGAGGCGCTGGCCGCGGCCGTGCTCGTCGACAGCGGCACCGACCTGGCCTTCCGGCACCCGTTCCTGCGCCAGGCGCTGGTCGCGAGCGTGCCGCCGGCGTTGCGCGCGGGCCTGCACCGGCACGCGGCCGAGGTGCTGGCCGCCTGCGGGAGCCCGCTGACCCGGGTCGCCGAGCAGCTCAACGCGTCCGCGCCGCACGTGGACGCGTGGGTGCTGAACTGGCTGGTCACCCAGCACACGGCGCTGGTCCGCCGGGCGCCGCAGATCGCGGGCGACCTCATCCGCCGTACGCTCGCCACCGGTCTGCCCTCGGCCGAGGAGCGCGGGATCCTGCTGGTCGCGCTGGTGCGTCTGGAGTTCCGCCAGGGCCGCACGCCGATGAACCAGGCCGAGGAGGCGATGAGCCTCGCGACGGACCCGGGCGCCCGGGCCGAGATGCGCCACCTGCTGGCGACCATGCGGCACCGGCGGGGCGAGACGGCCGAGGCGGAGGCGATGCTGCGCGACGCCGTGGACGACGAGCGGGTGCCGGCGATCTGGCGCTCGCGGCACCGGGTGCTGCTCGCCAACTTCCACCGCGGCGACCTCGAGGACCTCGACGCGGCCGAGCGGCGGGCCCGGGTCGTGCACGACGAGGCGGTGGCGGCGGGCCGCACGTACGAGACGGCGTTCGCCCTGCAGACGATCTGGCTGACCAGCTCGATCCGCCGCGATCACGAGCGCGCGCTGGAGCACGTGGACCGGGCGCTGGAGGTGGTCCGCGGCCGCCCGGAGCTGGCCGCGACGTACTTCGACCTGCTCGACAACCGGATCTTCTCGCTGCAGAACCTGGACCGCCTCGACGAGGCCCAGCAGACGCTGCGCACCGCCGCCGAGTTCGCCGCCGAGCAGCGCCTGCCGGCCGGGCTGCAGGTGGCGACCGCCGTGCAGGACTACTGGCTGGGCCGGTGGGACGAGGCGCTGGCCGAGATCGGCGCGGTCACCGAGGACGGGCCGGGCATCACCTTTCACGGCCGGCGGGAGCCGGGCGCGGTGACCATGCTGCTGCACGGGGTGGCCGCGCTGATCGCCCTGCACCGCGACGCGCCCGACCTGGCCGCGGCCCACCTGGGCGCCGCCGACGCCGTGCCGGCCAGCGAGGCGGAGCGCGAGAACTGCGACTTCCTGCTGGTGGCGCGGGCGCTGGCGGCCGAGCAGCAGGGCCGGCCGGCCGAGGCGCTGGAGACGCTCGGCCCGCTGCTGCAACCGGCGTACGCGCCGATGATGCTGCGCCACCAGTGGCTGCCGGAGGTGCTGCGGCTCGCGCAGCGCAATCACAGTCCCGAGGTCGCCGAACGGGCCGCCGCCATCTGTGCCGCCGAGGCCGCGCGCGAGGTGCGCCCGGCCCGCGCGTACGCGGCCAGCCTGCGCTGCCAGGCGCTTCTGCTCGGCGATCCCGCCCCCGCGCTGGCCGCGGCGGCGCACTACCGCAAGGTCGGCCGGGTGTTCGAGCTGGCCTCGGCGCTCGAGGACGCGGCCGTGCTCAGCGGCGAGCGGCCCGAGGAAGCGCGGCGTCTGTTCGCTTCGATGTCTGCGCGCTGGGACGTCGCGCGCACATCGACATCTGTGTTTTGATCCTGTTCACAGCGTTGCAAGGATCTTGCGTCGCGTGCGTTCCTGCGCGACTGCGCGCCCATGTCTTGACAGAAAAAGTTCGATAGTGCGTGAATGTGTTTCCAGGTGGTTACTCCCCGATGTCACATCCACCGCTAAAGGAGCTCTGTCATGGGCGTTTCTTCCGGCCGTTGGCGGCCGGCGGCCGCGATTCTCGGTGCGGCCCTTCTCTTCACCAGCGCTTGCGCCAAGTCCGAGGACAGCGGCGAGTCGGCCTCGAGCGGCACCCCCGCCTCGGCCGGCGCCCAGGTGGTGCAGTCCGCCGGCACGGACGGCCCGACCTGCACCCTGCAGCAGTACGGCGGCACCAAGGTCGATCTGAAGACCGCGAAGGTCGGCTTCTCCCAGTCGGAGAAGGAGGCGAACCCGTTCCGCATCGCCGAGACCCAGTCCATCAAGGACGAGGCGGCGAAGCTGGGCATCACCAACCTCACGACCACGAACGCCAACTCGCAGTTCAACAAGCAGATCAGCGACGTCGAGCAGATGATCGACTCGGGCGTGCAGCTGCTGGTCATCGCGCCGCTGAACTCCGACGGCTGGGACTCCGTCTTCGCCAAGGCGTCGGCCAAGAAGGTTCCGATCATCACGATCGACCGGAAGATCAACGCCACCCCCTGCAAGGACTACCTGACCTTCATCGGCTCCGACTTCGAGGAGCAGGGCCGCCGGGCCGCCCAGGAGATGGCCAAGGCCATGGGCAACAAGGGCAAGGTCGCGATCCTGCTGGGCTCCCCCGGCAACAACGTGACCACGCTGCGGACCAGCGGTTTCAAGGAGGAGATCGCCAAGGTCGCGCCCGACATCAAGGTGGTCTTCGAACAGACGGGCAACTTCGCCCGCGAGGAAGGGCAGAAAGTCACCGAGCAGCTGCTGCAGTCGACCCCCGACATCAACGGCATCTATGGGGAGAACGACGAGATGGCGCTCGGCGCCGTCACGGCCCTCAAGGGCGCCGGCAAGAAGGCCGGTGACGTGAAGATCGTGTCGATCGACGGCACGAAGGGCGCGGTGCAGGCCATCGTCGACGGCTGGGCGTCGGCGGTCATCGAGTCGAACCCGCGGTTCGGCCCGCTCGCCTTCGAGACGGCGACGAAGTTCTTCGCGGGTGAGCCGGTCGGCCAGGACATCATCATCCAGGACCGGCAGTACGGCGAGGACAACGCCAAGGCGGACCTCGGCAGCGCCTACTGAGGACAGTCCGGCGGCGCCGCGCCCGGCGCGGCGCCGCCGGTCGTATCGATGCCTGTCTATTGCTGACACGTGTGCGTTCACGTCAATATGTGTGCGTCCCCGCACGGCTCACTTCTTCGAAGGAGAGAGAACGTGACTGCACATCCCCGAAGGTTGTCGGCCCTCGTGGTCGCGGCCCTGACCGCCACGGCCGGCACGGTCGTGGCGACAGCCGGACCGGCCGCGGCATTCACCCCCAGGACGCCGCCGCTGACCACCCCCTGGACCGGCCAGGTCAGCACGACGAACCCCCTCCCCGAGTACCCCCGCCCCCAGCTCACCCGCGCCGACTGGCAGAGTCTCAACGGCATCTGGCAGTTCGCGGGAGCGTCCAACCTGAACACTCCGCCGACGGGCCAGAACCTCGGCGAGGAGATCCTCGTGCCGTACCCGGTCGAGAGCGCGCTGTCGGGGATCATGCGGCGGCAGGACTACTCGTACTACCGGCGCACGTTCACCGTCCCTTCCGGATGGTCGGGCCGCAACGTGCAGCTCAACTTCGGCGCGGTCGACTGGCAGTCGAAGGTGTGGGTCAACGGCACGCTGCTGGGCACCCACGAGGGCGGCTACGACAAGTTCTCGTACGACATCACCGGCGCGCTGCGGGCCGGCAGCAACGAGATCATCGTCGGCGTCTGGGACCCCACCGACAGCCAGGACATCCCGGTCGGCAAGCAGCGCCTCAACCGCGGCGGCATCTGGTACACGCCGTACTCCGGCATCTGGCAGACCGTCTGGCTCGAGCCGACCAACCCCGCGCGCATCACCCGCCTCGACACCACGCCCAACGTGGGCGCCGGCGGTCTCGACCTGGTGGTGCAGGCCGCCAACGCGAGCGGCCAGCAGGTCACCGCGCAGGTGCTCTCGGGCGGCACGGTCGTCGGCTCGGCCACCGGCACGGTCGGCTCGTCGTTGCGCATCCCGGTCCCGAACGCCCACCTGTGGACACCCGACGACCCCTTCCTGTACGACCTGCGCGTCACGCTCGCCAGCGGTGACACGGTGGGCGGCTACTTCGGCATGCGCTCGCTCGGCAAGGCGATGCTCGGCGGCGTGCTGCGGCCGACGCTCAACGGCAAGTTCGTCTTCCAGCTGGGCACGCTCGACCAGGGTTATTGGCCGGACGGCATCTCGACCGCGCCCACCGACGCGGCGCTGCGCTTCGACCTGGAGCAGCAGAAGGCGCTCGGCTTCACCATGGTCCGCAAGCACATCAAGGTCGAGAGCGACCGCTGGTTCTACTGGGCCGACCGCCTCGGTCTGATGGTCTGGCAGGACATGCCAGCGCTGGCCAGCGGCCGCGAGCCGTCGGCGGCCGGGCGCACCCGCTTCGAGAAGGAGCTGCGCGAGCTCGTCGACGAGCACAAGGGCATCACCTCGATCGTGCAGTGGGTGCCGTTCAACGAGGGCTGGGGCGAGTACGACGCCGGCCGCATCGCCGACCTGGTGAAGAGCTGGGACCCGACCCGCATGGTCAACCACAACTCCGGCTCCAACTGCTGCGACTCCGACCCCGACCCGGGCAACGGCGACGTCATCGACGACCACGTGTACGTCGGCCCGGGCATCTCGCGGCCGCCGACAGCCACCCGCTTCGCGGTCAACGGCGAGTACGGCGGGCTGGGCCTGCGCTCGCCGGGACACGAGTGGCCGACCGCCGGCAAGTTCGCGTACGAGTGGCTGCCCGACTCCACCGCGCTGACCAACCGCTACGTGCAGGTCACCGGCCGGCTCGTCGATCTGATCAACGGCAACGGGCTGTCCGGCTCCGTCTACACCGAGCCCACCGACGTCGAGGAGGAGCTCAACGGCTTCTTCACGTACGACCGGCAGGTCCGCAAGATGGACTTCGCCCGGGTGCGGGAGGTCAACCTGCGGGTGCTCGGCGCGGCGAGCGGATCCACGCTCCCGGTCAACCGGCTCGCCTCGCTGCGGGTGACCACGCCCGGCTACACCAACCGTTACCTGCGGCACTCGGCCGGCGCCGCGCGCACCGACGTGCTGACGACGGCCAGTTCGACGACCGACCGGCAGGACGCCACCTACTGGGTGCGTCCCGGCCTGTCCAACGCGTCCTGCTACTCGTTCGAGTCGCGCAACTTCCCCGGCCAGTACCTGCGGCACCGCGACTCCCGGGTCTACCGCGAGGCGAACACCGGCGGCTCGTTCGCCGGGGACGCCACGTTCTGCGCCCGCCCCGGCCTCTCCGGCGGCGGCACGTCGCTCGAGTCGGCCAACTTCCCCGGCCGCTACCTGCGCCACCGCGCCGAGCAGGTGTGGGTCGAGGCGAGCACCGGCGGGTCGTTCAACGACGACGCCACCTGGGCCGTCGGCGCGCCGCTGTGGCGCAGCGGCGCCGACCTGACCGCCGGGCAGAACCGGTCGTTCCGGGTCACCACCGCCGGCTTCGACACCCGATACCTGCGGCACCGTGACGGTCTCGCGCGCACCGACGTGACCACCGCGTCGAGCCCGCTCACCGACCGGCAGGACGCCACGTTCACCGTGCGGACCGGCCTGGCCGACACCAGCTGCTACACGTTCGAGTCGGTCAACTACCCGGGCCAGTACCTGCGGCACGCCGGATACCGGCTGCAGAAGGCGGGCAACGACGGCAGCGCGGTGTTCGCCCAGGACGCCACATTTTGCGCCCAGCCCGGCCTGAACGGCGGGACGGGCACCGTTTCACTGGAATCGATCAACTATCCCGGCTACTACTGGCGGCATCACGCGGAGGCCGTCTACATCGCCACCAACGGCGGTGGCAACACGTGGGACAGCGCCGGCAGCTACAACGCCGACGCGACTTGGAACAACGCGACCCCGCTGGGGTAGCGAGGAACCGCCGGGCCGGGTGGCGCCCCTGCCACCCGTCCCGGCACCGAAGGAGAACTGCATGGCGTTGCTCGAAGTCGTCGACGTCTCGAAGATATTTCCGGGCGTGCGCGCCCTCGACGGGGTCACCTTCACGCTCAACCCGGGCGAGGTGCACGCGCTGGTCGGTGAGAACGGCGCCGGCAAGTCCACATTGATCAAGGTGCTGACCGGCGTCTACCGCCCCGACGGCGGCGAGATCCGCTACCAGGACCAGCCGGTGCAGTTCGCCACCCCCATGGACGCCCAGCGCGCCGGCATCTCGACCATCTATCAGGAGGTCAACCTCGTCCCGCTGATGAGCGTGGCGCAGAACCTCTTCCTCGGTCGCGAGCCGCGCAACGCCCTGGGCATGATCGACCGCAAGCGGATGGACCGCGAGGCCCGCAAGATCCTCGCCGACTACGGCGTCACCACGGACGTCCGCCGCCAGCTCGGCACGCTGGCGCTCGGCGCGCAGCAGATGGTCGCGCTGGCCCGGGCCGTCATGATCGACGCCAAGGTCGTCATCATGGACGAGCCCACCTCCTCGCTCGAGCCCCGCGAGGTGCAGACGCTGTTCGGCGTGATCCGCGACCTGCACGCCAAGGGCATCGGCATCATCTACGTCAGCCACCGGATGGACGAGCTGTACGAGATCTGCGACGCGGTCACGATCCTGCGCGACGGCAAGCTGGTGCACACCGGCAAGCTCGCCGACCTGGAACGGATCAAGCTGGTGTCGCTCATGCTCGGCCGCGACATGGCCGAGGTACGCCGGGAGGGCGCGACCGCCTTCTCCGGGTCCGCGACCGGCGACGCCGAGGCCGCGCCCGTGCTGCGCGTGCGCGAGCTGAACAGCCGGCACAAGCTGCACGACGTCAGCTTCGACGTCCGGCCCGGCGAGGTCGTCGGGCTGGGCGGCCTGCTCGGCGCCGGGCGCAGCGAGACCGTCAAGGCGATCGGCGGCGCGTACCACCTCGACAGCGGCGACATCCAGGTGGACGGCAAGCCGCTCAAGAAGCCGACCCCCGAGCGCGCGGTGCGCGCCGGCGTCGCGGTGCAGCCCGAGGACCGCAAGGCCGAGGGGATCGTCCCCGGCCTGTCGGTGCGTGAGAACATCGCGCTGGCCGTGCTGCCCCGCGTGTCCAAGATGGGCCTCGTGTCCGACTCGAGGATCGACGAGATCGTCGACGGCTACATGAAGCGGCTGCGGATCAAGGCGTCGAGCCCCGACCAGGCGGTCGGCGACCTCTCCGGCGGCAACCAGCAGAAGGTGCTGCTGGCCCGGCTGCTCGCGACGAACCCCAAGGTGCTGCTGCTCGACGAGCCGACCCGCGGCATCGACGTCGGCGCCAAGGCCGAGGTGCAGTCGCTGATCGACGAGCTGGCCGCCGAGGGACTCGGCGTCGTGCTGGTCTCGTCGGACGCCGAGGAGCTGGTCGAGGGCTCGGACCGGGTGGTGGTGCTCCGCGACGGCGTCGTGGTCGGCAACCTGACCGGCGCCGAAGTCACCACCGAGGACCTGATGTCCACGATCGCTAAGGACACCCGTGAGCACTGAAACGGTGGCCGCCCGGCCCGCCTTCGACACCGCCCGGCTCAAGGCCTGGCTGCCCAAGTACGGCGTCTACGCCGCCATCGTCCTGCTGGTCCTCTACAACATCTTCTTCACGCCGTACTTCCTGACCTGGAGCAACCTGCGCATCCAGCTGATCCAGGTGGCGCCGATCGTCATCGTGGCGCTCGGCATGGCGCTGGTGATCGGCACCGAGGGCATCGACCTCTCGGTCGGCTCGGTGATGGCGCTGGCCGCCGCCTTCATCCCGCTCTATCTCGGGTACGGGGTGGTCGCCGCGATCCTCGTGTCGCTGATCGCGGGCGTGGTCGTCGGCCTCATCAACGGCGTGCTCGTCGCCCGGGTCGGCCTGCAACCCATCGTCGCGACGCTGGCCCTGTTCGTCGGCGGGCGCGGCCTCGCCGTGGTGATCAGCGAGGGCCAGCTCAAGGACATCCGCGACCCGAACTTCCTCTACCTGGGCTCGGGCGACCTGCTCGGCATCCCCGTGCTGGTCTGGATCGCCGCGCTGCTGGTGCTCGTGGTGGCGTTCGTCGTGCGCCGCACCGTCTTCGGCCGGCGCCTGCTCGCGGTCGGCGGCAACCGCCCGGCGACCGAGCTGGCCGGCCTGCCGGTCAAGCGGGTGCTCATCACCGTCTACGTGGTGTGCTCCGTGCTCGCGTCGATCGCCGGCCTGCTGTCGGTGGCCCGCATCCAGTCCAGCGACGCCTCGGCGGTCGGCCTGCTGATCGAGCTCTCCGCGATCACCGCCGTGGTCGTCGGCGGCACCCCGCTCACCGGCGGCAAGGTGCGCGTGCTGGGCACCGTGGCCGGCGCGATCCTCATGCAGCTGGTGATCGCCACGATGATCAAGCACAACCTTCAGCCGTCCACCACCGAGATGGTCCAGGCCGTGATCATCCTGGTCGCGGTGTACGTGGCCCGAGAGAGGAAGACCCGGTGACCATGGGAGTCGTCTCGGACCCTCCGGCGATCGTCGCCGAGGACGTCCGCAAGGCCGAACGGACCGACCGCATCGTCGGCACCATCCAGCGGCAGGGCGCCCTCGCCGTGCTCGTCGTCGTGGCGCTGATCGCGCTGGCGAGCTTCCCCAACTTCCGCAGCCTCGACAACGCCGCCACGATCCTGATCGCGGCCGCGCCGCCGATGCTCATCGCGCTCGGCATGACGTTCGTCATCATCACCGGCGGCATCGACCTGTCCGTGGGCTCGCTCTACGTGCTCGGCGGCGTGCTGGCCGCGTGGGCTTCGCAGTACGGCATCCTGGCCGCGTTCGCGCTTCCGCTCGCCGTCTGCGGCGCCATCGGCGTGGTCAACGGGCTGCTCATCGCGTACACCCGGATGGCGCCGTTCATCGTGACGCTGGCGGCCCTGCTGGGCGCGCGCGGGCTCATGCGGGCGATCAGCTCCGAGGGCTCGAACACCTACCTGGTCGAGGACGACGCGTTGCGCAAGCTGGGCACCGGCTCGTTCCTCGACATCGGCTACCCGGTGTGGCTGGCCGCCGTGCTCGTCGTCGTCGGCATGCTGGTGCTGGCCCGTACGCGCTTCGGCAGCTCGGTCTACGCCGTGGGCGGCAGCGAGGACGCGGCCAGCCTCATGGGTGTGCCGGTGCGCCGTACGAAGGTCTGGGTCTACGTGCTGTCCGGCCTGCTCGCCGGTCTGGCCGGCGCGATCAACGCGGCCAAGCTCGGCTCCGGCGTCACCGTTCTGGGCACCGGCATGGAGCTCGACGCGATCGCCGCGGTCGTGATCGGCGGGACGCTGCTCACCGGCGGCGCCGGCACGATCGCCGGAACCGTCGCGGGCGTGCTGCTGCTCGGCGTGATCCAGAACATCATCAACCAGGTCGGCAACCTCAACAGCAACTGGCAGCAGGTGATCAGCGGCGCGTTCCTGGCGCTGGTCGTGGTGGCACAGACCTATCTCGTACGGCTCCGCAGGGTCACCTGATTCACCGCAGATCGGCGGTGCCCAGCACCTGACCGTCGTGGTCCTGCACCTCGATCCGGCTGACGTTGCGCAGCTGGATCGAGCTGGCCCCGATCACCTTGGCGTTGCCGCTCGGCGTCGGGCCCCACACCATCGCCTGCTCCACCTGACCGGTGGAGCCCCGCACCTGGCAGTGGAAGGGGCCCGCGCCGCTGAGCTTGCTCACGTCGAGCGCCACCGACACCCCCCACGTCTTGGGGGTGAGCACCGCCTGGCCCGCCATGCCGCTGCCCTGCGCGGGCTCGAACTGGGCGGTCACCAGCTGCGGGCTCGGCAGCACCGTCGGCTCGCGGTCCGTACGGTTGCCGCGCAGAACGCCGACACCGATCGCCACCGCGGTCAGCACCACTGCCGCCGCGGCCAACCAGCGGAAACCTGCCGTACGGCTCTGCCGGGACCGCTCGGCCCGCATGCGGCGCAGCAGCCCGTCGATGTTCTCCTGGCTCGGCCGGTCCGACATGCTGACCTTCTCCGCGGGCGCACCCGGGTCGGCCCGCTCCGCGTCGGGCAGCCGGCGCAGCAACTCGGGCACCGCGGCCAGCCGGTCCAGCTCCTCCCGGCAGCGGTCACAGTCGCGCAGGTGGGCGTCGAGCCGCTCGGTGTCCGCCTCGTCGAGGCCGCCCAGCAGATAGCCGCCGAGCAGGCGGTGCAGTTCGTCGTGGCCGGTGCTCACCGCAGCACCCCCATCTCCTCGAACACGGTGCGCAGCGCCCGCACCGCGTAGTACGCCCGGGACTTGACGGTCCCCTCCGGCACCGAGAGCCGGCGCGCGGCGTCGGCGACGCTCTGCCCCTCGTAGTACATGGCCTGCACCACGGCGCGGTGGTCGGCGGAGAGCCGCTCCAGCGCCTCGGCCACCAGCCAGCCCTCCACCATCTGGTCGACGTTGTCGGCCGAAGGCATCGCGTTCATCGCGGCGTCGTCGGCGACCAGGTGGGGCCGGCGCTGCTCGGCCCGCCAGGAGTTGGTGACGACGTTGCGGGCGATCGTCAGCAGGTAGGACCGGATGCGGCCGGGATCGGTGTCGAGGTGGTCGATGTGCTTCCAGGCCCGCAGCAACGTCTCCTGCACGAGATCCTCGGCGCGGTGCCGGTCGTGCACGTACCGCAGGACGAAGCTGAGCAGGACCGCGTAGTGCTCGGTGTAGAGCGCGGTCATCAGCTCCTCGTCGGGGCTCACCCGTCGCTTCATCCGCCCGCCTTCTCGACCTCCGGTCTCGCCACCACGTTGTACACCGCGGCGGTGAACTCGGTTCGACGGGCGCGCCGATCTCTTCGCCGGAAGCCGAAACGGACGATGCCCGGTCCCCCTCGCCGGGGCCGGGCATCGCGTCACATGCCGAGCGTCACTGGTCGCACTTGCCGCTGCCCGGTCCGCCGTACCGGAAGGATCGCGTCGTGTTCGGGATCATGGCGGGCTGATAGTCAGCCTTCTCCGGGGTGGCGCGGACGAACAGGTCGGCAGCCGGGCCGTCGACGAACGCGACGCTCGAGAACCGCGCCGCGGTCTCCTTGTTAGGGGCGGTGCCGTTGCCCATGTCCGTGCACGTCAGGGTGGTGCTCGGCGTGGCGACCTCGCCGAAGACCTGCACGTAGCCGGAGCGGTTGAAGCTGATGCCCTCCTTGTTCCACAGCTTCTCGGGGAAGTAGCCGATCCACTGGGTGTCGTAGGCGATCCACCAGCCGTCGTTGTAGTACTGGATGCCGAACCGCTTGGTCACGCCGTACGTGAGCGTCGCGCCCGGGTTGATGCTGTCGGCGGCCTGCACCCAGCCGCAGCCGTTGTAGCAGCCCGGCTCGTCGTTGACCCAGTGGAAGACGAACAGGTGCGGGTCGTCGTCGCCGTTGACCACCCGGTCGACCGTCCAGCCCACCTCGACGATCTGCTTGCCGTCGGCCGACTGCAGCGCGATCTCGCCCAGCGTGTGGTAGTCGGTCTTGGCCAGCTCGGGCTTGGCGATCGTCATGTTGGCGTAGACGCCGGCGTTGTCGGCGTACTGCGTGCCGCGGTTGTAGATGTAGTTGACGTCCGACTCGGGCTCGGCCGCCTTCGCGCTTGCGGGCTTCGGAGGCACGACGTCGGTCGGCTCGCGACGCAGCACGCCCGACTTGCTGCTGCGGCCCTTGGGACCGTACTTGGGACGCGGGACCAACGAGCTGTTCTTGTCGGCGAGGGCCGCGGAAAGACCCTGCGCCCGCAGCGTCGAACTGCTGGCGCCGTTGGTGCCCCTCTTGATCCGCTTCGGCTTCTCACCCCACGGCAGCACCGGCGGCGGAGTGATGTCGGTTGCCGCGGCGGCAGCAGGAGCCTCGTCGGTGGCTGAGCCGGCATCCGACGTCGTCGCGCTCGCCTCTGCTGGGCTCGCGATCTGTTCGGCGCCCGCGTTCATCGTGGAGGTGACGCCAATGGCGCCGACCACGGCAATCGCAAGGCCGGCGGCAAGGAGCCCGCGGCGTGACTTCAACACGTGTCCGTCCTCGTTGATCGGGGGGAGTCGGAGGGGCGGCGAGGGGTGCCTCCGACACCGGTTCTCGGCGGCGGAGTCACCATATAGCTTTCTCGATTCTCCGACCCCTGCTCAGCGCGATTTCCGCCTTAACGGCTGAGGCGGTGAGCCGATCCGGTGAGCCATCGGCGCATTTCCCTGACTGAGCGTGTCGAGTCGACTGCGGACGGCGCACTCGAAGTTTCTTCGGAAAGAGGCTAACCGGCACGAGCCTCTTTCAGATACGCCCCGCGGAGCGTTGTTGATCTCGGTGCGAAGCCCCTGCTGACCGCTCCCGCGACGCCGCGCCGGCCAAGAGATCCGGAATGCAGTGACGGTGCTGAATTGGTGTCACCCGCGGCTCGTGCCCGCATGCCGTGCAATGCCGCAACCCGTGTCCGGATTTATCCCCATCGGCGAATGCTGATCATGCTTGGAGTGTCCGCTATCCCGGAAATGGCGCTTGATCATTGTGGACCGTCCGGACAGCGGCCTCTCCCCCCGGCCGGCGCCGACCGTGGCCTCTATCGCCGCCGCGCGCCCGGCCCGGGTCCGATCGCCCCGCCTCGCCGCGTTGGATCCAGGCGCGCCGCCCGCTTACGCCTGCGATCCGAGTGCCCCGCGCACGCCTGCGATCCGAGCGCCTCGCCCCGGCCCACGCCTGACACCCGAGCACACCGCGCCGCCCGCACCTGGCATCGGAACACCCCGCCCTGCGCGCGCCTGGCATCCGAGCACCCCGCCCCGACCGCGCCTGGCACCTGAGGACCTCCACACCGCCACCGCCGAATTCCGATCGCCGCCGCCTTTCCAGCCGGCGCCGGGTCCTGTCGTGGCTACCGGCGCCTCGCCCGGTGCCCGAGCTTCGACTCCCGCCACTGTGGTGCCTCGACGGGCAAACTTCGCCGACTGAGCCCCGAATGCAGGCTCCTCAACTCGCAGCACGACAGATGTGACCACCGACTGGCGCCGCCGGCGACGTCCCAGGCGGCATGGCCGAACACCAGTGCGACAACTCGGGTTGGTGTGGGTGATTGGTTCGCGAGAACGGGGCCCCAGATGTTGCTCACCTCAGCGCCACCTCGCTAATCACTCCGCGGGATGCTTGCGAGAACGAGTCCTACTTGTTGATCATGGTTTAGGTTCGGCCAACCGGATCGAGTCGCTCTGTAGACGTTGCCGTGAGGCCGACGGCTGGTGAATGGCGATGCGTCAGGAAGCGTCGTCGTGGGCGAGCGAGGAGGACAGGTCGCGGTAGGCATCGGCCTGCTTGATCAGGGTCTGGGCCTTGTCCTCAAAGGCGGCGACCGCGTCCGCGCCGGCGGCCCAGCGCAGCGGCGGCTCGTCGGAGCCGACGAACTGGACCAATGCAGTGGCGAGTTTGGCGGGGTCGCCGCCCTGCTGACCGTTCATAGCGTTCCATGCGGTGACGGTCTGCTTGGTGCGTTCGATGTAGTCGTCGATGCTCGGCTGCGCGTAGCTGGTCGACTCGGGCGTGAGCAGGTCGGTGCGGAAGAAGCCGGGCTCGACGAGCATGGTGCGGATGCCGTACGGCGCCACCTCGGGGGTCAGTGACTCCATCCACCCTTCGAGGGCGAACTTCGACGCCGCGTACGCCGAGGTGAACTCCCCGCCGACGATGCCGGCGGTCGATGAGATGGTCACGACCAGCCCGGACCTTTGGGCGCGCATCACGGGCAGCACCGCGCGGGTGACGTTCAGCGGGCCGAACAGGTTCGTCTCGATCTGGGCCCGGAAGTTCTCAGCGGTGATCTCTTCGAAGAACCCAGCGATGAAGTTGCCGGCATTGTTGACCAGCACATCGATGCGACCGAACCGGTCCACGGCTGCCTGCACCGCGGCCTGCGCACTCGCGGGGTCGGTCACGTCGAGCCGCACCGTCAGCAGGTCATCTGCGGCGCCTACCGCCTGCTCAACCGTTTCCGGGTTCCGGCCGGTCGCGACCACCGCGTAGCCGGCGGCCAGTGCCGCCTGCGCGATGTCCACGCCCATGCCACGCCCGGCGCCGGTGATCAGCAGAACCTTCTTCTCAGTCACGTCATTCTCCGTCGTGTCGAGGCACCGCTGTCCGGTGCCGATTACCAGAGAACCGCTGTTCACGGGCGCGAGGAAGTTGCTGCCAGAAGGTGTACTGACAGCCCACCCTTCACACCGCCGATCCGTTCTAGCCTGGGAAGCGTGGACAACCGTGACGAGGTGAAAGCCTTCCTCAGCTCCCGCCGCGCCAAGATCACCCCTGAGCAGGCAGGCCTGACGAGCTACAGCCGCAACCGGCGGGTCCCGGGGCTGCGCCGTAGTGAGGTCGCCGACCTGGCCGGCGTCAGCGTCGAGTACTACGCCCAGCTCGAACGCGGCAACCTCGCCGGCGCCTCCGACAGCGTCCTGGACGCCCTCGCCCGGGCCCTGCAACTCGACGAGGCCGAACAGGCGCACTTGGCCGACCTGGCCCGCGCCGCCGGCCCCGCCGCCCGCACCCGCCGTAAACCTCCGGCACAACAGGTCCGACCGAGCGTGGCGCGTTTACTGGAACTGATGACCGAGGTCCCGGCGTTCGTCAACAACGGCCGCGGTGACGTCCTCGCCGCCAACCCTCTGGCCGAGGCGCTGTTGGCGCCGATGTTCGACGCCGCCGCCCGGCCCGCCAACCACGCCCGCTTCGCCTTCCTTGACCCCCGCGCCCGCGACTTTTGGATCGACTGGAACCGGATCGCCTCCGACATCGTGGCCATGCTGCGCACCGAAGCCGGCCGCGACCCCTATGACAAAGGCTTGACCGATCTTGTCGGCGAGCTCAGTACCCGCAGCGAAGACTTCCGCACCCGCTGGGCAGCCCACGACGTGCGCCAGCACCGCACCGGGATCAAACAGTTCCGCCACCCTGTCGTCGGCCACCTGAACCTCAGCTACGAAACCATGCCCCTGCCCGCCGACCCCGGCCAAACCCTCACCGCCTTCACCGCCCCGGCCGGCTCCGCCGACGACGATGCTCTGCGACTGCTGGCCAGCTGGGCAGCCACCCGCCAAGCCAAGGCACCAGCGACGACTGCCGAAAGTAGGCCCCACCGATAAGCCAGCCGTCAGCCTCCGCCCCGACACAGGACTGAGACGGTCTGCGCCTGCTTGTCGTTTTCCATCGAGGTTCGTCCCTGACCGCTGGCCGGACTTTCGTTGGTCAATTCGCGGCTCACCACGGCGTTCAATCGGATCTTGCAGTTACCGGGTACCTCGGTGCACTCGGTGGCGTTCACCGACCGGGGAATCGTGATCGGACTGCGCCGCCGACGGCGCCGACTGGTCTGCCCCTGCTCGCGGGCAACCAAAGCGCGCTACGACACCTCCCGACGTCGCTGGCGCCATCTCGACTTCGGCGCCTGCCAGGTCTGGCTGGAAGCCGACATTCACCGCCTGGACTGCCGGTCATGCGGCCGGGTCCGCACCGAGCAGGTGCCGTGGGCCCGGCCCGGCGCCCGGCACACCACTGACTTCGAGAACGTGGTCGCGTGGCTGGCGCAACGCACCGACAAGACCAGCATCGCCCGACTCCTGCGCTGCTCCTGGGAAGCCGTTGACGCGATCGTCTGCCGAGTTGTGGCCGACCACGTCGACGACACCCGTTTGAACAACCTCTACCGGATCGGCGTGGACGAAATCTCCTACAAACGCGGACGCAAGTTCCTCACGATCGTCGCCGACCACGACAGCGGCAACGTCGTCTGGGTCGGCAAACAACGTTCGAAGTCCGCGTTCGAAGAGTTCTTCACCGCGCTCGGCCCAGACCGCGCCGCCGACATCGAAGCGATCAGCCTGGACGGCAGCAGCGTCTACCAGCCGGTCGCCCGCGAGCAGATCCCGAACGCCACTGTCTGCTCGACCCGTTCCACGTCATCAAGTGGACCAACGAAGTCGTCGAGTCCGTCTACCGCGCTGAAGCGCCGCACATCCCCGCCGTCGCCGGCATGCCAAGCCGCCGTGACTGGCGCCGCACCCGGTTCATCGTCCGGGCCGGCCAAGAACGTCTCGACGATCAACAACACCGGATCCTCGGGCTCCTACGCCGACACCGCTACCGCCTCTGGCGCACCTGGGAACTGAAAGAACAACTACGCGATCTCTACCGAACCGTTGACCCCGCCGATGCCCGGTCATACCTAAAACGGTGGTGCACCGCCGCGAAACGCAGCCGCATCCCCGCGTTCGCCAACCTCGTACGCCGCATCCAGAAGCACTTCGACGCCATCATCGCCGCCGTCGAACTAGGCCTGTCCAACTCACGGCTCGAAGGCATCAACGCCAAGATCCGGCTCATCCAACGCCGCGGCTTCGGTTACCGCAACCTCGACGCGCTCAGCGCCATGATCTACCTCTGTCTCGGCGGCGTGACAATCACGCTACCCACGGAAACCTGAGGAGTCGCACACCAGTTCAGCGCGCAGCACACCGGCCGCTAACTTCGCTGCGACCACCCGAGTCGCGTGACGGGGAGTCGGTCGTACCGCTCTGGCGTGAGCACTTCTCGTGCGTGTTGAGCAACCCACGTCGCTCGAGGGCGAACCGGCGAAGGCGGCGCGACGCCACCTTCAGCACCACTTCCGCGACCCCGGAGAAAGTCGACCGAACGCTCCACCTGATCGAGCACAGCGCCGAGTGATCCAACACGGCGTCCACGCAACGACCGCCCTCGCGGAAGTCACCGGACGGCCCGCATGGCCTCGCCACGGCAAGTCGCCACCGGCGTCGCGTTCACCCTTGAAGCCCATGACCGGAGGTCGAGCAGCACCCTGCCTCCCAACATCTGGACTGCGTTTGACGAGCCGGGTTCGCGTCGCCAGCATGGTGAACCATGCAGCGGATGGGCATCCCTCTCGTCGCCGACCTGGCGATCGATCTGGCGCGTTGCGCCAGCGCCTGCTGTCCCAGCTGATCAGCGTCTTCCCCGTGGCAACGCCACGCGCGAACCTGTTCGGCTGACTTCCCGCCACCGGGGTGCGAGCCCCGCTATTCTGGACCACACTGTGGCGGTAAACCTATAGGACTGATAGGCAATGTATGCAAAGCGAGGAGCTTCCGTGACTGTCGTCGACGCCCGTCTCGACCATCTCGCCATCGCCGCGCGCTTCGCCGCCGCACCCGAGCAGTGGCCGGTGGCGCCGCGGTTCAACCCCGTGGACCGCTGGTACCACCGCCTGCACGTCGCGGACGACTACGAGGTGTGGCTGCTCACCTGGCTGCCCGGCCAGGGCACCGAATGGCACGACCACGGCGGATCGGCCGGCGCGTTCCACGTCTTCGGCGGCACGCTCACCGAGGACACGGTTGCGCTGGGCGACTCCGGCCACCGCACCGGTCACCAGGCCCTGCAGGCGGGCGCCGGTCTGTACGGCGTCGCCGCGGGCGCCGCTCAGCGCGACGCCGGTCAGCGCGACGCCGCCGCGGGCGCCGCTCAGCGCGACGCCGGTCAGCGCGACGCCGGTCAGCGCGACGCCGGTCAGCGCGACGCCGCCGCGGGCGCCGGTCAGCGCGGCGCGGGTCGGCGCGACACGGGTCTGTACGGCGCCGACGCGGGCGCCGGCCGCTGGGAGCCGGTCGGAGGCGCCGGCCGCTCCCCCCGGGTCACGTCGCGGGAGCTGGGCGAGGGCGCCGGCCGGCGCTTCGGCAGCCACCACATCCACCGCATGACCAACCGGTCGAACCGCCCCGCGGTCAGCGTCCACGTGTACGGTCCGGCGCTCACCACGATGACCAAGTACCGCATCAGCGCGGCGGGCCTCGAGGTGCTCGAGGTCGAGCGGGCCGGTGCCCAGTGGTGACGCCGGCCCCGCCGGGGTCGCTCGGCATCGACGAGATCCTGGCCAACGCCCGCGCCCGGCTGAGCCGCGTGGACCCGTACGAGACGCAAGCCGCTCTGAGCCGTGGCGCCGTCCTCGTGGACATCCGGCCGGCCGCGCAGCGCGCCGAGTTCGGCGAGATCCCCGGCGCCGTCGTCATCGAGCGCAACGTCCTCGAGTGGCGGCTCGACCCGCGCAGCGACGCCCGGCTGCCGTTCGCCGGCAGCTACGACCTCGAGGTCATCGTCACCTGCCAGGAGGGCTACACCAGCAGCCTGGCCGCCGCCTCGCTGCAGGACCTGGGGCTGTGGCGGGCGACCGACCTGGAGGGCGGCTACCGGGCTTGGCGCGATGCCGGATTGCCGACGGTGCAGGGTTCGCCCCTGATCTCCGCGGCGCGGTAGGGTCGGCCCGCCCCGGGTGGGCGGGGGTATGGGCGGGCCCACCGCAGATCGGCGTGGAAGTCGGGGATCTTCCTAGGGGGCTCTCCGGTGCCGCCGCCGGCGGGTGGGCCCTAGCGTCCGAGCCATGTGGCGCATTCCGCTTTTCGTGATCGGCCTCTATCTCGTCGTCCGGGCGGCCATCGAGCCGTTCGTCATCGACTTCGGCGACGCGGCGACCTACCGCAACGACTGGGGCGGGCCGCACCTCGCCGGCGTGCTGGCCGTCCACGTGGGACCGGGGTTGCCGGCGGCGGCGCTGATGATCCGGTGGTTCGTACGCCGCCGCCGGCCGGAACCCGCGCCGGGCTAGGACTCGCGGGCCCGGCGGGGCAGCAGGAACGACAACCCGAAGGCCACGCCCAGCAGCAGGAGCGACACCCCGGTGGTCGCGACCGTCGCGTCCTGGAAGCCGGCGTACGCCGCCAGGCAGCTGTCCTGCGGAGCGCAGTCCCGCAGCCCGGCCACGGGATCGTCCGGCGCCAGCGCGAAGAAGATCGTGCCCAGCACGGCGAGGCCGAACGCTCCGCCGAGCTGCTGCACCGAGGTGAGCGCCCCGGAGGCCGAGCCGGTCTCCTCGTCGTCGACGCCGGCCAGCACGATGTTGAAGAACGGCGCCATCGCCAGGCCCATGCCCGCGCCGATCGCGGCCAGGGCGGGAATCAGCAGCCACGGCGTGATCGAGGCGCCCGCCAGCCACAGCGTGAGCATGAACCCGGCCGTGCCCGCCATCATCACGACGGTGCCGATCAGCAGCAGCTTGCGACCCAGTCGTTCGCTCAGGCCGGAGCCCGCCGCCACGAAGCCGGCCACCGTGCCCAGCGCCTGCGGCAGCGTGGTGAGCCCGGCCTCGAGCGGTGAGTAGCCGAGGCCGACCTGCAGGTACAGCGTGAAGACCAGCCCGGTGCCGATGAGCGCCGCGAAGAACACGAGACCGACCACGAGCCCGCCGCTGAAGGCGCGCTTGCGGAACAGGCTCGGCGTGACCAGCGGGTCGAGACCGCGGCGTTCGCGGCGGCGCTCGAGGACCGCGAACAGGCCGAAGACCACGACGCCCCCGGCGAGCAGCGCGAAGCACCACACCGGCCAGCCCAGCTCGCGGCCCTGCACCAGCGGATAGAGCAGCAGGAACGCGCCCGCCGCGGCGAGCAGCACCCCGAGCCAGTCGAGCCTCGGCGCGCGTTCGCTGCGGAACTCGGGGAGGAACCGCAGCGCGCCGATCACGGCGAACAGGCCCAGCGGCAGGTTGATGAGGAAGATCATCCGCCAGCCGGAGCCGAGGAAGTCGGCGTCGACGAGCCACCCGGCGAGGATCGGGCCGCCCACCGATGACAGGCCCATCACCGGGCCGAAGGCGCCGAACGCCTTGGCCTGCTCGGCCGGCGAGAACATCTGCTTGATCATGCCGAGGCCCTGCGGCAGCATCACGGCGCCGAACAGGCCCTGCACCGCCCGGCCGGCGACGAGCTGGCCCGGCGTCTGCGCGAGACCGCAGGCCAGCGAGGCGAGCGTGAAGCCCGCCGCGCCGATCAGGAACATGCGGCGGCGCCCGAAGATGTCGCCGAGGCGGCCGCCGGTGAGCAGGCCGATCGCCATGGCGAGGGTGTACGCGGCGCCGAGCCACTGGATGAGGCTGTACGACCCGCCCAGCTCGTGGCGGACGGCCGGACCGGCGATGGTGGTGACCAGCGCGTCGAGCAGGTCCATGACCTCGACGCTGAGGATCACGAAGAGGGCGACCCAGCGGTAGCGGTACGGCGTTTGTTGCGCCGCCGCCCGTTCGAGCACGGCGTCCATGGCCACATCCTTCCGATTGGACGAACACTGTTCGTTGTAACGAACACTGTTCTACTGGCGAACACTGTTCGCGTCAAGGTAAATTCGCCGACGATGAGCGATGTGAACTGGCCTCCTGGCGCACGCCGTGCCCGTACGGCGAAAGCGCCTCTCACCCGGACCGAGATCGTGCGGACCGCGCTGCGCATCGTGCAGGCCGAGGGCATCGACGCGGTGAGCATGCGGCGGCTCGCCACCGAGTTCGACACCGGTCCGTCGAGCCTCTATGCCCACGTCCGCAACAAGGACGAACTGCTGCAGCTGATGTTCGACGAGATGTGCGGGCTGGTCGAGGTGCCCGCGCTCGACGAGTCACGGTGGAAACAGCAGGTCAAGGATCTGGCCCGGGCCGGGCACGCGGCCATGGTGGCGCACAACGACCTCGCCCGCGCGGCGCTCGCGACGATCCCCAGTGGCCCCAACGCGCTGCGCATCTCGGACGCCATGTTCGGCATGATGCTGGCCGGCGGCATTCCGCCGCGCGTCGCGGCCTGGGCGATGGACCGGATCTTCCTCTACATCACCGCCGACGCGTACGAGTACTCCATCTGGCGCCAGCGGGCCGCCGGCACCACGAAGCAGGGCTTTCTCGACTCGCTCAGCTTCGACTATCTCGGCTACATCCGGCAGTTGCCCGCGGACGTCTACCCCCACGTCACCCGGCACGCCGAAGCGCTGGTCGGCGGCGGTCCCGAGGCACGTTTCGACCTGGGGCTGGAACTGCTCGTCGACGGCTTGGACAAGTACGCGACACCCTCATCGTGAGATCGGTCGATATAGCCGTAGTTGATCGACCCGTCACAGTCGATACTGGGACCATGGACGGCGACAACCCGACGGGCGCACGGCTGCCGGTGCCGGTCACGCCGTTCGGGCCGCTGCACCTGCTGGCGGTGCGTGTGCACCGGCTGGCGAACTCCGGCCGCGGGCACGAGGCCCTGCGCGCCGCCGACGCGTACCTCGCCATTGCCCATGCCACCGGCGACGACCGTACGGTGCCGTTCCTTCTTCAGGGCCAGATGTACGCGAACCTCCTCATGGGACGTCTGGCGGAGGCGGCTTCGCTGGCCGAGCGGCTGCTGCGGCTGCACCGGACGGCCGGGTCCCCGCTCGGCGAGGCCAAGATCCTGTGTGACCTCGCGCAGATCGAGGTCCTGCGTGGACGCTACTTCCTGGCGATGCGCTACCTCGCCCGCGCGGCCGTGCTGCTGGATCTGCCCTACACCGACGGCGAGCGCCGCGTCTCCGCGCTCTGCTCGTTCGCCGAGGCGGCCACCGCGGCCGAGATGTACGAGACCGCCGCCGCGACCTATGAGCGGCTCAGCATCGCGCACGCGTCGTTCGGGCTGGTGCACGCCGACACCCTGCTGCACTGGGCGCTGCGGCTCGACCACGTGGGCCGCCACGACGAGGCGGCCAGCCGGTTGCGGCGCAGCGCGGCCATCACCCGGCGGCACACCGAGCAGCGGCCCGACGACGTGGTCGCCGCCGCGATGCTGGCGCTGGCCCTGGCCAAGCTCGGCGACGTGATCCCGGCCGAGAAGCTGGCCCGCGAGGCCGTGATGCCGCTGCGCGGGGCCGAGAATTTCCGGTACGCGCGGATGGCGCACCTGGCGCTGGGCATCAGCCTGCGCTCGCACGGCGCGCTCGCCGAGGCGCGTCGCGAGTTCATCGCCGCGCGCGAGCTCTGCGCGTACGGCACCCGCCCCGACGAGGAACCGATCATCCGGTTCGAGCTGGCGCTCACCGCCCGCGACGCCGACGACGGCCAGCCCGGCCGCGACCTGTTCGAGGCCGTGCAGGGTCAGACGCTGGAGTTGTGGCGGCTGCGGCTGCAGCGTCTCGCCATGCTGCGCCAGGCCCGCCAGCGCGAGGAGTCCGAGGCCGCGCGGGCCCGGGCCGAGCGCGAGGTGCTGCGCGACCCGCTCACCGGCCTGGACAACCGGCGCCGCTTCGACCTGCTGATGGACCGCATTGACCGCGGCCGGCTCACCGCCCCGCTGGTGCTGCTGATCGTCGACGTCGACCACTTCAAGGCGATCAACGACGCCTACTCGCACGCCACCGGCGACCGCGCGCTGCGCGAGGTGGCCCGCATCCTGCGCGCGCACTGCCGCGCCGAGGACACCCCGGTCCGCTACGCCGGCGACGAGTTCGCCGTCTTCCTGCGCGGCGACCTGACCGTGGGCCGCGAGGTGGCCGAACGCATCCGGGCCGCCGTCGCGAGGTCGGACATCATTCCCGGCGTACGCCTGACCGTGAGCGTCGGCCTGGCGGCGCTCGCCGAGGGCATGTCCGGCGAGGTCCTCTTCCGCGAGGCCGACGACCGCCTCTACGCCGCCAAGTGGAGCGGCCGCAACACCATCGCGGCCTAGCCGGGCTTCACGACGCCGGATCGGCCGCTGTAGAGGCTGCGGGAGTTGTCGACGTCGCGAGGGGTGTCGGGGGCGTCGAGCCAGACGACGTAGGGCGCGCCGGACACCAGCCCCGTGATGGTGGCGCTGCCGGTGCACTCGCCGCCGGTGGTGACGGTCTGCCAGACGGGCTCGGGCTGGGCGCCGCTGACGAGCTCCTGCGGTACGGCGGTGACGCGGTACCGCTTGCCGTAGCGGTTGGGCCACTGCACCCGCAGCGAACGCGGCCCCGGCGTCACCGACAGCGGGATGAACACCATGCCGACGTCCTCGTTCCAGGCGTTCGCGCACTCCGAGCTCAACGGCATGAACGACACGGGCGGCAGCGCGGGCGGGAGGCTTCCGCCGCGTCTCGCCGGCGCGCTGGGTGTGGCGCTGCCCGGCTTGACGGTCACCCAGGAGTCGCCGGTGCTGGTGATGGGGCTCGGCGCGGCCGACGGGGTTCCGCCGCCGCAGGCGCTCAGCAGGAACGGCAGCAGCGCAAGGCCGAATGCGCGGAACCGCATCTATCCCCCGAACAGAGTCCTTTCCCCTCCGTTCGGCGCGAACCGTCCGCGGCTTAGCCCGGCGGCGGGCCCGTCGTGCCCCGCACCACCAGGCGCGGCGGGATCACCACCTCGCGGTGGGCGACCGCCGCGCCGTCGATGCGCTCCACCGCCCGGGCCACGGCCAGCGTCGCCATCGTGTCGATGTCCTGCGCGACGGTGGTCAGGTCGATGTGGGCCAGCCGGCTGAAGCTGCTGTCGTCGTAGCCCACGACGCTGATGCCGCCCGGCACCGCGAGCCCGTTGCGGCGCAGCACGTCGAGCAGGCCGGTCGCGCTGAGGTCGTTGAACACGGTCACCGCGGTCGGCGGGTCCGCCAGCAGCTCGCGGGCGGCCCGGGCGCCGTCCTCCTCGCCGAAACCGCCGCCGACCACCCGGGCGTACGCCTGGAGGCCGTGGCGCCGCATCGCCTCGCGATAGCCCTGGCGCCGTTCCGCGGACGACAGCATCCGCCCGCCGTCGACGTGCGCGATGCGGGTGTGGCCGAGCGCGACGAGGTGGTCGACGGCCAGGTGCAGCCCGCGCGCGTCGTCGGTGCGCACCACGTCGACCTGCCGTTGACGCACCGAGCGCATCATCGCCACCACCGGCAGGCGCCCGGCGAGCGTGCCCAGCTCCGCGGTCGTGATCTGCGGACCGAGCAGCACCAGCGCGGCACACCGGTCCTGCAGCAGACCGCCGATGGCCGTACGTTCGTCGCGCCTCGGGGTGACCGCGCTCAGCGTCAGCTCGTACCCGTTGCGCTCCGCCGCGTCGTAGAGCCCGGTGAGCAGGTCGTCGTGGAACGGGTGCTGCACGCCGAAGACGACGCCGAGCAGCCGGCTGCGGCCGCTGCGCAGCAGGCGGGCCCGGCTGTCGGGCTGATAGTCCAGCCGTCGGGCCACCTCGAGGACCCGCTCGCGGGTGGCCGCGCTCGCACCCGGGGCGTCGCGCATCACGATCGACACCAGCGCCACCGACACGCCCGCCTCGGCCGCCACGTCCGCGAGCGTGGGCCGCCGGTCCCCCACCGTCATGACCCGAGAATTTACCTGTGACGACTAGAACGTTCTAAGCCGCCACCGACTAGAACGTTCTAGAGTCGATCGCGTGGAGAACCTCACCGCCGGCCGTCGCCGGGCGGCCCTGCTCGCGCTCGCCCTGGGCGGCTTCGGGCTCGGCCTCACCGAGTTCGTCGCCATGGGCCTGCTGCCGGACCTCGCCCGCGACCTGCTGCCCGCCGCCTACGCCCGCTCGGCGCCCGACGCCGTCGCCCGGGCGGGCTGGATGATCACGATCTACGCGCTCGGCGTGGTCGTCGGGGCGCCCACGATCGCCGCGCTGACCGCCCGCATGCCCCGGCGCCGCCTCGTGATCGTGCTGCTCTCGCTGTTCGTCGCGGGCACGGTGGCCTCCGCGCTGGCGCCCACGTTCGAGCTCGTGCTGGCCGGCCGCTTCCTGGCCGCGCTGGCGCACGGGGCCTACTTCGGCGCCGCGGGCCTGCTCGCCGCGGCAATGCTCGGCCCCGGCAGCCAGGGCAAGGGCTTCGCGATCGTGCTCAGCGGGCTCACCGCCGCGAACGTGTTCGGCGTGCCGCTGATCACCGGCCTGGGCCAGGCCGCCGGCTGGCGGGTGGCGTACCTCGCGGTGGCGGGCGTCTTCGCGCTCACCCTGCTGTTCGTGGTCTTCACCGTGCCCGAGGTGGCCGCCGCACCGGGCGGTTCGCCGCGCGCCGAGCTGGGCGCCTTCCGCTCCCGCCAGGTGTGGCTGGCCGCCGCCGTGGCCGCGGTCGGGTTCGGCGGCTTCTTCGCGGTGAACAGCTACATCGCCCCCGTCACCACGCACGTGACCGGCCTCAGCGAGTCGTACGTGCCCTGGGTGCTGGCCGTGATGGGCGTGGGCATGAGCGTCGGCAACGCCGCCGGGGGCGTGGCCGCCGACCGCCACCTGCGCCGCAGCATGCTGCTCGGCTTCGTCGCGATGATCGCCACCATCGCGCTCTTCGGCCTCGTGGCGCGCCACCCCGTGGGCCTGTTCGCCGGCGCCTTCCTGGTCGGCGCGGCCGCCCTGTTCATCGGCCCCGCGCTGCAGGCCCGCCTGATCGCCGTGGCGCCCGGAGCCCAGCTCATGGGCGCCGCCGTCAACCAGTCGGCCTCCAACGTCGCCAACAGCGCCGGCGCCGCCCTGGGTGGCGCCGTGATCGCCGCCGGCTGGGGCTATCTCTCCGCGGCGTGGATCGGCGTGCTGCTGGCGGTCACCGGCCTCGTGCTGGCCGTGCTGAGCTTCCGGATGGACCGCCGTCCCGGCGTCCTCGGGGAGCCGCGCCGCGCGGAGCCCGCCGCCGTCTGAGGCGGCCCTGTGGACACCGGGCTCAGGCGGGCCCGAGGAGGTGGCCGGCCATCTGCAGCACGCCGTCGCCGACGACCACGGGCGTGTGCAGGCCGGAGCGATCGCTGAGCGTCAGCGTGCCGCCCTCGAGGTGGTAGGTGCCGCGCGCCGGACGCTTGCGCCCCGCCACCTTTCCCGCGTACGTTCCGTCGGTCCTGATGTCGAGACGGACCGTGCCGTCCGCGCTGAGCCACGCGCCGACCGGCGGCGTCACCGGGCCCGAGGAGGGCGTACGCCCGACCGGCCCCGGCTGTCGCGCCGGGCGTGCGCGCAACGCGAGCGTGAGCAGCGCGGCTGCGTCCAGAACGGTGGTGTCGACGTGCTGATCGGCAGGCGCGCGCATGGAGGCTCCGGGGGTCGGGGACGCGGAGCCCCTACCATCGGCAGGGACGCCACCCAGCACACCCGGATGCCCGGTGCACCCCGGTTGCAATCATCCGCGCAGCGCCGCGGTCACGGCCGCCATCAGCTTCTCGAGGTAGTCGTCGTCGGGCTTGGAGCGCGAGACGGCCAGCCGCCAGTAGAGCGGCCCGAGGATCAGGTCGACCGCCACGTCGGGGTCGGTGCCCGCGGGGAGCTCGCCCCGGGCGACCGCCTGGCCGATCAGCTTCTCGCCGACGGCGAGCTGGTGGGTGCGCAGCGCCGTCTGGAGGGTCTCGGCGATCTGCGGGTTGCGGGCGGCCTCGGCCATGAGGTCGGGAATGATCTGCGAGGCGATCCGGTGTTGCAGAGCGCGGCTCACGATCATCATGATCAGCTGCAGGTCGCCGGCGAAGCTGCCGGTGTCGGGCAGCGGCACGCTGCGGCCGGCCACGTCGGAGACGATCTCGAGCACCATCTCGAGCTTGTTGCCCCAGCGGCGGTAGATTGCGGTCTTGCCGACGCCGGCGCGGCGCGCCACGGCCTCGATGGAGAGCCGGCCGTAACCCACCTCGGCCAGCTCGTGCATCACGGCGTCACGGATCGCCACGGTGATGTCGCTTCGGAGCACCGCCGCTCCGGCCGGTGCGCGCTTCGCTGTTGCCACGCGGTCACTATACGCCAGGACGTTACGGTTGCGTTCCGCCGTTTGGTCGGATAACCTTCCGGTTACGTCGATACGAGGCCGTCCCGTCGGCCGCGACTTGGCATGCTGCTTAAGTGTTCTCGCCTAAAGAACCAGGGCCCGGTGACCCTCACGGGCCGACGAGATCGGAGCACCACCCCATGGCTCAGACGGCGGTCGCCGATTCCGACACCGGGCCATCGCTCAAGGAGCTGGCCCGGCGGCACGGCCTGACGAAGGCGGGGCGCCTGCCCAGCCTGCCGGAATACACCCGGCACCTCTGGACCTACCGGCACTTCATAGCCGCCTTCGCCAACGCCAAGGTGAGCGCGTCGCTGGGCAGCACCAAGCTGGGCGTGGTCTGGCAGCTCCTGACCCCGCTGATCAACGCCGGCGTCTACTACGTGATCTTCGGCGTGCTGATCAACACCAAGCAGGACGTCGACAACTTCATCGCGTACCTGTGCGCGGGTGTCTTCATCTTCGGATTCACCCAGTCGGTGGTGCAGGCGGGCTCCCAGTCGATCACGGCGAACATGGCGCTGATCCGGGCGCTGCACTTCCCGCGCGCCAGCCTGCCGATCGCGGTCACGCTGGTCGAGGTGCGCAACATGGTCGCCTCGATGGCCGTCCTGGTCGCGATCGTGCTGCTCACCGGCGAGCCGATCACCGTCGAGTGGCTGCTGGCCGTGCCGGCGCTGCTGCTCCAGACGATCTTCAACGCCGGACTCGCGCTGTTCGTGGCGCGGCTGATCTCCAAGGTCACCGACATCCGGCAGCTCATCCCCTACATCCTGCGCATCTGGATGTACGGGTCCGCGGTGCTCTACCCGGTCACGTTCTTCCAGGAGCGGCTGCACGGCTGGCAGCTCACGCTGGTCGAGGCCAACCCGCTGCTGATCTTCATCGAGCTGATGCGGCACGCGCTGATGGAGGACGTCGAGCTCGCGGGGTCGGCGCCGATGCTCTGGGCCGGCGCGCTGATCTGGACCGCGCTCGTCGGCTTCGGCGGTTACGTGTACTTCTGGCGCGGAGAGAAGGGCTACGGCCGTGGCTGACCAGCGGGAACCGACCGTCATCGCGGACAACGCGCACATCGTCTACCGCATCTACGGCTCGGTGGCGCCGGGCGCGAACACGCCGCTGGCCAGCTTCAAGCGCATCATCACGGGCAAGAAGAGCGCGGCCGTCCGCGAGGTGCACGCGGTCAAGGGCGTCAGCTTCGTGGCCTACAAGGGCGAGGCGATCGGCCTGATCGGCACCAACGGCTCCGGCAAGTCGACGCTGCTGCGGGCGATCGCCGGCCTGCTGCCGGTGGAGCGCGGCGGCGGCATCTACGCGGCCGGCCAGCCGTCACTCCTGGGAGTGAACGCGGCGCTGATGAACGACCTCTCCGGCGAGCGCAACGTCGAGCTGGGCTGCCTCGCGATGGGCATGTCGCCCGCCGACGTCAAGGCGCAGACGGCCGACATCATCGAGTTCTCCGGCATCAACGACCGCGGCGACTTCAGCTCGCTGCCGATGAAGACGTACTCGTCCGGCATGTCGGCGCGGCTGCGGTTCTCGATCGCCGCGGCGAAGAAGCACGACGTGCTGCTGATCGACGAGGCGCTGGCCACCGGCGACGCGAAATTCCGCAAGCGCAGCGAGCAGCGGGTGCGCGACCTGCGCAAGGAGGCCGGCACGGTGTTCCTGGTCAGCCACAGCGAGCAGTCGATCCGGGACACCTGCGAGCGCACCATCTGGCTCGAGTCCGGCGTGATCCGCGCGGACGGCCCCACCGACGACGTGATGAAGGAGTACGAGACCTACGTCAACAAGTAAGCCTCGTACCCCCTCGCGAGGTCAGCGCACTGATAAATGCACGTGGTTGGTGTGGTCGCTGGACGGGTCGCCGTTGCCGCGGGAGTACGCCTTCCAGCCGCTCGAGGGCAGCCAGATGCGTTTGAACCAGATGACGTAGAGCACGCCCAGCCGGTCCGAGTTGTTGATGAAGTAGTTGGCCAGGTTGGTCCCGTACGTCTTGTCACCACCCGACGCGACGCCGCCGAACCCCTTCTTCTCGGCGGCGAAGTCGCACGCCTGGCCCTTGGGGTGCTCGCCGCTGTTCTGCTCGCGGAAACATGCGACATAGCGGGTGAAGCCCGCCTTCTGCGCCTGCTTGAGAGCGTGCAGCGTGCGCGGGGTCAGGCAGCCGCTGGTGGTGGGGTCGTCCTCGGTGCAGCCCTCGTCCCGCAGCGAGCCGTCCGAGCTGCGCGGCGCCGGAGTGGCCTTGGCCTGCGAGCCGCCGCCGCTCGATCCGCCGCTGGACCCGCCGCTCGTGCCGCCGCCGGGCGGATCGGCGTCCTCGCCGGTGTTGGCGGCCTTGAGCGCGGCCTCGGCCTGCACCTTGCGCTTGGCCATCAGGTTGACCTGCTTGAGCTGGTTGCGCACCTCGGCGTCGATGGCCAGTTTCGCGCGCTGCTGCCCGTCGCGGGTCGCCTTGAGCGCGGCCAGCGCCGCGTTCTCCTTGACCGCGACGGTCTCGAGCGTCTGGGCGCGGTCGAGGAAGTCGCCGGAGGAGCTCGCCTGCAGCAGGGCGCTCATCGGTCCCAGCCGGCCGGTCCGGTAGGACTGCTGGATGATGTCGTCGATCGCCGCCTGTTTCGGGCCCACCTGGCCCTCGAGCTCCTTGAGCCGGGCGGCCAGCTGGGACTGCCGCGTGCGCGACCGGGCCAGCGCCTCCTTGGCCTCGACGTAGCCCCGGGAGGCCGCCTCGAGCTGCTGGATCAGGGTTCTGGGTGCGCCCTCGCCGTCGTCGCCGCTGTCGCCGGGCGCCGCGGCGGCCGGACCGGCCACCGCCAGAGTCAGCCCGGAGATGGCGACGAGGAGCGCGAGCAGTGCCGCCGAACGTCGGCGGACAGTGTTATGCCGCACAACCTTTCCTTCCGTCGGCCGCCGACCGAGTTAGCTGACGGGTTCGGGACGGAAGTGATCCCTACCGCGCGAGCGCGGATTCACCCCGGAAAAACGGTTGGTTCCCCGGCTCGCCCGCGGGCGATTAGGCGGCGGTCCCCTGGGGGTGGAGACCGCCCCCGACCATACCGACTCCATCGAATGATCGACAGTTATCGCACGCACCGCAATTCGCCCGCGACGGCACGTGACGGCAATTACGGAATGTGTCGGAGTGACTACGAAATAGCCATTCCTGAAGACTGAAGCGGCGCAAAGTCTCGGGTAAACTGGCCGCCGGTTCTGCCACGGAGGCACCGCCCCCGAGGTGCCGGCAGGCCACCGCCCAATCGCCGCGAGGCGAGCCGGGGAACCAGGTCAGTGGGGTGCATCCGCGCGAGCGGTAGGGATCGCTTCCGTCCCGAACCCGTCAGCTAACCCGGTCGGCGGTTTACCGGAAGGAACTGCATTGACCGTACGACCCCGCCGGTGGCTGACACTTGCCCTGGCGCCGCTCGTGGCCTTGTCTTTCCTGGCCGCACCCGCTTCCCCGGCGAGCGCCGAGCCGGGTGGCAGCACCTCGACGAGCCCCGACGAGTCGGGCGGATCGGTCGGCAAGAACAACGCCACCCTGGACGACGTGCTCGAGTCGTCGAACCGTCGCTTCGTCGCCGCCAAGGCCGCGGTGACGAAATCCACGGCGGCGCAGAAAAGACTGGCCGCCGAGATCAAGACCGCGGAGGCGCGGCGCCTGGCGCTGCTGCCCGAGGTCAACGCGATCGCCGGCCAGCAGTACCGCACCGGCCACCTCGGCGCCGCCGGCTTCCTGCTCGGCAGCCAGAACTCCGACGACTTCCTCGCCAAGGCGGTCTCGCTCGAAGAGATCAACGCCATGCAGGACCGCAAGCTGGCCGAGCTCAACAAGGCGATCGACGACGTCAACAAGGCCAAGGCCGCGCTCGACGCCGAGGTGCGCAAGCAGCAGACCAACCTCGTCGCGATGAAGAAGCAGAAGGACGCGGCCGACGACGCGCTCGCGCTGGTCGGCGGCGAGAGCCTCACGCACGGCCTGGTGCTGGCGAACTCGCCCAAGGCCGCCCCGGCGCCGCGCAACTCCGACGGCGGGTTCTCCCCCGAGAGCTGCAACGTCGAGGACCCGACGACCAACGGCTGCATCACCGCGCGGACGTTCCACATGTACAAAGAGGTGAAGAAGGCCGGCTTCGACCGGTTCGTGGGCTGTCACCGCGACGGCGGGCCGTTCGAGCATCCCAAGGGCCGCGCCTGCGACTGGTCGCTGCAGGACAAGGGCTTCGCGGTCGCGCACAACGAGGACATGCGCCGCTACGGCAACAACCTCATGGCGTTCCTGGTGCGCAACGCCGACCGGCTCGGCATCTACTACGTGATCTGGTACAAGCAGATCTGGTTCCCCGCCAGCGGCTGGAAGACGTACCACGGGCCGAGCGCGCACACCGACCACGTGCACGTGTCGCTGCTCTGACCGCCCCGCACACACACGAAAGGGCCCCGGGAGATCCCGGGGCCCTTTTCCGTCGTCGGACGTCAGCTCGTCGCCCGCCGCACCGGCGCGCGACCGGCCGGCTGCTGCGGCGCCGGGCCGACCGGGTGCGGCGGCGGGATCGGCACGACGACCGGCTTGACCTGGGTCACCTCGATCTCCTTGCCGTGGTGCACCAGCGTCAGCCGGGCCGAGCCGCCGCCGTTGCGCAGCGAGTAGGTGACCTCGTCGGGCGTCACGTTGACCCGCAGCCGCAGCCCGCGCCAGAGCAGCGAGAACTCCATGTTGTTGATGCGGCTGGGCAGGCGTGGCGCGAACGACAGCTGGCCGTTGAAGTCGCGCATGCCGCCGAGCCCGGCGACCAGCGAGATCCAGGTGCCGGCCAGCGACGCGATGTGCAGGCCGTCCCGCGAGTTCTGGTGCAGGTCGTGCAGGTCCATCAGCGCGGCCTCGCCCAGGTAGTCGTGGGCCAGCTCGAGGTGGCCCACCTCGGCCGCCATCACGGCCTGGACGCAGGCGGACAGCGACGAGTCGCGGACCGTGCGGGCCTCGTAGTAGGCGAAGTTGCGCGCCTTCTCCTCCGGGGTGAACGCGTCGCCCCGGACGTACATCGCCATGACCAGGTCGGCCTGCTTGACCACCTGCTTGCGGTACAGGTCGAAGTACGGGTAGTTCAGCAGCAGCGGGTACGCCTCGGGCGGGGTGTTCTCGAAGTCCCACTCCTGCAGCCGGGTGAAGCCCTCGGACTGCTGGTGAACCCCCAGTTCCCGGTCGTACGGGATGTGCACCGCGGCCGCCGCGTCCCGCCAGCTCGCCGTCTCCTCGTCGTCCACGCCCAGCTTGCGGGCGAGGTCCGGGTGCCGCTTGACCGCCTCGGCCGCGGTCAGGAGGTTCTGCTGGGCGAGCAGGTTGGTGTAGATGTTGTCGTCCACGACGGCCGTGTACTCGTCCGGGCCGGTCACCCCGTCGATGTGGAAGCGCCCGTGCCGGTCGTGGTGGCCCAGCGAACGCCACAGCCGCGCGGTCTCGACCAGCAGCTCGAGGCCGACCTCGCGCTCGAAGTCGTAGTCGCCGGTGGCCTGCACGTAGCGACGGACCGCGTCGGCGATGTCGGCGCCGATGTGGAAGCCCGCCGTGCCGGCCGGCCAGTACGCCGAGCACTCCTGCCCGCGGATGGTGCGCCACGGGAACGCTGCGCCCTGCAGGCCGAGCGTCTGAGCGCGCTCCCGCGCCAGGTCGAGCGTCGAGTGCCGCCAGCGCAGCACGTCGGCCGCGGCGGAGGGCTGGGTGTAGGTCAGCGCGGGCAGCACGAACGTCTCGGCGTCCCAGAACGTGTGGCCGTCGTAGCCGGGGCCGGACAGGCCCTTGGAGCCGATCGGGCGCTGCTCGGCCCGGGCGCCGGACTGCAGCGTGTGGAACAGCCCGAAGCGGACCGCCTGCTGCACCTCGGCGTCGCCGTCGACCCGTACGTCGGAGTGGTCCCAGAACGCGTCCAGGTATTCCTGCTGGGCCTCGAGCAGCCCCTCCCAGCCGTCCAGGCGGGCGCTGGCCAGGGCCGCGCCGACCTGGTCGCGCACGGCGGGCAGCGAGCGGTGGCTGGACCAGCCGTACGCGGCCAGCTTGACCACGCGCAGCTTCTGACCGGGCTCGAGCTTGCACGCCACGGTCGTCCGCAGCCAGTCGGGGTGCCCCTCGGTGGTCACGGCGTGCTTGCCGGGCGCCTCGACGAGGTGCTCCATGGCCGCGGCCATCCGCAGGTCGCTGGCCTTGGTGCGGTGCACCAGCAGGCCGCCGGTGCGCTGCTCGAGCACCTCCTCGGCCTGCAGCGGGTGGTCGAGCACGGCGGCGACCCGCGGGTCCTTGCTCATCGGCGGCAGCTGCTCGTTGGCGACCAGCTCCGACTGCAGGATCAGCCGGGCGGAGGCGTCCAGCGGCTCGACCTCGTAGAGGAACGCCACGACCGAGCGCTGGGTGAACGAGACCAGCCGCACCGTGCGGACCCGGACCGCCTGGCCGGACGGGGAGACCCACTCGACGGTGCGCTCGAGCGTGCCGGCCCGCATGTCGAGCACCCGCTCGTGCGACCGGAGCTCGCCGTAGCGCACGTCGAACGGCTCGTCGTCGACCAGCAGCCGCATGAGCTTGGCGTTGGTGACGTTGACCATCGTCTGGCCGGACTCGGGGAAACCGTAACCGGCCTCGGCGTACGGCAGCGGGCGGAGCTCGTAGAACGAGTTCAGGTAGGTGCCCGGAAGGCCGTGCGGCTCGCCCTCGTCCAGGTTCCCGCGTATCCCGATGTGTCCGTTGGCCAGCGCGAACACCGACTCGGACTGGGCCAGCAGGTCCAGGTCGAGCCGGGTCTCCCGGATGTGCCAGGGGTCGACGGGATATGCCCGTTCACGGATCACGGTGGTGCCTCTCGCAAATGAGAAAGAGAAAGTCTTGAAGATGTAATCGCTGATACGCGATCAACGCGTCAGGAGTTCGGACAGGTCCGTGACGACGATGTCGGCACCGTTGTCCAGAAGGGCCTGAGTCTGGCCCACGCGGTCAACACCGACCACGATCCCGAATTTGCCCGCCCGCCCGGCGGCTACACCCGCCAGAGCGTCCTCGAAGACCGCACAGTTCTCCGGCGGCAGGCCGAGCTGCTCTGCGGCGTTGAGGAAGGTGTCGGGCGCGGGCTTGCCCGGCAAGTTTTGCGCACGAGCGGTCACGCCGTCCACGCGTACCTCTATGAAGTCCGCTATACCGGCGGCCTCGAGCACGTCCTTGCAGTTGGCGCTCGCGGAGACGACGGCACGCCGCAGACCCGCGTCGGTCGCGGCCTTGAGGTAGGCGACAGAGCCGTCGTAGACCTGAACCGCGCCCTCCTTGATCTTTTGCAGGACGAGCAGGTTCTTGCGGTTGCCGATGCCGTTGACGGTCTGCTGGTCGGGACCGTCGTCCGGGCTGCCCTCGGGCAGGGTGATGTGCCGCGAGGCCAGGAAGGTGCGAACTCCATCGGCGCGTTGCCGGCCGTCGACGTAAAGGTGGTAGTCGGAGCCGGAGTCGAACGGCACGAACGGTTGACCGTGCTGCGTCGCCCAATCCTCGAGGAAGACGTCGAAGGTCTGCTTCCACGCGGCGTTGTGCACGAGCGCGGTCTGGGTGAGCACACCGTCGAGATCGAAGAGGCAGGCGGTCACGTGAGGAGGTAGTCCGAGCACGCGCCCAATGTAGTCGCACCCGGACACTCACGAGACCGGAAGGGCGGCTTCACATTCCGACGGCGCGTTCACGTCCTGTTCAAAGTGCTGTTTCGCCACGCGGACCGGCCGGCGGCGCGAGCACGATCCGCAACCCGATCGTGGTGCCGATCGGGCCGGTGGCCACGGCCACCTCGTCGCAGAGCTGGTAGGCCAGCCAGATGCCGCGGCCGCCCACCTCGTACGCCTCAGGGACCTCCGGAGACGACAGGTAACGCGCCGGAATGCCCGGGCCCGAGTCGGTGACCGAGCACCACGCCGAGCCGTCGGCCAGCCAGACCAGCACCCGCCCGTGGCCGCCGGCGTGCAGCACGACGTTGGTGACCACCTCGTTGACGGCCAGGATGAAGCCGTGCAGGCGGTCGCCGCCCAGCCCCGCCGAGCGCAGCCGGGCCGCCACCTCGTGGCGCACCAGCGTGATGTCGTCGTGGCCGAAACGGCGGTCGAGCAGCCGGCCCGCGCTGTCGGGCACCGGGCCCGCGAGCACCGACGGGGACACACCGCCCTGCGCCGCCTCCGTTCCCGGAGCCGGCCGCACACCCTGCCTCACGCTGTCCTCCACCGTGGTGCAGCCTACGCGGTGTGCCACCTCAGTGGCACCACGCGTCCGCATTTCACCGCAACAGCGACACCGCGGCCGGCCCTCAGACCAGGTCGGCGATGGTCCGGAAGATCTCCGCGTAGAAGTTGCCGTCGATGTCGCGGTAGAGGCTGAACGGCTTGTCCGGGCTGCCGAAGAACGGCCGCAGCGTCCAGGCGAGCTGGGTGCCGACGAAGCCGAACAGCAGGATCCAGATGTAGAGCAGCGTCATGCTCGGCGGCGTCTGCTGGCCGGCGGGGCGCTGCGGCGCCTGGCGCAGCGGCTGGTGCGCGTAGCCCGGCGGAAGCAGATGGGGCTGGGAGACGGGCGCCGGAGCGGCAGCGGGCGCGGTCGCGGGTGCGGCAGCGGCTCCATTGGTGCTCTCCGCCGGCGCCAGGGCCGCGACGAGGGGCTTGACGGGCTCGGCGGCCGCCGGGACCGCGGCCGGAGCTGCCGGTTCGGCGGCCTTCGGGGCCAGCAGGCCGTGCTGGTTGAGCACCTGCATGCCACCGGTGAGGAAGCGCAGCCCGACCAGCGCCGACAGGGCCAGGATCGCGACGTTGAGCAGCTTGAAGAACGCGTAGTCCGGCGCGGTGATCAGGAAGAACAGGCTGATCGGCGCGAACGCCAGCGCGAGCATGGCGGTGACGGTGAGCGCGACCATCACCAGCGACAGCGACTGCCGGATCGACAGCCGGGCGCCGAACACCAGGTTGAACAGGTAGAGCGTCGGCAGGCAGATCGCCAGCGTGGCGAGGAACAGCAGCGGCAGCTTGCCCGCCGAGGTCAGCGCCATCAGCACACTGTGGAAGGAGCCCAGCACGGCGCCGTAGACGGCCAGCGCCACCACCGAGCTGACCAGCATCTGGCCGGTGAGCCTGGGCAGGTCGCGGTCCTCCACGATCTGCTGCCAGATGCCCTGTCTGTCGCGCAGGATGCGCTCGATAACCAAGAGTCCGGACGCGTTCGCCACGTTCCTACCTCCCAGAGGTCGGGTCCGTACCGTCGATACGCCCTCGCATCGACGTTGTGCGCGGAACGGTACGCCATCCGAGCAAATGGGGGAAGGTCCGCGCTTTGCAGACGCGCGGCGGAGGGACGGAAAGAGGTCAGCGCCAGCCGACGTCGATACGGTCGCCGCGCTCGTCGAAGAAGTGCAGGGCGTCCATGCGCACCGCGACCGACAGCGGGTGCCCCGGGGAGACCGGCGGGTACGGCGCGAGCCGTACGCCCAGCTCGGCCGGGCGGCGGTGGTGCCGGCCGGGATCGTTGAGCACGCTCTGCTGCTCGGGCTCGCGGGTCTGCACGGATCCGTTGAAACGGCCGCCGAGCCGCTGCAGCGCGGCCCCGTTGGTCCGGCCCGCCAGCCGCTGCAGCGCCCCGCCGAAGCGCTTGAACGCCCCGCCGCCGTCGAGCTCCCCGTCGTCACGGGCGGCGGTGCCCATCTCGTCGATGACGATCGCGGTGGCGCCGATGTCGAGGTACGCCAGCGACTCGTGCCCGTGGTGCTCCAGATAGCGGATGCGGCCGCGCAGCACGTCGCCCGGCACGTCCGGCGCGACCGGGGTCAGCGCCTCGGCCCGCATGCCGACGACGATCCGCTCGCCGTGGTAGTGCGACACCGCCCGCGCCCGGATGTCGTCCCAGGGCAGGTAGAGCGCCTGCTCGCCGAAGTTCAGCTCGATGTAGCGCTCGAGGTGCACATAGACGGACGCCTCGAGCAGGTTCATCCGCGGGGCGCCCAGGAACGCCGCCACATAGAGGGTGGCCGGCCGCCCGTACACCTCGGTCGGCGTGCCCACGTCCTGCAGAACGCCCTTGCGCAGGATCGCCACGCGGTCGGCCATCGTGAGCGCCTCGGCCTGGTCGTGGGTCACGTACATGGTCGTGACGCCGAGCTCGCGGGTGAGGCTGGAGATCTCGGCGCGCAGCTCGGCGCGCAGCCCGCTGTCCAGGTTGGAGAGCGGCTCGTCCATGAGGAACAGCCCCGGGCGGCGGACGATCGCCCGGCCCATGGCCACCCGCTGGCGCTGCCCGCCGGAGAGCTGGCTCGGCTTGCGGCGCAGCACGTCGCCGATGCCCAGCGCGTTCGCCACATCGCCGACGCGTTCGCCGCGCGAGCCGGGCTCGAGGCCGGAGAGCTTGAGCGGGAAGCCGATGTTGTCGCCGACGGTCATGTGCGGATAGAGCGCGAAGTCCTGGAACACCATCGCGATGCTGCGGTCGCGCGGCGCGAGCTCGAGGACCGGGTCGCCGTTGAGCAGGATGTCGCCCTCGGACGGGTCCTCCAGGCCGGCGATCATGCGGAGGATGGTGGATTTCCCGCAGCCCGAGGGGCCGAGGAGGACCAGGAACTCACCGTCGCCGACGTCGAGGCTGACGTGGTTGACGGCGACGGTGCCGTCCGGCCACACCTTGGTGACGTCCTTGAGCGAGACGGTCGACACCGCCTACCTCCCCCTACCGGGCAACATCAATGTGATCCCGGTCCCACGACGGCCGGCGATCGGCCTTCATTTGACGAGGAGTATCGATGTCACACCATCGGGTAAAGGTGCCATTTGCGCTGCGTAACCAAGTAATTACCGATTTTCACGGAGGAATACGTGACGAACCACACGTTCTGCCGCGTGCCCGTCGTCGAGATAGCAGAAGCGCTCGCGGAACGCCTGCCGGAGCGCGGTTGACGCCTCGTCCGCATATGCCCCGCTCTGCAGCGTATCGACCAGTTCCGGGTACGCCGTGGCCACCGCACCCGGCGGCTCGGCGAGCAGGTCGAAGTAGACCCCGCGCAGCTCGCGGTAGACCGGCCAGTCCGGCGCGTAGATCACGATCGGCCGGTCCAGGACGGCGTAGTCGAACATCGCCGACGAGTAGTCCGTGAGCAGCACGTCGGCCGCCAGATAGAGGTCCTCCACCACGGGGTAGCCGGAGACGTCCACGGCCGAGCCGTCCGCGAGCGGAATCGGCGTGCCCGCGGAGAAGTAGTGCTCGCGCACCAGCAGCGTCGTGTCGGGCCCGAGCGACGCGGCCAGCCGCTCGACGTCGAGCACGTGCCGCTCGGGTGGCAGCCACTCGCGGTGCGTCGGGAGGTACAGCACCACCCGCCGGCCGGCCGGGACGCCGAGCCGTTCGCGCGCCGCCGCGCTGTCGGCCGCCGTCGCGGTGGCCAGCCGGTCGTTGCGCGGATAGCCCACCTCGAGCGTCTCGTAGGAGCACGGATAGGCCGACTCCCAGGCGATCGTGGTGTGCGCGTTGGCGGTCACGCTGTAGTCCCAGCGGTCGGCGCGCCGCATCTGACGCCGGAAGTCGGTGTCCCGCGCGCCCGCCGGATGGTCCGCCTGGTCCGCGCCCATCCGCTTGAGCGGCGTGCCGTGGTGGGTCATGACGTGCGTGGTGCCGCGCCGCTTCACCATCCGGTTGGGCCAGTTCACGTTGTTGACCAGGTAGCGGGCCCTGGCCAGCGCGCGGTAGTACGGCAGCGTGCCCGCCACCACGTGGTCGGTGCCCGGCGGCAGCGCGGCGGCGCGGGTCGGCCCCACCACCCACACCGGCCGCAGATGCGGGGCGAGCTCGGCGGCCTTCGCGGCGATCGCGGCCGGGTTGCAGCTGACCCCGCGATACCAGTACGCGGCGTACAGCGCGAGGTTCTCGTCGACCGGCAGCCGCAGGTTCACCTGGTAGTACAGGTGCCCGGCGACCTGGCGCGCGCGGCGCTTGAGCAGCCCGGCGGCGCTCCGCGCCAGCCGCTTGCCCCGGCGCACCTGGCGCACGGTGAAGTCGAGCGCGCGCATCGAGTGGTAGGAGCCGCTGCCGACCATCCGGTAGCGCAGGCCCTCGGCGCGCCCCGGCATCGGGTAGCCCGTGGGCGGCAGGTGCTTGCGGTACATCTCGGTCATGCGGCCGAAGAATCGGGCCCGCGACTCGGGTGGCACCCGGGCGTCGTGCCGCAGCACCCGCAGGAAGTGCCAGATCATCCGGCGGAACAGCAGGCCGCGGACCTCGTCGCCGGGCGAGGCGTACTTCGCGGCCAGCGCGAGCGCGTGCTCCCAGTGGTCGAAGACCTCGAAGTGCCGGTCCCCGCGGGTACGGGTGATCGCGCCGGTGCGCCGCTGCCGGTAGTGCACACAGGTACGCGGCAGCGTGCTGATGCGCGGCACGGCGAGCATGACGGGGAACGAGAACGAGACGTCCTCGTACCAGCCGGCCTCGAAGACGAAGCCGAGCCGCAGCAGGAACTCGCGCCGGACGACCTTGTTCCAGGCCACGTGCAGGATGTTGAGCACCCGCGGCCAGTCCTCGACCGAGAAGACCTCCGGCGCCTCGGCGAGCGTCTTGTTCGCGGTGCCGGTCTGCACCCGGCCGTCCCAGTGCACCCGGTCCCAGCCGACGATCAGCAGGTCGGCGCCGGTGGCCCGCAGCCGGGCCGCGACCGCGGCCAGCGAGCCCTCGGACAGCCAGTCGTCGGAGTCGACGAACCACACGTACTCGCCGGTGGCGTGCTCGAGGCCCAGGTTGCGCGCCCGGCCCAGCCCCAGGTTCTCGGGCGCGGTCACGACCCGCACACGCGGGTCGCGGGCCGCGTACTCGGCCAGGATCGCGCCGCTGTAGTCCGGCGAGCGGTCGTCGACGGCGACGACCTCGAAGTCGGTGAACGACTGGCTCAGCAGCGAGTCCAGACACTGCCGCAGGTAACCCTGGACCTTGTAGACCGGCAGGACGATGCTCAGGAATGTCACGGCCGGGTGCCACCTGTCCGCCAGTCGGCGATCGCGTTGACTCCGAACATGCCGCCGACCACCACGGCCAGCGCCACCATGCCCGCGGTGGGCACGCCCGCCAGTGCGGCGGCGATCAGCAGCACCACCCGGCCGTCCCAGCCGAGCGGGTCGCCGGTGGCACGGCCCGCGGGCGCGGCCTTCTCCATCCGGGCGACCTGGTCGTAGTGGTGCAGGGTCAGCATGAAGATCAGCAGGTACGTCACCGCGGTCGGCACCTCGCCGGCGACGCCGACGGCCACCACGGTCAGGTATTCGGCCGCGCGCAGGGCGGCGGGCACCAGCCAGTCCAGCGGTCCGCCGTGCCGGGCCCGCGCGGGCAGGCCGGCGACGAGCACGACGAGGGCGACCGCGATCCTCGCGGACGGGTCGACGCCGTCGGTGAGCAGGACGATCACCAACGCCAGGGCGGCGACGGCCGCGAGGGCGGCGAACGCGAGCGGAGCCGGCGCCCCGGCCCGGGCGAGCAGCAGGCGTACGAGCGGGCCGTCGTCGCGGAAGCGGGAGGTGTCCACCTTGTCGAGGACGCCGACCCGCATGCTCAGCGCCCGCAGCGAGCGCAGCGCCAGCGTGTAGGCCATGGCGAACAGCCCGCAGACCACCATGCCGGCCAGCGCGATCCGCCCGTCGGTGAGGGCCGCCAGCACCGCGAGCAGCGCCCAGCGCTCGCCGATCGGGAACACGACGATCCGCTTGAGCCAGTACGCGAGAGAGCCCGTGTCGCCCTGCACCCGGGTCGACGCCGCGCTCAGCCGGGCGCCCACCCCACCGGCGGCCCGGGCGCGCGGGTGGGCGGCGGCCTCGTCGTGCAGCGCGCCGTACCAGGCGTCGGTCATGTGCCGCACGGTCTGCAGCACGATCGCGGTGATCGCCAGGGGCCAGGCGTACGGCAGCCCGGCGCGCTCGGCGCCGGCGGCCAGACCCGCGTACGCGGCGTACTCCTTGGCGCGGTCGGCCATCGTGTCGAGCCAGCCGCCGAACGCGCCGAACCGCCGCGTGTAGCGCGCCAGCTGCCCGTCCACGCAGTCGAGCACGAAGCCCAGGTAGAGCAGGATGCCGCCGGCGATCATCGCGGGGCGCGACGCCTGCCAGAACGCGAGCGCGGCGGCCACCGCCAGCAGCACCGAGATGGCCGTGACGCCGCTGGGCGTCAGGCGCAGCCGGGCGCAGGCCTTCGTGACCACGGGCGACCAGGTGCTGACCGCGTACGTCGTGAAGAAGTCGTCCCTCTCCTTGACCGCCATGCGCAGCCGGGCCCGGTCCTCGTCGACGGCCGCCACCTGCGCGCGGGCGTCGGCCAGCCCGGCGGCGTCGTGCACCAGCGCGGCCTTGAGCAGCCGCACGGGCGTGGCCGTGGGCACCAGCCCGGCCTCGAGCAGCGCGCAGAGCACGTCGGGCCGGTCGGCGACCTTGGCGAGCACCGGCAGGTCGGCGGGGGCCACGCACATCGCGCCGCCGTAGCGCACGGTGCCGTCGCCGCCCGGAGCCGGCAGGACCTTGCCACGGTCGTCGCGCAGGTCGCCGTGCGGGTCCGGGACGACCAGCGCGGTGGTGCGGCCGGCGGGCTCGGTCGCGAGCATCCACAGCAGGCTGGGGTGGGCCACGAGGTTGTCGTCGCAGACCAGCACCGGCTCGTGGGACTGCTGGGCCCGCTCCACCACCTCGCGCAGGTCGGTGTCGACCGTGCTCGCGCCGGCGGCACGCAGAGCGACGGAGAGCTCCCCGGCGAGCCGGGCCGCGTCGGCGGGATCGAGGGTGTTGCCGGTGCCGGGGTGCAGGACGGCCAGCGTCACCGGGAAGTCACCGCCTGCCTCCTAGGGGCACCATCGCACGGCCGACCGGCCGCGCGGGAGCGCAGGGGGCCGGAAATCGGCACCCAGGTTAACAGCGGAAGGGCTACGGGTACGGGTCACCCTTACGGGAGCCGGGTCGCCCTTCTCCACCTGGGGACCGAGGGCGGACGGTCACCGCGCCCATACCGTCGAAGAGGAGCCGGCGGAACAGCCGGATTCCTCAGTGAAGGAGTGAAGTGACCGTGTCTCGCCGTCTCGCTCGCCCCCGTGACGACCGCTGGATCGCCGGCGTCTGCTCGGGCCTGGCACGCCGCTTCGGCGTCTCCCCGGGAATCATGCGGCTGATCTTCGTGGTCTCCTGCCTGCTGCCCGGCCCGCAGTTCCTGGCCTACATCGTGCTCTGGGCGCTGCTGCCCAACGAGTGACCCCCGGCGCGTGACCCCGCACCGCTGACGAACGCCGGGCGCCGCCGCCCCCGCCCCCCGGAATGGCGGCGCTCGGCTCCCCTACGGAGATCCGAACTTCACGGTCACCGTCGTGTACCCGAGACGCGTGAACAGGCTCTCGAGCATGCGCTGCGTGTTCTGCCGGGCACGCTCGTCGAGCCCGCTCGCCCGGGCCGCCTCGGTGATGCGCTGCTGAGCCAGGGCGTACACCTGCTGCTGTTTGCCCGGATCGGTGCGGAACGCGTCGCCGATGCGGTTGAACAGGCCGCGCTCCTCGGCCACGACGTAGCTCTTCTGCATGTCGAGCGCGGCGTCGCCCTGCTGCGGCGGCGGCAGGGTGATCGTGACGGTCATCTTGTCGTTGTCGACCTGGAGCGCGTCGTCGGCCAGGGCGCCGAACTCGACATATTCCTCGACGGTGCCCGAGCCGACGAACAGCGTGCGCCGGTTGACCAGGAAGTCGGGGATGTTCTCCTTGTTCTCCTGCAGGTCGACGATGACCTGGAAGGTGCCGTCGGCGGCGACGTAGCGGCTGAGGTCGCGCATCGACTGCAGCAGCACCGGCTGGCTGCGGTCGGTCGTCTTGTCGGCGAACGGGTTGTCGAAGCTGGGCAGCACGTTGATCGCACGCAGGCCGAGGCAGGCCACGACCATCAGCGCGAAGACGGCGCCCGTGAAGATGAGCACGCGGGCGAAGCCGCTGCCGCGCGCGGGCGGCGGCGCCGAGGAGGGAGGCTCCTCGGGCGCCGGGTACTCCCGCGTGGGCTCGTCGACGCCCGAGGACACGTCCGAGTTGGCCATACCCTCACGGTACGAGCCGAGTGCGACATTTTCAGCACGGCTTTCCGGCCGTCAGGCCAGTTCGGACGGCCGGAGGGTGGTGGCGCCGCCGTCCGCGGTGCGCACGGTGACGGTCAGGGTGTCGACCTCGCCGCCCTCGTGGCCGGGCCACCAGGCCGCCCACCAGCCGTTGCGCACGCTGGCCTGGAACACCCGGCCGCTGTCGAGGCGCACCTCCACCGCGGTCACGCCGGGACCGACCAGCCCCACGATGTTCGACCACTGGCCGTCGCCCTCGCCCGAGGAGCTCATCGTCTCCAGCGTCACCGTACCGGCGGGCGTCGCGGGCGGGTCGCCGTCGATCAGGCTCATGGACGCGAGCTGCTCGTCCTCGCCGGGCCCGGCGCTCATGCACTCGACGATCACGCCGTTGCCCTTGCGCATGATCAGCAGCGTCGCGAGCCCGCGCTGCTCGGCCAGCAGCACGTCGGCCGGGTCGACCGCGGCGGGCCGGCCGCCGGCGCCCTCGGCCTCGCCGACGCCGTTGGCGGCACAGAGGCGCGCCTGCGGGAGGACCTGCTCGCCGGTGAGGGACCCGGGCGCAGGCGTCCAGGACCCGTACGCCCTCTCGGCCGTGCTCTGCAGCAATGACGGCACGGTCAGCGCGCCCACCACCCCGATGGCGACCGCGGCGGCCACCACGGCCAGCTCGCGCGGCATCCGGCGGGGTCGCCGGCCCGCCGTCATCCGGTCCACCATCGCCCGGGAGCGGGCCCACTCGGCGGCGCTCGGCTCGCGCCCGCGGGCCGGGTCCAGGACGGTCAGCTGGTCGAGATCGGTCAGGTTCGGGTTCACGACTGCTCCTGGAGGTCGCGGGGGCGGGGCGCGGAGAGGGCGGCCTGCAGCCGTTGCCGGGAGCGGCTCAGGCGCATGGCGAAGGTGGTCCGGCGGCAGCCGAGCACGGTGGCGGCCTGATCGGTGGTGAGGCCGTCGAACGCGATCAGCGCGAGGACCTCGCGATCGGCCGGGCTCAGGGCACGCCAGGCTCGCTCCAGGTCGATGCGGGCCGCGGCGCCCGCCGTGTCGTCCGGCGCCGAGGCCGGCAGCGACATCAGCCGGATGTCCAGCGCGCGGCGCCGCAGCAGCCCGCGGGTGCGGTTGGCCATGGTCCTGCGGGCCACCGCGAACAGCCAGGGCCGCACGTCGTCGGGCAGGTCGTCGAAGCGCCGCCACGCGGTCAGGAAGACCGTCGAGACGACGTCCTCGCTCTCGCTGTGCGGGACCCTGCGCTCGACGAACCGCAGCAGGTCGGGGTAGGTCTCGGCGTGCAGGCGGCGGAATCTCTCCTGCCGCCCCTCGTCGGTGTGCATGCCCTCTACCTGTCCGCCTCGGCGGGACCTGTCACACCCCGATTTGTGGATCTCCGGGCCGCCTCAGGCGAACGCGTTCAGCCCCGTCAGCTTCTGGCCGATCACGAGCTGGTGGATCTCGGACGTGCCCTCGTAGGTGAGCACGCTCTCGAGGTTGTTGGCGTGCCGCATGACGGGGTACTCGCCGCTGATGCCGTTGCCGCCCAGGATGGTGCGGCACTGGCGGGCGATCGCGATGGCCTCGCGCACGTTGTTGAGCTTGCCCACGCTGACCTGCTCGGGGCGCAGGCTGCCGGCCGAGTCGCGCAGCCGGCCCAGGTGCAGCGCCAGCAGGAAGCCCTTCTGCAGCTCGAGCGACATGTCGGCGAGCTTGGCCTGGGTGAGCTGGAAGCCGCCGATCGGCCGGCCGAACTGCTCGCGGGTCGTCGCGTAGTCGAGCGCCACCCGCAGGCAGTCGCGGGCCGCGCCCATCGCGCCCCAGATGATGCCGAACCGGGCCTCGGTCAGGCAGGACAGCGGCGCCTTGAGCCCGCGCGCCTGCGGCAGGCGGGCGTCGTCGGGAAGCCGCACGCCCTCGAGCGTGATCTCGCCCGTGCTGGAGGCCCGCAGCGACATCTTGTGCTTGATCTCGCGGGCGGTGAAGCCGGGCGAGTCGGTCGGCACGGCAAAGCCCACCACGCCCTCCTCGGCGCGGGCCCAGATCACCGCGACGTCGGCGAGCGGCGCGTTGGTGATCCACATCTTGCCGCCGTCGAGCACCCAGTCGCCGCCGTCGCGCCGCGCGCGGGTCGACATGTTCGCGGGGTCGGAGCCGTGGTCGGGCTCGGTCAGCCCGAAGCAGCCGATCAGCTCGCCGGCCGCCATGCCGGGCAGCCAGCGCTGTTTCTGCTCCTCGGAGCCGTACTTCCAGATCGCGTACATCGCCAGCGAGCCCTGCACGCTGACCAGCGAGCGCACGCCCGAGTCGGCGGCCTCGAGCTCCATGCAGGCCAGCCCGTAGGAGACCGCGGAGGCGCCGGCGCAGCCGTAGCCGGTCAGGTGCATGCCCAGCAGCCCGAGCTTGCCGAACTCGAGGGCCAGGTCGCGCACGGGGGTGCTGCCGGTCTCGTACCAGTCGGCGACGTGCGGGCGCACCCGGTCGTCGGCGACCCGCCGCACGACCTCGCGGATGTCGCGTTCCTCGTCGTTCAGCAGCGTGTCGAGGTCCAGAAGATCCAGGGGAGCCACCATGACCTCAACCTAACGGGTTACTCGACGACGAGCACCCGTGCGTGGATCTGGTTGCGCTGCTGCAGGGCGGCGCGCAGCGCGCGGTGCAGCCCGTCCTCCAGGTAGAGGGCGCCGCGATACTCGACCACGTGCGGGAACAGGTCGCCGTAGAACGTCGAGTCCTCGGCGAGAAGCTTGTCGAGCGCCAGCTCGCGCTTGGTGGTGATCAGGTCGGCGAGCCGGATGGGCCGCGGCGGGATCTCGGCCCAGGCCTTGAGCGTGGTGTGGTGATCGGGATACGGGGCACCGTCCCGCACCGCCTTGAAGATCACGGCGCTCCCCCTCCGAACGTCTCAACGCGTCGCTGCGCTGCCAGCCTAGCCCCTCCGGGGCGCGGCCCATCGGCCATGATGCACCACATCGTCCACCGGACGGTGCCCGCGCCTGAGTGACGGCGACCTCTTGTCCGGCGCCCGATAGCCGACGGTCAACGTCCCGATCGGGCTGTACTCCTCCGGTACCCCGAACGCGTCCTTGAAACGCGCGACGGCCGGCACCGGAATGCCGAAGAAGCAGGAGCCCAGCTCCTCGTTGACCGCGCTCAGATGCATGAGCAGCGCGGCGAAGCCGGTGTCGATGTCCCAGTACGGCACCGGCCAGTGCGACTCGCTGCGGTCGGTCCAGCCCTTGTCGGGCTCGGCGTAGCGGTCGAGGTAGGCGGACTTGTTGGACAGGCACACGACGATCACCGGCGCGGTCCGCATGCGGGTGAGCCAGCCGTCCGGCTCGCCGCCGTCGCTGGTCGAGGACCAGTAGAGGTCGCGGTCCGCCGGCTCGGTCAGGACCAGGAAGCTCCAGCCCTGCGAGAAGCCCGCGCTCGGCGCCCGCAGACCGTGCCGCACGATCTTGTCGACCAGCGCCGGGTCGACCGGCCGGTCGGGGTCGTAGCTGCGCACCATCCGCCGGCGGCGCAGGACCTCCTCGAAGTCCATCAACCGCGGATCCCCCAGGACGCGCTCCAGCGCTCGCCGGGAGCGAGCACGACCAGGTCACGGCCGGTGCGGAACGCGTCGGGCGGGCACGTCATCGGCTCGACCGCCACCGAGCGGCGGAACCGCTCTCCGTGCAGGGTGTCGCCGGAGAAGACCTGCCAGTACCGGAACTTCTCGTCGGCCCACACCACGACCTTGCGGTCGGAGGCCGGGTCCGCGAGGGTCACCTCGGAGACGCCGTCGGTGTGCGTGATGTCGCCGTACGTCGTGTCGAGCACCAGGTCGCCGATGCGGCGCGGCTCGGAGAAGTCGTACTCGGTGCCGGGCACCGGGACGGCCCCGATCGGCAGCAGCCGGCTGTCGGCCACGATCCGCGTGCTGCCGGGCACGTGCAGCACGGTGTCGTCGACGCTCACCCCGGCCAGCTGCAGATAGGGGTGCACCGAGTAGCCCCACGGCGCGTTCGACCCCGAGTTGTTGACGACCTCGGTGTCGCAGCGCAGGCCCGCGGCGGACAGCGACCAGGTGGCGCGCAGCGTCAGCCACCACGGGTAGCCGATCTGGGCGGGCAGGTCGTACTCGAGGGTGAGCGCCGACGGGGTCTGCTCGACCAGCGACCAGCGGCTCCAGTTCACCAGGCCGTGGATGGCGTTGTGCCGGGCCGGCTCGGTGAGCGGGAGCTGGTAGGCCTGCTCCTCGAACGTGTACTTGCCGTCGCGGATGCGGTTGGGCCAGGGCGCGAGGATCTGGCCGGCCGAGGCGGGCGAGAGCTCGTCCTCCGTGAAGCCGTCGAGCACCGCCACGTCGCCGGCGGAGTAGCTGCGGAGCGTGCCGCCGACCTCCACGACGACGGCGCTCTGCCCGTCCGACTCGATGGACCACTGGGTGCCGGACTTCGCGGCTACGACACTCGTCATGGCTTGGACATTATCGGTTCGCCCCGGCGCCGGCGCCGTCCGCCTCCGAAGCCGGTGGCCGGTATCTGAGCAGGGCCGGGAACGCGGCGGCCAGCGCGACCGCCAGACCGGCCGCCGCGAAGCCGCCGCCCGCCCACGACACGGTCGTCGAGGTGAGATCGGCGGTGCCGCCGGCGCGCAGGTCGCCCAGGCGCGGGCCGCCCGCGACCACGACCGTGAACACGCCCTGCAGGCGGCCGCGCAGCCGGTCGGGCGCGTAGACCTGCAGGATCGACTGCCGGTAGACGGCGCTGACCAGGTCGGCCGCGCCGCCCACGGCCAGCAGCAGCACCATGAGCCAGAGGCTGTGCGCCAGTCCGCTGAGCCCGATCGCCACGCCCCAGGCGACCACCGCGATCACGAGCGCGACGCCCTGCCGCTTGATCCGGCCGATCCAGCCCGAGGTCAGGCCGCCGATCACCGAGCCGATCGCGATCGCGCTGAACAGCCAGCCGACCGCCCACTCGCCGCCGAAGCGGTCGGTGGCCACCTCGGGGAACAGCGCGCGCGGCATGGCGAAGACCATCGCGATGATGTCGACCGCGAACGAGAGCAGCAGCACCGGCTGGGTGACCAGGAACCGCAGGCCGACGGCGATGCCGCGCAGCCCTGCGGTGGGCCGCTGTTCGCCGGGCTCGTGCTCGACGGGCGGGATGGGCGGGAGCCGCCAGGTGGCCCAGAACGAGATGGTGAACAGCACCGCGTCGACCAGGTAGGCCGTGGTGACCCCGGCGCCGGTGCTCGCCACCGCGAAGATCAGACCGGCGGCGAGCGGGCCGAGCACGCCGCCCGCGGTGGTGGTCGTGTAGGCGAGCGTGTTGGCGGCCGGCACCAGCTCCGCCGGCACGATCCGCGGGATGATCGCCTGCCGGGCGGGCGAGCTGATCGCGAAGCCGGCCGACTGCACCGCGGTCAGCGCGAGCAGCACGTAGCCGCTGCGCACGCCGAGCAGCGCCTGCGCGAGGAGCCCCACGGTCGCCAGCCAGGCCAGCGTGGAGCTGGCCAGCAGCAGCTTGCGCCGGTCGACCACGTCGGCCGCCGCGCCGCCCCAGAGGCCGAAGATCAGCAGGGGCACCAGGCCCGCGATGCCGATCAGGCCGACCCACGCCGAGGAGCGCGTGATGTCGTACATCTCGACCGGCACGGCGACCGAGGTGAACTGGAACCCGAAGTACGAGACGCCGTTGCCGATCCACATCCGGCGGTAGGCGACCACCTTGAGCGGCCGGACGTCGATGACCCAGGACTTCCGCTCGGTGGTCCGGCTCACGGCGCGAGCCTCTCCACGACCCAGGAGCCGGCTTCCGTACGGCGGTAGCGCAGCCGGTCGTGCAGGCGGCTGCTGCGGCCCTGCCAGAACTCGACCGTCTCGGGCAGCACGCGGAACCCGCCCCAGTGCGGCGGCGCGGGGACCTCGCCGTCGCCGAAGCGCTCCTGCGCGGCCGCCAGCCCCGCCTCGACGGCCGCCCGGTCGGGCAGCACGGCCGACTGCGGGCTCGCCCACGCGCCCAGCTGCGAGCCGCGCGGACGGGAGGCGAAGTACTGCTCGGTCTCGGCCCGGGTCACCCGCTCGACCGCCCCCGACACGAGCACCTGGCGCTGCATCGGGAACCACGGGAAGACCAGCGAGGCGTACGGGTTCTCGCCCAGCTCGCGGCCCTTGCGCGACTCGTAGTTGGTGAAGAACACGAACCCGCGCTCGTCGTAGTCCTTGAGCAGGACCGTGCGCGCCGACGGCCGGCCGGACGGGGTCGCCGTGCACACGATCATCGCGTTCGGCTCGGGCAGCCCGAAACCCGCCGCGTCGGTGAACCACGCCTCGAACTGGATGTGCCAGTCTGCCGCCAGGTCCGTCTCGAGCAGCGCCCCGCGCTCGGTGTAGTCGCGCCGCATGCTCGCGGGCGAGGGGGGTTCGAGGGTCACGTGCGCTCCTGCTTGGGCGAAGGTCCGGTCGTTAGCACCGCTAAAGACCGTAAGTCGCTCCGGGCCGTCCGTCAGGTCGGTGAGGATGGGTGTCACGGAGAGCACATCGCGGCGGGTCGACCTGCCGTTACCCAGCGAGCAAGATGAAACACCTACAGCATCGCCCGCGAACAGGGAGGGCCGTGACCCACTTCAAGCCCGGGCTCGAGGACGTCGACGCCTTCGAGACCGAGATCGCCGAGCCCGACGAGGCCGATGGCGCGCTGCGGTACCGCGGCGTCGACATCGAGGACCTCATCGGCCAGGTCTCGTTCGGCGACGTCTGGGGACTGCTCGTCGACGGGCGGTTCGGGCCAGGGCTGCCCCCGGCGGAGCCGTTCCCGGTGCCGGTGCACTCCGGCGACATCCGGGTCGACGTGCAGTCGGCGGTCGCGATGCTGGCGCCCTACTGGGGTCTCGCCCAGCTGCTCGACATCGACGACGAGCAGGCCCGCCGCGACCTCGCCCGGGTGTCGGTGACCGCGCTGTCGTTCGTCGCGCAGGCCGCCCGCGGGCTGGGCCTGCCGGCCGTGCCGCAGAAGGACATCGACAAGGCCGGCACGATCGTCGAGCGGTTCATGCGCCGCTGGCGGGGCGAGCCCGACCCGCGCCACGTCAAGGCCGTCGACGCCTATTTCATCTCCGCCGCCGAGCACGGCATGAGCGCCTCCACGCTGACCGCCCGCGTGGTCGCCTCCACCGGCGCCGACGTGGCCGCGTGCATCTCCTCGGGCATCGGCGCGCTGTCCGGCCCGCTCGACGGCGGCGCCCCCGCCCGGGTGCTGACCATGCTCGAGGACGTCGAGCGCAGCGGCGACCCCGCGGCGTACGTGCGGGGCGTGCTCGACCGCGGCGAGCGGCTGATGGGCTTCGGGCACCACGTCTACCGCGCCGAGGACCCGCGCGCCCGGGTGCTGCGGCGCACGGCCAAGGAGCTGGGCGCCCCGCGCTACGAGGTGGCGGTGGCCCTCGAACGGGCGGCGCTCGCCGAGCTCCAGGAGCGCAAGCCCGACCGCCCCCTGCCGACGAACGCGGAGTTCTGGTCGGCCGTGGTGCTCGACTTCGCCGAGGTGCCGGGCCACATGTTCAGCTCGATGTTCACCTGCGCGCGGGTGGCCGGGTGGAGCGCGCACGTGCTCGAGCAGAAGCGGCGCGGCCGGGTGGTGCACCCGGTGGTCCGCTATGTGGGACCGGGACACCGCAAGCCGCAGCAGGTCGAGGGCTGGTCCGAGCTACGCGCATAATGGCTTCCCGTGAGTGACATCCGGATCCCCGAAACGATCAAGCCGGTCGACGGACGGTTCGGCTCCGGGCCGAGCAAGGTGCGGCCCGAGGGCGTCGAGTCGTTGTCCGCGGTGTCGCGCACCTTTCTGGGCACCTCGCACCGCCAGCGCACGGTGAAGGACCAGGTGGCCCGGCTGCGGCGCGGGCTGGCCGACTTCTTCGCGCTGCCTCCGGGATACGAGGTGATCCTCGCCAACGGCGGCACCAGCGCGTTCTGGGAGGTCGCGACGTTCGGCCTGGTCCGCGAGCGGGCGCAGTTCGCGGAGTTCGGCGAGTTCGGGGCGAAATTCGTGAAAGCCGTGCGGGACGCGCCCTTCCTGGCCGACCCGACCGTGCACAGCGCCCCGGGCGGCCAGGCGGCCTACCTGACGGCCGAGGCGGGCGTCGACGTGTACGCGACGGTCCACAACGAGACCTCCACCGGTGTGGCCGTGCCGGTCCGCCGGGTGGCCGGCGCCGACGAGGGCTCGCTCATGGTCGTCGACGCCACGTCCGGCGGCGGCAGCCTCGACGTCGACGTGCGCGAGACCGACGTCTACTACCTCGCCCCCCAGAAGGCGCTGGGCTCCGACGGCGGCATCTGGCTGGCGCTGATGTCCCCCGCGGCGATCGAGCGGGCGTTCGAGATCAAGGCCACCGGCCGGTACATCCCGCAGTTCCTCGACCTGGTGACCGCGATCGAGCAGTCCCGCCTCGAGCAGACCCTCAACACGCCCGCGCTGGCCACGGTCTATCTGGCGGCCGAGCAGCTGGACTGGATGAACGCGCAGGGCGGCCTGGCCTGGGCGGTCAAACGCAGCGCGGAGAGCGCGGCGGCGATCTACGGCTGGGCCGACAAGTCGTCGTACGCGACCCCGTTCGTCACCGACCCGGCGCTGCGGTCCGCGGCGGTGGCCACGATCGACTTCGAGGGCGTGGACGCGGCGGCGCTGGCCGCGGTGCTGCGCGCCAACGACATCGTGGACACCGAGCCCTACCGCAAGCTGGGGCGCAACCAGCTGCGGATCGCGCTCTACCCGACCATCGAGCCCTCCGACGTGGCAGCGCTGACGGCATGCATCGACTACGTGGTCGAGCGCCTCTAGCCCGGCCGTCCACCACGGCCGCGGCTCGCGGCACGGGCCTCGAGCCGCAGGAGGTCGCGCCGCGCGCCGTGGCCGGGTCCGGGGTCGCGCCGTAGTTATCCTTCTCACGCCACGACCCGTACGCCCGAAGTTGAGCTTGTGAATTTTCAAGATCATCGCAGCTCAGCGAACTCGACGGCGTGGCTTACCACCATCGGGGGACCGAGGCGCGTACCGTGTTCCGAAACGCGCCCGGGTGGCTGACTCTCGGGGCACGGGCCACGCGACGGGACGGAGGCAACGCATGCGGCCGGTACGCTTCGTCGCCCTCTCCGAGGACGGTCAGGCCATGGTGCTCGCCGACGAGGTCGGCCGGCTCCTGGCGCTCCCCATCGACGACCGGGTCTCCGGTGCGCTGGCGCACGAGGGGCATCACCCGGCAGTTCTCGGATCGGCCGTGGCCGTGATGGCGCCCGACGCGCAGCCTTCGCTGTCGCCGCGCGACATCCAGTCCCGCATCCGTTCCGGCGAGTCCGCCGAAGAGGTGGCCCGCATCGCCGGCGTGCCGGTCGACCGCGTGCTGCGCTACGCGGGCCCGGTGCTCCAGGAGCGGGCCATGCTCGCCCAGCACGCGCGCCGCACCCGGCTCAAGACGTCCGACTCGGGCGCTCCGCTCGCCGAGGTGGTCGACAGCCGCCTGGCGCAGCACGGCATAGACACCGAGAAGATCTCGTGGGACGCGTTCCGCCGCGAGGACGGCACCTGGCGCATCGTCGCCACCTGGCCGTCCGGCAAGGCGACCGCCCAGGCGATCTGGGACCTCGACAAGGGACGCCAGGTCGTGTCGCCGCACGACGACATGGCGCAATACCTCTGCGCCGAGCGGCCCACCCAGATCCTGGGTCAGGAGCCCGCTCCCGAGCGCGCCTTCACCGACCGCGGCGGCCACGGCCTGCCGGGCCCGTCCCGCGCGGCCGAGCCGGCCCGCGGCGGCCACGGCCTGCCCGCCGCCGAGACGCCGCAGCGCCCCACCCGCGACCCGATCCGCGCCGGGCGCGACGCGCTGCTCGCCTCGCTCGACCGCCCGCTGAACCCGGCCGGCGGCCGCAGCGCCGACGCCGGTCCCGCCGAGACCCCGCGCCGCCCGGTGGCCGGTGGCGCCGCCGCCCTGCTCGGTGGCGGTCCCGGCTCGGCCTTCGACGAGGACTCCGACCTGCCCAAGGAGGTGCCGGCCGTGCCGTCGCTGGCCGTCCTGCGCCCCCGCCGCACGGTGGGCCAGGGTGGGCAGCAGGCGTCCGCCGAGACCGACGAGGCCAAGCCCCGCAAGCGGCTGCCGAGCTGGGACGACGTCCTCTTCGGCGGCGGTCCGGCGGCGCGCGAGTCGTCCTGATCCGGCTCTTCGTCGGGGTCTTCCCGCCGTTGCCGGCGCTCGCGGCGCTGCGCGAGGTGCTGCCGTCACGCTCGCGGCTGACGCCGGTCGAGAACTGGCACCTGACGCTGGTCTTCCTCGGATCGGTGGGAGATGCCGGGCCCGTCGCCGCCCTCCTGGGCGACGTGCCGTCCCCCGGCCCCTTCGAGCTGCGCCTCTCCGGCGGCGGCCAGTTCCGCACGGCCGCGTGGGCGGGCGTGCGGGGCGACCTGCGGCGGCTCGGCGAGCTGCGTGACGGCGTCCGCGACGCGCTGACGCTGGGCGGCTACCCGAGCGACGACCGGCCGTTCCACCCGCACCTCACCGTGTCGTACCGCCCGGACGACGACCTGCGGCGCGCCCTGGCGGGTCACGAGGGCGATCCCTGGCCGGTCACCGAGTTCACGCTGGTGAGCAGCTCGGACGGCCGTTACGAGCGCTTGGCCTCCTGGCCGCTCTGACCGCCCGGCGATGCAGTTACTCGGGCGGTCGCAGTTGCAGGCCGGCCGCCTCGAGGGCGCCCTCCACCCGTACCCGCTCGATCTCACGGTCGAGGCCGTCGAGCGGGCGCAGGTTCTCGGCGACGCCCAGGCACTTGCAGGCGAGGCACAATCGCTCGTCGTAGGCCCGCAGCACCGCGGCCAGCCACCGTTCGCTCTCGAGCGTCACCCCGCCCCGGCGCTGGCGGTCGAGCCGGCGCAGGTCGCGGGCCAGCCACTCGATCGGCGGCGGGGCGAGCCGGGCCAGCGCCACCACGGGGTCGACGTCACGCATCGACCTGTCCAGTCCGCACGCACGCCGACGCCGGCACTCGTCTCGCCGCCTGGTCACGACCACCGCGTAGGGGACCGCCAGAGGGAGCACGAGCACCACCGCGAGCACGACGATGTGCGGGAGGGCCACACCTCGACGCTAAAACGGAACAGCAGCGGACCGGAATAGACTTTTCTGCCAAATACCCGTCAGGCTGCTTCCCGGGCGGGGACCTTGACGACCGGGGCGTCGTCGGCGGCGCCGGGGATCAGCACCAGCCGCGGCCGCGGGCGCAGCGTCATCTCGAACCGCTCGCCGCTGGTCCGCAGCTGCCACACGGTGGCGACCAGCGCGGCCACGAAGCAGACCACGCCGGCGCCCGAGATGCTCGACGCCACCCCGAAGTGCTCGCCCCACCAGCCGGCCAGCGACGCGCCGATCGGCGTGGTGCCGAGGAACACCAGCACGTACAGGGCCATCACCCGGCCGCGGAACTCCGGGTCGACGCCCATCTGCACGCGATGGTTCGCGGCCTGGGCCAGATAGATCGAGAAGAAGCCGGTGGGCACCAGCACGAGCATGGCGACCACGAAGTTCGGCGCGAAGCCGACCGCGAACTCCAGCAACCCGAAGGCGATCGCGGCGCCGAGCACGAGGTAGATGCTGGGCCGGGCGCGGCGGGCGCTGCCGGCCAGGGCGCCGCCGAGCGCGCCGACGGCCAGTGCCGTGGTGAGCAGGCCGAACGACGACGGGCCGGCGTTGAAGTTGATTTTGGCGAGCGCGGCCAGGGTGACCGGGAAGTTGAAGCCGATCATGCCGACCACGAACATGAGCGCGATCGGCAGCACCAGGTCGGAGCGCTTGCCGACGTACCGCAGGCCGTCGGAGATGCGGGCGTCCTCCTTGGCCTGCCGCTCGGCTGGCCGCAGCTCGTCGGCCCTCATCCGGGTGTAGCTGAACACCGGGGCGATGGCGAGCACGGTGGCGATCAGAAAGACCGGGCCGGTGTCGAAGACGGCCAGCGCCACGCCGGCCAGCGCGGGACCGCCGATGCGGGCGGTGTTGAAGGTGGCCGCCGACAGCGCGAGCGCATTGGGCAGCAGCGGCAGCTCGACCAGCTCGGAGACGAAGGCCTGCCGCACCGGGGTCTCGACGGCGTTCGCGATGCCGAGCAGGCCGGCGAAGAGGAAGACGTGCCAGAGCTGGGCGTGGCCCGAGGCGACCAGGATCGCGAAGACGATCGCGGTGACCGCGAAGGCGGCGTTGGCGAGCACGAGCAGGCGCCGCTTGTCGAAGCGGTCGGCGAGCTTGCCGGCGTACAGCGTCAGCAGCAGGACGGGCAGGAACTGCAGCGAGGCCACCGCGCCCAGCGCGCCGGGCGAGTTGCCGGACAGGTCGAGCACCAGCCAGTCCTGGGCGGTGAACATCATCCACACGCCGACGAGCTTCACCAGCTGCCCGGTGGCGAACAGCCGGTAGTTGCGAACCCTGAGGGACCGGAATGTGGTGTCCAGCACTGACCGCACGCGGTTGTGCCTCCTGTTCGGTGTACGCGTCATCGTCGTGTGACGAAGCGCCGCACAGCCGAACCCTCAGGCGCGGGCGACCTTCTGCAGAACCTCCGCCGCCCGGGCGAGCGTCTCGCGTTCGGCGGGCGACAGCGCCGCCAGCTGCGAGGCAAGCCACTCGTTGCGCGCCTGCTCGAACTGGGCGTGCACGGCCTGCCCCCGCTCGGTGGCCGACAGGATGACCTGCCGGCCGTCGGTCGGGTGCGGGGTCCGCGCGACCAGCCCGCGCTCCTCCAGCTTGCCGACGATCTTGGTCATCGTCGGGGGCTGGACGCGTTCGACGTCGGCGAGCTCGCGCGGGGTCAGCGCGCCGGCCAGTTGGAGGCTGGTCAGCGCGGAGAGCTGGCTGAAGGTGAGATCACCGACCGGGCGGGCCTGGCGGACCCGCCGGTTCAGCCGCTGAATCGCCTCGCGCAGGCTCTTGGCCAGCTCGTCCGCTGTGCCTTGATGCGCCTCCACGGGACACTCCATCACGATTATTAGCCTAGCTAATGAGCATGGCTAACGACATTCGAACACGGCATGACCTCGGTCACCGGTCACAGGATCCAGGCCTCCAGCGGGCCGCGCAAGAAGTACAGGACGAACAGCACGGCCACGCCGTACAGAATGGGGTGGACCTCGCGCGCCCGGCCGGTGGCGGCCTTGAGGATCACGTACGAGATGATCCCCGCGCCGATGCCGTTGGAGATCGAGTACGTGAACGGCATCAGCGTGACCGCCAGGAACGCCGGCACCGCGATCGTGTAGTCCGACCAGTCGATCTGCCGTACGGCCGTCATCATCAGGAAGCCGACGACCACCAGCGCGGTCGACGCCGCCTCGAACGGCACCACCGAGACCAGCGGCGCCAAAAACATCGCGAGCAGGAACAGCACGCCGGTGACCAGGTTCGCCGCGCCGGTGCGGGCGCCCTCGCCGACGCCGGCCGCGCTCTCGATGTACGAGGTGTTGCTCGACACGCTGGCCGCACCGCCCGCGGCGGCCGCCACCGAGTCGACGAGCAGGATCTCCTTGGTCCGCGGCGGCATGCCCTCGGCGTCGAGCAGCTCACCCTCCTGCCCGACCGCGACCATCGTGCCCATCGTGTCGAAGAAGTCGGTGATCAGCAGGCTGAAGACGAACATCAGCACGACCAGCCAGCCGGCCCGCGACCACGAGTCGAGCACGTTGAAGTGGCCGACCAGCGACAGGTCGGGCGTGCTGACGATCTTCTCGGGCAGCTTGGGGACGTTCAGCGACCAGCCCTTGGGGTGCGCGATCGCCTCCACGATGATCGCCAGCACGGTGCTGCCGAGGATGCCGATCAGGATCGCGCCGCGGACCTTGCGCACGAAGAGGACCAGCGTGAAGATCAGGCCGATCACGAACACCGCGGACGGCCAGGTCACGAGCTTGCCGCCGACGCCCAGCTCGACCGGGACGGTGGTGTTGGACGCGTCCGGGATGCGGCGCACGAAGCCCGCGTCGACCAGACCGATGATCATCAGGAACAGGCCGATGCCCACGCCGATCGCGGTCTTGAGCTGCGTCGGTACGGCGCGGAACACGAGCGTCCGCAGGCCGGTGAGCACGAGGACGGCGATCAGCACACCCTCGATGACGACCAGGCCCATCGCGTCGGCCCACGTCATCTCGGGGGCGATCTCGTACGCGACCAGCGCGTTCACGCCCAGGCCGGCGGCGAGCGCGAGCGGGAAGCGGGCCACGACGCCCATCAGGATGGTCATCACGCCGGCGACGAGCGCGGTGCCCGCGGCCAGCGCGGCGATCGGCAGCTTGGCGCCGTCGCCGTCCACCCCGCCGCCGAGGATCAGCGGGTTGAGCACCACGATGTAGGCCATCGTGAAGAAGGTGGCCAGGCCACCGCGGACTTCGCGGCCCAGGGTCGAGCCCCGGGCCGAGATCTCAAAGAACCGGTCAAAACCGTTCTTGGGCGTACGGGTTTCGGTGGCGACGGTCATGCGGGCTCTCCGGATCGCGAGTTAATCGTCGGCGCATGTTCTCAGTCATCGATGACCTGCGCAAAACAGGCCGATGTCGGCCCGGTCACAGGGGCGTCCCCGTGATCGCGGCGGTCCTATCCTGTCCGTGTGAGTGAACCGAAGCCCCGGGTCGAGCCGCTGGACCCACCCATGGTCCCGTTCGCCGTCGGGGGCCTGGCCGCATTCGCCGTCGCCGCCCTGATCGTGTGGCTGGCCGACGGGCCCGACCGCTGGCTGCAGATCTGCATCGCGGGCTTCCTCGCGGGCATCCCCGGCCTGATCACGATGATCGTGCACGACCGGCACCGCCGTCGGCGCCGGTTGCTCACGCACCCGGAGTTCCGGGTGACCAGTCAGCTGTGACCGTAGTCCTCGGCCGGTTCGCTCTCCTCGACCGAGCCGTGGCCGCGGCTGACCGCCACCGACTCGACCTCGCTGTCGTCGTAGACCGTGGGCAGCTCCTCGACCGGCTGCTCCGAGGCGCCCAGCAGGGCCTCGGAGTGCGCGCCGCAGCCGTGGTCGGCGCTCACCGCGCGGCCGTCGTCGGGGGCGTAGAGGTTGCCGCACACGCCGAACATGCTGCGCAGTGAGCCGGCCAGCGGCAGGTAGAAGCCGCAGGTGCCGCAGCGGGCGTTGCGCGGGGCGGCCGTCGAGATCGGCGCCTCGGGGCCGGCCTCGCCGTCGTACCACCGCTGGGCCGTGTCGATGCGGCCCTCGCGCGACATCACCCGGGCGCGGCCGAGGCCCAGCTCCCAGCTGACGTCCTCGACGGCGGGGTCGTCGCTGAGCACGTAGCCCTGGGCGAGACGCTCGTCGTCGGGCGCGGTCGGCATGAGGTCGCCCACGCCGAGGTCGCCCGGCTGGACCCGCTCGTTCCACGGCACCCAGCCCGGGGCCAGCAGCGCGTCGGGGCCGGGCAGCAGCACCGTCTCGCAGACCGTGACGTGGCGGCTGCGCGGGACGCGGGTCACCGTGACCGCCCAGCGCCAGCCGCGGTAGCCCGCGAGGTGGCTCTCGAACAGGTGGGTCACGACCCGGTCGCCCTCGGCGATCGCCTCGAGGTGCTCACCGATGTCGGCGGGGTCCACATCGGTGATCGCGCCACGCGCGATCCCGACCGCATCGGCACAAACCTGGTCGAGGCGGGCGGCGCGCGTGGTGGTCCGAGTCGTCACGTGGCCATTGTTCCCCACCGGGCCCCCTCGTGCCGCACCGACTCCCCCGGATCCGCCCGCGGCGGAACGGGACAGCGCTCGCTCCCATCAGTCAGGATGGGATTCATGCCGCTGCTTCCCTCTCTCGGACGCTCCGTCGGCACCGGCGTCAAGGCGGCCCGCCTGCTGGTGCGCGGTTCCGTGCGCGGTGGAGCGTGGGCTACCCGCCGGGTCGGCACGGCGCGGGCCCGGGGCGCCGCAAACGAGACGGGCATGATCCGGCTCTTCGACCTGCACGCGCTCTCCTGCGCCGGCGACACGCTGATCGCGATCGGCCTGGCCGGCACGATCTTCTTCAACGTCCCGCTGGGCGAGGCGCGCAGCAAGGTGGCGCTCTACCTGCTCATCACGATGGTGCCGTTCGCCCTGCTGGCGCCCGTGGTGGGCCCGCTGCTCGACCACTTCCGGCACGGCCGGCGGTACGCGCTGGCGGTCACCATGCTGGGCCGGGCGTTCCTGGCCTACGTGATCTCGGACAACCTCTTCGGCTGGGGTCTCTATCCGGCGGCCTTCGGGGTGCTTGCGCTCTCCCGGGCGTACGGGGTGGCGCGCTCGGCCGCCGTGCCGCGGCTGCTCCCCGAGGGCGTGGGCCTCTCCCAGGTCGGCGCCCGGGCCAGCGTCTACGGCACCTTCGCCGGCGCCGTGGTGGCCCCCGTCGGCCTGCTCGCGTTCAAGTTCGGCCCGCAGTGGCCGCTGCGCGTAGCCATGATCATCTTCATCGCCGGCATGGTGGTCTCGCTGCGCCTGCCCCCGCGCGCCGACTCCGACCCGCCCGAGGCCGTGCCCCGCCCGTGGCGCGCGATGCTGCGCCTGGGCCGCGGCGAGGATCGGCCGCTCTCCGGCAAGCTGGTGGTCGCCACGCTGATCGGCAGCGCCAGCCTGCGCCTGCTGTACGGCTTCATGCTGCTGTTCCTGGCGTTCGTCATCATGGCCGACGGGCTCGACACCACGGTGCTGGGCACCGACATCGGCCGCCAGGGCGCGGTCGGCCTCATCGGCGGCGCGCTGGCCGTGGGCACCTTCCTGTCCACCGCCGTCGGCACCCGGCTGCGCATCCGCCGCCCGCTGGCCCTGCAGTCCGCCGGCCTGACCGTCGTGGCCGCGACCGGAGTGCTGGCGACCCTGTTCTACAGCCTCGCCACCGTCACCCTGCTGGCGCTGCTGGTCGCCGTCTTCAGCGGGATCGCCAAGCTGGCCATCGACGCCAGCATCCAGGAACGCGTCCCCGAACGCCTCCGGGCCAGCGCCTTCGCCCACTCCGAGACCGTGCTGATGATCGCCTGGGTCCTCGGCGGCGGCATCGGCATCATCCCCCTCCCCGGCCGCCTCGGCGTCGGCCTGGCCACGGTGCTGGCCGTGGCAGCCACCGTCCGCGCCGCCTACGTAGCCACCCGCCTCAACAACGAACGCCTCAGCGGCCGAGCCGAAGACCCTCCCTCCTCTCCCGGCGCGCCCGGCTCCCCCGGCGCGGCCACTTCTTCCAGCACACCCCACCCCGGCGGCCAAGCCACCTCTTCCGGCGGCTCGGCCACTTCTTCCGGCGCGCCCGGCTCCAGCGGCCCGGTCACCTCTTCCGGCACGCCCCGTCCAGCCACACCTTTCGGCGCCCCCCGCCCCGGCGGCCCACCCACCTCTTTCGGCGCGCCCGGCCCTAGCGGCTCATCGCCTACCTCGCCGTCCGCGGCGCACCCGAGCCCGTCCGGCCCTCCGGGAGCCGGCGCGTCCGCACGCTGGGGCCGCCCCGGCAGCGGCCCGGCGGAGCCGGCCGATCCCTGGCCCGACGCCCCCACCGTGCCCACCCACACGCGCCCCAACAGCGCCTCACCCGGCGGCAGGTCGCCTCGCTCGGGCCCGTTCCCGACGCAGCCCACGCACGCCGAGCGTTCCGACCCGTCAACACGGATCGACCGCACTCGCCCGACCGACCCGCCCACCCGGATCAACCCGTCCGATCCGCCCACCCGGGTCGACCGCTCCGACCCGCCCACGCGGATCGACCCCGGCGAGCCCAAGCGAGGCTGGTTCGGCCGACGCAAGGACAAGCGCCGCGACACCCCGCCTTCCTCTTCATCCACACCACCCCCACCCCCACCCCCGCCGCCCACGCCGGCGCCCTCACCCGAGCCCGCCCCGGACGCCGCGCTGGCCCCACCCGGCTTCCACGTCTACCGCCCGTCCTCGGCCGGCCGCCCCACCCCCGCCCCGCCCGAGGACAACGACCGCTGACCCACCCTCCCCGAGCGCCTGGGGAGGACAGCTCCTCCGTCATCCGGGCCCGCAAGAACGGCCGTCCACTACCCCCGCCGACGAAGGACGGCGGTACGTCCAGCACCCGCGCCCGCGGACAGCGGCACGCCCGTCACCCGCGCGGCGGATAGCGGCACGCCCGTCACCGCCCGCAGACAGCGAACCCGTCTGACCCGCGCCCGTGGGCGGCAACACGTCGGTTACCCGCGCCCACGGGAAGGCGGGACGTCCGACACCCGCGGCCTGCCGACGGCGGCACGGCCCCACCCCGCGCCAACGGATGACAAGCACCTCCGCCACCGCGCCTGCGGCGGGCGGCCACCTGCGCCAGACGCGCCTGCGGGGAGCGGCACCTCCATCGGCCGCGCCCGTGAAGCACGGCACCTCCCCCGGCCGCGCCCGCGGAGAACGGCACCCCCACCAGCCGCGCCCGCAGAGAACGGCACCCCCACCAGCCGCGCCCGCAGAGAACGGCACCCCCACCAGCCGCGCCCGCAGAGAACGGCACCCCCACCAGCCGCGCCCGCAGAGAACGGCACCCCCACCAGCCGCGCCCGCAGAGAACGGCACCCCCACCAGCCGCGCCCGCAGAGAACGGCACCTGCGCCAGACGCGCCCGTGGGGAGCGGCACCTCCGCCGACCGCGCCTGTGGACGAGCGGCGCCGCGGCCGTCGGCGCCTGTGGACAATGAACTCGCGAAAATTCGCTCCCGACGTAGGCTGGCGGCCCCCGGGTGGGTGGGCTGGGCCAAGTGGACGACCCACAACCCCACGCGGGCGACCCCACCGACCAACATCGAATGAGGACAACCGCCATGACGCTGCCCCTCCTGGTGGTCACCGCGGTCGAGGCGGAGGCGGCAGCAGTGCGAGCCGCCACCGACCCCGCCCACGTCGTGGTGCACCCGGTAGGCGTGGGCCCGGCCGCCGCCGCCGCGGGCACCGCGCGCCTGCTGGCGACCGGCGACTACCGGGCGGTCGTCTCGGCCGGGATCGCGGGCGGCTTTCCGGGCCGCGCCCCGGTCGGCGCGGTCGTGATCGGGGCGAGCAGCATCGCGGCCGACCTGGGCGCCGAGACACCGGAGGGGTTTCTGCCGGTCGAGGAGCTCGGCTTCGGCACCAGCGTGCTTCCGGCCGACCAGGCGCTGGTTGAGCGGCTCGCCGCGGCGCTGCCGGAGGCGATCGTGGGCGACATCGTGACCCTGAGCACGGTCACGGGCACCGCCGCCACCGCGGAGCGCCTCGCGGCGCGTTATCCACAGGCGGTGGCCGAGGCCATGGAGGGGTACGGGGTGGCCGTGGCCGCGGCGGGGTTGCCCTTCGTCGAGCTGCGGGCGATCTCGAACCCGGTGGGCCCGCGGGACCGTACGGCCTGGCGTCTCCAGGAGGCGTTCCAGGCGTTGTCCACAGCTTCCAGCGCCTTGTGGACAGCCTGTGGATAACTCTGTCGTGGGCCGTGTGGGATGAGAGACACCCGTCGTGACGCCCGGCGGCGGGGTGGGCCGTCTAGCGTGGACGACGTGGCGCTTTCACTCGCGGTCTCCCCGTGCCCCAACGACACGTTCGTCTTCCACGCCCTGGTGCACGGGCTCATTCCCGGCACCCCGGAGGTCAACCTGACCTTCGCCGACGTGGACGTGACGAACACGGCGGCCGAGCGGGGCGAGTTCGATCTCGTGAAGGTCAGCTACGCGGCGCTGCCCTGGCTGCTCGACGACTACGAGCTGCTGCCCACCGGTGGCGCGCTCGGGCGTGGCTGCGGCCCGCTGGTGCTGACCCGCGAGCCCGGCGTCGACCTGACCGGCAAGACCGTGGCCGTGCCGGGCGACCGCACGACGGCGTACCTTCTGTTCCGCCTCTGGTCCGCCGACCGCGCGCCCGGCCGCATCGAGGTGGTGCCGTTCCACGAGATCATGCCCGGGGTCGCCGAGGGCAAGTTCGACGCGGGCCTGGTGATCCACGAGGCGCGCTTCACCTATCAGCGGTACGGGCTGCATTCGCTCGCCGACCTCGGCGAGTGGTGGGAGTCCGACACCGGCCTGCCGATCCCGCTCGGCGCGATCCTCGCCAAGCGCGGCGTGGTCGACCCGGCCGAGGCCACCGAGTGGATCCGCACCTCGGTGAGCATGGCGTGGGCCAACCCGGACGCGAGCCGCGACTTCATCCTCGCCAACGCGCAGGAGATGGAGCCCGACGTCGTCAGGCAGCACATCGAGCTGTACGTCAACGAGTTCACGCTCGACCTGGGCCGGGACGGACTCGCCGCCGCCGACGCCCTGTTGCAGCGTGCGGCGGCGGCGGGTATCACGCCTGCGGTGAAGCCTTTCCTGTGACGAACTACGCCTCGAACTCCTTGGCGACCGCGTGCACCAGCTGCGCGATCTTCTGGGCGACGCGCTTGTCGGGGTAGCGCCCGCGGCTCAGGCCCGGCTGCACCTGCGACTCGAGCACCTTGATCATGTCTTCGACCATGCTGTGCAGCTCCTCGGCGGGACGGCGCCGCAGCTCCGCCAGCGAGGGCGGCGCGTCGATCAGCTTGACGCCCATCGCCTGCGCGCCCTTGCGGCTGTCCACCACGCCGAACTCGACCCGCTGACCCGTCTTCAGCTCGGCCACCCCGGCCGGCAGCGCGCCCTTGGGCAGGAACACGTCGCCGCCCTCATCGCTGGTGACGAACCCGAATCCCTTCGCCGCGTCGTACCACTTCACTCGACCCGTGGGCACCGCTGACCTCAACTTCACTCAATGGAAACAACCGCTCACGTCAAGGCTACTTAAGCGGCGGGCCCGGACCCAACTGCAATCTGACGCAGCAGGGCCGGGAACGCGGTGAGATCGGACAGCACGTACGCGGCCCCGGCATCGCGCAGCTCGTCCGGGGAGCACGGCCCGGTGGCGACGCCGATGCCCGGCACCCCGGCGGTGTGCGCGGCCACCATGTCCGCCACGTGGTCACCGACGTACCAGCGCACCCCGTGCTCGGTCAGCGCGGCCGCCTTGCCCTCGGCGAACAGGTCCCCGGCGAGCTCGTCCGCCACGAGGCCGAGGTGCTCGAGATGCAGCGCAGCCAGCCGGCCCAGCTTCGACGTGACGATGACGACACGCAGCCCCAGCTCGCGGACGGCCGCCAGCGCCTCGGCCGCACCGGGAGTCGGCACGGTCGGGGCGACGGCGTGGTCGGGGTACAGGGCGCGGTACGTGGTGACCGCTTCCTCGAGCTGCTCGGGCGGGAACCAGTGCCCCAGCTCGGTGCGCAGCGGCGGCCCGAGCCGTGAGGCGGCGAGGTCGGCGTCGACGTACACCCCGGTCTTCTCGGTGAGCGCCCGGTAGGCGGCGCGGATGCCCGGCCGGGAGTCGATCAGGGTCATGTCCAGGTCGAACCCGACCGCAGCACTCACGCGGGGGTCGACGGGATGTAGTGCAGCTGGTCCACCGGCAGCGGGAAGGTCTGGTCGTCGCCGAACGGCGAGGGCGCCGCGGCGCGGTCGGACAGCAGCTCGGAGACCTCGAGGTTCTCCTCCGGCCCGCGCGGGTGGGTCTGGCGGTCGGCGGCGCCTCCCTTGACGTCGGTGCCGGGCAGATTGTTGGTCGCGGCCACGAAAAGTCCCCTTTACAAGATCACGCTCCGGCGGAGCCTCCGGACACCTCAATATCGTCCCACGGCCGCTAGCGTTGAACACGATGGCCACCACATTCGCCGATCAACTGCGGTCGCTCACCGACGAGGCCCTGGGCGCGCTCATCCAGCTGCGCCCCGATCTCGTCGTGCCGGTTCCCGCCGACATCTCCGCCCTCGCCGTGCGCGCGCAGTCCCGCGGCTCGGTCGCGCGCTGCCTCGACGGCCTCGACGAGTTCACCCTGCAGGTGCTCGACGCGGCCCGGCTCAGCCGCGCCCCCGAGACGGCCCTGACCTCGGTCGCCGCCATCCTCGAGCTGGCCACGGGCGTCGCCGCCGACGACGTGCGCGTGGCGATCGACCGCCTGCGGGTGCGGTTCCTGCTGCACGGCAGCGAGGACGCGCTCGCGCTGGTCGGCGCGGTCGACGAGGTCACCTCGCCGTACCCGGCCGGCCTGGGCCGCCCCGCCGACTACCTGGACGCGCAGGCCGCCGCGCTGTGCGCCGACCGGGCCAAGCTGCGCCGCACCGTGCTGGCCGCCCCGGCCGGCGCCCGCGCCGTGCTCGACCGGCTCGCCGCCGGGCCGCCGATCGGGGCGCTGCGCCGCGAGTCGGTGGCCGAGCCCGTGCAGTGGCTGGTCGACAACCACGTGCTGGTGCCGATCGGCGAGGCGGGCCGGGCCCCGCGTCCCGACGGCGAGCTGGTCGAGCTGCCCCGCGAGGTGGGCATGCTGCTGCGGCGCGACACCGGCCCGCTGGGCACGCTGCGGCCCTTCCCGCCGATCCCCGAGGGCACGGCGCGCGACCCGAAGTCGGTCGACTCGGCCGGCGCGGGGCAGGTGATGGAGGCCGTCCGCAGCACCGATTCGCTGCTCGAGGCGCTCGCCGCCGAGCCCGCTCCCGTGCTGCGGGCCGGCGGTCTGGGCGTACGGGATCTCAAGCGCCTCGCCCGTGCGGCCGGGCTCGACGAGCCGGGCGCCGCGCTGCTGCTCGAGGTGGCGTACGCCGCGGGTCTGCTCGGTGAGACGGATGTCACGGGCACCGGCCGGGCCGTGACGGTGAGCCGGGCGACCGGCACGCCCGACGAGATTTTCCTGCCCACCGGCGCGTACGACCTGTGGCGCGCGCTCAGCACCGCGCAGCGCTGGACGGCGCTGGCCCGGGCGTGGCTCGCGATGACCCGGCAGCCCGGCCTGGTGGGGCAGCGCGACGACCGCGACCGGCCGATCAACGCGCTGGCCCCCGACGCCGAGCGGGCCGGCGCGCCGCAGGCCCGGCGGGAGGCGCTGCTCGTGCTCGCCGACCTCGAGCCCGGCACGGCCCCGCAGGTCGACGAGGTGCTCGGCCTGCTGGCGTGGCAGACCCCGCGGCGCTCGCGGGGCCGGGAGGCGAGCCACCGCGACGCGCTGGCCGGTGCCGCGCTGCTCGGCGTCACCGCGCTGGGCGCCGTCACCTCGTACGGCCGCCTGCTGCTCGAGGACGTGGACGACGCCGACACCGATCCCCTGGGCGTGCGGTCCTCCGGCGCGCCGGAGCCGCCCAGCGACGCCGTGCGCACGCTGGACGCGCTGCTGCCCGCTCCGGTCGACCACGTGCTGGTGCAGGCGGACCTGTCGGTGGTCGTGCCCGGCCCGCCCGAGCCCGAGCTGGCCGCCGAGCTCGACGTCGTCGCCGAGCCCGAGTCGGCCGGCGGCGCCAGCGTGTTCCGGGTGACCACGGCCAGCGTGCGGCGCGCGCTCGACGTCGGCTACACGGCCGCCGACCTGCACGCGCTGTTCCGGCGCCGGTCGCGCACGCCGGTGCCGCAGACGCTGACCTACATGATCGACGATGCCGCGCGGAAGCACGGCGGCCTGCGGGCCGGGTCCGCCGGGTCCTACCTGCGCAGCGACGACGAGGCGCTGATCGCCGAGGTGCTCGCCGACAAGCGGCTGGGCGCGCTCGGGCTGCGTCAGATCGCGCCGACCGTGCTGGTCAGCCCGTTGCAGGTGGCGCGGCTGCTGGGCGGTCTGCGCGACGCGGGCTTCGCGCCGGTCGCCGAGGACGCCGGGGGCGCCGCGGTGCTCAGCCGGCCCAAGGTGCGGCGGGCGCCGACCCGTACGTCGGTCGCCTCCCGCCTCGCCGACCAGGCCCTGCCGCCTCAGCTGGCCGGGCCGCGGCTGGCCGGGGTGGTCGAGCAGATCCGGCGCGGGGACATCGCCACCCGTGCGGCCCGCCGGGCGCCGGTGAGCGTGCGCGCCGCCAACGGGCAGGCCGTGCCGGGGCTCACCTCGGTGCAGCAGCACGGCCAGGCGATGGCGGTGCTGCAACAGGCCGTACGGGAGAAGGCCCGGGTCTGGGTGGGCTACGTCGACTCGCACGGGGCCACGCTGTCGCGGCTGGTGCGACCGGTCTCGCTCAGCGCCGGCTACCTGCGCGCCGAGGACGAGCGCACCGAGACCCTGCACACGTTCGCGCTGCACCGGATCACCGCCGCGGTCCCCGACGAGGAGGCGTAGCGCGGGTCGCACACCCCCGTCGTGGTGCGACCCGCCCTCCCCGCGAAATGATCAACGCGTCGGCGCCCCGGAAGGTTGCATCGAATTCGTGTCAGACTGGAGGGTCGATGTGAGCACTTCGAAGGGTGTTACTGGTGAGCGGCGGACCCCTGATCGTCCAGTCCGACAAGACCCTCCTGCTGGAGGTCGACCACCCCGACGCGCAGGCCTGCCGGATGGCGATCGCGCCGTTCGCCGAGCTCGAGCGCTCCCCTGAGCACGTCCACACGTACCGTCTGACCCCGCTCGGCCTCTGGAACGCCCGCGCCGCCGGGCACGACGCCGAGGGCGTGGTCGACTCGCTGATCAAGTTCTCGCGCTACCCGGTGCCGCACGCGCTGCTGGTCGACGTCGCCGAGACCATGGACCGCTACGGCCGGCTGCAACTGGCCAACGACCCGACCCACGGGCTCGTGCTGCGCGGCCTCGACAAGATCGTGCTGGTCGAGGTGGCGAAGTCCAAGAAGCTCGCCGGGATGCTCGGCGCCAGGATCGACGACGAGACCATCGTGGTGCACCCGTCCGAGCGCGGCCGCCTCAAGCAGGCGCTGCTCAAGCTGGGCTGGCCCGCGGAGGACCTGGCGGGCTACGTCGACGGCGAGGCGCACGCGATCGACCTGGCCGAGGACGGCTGGACGCTGCGGTCCTACCAGCAGGAGGCGGTCGACGGCTTCTGGGCGGGCGGCTCGGGCGTCGTGGTGCTGCCCTGCGGCGCGGGCAAGACGCTGGTCGGCGCGGCCGCGATGGCCACGGCCAAGGCCACGACGCTGATCCTGGTGACCAACACGGTCGCCGGCCGGCAGTGGAAGCGTGAGCTGATCGCCCGCACGTCGCTGACCGAGGAGGAGATCGGCGAGTACTCGGGCGAGCGCAAGGAGATCCGTCCGGTCACCATCGCGACCTACCAGGTGCTCACCTCGCGGCGCGGCGGCGCGTTCACCCACCTCGACCTGTTCGGCGCCCGCGACTGGGGCCTGGTGATCTACGACGAGGTGCACCTGCTGCCCGCGCCGATCTTCCGGTTCACCGCCGACCTGCAGGCCCGCCGGCGGCTGGGGCTGACCGCCACGCTGGTGCGCGAGGACGGCCGCGAGGGCGACGTGTTCTCGCTGATCGGCCCGAAGCGCTACGACGCCCCGTGGAAGGACATCGAGGCCCAGGGCTGGATCGCGCCGGCCGAGTGCGTCGAGGTGCGGGTCACGCTCACCGACGCGGAGCGGATGGCGTACGCGGTGACCGAGGCCGAGGAGCGCTACCGGGTCGCAGCCACCGCGCGCACCAAGCTGCCGGTCGTGCGCGCGCTGGTCGACAAGCACGCGGGCGAGCAGGTGCTGGTCATCGGCGGCTTCCTCGACCAGCTGCACGAGCTCGGCGACTACCTCGACGCCCCGATCGTGCAGGGCTCGACCACCAACAAGGAGCGCGAGCGGCTGTTCGACGCGTTCCGCTCCGGTGAGCTGCGCACCCTGGTGCTGTCCAAGGTCGGCAACTTCTCGATCGACCTGCCCGAGGCGGCCGTCGCGATCCAGGTCTCCGGCACGTTCGGCTCCCGCCAGGAGGAGGCCCAGCGGCTCGGCCGGGTGCTGCGTCCCAAGGGTGACGGGCGGCAGGCGCACTTCTACACGGTCGTCTCGCGCGACACGATCGACACCGAGTACGCGGCCCATCGGCAGCGCTTCCTGGCCGAGCAGGGCTACGCCTACACGATCGTCGACGCCGACGACATCCTCGGCCCGGCGCTCCCCCAGATCGACTAGGAGGGCTCGATCGGGGACACGGTTTCGGCGGGCGTGGCCGGGCCCTCGATGCTGGTCGCGCCGTCCCGGCCGATGAGCAGCAGGCCGGCGCAGAGGAACAGCGCGGCCAGCACGACCGCGGCGAGCACGGCGTAGGGCCAGAGCCGGCGCCGGGAGCGGGCGGGGGGAGCAGCCGGCGGCACCGGCGGGAAGAAGCCGGTGCCGGCCTCCTCCCGCGCGGCCGCGGCGACCACCTCGGGGCTGCCCAGCCGCTCGAGCACCTCGATCAGCTCGCCCTCGGTCGTGAGGTTGCGCTCGGCCCGCTCCGTCGCGATGTGCGCGGCCAGGTCGGCGAGCAGCTCGCGGCGCTGGAGCACGGGGATGCCGGCCAGCCGCCGGTCCACCTCGTCCAGGTATTCGGCGACGACGTCCTTCGGTGTTGTTCTCATGCGGCCTCACCGGTTCCCACGAGACGGTCGACGGTCTGACGAAACGAGACCCATTCCGTACGGAAGTGGTCGAGCGCGGCCCGCCCCGCCGGGGTCAGCCCGTAGTAGCGCCGCGGCGGCCCGCTCGGCGACTCGGCCCACTTGCTCTCCAGCCAACCCGAGCGGCGCAAGCGCGAGAGCAGCGGATAGATCGTGCCCTCGCCCGCGGCCAGGTTGGGCTCCTCGCCCAGCCGGCGGACGATCTCGTTGCCGTACCGGTCCTCGAACTCGACCATCGACAGCACACAGAACTCGAGCGTCCCGCGGCGCAGGCTCGTCGCCAGCGATGAGGCCTCTGCCATGCGCCACACAGTACCTTGCGCCGCAAGGTAGGTCTAGGCGGGCAACTCCGGGCCGGGCTCCAGCAGGTCCGCCATCAGATCGCCGTGCTTGTCGACCCGCTCCAGCACGTCGGCGGAGCGGTAGTGGCGCGGCTCCTGAGCGCCGGTCGCGACCGCCTCCACCTCGTCCCAGGTCAGCGGCGTGGAGGCGGTGGGCACCTGCTGGGCGCGCAGCGAGTACGGCGTCACGGTCGTCTTCGCCGCGTTGTTCTGGCTCCAGTCGATGAAGACCTTGCCCGGCCGGATCGCCTTGGCCATCTTCGCGGTGATCGAACCGGGGACCATCGCCGCGAGCTCCTCGGCCACCTTCTTCGCGTACGCCGAGACGAGCTCGGAGCCCTGCGTGCCGGAGATCGGGCAGCACAGCTGCATGCCCTTCTTGCCGGACGTCTTCGGGTACGCCGCCACGCCGTCCTCGGCCAGCCGGTCGCGCATCAGCACCGCCACCGCGCTGCACTCCTTGAGCCCGGCCGGGGCGCCCGGGTCGAGGTCGACGACGAGCAGGTCGGGGTCGGCGCCGATCCGCCACTGCGGCGTGTGCAGCTCCAGCGCGGCCAGGTTGGCGAGCCAGACCAGCGTCGGCAGGTCGTCCACCACGACGAAGTCGATCGTCTCGCGGCTCTTGGTGGAGCCGGGCACCGGCAGCGTCGCCAGGCGCACCCAGTCCGGCGTGCCCCCGGGCTTGTTCTTCTCGAAGAAGTGCATGCCGTCGACGCCGTTCGGGAAGCGGATCCGGGTCACCGCCCGGTCGGCCAGGTGCGGCAGCATGACCGGGGCGATGCGCGTGTAGTAGTCGATGACCTCGCCCTTGGTGAAGCCGGCCGCCGGATACATCACCTTGTCGAGGTTCGAGAGCTCGAGGTCGCGCCCGTCGATCGAGACGCCGAACCGGTCACCGGCCATCCTCGTACTCCTCCACGCACTCCTCCGGGGTCTTGTCCTCACGCAACCGCAGGAAGCGCGGGAACCGCAACCGCCCGTCCGGCGTACGGTTGCCGTAACGCACCTCGACGACCAGCTCGGGACGTACCCAGTGGGCCCCCCGGGAATCCTCGCGGGGCACCGCCCCGGCCACGAACGGCGACTGCCGCTGCGCGAGCGGTTCCAGCACGGCCAGCAGCTCCTTCTCGGCAACCGCGCCGATGCCGCCGCCGACCCGCCCGCGGAAGGCCAGCCCGTCCGCCGCCGGCACGCCGACCAGCAGCCCGCCGAGCTTGCGCACCCCGGCCCGCCAGCCGCCGATCACGTAGTCGCCGGTGCGGTCGAACTTCACCTTGATCCAGTCCGGCGAGCGCTGGCCCGGCAGATAGACCGAGCCGAGCCGCTTGGCGACCACGCCCTCCAGGCTGTTCTCGCGGGCCGCGTCGGCGGTCGCCGGCCCGTCCGCGAACGACGGCGGCACCATCCACCGGTGCCCCGGCGGCACCAGCTCCTCGAGCAGCTCGCGGCGCGCGCGGTAGGGCAGGCCGGTGCAGTCGTCGCCCCGGCAGTACAGGACATCAAAGATCATGTACGTCACCGGGAGCGTCACGGCCAGACGGGCGGCCCGCTGGTGCTCGCGCACGTGCATGCGCTCGGCCAGCGCGGTGAACGACGGGCGGCCCGCCGCGTTGAGCACCACCATCTCGCCGTCGAGCAGCGTGCCCTCGGGCAGCCGCAGTTCCGCGATCTCCGGGTACGCCGCGGTGACGACCGCGCCGGAACGCGCGAACAGGTCGGGCGCCCCACCGGTGAACAGCGAGAGGACGCGTACGCCGTCCCACTTGAACTCGTAGCTCCAGCCCGGCCCACCCGGCAGCGCGCCCGCGGTCGCGAGCATCGGGGACAGCGGCGCACCGGGCACCCGATCACCATAGGCAACTCGGAACACCTTACGCAGGCGTCTCAGTGATGCCATCCTGATCGCAACGGGTATGGGAGGGCACATGCGTGCGATCTGGAAGGGCGCGGTCTCGTTCGGCCTGGTGTCGATCGCCGTCAAGCTCTACTCCGCGACCGAGGAGAAGGACATCCGGTTCCACCAGGTGCACCGCACCGACGGCGGCCGGATCAAGTATCAGCGCACCTGCTCGATCGACGGCGAGGTCGTCAGCTACGACGACATCGCCAAGGGCTACGACATCGGCGGCGGCGAGATGGTCATCCTCACCGACGAGGACTTCGCCGACCTGCCGCTGACCACGTCCCGCGCGATCGACGTGCTGGAGTTCGTGCCGGCCGACGACATCGACCCGATCCTGTTCGCCAAGGCCTACTACCTGGAGCCCGAGGGGCAGGCGGCCAAGCCGTACGTGCTGCTGCGCGACGCCCTGCAGGACGCCGACCGGGTCGCCATCGTCAAGATCGCGCTGCGCCAGCGGGAGCAGCTCGCCACGCTGCGCGTGCACGACGGCGTGCTGGTGCTCAACACCATGCTGTGGCCCGACGAGGTGCGCACGCCCGACTTCGGCTTCCTCGACGAGGACATCGAGACCCGGCCCGCGGAGCTCGCGATGGCCAGCTCGCTGATCGACTCGATGGCCGGCAGCTTCAAGGCCGACGAGTTCACCGACAACTACCGGGCCGCGCTGCAGGAGGTCATCGACGCCAAGGTCGAGGGCCGCGAGATCGTGCAGCCGGAGGAGACCGAGGAGGCGCCGGCCGCCGCGGTCGACCTGATGGCAGCCCTCAAGGCGTCGGTCGAGCGGGCCAAGGCCGCGCGCGGCGAGGCGGCCGCCCCCGCCAAGGCCCCGGCGGCCCCGGCGGCCCCGGCGGCCCCGGCGAAGAAGACCACCGCCGCGAAGAAGACGGCCGCCAAGAAGGCCCCGGCCACGAAGAAGGCCACACCCGCGAAGAAGGCGGTGAAGAAGTCGGCCTGACTAGAGTTGGCCCGTGGCATTGACGTGGGCTGAGTCTTATCTGGGCAAGGTGCGGGCGAGCGTCGGGGACACCGACACCATCCTGTTCGTGGGGGCGCGGGGCGTGATCCTCGACGACCGGAACAGGCTGCTGCTCATCCAGCGCTCCGACAACCACCGGTGGGCGATCCCGGCCGGCGCGATGGAGCTGGGCGAGAGCATGGAGGAGTGCGCGATCCGCGAGGTGTGGGAGGAGACGGGTCTGCGGGCCACGTCGCTGACGCCGTTCGCGTTCTACAGCGCGTACACGTACACCAACGACTACGGGCACTCCTACCAGCAGATCCTCATGTCGTTCCGGATCCACACCTGGGAGGGCGAGCTGCTGCGCCAGACCGAGGAGTCGGTCGACGCCGGGTTCTTCCCGCTGGACGCGCTGCCCGGCCCCAAGTCGTTCGTCATCGACGAGGTCCTCGCCGACCTGAAGCAGTTCGAGGCCACCGGCCGCCTGGTGATGAAGTGACGGCCGCCCGCGGCTAGCGGTCGACCCGCACCTCGCGCGTGAAGTCGTGCCCGCACGGCAACACGACGAACACCACCGACTTGACCAGCAGCGTGCCGTCGCCGATCTCGTCGTAGTCGAGCGGCTCGGCGTTCACGTCGGTGACGACTTTGCCGCAGGTGGGGCACCGCCCGTCGTCGGTCACCACGCCGAACGCCTGCGCCGGCATCAGCCCGGCCTGCTCCGGCGCGTCCTGCTCGTCCGCGGTCGCCTTCATCGGCGGCCGCATGTAGGGCTTGGGCACAGCGTCTCCCGTCGTCGGTGCGGCGCAGCATCCGCGCGCGTTCCCACGGTACGGCTCCGACCGCCTGATCACACCGCGTGCTCGGCCTCCGCGAGCGGCTTCACCGCGCCGGCGACGGAGATCGACACGATCAGCAGCACGGCGACCGCGACCAGCGCGTTCTTCACCGTCACGTGGTCGCCGAGGAAGCCGATCAGCGGCGGCCCGCCCAGGAACGCGCAGTAGCCGATGGAGGCGACCACGCTGACCCGTGAGGCGGCGTGCGCCGGGTCGTCCGCGGCCGCGCTCATCCCCACCGGGAAGCCCAGCGAGGCTCCCAGCCCCCAGAACAGCGCGCCCACGAAGGCGTACGGGGAACCGGGCCCAAGGATGTAGAGCGCGAGGCCCGCGAGGCTGATCGCGGCGAGGACCCGGACGACCACGACCCGGCCGTAGCGGTCGAGCAGGGCGGGGCCGAACCAGCGGCCGGCGGTCATCGCGCTGAGGAACACGGCGAAGGCGAGCGTGCCGACGGCGGCGGAGGTGCCGTGGCTGTCAATCATCGAGACGCTGATCCAGTCGATGCCGGCACCCTCGGTGAACGCGAAGGCGAGCACGAAGACGCCGACCACGAGCGTGCGGGGCTCACGCCAGGTGGCGAGGGCGGCGTGCAGGCGGTCGCGCTTGGTGACGACGGGCGCGGTCGAGCCGACCATCGTGGGGTCGGAGGGCGTCACGGCGGGCACGGGGCCGGCGTCGTCGGGCAGGAACGCTCGCACCGAGAAGACGACGATGACGGCGATCAGCACCGCCGTCACGGCGAGGTGCGCGGTGACGGAGATGCCCAGCGCGACGGCCCCCGCGCCGACCAGGGCGCCCGCGACCGTGCCGACGCTGAAGCCGGCGTGGAAGCGCGGCATGATCGCCTTGCCGAGGCGGCGCTCGACGATCGCGCCCTGCACGTTCATCGCCACGTCCCAGGCGCCGTTCGCAAAACCGAAGACGAACAGCGCCAGCACGACGGGCGGCACGCCGTACTCGTAGCCGAACGACACCGCGAACAGCGCCACGCCGAGCACCGCGCCCATGATCGCGACCGTGCGGCTGGAGCCCAGCCGGGCGACGATCTGACCCGCGAGCAGCAGCGACACGATCGAACCGGCGGCGAGCGAGAGCAACACCAGGCCGATCCCGGACGGGGTGAGGCCGAGCTCGTCGCGCACCTGCGGGATGCGGGAGGCCCAGCTGGCGGCGGCCACACCGGCGAGGATGAAGGCGGCGTAGACGGCGCCGGCCGCCGACCGCACCTGGCTCACGGCGCGACTCCGAGGCAGCGGCGGACGATCGTAAGGGTGTCCGCCCGGTCGAAGGTGCTGGTGGACAGCGTCAGGTGCATCACGAGACCCTCCACGAGTGCGTCGATCCCCCGGGCCGTGACCGGGTCGACGAACCGTTCCAGGACAGCGCGTGAACGGCGCATCCACGCCTCGGTCACGGCGCGCAGAGCCGGGTTGCGCAGCGCCGCGAGATAGAGCTCGTACGACACCGCCCAGTCCCGCGCGTCGGCGCCCGCCCCGCCGTGGATCAGATCGGTGACCGCGTCGGCGAAGCCGGCGAGATCGGTGACGTGGTCGAAGTGCGCCTCGTAGCGGGGCGACATCTGCTCGGCGTGCCGCGCGAAGGCCTGCTCGAGCAGGTCGTCGACGCTGTCGAAGTGGTACGTGATCGAGCCGAGCGGCACGTCGGCGGCGGCCGCGATGCGCCGGCTGGTCGTCCCGGCAACGCCGTGATCGGCGACGACGTCGATCGTCGCGTCGATGATCCGGCCCTTGCGGTCGGGGTCGTAACGCCGCGGCGAGCGGGCGGTGGGCACGGCGGTCACGGCTCGACCTGCCGGATCACCCGGGCCGGGTTACCCACGGCCACCACGTTCGGTGGCAGGTCCTTCGTCACCACGGCGCCCGCGCCCACGACGGTGTTGTCACCGATCGTCACGCCGGGCAGCACGATGACACCGCCGCCCAGCCACACGTTGTCGCCGATGGTGATCGGCGAGGCAGCCTCCCACTTGTCGCGGCGCGGGCCGGCGGCGACCGGATGCCACGGGGTCAGCAGCTGGACGTTCGGCCCGATCTGCACGTCGTCGCCGATCGTGACCCGCGCCACGTCGAGGCTGACGAGCCCGAAGTTGATGAACGTGCGGGCGCCGACGAAGGTCTGGTATCCGTAGTCGCAGCGCAACGGCGGCCGGATCTCGCTGTCCTCGCCGAAGCCGCCCAGCAGCTCGAGCAGCAACTCCCGCCGCAGCGCGTGGTCGGACGGGTCGGCGGTGTTGAGCCGGTGGGACAGCGCCGCCGCCCGATCCAGCTCGGCGCCGATCGCGGGGTCGTCGGCCTGGTAGAGCTCACCGGTCAGCATGCGCTCGCGCATCGTGCTCATGCGTACGATCGTACATAAGTTCCTGGCTAGACTCCGCCACGTGATCGCAGAGCCGGCTTGGGATGTGGCAGTCGTCGGCGGCGGACCGGCGGGGTTGTCCGCCGCACGCGCGGCCGCCGCGTCCGGGGCGCGCACCATCGTCCTCGAACGCGCCGAGCACCCGCGCTACAAGACGTGCGGCGGCGGGCTCATCGGCACCTCGCTGACGTACGCCTCCGAGCACATCGACGTGCCGGCGAGCAACCGGATCTCCGCGCTGACCTTCACCCGCAACGGCCGCCGTACGTTCACCCGGCGCGCGAGCGGGCGCCCGTTCCTCACTCTTGTCCGGCGCGACGACTTCGATCACGCCTGGTACTCGGCGGCGCTCGCCGCGGGCGCCACCGTCCGGCAGCACGCCCAGGTGCGGGCCGTCGACCAGGGCGTGGTCACGCTGGCCGGCGGCGAGCAGATCACCGCCCACGTCGTGATCGGCGCGGACGGGTCGGCCGGCATCACGTCGCGGTACGTCGGGGCGACCTTCGAGCAGCAGGACCTCGGGCTCGAGGTGGAGCTGGCCGCCACCGACGAGGACCGTACGACCTGGGAGGGCCGGGTGCTGCTCGACTGGGGCCCGGTCCCCGGCTCGTACGGCTGGATCTTCCCGAAGGGCGACGAGCTCACCGTCGGCGTGATCATGTCGAAGGGCAACGGCGCCGCCACCAAGCAGTACCTGGCCGACCTCGTGGCGCGGCACGGCCTGACCGAGCGCAAGGTCGTCCGCGACTCCGGGCACCTGACCCGCTGCCGCCGCCCCGGCTCCCCGCTGCGCCGCGGTCAGGTCGTGGTCGTCGGCGACGCCGCGGGGCTGCTCGAGCCGTGGACCCGCGAGGGCATCAGCTATGCGCTGCGCTCCGGCACCTGGGCCGGCTCGCTGTGGAAGGACCTTCCCGCGTACGAACATCGCGTGGCAGCCGAGCTCGAGCCCGAGATGGCCGCCGGCCGCCGCCTGCTGGCCGGTTTCGCCCGTTTCCCCGGCGTCGTGCACACCACCATGGCCACCCCCATCGGCTGGCGGGCGTTCGAGTCGTTCTGCCGCGGCGACCTCTCCATGGCGCGGGTCCTCCAGCGCCCCGCCGTGCAGGCGTTGCTGACCCTGTTCAGGGCGTGATCAGCCCCTGCGGCGGCTCGTCCTCCCGGGGCCTCTTCAGGGCGTGACCAGCCCCTGCGGCCGCTCGTCCTCGCGGGACCTCTTCAGGGCGTGACCAGCCCCTGCGGCCGCTCGTCCTCGCAAGGCCGGGCCGGCCACGGCGCCCACTGCACCGCCGCCGCGAACCCGCTGCGCCGCGCCTCGCGCGCGTCCCGCCGGCTGAGCAGCCCTTCACGCCGCGCGTTGACGCCGACCCCGATCAGCCGCGACTCGAACCAGGACCCGCCCACCCCACGCCGGACGCGCTCCCACAGACCGCCCTCGACCAGCGCCGAGACCTGTTTACGCAGCACATCGACCTGGCACGCGCTCTCCGGCAGCGTGTCCACCCACCACCGCCCGAGCCGCACGACGATCCCCGGCGCTCCCGTGAACGCGATCGCCAGCGGCGCGGCGGCGGGCGTGCGCGGCATGAGCCGCTCCACCCGGACCAGCGCCTCCGCCGGCCCGAGCTGTTCCTTGCTCTCGCGGCGGTCGACCACGTAGGCCTCCGCCAGCTCGTCGAGCAGCGCCTCGGCAGCGTCGTGCAGAGCGACGGAACGGGCGACGTGCGGGTGGTCCCTCACCAGCGCAGTATGCCCCGCACGCCCGACGGCCAACCAGCGCTTCCACCCGACTCCCCCTCATCCGAAGGAGCCGCCCCCCCGCCTTGACACCTCGAACGGGCCCTTGCGCTGCGGTCATTCGAAGGAGAAGTCGCCCGCCTCGACGCCTCGGACGAACGACTGCCACTCGGCCTCGGAGACGGAAAGCACGACGCCGGGAGCCGTGGAGTCGCGGATCAGATACCGATCCCCCTGCTTGGCCACCTCGACGCAATTACCGTTCGAGCAGTCCCGGGCTTTTCGCCAGCCCGCTTCTTTCGTCGAGTCGATCATCTCGCACCTCCATACCGGTTCCCCGGGCTCCACGGTAAGTGAAGGCGGGAAATCTCGGCAGGAATGAATGATTCGGCGAATCGAATTGCCCCTTAAGCAGGGATATGCCCGGGCGATTGAAGAGTTAAAAACCGCTAAGTCGGTATTACGGCGCATGGTGGAGAAGCCCGCGCACCGACGGCGTCGGCGGACTGGCCCACCTGCCTCGCACAACCTGAGGCGAGGCAGGTGAGCCGTGCCGGCGACCCGGCGTCAGAAAACGAATTCGTCGGCCTTCACACCGGCGACGAAGGCAACCCACTCTTCTTCCGTGAAAGAGTGCGCCGGCACTTCGGGGTTCTTGCTGTCGCGAATGAGGTACCGCCCACCCACCCTGGCCACCTCGACGCAAGTGCTGCCGCTGCAGCGGCTGCTACGACGCCACTGTGGCGACTCGTCCTGGCTCATCAGATCTCCTGCTCGACATGAAGGTACTACGGATAAATTCGGTTCTCACAAACGGCGACTCGACGGTTTTTCCGCGAGCTCCGCGACGCGCGCCTCGATGAAGCTGATCGTGTCGCTCTCATCGTTGGCACGCAGCCATAGTTGGTCGAAACGCTGGCGGTGCCTGACCGTCTCCGAACGAATGTCCACCATCTCGTCCTTCATGCCGTTCTCGCGATACAGCAATTCGCTGTCCGCGCGGTCGGATCCGACTCGCATGAGATCGAAGCTTGCATTGTTCGCAATGGGGACACTGAGGTCGTACGGGAGCATGCGCACGGAGACCAGCCCCTGACCCGCCAGGTCGAGGATCTGGCGCAACTGCGCCGCGAGAACGGCCGGACCGCCGGGCCTGCGCCAGAAGACCGACTCGTCGAGGAGGCAGTAGATGTGCACCGAGTCGACCCTCCGGAGCAGTGCCTCGAGCCGGTTCTGACGCGCATCCACCAGGACGTCGATCTGTTCCTGGCTCATCTCTCCCTCTTCCAGGAACATGCCGGTCAGCGCGGCGCCGTACTCGCGCGTCTGCAACGGCCCGGGGAAGTAGATGATGGAGTAGTAACGAATCTCGGTGGCTTCCACCTCGTACTCGATGTAGCGACGCAGATCGTCCGTGAGATATTCGCGGAAACGCGGCTCGCGCCACCACATCTGCTTGGCCGACGTCCTGGCGCGCGCAATACGCGCATCGGCCAGCAGCGCACTGATCCGATCCTTGTCACGCACGTTGAGCAGGCTCAGCAATCCGCGCAGATCGGCGATGGAAATCGACACGTCGCCGTTCTCGATGCGGATCACCTTGCTGAGGGACCACTCCATTTCCTCGGCCACCTGGGCCTGAGTCAATGCGGCCGCCTCACGGGCCTCCCGTACGGCGATGCGTACGCGTCGGCGCGCGATCGTAGGCGAGACGCCTTCGGCCATGTGTCCTTCATCGTTGAAGTCGGTGCGGCGGAGACGGCGATGCCACCTCGCCGTCTGCCATCTGGCAGTCAGCGAGGTGCATGCTATACGTTAACGGCGGCGTTCTGAAAATCAGACCAAACTGGCTAATGCGGCCGTCACTCTCACGAGTTCAGGCGGCGGCGAGGTCCCGGCCGCGCTCGGGTGGGCGGGCGTCCTCGATGGCCCGTTGCAGGGCACGCTTGACCTGGTTGAACCGCTGCTCGTCGTCGCAGGCGTAGAGCACCACATCGGCCTTGCGGTAGACCGCGCGCAACTCCCACCCGCGCGGGCGACGCGCCATCGAGGGCACGGTGAACGCGAAGGGGACCAGCACGGCGAGCAGCCCGGTCGCATAGGCGGTCGGCGGCTCCAGCAAAGTCCAGCCCACTCCCACCACCGTGACGGCGCCGGCCGCAGCGGCCAGGACGGCGGCGGGCGAGGCGGGCGTCGCATGAGCTCGGACCACGACGACGCGGCGCAGATCGCGTACGGCGAAGATCTTGGCGGGCGTCCCGCGCCAGACGAACAGGTCGTCGGTGATCAGTGCGTCCGGGCCGCGGTAGTAGGTGCGTTTGCTCATGGCGCACTCCTTTCCCCTGTTCCTTGCGAGGAAAGGGGAACGACATCCACGATGGCGCTGGAGAGAAGTGCCCCGCCTCGCGAGTTCAAGACAACAGAGGACGTCCGCAGAGGCGACAACGGCACCCGGTTGCCGCCGGGTGCCGTTTGTTTCGATCGCCCCCTCGACCTCGACTCCGCCCTTTTGCTCCCTCTCAGTAGACCACGCCACCAAGCTGTCCGCCACGCATCAATCTGCCATGTTGCAGATTGCGTACAAGCGAAGCGAAGCGATGAGGAGCGTCACCCTGACCGTCTTGTGGCGTTTCATTGACGAACCGGCCGGGTAGGCCTCGTTCGGATGCCAACCTCGGACCTGTGATCACGCAGGTAGAAGGGCGATAACCCGCATGGAGAGCCGACTCAAGATCGCTGGACAGGCGGTACAGCCCATCCTGGTGATGTTCCCGCTGGGCCTGTTCGTGATGGCCGTGATCTTCGACGTTGCCAACCTGCTCGGCGCACCCGCCATCGTCGGGTCGCTGGCCTACTGGAACATCGTCGCCGGACTGGTGGCCGGCATCGCCGCCACGCTCGCGGGCGCGGTCGACCTCGCGTTCGTCCACCGCCCCGAGGCCAAGCGCATGGGCGTGCTGCGGGTGCTGCTCAACATGGGCGTGCTGTTCCTGTTCGCCGTGATCCTCATGGTGCGCGTCGGCGACCCGGACCGCGAGGCGGGCGTCGGCCTGTTCCTGCTGGAGGTGCTCGCCCTGTCCATCGCCGGCTTCGGCGCCTGGTTCAGCAGCGCGCTCGCCAACGGCCGTACGCCCGCGTTTGCCCGGGCGGCCGTGGGGAACCGCGGATATTGATGTAACCGCGAGAAGGGAGCGCCATCATGACAGCGTCCATTCAGGGCAAGCGCGTAGCGTTCCTGGCCACCGACGGCGTCGAAGAGGTCGAATACACCGAGCCGCGCAAGGCGGTCGAGTCCGCCGGCGGCACGGCCGAGCTCGTGTCGATCAAGGACGACGAGATCCAGGCCGTCAACCACATGGACCCGGCCGGCAAGCACCAGGTCGACAAGCCGATCGGCCAGGCCCGAGCCGAGGACTACGACGCGCTGGTCCTGCCCGGCGGCGTCGCCAACCCCGACTTCCTCCGTACGAACCCCGAGGCCGTCAGCTTCGTCCGGGACTTCTTCACCGCGGGCAAGCCCGTGGCGGCCATCTGCCACGGCCCCTGGACCCTGATCGAGGCCGGCGTGGTCGAGGGCCGCACGCTCACGAGCTGGCCCAGCCTGCGCACCGACCTCGCCAACGCCGGCGCCACCTGGGTCGACGAGGAGGTCTTCGTCGACGACAACTTGATCACCAGCCGCAAGCCCGACGACATCCCCGCCTTCAACGACCAGCTGCTGGTCACGCTCTCGAAGGCCTGACAACTCCTGCGGAAACAACGAAAGCCCAGGTCTATGACCTGGGCTTTCGCCTTGGAGCCGCCTGACGGAATCGAACCGTCGACCTACGCATTACGAGTGCGTCGCTCTAGCCGACTGAGCTAAGGCGGCAACGAGAACCAAGTGTACGGTACGCGCCTCGGGCGTCTCAGCTGACCCACCCCATTCGGCGGGCGTTTCTGTCGCAGGGCGGGACTAGGGTGCCAGGCGTGACCGATCATCCCCCTCCCCCGCGCACCGGTCAGGTCGTTCCCCGCCGGCCCACCAGCATGGATCCGCAGCAGCTCGGGTTCACGCCGCAGCGGCCGGTGGGCTGGCTGGCGCCGCTCCTGCTGCTCAACACGGGGCTGCGTACGCTGCTGGCCGTCCTGTTCGGGGCCTACCTCGACAAGCGTGAGCTGCAGAACGCGCTCGACGACGACTGGTTCGACCACTCGCAGACCGAGGACGGCGAGCTCTGGCTCGACTACGTGGCCGACCTGGGCGACGGCTTCCACGCGACCTACTCGGTGGCGTACCTGCTGGCACAGTCCCGCCTCGACCTCGGCGACGCCTCGCTGCCGCGCGGCCGGCTGCTGCTGATGGGCGGTGACCAGGTCTATCCGCTGGCCAGCGGCGACGGCTACGAGAGCCGGATGAAGGGGCCCTACCGCGCCGCGCTGCCCGAGCCGCCGGTCGCGTCGCCGCAGCCAACGCTGTTCGCGCTGCCGGGCAACCACGACTGGTACGACGGCCTCACCGCGTTCCTCAGGCTGTTCGCGCGCCGCAAGGACGGGCACATCGGCGGCTGGCGCACCGAGCAGCGCCGCTCGTACTTCGCGGTGAAATTGCCCGCCAACTGGTGGCTTTTCTCCATCGACGAGCAGTTCGGGGCGTACATCGACGATCCTCAGCTCGTCTACTTCGAGGCGGCCGCCCGGCACGTCGGCCCGCAGGACCGCGTCATCGTCATGACCCCGTCGCCGAAGTGGGTCAAGTCCGTGGACGATCCGGAGGAGTACGACGCGATCGACTACTTCATCCGTACGATCCTCGACCCGACCGGCGCGACGACCCGCGTGCTCGTCTCCGGCGACCTGCACCACTACGCGCGCTACAGCGACCCGCAACGGGAGCTGATCACGTGCGGTGGCGGCGGCGCCTACCTGCTCGGCACGCAGAACCTGCCGGACGAGCTGGTCGTCCCTCAGCCCGACACGCTCACCCGCAACCGCAGCGTCAGCCGGTCGTACGCGTTCCGCTCGTCCTATCCGGACGCCGCGACCTCCAAGCGTCTGGGGTGGAGCGTGTTCCGGCGCGTGCCGACCCGCAACCCCGGCTTCGTCACCATGCTGGGCATCGTCCACACGCTGACCATGCTGGCCATGGCGGGCGCGGCGGCCGTCGGCGGCGGTGTCCTCCAGCGGCTGTTCAGCATCCCGTTGACGCTCATGCTCGTGCTCATCCTGGCGGGCGCCGTGGCGTTCGCCCAGCCGCCCAAGGCCGACCGGCCCAAGCATGCGCGCCACTGGATAGCCGGGCTGCTGCACGGCTTCGCCCACATCGGACTCGCGGCGGGCGGCACGTGGGTGTGGCTCGAGCTGCCGTTCCACAACTGGGAGTGGCCTGGGCCGTTGATCGTGGCGGTCATCGCGTACGGGCCGGTGAGCGGTTTCCTCGCCACCCAGCTGACGGCGCTCTACCTGCTGATCGCCGCCAGCGCCGACGTGAACCTCAACGAGCTCTACGCGGGCCAGGGCATCGAGGACAGCAAGAGCTTTCTGCGCATGCACATCGCCGCCGACGGCACCCTGACGATCCACCCCATCGGCATCGACCGGATCTGCCGCGACTGGACGGCCGACCCGGACGGCGCGCCCGACAGCCCGTGGCTACGCCCGCGCGAGCCCCTGACCCCGCACCGGATCGAGGCCCCGATCGAGGTGCGCTGACGGCCCGGGCGGGTCAGTTGTAGTGCTCGTCGTGGGCCTGGCGCGGCCCGCACACCGAGGCGCGGCTGCAGGAGCAGCGGGAACCGTCGGCGTCCATGCGGACGACCACGGCGTCCTTGGGCACGCTGTGGGCGACGACGCGGCCGTCGCCCTCGGGGGTGGTCACGCGGCTGCCCACGGCCGGGGCCGAGGCCTGGAACTTCTGGTACAGCGGGTGCTCGTATTTGAGGCAGCACATGAGCCGGCCGCACGCGCCGGAGATGCGCAGCGGGTTGAGGGGCAGGTCCTGGTCCTTGGCCATGCGGATCGTGACCGGCTCGAAGTCGGTCAGGAACGTGGCGCAGCACAGGTCGCGGCCGCAGGAGCCGATGCCGCCCTGGACGCGGGCGGAGTCGCGCGCCGAGAGCTGCCGCAGCTCGACCCGGCAGTGCAGGGTGGCGCCGAGGTCCCGTACGAGGGATCGGAAGTCGACCCGGTGCGGTGCGGTGAAATAGATGGTAGTGCGGGCGCTGCCCGTGCCGGTCTGGTCGAGCACGTGGTCGACGGCGACGACCTTCATGGGCAGCTCGTGCGCCTTGATCAGCTTCTTGGCGGCGACCTTGGCCTCCGCCTTGCGCTTGCGCAGCAGCTCATCGCGCCGCAGATCGTTGTCATCGGCGAGACCGGCGACCTTGGGGAAGCCGGACGTGTCCTCGCTCACCCACTGCGCCGCCCAGACGCACTCCGCCACCTCGGGGCCGTCGTCCGTGGGCACGAGCACACGGTCGCCGACCTGGGGCGAGAGCTCGCCCGGATCGAGGTAGTAGAGACGGCCGTACCGGTTGAAGCTGACCGCGCACAGCATGCCCATGCTCTCCACCCTACGACGCCCGACAGCACGTACCAAATGCCTGTTTTGAGGTACCCGTCGGGGTTGTCCCATAGATGTATCGCAACCGCCCGAATCGGCCTTCGTTGGGCAGACCCGTAGACGCCGCCCACCGCGGCCGAACTCGGGAGGAACTCCATGACGCCCGCCAGGTCGCTGGCCGCCAGTGTCGTCGCGCTCGGATTCGCGAGCGCCCTCACCGCACCGCAGCCCGCGCTGGCGGCGCCGGGGCCGTGCGACCAGCCGGGGTTCGCGGCGCAGTCCGGCGCGGAGCTGCTGCGGATCAACAGGCTCGAGGTGCGCACGACCGCTCCGAGGAGGTCGGACCGGGAAGGCGTGCCGGGCGAGGACGGCGAGGACGACACGGCGGACCGCGCGGCGCAAGGCGAGCACACCGACACGTCGGGCGCCGGCGGTGGGGAGCCGGTGGACGAAGGCTCGGAGGATGACGACGAGCGCGGGCCGCGGACGAGCGTCGTGCAGGACGTACGGGTGGGCGAGGCGCGCACGGCGATGATCGGATCTGCGCGGATCGCGTCGGCTGCCTACGCCCGGATGCTGGACGGTTACCCGGGCGACAAGGCCTCGGGCACGTACGCCTCGCTGGTCAAGCCGCTGCTGCAGAAGGCGCCTCCGACCAACGCTGAGGGCGCGCGGCGCACCACGCCCGCCGGCCGTCCCGGTCCGCTGCGGCTGGGACGCGGGCGGCTCGACACGCACGCGCGGTGGGATGCCGGCATGGCGTGCGGGCAGGTCGTGGGCGAGACGGGACGGGCCGAGGCCGAGCTGGGCAGCGTGGGCCTGCTCAAGTCGGTCGTCAGCGTTCCCGGCGGCCTGACGAGCCGGGGAACGACCGCGCTGGAGCATCGGGCGGGCGAGACCCGTACGGTCGCCCGGTCCACCTTCGCCGCCGAGCGCATCGACCTGGCCGGCGGCCGGATCCGGCTGCGGGTGCTGCAGGCGCCCACCCTCGAGGCCGCCATGTCGGCCGCGGCCGGCGGCAAGGTCGACTACCGGCCCGCGATCGTCGAGGTCTCCGGCGAGGGCATCGCCACCCAGCGCCTGGACGCGGCAGGCGAGCACGTCGACGTGGCGCTGACGCCCGACGCGCACGCCACCGAGTCGGCCCCGCTGACCGAACCGGTCGATGTGGGCGGGCTGCGCAAGGCGAAGCCGCTGGGCGTTCCGGCGGTCCCGGGCCTGCCCTCGGTGACCGACCCCGAGCCGGAGTCGGCGCCCACCACCGGCGGCGGCATCCGGCTGCGCCTCGCGCTGGGCGACGTGCGCCACGCCGTCCGGGGTCAGGCGATCGCCGCACGCGCCACGGCCGTCAAGGTGTCGCTGAGCCAGGCCACCGCCTCGGGCAACAGCTACGGCGGCACGTCGGCCGTCTCGCTGACCATGTCGCTGGGGGTACTCGAGGCGGCCGCGGTCTCCCTCGGTCCCAAGCAGCGGGCCTCCCCCGCGACCGCGGGCTCGGGCGGCGGCCTGCCCGTCACCGGCGCGCGCCTGAACCGGCTGGCCTGGATCGGCGGCGGCCTCATTCTGGTCGGGATCGCGGCCGTGCTGGCCGGTCTGCGCCGGCGTCGCTCCCGGGTCTGACCCCGCCTCCGAGACCGGCGCCGCTCGCGGGTGGGACTCCACCTCCGAGACCGGCGCCGCTTGCGGGTGGGACTCCACCTCCGGATCCGGCGTCGCTCCCGGATGTGGCTTCACCGCCCGAACCGGCCTCGTCCCTCGGTGCCGGCTCGCCTCCGGGAGCGGCGTCGTCCGGATGGAGAGATGTCGATCTCCTGATGGATGAGGCCGACCGGAACGGACGGACCCTTCTGCTCCGCCGAGCGGCCCGAAGGCCGTCCCGGACCGAGACAACGATCGATTCGTAGCGTTGAGTGAGCATTACACCTGCGGGGGGTGCAGGAGGACGCGGCGTCGCATTCGGAGTTTCCGGTTGTCCGAATGTGGCGCCGCGCCCATGCGACACGGCAGACCCGCCCGCCGGCATCCCGCGACGGTCAGAGCGGCAGGGGCGTGGCCAAGCGTTGCGACCCGAGCAGCAGATCCTCGGCCTCGGCATAGTCGACGGCGATCGCGTGCAGGACGTACACCGCCAGGTCCGCGGCGGCCTGGACCTCGTCGGCGGTCGGCGGAAACGCGGCCGGCGCGGTCAGCGTCACGGCCTCCGCCGAGGTGAGCACGTCGGCGAGGACCGAGGCCAGACCTTCTCTCGTACGGGTCATCCACTCGTGCAGCGCGGCGGCCAGGTCGGCGGTGGCCTCGAAGCGCTCCTCGAGGCTGTCGTGGTCGCCGGACAGCTGCCTGATCGTCCGGCGGCGCAGGTCCTCGTATGCGTCGGCGGCCTCGCCCTCCCAGTCGTCTGGCGGCGGCAGCGAGCCGGCGACCTCGGCGCAGACCCGCGCGCCGGCGCGCAGCTCGGGGGCGGCCCCGGCCAGCGCGGACGGGCGCAGCTCGGCCACGGCGCGAGCCGCGTCGGCGGGCATGAGCCGTACGCGTCGAAGGTCGTCCCACAGCGGGTGACCCGGCGGCGCCCCGGCGCTGTCGAGAACGTCCTCGGCCCGGCGCAGCAGCGGGGCGGCGGCGTCGAGCAGCTCGTCGAGCCGATCCATCACAACTCCTGGTGGAAGCGGCGCTCGACCGCCTCGTCGGTTTCGGCGTAGTGGCGGCGGGTCGTGCGCACCGAATCGGCCATCCGGGCCAGGTGCGCGGCCGCCGCGGACGCCTCGTGGGCGCGCGCCTCGACCACGGCGGCCCAGTGATCGTGCAGGGCACGACCGACCCGACCGGGCAGGCCCGGAGCGCCGGCGTCTCGGGGCGCTCCGGAGGCGGCGAGCGTGGCCGGGACGGCGAACGCGACGAGCAGAGCGGGCGCCTGGCGGGACAGCGCGGTCACCGCGTCGGCGGACTGGTCGAGACGGTCGGCAAGGCGGTCCATGTCAGGCCTCCCCCAGTGAGCGGAGCTTGCCGAAGATTTCGTCGCGCAGCTTCTCGCGTGCCCAGCGGGCGGCCTCGGCGGCGCTGGCGACGGTCGCCTGCAGCTCGCGGGCGAACTCGGCCGGCTGGCGATGCCGCAGCTCGCCGTGGATGCGGATGTCGGCGATCTCGCCGGAAGCCGTCACGGTCACCTCGATCGAGTCGTCGGGGGAATGAACGGAGACCCGGTGCGCCTCGACCGCCCGGTCGTAGTCGCCGCGCAGCTGCTCGACACGTCGATGCCTCTCGATCGCCTCACTGATCCAGGCCTCGTCGATCTCGCGTGCCATGCCGGAGGCTCCTCACCGTGTGTCAGCGCGCCGTCGCGTACCGGGCTCAGACCGTACCCGGAAGAGTGACGCCTTCGCTACGGCTCGTTTTCCACTGTGGATAACTTGGGGCCTCTGGACAGCGCCACCGTTTCTGTCGGTGCCGCGCAATACCATCGGTGCCGTGAGTGACGTCTTCGCCGATCTGGTGGGTCAGGACGAGCCGGTTGCCACGCTGCGGCAGGCCGCGGCGGCTGCGGCCCGGGTGGTGGCTGGCGAGCAGGTGGCCGCCGGCGCCATGACGCATGCCTGGATCTTCACGGGCCCGCCGGGCAGCGGACGCTCGGTGGCCGCGCGGGCGTTCGCGGCGGCGCTCGAGTGCGAGCGCGACGGCGTGGGCTGCGGTGAGTGCCACGGGTGCCACACGACGATCGGCAGGACCCATGCGGACGTACGGTTCGTGGTGCCCGAGGGTTTGTCGATCGGCGTCAACGAGATGCGCGCGCTGGTGCTGCGGGCGGCGAGCGCGCCCTCGGGGGGCCGGTGGCAGGTCGTCGTGATCGAGGATGCCGACCGGCTCACCGAGCAGGCGGGCAACGCGCTGCTCAAGGCCATCGAGGAGCCGCCACCACGCACGGTCTTCCTGCTGTGCACGCCGTCGACCCACCCCGACGACATCTCCGTGACGATCCGGTCCCGCTGCCGGGTGGTCACGCTGCGGCAGCCGCCGGCCGACGCGGTGGCCGAGGTGCTGGCGCGCCGTGACGGCGTCGCGCCTGACGTGGCTGCCTGGGCGGCGGCCGCGGCGCAGGGGCATGTCGGGCGGGCCAAGCGGCTGGCCAGGGATGCCGACGCGCGGGGGCGGCGCGAGGCGGTGTTGTCGGTGCCTCGGCGGCTGACCGGGGTAGGGGCCTGCTTCGAGGCGGCCAGCGCGCTGATCAAGGCGGCCGAGGCCGAGGCAGCGGAGCAGCTGGTCGAGACCGACGCGGCCGAGCGGTCGGCCCTCGAGCAGGCCCTGGGCGCCGGCGGCACGGGCCGGGGCGCGGCGGGGGCGATGCGCGGCGCGGCCGGCCAGCTGAAAGATCTGGAACGCCGGCAGAAGTCGCGGGCCACCCGCTCGAAACGCGACGCGCTCGACCGGGCGCTGGTCGACCTGGCGGGCTTCTACCGCGACGTGCTCATCACCAACCTGCGCGCGCCGGTCGGCGTCGTGCACACCGACGTGGCCGCCCAGTCGGAGGCCGCGGCGGGCAAGTGGTCGCCCGAGAGCGCGCTGCGCCGCCTGGAGGCGGTGCTGGCGTGCCGCCAGGCGATCGATGAGAACGTCAAACCCGAGATCGCCGTGGAGGCCATGATGCTGAACCTGTGGCGCGGCTGACCGCCGGCGGGACGTTCGCTCAGCGACGGCTGTAGCGGCCAGGCCCGTCGGGGGTGTCGTCGTCGTTGATGCCGATCAGCTCGGCCATCTCTTCGAGCGGCGGCTCGTCGTCGCGGCTCGCGCGCTTGTCCGGGGCGGTGGCCGGCCGGCGCTCGCCGTCGCGGCTGTCGGGCTCGACCCGGGCGGCGACAGGCTGGGTGATCTCGCCGCCGCCGGCAGGGTAGGCGACAGGCTCCGTGCCGTCCGCGTCGCCTCGCTGCGTGCCGTCCGCGTCGACTCGCTGCGTGCCGTCCGCGGCGGCGGGGCTGGCGACTCGCTGCATGCCGTCCGCGGCGCCGGGAGTGGCGACGGGCTGATCGGCGGCCGGGGCGGCAACGGGCTGCGTGGCATCCGCGCCGGTGGGAGTGGCGGCCGACTGCACCGCGCCAGCAGCGCGCGAAGCGCGCTGTGAGGTGTCCGCGTCCGTGGAAGCGGCGGCAGGTTGCGCGCCGTCGGCGTTAACGGGAAAGGCGACAGGCTGTGTGCTGTCTGCGCGGGTAAGAGGGGCGACTCGCTGCGTGCTTTCCGCGTCGGTGGAAGCGACGACCCGCTGCGTGGCGTCCGCGTCAGCAGAAGCGGTGACGGGCGCGGAGGGAGGGGTGACGACGGGCTGCGTGGCTTCCGCGTCAGCGGGGGCGTACGCGGAAGCGGAAGGACGAGCGGCGACGGGTTGCGTGGCGTCAACGTCGGCGGTGGAGGCGGCGGGCGCGGCGGAGGTAGCGGACGCCGTGGAGGCCGCGGGCTCGGCGGAGGCAGCGGGCGCGGTGGGAGCAACGGACGCGGTGGAGGCGGCGGGGGTGGTGAGGGGCTGGGTGGGCTCGGCGGTCAGGTCGGGAGCGCCGAGGTCGGGGCCCGGCGGCACCGCCGTGGAGGCGGGGGCGGGATGCTGGGGCTCGCCGGGGCCGAGGAGGGCGGCGAGGCGGGTGCGGACCACCTCGGCGATCTCCTCGACGGGGCGGGCCGCATCGAGGACCAGGTAGCGCTTCGGGTCGGCGGCGGCCAGGTCGAGGAAGGCGTAGCGGACCCGTTCGTGGAACGACCGGGACTCGCTCTCGAGGCGGTCGGCGCCCTCGCCGCGGGAGTCGACGCGGCCCAGGCCTACGCCGGGGTCGACGTCGAGCAGCACGACGAGGTCGGGCTTGAGGCCGCCGGTGGCCCACGACGACAGCCACGAGATCTCGGCCACCGGCAGGGTGCGGCCGGCGCCCTGGTAGGCCAGCGACGAGTCGACGTACCGGTCGCTGATGACGACGGCGCCGCGGGCCAGGGCCGGGCGGACGACCGTTGCGACGTGGTGGGCGCGGTCGGCGGCGTACAGCAGAGCTTCGGCGCGGGCGGAGGGAGTCTCGGTCTTGTCGAGCACCAGCCGGCGGATGCGCGAGCCGACGTCGGTGGCGCCGGGCTCGCGGGTGACCACCACGTCGCGACCCTCGGCCTGCAGGAACGAGGCGAGCCGGGTGACCTGGGTCGACTTGCCGGCGCCCTCGCCGCCCTCGAAGACGACGAAGACGCCGCTGCGCACGAACTCCTCGTGCGGCGACAGCGGACGCCCGCGCATCGAGCCCCACAGGTCGGCCAGCACGGGTACGCCGCGCTTGTCGTCCATCTGGCGGAACGAGCCGATGCCGACGAACACGCCGACGGCGCCCGCGACCAGCAGCAGCACGCGGGTGAAGGACAGGTCGAAGCTGAACGCGCCCAGGTCGATGCGGCGCGAGCTGCCCAGGCCGACGAGGAAGCCGGAGAGCGTGATGGCGAGCAGCAGCACCATCCGCACGCCGATCTGCACGACGGCGAACACCCGGCCGCGTACGGCGTCGTCGACCTCGCCGTAGAGCAGCGTGGTGCCGGCCAGGAACGCCATGCCCGCGCCCGCGCCCACCAGCAGCGCGCCGACCAGCGCCATCGACAGGTGGAACGCGACGCCCAGGAACATCACCGAGCCGCTGGCCAGCACGATGCTCATGCCGAACCAGCGCCGCCGGGACAGCTCCCGGATGATCATCGGGCCGAGGCCGATGCCGACCGCGAGGCCCATGAAGATCGTGCCGAACAGCAGGTAGAACGCGGCCTCGCCGGCGCCCAGCGAGGTGGCGAACGTCTTGGCGGCGCCGATCACCACGCCGCCGGCGGCGAACGCGCCGAAGATGCCGAGCACCAGGCCGCGCACGAGCGGGGTGGTGCCGATGTACTTCCAGCCGTCCAGGAACTGACGGGTCATGCTCTGCTGGGCTTCCTGCTCGCGCGCCGCGCTCTTGCCGCCGATCTCCTTGATGCCGAAGAAGACGGTGATCGCGGTGACGAGCCGGGAGATCGCGTTGAGGTAGAGCGCGATCTGCACCGGCTGGGCCCAGTCGGGCAGGGTCGCGCCGGACTGCTGGATGCCGGCGGTGAGGGCGGAGAGCGCTAGCGCAGCGAGGATCGGCGTGATGCCGTACGTGGTGACGAGCGTCAGCTGGTTGGAGACCTCGATCCGCGACTTCGGGATGAGGTTGGGCACCGCGGCTTCCTTGGCCGGGATCCAGATCAGCGTGATCGTCTCGCCGATGAACGTCGCGATCGTCGCCCAGGCCACGGTGACACCGGGCGACCCGCCGAACAGCGGCACGAGCGGGATCGAGCCGTAGAAGACGAACCTGATCAGGTCGGTGATGACCATGGTGTAGCGCCGGTCGAACCGGTCGGCGAACACGCCGGCGATCGGGCCGAGCAGCAGCGCGGGCAGCAGCCGTACGGCGATCGTGCCGCCGAACGCCGCGCCCTGACCGGCGCTGCTCTCGAACTGCGCCGCGGCGAAGATGCCGGTGGCGAGCAGGCCGATCCAGTCGCCGAACGAGGCGAGGCCGAGCACGAGCCAGAGGCGGCGGAAGGGCCGGATGCGCAGCACCGAGCGCAGCGCTGCCGCGCCCGACAGGTCGACCGGGCCGGTGTCCCGCGTTTCGGTGTCGATGGCCGTACCTCCCGTGATCCCCGCAGGGTGCACTCTATCGGGCGGCGCGAAGCCGTCCGGTCACCCACGTTCGGGTATCGAATAAGTGAAGAGGTTTCGTATTGCTGGTGACGGCGATACGGTGCTGGCGTGAGCGCCGACCGCATCGCCCTGAAGGAGCGGCTCGACCGAGCCACCGCCCATCTGGAGACGCCCGTGGCGGCCGTCGACCTGGCGGCGTTCGACGACAACGCCGACCAGCTGGTGGCGCGGGCCCAGGGCAAGCCGCTGCGCGTGGCGAGCAAGTCGGTGCGCTGCCGCACGCTGCTGGAACGCGTGCTGGCCCGCCCCGGCTGGCGCGGTGTCATGGCGTACACGCTGCCCGAGGCGATCTGGCTGGTGCGCTCGGGCGTGACCGCCGACGTGCTGATCGCGTACCCCTCGGTCGACCGCACCGCGATGCGCGAGCTCACCGCCGAGGCGAAACTGGCCGACGCCATCACGCTCATGGTGGACCACCCGTCGCACCTCGATCTGGTCGATCAGGTCACCCCGCCGGGCGACCGGCCCGCCGTACGCCTCTGTCTGGATCTCGACTCCTCGTGGCGCCCGGCCGGCGGGCTGCACATGGGCGTGCGCCGGTCCCCCGTGCACTCGGCCGGCCAGGCCTCGGCCCTCGCGCGCCGCATCACCGCGCGCCCCGGCTTCCGGTTGGTCGGCATGATGTCGTACGAGGCCCAGATCGCCGGGCTGGGTGACCTGCCACCCGGTCAGGCGCTGCGCGGACGGGCGATCCGCCTGATGCAGTCGCGCTCGTTCCCCGAGCTCGTCCGGCGGCGTGCCGAGGCGGTCGCGGCCGTGCGGCAACACGCCGACCTGGAGTTCGTCAACGGCGGCGGGACCGGCAGCGTGGCGGCGACCGGAGCCGACCCGGCCGTCACCGAGGTCACCGCCGGATCGGGCCTGTACGGGCCGACGCTGTTCGACGCCTACTCCGCGTGGCGCCCGACCCCGTCCGCGTTCTTCGCGCTCAGCGTCGTGCGCCGCCCGGCGCCGCGGATCGCCACCGTGCTCGGCGGGGGCTGGATCGCCTCCGGGCCGGCCGAAGCCTCGCGGCTGCCGACCCCGTACCTGCCCGAGGGCCTGGCGTTCAAGCCGGACGAGGGCGCCGGCGAGGTGCAGACGCCGCTGCTCGGCGCGGCGGCGGCCGCCCTTCGTCCGGGCGACCGGGTCTGGTTCCGTCACGCCAAGGCCGGCGAGCTGTGCGAGCACGTCAACGAGTTGCAGCTGGTCGACGGCGGGTCAGCGACGCCGGCCCCGACGTACCGGGGGGAGGGTCATGCCTTCCTGGGGTGACCGCTCAGGCGGTCACGTGCCGGTGCAGGTACTCCCTGATCAGCGCCTTGGCCTCGGTGAGCACCGCCTCGTCGCCGTGCGGGTCGCGCCGGAACGCCAGCTTGATCAGCGCGTCCGCCGCCTCCACCGAGATCTCCAGCGAGAACCGCAGCCGGTCGCGGTCGATCAGCTGGAACTGGTCGACCAGCAGCTCGGCGAGGCGCTCGGCGATGACCGCGTTGTTGTCGCGCTCGACGTCGAGCAGGTGCACGTCGACCACGTCGCCGAAGTGCAGCGTGCGGAAGCCGGCCACCGTACGGTGCATCTGGATGAAGATGTCGATCGCCGCGTCGACGCCGTCCCACCAGTGGGCGAACGTCTCGTTGGCGAAGCGATCGGACAACCCCTGCAGGTACGCGTCCATGTTGCGCATGGCCAGCGCCTGGACGATCGCCCGCTTGTCGGGGAAGAACTGGTAGACCGAGCCGATGGCGACCTCGGCCCGCTCGGCGAGAAGCGTCGTGGTCAGGCCCTCATAGCCGACCTCGTCGACAAGCTCGGCGCAGGCGTCGAGCATGCGCTGGACCCTGGCAACGCTTCTGCCCTGCACCGGTACGCGCCGCAGCGGCCCGGTGGTGACGGTTGGTGTCGACACGCGTCGCCACTCCCTCTCAGCAGTGATAATCGGAACGTTACTCGGATCAACGAGCGAGAGGCATCGACGGGACGCGCGGTGCGGCTGTCCGCTCGTACGGAGGACAAGAACTTAAATGGCGACCCCCCGGAACGCCCGCCGCTGGATCAACTGGGGCGGCAACCAGCAGTCGTTCGCGACCGACGTTCTCACCCCCGGCACTGTCGACGAGGTGGCTGCTCAGGTCAAGGAAGCGTCGGGAACCGGACGCCGGGTCAAGGTGGTGGGCAGCGGTCACTCGTTCACCGCGATCGCCGTCGCCGACGACCGGCGGATGCTGCTCGACCGCATGACCGACCTGATCTCGGTGGACGGCCCGCTGGTCACCGTGCAGGCGGGAATGCCGCTGTGGAAGCTCAACGAGGCGCTCGCCCGTAACGGGCTGGCCATGCCCAACCTGGGCGACATCGACGCGCAGACCGTCGCCGGGGCGATCTCCACGGGCACGCACGGCACCGGCGCGACCCACACGACGCTGGCCTCCTGCGTCGAGGCGGTCACGCTCGTGACCGGCAACGGCGAGGTGCTCACGGTCGGCCGCGACGACGAGCTCCTCCCGGCGGCGCGGCTCGGGATCGGCGCGCTCGGCGTCCTCGTCGAGGTGACGCTGCGCTGCGTGCCGGCGTTCACGCTGCTCGCCGACGAGCGGCCGATGGCGCTCGCGGACGTGCTGGCCGGGCTCGACGAATGGATCCCGGCGAACGACCACGTCGAGTTCTACTGGTACCCCTACACCGACCGAGCGCAGCTCAAGCGCAACAACAAGGTGCCCGCCAACGACCGGCCGCTGACCGCCTTCCGCGGCTGGCTCGACGACGAGTTCCTGGCCAACACGCTGTGGCAGGGGGTCTGCCGGCTCGGCCGCCGGGTTCCGGCCGTCGTCCCGGCCGTGCAGTCGATCGCCGCGCGAGCGCTCACGGCCCGCACCTACACCGAGCGCTCGGACCGGGTCTTCTGTACGCCGCGGCGCGTGCACTTCACCGAGATGGAGTACGAGATCCCGCGCGCGGCGCTGCCCGAGGTGCTCGACGCGCTGCCGCGGATCATCGACGGCCTGCCGTTCAAGGTCCAGTTCCCGGTCGAGGTGCGGTTCACCGGGCCCGACGACGTGTGGCTGTCGCACGGGTACGGGCGCGAGTCGGCGTACGTGGCGGTGCACCAGTTCAGCGGGGCGCCCTACGAGCCGTACTTCCGGGCGTTCGAGGCGGTCTGCCGGCCGCTCGGCGGCCGGCCGCACTGGGGCAAACTGCACTACCGTACGGCCGAGGACCTGCGCCCGGTCTATCCGAGGTTCGACGACTTCGTGGCCGTGCGCGACCGCCTCGACCCGGCCCGGGTCTTCACCAACGAATACCTGGACCGGGTGCTCGGCGTCTGAGCCCTACTCCGCGGCGGCCGTCGCCTTGACCGGCGCGGCCGCCTTCTTCGCAGCGGCGGGGGCGGCGTTGGCGGCTTTCTTCGCCGGCGCCGCCTTCTTGGCAGCGGCCTTCTTGGCGGGCGCCGCCTTCTTCGCCGCGGCCTTCTTGGCAGGCGCCTTCTTCGCGGGCGTCTTCTCGGCAGCGTCGGCGGCCTTGGCCGGCGCCTTCTTCGCCGCCCGCTTCTTGGGCGCCGGGCCCTTGGCCCGCTTCTCGGCCAGCATCTCGGAGGCCTGCTCGACCGTGAGCTCCTCGGGCGTCTGGTCGCGCCGCAGCGAGGCGTTGTATTCGCCGTCGGTCACGTAGGGGCCGAACCGGCCGTCCTTGATGACCATCGGCTTCTGGGTCACCGGGTCGGGGCCCATCTCGCGCAGCGGCGGCTTGGCCGCGCCCCGGCCCCGGGTCTTCGGGGCGTTGAGCAGCGCCAGCGCCTCGTCGAGGGTGACCGTGAACAGCTGGTCCTCCGAGGCGAGCGAGCGTGAGTCGGTGCCGCGCTGCACGTACGGGCCGTACCGGCCGTTCTTCGCGATGATCTCGTTGCCGTCGGGGTCCTTGCCGACCACGCGGGGCAGACTCAGCAGCTGAATCGCCTGCTCGAGGGTGAGCGTGTTGGGCGACTGCGAACGGAACAGCGAGCCGCGGCGTTCACCGCTCTCCACGTAGGGTCCGAACCGGCCGGACTTGAGCAGCACTTTCTCGCCGGTCTGCGGGTCGTCGCCGAGGCTGCGCTCACCGCCGCCGCCGAGGAACAGTTCCTCGACCTTTTCCGGGGTGAGTTCGTCGGGCGCGACGCCCTCCGGGATCGAGACCCGGTTGCTCGGGTCGTTCGTCTGCTCCTCGGTCGCCCCGGGCTTCTGACGTTGCAGGTACGGCCCGTAGCGGCCGACCCGCACCACGATGTGGTTCCCTTCCTCGTCGTCGAAGAGGGGAATCGAGTTGATCAGGCGGGCGTCGATCGCGCTGAGGTTCTCGGTGACCAGCTTGCGCAGGCCGCCGGCCTTGGCGATCGCGTCGTCGGCGCCGGCGGTCTGGCTGCCGAAGTAGAAGGCCGTGAGGAAGTCGAGCGAGGCGTGGTCGCCACCGGCGATGCCGTCGAGGTCGTTCTCCATCGCGGCGGTGAAGCCGTAGTCGACGAGGCGCGGGTAGTGCGTCTCCATCAGGTTGACCACGGCGAACGCGATGAACGTCGGGATCAGCGCCTGGCCGCGCTTCTCCACGTACCCCCGGTCCTGGATCGTCTGCATGATCGACGCGTACGTCGAGGGGCGGCCGATGCCGAGCTCCTCCATGGCCTTGACCAGCGACGCCTCGGTGTAGCGGGACGGCGGGCTGGTGTGGTGGCCGGCGGCGGTCAGCTCGTCCGCGGTCAGCGGCTGGTCCTTGGCCAGGTTGGGCAGGCGGCGCTCGGCGTCCTCGGCCTCGGCGTTCTCGTCGTCGGAGGACTCGACATAGGCCCGGAGGAAGCCGGGGTCGGTGATCGTCTTACCGGTCGCGCCGAAGTCGACCTCCTCCTGAGCGGAGGAGATGGCCCGGATGCGTACGGAGATCGAGTTGCCGATCGCGTCGGTCATCTGCGAGGCGACGGTCCGCCGCCAGATGAGCTCGTAGAGGCGGAACTCGTCGCCGGACAGCTCGTTGGCCACCTCGGCGGGAGTGCGGAACGAGTCACCGGCGGGCCGGATCGCCTCGTGCGCCTCCTGCGCGTTCTTGACCTTGCCGGTGTAGCGGCGGGGCTCCGGCGGCACGCTGCGCTCGCCGTACAGCTCGGCGATCTGCCGGCGGGCGGCCGCGATGGCCGTCTCCGACAGGTTGACCGAGTCGGTTCGCATGTAGGTGATGTAGCCGTTCTCGTACAGCCGCTGGGCCGTCCGCATCGCCTGGGCCGACGACATGCGCAGCTTGCGAGCGGCTTCCTGCTGCAGCGTCGAGGTGATGAACGGCGCGTACGGGCGGCGCCGGTACGGCTTCTCCTCGACCCGGGTGACGGTGAACGCCTGGCCCTCGAGCCGGGCGGCCAGACCGCGGGCGCCGGCCTCGTCGAGTTGCACGACGGCCGCGCCCGGCTTGAGACGGCCGGTGGTCGCCTCGAAATCCTTGCCGGTGGCGATGCGGTCGCCGTTGAGCGCGATCAGCGTCGCGCCGAACTGGCGCGGGCCCTCGACCTGGCCCTGGACGGCCAGCAGAGCGTTGATGTCCCAGTACTCGGCGCTGCGGAACGCCATGCGCTGCCGCTCGCGCTCGACCACGATGCGGGTCGCCACGGACTGGACCCGGCCGGCCGACAGCTTCGGCATGACCTTCTTCCAGAGGACCGGGCTGACCTCGTAGCCGTAGAGGCGGTCGAGGATGCGGCGGGCCTCCTGCGCGTCGACCAGGTTCTGGTCGATCTGACGCGGGTTCGCCACGGCGGCCTGGATGGCGGGCTTGGTGATCTCGTGGAAGACCATCCGGTGGACCGGGACCTTGGGCTTGATCGTCTCGAGCAGGTGCCAGGCGATCGCCTCGCCCTCGCGGTCCTCATCGGTGGCGAGGAAGATCTCGTCGACCTCTTTGGCCAGCTTCTTGAGCTTGGCGATCTGCTGCTTGCGGTCGGCCGAGATCACATAGAGCGGGTGGAAGCCGTTGTCGACGTCGACGCCCAGACGGGCCCACGACTCGCCCTTGTACTGCTCGGGCACCTCGTCGGCGTTCTTGGGCAGGTCGCGGACATGGCCGATGGAGGCCTCGACCAGATAGTCGGGGCCCAGGTAACCGGCGATCGTCTTGGCCTTCGACGGGGACTCGACGATGACCAGACGGGTCGTCCTGGCGTCACTCGGCACGGCACTCCCAAACTTCGCTCACACTCGGTTTCCGCCATCCGGACCGGCGGAGCACAGACTTTCAACGTAACGCGCCGGACGAGGACACATTCCCCGACGGCCCCGGAGTCGGATGGTAACGGTCCGGCCACCGTATGCCTCCGACGGCGACACGGTACACCGGGAACATGCTGTCGTGTCGCACACAATCCAGGAAGATCACGCACCCGCGCCGCCCGGCCAGAGTTCCGGGGGCGCCGCGTCCGGCCGGTCCCCGACCAGCTCAGCGAGCCGCGCGACCCGCCGCTTCCCCATGATCAGATAGCGCCGTCCATCGTCCGACACCCGCCCGGCCAGACCGGCGCGGACCAGCGCCGCATCGATCTCCGCCGTGTCCTTGGCGGGGTCGAGCCCGAGCGCGTAGCCCCCCGGCGCCGGCTCCCCGGCGGCCGCCACCCAGAGACGCAGGCGGGGGCCGCTCAGGAAAAGCTGGGCGGCCGCCCGGGGCCAGGCCTGCGCAAGACCGTTCAACCTCCGGGAGTACGCCGTGAGAACCTCGAACCGCGGCCCGGCCGGCTCCCCCTCCCCGTCACCCTCCGCGCCACCGTGCCCGTCCCCCACCGCGCCACCGTGCCCGTCCCCCACCGCGCCACCGTGCCCGTCCCCCACCGCGGCACCGCGCCCGTCCCCCACCGCGCCGCCGCGTCCATCACCTTCCGCGCCACCGCGCCCGTCCCCCACCGCGCCGCCGCGTCCATCACCTTCCGCGCCGCCGCGCCCGTCCCCGACCGCTTCATCCCGGCCGCCCAACCCCACTGGTTCGAACATTTCCGATTCTTCGGTTTTGCGCTGAGTGGCCGAGGTCAAATGTGGGGCGGCCGGGCCGGGCGATGCGGCGCTCGGCGACTCGGAGCTGGGCGGAGCTTCCTCCGCGGCGGGCAGCTCCTCGGCCTCGATCGGCGTGGAGACGAGGTCTCGTACGGCGTCGGTCTGGTCTTGATTCAAGGGGCGCCAGCTGACCACGAGCCCGCGCATGACCAGCTCGGGGATCAGAACGTGCACCCGCCACGCGGCGTCGACCGGGACGGAGACGCGGGCCGTGCCGCCCATGCGCCCCAGCCGCCCGGGACCCGCGAGCAGGCCGGCCAGGTCGGCGGGTGAGGGCTCCGTGGTCTCGGCGCCGAAGAACGGCAGCTGGCGCCCCGCGTCGTGGACCGAGGCGGGACGGGGTTGAGCGGGTCGCTTGGCAGCCTGGACCGGCGCGGGGAGCACCTCGCGCGGGATCAGCGGCCACCCCGTCTCGGTCATGTCACCGGCACTCGGGCACTTCGTCGAACGCGGCCTTGAGCTCGGCGGAGCTGAGCTTGCTCGTGTCGAGGCCGCTCGCCTGGTAGTCGCTCTGCAGCTGCTGGACGACCTGGGAGACCCGCTGATAGAAGGTGTCGGCCGGCGCGGTCTCGAGCGCCTGGATGCCGCTCTTGGCCTTGGCGTAGGCATCGCGGGTGGCGGCCAGCGACCCCAGGAAGCCGTCGGCGATCTGGGCGCCGTTGTCGACGTCGGGCACCCCGGCCTTCTCCACCCCGGCCCGGGCACGCTCGCTCGCGTCCTCGGCGCCGCCGAAGAGCCGCATCAGGTTTTCCTTCGCCTGGCCGGGCGTGGTGGCGGTTTCCATCTGCTGCTGGGTGCGGCTGGTGAGCGAGCCGATCTCGGTGCGCCACGGCTCGAGGGTGGTGCACACCGAGGCCGCCCACGCCCGGGCGCTGTGCGCGCCGGAACAGGCGGCCAGGGGTGCGGTGAGTGTCAGCAGAACCAGCAGTACGAGGGGTCGGGCCGGGCGCATGGGAAGCAGCGTACGGGCAAGGTCCGACATCCTCATCTATGGTGCGGGGCACCCGGCCCACTCGGCCGGGTGCCCCGTTGTCGTGCTCGGCGTCAGGCGGTGACCTTGGCCGTCGGCGTCGAGTTGCTCGCCGGGGTGTCGTCGCCCATCGAGATCGGCTTGCGCTTGCTCCACACCACCGCGCCGGCGATGATCGCCGCCGCGACGATGGCGATCGCGATGCGCAGCGCGTCGTTCTGGTCGTTGCCGATGCTCCAGGCCACGACGGCCGGGGCGATCAGCAGCGAGACCAGGTTCATGACCTTGAGCAGCGGGTTGATGGCCGGGCCCGCGGTGTCCTTGAACGGGTCGCCGACGGTGTCGCCGATGACCGTCGCGGCGTGCGCCTCGGAGCCCTTGCCGCCGAAGTTGCCGTCCTCGACCAGCTTCTTGGCGTTGTCCCACGCGCCGCCGGAGTTGGAGAGGAAGACGGCCATCAGCGTGCCGGCGCCGATCGCACCGGCCAGGTAGGACGCGAGCGCGCCCGCGCCCAGCCCGAAGCCGACCGCGATCGGAGCCATGATCGCCAGCAGGCCCGGGGTGAGCAGCTCGCGCTGCGCGTCGCGGGTGCAGATGTCGACCACCCGGCCGTACTCGGGCCGCTGGGTGCGGTCCATGATGCCGGGGAACTCGCGGAACTGGCGGCGGACCTCCATGACGACCGCGCCCGCCGAGCGGGACACGGCGTTGATGGCCAGGCCGGAGAAGAGGAACACGACGGCCGCGCCGACCAGCAGGCCGACGAGGTTGCGCGGGTTCGAGATGTTCAGCAGGCCGAGGATCTCGTTCTGCACCCGGTCGGCGGAGATACCGGCGTCGGCGAGCGAGGTGGCCAGGCTGTTGGTGTACGAGCCGAACAGCGCGGTCGCGGCGAGCACGGCGGTCGCGATCGCGATGCCCTTGGTGATCGCCTTGGTGGTGTTGCCCACCGCGTCGAGCTCGGTGAGGATCTGCGCGCCCTTCTCGTCGATGTCACCGGACATCTCGGCGATGCCCTGCGCGTTGTCCGAGATCGGGCCGAAGGTGTCCATGGCGACGATGACGCCGACCGTGGTCAGCAGGCCGGTGCCGGCGAGCGCGACCGCGAACAGCGACAGGGTGAGCGACGAGCCGCCCAGCAGGAACGCGCCGAAGACGCCGGCGCCGAGCAGCAGCGCCGAGTAGACCGCGGACTCCAGGCCGACGCTGATGCCGGCGAGCACGACCGTGGCCGCGCCGGTCTGCGACGACTTGCCGATGTCCTGCACCGGGCGGCGGTTGGTCTCGGTGAAGTAGCCGGTCAGCGCCTGGATGGCGGCGGCCAGCACGATGCCGATGACGACCGCGCCGATCGCGATCCAGCGCGGGTCGCGGCCGCTGGCCAGGACGTCCGCCGCGATGTTCTCGTCGTTGAAGCCGGCGAACGTGGACGGCAGGTAGACGAAGCTGACCACGGCGACGATCACCGCGGAGATGACCGCGGAGATGTAGAACGCCCGGTTGATGGCGGTCAGGCCGTTGCGGTCGCTGGGGCGCAGCCGGGTGATGAACACACCGAGGATGGCGATCACGACGCCGACCGTCGAGATGATCAGCGGGAAGATCAGACCGTCCTGACCGAACGCGGCGGAGCCCAGGATCAGGGCTGCCACGAGGGTCACCGCGTACGACTCGAAGAGGTCGGCCGCCATGCCGGCGCAGTCACCGACGTTGTCGCCCACGTTGTCGGCGATGGTCGCGGCGTTACGCGGGTCGTCCTCGGGGATGCCCTGCTCGACCTTGCCGACCAGGTCGGCGCCGACGTCCGCGGCCTTGGTGAAGATGCCGCCGCCGACCCGCATGAACATCGCGAGCAGCGCCGCGCCGAAGCCGAAGCCCTCGAGCACGGTCGGGGCGTCGCCCCGGAAGATCAGCACGACGAGCGCGCCGCCGAACAGGCCCAGGCCGACCGTGAGGAAGCCGACCACGCCGCCGGTGCGGAACGCGATGCCCATCGCCTTCTCGCGGCCACCGTTCTCGCCGGCCGCCGCGGCCACCCGGAGGTTGGCCCGGGTCGCGAGCGCCATGCCCGCGCCGCCGATGAACGAGCTGAAGACCGCGCCGACGATGAAGAACAGCGAGCGTCCGATCTTCACCCAGACCTCGTTGTCGGTGTCGTGCACCGGCAGGAGGAAGAGCAGGACGACCGCGATCACCACGAAGATGGCGAGGGTCTTGAACTGGCGGAACAGGTAGGCCGATGCGCCTTCTTGGACGGCTCCGGCGATCTCCTGCATGTTCTTGGTGCCCCGGCCGGCCTTGAGAACCGACTGGACGAACATCGCCGCGAAGCCCAGCGCGATGAGCGCGAAGACCAGAGCGACGATGACAAATGTGACGTTAGAACCACTTAACGAGGTCCCGGACATCAATGTCCTCCTGTACACCGACCGCGCCCGGGACGGCGGACGACACCGCCCGGGCGCATCCCCGTCCAAGGGGGAGACGACAACTGGGTCCCGCGGCCGCGGGACCAGGAGCAGTAGCTGATAACTCGCGTACTGTATCGGCCAGGCGTGTCGGTGGTCACACCCGGATCCGGCCGTGTCGTGGTGATAATTACCGCTGTGTTAGCGGGGGCCCGACTGGGTACTCACGAAGATTGATATGGTCGTGAGCTTGGCTTTTGGTTTTCGGCGCCTCTCAGCGGCGCCGAACAGGCCAGACCATGCGGACCTCGGTGCCCAAACCGTCCTCGACGGGGCGCACCTGGAGGTCGTCCACGAAACCGGCGAGCAGCGCGAAGCCCACGCCGGTGGTCAGCGCCTCGTCGGTCAGCGACTCGTCGGCGAGCTCGTCGGGCGGCAGCTTGGCCAGGCCGATGCTCGCCTCGATCGGGGCGTGGTCGATGACCCGTACGGAATATGAGTCCGAATCAGACATCTCGACGGTCACCAGGTCGGGCAGGCCGTACTGGTTGTGCAGGGCGACCGCCCGGGTGCAGGCCTCGCCGATCGCCAGGCGGACCTCGTCGAGCAGTTCCTCGGCGACACCGGCGCGCCGCGCCACGGCGACGCCGACCAACCGGGCCGTGCGCACGTGCACGGGTGCCGGGGAGAAGGACAGCCGAACAGTCGCCATCACGAAGTCGCGCTGTCGTCGCTGTCTCGGGTCGCAGCCTCGATCGTGGGATAGATCGGGAACACCTGGTCGAGCGCCGTGATCCGGAAAATCTTCAGCAGGGCCTCCTTGGAGCAGACGAGGCTGAAGCGCCCGTTCGCCACCCGCAGCCGCTTCATCGCGCCCACCAGCACGCCCAGGCCGGTGGAGTCGAGGAACTCGACACCGCCCAGATCGACGACGACGCTGCGCACCCCTGAGTCGACCAGCTCCACGAGGCGCTCGCGCAGCCTCGGAGCCGTGTAGACGTCGACCTCGCCGCCGACCTCGAGCACCGTGTGCTCGGCGACGGTCCGGGTCGCAAGGGACAGCTCCATCGCTCCTCCTCCCTGCGGGCCACGTTCCTCCGGGGCGATCTCCCCAGCGAATCTAACCACCGCCCGGTACCCACCCGCCGTCCGGCTCCACCGTCGTACCCGTTTGAGGTTCGAGCCATTCCGGTGTCACAGTGCACGGCGTGACGTCGACCGCCCACAGCCCCGCCGAGTTGCTTCACCGGTTGCGGGCACGCACGTCGGCCTCCCCGGTCACCCACGTCGAGCAGATCCCCGCCCGCGAGGGCCGTACGGCGCCTTGGCCCTCGTGGGCCTCCGCCGACGTGATCGCCGCGCTGACCGCCCAGGGCATCGCGCGGCCGTGGGAGCACCAGGCCACCGCGGCCTCGCTCGCGGCCGAGGGACACCACGTGGTCGTGGCGACCGGCACGGCGTCGGGCAAGTCGCTCGCCTATCAACTGCCGGTGCTCTCCCGGCTGCACGACGACCCGCGGGCGACGGCGCTCTATCTCTCGCCCACCAAGGCGCTCGCGGCCGACCAGCTGCGCGCGGTCGCCAGGTTCGGCCTCGACGGGGTGCGACCGGCGACGTACGACGGTGACACCTCGCGCGAGGAGCGGGAGTGGATCCGGCAGAACTCCCGGCTGGTGCTCACCAACCCCGACATGCTGCACCACGGACTGCTGCCGGGGCACTCGCGCTGGGCGACGTTCCTGCGCCGGCTCGCGTACGTGGTGGTCGACGAGTGCCACGCCTACCGTGGGGTGTTCGGCTCGCACGTCGCGCACGTGCTGCGCCGGCTGCGACGGCTGGCCGCCCGGTACGGAGGGTCGCCGACGTTCGTGCTGGCCTCCGCCACCTCGGGCGATCCCGCGGACGCGGCGTCGCGGCTGACCGGCCTGCCGGTGAGGGCCGTGACGACCGACGCCTCGCCGCGCGGGGCCACCACGTTCGCGCTGTGGGAGCCGCCGCTGCTCCCGCCCGAGGACCCCTTCGAGGACACGCCGCCGACCCGCCGGTCCGCCCTGAGCGAGACGGCCGACCTGCTCGCGGACGCGGTGGCAGCGGGCACCCGGACGCTCGCGTTCGTCCGCTCCCGGCGCGGCGCCGAGGTGGTCGCCACGATGACCCGGCGCGCGCTGGACGAGGTGGTGCCCGGCCTCGGCGACCGCGTGGCGGCGTACCGGGCGGGCTACCTCAAGGAGGACCGCCGCCGCATCGAGCGCGCGCTGCTCTCCGGCGAGCTGCTCGCGCTCGCCTCCACGAACGCGCTCGAGCTCGGCGTCGACCTGGTCGGGCTCGACGCCGTGCTGATCTGCGGCTATCCCGGCACGCGGGCGTCGCTCTGGCAGCAGGCCGGCCGCGCGGGCCGGGCCGGCGGCGAGGCGCTGGCGGTGCTGATCGCCCGCGACGACCCGCTCGACACCTACCTGGTGCACCACCCGTCGGCGCTGTTCGGGCGGCCGGTGGAGACGACCGTGCTGGACCCCTCGAACCCGTACGTGCTGGGCCCCCAACTGTGCTGCGCCGCCTCCGAGGCGCCGATCACCGCGACCGACCTGGCCCTGTTCGGCGGCGACGCGGCACGGGCCGCCGTCGACGGGCTGACCGCCTCCGGCGCGCTGCGGCGGCGCCCGTCCGGCTGGTACTGGACGCATCCCGGCCGCCCCGACGTCGACCTGCGCGGCGCCGGTGGCGCGCCCGTGTCGGTGGTGGAGGCGTCGACCGGCCGCCTGCTCGGCACGGTCGACCAGACGTCGTCGCACGTCATGCTGCACACCGGCGCGGTCTATCTGCACCAGGGCGTGACCTATCTGGTGGACGAGCTCGACCTCGAGGACGCGATCGCGCTCGTGCATCAGGAGGAGCCCGACTGGACGACGCAGGCCCGCGACGTCACGGACGTCTCCGTGCTGGGCGTCCGCTCGTACGTCGACGCCGGCCCCGTCGGCCTGTTCCTCGGCGACGTGGAGGTCACCAGCCAGGTCGTCTCCTACCAGCGCCGCCGCATCGGCTCGGGCGAAGTGATCGACACCCGCCCGCTGGACCTGCCCGTACGCGAGCTGCGCACCGTCGCCGTCTGGTTCACCGTCTCGCCGCGCGCGCTGGACGCCGCCGGTGTCGAGCCGCCCGACGTGCCCGGCGCCCTGCACGCCGCCGAACACGCCGCCATCGGCCTGCTGCCGCTGATCGCCACGTGCGACCGCTGGGACATCGGCGGCCTGTCCACCGCGAACCATGTGGACACCGAGGCCCCCACGGTCTTCGTCTACGACGGCCACCCCGGCGGCGCGGGCTTCGCCGAGAGGGCGTACGCGACCGCAGCCGCGTGGCTGTCCGCCACCCGCGAGGCCATCGCCGCGTGCGCCTGCGAGGCCGGCTGCCCCGCCTGCGTCCAGTCGCCCAAGTGCGGCAACGGCAACAACCCGCTCCACAAGCCCGGCGCCGTCCAGGTGCTCGGCACCGTGCTGGCCGCCCTGCGCTCGGCCGGTCATTCCGGCAGCGCGTAGATCGGTCCCGCCCGCGCCGTGGCGACAGCCCGGGCGTCCAGTCCCGGCAGCGCGCGGACGGTGACCTCCGCGCGCACCACGACGTCGAGGCCCTCGACCACGCAGGACGCCATCCGGCCGCCGTTCGCTACGACAAACCGCTCGGCCCGCCCGCACGCCACCTCGGGCCCGTGGATCGCCTTCGCCGCGCCTGCGAGGGCTCCCAGGTCGGCCGCCGTGCGGGCCGCGTGCCTGCCGACGCGCGCCGCGCCCACACCGGCCGCCGCCATACCGGCCGCCACCAGGAACAGGCCGATCGCCAGCACGAGAATCGTGGCGGCGCCCCGATCGCGCCCTCTCACCGGAGTGGAGCGGGCTCGCAGGCTTCGGAAACCGCGCCGGGGCCCGGTCACAGGACCGGCTCGGGCTCGCGGGCGTAGAAGGCGGAGGCGGCGTTCGGTCGCGGGATCAACCTGAGGCCGCGGGAGTTGGGGGCCGCGCCGGGGCCCGGTCACTGGACCGGCTCCGGTTCGCGGGCGGCTGTGGCCGTGCCCTCGACGGTGATCACGGGCAGGTTGGCGCCCAGCACTCGGACGTGCGCCCGCACGCGGGCGGTGGCCACCTCGCCATCGCCGCCGATCTCGACCACCGCGCCGGGCTGCGCCACCCGGGCGCCCGCGGCCGCACCCGAGTCGCCGCGCGCCTCCGCCAGCGCCGCCTCGCGGGCGGCGTCGAGGCACTGGCCCTTGGCTGCCACCGCGCCGACCGCCGCCAGGCCGGCGAACAGCAGCAGCATGAGCGCCGGCAGCCCGGCCGCGAGCTCGGCGGTGAACGCTCCCCGGTCGCGGCCGGGCCACCGGCGCCGCCTCACTTCAGCGCCCGGGCGATGATGCCGGTCAGCGCCGCCGTCACGCTTCCGCCGGTCACGACCTTGTAGAGGATCCCGGCGAACGCGACGGCCGCGAGCGTGCCGACGGCGTACTCGGCCGTGTTCATCCCCGCGTCGGCGGCCTCGGCCCGCAGCCGGGCGTAGTTCGCGATCAGTGTGCGCACGTGGTTCTCCTTCGGTTGTGGTGGCGACCGGCCCGCGGCCGGCCCTGGTGGTCCCCGGTCACAGCACGTCGCCGAGGACCGCGATCAGCACCGGGACAAGCCCGGCCAGCAGGAAGGCGGGGAGGAAGCACAGCCCGAGCGGCAGCACGATGAGCACGCCGGCGCGCTGCGCGGCCGCCTCGATCCGGACCGCCCGGTCGGCCCGCAGGTCGTCCGCGAGCCGCCCGAGCGCCCCGGCCAGCGCGCCGCCGCTCGCGCTGGTTCGGACGGCCGCCGCGATCAGCCGCTCGGCCCCGGGAATGCCGTCGAGGTGCGCCCACGCCTCGGCCGGGGCCGCGCCCAGCGCCAGCGATCGGGCGGTGCGCCGCAGCCGGGTCCCGAGCGGCCCGTCGAGCGCGTCGGCGACCGCTGCCGCCGCCCCGTCGACCGGCGCGCCCGCTCGCAGCGCCGCCGCCAGAAGGTCCGCACCCAGGGGGAGGTCCGCCGCGGCGGCCCGGCGCTCCTGCCGTACGCGGGCCGGCTCGCGTTGCCGCAGGAAGCGCTCGGCCCCGGCTCCGGCGGCAACGCCGAGCAGCAGGCCCCACCACGTCCCGACGAACCACGCCACCGCCAGCCCGGCCGCTGCGGCCACGAGGATGCGGGTACGGCGCTCGGCGTCCGAGGGCGAGGACGAAGCGGACGGCGCTGGACGCACCGCCGCGAGACGGCGCCGCACCGCGCGGCCACCAGCAATCGGCGCCACCACGAGCGCGAGGGCGGCCGCCGCGATCAGCAGCGCGATCACGACGCCACCGCCCGCCGGCCGGCCGGTGCGGGAGCCAGAGCAGGCACGCCGGCCGAGGCAGGCACGCCAGGCGCTGCGGACACGCCGGCCGGCCCGGGCACGCCAACCGCCGTGGACACGCCGACCGAAGCAGGCACGCCAGCCGTCGCAGACACGCCAGCCGAAGCAGGCACGCCAGCCGCCCCAGACACGCCAACCGCCGCGGATACGCCGGCCGTCGCAGACACGGGAGCCGCCACGGACACGCCAGCCGAAGCAGGCACGCCAGCCGCCCCAGACACGCCAACCGCCGCGCCCACGCCGGTCGCTGCGGAGACGGGTTCCGGCCGCGGCAGGCATCCGTCACGCCGGGCCAGCAGGGCTGCGACGCAACAGGGCCGCAGGGGCACCTGCCCCGGCCTTCCGACTCGCAGGAAGTCGGCCAGCGCGCACCCGCCGGTCATTGCGCCACCCCGCCGACGAGCCGCTCGGCCCATAGCAACCCCGCGGTCTGCAGAACCACCGCGCCGAGCCCGCACGCCGCGCCCAGCGGCGTCCGCAGCAGCACGTGAAGCGGATCCGCTCCCATGAGCAGCCCGAGACCGAGCCCAGCGGCCGGCAATGCCGCCAGCAGCACGGCCGTGGCCTGCGCGCCGGCCGCCTGCGCCGCGGCCAGCGCTCCCGCCCGGTCCGCAGCCCGCGCGTCCGCCTCGATCCGCTCGACCAGGTCGGCGGCCGGCGCCCCCGTACGCTCCGCCAGCCGCCACACCGACCCGGTCAGCCGCCGCAAGCGATCCGCGGGCCCGCCCGCACCCGTCCCCTCGCCGAGCCTCGCTTCGGCCGTCCGCCGATCCGACCCCACCGCGGCCATCCGCTCGCTTGACCCAAACGCGGCCATTCGCTCGCCCGGGCCGGCGGTGGGTATCTCAGGCGGCAGCCCGGCTCGAAGGTCGGCGGCTAGCGAGGCCAGCGCATCGAGCGCCGCCGACCGCGCCACCGCCGCACGCCGCCGGGCGGAACGCCGCAGCAACGCCCGCGCGGCCAGCCCCGCGTACGCCCCCGCGACCACTCCCCCGACCGGCCCGCCCACGAGAAGCCCCGCGCCGGCCACCGCGCCCACGCCGCCCAGCACGGCCCGCCGGGGCGACCGCCCGGCGACCGCGAGAACCCGGGCCGCCAGCACCGCGAGCGGAACCCGCGGCAGCCGCATGCGTCCGTGCGGCAGCACGATCACCACCGCGCCCGCCGCGAGCAGCAACGGCCCCCAGCTCACGGCGCCACCACCGGCGGCGAGAGCACCGCGGGAACGGCCACCCCGCGGGCGCTCAGCATGCGCGCCAGCTCGAACGCGCCCGGCCCGGCGCCGCGCAGCCGCTGCCACGCCGGCACCACGGTGGCCAGCCGGTTCTCGCCCGCGGGCAGCAGCACGCTCACCGACTCGAGCACGCGCCCGCGGTCCGTACGCCGCACCTGCAGCACCACCTGTAGAGCCGCCACCACCTGGGCGTGCAGCGCGGCCCGCGGCAACCCGCCCAGCATCCCCAGCGCCTCGAGCCGCGCGGGCACGTCGGCGGGCGTGTTCGCGTGCAGCGTCCCGGCCCCGCCGTCGTGGCCCGTGTTGAGCGCGCCCAGCAGGTCGACGATCTCGGCTCCCCGGCACTCCCCCACGACCAGCCGGTCGGGCCGCATCCGCAGGGCCTGCCGCACCAGGTCGGTCAGCCCGACCGCGCCCGCCCCCTCGACGTTCGCGGTGCGGGCCTGCAGCGCCACCACGTGCGGGTGCAGCGGGCGCAGCTCGGCCGCGTCCTCGACCAGGACGATCCGCTCGGTGGCGGGCACCATCCCGAGCAGCGTGGCCAGCAGCGTCGTCTTGCCGCTGCCCGTGCCGCCGGTGACCAGGTAGGCCAGCCGGGCCTGGACGATCGCCGTCAGCACCGGGGCGACCGTGGGCGCGACCGTGCCGTGCTGGACCAGGTCGTCGAGGCGGAACGGCCGTTGGCGGAACGTGCGCAGCGACAGATAGGGGCCGTCGGTCGCGACCGGCGGCAGCACCGCGTGCAGACGGGTGCCGTCGGGCAGCCGGGCATCCGCGTACGGCTGGCCGTCGTCGAGGCGCCGCCCGCACGCGGCCGCGAGGCGCTGAGCGAGGCGGCGTACCTCCTCGCGGTCGCCCAGCACGACCGGCGCCCGCTGCAGCCCCGACCCGCGGTCGACCCAGACCGCCAGGCCGTTGACGAGCACGTCGGTCACCTGCGGATCGGCCAGCAGCGGAGCCAGCGGCCCCGCGCCGACGAGCTGGTCGTGCACCCGGTCGGCGAGCCGCAGCACCGCCGTGTCGCCCAGCACCGCGGCGTCGGACTCGGTGCGCACCGCCTGCACGACCGCGGCCGGGGTCGCCGGCACACCCTCGACGGCGAAGCGGTGCCGCACCCGATCGGCCACGACCGGCGCGGAGGCGGCGAGGCGGCTGCCCAGACCCGCGTACGCCGTCATGCCGCCACCGCCGTCGAGCCGCCCAGCAGGTCACCGAGCACCCGGCGGCACAGGTCGGCCAGATGGCCCTTGCCGTCGGAGCCCGGTGGCCGGCCGCGCTCCACCTCCTGCGGGATCGCCGGTTCCGGTCGCAGCGTGCCGATCAGCGGCAGCCCGAGCGCCGAAGCGATCTCGCGCGAGCGCAGCCGCCCGGGCGCGGGCCCGCGGACGACCAGCGACAGCTGATCCCGGTGGGCCCGCACCATCCGCACCACCCCGGCGGCGGCCGCCGCGGCGCGCACCTCGGCCGGCACGATCAGCACCGCCTGGTCGGCGCACTCGAGCGCGAGCACTCCGGCGTCGTCGAGCCGGCGCGGCAGGTCGACGACGATCACGTCCCGGCCGCGGCGGGCCGCGTCGACGGCGGAGGCCATCGCGTCGGCGGGCACGTCGGGCACCGTGTCCCGGTCGAACGACAGCAGCACCAGGTCGCCGTGGTGCGGCAGCGCATCGAGCAGGCTCGGCGGGTCGACGCGCCCGCCGGCCTCGGCGATCGCCGACCAACGCAACCCGTCCCGGCGCTCCCAGCCGAACATCAGGTCGAGCCCGCCGCCGAGCGGGTCGGCGTCGATGAGCAGGGTGCGGTGGCGCTCGGCGATCGCGGTCATGGCGAGCCCGGCGGCGAGCGTGCTGGCGCCGGCGCCGCCACGTCCGCCGATCACCGCGACCACGCGGCCCAGCGGCTGGTCGAGGTGCTCGGCGAAGCGGTCGACCACCCAGCTCTCGGCGGTGGGCAGCTCGGCGATGTGCTCGACGCCGTGCGCACCGGCGGCCTGCCACATCGCCTCGGACACGGGGCCGTGGCCGACCACGGCGACCCGGGACCGGCGCGGCAGCCGGGCGCGCAGGCAGGCGTCGAGCTGATCGGCGCCGATCATGACGAGCGGGGCGGCGCCGTATCTCGGGCGGGCGGCGGCCGGGTCCGCGGCCACGTCGACCTTCGTGCCACCGGCCGCGGCGAGGCGCAGCAGGTCGTCGAGCAGGTCGGGGTCGGCGGTGACGACGAGGGGCAGTCGGACAGCGGACATCGGCGGTCTCCAGCGCGGCGCGGAAGCGGGTGAGGCGGCCACCTTCACCGACTGCGAAAGCCTTCGCCAGCACCGAATTCGCGCGCTGTGGACAAGATTCGGCGCTGTGGACAACGCGTACCCGCCGCCTGGATCTGGTATGGCGGCCGGGCGCCGGCGCCGAGTGGAACAGGCGGGCATTGGGTATGTTGATGCGGACACGAACCGATGGGGTTGGCATGGACAGTTCGATCCACCGCGCGCTGGACGCCGACGGCGCGGCCGTCGTGACCGTCGACAGCGAGATCGACTTCTCGAACGCGGACGAGCTGGCCGCCTGCCTGCGCGACGCCGTCTCCGATTGGTCCCCGCCGATCGTGCGGGTCGACCTGGCCGGTGCGGCGTTCATCGACTCCACCGGCCTGGGCGCGCTGATCGAGGGCTACCGCGCCGCGACCGACACCGGCTCCCGATTCCTGGTCGTCAACCCGACGACCATGCTGCGCCGGGTGCTCGACGTGACCGGCCTCTGCGATCTGTTCGGGCTGACCGGCACCGTCGAGACCGCCGCCGAGCCCTCCCAGGCCACCGGCGCCTGAGACCCGGGCCCGCAAAGGGAACGACCCCCGTCGGGGGAGACGGGGGCCGTCCGAGGATTCGGCTCCGGGGGGGTCGAGCCGAATCGACTCGGTGATCGCGGGGGGCGCAACCACCGAGGGCTGGGGTGGATGGAGCTGAAGTCGATGCAGCGGAGGGTGCCGGGCGCGACCGACGCAACATGAATCGCGGTCGCAACAGGACAAGCATGCCTCACCGACGCAGCACAGTCGAGTACCGATTGTCGCCGACTGCGATATCTGCTGCCGTCTGACCGATTTCACAGCGCGTCACCAGGCGGCGCGCGAACTCGGGCGCGGGGCGCCGGTTGTGAACGACTTACGACTACACTTGCCGCCCGTGGGCCTGAGCGCCGCGTTTTTCGACCTCGACAAGACCGTCATCGCCAAGTCCAGCGCGCTGGCCTTTGGACGGCCGTTCTACCGTGACGGCCTGATCAGCCGGCGTGACATGGTCAAGTCTGCTTACGCACAGCTGATGTTCCGGCTCGGGGGCGGCACCGACGAGCAGGGCATGGCCCGCACCCGCGACTACCTCGCCGCGCTGTGCAAGGGCTGGCGGGTCGAGCAGGTGCAACAGATCGTCGCCGAGACGCTCGAGGAGCTCATCAACCCGTACGTCTATGCCGAGGCAGCCTCGCTGATCGCCGAGCACCAGGCGGCCGGGCGCGACGTCGTGCTGGTCTCGGCGTCGGGCGACGAGATGGTCCGCCCGATCGGCGCGCTGCTGGGCATCACCGACATCATCGCCACGCGCATGGGCATCGTCGACGGTCGCTACAGCGGCGAGGTCGAGTTCTACGCGGCCGGCCCGAGCAAGGTCATCGGGGTCCGCGAGCTGGCCGCCGAGCGCGGCTACCAGCTGGCCGACTGCTACGCCTACTCCGACTCGAGCAGCGACCTGCCCCTGCTCGAGTCCGTCGGCCACCCCAGCGCCGTCAACCCCGACCGTGCCCTGCGCCGCGCCGCCGTCGAGAACGAGTGGCCCATCCTCGAGTTCCGCCACCCGATCCCGCTGGGTCGCCGGCTGCGCGATCGCCCCGCGGTACCGGTGGCCGCTGCCGCCCTGAGCGTCGGCGTGGGCGCCGCGATCGGCCTGGCGATCTACGCCCGCCACCGGCGCATCGCCAAGGCTCCTGCCTGAGAGCTGCCGCGCTCCGGGGCGTACGCCCGCAGTGAGCAGTACGAATGGCTTTAGTCTGACTAATGCCAAAAGCCAGATTTGCCGGGCCCAAGCCCTGGCGATCATGTGTCGGCGAGGCGTACAAAGAACTGGCGAGGATCGAAGCGGAACGGCCGGGATGCCTGGCCGGTGAAGCGACGAGATTCGTGCACGGCCACCGGGAACCCACGCGCGATCAGCCACGGCAGGCACGTTGCTACGGGACCTCGACCCCCTGGGCTTCATTTGAGGAGCCGCGAGGTTGGGGACTGTCGACAACGACCCAGGTGCACGCTTGATAACCCGGTCGGACGAGCAGCAGCCGGCGCCCCAATTGCGGGACGCCGGCTCTAATCGTCTCGGGCGCGGTCAGCTGCTGCGCGCGGCCAGGTGGCGGGTGCGCAGCTCGTGATAGACGGCGCGGAACAGCTTCGGGCGCGCGTGGAAGTCGACGCCCTGCGCCCACAGCTCGGTGTTGACCGTCGAGCCGTCGTACCGCTCGATCAGCACGGTCTGCCCGCTGGGGATGTTCCACGGGCCCAGCCGCTGGCTCGCCTCGTGCAGGCGCACGTGGGAGACCTCGTCCCAGCGCATCGTGCGCGACCGCAGCAGCCCGTGGATGCGCAGCCCGCCGGGGCCGACGTACGCCCCCATCTGCAGGATGCGGTGCGCGCCGATCACCCAGAGCACCGCGAGCGCGCACGCGAGCAGGCGTACGCCGTGCCAGTTCAGCTCGAACGTCTCGATCGAGGTCCAGGCCAGCAGCGCCAGGGCGAAGGCCTCCCACCCGATGACGAGCCAGCGCCCGGCACCCGGCGTGTACGGCCGCTCCCAGGTCTCCACGGAAAAAGTCTAGAAGCCGCTGGTCAGGGGGTGAGGTGGTTCGCACGGACCCACAACTCAATGACCGGTCATACGGTCGCCAGCACATTGTCGCCGATCGCGGTGATCTCGTCGGCGGCGACGATCACTGCGGCAGCGTAGTGGCGCAGCCAGGAGCGCACGCCGTCGGGGGTGCCGGTGGCGTAGGCGCCCGCCGAGCCGACGTACTCCGGCTCGCGTGCCTGGTGCCCGACCTCCACGGCGACCAGGCCGCGCGGGTCGAACCCGCGGTTGATCAGCGTGAGCCGGGCGGCGGCGCGGGCGACCACGCCGGCCGGACCGGCGAACGGGCGCAGCGTGAGCAGCTCGGCGTGCACGATCGCGGCGAGCAGCAGCGGAGGCGTACGGTCGTTGCCCGCGACGAGACCGGCGAGCATGTCCACGCGTTCCGCGCCTCCAGTGAGCCGGCCCAGGTCGGACGGCGGGACGACGCCCCGGGCGGCGAGCACGTGCAGCTTGGCGAGCGCCTGGCGGGGCGCGCGGGGCCACAGGTCGACGAGCGCTCCCACGCCCTCGGCGACCCGCAGCGAGCCCTGCACGACCGGGCCGGTGACAGTTCCCGCCCGTACCTCGTCGAGGTCGTGAGCACTGCCCTCGAGCGCGGCACTCGCCACGGCCGCGCGCAGACTCGCCTCGGCGGCGACCCGTCCGCCGTGCCGGCGCAGCGCGCGGTGGCGCATCGCGGCGTCCACCCGCTCGCGGGCCTCGGTCAGGGCGGGAGCGACGTCGGCGAGGTCGAGAAGCGGGGCCAGGGGATCCACCCGAACACCGTAGCCGGAAAACCGGGCGAAACATGGGGTGCGCAAACAGGCTCACAACTGGCAAGATTCGCGCATGACCAAGCACGTGGTGGTCATCCAGCGCGGCCATCGCACCATCCGGCGCGCTGTTATCCACAGGTCTCGCCGGTATCCATCGGCGCAACTAGTGTGCAACGAAGAAGCCCGGGTCAGCAGTGAAGAGGAGCCGCCCTCATGAGCGAGACATTGGCGAACCTGTCGTCGGAGAGCCGGCAGTTCCCGCCGCCCGAAGCGCTGGCCGCGGCCGCCAACGTGCAGGCCGGCGCCTACGAGGAGGCGGCCGCCGACCGTCTCGCCTTCTGGGCCGCGCAGGCCGACCGGCTCACCTGGGCCAAGAAGTGGGACCAGGTCCTCGACTGGTCGAACCCGCCGTTCGCCAAGTGGTTCGTCGGCGGCGAGCTCAACATCGCGTACAACTGCATCGACCGGCACGTCGAGGCGGGCCGCGGTGACAAGGTCGCCATCCACTGGGAGGGCGAGCCCGGCGACACCCGCACCATCACCTACGCCGACCTGCTCAAGATGGTCAGCCAGGCCGCCAACACGCTCACCGACCTGGGCGTCGGCGCCGGCGACCGGGTGGCGATCTACCTGCCGATGATCCCCGAGGCCGCTGTGGCCATGCTGGCCTGCGCACGCATCGGCGCGACCCACAGCGTCGTCTTCGGCGGCTTCTCCGTCGACGCGCTCGCGACCCGCATCGCGGACGCCGACGCCAAGCTGGTCATCACCGCCGACGGCGGATACCGGCGGGGCAAGCCCTCGGCGCTCAAGCCCACCGTCGACGAGGCCGTCGCGAAATCGCCGAGCATCGAGAACGTGCTGGTCGTACGCCGTACCGGGCAGGACGTCGCGTGGACCGACAAGGACAAGTGGTGGCACGAGACCGTCGAGCAGGCCAGCCCCGAGCACAAGGCCCAGCCGTTCGACGCCGAGCACCCGCTGTTCATCCTCTACACCTCGGGCACGACCGGTAAGCCCAAGGGCATCCTGCACACCACCGGCGGCTACCTGACCCAGATCTCCTACACGCACCACGCGGTCTTCGACCTCAAGCCGGACTCCGACGTGTACTGGTGCACCGCCGACATCGGCTGGGTCACCGGCCACTCGTACATCGTCTACGGCCCGCTCTCCAACGGCGCCACCCAGGTGATGTACGAGGGCACGCCGGACACGCCGGGACGCGACCGCTTCTGGCAGATCGTCGACAAGTACAAGGTGTCCATCCTGTACACCGCGCCCACGCTCATCCGCACGATGATGAAGTGGGGCGACGACATCCCGGCCGGCTACGACCTGTCGTCGCTGCGCATCCTCGGCAGCGTCGGCGAGCCGATCAACCCCGAGGCCTGGATGTGGTACCGCAAGAACATCGGCCGCGACCGGTGCCCCATTGTGGACACGTGGTGGCAGACCGAGACGGGCGGCGTCATGATCTCGCCGCTGCCCGGCGTCACCGCCACCAAGCCCGGCTCGGCGATGACCCCGCTGCCGGGCATCACGGCCGACGTGGTCGACGACCAGGCGGAGTCGGTGCCCAACGGCGGCGGCGGCTTCCTGGTGCTGCGCGACCCGTGGCCGTCGATGCTCCGTACGATCTGGGGCGACGACAAGCGGTTCCTCGACACGTACTGGTCGCGGTTCGGCGCGGGCGCCGGCTCGGGTGACGAGTGGATCTACTTCGCCGGCGACGGCGCCAAGAAGGACGAGGACGGCGCGCTCTGGCTGCTCGGCCGGGTCGACGACGTCATGCTGGTCTCGGGCCACAACATCTCCACCACCGAGGTGGAGTCGGCGCTGGTGTCGCACCCGTCGGTGGCCGAGGCCGCGGTGGTCGGCGCGACCGACCCGACGACCGGCCAGGCGATCGTGGCGTTCGTGATCCCGCGCGGCAACGTCGACACCGAGGGCGACGCGGGCGAGCAGCTCAACGTCGAGCTGCGCAACCACGTGGCAAAGACGCTCGGCCCGATCGCGAAGCCGCGCCAGATCATGCTCGTCCCCGAACTGCCGAAGACCCGCTCCGGCAAGATCATGCGGCGGCTGCTCAAGGACGTGGCCGAGCACCGCTCGCTGGGCGACGTCACCACGCTGCAGGACTCCGCGGTGATGGACCTCATCTCGTCCGGCATGAAGACCGGCAAGTCCGAGGACTGACCCCGCCGCACGCGGCGCCCGGCCTGCCCGGGCGCCGCCCCCGCGACGGACGTGAAACCGCTACGCTTTGCGCCGCGAGTTCGGTCACGGGGGTGCTTGGTCATGCTGAGGTCCATCACGGGGACGGCGGGAGCGCTGTCCCTGGCGCTGCTGCTGGCCGGCGGCTGCTCGTCCGACGACGATCCCGCGGCGTCCGGCGCCGTCCCGGTCTCGGCCGGCGAGTCCGCTGCCGCGGCTGCCTCGGCCGGCGCCCAGCCCACGGCCGACGCCACGGAACCCGGCAGCGCGGGCAGCGCCGCGGCCCAGCCCGGCGAGGCAGGAACAGCCGAGACGCCGCCGAGCCGCCCCGCCGGCCATGTCCTTCCCAACCCCGACCCGGCGAACCGCGGTTGGATCACCGCGACCGTGACCGGCGGCTCCGGCAAGTGCTGGACGTTCCGGAGCGCCGACGGCGAGACCTGGTCGGTGTACTCCGCCAAGCAGGTGCCGCTGAGCAAGGGCGACAAGGTCCGGGCGCGGCTCACCCCCGGCAAGACACCGGTCGACTGCGGCTCCGGCAAGGCTGCCACGCTCGGCCGGCTGCTGATCGCCGAGGGCTGAGAGAGCACCGCCGCGGGCCTGTCAAGACCGCCGGCGCAGGGCCGTCACAGGAAACCTCTCGACGGCAACGCCTACCCTGGAGCCCATGGGCGGTCGGGTGGATGAGTCGTGCGTGCTGGTCGACGGGCCGTGGACCCATCGCTTCGTCGGCGCCAACGGCAGCCGCTTCCACGTCGTGGAGGCCGGCACCGGCCCGCTGGTGCTGTTCCTGCACGGCTTCCCCGAGTTCTGGTGGGCGTGGCACGACATGCTGCCGCGCATCGCCGACGCGGGCTTCCGGGCCGTCGCCATCGACCTGCGCGGCTACGGGGCGAGCGACAAGCCGCCGCGCGGCTACGACGGCTACACGATGGCGGCCGACATCACCGGGCTGATCCGGGCGCTCGGCGAGCGCAACGCCACGGTCGTCGGGGCCGGCGCGGGCGGCATGATCGGGTGGGCGGCGGCCGCGTTCCACCCGAAGCTGGTCAACCGGCTGGTGGTGCTCGGCGCGGCCCATCCGCTGCGGCTACGGGCGGCGCTGTTCGCCGATCCGCGCGGCCAGTTCGCCGCGTCCTCCTCGGCTCTGCGCTTCCAGGTGCCGCGGTACGAACACGTGCTCACCCGCGACAACGCCGCCATGGTGGGCGAGCTGATGACCCGCTGGGCCGGTCCGCAGTGGAACGGCACGCCGGAGTTCGACGACTACGTGGCGCGCTGCCGGGAGGCCATGCAGATCCCGCAGGCGGCGTTCTGCGCGCTCGAGGCGTACCGCTGGGTCTTTCGCAGTGCCCTGCGCCTGCAGGGATACCGGTTCGTCAAGCTGATGCAGCGCCCGCTGGTCACGCCGACGCTGCAGCTGCACGGCGAGTTCGACACCGCCACCCTGCCGAGGACCGCGCAGGGCTCGGGGCGTTACGTGCTGGCGCCGTACGAGTGGCGGCTGATCCCGGACACGGGTCACTTCCTGCACCAGGAGGCCACCGACGTGGTGACCGGCGAGGTGCTGCGCTGGCTGAAGACCGCCTAGATGCGCTGCTCGCTGAGGTCGGACACCTCGTGCAGCGGGGCCCAGCCCTGGTAGACGCCGAAGTCGAACTCCTCGAGGCCGAGCCGGCGCGCGACCGGGGCGCGGCCGCCCGCGTACTCGACCCGCAGCCACGAGTTGGCCTCGGCGAGCACGATGAACTCCGCACCCCGCCAGGTGCACGTGGTGCGGACGTAGACGAGCTCGTCGTACTCCTCGGGGGTCAGCACCCGCACGTAGCGGCCGGGGCGCACCTCGGTGAAGCCGTCGGCCGGATCGGAGCGGTAGATCCGTACGTTGTCACCGTCCGGGGCAGCGTCGTACTCCCGGCCCTGCCAGGCGACCACGTAACCGTCACGCATCACTGCTCACCCACCCGGCGCCACAGCGGACCGTCGTTGTCGAAGATCGCGATCATGCGCTCGGAGCCGTCCGCGTCGATCCGCCACAGCTGCGCGCCGTGCGGCAGCCGTACGCTGTCCACCTTGAACTCGGCGATCACGTCGCGGCCCTCACCGGGCGCGAACCCGTTGCCGCGGAACGGCGCGCGCTCGATCACCCAGCCGTCCATCGCGCGCAGCGCCTGCTCGTTCTGCCCGCCGTAGGGGATGCGGTAGAGGCTCGGGCGGTACGCCGGCCAGCGCAGGACGTACGCCTCCTTGGCGTCCGGCTGGTGCGGCGAGGTGTCGTAGCTCAGCCCGAGGGCGGCGAAGAGCTCCCCCGGCGTACGCAGATGTTCCACCTCGGTGGCCCGGTGCACGAAGCCTGCGACCCGGTCGTAACCCCGCTCGAGGTAGTAGTCGACCTGCTCGGGCGGCAGCGTCTTCTGCATGACCGTGGCGTGCTGCGCGTCGTCGCTCGCCGGCTCGGGCGCGGGCACCGGAGCGGCCTCGTCGAGCAGGCCGTCCGGATCGGTGCCCAGACCCGACTCGGCGGCCCAGTTGGCCAGCGCGATGACCTGCGGGCCGGGGTACTTCGCGCCGATCGGGCCGGTCGGGTTGACCGCGAACGACCAGCCGGGGTCCGGCCAGTTGCGGATGAGCTCGATGAAGCGGACGTTCACCGTGCGGGTCGGCTCGGAGAAGTGGTCGGAGAGGCGGTCCCGGCTCGTGAAGACGATCAGGAACGTCTCGCCGTCCATCTGCTCGGTGCGGAACGCGAACCCGGACTCGCCGGGAGCGCTGCCCGGCCGCGAGTGGTTCGCGACCGGCACGAGCACCGTGGCCAGCAGCAGCGTGGACAGGAACGCGTCGGTGTTGTGCCTGCTCGCGGCCTCGAAGAGATCCTGCTCGACGTCGTTGGCGGGAACGAACGCCACCTCGGGCTGCGGGGGCGGAGCGGGGGTGCGCTGCTCCAGCGGCGGCTGGGCGCCGAGGCGGGCCGGGCGGTCGCTGCCGGGCGAGCCGGGGATGACCGGCGGGGACATCGGCTGGGGCGCGGTCTCGGCCCTGGTCTGGAAGGCGGGGAACGACGTGAGGCCGGGGCGGTCCGACGCCTGGGTCGCCTGGCGCCGGGGCAGCGGCGTGCCGAAGCCGCGGCCGGGCTCGGCGGGCGTGACCGGCTGCGGGGCCGTGGTCGGCGGGGTCTGTGGAGTCGCCGCCGGCGCCGGTGAGGTCGCCGCCGCCGGCGCCGGTGAGGTCGCCGCCACCGGGGGCTGCGGGGCCGCCGCGGGGGCTTGCGGAGCCGCCGCGGGGACCTGCGGAGCCGCCGCGGGGGCCTGCGAGGTCGCCGCGGGTGGGGTCTGCGGGATCGGTGCGGCGGGCGGAGCGGGCGGGGCGGGCGGGGCGGAGATCGGGGGCATGACAGGCGGGGCGGTGCGCTGAGCGGCCTGCGGGGAGGCCGGGCCCTGCGGGAAGCCGCCGGGCTGGCGGTCGCCGGTCGGGGGCGCGGCGAACCCGGACGGCTGCTGGGCGTCGGACGGGCGGCGGCGCGGGAGATCACCGAGGGCGCCCGACGGGGGCGACCAGCTCGGGTTGAACGGCGTCTCCTCCGGGTCGTGCGGGGCGATGTGGTCGGGCACCGGCGGCGTCTGCGCCATGGGGGTGCGGACCGGCAGCGGGCCGCTCGGGTCCTGCAGCGCTCCGCGCGGATCTTGCACCGGGCCGCGCTGGTCCTGCGCCGGGCGTCGCTCGTCCAGCCCCGGGCCGCGCGGATCCTGCACCGGGCCGCGTGAGTCCGGGGTGGGAGCGGAGACCGGGGGCTGGATGGACGCCGGGGGCACGGGCGGCGGCTGGTAGGCGGTCGGCACTGCGAGCGGGGGCGCCGGAGGCGCCGAGATCGGCGGCGCCGGGGCGGAGGCGGGACCACGGGCGGGCAGGCCGCTCGGCAGCACGGTGCCGGGTGTGCGGACCGGGAGGCCGCCGGGGCCGACCTGCTCGGGCTTGGGGCCGGGCGCCTCGGGCGCGGCCGGGGCGAAGCCGGGACGTGCGGGGGCGTGGCCTGCCGCGGCCGGGCTGGTGGGCTGGCCGTACGCGGGGGGCGCGCTTGCCGGGCGACCGTAAGGAGGAGGCGCGCTCACCGGGGAAGGCGGGGCGCTCGCCGGGCGGTTGGCAGCGGGCGGAGCGCTAGCCGGCGCGGCGGCCGCGGGCTGGCCGAATGCGGGCGGCGTGCGGGTCGGCAGGCCGTTCGCCGGTGGCTGACCCGGCGTGCGGGTCGGCAGGCCACCCGCCGGCGCCGGACTCGGGGCAGGCGACGTCGTGCGAGTCGGCAGACCGCCGGCCGGAGCTGGGCTCGGGGCCGGCGACGTCGTACGGGTCGGCAGACCGCCGGCGGGCGGCTGGTCAGCCGGCGTACGCGTCGGCAGGCCGCCGGCCGGGGGCTGGTCCGGCGCGGCGGAGGGCGTACGCGTCGGCAGACCTGCGGGAGCGGCGACGGACGGCGTACGGGTCGGCAGACCACCGCCGGGAGGCTGGTCGGGCGTGCGGGCGGGCAGCTCGCTGGCCGGAGGCTGACCGGCGGGCTGGGCGTAGGCTCCGCCGTACGTGTTGGCGGCGGCCTGACCGTAGGCGGCGGGCGCTCCCGGCAGCTGCCTGCTCTGCGCGGCGGCCGGATATTGCGGGTAGGAGCCCGTGGCCGAGGTGAGCGGCGCACCCTCATGGGTGGGTCCGCCGGGGCGAGCCGCTTCCTCCTGGCCCGCGGCGGCCGCGTTGGCCGCCATCGCCGCAGCCTGCAGATCCGTGACCTTGCTGTTGCCCGTCCGGGACTCGGCGCGCCCCGGCCCGCGGGTCGGCAGCCTCAGGTCGCCGCGGGACAGCTGCGCCACGAACCACGCCGGCAGATAGCCCTCGATCGGCAGGCCGGGGTTGACCGCCAGCCACCACTCGAGGTTGGGCCACGTGTTGGCGAGCTCGGCATAGGGAACCCGGCGCGCGGAACCGGTGTAGTCGGCGAGACAGGCCTGCAACGCGGCCGTCGACGTGAAGGCCAGCACGTGGGTGCGGCCGCCGGTGCTCCAGGTGCCCCAGCCCAGCGGCGCGAGGCCCGCCAGGGCGTCGGCCGAGACGGGCAGGAGCAGGTCGACGCCGGAGAGAATACGGAAGTACGACTCCTGGTCGTCGGTGCGCAGCGCATCGCGCATGGCGACCTCGGCGTCCGTAGCCGGCTCCCACTCGGACACGTCCACCTCTCCCCACCGCGCGACGAGGCCTTCTCAACGCGTACAACCTACAAGGTCAGGCCGCGATGACAATGGGCGGCGGTAGGCAGACGACCAAGTCGGCTGTACGGCGCGCCCGCCGCGCGTCCGGAAGCTTCCCGAAGTGCCGTTTCGGTCGCTTGACGCGATCGATCAACCACCGATCGTAGCGGTATCGGCCGATTCGCCTAGTACGCGTTCGGGCGACACTAAGCTACGCAACAACGGACCAAGCGGACATTCAACTCCGAACAGCACAACGGCCGGCCAGTCGTCGACTGGTCCGGCCGTTTGCCGAGGCTCACTGGAAGCGCTGGGTGGCCTGCTTCTCGGTGCTGATGTAGTCCTCCGCCGAGCGGTCGACGGCGCCCTTGATGTTCTGCAGGATGGTCGTGAGGTCGTTGGCGGCCGCGCGCCACGTGGCCTGCCGCTGGTGGTAGGCCGCCTTGGCCTCACCGTCCCAGCTCTCGACCAGCGGAGCCGCGGCGGCCTCGATCTCGTCGAGCTTCGTCTGCAGCGTGCTGACTGCTTTCTGGATGTCGGCGCCGGCCTGCTGCAGGGAGCCGAAGTTGACGAGAAGCATTCCGTCGTTGGGCATGTCTGGTCTCCGTCCTCTACAGCGGCAGCGAGAAGTTGCCGCCGGTGCTGGTCACCCGGCTGGCCGCCTCGGTGTCGGTCGCGTCGTAGCCCACTCCGGACTGCTTGAGCGACTCGGCGGTCTGCGCCAGGGCCGCGTTGAGGGTCTTGAGGTCGGCCTCGTACTGAAGCTTGACCTGCTCGAACGCCGCGGCGCCCAGGCCCTTCCACGTGCTGCTGAGCGAGGAGAGCTCCGTCATGAGCGTGCTCAGCATCGTCTGCAGTTCCTGGTTGGCGTCGTCGAACTTGACGGCGGTGTTCGCCATGTCCTGTGCTTGAGCTTTCATTCCGGCCACCCCGGAAGTCACCCCGCTTTCTCGTTCGGGTCGCCGACCATGTCTTGATCCGTTGTGGACGGACGGTGATCACCCGTCCTCGACATATCGACGTTGGCCACCAGGCTAACCCCTGACCACAAGCCTTGAGGGGCGGGCCGTGAGCGGCCGATCACTTTCCATGACGTCGCCGACCGTAGCGAAAGCCGTCAAGACGCGGTAGCCCGGAATCGGAAGCTGTGGATAACTTCGGCTGTCCACAGCCCGCTCCGGCGGTGGGCCGCAGCCCCTACGATGGGCCCGCACGACGACGGATGCGGAAGGCGGTGTGACGTGACGGTTGGTGTGGCAGGCGACCGGGACCACCGTGATCTCTCCGGTACCGTGCAGCCCGGAGCGAGCGCCCGCCCGCTCCGGCGTGGACGGTTGTTCGGCATCCGGGCGGGTCAGCTCGTCGCCACCCAGGTCGCCGCCGTCGCGGTCGCGCTGGGCGCGCTCAACGGGCCGATCGGCTTGGTCGCGGGCGGCGTCCTGGCCCTGGCGGTGCTCGCCCTGACCTGGCTGCGGCTGCGGGGTCGCTGGGCCTTCGAGTGGCTGGGCGTCGGCCTGCGCTTCGGCGGGCGTCGCCACTCCGCTCCGGTCGACGCCGGTCCGGCGGCATTGCTGCAGTTCGTCGCGCCCGGCGCGCGCGTCGAGCAGACCGACCTCGCGGGCGATCCGGCCGCGGTGGTCGTCGACGGTCACGGCCTCACCGCGGTTCTCGAGCTGGGCGATCCCGCCGGCCTGCTCGCCGAGGACGCGCCGGCGCTGCCCTCGCCGGCGTCGCTGCTGCCCTCCGCCGAGGCCGAGCTGCCCCCGGTGCTGATCCAACTGGTGCTGACCGGGGCGCCGGCGCCCGCGGTGCGGGCTGGTGCGGGCACTCCGGCGAACTCCTACCGTCAGCTCACCGAGGGGCGCCTGCTCGGGCACAGCCGGGCAGTGCTGGCCGTACGGGTGCTGCGGTCCGAGGGCTGGTCCGAGGAGGAGCTGCGCAGGTCGCTGTCCGGGCTGGTGCGCAAGCTGGTGCGCCGGCTCTCCGCGGTGCCGGCCCGGCCGCTGGGCGAGGCGGCCGCGCTGCGTGTCATCGCCGAGCTCGCGCACGACGACGGCGCCGGCTCGGCCCAGGAGACGTGGCCCGGGCTGCGCGTCGGCGGTCTCGCGCAGTCGACCTTCCGGCTGCGGCGCTGGCCCGATCCGAGCGTCGAGACGTCGCGGCGCCTCGTCTCCCGCCTGCTCGCGCTGCCGGCCGCCGCCACCACCGTGTCGCTGACCGCCGGCCCGCAGGCGGCGCACGGCCCCACGCCGCTCGACCTGACGGTGCGCCTGGCCGCCCCCGACCCGGGCTCGCTGGGCGTGGCCGCCCAGGCGCTGCGCAAGCTGCTGTCGGGTGAGCACGCGGGCGCCCAGCGGCTCGACGGCGAGCAGCTCGAGGGCCTGTTCGCGACGCTCCCGCTGGGCGGCAGGCCGCGCGCCGTGCCCGGCCTCCCCGACGACGGGGTGCAGCCGGCCGAGCAGCTCGAGGGCTTGCACCTGCCGGTCGGCACGTCGGGACTCATGCTGGGGCGCAACCGGCACGGCAGCCCGGTGGTGATCCGCCTGTTCCGTCCCGAGCAGACGCGGGTGCTGCTGGTGGGCGGCGTGCGCTGCGCGCAGCTCGTCGCCCTGCGGGCGATGGCCCTGGGGGCGCGGGTGGTGGTGCAGACCGCGCGGCCGAGGGCGTGGGAGCCGTTCGTCCGCGGCGCGGCCGTGCCCGGCGAGTCGATCGCCGTGGTGCCGCCCGGCCGCCCGATCGGGATCGCCGCCGGGTCCGCCCTGCACCCGCTGCTGGTCGTCGTGGACATCGGTCCGGTGGGCGCCGACAACCGTCCGGGCGACGGCTGGCAGGCCACGCTCGTGGTCCGCGACGAGTTCTCGGCCGCCGACGTCGACGTGGCGTCGCGCGCCGACCTGCTGATCCTGCAGCCGCTGCGGCCGGAGGAGGCGAGCCTGATCGGCGGCGCGCTGGGGCTGGGAGAGGTCGCCCAGTGGATGACGCGGATCCGCCCCGACATGGTCGGCGTGGTCAACCGGCGGGCGGTCCGCTGGGCGGCGCTGGCCCACACCCCCATCGAGACCCAGCTGACCGGACCACCCGGCCGCTGACGCCCGGCCACGGGGTTCGGTTACCTCGCGACATCGGCCGGGCTGACCCGACCGCTCGTGGCAGGCCACGGGCTTCGGCTGGCTCGTGATGTCGGTCGATTGGCTGCAAGATCGGGGTGTCGCGGCCGGGAGTGGCGTGATCGTGGCACCATTCGGGGCCATGGGTCTCATCATCCGGCTTCTGATCACGGCTTTCTCGCTGTGGCTGGCCACCGTGCTGATCGACGGGATCGAGCTGACCACCGACGTCGTGTCGGAGCAGATCATCACGCTGCTGATCGTCGCCGTGATCTTCGGCGTGATCAACGCGGTGCTGCGGCCGATCATCAAGGTCGTCGGCTGCGGGCTCTACGTGCTCACGCTCGGGCTGATCGCGCTGGTCGTGAACGGCGCGCTGTTCCTGCTGACCAGCTGGATCGCGGGCCGGTTCGACCTGCCGTTCCACGTCGACGACTTCTGGCCGAGCGCCGTCCTGGGCGCCCTGCTCGTCGGCGTCGTGAGCTGGCTGCTCAACATGCTGGTCCCGGACGGCGACGACTGACCGGCGCCGCCGCCCACGACATGATCGAAATGGGCTGGCGATTCGGGGCCGCCACGGCTTGACTCGGTGCGTGCTGCACGAACTACGCGACGACGGATACGAGCTGAGCTCCGAACGCGAGCGCATCGACGTCCCCCGGGTGCACCGGTGGCTCTCCACCGACGCCTACTGGGCCATGGAGCGGCCGCTCGAGCAGATGCGGGCCGCCCTCGACGGCTCCGAGGTGTTCGGCATCTACGGGCGCGACGGCGCTCAGGTGGCGATCGCCCGGGTCGTCACGGACGGCGCCGTCTTCGCGTACCTGTGCGACGTCTACGTCGAGCCGGCACACCGCGCCCGCGGGCTGGCCGGCTGGCTCGTCGGCACGCTGCGCGACCACTACGCCGCCCGCGGCCTCAAGCGCTTCCTGCTGGTCACGCGCGACGCGCAGGCGATCTACGCGCGGCACGGTTTCACGGAGGTCCAGCCCGGCCGCTGGATGGAATGTCACCTCCGCACCCCGTGAGGTCAGCCATACGGCAAGGAGCGATCAGCGCTTCTGGCCTTACGGTGGAGCAATGAGCGACGAACGGCGCGGATATCTGTACGGCCTCGCGGCGTACGTGATGTGGGGTTTCTTCCCGATCTACTTCAAGCACCTGCAGCCCTCGTCGCCGCTGGAGATCCTCGCCCACCGGGTGATCTGGTCGGTGGTGTTCGTCAGCCTGCTGCTCGCGGTGGTGCGCAACTGGAGCTTCCTCAAGCGCCTGGCGCGCAGCCCCAAGCTGCTGGCCGGCATCTCGCTGGCGGCGCTGCTGATCGCGGTGAACTGGGGCACGTACATCTACGGGGTCAACTCGTCCCGCGTGGTCGAGACGGCGCTGGGCTACTTCATCACGCCGCTCGTCCTGGTGCTGCTCGGCGTGACCGTGCAGCGCGAACGGCTGCGCGTGCTGCAGTGGGTGGCCGTCGGCGTCGGGGCCGTCGCCGTGGTCGTGCTGACCATCGACTACGGCCACCTGCCGTACATCGCGTTGATCCTCGCGGCCAGCTTCGGCACCTACAGCCTGGTGAAGAAGCGGATGTCGCTGCCGCCCGCCGAGGGCCTGTTCGTGGAGTCGTCGGTGCTGGCGCTGCCCGCGCTGGCGTACGTCGCCTGGCTGACCGCCGCCGGTGACGCGCACTTCGGGCACGTCTCGGCGACCCACACCGTACTGATGATCTCTTCGGGTCTGGCGACCGCGCTGCCGCTGCTGCTCTTCGCGAGCGCGGCCAACCGGGTGCCGATGGTCGGGATCGGCATCCTGCAGTACGTCGCGCCGATCCTGCAGCTCGCCGTCGGGCTGCTGATCTATCACGAGCCGATGCCGCCGGCCCGTCTCGCCGGTTTCGCCCTGGTGTGGGTGGCGCTGATCGTCTTCACCGTCGACGCGTTGCGCCGCCGTCCCCGCGTCGTGGCGGGAGAGACGGCGGCCGGCCCGACAGCCGCCACCGTCGAGCCGGCCACCACCCTGCCACCCCGCTGACCCGGAATCAGAAGGTCAGGGGACGTCGTAGGCGAGCAGCACCTTGCCGTCGTACTGCACCAGTTCGAGCCGGGACAGGCTGCCGCGGCCGAAGTGGGTGACACCGGGCATCGCGAACTCCGCGCCGGGCGACGCCTGCCACGAGCCGAGCTGCTCCTTCTGCTCGTCGGGACCGTACGCGATGAGACGGAACGTGTAGGGGCGCGCCGCCGCGCTGCTGTAGGAGCACAGCAGGTCGATCTTGGTGCCGCCGCCCGTGCTCGTCAGGTGCACGGAGGCGGAGACCGGAGACGAGGCCTCCACCGCGGTCATCGCGATGGCGGGACCGGCGGGCGGGGACGCCGGCGCGGCGCTGTCGTGGGTCCAGGCGATCACCCCGGCCGCGATCAGGGCCACGAGCAGACCCGCGGCTGCGGTGCTCACCATCCGTACGCGGGAAGCCTTTTTGCGCCGTTTGGCATCGGGCTGCAGCGTGGCCCACTCGCTGGTCGCCCAGTCGCGCAGCGAGGCGCCGGGATGGCCCGCACCGCTGGTCAACGTGGGGTCGAGGAGCTTGGCGAACTCCTTGGCATCGAGCCGGGACAGCACGTCGGGCAGAGCCGAGATGTCGGCCACCGCCTCGCGGCAGAACGAGCACGTCGCCAGGTGGCTCTCGTAGGCGGCGCGCTCCGCCGGCGACAGGGCGCCCAGCACATAGGCTCCGTCGTCGTGCTCGTGCTCGCAGTGCACCCCGTCACCACCCTCCGCCGAATCCCCGCTGGCACCCTGTCTTACGAGGGAGAATGACGAGAGGTTCAACGGAGTCTTAGCTCCGCACGTCAGGCCGTGGCGGACTCTCCCGCCGACAGCGCCTCGGCCACGCTGCGGGCGGCCGCGGTCAGCTTGGCCCGCACCACGCGCGCCGAGGTGAGCATCTCGGCGGCCGGCAGCGCGCACGCCAGAACGAGCCGGCGTTCGATGTCGCGGTCGGCGATGACCAGCACCGACGCGCACGCCAGCCCCTGCCGGAACTGGCCCATCTCGAGCTGCATGCCGCGCCGCTCCCCCGCCGCGAGGTCGGCCTCCAGCGCCTCCGGCGTGGTCAGCGTCGCTGGCGTGAACCCGCGCATGCCGTAGTCGCGCAGATAGCGCGCCCGCTGATCCGGCGTGAGCGTGGCCAGCAGCGCCTTGCCCAGCGCCGTGGCATGACCGCCCTCGTCGAAGCCGGGCGTCATGTCGTCGAGAAACGGCGAGCGGGCGCCCTCGGCCGAGGCGGTCACCGCTATCCGGCCGCCGACGAAACGACCCAGGTAGTGGCTGTATCCGCTGTCGAGCGCGGCACGCCGCAGCGCCTCGCCGACGGCCGGCGGTCCGCGGAACGCCGACACGAGCTCCCGATACCGGTCCGCGATCTCGAGACCCACGATGTACGTGCCGTCCTCGCGGCGGATCACGTAGCCCTCGTAGGCCAGGGTGCGCACAAGGTGATACGTCGTCGCGACGGTCAGCTCGCACCGTCGCGCTATCTGCTTCACGGTGAGTCCGCGCGGAGCCCGGCCGACCGACTCGAGCACACGCAAAGCGCGTGACACGCTCCGGATCAGGTCTGACGGCTCCGCCAGGGGGTCGCGCACAGCTACCTCCGACGCCAGGGACTTACACCATATGAATAATCTTCCCCCGAGGGAATGCCAAATGGGATGTGGATCACGATCGATTTGTACGAGCCGTGTGGTCATTAGCACTCACCGCGCTCGAATGCATTCTGTAGTCCTAGTCTTCGAGGGATGGTCCACTCTCCGCCGCGCCCGGCGACCGGTGCCGTACGGGCGTCCGTCAGCGCGCTGACCACGACGATCGCGGTCAGCGTGCCGGTGTTCCTCGTCGGCGGCCTCGCCGTGCAGATCGGCGACGACCTCGGCTTCTCGCCCGCCGGGCTGGGCCTGGCCGTCTCGGCCTACTTCGGCGCGAGCGCGCTCGCCTCCGTCCCGGCCGGGCACCTCGTCGAGCGGTACGGCGCCACCCGGGTCTCCCGCACCGGGATCGCCCTCTCCGCAGCCTCGCTGCTCGGCGTGGCCGCGTTCGCCGATACATTGTGGAGCCTCATCGCGGTCCTGGCGCTCGGCGCGGGCGCCAACGCCATGGGGCAGCTCGCCAGCAACACCACCCTGTCCCGGCACGTCCCGCCGCGGCGGCAGGGCCTCTCGTTCGGCATCAAGCAGGCCGCCATCCCCGTCGCCACCCTGCTGTCCGGCGCCGCCGTGCCGACCGTCGCGCTCACCCTCGGCTGGCGCTGGGCCTTCGTCTTCGTCGCCGTGCTCGCCGCGGCGGCGCTGTTGCTCGTCCCGCACGAGCCCACGACCGCCTCGACGAAGGCAGCCACCGGCGCCAAGCGAGCGACCGGCGCACTCGTCGTGGTCGGCATCGGCGCCACCCTCGCCTCCGGCTCCGCCAACGCGCTCGGCACGTTCCTCGTCGATTCGGCCGTCGCACGCGGTATCTCCCCCGGCCCGGCCGGCCTGGCGCTCACGTTGGGTAGCGCAGTCTGCGTCACCGCGCGCATCCTCGGCGGCTGGCTCGCCGACCGCTGGCCCGAGCGCCAGATCGCCGTCATCTCCGCCCTCCTGCTGACCGGCTGCGCGGGCCTGGCGCTGCTCGCCGTGCCCGGCGGGCTGCCGCTGGTCGCGGGCGTCGTGCTCGGCTTCGGCTTCGGCTGGTCCTGGCCCGGGCTGATGAACTTCGCCGTTGTCCGCCTCCACCCCCAGGCCCCGGCCGCGGCCACTTCGATCACCCAGACCGGGGTGTACGCCGGTGGGTGCCTGGGGCCGCTCGGGCTGGGCACGGTCGCCACGACCACCGACTACCGCACGATGTGGGTGGTCGCCTCGGCCGCGATGCTGACCGCCGCGGGGGCCATGCTGCTCGGCAGCCACCTGCTGCGGCGGCATGCTCCTGAGGCGGTCGCTGTGGCTTGAGGTGGCAGTTTCGGGTCTGGGGGCAGCAGCACCTCACGTTGCCGCTTTCTCAGGGGGCCGTACGGCTCGATATCCCATGGCCGTACTCACCTCTCCAGCAAAATGCAGCCGCCGCTGGCGTGCCCGCTGCAAGGCGGCCGCGCGACTAATGGCACCCGTCCCCCAAGCCGGCGCACGCCCCACCGCCGTCACCGCTGTGCCCAGGTCCAAGCCGGCCCCACGGCTGACGACACCTCGTCTCGCACCAGCGCACGCAACCGCCATCACCGCGGTACCCAGATACCGGCTCCAGGGCCGACGACACCCCGTCCCGCACCAGCGCACGCAACCGCCACACCGCGGTACCCAGATACCGGCTCCACGGCCGACGACACCCCGTCCCGCACCCGCGCACGCAACCGCCATCACCGCGGTGCCCAGATCCAAGCCAGCCGTACGGCACCCGGCTCCACACACCTTCCCCCATGCACGCAGCGGCCGTCGCCGCGGCGCTCCCTCCAGTGCGACGGCACGGCGAAACACCCAGCCGCACACACCTAGCTGACGTCGCCGTGAGCCCCGCTCCGAGCGGGTTGCGCGGCTGACAACGCCGGCCGAACGCACCTCGCCCGCGCGCGCACCGCCGTCGCACGCCCTGCCTCGAGCCCGCGCGAACCAGCCGCCACCACCCGCGCCCGTCTCAGCCCACCAGGCGCCGATCCGCTGGAAGCTGATCATCGGGGTGTGCCACCGCCTCCCCCGCCCACCCAGGGTTGTGGGCTGTGGGCTGCGGGCTGCGGGCAGCGGGCAGCGGGCAGCGGGCAGCGGGCAGCGGGCAGCCTATGCCGCCGCCACAGCGGGCCGAGCGGGTTGTCCACAGGCCGCAGCGTCTTGTGGACAACCCTCCTCCGGGCCGCCTCCCCAGCCGGCCGCCGGGGTGGGACCCGCCCGTGTGCCAACTCTGGTTTTGATCTTGCTGCCGTGACCCCTGGGGCCGTGGTCGTCGCACCCATGTGGCATCGTGAAAGCGTGGTGAGCACCGGTGATCTGACGCTGTCGTCGCTCGGCCTCGACATCGATCCCGCGATCGATGCGTCGGTGTCGGCGACGCTGGCCGCCGTGGAGGAGGCGCTCCGGGCGAACGTGGCCAGCGCCGACCCGCTGGTGGCTGAGGCCGCGCGCCATCTCGCCGATGCGGGCGGCAAGCGGTTCCGGCCGATTCTCGTGGCGCTCGGCTCGCTGTTCGGCGACCCGACCGCGCCCGAGATCGTTCCGGCGGCCAACGTGGTGGAGCTGACCCACCTGGCAACGCTCTACCACGACGACGTGATGGACGAGGCTCCCGTACGCCGCGGCGCGCCCAGCGCCAACTCACGCTGGGGCAACTCGGTGGCCATCCTCGTGGGCGACTACCTGTTCGCCCAGGCCGCCGACCTGGCCGCCTCGCTGGGCCCCGAGGCCGTCCACCTGCAGGCCCGCACGTTCGCGCGGCTGGTGCACGGGCAGATCGCCGAGACGGTGGGGCCGCGCGGCAGCGATCCGATCGAGCACTACCTGCACGTCATCACCGAGAAGACGGGCTCGCTGATCGCCACGTCGGCCCGGTTCGGCGGCATGTTCTCCGGCGCGCCGGCCGAGATCGTGGAGGCGCTCGCCCGCTACGGCGAGACGATCGGCATCGCGTTCCAGCTCTCCGACGACCTGCTCGACATCGCGTCCGAGTCGGTGCAGTCGGGCAAGACGCCGGGCACCGACCTGCGCGAGGGCGTGCCGACGCTTCCGGTGCTGTACGCGCTGGCCGGCGACGACACCGACGCCTCGGCGGTGCGGCTGCGCGAGCTGCTGGCGAGCGGCCCGATCACCGACGACGACCTGCACGCCGAGGCGCTGACGCTGCTGCGCGAGTCGGCGGCGATGAAAAAGGCGCGCGAGACCGTGCGGTCCTATGCGGAGGAGGCGCGCGCCGAGCTCGCCCCGCTGCCCGACAGCGAGGCGAAGCGGGCCATGGACGCCCTCTGCAACTTCATCGCCGACCGCACGAGCTGACCGCAGCCCACCGCAGGAAGAAGCGGGAAGCCGGCCGCACGAAGCAGCCCAGGAGCCCACCGCAGGAAGAAGCAGGAACCCGGCCGCACGAAGCAGCCCGGGAGCCCACCACGGGCGGAAGCGGGAACCCGGCCCCACGAGGCAGCGCGGGCCCGGCCGCACAAGGGCACAAGGGCACAAGGGCACAAGGGCACAAGCTCAACGAGAAAGGCCCCGGCTCACCAGAGCCGGGGCCTTCTTCACGAAAAGATCAGCGGACGAACTGCGCCGCGTCTCTCGTCAGGTCGATCAGCGGCGCCGGCACCACACCCAGGGCGACCGTAGCCACCACGCCGATGACCAGCGCGGCCGACGTCAGGAAGCCGGGAATGGACACCGTGGGCGTCGTCTCGCTCGGCTCGGACAGCCACAGCATGACGACCACCCGCAGGTACGGGAAGGCCAGCAGCATGCTGGTGATCACGCCGAAGATGACCAGCCACGTCTGGCCACCCTCGATGGCAGCGCCGAAGACGGCGAACTTGCTGGTGAAGCCGCTGGTCAGCGGGATGCCGGCAAAGGCCAGCAGGATGAACGTGAACGTCGCGGCGAACAGCGGGCTCTTGCGGCCCAGACCGGCCCACCGGGACAGGTGGGTGGCCTCCCCGTCGGCGTCGCGCACCAGCGTCACGATGCCGAAGGCGGCGAGCACCGAAAAGCCGTACGCCACCAGATAGAACATGGTGCTGCTCAGGCCCTCCTCGTTGAGCGCGAGCACACCGACCAGCACGTAGCCGGCGTTCGCGATCGAGGAGTACGCGAGGAGGCGCTTCATGTCGGTCTGCGTGACCGCGAGGACGGCGCCGACCAGCATCGTGAGCACGGCGATCGTGCCGAGCACCGGCTGGAAGTCCCAGCGCACGCCGTCGAAGGCCACGTACAGGATCCGCAGCAGCGCGCCGAACGCGGCCACCTTGGTGCAGGCGGCCATCAGCGCGGTGATCGGCGTCGGCGCGCCCTGGTAGACGTCCGGCGTCCAGACGTGGAACGGGGCCAGCGCCGCCTTGAAGAGCAGGCCGATCGCGACCAGCGCGAGCCCGCCGTAGAGCAGCACCTGGCTGCGCTGCGGGTCGACCACCGCGTCGTGCACCTGGCCGAGCTGGATCCCGCCGGAGAAGCCGTAGATCAGCGCCACGCCGAACAGGAAGAACGCCGAGGCGTACGAGCCGAGCAGGAAGTACTTGAGCGCCGCCTCCTGGCTGAGCAGGCGGCGCCGGCGCGCGAGCGCGCACATCAGGTACAGCGGCAGCGAGAGCACCTCGAGCGCGACGAACATGGTGAGCAGGTCGTTCGCCGCGACGAACAGCAGCATGCCGCCGAGCGAGAAGATCGTCAGCGGGTAGACCTCGGTGCCGCCGGGCTGGTCGCCGGCCTGCCGCAGGTCCTTCTGCGAGCCCACGGTGATGGCCGCCTGCGAGACGAACGGGCCGCCGCGCTCGAGCGAGCGCTCGCCGATCAGCATCAGCGAGACGGCGCCGAGCACGAGCAGCGAGCCCTGCAGGAACAGCGTCGGGCCGTCCACCGCGACCGCGCCGCCGATCGTGATCTTGCGGGTGTCGTGCTGGACGATCACCGCGACGAACGCCGCCGCGACGGCCAGGAACGCCAGCGTCAGCTGGATCGCGTTGCGCGACCGGCGGGGCGTGAACACCTCGACCAGGATGCCGACGCAGGCCGCCCCGAAGAGGATCAGCATCGGCAGCAGCGCGCCGTAGTCGATGCCCGGCAGTTTGAGGTCTTCCATGGCTAGCGCGCCACCCTTTCGTTAGCGACGACCGCCGTCGGTCCCGGGTCCTGGACGCCGACGTCCTGCATGGTCGCCTCCACCGCCGGGTTGATCACGTCGGTGACCGGCTTGGGGTAGAAGCCGAGCAGCACGATCAGCAGGATCAGCGGGGCCACCACGACCTTCTCGCGAAGCGTGATGTCCTTCTGCATCGCCGGCACCTCGGTGAGGGCCGGGTTGAGGGTGCCCTGCGTGGTGCGCTGCACCATCCAGAGCACGTAGGCGGCGGCCAGGATGATGCCGACGGTCGCCACCACCGCGTACGTCTTGTGCACCGTGAACGTGCCGATCAGCACGAGGAACTCGCTGATGAACGGCGCGGTGCCCGGCAGCGCCAGCGAGGCGAGACCGGCGAAGAAGAACACCCCGGCGAGCACCGGGACGAGCTTGCCGGCGCCGCCGAAGTCGCTGATCAGGTTCGAGCCGCGGCGGGCGACGAACATGCCCACCACGATGAACAGCAGACCGGTCGCGAGGCCGTGGTTGACCATGTAGAGCACCGAGCCGGTGCCGGCCTGGCTGGTGAACGCGAAGATGCCGATGCCGATGAAGCCGAAGTGCGCGATCGACGTGTACGACACCAGGCGCTTGAGGTCGTTCTGCCCCACCGCGAGCAGGGCCGCGTAGAGGATGCCGATCACGCCGAGCACCAGCGCCGCCGGGGCGAACCAGCGCGACGCCTCCGGGAACAGCGGGAGGCAGTAGCGCAGGATCCCGAACGTGCCGACCTTGTCCATGACGCCGACGAGCAGCGCCGCGGCGCCGGCCGGGGCCGCGCCACCGGCGTCCGGCAGCCACGTGTGGAACGGGAAGAACGGCGCCTTGATCGCGAACGCGACGAAGAACCCGAGGAACAGCCAGCGGGCCGTGTTCTGGTCGATCGCCCCGGCCGCCTCGGTCAGCTTGCCGAAGTCGAACGTGTGGCCGCCGACCACCCACAGGCCGATGACCGCGGCCAGCATGAACAGACCGCCGACCAGGCTGTAGAGGAAGAACTTCACCGCCGCGTACTGGCGCCGCTGCCCGCCGAACGACCCGATGATGAAGTACATCGGGATCAGCATGACCTCGAAGAACACGTAGAACAGGAAGATGTCGGCGGCCGCGAAGACGCCGATCATCGTGAACTCGAAGGCCAGCAGCAGCGCGAAGTAGGTCGGCGCGGAGCGGTTGCTCTGCTCGACGTCGTGCCAGGACGCCAGGATGACGATCGGGAACAGGATCGCGATCAGCATCAGCATGACCAGCGCGATGCCGTCGGCCGCGAACGTGAACCGGGCGTCCCACGAGGGGATCCAGGCGTACGACTCGCGGAACTGGAAGCGGTCGCCGCCCACCTTGAAGGCGATCCACATGACGACGCTGAGCACCAGCACGACAAGCGACCAGCCGAGCGCGATCGTCTTGGCCAGCTCGGCCTTCTGCCGCGGGACGAGCGCCACGACGACGGCGCCCACCAGCGGCAGCAGCGTCAGGATGGAGAGGAACGGAAAGTCAGACACGCCTACCACCCAAGCTGGATCGCGAGGAAGGCGCCGACGACGAGGACGGCACCGGTGAGCATGGACAGGGCGTACGACCGGACGAAGCCCGTCTGGAGCCTGCGGAGCCGGCCGGAGCTGCCGCCGATGCCGGCCGCGATGCCGTTGACCAGACCGTCGATGCCCTTGTTGTCGAGGTAGACCAGCGCCCGGGTGAGGTAGATGCCGGGCCGCTCGAACACCGCCTCGTTGAACGCGTCGGTGTACAGGTTGCGCCGCGCCGCGGTAACCACGGCCCCGGCCGGCTGCTCCTGCAGGGCGGTGCCCCGGCGGAACATCGCCCAGGCGAGACCGGCGCCCGCCAGCGAGATCACCACCACCAGGACGCTGACCACCCAGGCGGGACCGATGACCGGCTCGTGATGCTCTTCCGGGCCGAGCACCGGTTCCAGCCAGTGCGCCACGGGCGAGGCCATCAGGCCACCCGCCGCCACGGAACCGATGGCGAGCAGCACCAGCGGAATCGTCATGATCTTCGGCGACTCGTGCGGGTGCTCGTTGTCCTCGGTGTACCGCTCGGGCCCGTGGAAGGTCAGCACGAACAGCCGGGTCATGTAGAAGGCGGTCAGGCCGGCGCCGATCAGCGCGGCGAATCCGAACAGCCAGGCCGTCCAGCCCTCACGGGCGAAAGCGGCCTCGATGATCGGGTCCTTGCTGAAGAAGCCGGAGAACGGTGGCAGACCGATGATCGCGAGCCAGCCCGTCATGAAGGTGAGCCAGGTCCACTTCATGTACTTGCGCAGGCCGCCGAAGCGCCGGATGTCCACCTGGTCGTGCATGCCGTGCATGACCGAGCCCGCGCCGAGGAACATGTTGGCCTTGAAGAAGCCGTGCGCGAGCAGGTGGATGATCGCCAGGGCGTACGCCCCGCCGCCGAGCCCGACGCCGAGGAACATGTAGCCGATCTGGCTCACGGTCGACCAGGCCAGCACCCTCTTGATGTCGTCCTTGGCCGCGCCGATGATGCAGCCCATCAGCAGGGTGAGCGCGCCGACGCTGACCACGACCGTCTGCAGCGCGGTGTTCGCCGAGAAGATCGGGTTGGAGCGGGCGATCAGGTAGACGCCCGCGGTGACCATCGTCGCCGCGTGGATCAGGGCGGAGACCGGGGTCGGGCCCTCCATCGCGTCGGGCAGCCACGCCTGCAGCGGGAACTGACCGGACTTGCCGGCCGCGCCGAGCAGCAGCAGAAGCCCGAGGACCAGAACCGTGGTGGCGGTCAGCGCGCCCACGCCGTTGAAGACCTCGGAGTACTGGGTGGTGCCGAGCGTGGCGAACATCAGGAAGATGCCGATGGCCAGGCCAGCGTCGCCGACCCGGTTCATCAGGAACGCCTTCTTGCCGGCGGTGGCCGCCGACGGCCGGGTGTACCAGAAGGAGATCAGCAGGTACGACGCCAGGCCGACGCCCTCCCAGCCGAAGTAGAGCATCACGTAGTTGTTGCCGAGAACCAGCAGCAACATCGCCGCGACGAAGAGGTTGAAGTAGCCGAAGAACTTGCGGCGGCCCGGATCGTGCTCCATGTAGCCGACCGCGTACAGGTGGATCAGCGAGCCGACGCCGGTGATCAGCAGGACGAAAACGCCGGACAGCGGGTCGAACAGCAGCCCGAAGTCGACGTGCAGGTTCCCGACGGCCATGAAGTCCCACAGGCTCAGCTCGGCCGACCGTTGCTCCGGGTCGAGGCCGCGCAGGCTGAAGAAGAACACCAGCCCGAGCACGAAGGACGCGGCCACCGCGAGGACACCGAGCCAGTGCCCCCACTTGTCGGCCCGCTTGCCGAGGAGCAGCAGGATCGCCGCGCTGGCCAGCGGTATGGCCACCAGCAGCCAGATCCCGCTCAACGCCCCCGTCGCGTGGGCGTACTCCACTGTCTGTTCCACGTGAAGGCCCCTTTAGTACTTCAGAAGGTTCGCGTCGTCGACGCTCGCCGAGCGCCGCGTACGGAAGATCGACATGATGATCGCGAGCCCCACCACGACCTCGGCGGCCGCGACGACCATCACGAAGAACGAGATGATCTGGCCGTCCAGGCCGCCGTTGATGCGGCTGAAGGTGACCAGCGCGAGGTTCGCGGCGTTGAGCATGAGCTCGATGCACATGAACAGCACGATCGCGTTGCGGCGGACGAGCACCCCGGCGGCGCCGATGGTGAACAGGATCGCCGCGAGCACGAGGTAGTAGTCGGGGGTCATTTGTCCGTTCCCTTCGGAGCTGCCTCTTCGGCGGTGAGCTCACGGACGGGCAGGATCGGGGAGATGCTGCGCTCGGAGCCGTTGCCGTCCGGGAGCCGGGCGGGAGCGGCGACCGACATGGTGTTGGCGTAGACGCCGGGGCCGGGCTTGGGACCGGGGTAGTTGCCCGGCCGGAACCGCTGCTTCATCCGGGTCACCTGGTCGTCGGCGTCGGCCTTGGCCCGCTCGACGTGCGCCAGGATCATGGCGCCCACCGCCGCGGTGATCAGCAGCGCCGAGGTGACCTCGAAGGCGAAGACGTACCGGGTGAACAGCAGCGCCGCGAGGCCCTGCACGTTGCCGTTGGCGTTCGCGTCGGTCAGCCCGGCCACGGGGACGTCGCCCAGCGAGCGGGCCAGCCCGGTGCCGATCAGCGCGGCGAGGCCGGCGCCGAGCAGGATCGCGGCGACCCGCTGGCCGCGCAACGTCTCGATCAGCGAGTCCGAGGCGTCGCGGCCGACCAGCATCAGCACGAACAGGAACAGCATCATGATCGCGCCGGTGTAGACGATGATCTGCACCGCGCCGAGGAACGGCGCCGAGTTCACCACGTACAGGAAGCCCAGGCACAGCATCGTGACCACGAGCCAGAGCGCGGAGTGGACCGCGTTGCGGGCCAGCACCATGCCCAGCGCGCCGATGACCGAGAGCGAGCCGAGGATCCAGAAGGCGACGGCCTCGCCGGTAGACACGTGGTCCATCAGACGCGCTCCTTCGGGGTCGGCGACTGACCCGGCTGGCGCTGCGTGCCGGCCGTCTCGTCCCGGTCGCCGGGGCCGGTGGCGGTCGACGCGTCGTCGGTGCCCAGGTCGGACCAGGGCGCCCGCTCGGCGCCCGCCGAGGTGCCCGGGTTGGTGAGCGCGCCGATGTAGTAGTCCTTGTCGGTCTCGCCCAGCCGCATCGGGTGCGGCGGCTGCTCCATGCCCTCCAGCAGCGGGGCCAGCAGCTCCTTCTTCGTGAAGATCAGGTCCTGCCGGTTGTCGCGGGCCAGCTCGTACTCGTTGCTCATGGTCAGCGAACGGGTCGGGCAGGCCTCGATGCAGAGCCCGCAGAAGATGCACCGGGCGTAGTTGATCTGGTAGATGCCCGCGTACCGCTCACCCGGCGAGAACCGCTGCTCGTCGGTGTTGTTGGCGCCCTCGACATAGATGGCGTCCGCCGGGCAGGCCCAGGCGCACAGCTCGCAGCCGATGCACTTCTCCAGGCCGTCCGGGTGCCGGTTGAGGATGTGCCGGCCGTGGTAGCGCGGCGCCGGCGTCGGCGGTGCGAACGGGTAGTCGGTCGTGATGACCTTGCGGAACATGTGCGCGAAGGTCACCCCGAAGCCCTTGAAAGAGCCGGTGAACGTACCCACGTCACACCTCCTTGTTTTCTTCAGGAGACCCGACCGTGGCCGGAGCGCGTTCGGCGACCGCCCGGCGGGCATGTGGACTGGGAGGCACCTGCAGGTCCATCGGAGGTACCGGGAAGCTGCCTGGTGGCCGGGCGGCCAGCTCCTCCTCGATGGAGATCTGCCTCGGCTTGCGGGCGGCCGGCCACAGCATGGCGACCAGCAGGATCACGACCACGATGCCGACGATCGAGAACCACTTGGCCTGCTGGGACAGCTCGTTGTTGGCGACCTTGACGTAGCTCAGGAACAGGATCCACACCAGGTTGACCGGGATCAGGACCTTCCAGCCGAAGCGCATGAACTGGTCGTAGCGCATGCGGGGCAGCGTGGCGCGCAGCCAGATGAAGCCGAACAGCAGCAGCAGCACCTTGGCGAAGAACCAGATCAGCGCGAAGTAGCCGGAGTTCGCGCCCTCCCAGAACCAGGTGATCGGCCACGGGGCCCGCCAGCCGCCGAGGAACAGCGTGGTGGCGAACGCCGAGACGGTGATCATGTTGATGTACTCGGCGAGGAAGAACAGCGCGAACTTGAACGACGAGTACTCGGTGTGGAAGCCGCCGACCAGCTCGGACTCGGCCTCGGGCAGGTCGAACGGCGCGCGGTTGGTCTCGCCGACGGCCGCGATGCAGTAGATGACGAAGCTCGGCAGCAGCAGCACCGCGTACCAGCTCGGGGTCGTCGCCTCCCAGCCGAGGATGTTCACCGGGTTGCCCTGCGCCTGCGCGGCCACGATCTGCGAGGTGCTCATCGTGCCCGCGGTCATGAACACCGCCACGATCGACAGACCCATCGCGACCTCGTACGAGATCATCTGCGCGCTCGACCGCAGCCCGCCCAGCAGCGGGTACGTCGAACCCGACGCCCAGCCGGCCAGCACCACGCCGTAGACGGCCATCGACGAGCAGGCCAGCAGCACGAGCACCGAGACCGGCACGTCGGTGAGCTGCAGCGCGGTCTGGTGGCCGAACATGTTGACCACGCCGCCGAACGGGATCACCGAGAACGCGGTGAACGCCGTCGTCGCCGAGATGACCGGCGCGATGAAGTAGACGACCTTGTCCGCGGTCTTCGGAATGATCTCTTCCTTGAACGGCAGCTTCACGCCGTCCGTGAGGCTCTGCAGCCAGCCCTTGGGCCCGACCTGGTTGGGGCCCGGCCGGACCGCCATCCGGGCCACGACCTTGCGCTCATAGTTGATTGTGAAGAGCGTCAGCAGGAGCAGCAGGACGAAGACGCCGAACAGCTTGATCAGCGTGATCCACCAGACGTCGTTCTCGAACGTCTGAAGGGTCGGGTCGACGGCGTGCGCCGCGAGGACGGTGTTCATGCGGTCGCCTCCGAGGAAGCCAGAATGGGACCGGAACGCCCGGCGGAGAGCCGGACGACCGAGCCCGCGACGACGCCAAGGCTGCGACGCAGGGTCGAGCCGGGCGAGTTGGTGGGCAGCCACACGACGCGCGGCGGCAGGTCGGTGATCGCGGCCGGCAGGGTGATCGCGCCGCGGTCGGTGCCGACGGTCACCGGGTCGCCGTCGACCACGCCGAGCGACTCGGCGAGGTCCTTGCCGATCCGCGCCAGCGGCTGCCGCGCGGTGCCGGCCAGCACCGGGTCGCCCTCGAGCAGCGAGCCGAGGTCGATCAGGTGGTGCCAGGTGGCCAGCACGGCCTCGTGCTCGCCGGTCTCGGGCAGCGACGCCGCCGGAACGGTCGGCGCCGCGGGGCGGGCAGCCTGGCTGACCGGCATGGCGCCGAGCTCGCGGCGGATGCTCATGACATCGCCGGTGCCCAGGACGACTTCCATCAGCGCCGCGACCGCCTCGAGCACGCGACCGTCGGTCATCGCCGTGCTGGGCAGCACCGCGTTGAACGACCGCAGCCGGCCCTCCCAGTCGAGGTACGTGCCGGCCTTCTCGGCCGCCGGGGCGACCGGCAGCACCACGTCGGCGCGGCGGGTGACTGCGCTGTGCCGCAGCTCGAGGCTCACCACGAAGCCGGCGTTGTCGAGCGCCTGCTCGGCCAGCCGCGGGTCGGCCAGGTCGCCCGGGTCGACGCCCGCGACCAGCAGGCCGCCGAGCTGACCCGCGGCGGCCGCGGCGACGATCGCGTCCGTGTCGCGGCCCACCGCGCTGGGCAGCCGGCCGGCCTCGACGTTCCACGCCAGCGACAGCTCGGCGCGGGCCGCCGTGTCGGTGACCGGGCGGCCGCCGGGCAGCACGTTGGGCAGGCAGCCGGCGTCGATCGCGCCCCGGTCGCCGGCCCGGCGGGGCACCCACGCGAGGCGGGCCCCGGTGCGGGCAGCGAGGGCAGCCGCGGCGGACAGACCGCCGGGCACGGTGGCCAGGCGCTCGCCGACGATCAGCAGCGCGCCGGGCACGGCGAGCGCGGCGGCGACGGCGGGGTCGTCGGCCAGCAGCCGGGCCTCCTCGCCGGGCGCCGCGGACACCAGGGTGGCGCCGAGCTTCTCGAAACCGCGGGAGAGGTACGGCGCGACGGCCGTCACCTGGAGCTTCTTCTTGCCGTGCGCCTTGCGCAGGCGCAGGAAGAGGATCGGGCACTCCTCCTCGGGCTCGAGCCCGGCGATCACCGCGGACGGCGCGTTCTCCACGTCGGCGTACGTGACGTCGGAGACGCCGGCGACCGACGAGGCGAGGAAGTCCGCCTCCTCCGTGCTGAGCGGCCGCGCCCGGAAGTCGATGTCGTTGGTGCCGAGGGCGACGCGGGCGAACTTCGCGTACGCGTACGCGTCCTCCACCGTCAGCCGTCCGCCGGTGAGCACCCCGACGCCCTTGGCGCGCGCCGCCGTGAGCCCCTCGGCCGCCGCGAGCAGCGCCTCGCTCCAGGAGGCCTCGCGCAGCTCACCGGTCGCGGCGTCGCGCAGCAGCGGGGTGGTGATCCGGTCGTTGGCCACCTGGTACTGGAAGCCCCAGCGGCCCTTGTCGCAGTTCCACTCCTCGTTGACCGCGGGGTCGTCGCCGGCCAGCCGCCGCAGCACCCGGCCGCGGCGGTGGTCGGCGCGCATCGAGCAGCCCGCGGCGCAGTGCTCGCACGCGGTCGGCGTCGACACCAGGTCGAACGGGCGGGCGCGGAACCGGTACTGCTCGCCGGTCAGCGCGCCGACCGGGCAGATCTGGATCGTGTTGCCCGAGAAGTACGAGTTGAAGGCCACGTCGCCGTCGCCCTCACCGACCTGGCCGTCGCCGGTGCCGCGGCCGCCGAAGAAGTCGTCGCGGTAGACGTTGATCTGCTCGCCGGAGGAGCGGTCCATCAGGTCGATGAACTTGTCGCCGGCGATCTCCTCGGAGAACCGGGTGCAGCGCTGGCACAGGATGCACCGCTCGCGGTCGAGCAGCACCTGGCTCGAGATGTGGATCGGCTTCTCGTACTCGCGCTTGTGCTCCTTGAACCGCGACTCGGCCCGCCCGTTGGACATGGCCTGGTTCTGCAGCGGGCACTCGCCGCCCTTGTCGCAGGTGGGGCAGTCCAGCGGGTGGTTGGCGAGCAGCAGCTCCATCACGCCGCCCTGGGCCTTGGCGGCCACCGGCGAGGTGAGCTGGGTCTTGACCACCATGCCCTCGGCCACCGTCTGGGTGCACGAGGCGACCGGCTTGCGCTGGCCCTCGATGTCCACCAGGCACTGGCGGCACGCGCCGGCCGGGGCCAGCAGCGGGTGGTCGCAGAACCGCGGGATCGCGATGCCCATCCGCTCGGCGACGCGGATCACGAGCTCGCCCTTCTCCGCGGTCACCTCGATCCCGTCGATGGTCAGGGCGACGGTGTCCGTCTGCTTGGCTACGTCCGTCATCAGTGAGCTCCAACCAGAGCCTTGGCGGACAGCCGCGGAGCGGTCCGGCCCTCGATGTAATCCAGGTAGTCCTGCCGGAACCACTTCAGCGTCGACACGACCGGCGTCGCGGCGCCGTCGCCGAGGCCGCAGAACGACCGGCCGAAGATGTTGTCGGCGGTGTCCTGCAGGGTGTCCAGGTCCGCGTACGTCCCCTCGCCGGACAGGATCCGGCGGTAGGTGCGCACCATCCAGTAGTTGCCCTCGCGGCACGGGGTGCACTTGCCGCACGACTCGTGGTGGTAGAACTCCAGCCACCGCCAGGTCGCGTAGACCGGGCAGTCCTGGTCGCTGAAGATCTGCATCGCGGTGGTGCCCAGGATCGACCCGGCCGCCGCCACGCCCTCGAAGTCCATCGGGGTGTCGATGTGCTCGGCCGTCAGCAGCGGGGTCGACGAGCCGCCCGGCGTCCAGAACTTGAGGTTGTGCCCGGGCTTCATGCCGCCGGCCAGCTCGATGAGCTCGCGCAGCGTGATGCCCAGCCCGCACTCGTACTGGCCGGGGTTGGCGATGCGGCCGGACAGCGAATAGATCATCGGGCCGGACGACTTCTCCGTGCCCATGCTCTTCCACCAGTCGGCGCCGCCGAGCACGATGTACGGCACGCTCGCGATGGTGCCGACGTTGTTGACCACCGTGGGGCTGGCGTACAGGCCCGCGATCGCCGGGAACGGCGGGCGCAGCCGGGGCTGGCCGCGGAAGCCCTCGAGCGAGTCGAGCAGCGCCGTCTCCTCGCCGCAGATGTACGCGCCCGCGCCGCTGTGCACCACCAGCTCCAGGTCGAAGCCCGAGCCGAGGATGTTCGTGCCGAGGTAGCCCTTGGCCCGCGCCTCCTCGACGGCGTTGCGCAGCCGGCGGGCCGCGTGCACGGCCTCGCCGCGGATGTAGATGAACGCCCGGTTCGCGCGGATCGCGTACGCCGCGATGATCGCCCCTTCGACCAGCGAGTGCGGGTCGTAGGTCATCAGCGGCAGGTCCTTGCAGGTGCCGGGCTCGCCCTCGTCCGCGTTGATCACGAGGTAGTGCGGCTTGCCGTCGCCCTGCGGGATGAAGCCCCACTTGAGACCGGTCGGGAAGCCCGCGCCGCCGCGGCCGCGCAGACCCGAGTCCTTGATGAGCTGGATCAGGTCGTCGGGGTGGACGTCGAGGGCCTTGCGCAGCGCGGCGTAGCCGTCGAGCCGCTCGTAGACGCCGATCTTCCAGGCGTCCGGCGAGAGCCAGCGCTTGGTCAGGACCGGGGTCAGCTTCTGGAGAACCTCAGGCCGTGGCTGAGTCACTTCTCCTCCTCCTTGCCGCCGCCGCGCGGCACGTTCTGCCAGCCCGGGTTGGGATCGACGCCGCCCTTGTTCCGCTCGGACGTCTCCTTGCTGACGATGTCCTCGCCACGCTCGGTGTCGCCGGCCGGCTTGCCGTCGCCCGCGGGAACGTTCTTGGCGGCCCCGGCAGCCTCGGCGGGGTTCGTCGGCGTGGGCGTGGTGGCCTGCGCGTCCCCGGTCTTGTCCGGGGTGCCCATCGTGGGGTTACGCTGCTCGGCCGTGCGGACCTCGGGGTCCTTCTCGTCGCCGGCGCGAACCGGCTGGCCGGCGTGGCTCACCTTCTCGGTGACCGCTTCCTTGACCGAGCTGGCCGCGCTCTTCACCTTGTCGACGACCGTGGCGACCTTGCCGCGGCTCTCCTCGCGGGGCGACGGCTTGGTCTTGGTGATCGGGGTGTCCGGGTTGAAGTTCGCGACCGCGATGCCGTGCTCCTGCGCCAGCGTCACGCCGCGCAGCGTCGGCGCACCGGCCTGCCCGTCGGCCACCGCGCCCTCGCGCGGGTCGGCGAACCCGGCGAGCTGCACCTGCATCTCCTTGAGCGAGCAGATCCGCGCGCCCCGGCTGGGCGTGGGCCGCTCGCCGGCCCGCAGCTGCTCGACCAGGCCGACCGCCGTCTCGGGCGTGGCCTGGTCGATGGCGAAGTCGTAGTTGACCGTCACCACCGGCGCGTAGTCGCAGGCCGCCAGGCACTCGGCGTGCTCCAGCGTGATGCGGCCGTCGCCGGTCGTCTCGTCGTGCCCCACGCCGAGGTGCTCGGACAGCTGGTCGTAGACCTCCTGGCCGCCCAGCACGTTGCACAGCGTGTTGGTGCAGACGCTGACCAGGTATTCGCCGGTCGGGCGGCGCTTGTACATCGTGTAGAACGTGGCGACCGCGCCGACCTGGGCCTTGTTGATGCCCAGGATCTCGGCGCAGAACGCCACGCCGTTCGGGCTGACGTGCCCCTCCTCGGTCTGCACGAGGTGCAGCAGCGGCAGCAGCGCCGAGCGGCTGCGGCCCTCCGGGTAGCGGGCGATGATCTCGAGCGCCGGCGCGAGCAGCTTCTCGGCCAGCGGGGCGGCTGCGGGGGAGAATTCCACCTGTGTGTCGGTCATTTAGCGGTCACACCCACCCATCACGGGGTCCAGGGAGGCGCCGCCGGCGATGACGTCGGCCAGCAGCGCGCCTTCGGCCATCGCGGGGATGGCCTGCAGGTTCACGAAGCTCGGGTCGCGGTAGTGCACCCGGTAGGGGTGGGTGCCGCCGTCCGAGACCGCGTGGACGCCGAGCTCGCCGCGCGGGTGCTCGATGCCGACGTAGACCTGGCCCGGCGGGACCCGGAAGCCCTCGGTCACGAGCTTGAAGTGGTGGATCAGCGCTTCCATGGACTGACCCATGATCTTGGCGACGTGCTCGAGCGAGTTGCCCAGCCCGTCGACGCCCAGCGCGAGCTGCGAGGGCCACGCGATCTTCTTGTCCGCGATGTAGATGGGCCCGGGGCGCAGCCGGTCCAGGGTCTGCTCAATGATCTTGAGAGACTCGCGGATCTCGGCGACCCGCACCTGGTAACGGCCCCACACGTCGGCGGTCGTCGCGGTCGGGACGTCGAACTCGTACGTCTCGTAGCCGCAGTAGGGCATCGTCTTGCGCAGGTCCCAGGCCAGCCCGGCGGAGCGCAGCACCGGCCCGGTGATGCCCAGCGACAGGCAGCCGGTGACGTCGAGGACTGCCACGCCCTTCGTGCGCTCCTGCCAGATCACCTGGCCGGAGAGCATGTCCTCGTACTCCTTGAGCTTCTTGGGCATGTACGTCAGGAAGTCACGGATCTTGCGGATCGCGGACTCCGGCAGGTCCTGCGCGAGACCGCCCGGGCGGATGTACGCGTTGTTCATCCGCAGGCCGGAGGTCTCCTCGAAGATGTCGAGGATGTACTCCCGCTCGCGGAAGCCGTACAGCATCATCGAGATGGCGCCGAGCTCCATGCCGGTGGTCGCGAGCCACACCAGGTGCGACGCGATCCGCTGGAGCTCCATGAACATGACCCGGATGGTGGTCGCGCGCTCGGTGATCTGGTCTTCGATGCCGAGCAGCTTCTCGACCGCGAGGCAGTAGCCGGCCTCGTTGAACATGTTGGACAGGTAGTCCATGCGGGTCACGAAGGTGACGCCCTGGGTCCAGTTGCGGTACTCCAGGTTCTTCTCGATCCCGGTGTGCAGGTAACCGATGACCGGGCGGACCTCCTGGACCGTCTCGCCCTCGAGCTCCAGCACGAGCCGGAGCACGCCGTGCGTCGACGGGTGCTGCGGCCCCATGTTGACGACGATCTTCTCGTTGCTCAGCGGGTCGATGCTGCTGGTGACGGAGTCCCAGTCGCCGCCCGTGACCGTGAAGACGCGGCCCTCGGTGGTCTCTCGTTCGGTTGCGTAGCCCGACTGTGTCATTGGTAGACCCTCCGCTGGTCAGGAGGCGGAATCTCGGCGCCCTTGTACTCGACGGGCACGCCGCCGAGCGGATAGTCCTTGCGCTGCGGGTGGCCCTCCCAGTCGTCCGGCATGAGGATCCGGGTGAGGTTGGGGTGGCCGGTGAACACGACGCCGAACATGTCGTAGACCTCGCGCTCCTGCCAGTCGGCAGTCGGGTAGACGCTGGTCACGCTCGGCACGGGAACGTTCTCGGGCACGGCCACCTCGAGGCGGACGCGCCGGCGGTAGGTCATCGAGGTCAGCTGGTACGACACGTGGAAGCGCGCCGGGTCGCTGCCCAGGTAGTCGACGGCGTCGACCGAGGAGCACAGCTCGAAGCGCAGCGACTCGTCGTCGCGCATGATCTGGCAGACCTCGGCGATGCGCTCGGGCTTGAGGTGCAGCGTCAGCTCGCCCCGGTCGACGACGACCTTGACGATCGCGTCGGCGAAGGCCGGGTACGCCTCCTCGAGCGAGTCGTGCACCTCGTCGAAGTAGCCGCCGAACGGCCGCTCGCTGTCGGCCGTCGTCGGCGTGCGCCGGGCGAGGCCGCCGAAGCCGGAGACGTCGCCGGTGCCCTTGACGCCGAACATGCCCTTGTAGGGGCTCGGCGGGACCTGCGCCGGCGCGTCGATGTCGGCGCCGACGGGCTGCGTGGCGGGCACGCCGCCGTCGGACTCGGGCTGGGTGCTCACTTGCCCTCCCGCAGGTGCGGCTGCAGCTTCATCCAGTTCTCGATGCGCAGCTGTTCCTCGCGGCCTTCCTTGACCGCCTGGGTCCACTCCGCGCGTCGGACCTTGTCGACCCGGTACGACGAGGGCATCGCGCCCGGCGCGACGATCGGCACCTTGCCCTCGGCCTTGCGGGCCTCGAGCATCTTGCGGCCGTTGGGGCCGAGCGGCTGGGCCATGACCTTCTCGCGCATCTTGAGGATCGCGTCGATCAGCATCTCGGGCCGCGGCGGGCAGCCGGGCAGGTAGATGTCGACCGGGACGATGTGGTCGACGCCCTGCACGATCGCGTAGTTGTTGAACATGCCGCCGGACGAGGCGCACACGCCCATCGAGATCACCGAGCGGGGCTCGGGCATCTGGTCGTAGATCTGGCGCACGACCGGGGCCATCTTCTGGCTCACCCGGCCCGCGACGATCATGAGGTCGGCCTGGCGGGGCGAGGCCCGGAAGACCTCCATGCCCCAGCGGCCCAGGTCGTAGTGCGGACCGCCGGCGGCCATCATCTCGATCGCGCAGCAGGCCAAGCCGAACGTCGCGCCCCAGAACGAGGACTTACGCGCCCAGTTCGAGAGCTTCTCGACGGAGGTCAGCAGGATTCCGGAGGGCAGTTTCTCTTCGATACCCATAGAGCATCAGTCCCAGTTGAGGCCGCCGCGTCGCCACACGTACGTGTAGGCGATGAAGACGGTGACGATGAACAGGACCATCTCGACGAACCCGAAGATGCCCAGCGCTCCGAAGGAGACGGCCCACGGGTACAGGAAGATGGTTTCGATGTCGAAGATGATGAAGAGCATCGCGGTCAGATAGAACTTGACCGGGAAGCGGCCACCACCGACCGGCTGCGGCGCGGGCTCGATGCCGCACTCGTAGGCGTCGAGTTTGGCGCGGTTGTAGCGGTGCGGACCGACGATCGGCGCGATCGACACCGAGAACAACGCGAACAGCGCGCCGAGGATCAGTAACCCGACGATCGGGACGTATGGGTTGACCGTCATGTTATCTCCTGCCCGACTATTAGCTGGTTCACACTATTAGTCCGATTTACGCTCTCGGCGCGCGGGGTGCTCATACCGCGGGCGCAACCTTGGTCAGACCGTTGATCACCCGGTCCATGGCGTCGCCGCCACGCGGGTCGGTGAGGTTGGCCAGCAGCTTCAGAACGAACCGCATGAGGGTCGGATGCGGCATGCCGTGCTTGGTGGCGATCCGCATGACGTGCGGGTTGCCGATCAGCTTCACGAACACGCCGCCCAGACGGTAGTAGCCGCCGAACCGCGCGCTCAGCTCGCCGGGGTACGCCCGCAGGGCCCGCTCGCGGTCGGCGCCGGCGGGCCGGGCGAGCGCCTGGACCGCGATCTCGGCCGCCAGCTCGCCGCTCTCCATCGCGTACGCGATGCCTTCGCCGTTCATGGGGTTGACCATGCCACCCGAGTCGCCGACGAGCATCAGGTTGCGCGTGTAGTGCGGCACCCGGTTGAAGCCCATCGGCAGCGCGGCGCCCAGGATCGGCCCGTCCGCGTTGGAGTCGTCGCGCATGCCCCAGTCGGCGGGCGTCCCGGCCAGCCAGTCGGTCAGCATCGCGCGGTAGTTGGTCTTGCCGAACGCGCTGGAGCTGTTGAGGATGCCCAGGCCCACGTTGACCCGGCCGTCGCCCAGCCCGAAGATCCAGCCGTAGCCCGGGAGCAGCTTGTCGCGGTCGCTCGCGCTGCGCAGCTCCAGCCAGGACTCGAGGTAGTCGTCGTCCGCGCGTACGGGCGAGTGGTAGTAGCGCCGGACGGCCACGCCCAGCGGGCGGTCGTCGCGCTTGGTCAGCCCCATCGCGATCGGCAGCTTGCCCGACACGCCGTCCGCCGCGATCACGAGCGGCGCACGGAACTCCACGGGCTCCTTGTCCGGCCCCGCCTTGGCCTCGACACCGATCGCGTTGCCGTCCTCGTCGAGCACGGGGCCGGTGACGGTGACACCGGTGCGCAGCAGCACGCCGGCCTCGACGGCCCGCCGGGCGAGCATGTCGTCGAAGTCGAGGCGCGTGCGCACCAGGCCGTAGTTCGGGAAGCTGGCCAGGTCGGGCCAGTCGAGCTCGAGGCGCACGCCTCCGCCGATCACCCGCAGGCCCCTGTTCTGCAGCCAGCCGGCCTTTTCCGAGGTGTCGATGCCCATCCGGACGAGCTGGCGGACGGCACGCGGGGTCAGCCCGTCGCCGCAGACCTTCTCGCGCGGGAACTCGGTCTTCTCCAGCAGCAGGACTCTCAGTCCGTGCCGCGCCATGTGATAGGCCGCCGCTGATCCACCCGGACCCGCGCCGACGACGATGACGTCGGCCTCGTCGGCTGTCGGACCGGATGGTACTTGGTTGCGCACACCACACCTCCGTCTCGCAGCGGCTCGTGAAACAGTTCACAAGCGCGCCCAAGTTCGGAGTCTAGGACGGCCATCGAAGGTCGTTCTGGTAAGGGAACCCTAACTGTTTCGAGTGGGTGAATTGCCCTCTGCGAGAACTCTGTCCGCCGCGGCACGCGCGTCGCCCTCGAGGTAGTCGCGGAAGTTGCCGCCCATGGCCTTGTCCAGCGCCACGATCAGGTTGTCGACCAGTTCCTGAGCCAGATCCGGGTCCTGCGCTGCCACCAGCCGCAGCCGGGCGGCGAGCTCCATGCCGCGACGCTCGCCGGCGTCGCTCTCGTCGATGGCGATGTCGATGTCGGTGTCTTCGAGCTGCCCGAAGGTCGTCATGACCCGAGCCAAACAGCCTTCGCGCCGCGCCGGGCCGAAAGGCGTTTTTGTCCCTCTTTAGGCTTTAGTTGCCCGGTGCAGCGCCACGATGCCGCCGGTCAGGTTGCGCCACCCGACCCGGCTCCACGTGCCTGCCCCGGCGATGCGCGCCGCGAGCGCCCGCTGGTCGGGCCAGGCGCGGATCGACTCGGCGAGGTAGACGTACGCGTCGGGGTTGCTCGACACCTTGCGGGCCACCACGGGCAGCGACCGCATCAGGTACTGCATGTAGACAGTGCGGAACGGCCCGTTGGTCGGGTGGCTGAACTCGCAGACCACGAGCCGCCCGCCGGGACGCGTGACCCGGCCCAGCTCGCGCAGCGCGCCGTCGACGTCCACGACGTTGCGCAGCGCGAACGAGATGGTGACCGCGTCGAACGTGCCGTCGGCGAACGGCAGCCGCAGCGCGTCGCCCGCGACCAGCGGAACCTCGGGGCGCGCCCGGCGCCCGGCCCGCAGCATGCCGGTGGACAGGTCGGCGCCCACCGCGAACGCGCCCGACCGGCCCAGCTCCTCGGTCGAGACGCCGGTGCCCGCGCCCACGTCGAGCACCCGCTCCCCCGGACGCAGGCTCAGCGCCGCGCGGGTGGCGCGCCGCCAGCCCCGGTCCTGGCCGAAGGCGAGCACCGTGTTGGTCAGGTCGTACCGGTCGGCCACGCCGTCGAACATCTCGGCGACCTCGTGCGGCTGCTTGTCCAGATCTGCGCGCGTCACAGCACCACTCTTACACCCGGCACAAACAGATCGGGCGGGATGGTGACCCATCCCGCCCGTTCCTCGTGCGTTATATATACGACCGCCATCGGTCGGGTCCGCGACCATCACCGGTGTCGAACCCGGCTGATGCGTCAGGTGGTTCTCAGGTCTTACGCGGGCAACGTAACCAGGGCCGGAACGCCGGCAACAGAGGTTCACGTCCCTCGTTACGAACCAGATACCCGCCCCTCCCCGGTTCGGGGAGCGGCACCTGACCGAACGGTCAACGGCAACCCGCCTTTTCTACGAGGCTTCGACCAGCGGCAGCTGGGTGCGGCCCGCGCCGCCGCCGGGCATCGCGATCGACGAGAAGTGCGACACGACGCGGTCGTCGGTCGGGTCGTCGGCCGGCGTGCGGTGCACGGCGAGGTGGCGGTAGAGGGTGTCGCGCTGGGCCGGGGTGCGGTCGGCGGTGCGGATCATCCAGATCAGCTCGTGCAGGTTGGACCGGTGCCGGGCGCCGGCCGAGGAGATCACGTTCTCCTCCAGCATGATCGAGCCGAGGTCGTCCACGCCCAGGTGCAGCGAGAGCTGGCCGACGTCCTTGCCCGTGGTCAGCCAGGACGCCTGCAGGTGCGCCACGTTGTCGAAGAACAGCCTCGACATGGCCAGGAACCGCAGGTATTCCATGGTCGTGGCCTGGGTGCGGCCCTTGAGGTGGTTGTTCTCCGGCTGGTAGGTCCACGGGATGAAGGCCCGGAAGCCCCCGATCTCCCGGCTCGTTTCGACGGCGTCGTCGCGGTAGCCGCGGGCCACGGTCAGGTCCTGCACGTCGCGGATCATGCGGATGTGCTCGATGCGCTCGGCGTGCGTCTCGCCGGTGCCCATCATCATCGTCGCGGTCGACGACAGGCCGTTGCGGTGCGCGACCGCCATCACCTCGAGCCAGCGGGCGCCGCTCTCCTTGAGCGGGGCGATCGCCTTGCGCGGCCGGTCGGGCAGCATCTCGGCGCCGGCGCCGGCGATCGAGTCCAGCCCGGCGGCCTTGATCCGTACGATCGCCTCCTCGATCGAGACCCCCGAGACCTTCGCCATGTGCAGGATCTCGCTCGGGCCGATCGAGTGGATGGCGAGCTGCGGGTAGGCCTGCTTCACCGAGGCGAACAGGTTCTCGTAGTACTCCACGCCGAACTCGGGGTGGTGGCCGCCCTGCAGCATCACCTGGGTGGCGCCGAGGTCGACCGCCTCGCCGCAGCGGTGCAGGATTTCCTCCATCGGGTGCGACCAGCCCTCGGAGTGCTTGGGCGCGCGGAAGAAGGCGCAGAACTTGCACGCGGTGACGCAGACGTTCGTGTAGTTGATGTTGCGGTCGATCAGGTAGGTGACGATGCCGTCGGGATAGCGGCGGCGCCGGACCGCGTCGGCGGCCTCGGCGAGCGCGTGGAACGGCGCCTCGGTGTAGATGAGCAGCGCCTCCTCGGGCGTGATCCGCCCGCCGTCGGCCCCACGCTGCAGGATGCTGTCGATCTCCGGGTTCGCCGTCACGTTGTCGAGATTACGTCCCCGCTCGCCCGGGCGTCAGTCGGCGCGTTGCGTGGCGATGAGCACTCCGGCCCCCCGCGTCGCTAGTCTCGATGCGTTCCTTCAGGGGGTGGATGTGCTCGTCGTGCATGGCGGCTGGGTGCCGGGCACGGACCGGCCGGGACAGCTCGCGCTCTGGGCCGAGGACCCCGCGCTGCCCCTGACCACCGGTTCGCGGGCGCAGCGGCGGCCACATCCGTTCGCGATCGCCGCCGAGGCGCTGCTCACGACCCTGACCGAGACCTCCGAGGACGTACGGGACCCGCTCGCCAAGGCCGGCGTGGGGTCGCTGGCGCTGCTGCTGCCCAGCGCCGCCCGCGGCCCGCTGCCCTCGCCCGAGACCGGCGCCGAGCCGGCGGGCCGCGGCGCCCGCCTGGCCGAGTGGACCGTGCCCGCCCTCCTGCTGCCCGGCGACGCCGCGCTCCCGGCCCTCGGCGCGCTCGCCGACCCCGACCCGGCCGGGTCCTGGCTGCCCGCGTCGTCGCTGCGCTACCTCTGCGTCCTGGCCGGCCACGCCTGCGACCTGGCCCACCGCGGCCGCATGCTCCCCCAGCTCGTCACCGAGGCCGCCGTCCCCACCGCCCGCTGGCGCCCCGTCCAGACCGGCGCCGACGCCACCACCTACCGCGACTTCGCCGCCGCCATGCCCCCGGTCGTCCGCGCCGCCTCCCCCTCTCCCCCGGCGTCCCCGACCGCCACCGCGCCGGGCTCCGCGTCCGGCGGGGTGGCCCACACTCTCCGGGATGCGCTCGACGCGCTGGTCGACGCGGCCGCCCGGTCGGTGATGCCCGAGCGGATCCTGCTGGGGCACCGGGCCGGACCCAAGGCGCCGCTGCCCGACCGGTGGATCGCGGCGCTCACCGCCGAGGACCCGGCCCTGCCCGGTGCCCGCCACGACGAGGAACGCGACCTGCGGGCGGCGCTCGACGCGTGGCTGCGAGCCGCGCACGAGGCCAACGGCCCGATCCGGGTGAGCTTCCGGCTGATCGAGCCGCCGCCCGGCCAGGACGCGTGGGGGCTGGAGTTCGCGCTGCAGTCCGCCGAGGATCCGAGCCTCTACCTGCCGGCGGCCGAGGTGTGGGCCGGCGGGCGGTTCCCCGGTCTGCCGCCGCGCCCCGACGAGACGCTGCTGGCCGGGCTGGGCCGGGCCGTGCGGTTGTTCCCGCTGCTCAACGTCGCGCTGCTCGGGCAGGAGCCGGCGGGCATGGAGCTCGCCACCGCCGAGGCGCACGAGTTCCTGCGGCAGGCGGCGCCGCTGTTGCAGGCGGCCGGGTTCGGGGTCCAGCTGCCCGCCTGGGCCGGGCGCAAGAGCGTCGGGCTGAAGCTGACCACCCGGTCCCGGTCGCGGAAGGGCACCTCGTCGCGGGCCGTGGCCGACTCCGGGTTCGGGCTCGACGAGCTGGTCGACTTCCGCATCGACCTGGTGATCGGCGACGGGGCGGTGACCGCCGAGGAGCTGGCCGAGCTGGCCCGGCTCAAGGTTCCGCTGGTGCGGGTCCGCGGCCAGTGGGTCGAGCTCGACGATCGTCAGCTGCGGGCCGCGCTCAAGGCGGTGGGCAGCCGCCGCGAGGGCGAGCTCACCGCGGGTGAGGTGCTGCAGCAGGTCATGGACGGCGGCGAGGAGGACCTGCCGCTGGTGGAGGTCGACGCCGACGGCCTGCTCGGCGACCTGCTCTCCGGACAGGCGGCCGAGCGCCTCACCCCGGTCCCGACGCCCCCGTCGTTCCAGGGCACCCTGCGGCCCTATCAGGAGCGCGGCCTGTCCTGGCTGAGCTTCCTGTCGCGGATCGGGCTGGGCGGCATCCTGGCCGACGACATGGGCCTCGGCAAGACCGCGCAGACGTTGTCGCTGCTGCTGACCGAGCGCGCCGACGCCGCCTCGGTCGTGGCGCCGACCCTGCTGATCTGTCCTATGTCGCTGGTCAGCAACTGGCACAAGGAGGCCGCGCGGTTCGCGCCCGGCCTGCGGGTCTACGTGCACCACGGCGGCACGCGGCAACGCGGCGAGGATTTCGACGCCGCCGTACGCGACGCCGACCTCGTGCTGACCACCTACGGCACCGCGGTGCGCGACCTCGAGACGCTGCGTGAAGTCCACTGGGGACGCGTCGTCTGCGACGAGGCCCAGGCGATCAAGAACAGCGGCACCCGGCAGGCCCAGGCGGTCCGCGCGGTTCCGGCGCGCACGCGGCTCGCCCTGACGGGCACGCCGGTCGAGAACCACCTGGCCGAACTGTGGTCCATCATGGACTTCTGCAACCCGGGGATGCTCGGGCCGGCAAAGAGGTTCCGGCGGCGTTTCCAGGAGCCGATCGAGGTGCGGCAGGACGAGGACGCCGCCGCGGCGCTGAAGCGGGCGACCGGGCCGTTCGTGCTGCGGCGGCTCAAGACGGACAAGACGATCATCTCGGACCTGCCCGAGAAGAACGAGATGAAGGTGTGGTGCACGCTCACGCCCGAGCAGGCCACGCTCTATCAGGCCGTCGTCGAGGACATGATGGACGAGATCGAGGGCAGCGAGGGCATCCAGCGGCGCGGCAACGTGCTGGCCGCGATGACCAAGCTCAAGCAGGTCTGCAACCACCCCGCGCACCTGCTCAAGGACGGCTCGCGCCTGCCCGCGCGGTCGGGCAAGCTGGCCCGCCTCGAGGAGCTCGCGGAACAGATCGTCGAGGACGGCGACAAGGCGCTGGTCTTCACGCAGTACTCGGAGTGGGGATCGCTGCTGCAGCCCTATCTCGCGGCCCACCTCGACCGCCCGGTGCTTTGGCTCCACGGTGGACTGTCCAAGGCCCGGCGCGACGAGATGGTCGAGCGGTTCCAGACCGATGACGAGCCCATGCTGTTCCTGCTCTCGCTCAAGGCGGCCGGCACGGGCCTCAACCTGACCGCCGCCAACCACGTCGTCCACTTCGACCGGTGGTGGAACCCGGCGGTCGAGGATCAGGCCACCGACCGCGCGTTCCGCATCGGACAGTCGCGCAACGTGCAGGTCCGCAAGTTCATCTGCACCGGCACGCTCGAGGAGAAGATCGACGGCATGATCGAGCGGAAGAAGGCGCTCGCCTCCTCGGTCGTCGGCACGGGCGAGGACTGGATCACCGATCTGAGCACCGACGAGCTGCGCGAGCTGTTCGCGCTCGACGCCGGGGCGGTGCGCTGACATGCCGGTCGATCCGCAGGGGCGGTTCTTCGAGGGCGGGCGGCCGATCGAGGTCGAGGGCGGCATCGCCGTACGGGCCAAGCGCGGCAAGATCGGGGAACAGTGGTGGTCGCGCCGCTTCGTCGACGTGCTGGAACAGGTCTGCGACGGCGGCCGCCTCGCGCGCGGCCGGGCCTACGCGCGCAAGGGTCAGGTGATGGACTTCGCGCTCGCCGCGGGCCGGGTCACCGCGCGGGTGCAGGGTTCGCGGCCGCAGCCGTACGAGGTCACGATCGAGATCGCCGCGTTCGACGAAACACAGTGGACGGAGCTGACCGAGGCGCTCGGCTCGCAGGCGCTCTACCGTGCGGCGCTGCTGGCCGGCGAGATGCCGCACGAGATCGTCGACCTGTTCACCGCGCACGAGGCGCCGCTGTTCCCCGACCGCCTGGACATCCGCTGCAGCTGTCCTGATTGGAGCGTGCCTTGCAAGCACGGCTCGGCGGTTCTCTACGTGCTGGCCGAGGCCTTCGACGACGACCCGTTCCTGGTGCTCGCGTGGCGCGGCCGGCCACGAGACGCGCTGCTCGACGCGCTGCGCGGAACACCGGAGCCGGTCCCGGCGGTCGACCCGCTGGCCGTTGAGGAGTCCCCTTTGGAGGATCACCTCGATGGCTTCTACACGTCCGCGATCAGCCTGAGCCGTCTGCGCGAACGCCCGACGCGCATCAGCACACCGCCGGAGCTCCTGCTGCGCGCGCTCGACGCCCCACCGGTCAAGGTGCGCCACATCCCGCTGGTCGACCTGCTGCGCCCGGCCTACCGCGAGCTGGCCGCCCCGCCGGAGTCCTGACCCCGCAGCGACCAGACCTCGCCGGGTGCGTAGGCGCGGCCGCCGGCGGGGGTGAACACCTCCACAGGGGACGGTCCTGCGTTGCGGGCTTGTGCGCCGTCGACGACGACGCCCGCGGTCTCGGGGATGGCGAGGACGGGGACATCGTGGGTGCGGGCCCACTCCCGGGCCGCGGACGGCGCCGACGGGTCGAAGTGCGGAAAGACCACGTGACCGCCGAGCAGGTCGAGGCCCCGGGTTTCGCTGCTGCCGGTGTCGTTGCGGTCGAGCACGCCCGCGATGGCGATGTCCGCGCCCAGGAGGATGGCGCCCGCGCTGCCGCCGTAGACGTTGCCGCCGCGTACGGCGAAGTCCGTCAGAGCCCCGACGAGGTCACGCTTCCACAGGGCCGCAAGCAGGTCGAACGTGTTGCCGCCCGGGATGACGAGCACGTCCGCCGTCTCCAGCAGCTCACCGGGGCCGCCCGTGGCGTCGCCGGGCAGGTCGATGGCGAAGTTCCCGCGGCGAGCCAGCGCGCCCGCGAGCCACTGCTCGATCGCCCGCCACTGCCGGCGCGGCTGAGCGAAGGGCCACACGGCCACGCGTCCGCCCGTACGGAAAACCTCGTCCCACAGCAGCGCCTCGTCGTCCTCGCTGCCGCCGCCCCCGAGAAAGATCGTCACCCGGGCAACCTGGCACCGATGATCGGGCCGCGCAACCCCGTTCCACCGCGAACCCGCAGGTCCACGGTGGAACGGGAAGCAGAACTACCCCTTGCGCCACTTCTGGTTGGCGGCTCCGATGCAGTCCCACAGGTGCAGCCGGGCCCCGTCGGCGGAGTTGACGTCCTTGATGTCGACGCACCGGTTGGCCTGCGGGTTCACCAGGTCGCCGGCCGCGCTGAGCACGAACTGCTGAGCTGCCGTGCCGTTGCACGTGTAGAGCTGGATCGGCGTGCCGTTCGCGGTTCCGGCCGCCTGCACGTCCATGCACTTGTTGTTCTCGCTGCGCAGCGTGCCGCCCGTGAAGGTCCACTTCTGGGCGTTGGTGTTGTTGCACGTCCACATCTGCAGCGGCGCGCTGTCGACGAAGTTCGCGCTGGGCACGTCGATGCACTTGTTGTTGAGCGAGCTGATCACGGACACCGCACCGGTCGAGCCGCCGCCGCCCGAGCCGCCGCCACCGAACGGGGTCAGGTGGATGCCGGCCGAGCGGGGATCGCCGTCGTGCACCAGCGACTCGAACGCGCCGACGTCGTCGAAGGCGAACGCGTACGCCTTGCCGTCCACCATGTTGGCGTGGATCACCTTGGCGTACACGTTTGTCGGGTTGTTGCGGTAGAAGTCGGCCGGGTTGGTGCTCGGCTGCGTGTCGATCGTGCCGAGCGTGCCCCGGTTCAGCGCCGCGCAGAGCGTGCGCGAGATCGGCCCGACCACCTGGTCGTTCGGGGCGGGCAGGTCCCCGTCGCAGCCCCACACCGACGCCGACGACGGCCGGTTGAACGACGCGACCTCAGCGCCCGCGGAGTTGGTGAAGCGCATGACGTTGCCCGACGTACGCCCGAAGTAGCGGGTGTTGGGCTGATCGCCGAACGGCACGACCGTCAGCGTCTTGCCGGTGTACGCGTTCCACGCCGACGCGATGTACGGGTCGAGGTACGTGCTGCTCAGCAGCCCGGCCCCGGCCGCCTTGCCCGGCGCGAGCACCCGCAGCACCGTTCCGTCCGATCGCGTACGGACCGTGTTGGCCCAGCCGGACGTGCCGCGGATCGTGTTGATGATGGTGTCCCGCCCGTTCGCGACCAGGTCACCCGTGCGCTTGGTCGCCCCGGAGGCCCCGGTCACCGACACGGCGTGCGGCACCGCGAACATGTCGACCTGCGAGCTGTTGAGCCACAGCCCCGCGTCGTTGTAGGTGAACTCGCTCCAGTCGAACAGGATGTTCTCGTTGGCGTCGCCGCTCGCCCAGGGCGCCGGCTGCACCAGCCCGTCCGGCGTGAGGAAGAACTTCAGCTTCTCACCGAGCGAGAAGTAGACGCGGCCGGAGAAGCCGCGCGGGAACTGGATGGTCGTGCTGCCGCCGTTGCCCGCGGCGGGGATGGAGACGTCGGGTGCGGGCGCCGGCGGCAGGGCGCCACCGGTCCAGGGCGAGAAGGCGCCGGCCTGGTTGACGTAGCCCAGCCGGCCGGACGACAGCTGGATGCCGATGACGTACAGGTACACCGCTTCGCCGCGGCCGGTGTTGTTGGAGACGGTGACGGGCAGCAGGGTGGGGCCGACGGCTTGCGCCGCGGGCGGGGAGACCGCGGCCGCGACCGGGATGGTCACGGCCAGCGCGGCCAGGGCTCGCAGGAGGGTACGCACGGGGGAACACCTTCCGCCGAGGGGACTAGAGAGCGCTCTCAGCCGAGCGTCGGTTTTGTTTCCGGCGTGTGTCAATAGACAACGGCCGATGTCGCGGCGTCGCGGGCAAACGACGGTACGAACGGGCATAGGGTCGGGGTCATGAGTGAGATGAGCTACCGCCGGCTGGGCGCCTCGGGCCTGGTCGTCTCCGTCGTCGGCATCGGCTGCAACAACTTCGGCCGCAAGCTCGACGCCGACGGCACCCGCGAGGTCGTCGACGCCGCGATCGACGCCGGCATCACGCTGTTCGACACGGCGGACGTGTACGGCACCCCGCACGGCGCCTCCGAGGAGTGCCTGGGCCAGGCGCTCAAGGGCCGCCGCGACGAAGTCGTGCTGGCGACGAAGTTCGGGCTCGACATGGAGGGCCTCAACGGCAACGACTTCGGCGCCCGCGGCTCCCGGCGGTACATCGTGCGCGCGGTCGAGGCGTCGCTGCGCCGGCTCGACACCGACCACATCGACCTCTACCAGCTGCACACCCCCGACCCGCAGACGCCGATCGAGGAGACGCTGGCCGCCCTCGACGACCTGGTGCGTTCGGGCAAGGTGCGCTACCTGGGCAACTCGAACTTCGCCGGCTGGCAGATCGCGGACGCCGACTGGACCGCCCGCGCCGCCAACCTCACCCCGTTCGTCAGCGCCCAGAACCAGTACAGCCTGCTCCACCGCGAGGTCGAGGCCGAGGTCGTGCCGGCCTGCGAGCAGTTCGGGCTGGGGCTGCTGCCGTTCTTCCCGCTCGACTCGGGGCTGCTCACCGGCAAGTACCGCCGCGGCGAGGAGCCCGCCGCGGGCACCCGGCTGTCGCAGCCGCGCTACCAGCGCTGGGTCGACGGCGCCGACTGGGACACCATCGAGGCGCTCACCGCGTTCGGCGCCGAGCGCGGCCACAGCCTGCTCGACGTGGCGATCGCCGGCCTGGCCGCGCGTCCCGCCGTCGCCAGCGTGATCGCGGGCGCCACCAGCGCCGAGCAGGTGCACGCGAACGCCGCCGCCGGCGCCTGGCAGCTGTCGGCCGACGACGTGGCCGCGCTCGACGAGGTGCTCGGGTAGCCGTCAGGCCGGCCGGCCGCGCGTGCCCCGGGCCAGCAGCGCCGACGTGGGCAGGGCGAGCAGACCCCCGTCCGTACGGTAGGGGCCGGTGAGCTCGTCGAACGCGGCCCGCACCTCGGCGACCACCGACTGCGGCTGCCGGGCGAGGATGAGGCCCGGCATGCCCAGCCCGGCGGCCGGTCCGGCCCACCAGTCGTCCGGGTCGATGCGCAGCGTCCACGACACCGTGGTGCACATGACGGCGGCGAGGCCCGCGCCTTCCAGCAGGGCGGACAGACCCTTTTCCGTACGCGGGAAGTCGTTGGCGTCGTCGAGCCGGGGCAGCTGTGCGGGCCGTTCCACGCCCGCCGCGTCGAAGATGTCGTTCCACAGCCGCTGCGCCGTCGGCGGCGGGGACGGCCACACGGTCACCGCGATCCGCCCGCCGCGGCGCGTCACGCGCGCCATCTCCGCGACCGCCGCCGCCGGATTGCCCACGTGGTTGATCACGAAGTTGCCGACCGCGACGTCGAAGAACTCCCCCGGGAACGGCAGCACCGGCAGCGTGGCCAGCACCGTCGCCCCCGTCGGCAGCCGCGGCGCCGCCACGTCCAGCATCGACGGTTCGGCGTCCGCCGCCAGCACGGTCGCCCCCCGCGCCGCCGCCAGAGCGGCCACCGTGCCCGTGCCCGTGCCGACATCGAGCACGCGCCGTCCCTTGTCGACACCCGCCGCGTCGAGCAGGGCGTCGGCCGGGTGCGCGCACAGCCGGGCGAAGCTGCGCTCGTACGCCGCGGCCCGGCCCGCCCACCGGGCGCGCTCATACCCGTCGAACTCGGGACTCCTCATGATCCGCGGACGCTAGCAACCCGAAGCAACCCCGGGTCGGCGAGGTGCGGATCCGGCGCCCGATCCGCCCGGGAACTCGGACGGCCCTGTGGACGATCAGCTTCAGAGCGTCGTGACGATGCGCCGCCGGCGGAAGGCGAACGCCGCCACCCCGCCCGCGACCAGCAGCGCGGCGCCGCCCAGCGCGACCCACCCGGCAGGCGCGCCGGTGACCGGCAGGCCGCCGCCGGTCCCGCCCGTTCCGGCCGGCGCGGCGACGGTGATCTGCGCGCGGTCGTTGCCGTGGTTGACGTCCTGCACGCCGCCGTCGACGACGACCGAACCGGGGGCGGACTGCTTGGTCGCCTTGCCGGTGAAGGCGAACGAGACCGTCTCGCCGACCTTGGCGCCCAGGTCGGGGAAGCAGGTGTACTCGAGACCGTCGACCTCTCCGGCGTTGTCGAAGTCCCACTCGCCGGCGTCGGTGCCGGGCATGCAGTTGATGTCGACCTCGCTCAGCTCCACGCCGGCCGGGATCGACACCCGCACGCTCGGGACCCAGGTGAACTGGTCGTCGCCGGGGATGAGCGTGGTGGGGCCGAGGTTGCGCAGTCCGACCTCGACGGTCTCGGACCGGCCGGAGAACGCGCCGCCCACCGCGGCGCTGTCGGCTGCCGACTTGGCGGCGGTGACGCCGAAGTAGGCGACGTTGTCCTCGGCGTTGATGTCGTCGGGCTCGGTGCCGTCGGTGATGTCGGCGGCCTTGCTCACCGGGGTCAGGCTCAGCGCGCGGCCGGTCTTCTTCTTCGCGAGCAGCGCGGCGTCGTCGTCGTTCACGCCGAGCGCCAGGACGGCCCCGGAGTACGTGTAGGGGCCGCCCGCGTCCTTGTCGAGCTGGATCCGGATCGGCGACGTCTTGGGGAGCGCGAGGGTCGAGCCGGGCGCGAACTCCTGGTCGAACTTGCAGAGGATGCCGGGAACGCCCAGCTCCGACTCCTCCGTGTCGTCCTCGAACTCGTCGAGGGACAGGCAGTTGCGGTAGTCGCCGAGCGCGGTGATCCCCTCCTCGCCGAGCACCAGCAGGCCGACCGAGTCGACGGTCTCGCTGCCGGTGTTGTGCACGGCGAGCGGCAGGGCGGCGGACCGGCCGCGCGTGAGCTTGAGGTCGTCGATCGGCTCGACTTCCAGGTCGACGCCGCCGGCCGAGCGCACCACCGACACCTCGGTCTCGAAGCCGACGTTGGTGGCGACGCGGAACGTGGAGACGAGCTCGTCGCCGGTCACCGCGACCGTGAAGGTGAGGGTCTTGCGGGCGCCCGCGGCGAGGTCGCCGACCTTGCAGGACGTCGCGTCGCAGCCGGCCGGCAGCGTCAGCTCGAGCGCCGGGTCGACGCCGGCGAAGCTGACCACGACGTTCTTGGCCGCCGCATTGCCGACGTTGCCCACCTCGGCACGGATCGTCTTGGTCTTGCCGGCGATGACCGCGATCTGTTCGGGCACGTACACGCCGACGAGCGGCTCGGCGTCGCCGGGCGCGGCCTGGGCCGGAGCGGCGAGGCCGCCGAGGGCCAGGGCAGCAGCCGCCGGAAGGGCAAGTCGGCGCATGGGATCCCCGTCTTCTCTGCGTCGATGAGAGGTGCGGGGAGCGTAGGGGCTGCGCGTTTGAAGATCAAACTTCGGCGAAAAGCGGACCGTGAGCGGGCAACGGGGGCACCTCGCCACGAGCCGCCGCACGCCGGGCGAACTCCCGCACCCCGGCGATCTGCCGCTCACCCAGCGAGAAGTCGAGCGCCCGGAAGTAGTTGGCCAGGGTCCCGGCGTCGAACGGCTCCCACCGGGCCGCCGCGGCGGCGACCTCGTCCAGCTCGCCGAGGCAGAGGTCGCGGGAGCGCTGGAACGCCTCGTGCACGTCCTTGACCACGCCCGGGTGGGCGGCGGCGAAGTCCTTGCGGACGGCCCAGACGGCGAACACCATCGGCAGGCCGGTCCACTCACGCCACGCCTGACCCAGGTCGGTGACCTGCAGCCCGAGGCGCGGGGCCTCGTAGAGGGCGCGCAGGGCCGGGTCGCCGATCAGCACGCCGGCGTCGGCCTCGATCAGCATCTGGGTGAGCTCGGGCGGGCAGCGGAAGTACTCGGGCTCGGCGCCGTAGCGCTCGGCGAGCAGCATCTGGGCGAGCAGCACGCCGGTGCGGCTGGTAGACCCCAGCGCGACCGGGCGGCCGTCGAGCTCGGCGAGCGGCCGGGTCGAGATGAGGTTGACCGAGAGCACCGGCCCGTCGCTGCCGACCGCGAGGTTGGGCAGCAGCACGAGCTCGTCGGCGTGGCGCAGGTATTCGACCAGCGTGATCGGGCCGATGTCGAGGTTCCCCGCGACGAGCTCGGCGCTGAGCCGGTCGGGCGTGTCCTTGTGCAGGTCGACGTCGAGCAGGTGGCCGGAACGCATGAGGCCCCAGTAGATCGGGAGGCAGTTGAGGAACTGGATGTGCCCGACCCGGGGCCGACCGGCGCTGTCGCTCATTCTCCGACGCTATCCCGCTGCACCGGCGAACCGCCCCTCACCGGATGCGAAGGTGGCTCACGTCGCACGAGCGGCATCCCGGCCAGCGGCACGACCAGGCCGAACGCGCCGATCGCCGCCATCAGCAGGCGGGGGCCGACGTGCTCGACCAGCGGGCCGGCCGCCAGCAGGCCGATCACGCCCGCGCCCTGGACGGCGGCGCTGAGGGCGGCGAAGGCGCGGCCGTGCGCGCCGGAGGGCGTACGGCGGGCAACGATCACCGTGGTGAAGACGTTGATGCCGCCGTTGCACAGGCCACCCGCGATCCAGAGCGGAATCAACCAGTACGGTCCCGTGACGGCTGCGCCGGCGAGCAGGGGCGCGGACGAGCCGGCCACCACGGCCAGCACAGCGGGCACCGTGATGCGGTGCGGCGGCACGCGCCCGAAGACGGCGTTGCCCAGCAGCATGCCGGCGGTCCACGCCGCGGCGACCAGCCCGAACACGGTGGTGGAGGCGGCCAGCGTGTCCCGGATGAAGAACACCTCGACCACGTTGATCGCGCTGACGCCGGCGATGACCACGGCCAGCGCGCCGACCATGACGGCGAGCGTACGGTCGTCCCGCAGCCGCCACGGGACCAGCGCCACCTTTACGCCGGCGACCCCCTTGCGACGCGTACGGACGGCGAGCGCCGCACCGACCAGGGCCAGGTAGCTGGCCGCGTCGATCAGCAACGGCGCCCGCGTCCCCGCCTGCCCGACGAGGACGCCCGCCAGCGCGGGGGCGAGCAGCATGCCGAGGTTCCCCGCGGTCTGGCTGAGCCCGCTCGCCTTGGCCAGGTCCTCCCGCCTCGCCATCGCGGGCAGCAGCGCCGTCAGCACCGGCTGGGTGAACGCCAGCCCACAGGCCAGCAGCGCCACCAGCCCGACGACGGCCGCGGGCCGGCTCGTGTACGCCAGCACGACGCAGATGCCGGCCTGGACCAGCGGCACGCACACCAGGACCGTACGGCTGTCCGCCCGATCGGCGACCCGCCCGGCGACCGGGGCCAGCAGAGCCAGGGGCACGCTCGCGGCCAGCAACAGCGCCGAGACCGCGAGCCCGCCGTGGCCGCCCTGCTGCAGAACCAGGGCGAGCGTGGTCGCCGCGAGAAAGTCGCCGCAGACCGACACTCCCCGCGATCCCGCGATCAGCCCGATGTCGGCCCAGCGCGTCCCGCCAGATGTGAAGGACATACTTCGAAAGTAGTCCTTCACATCTGGATCGCGCCAGACCCCGTCAGCCTTCGTCGCCGGGAAACGCCATGATGTTGAAGTAGGCCGGCCGGGCGCCCGGCGGCGGATCGTCCATCCGGTTCCGGAAGCGGTAGGGCTCCACGAGCTCGTTGACCCGGTCGGTGAGCGCCCGCAGCTCGTCGGCCGTGAGCAGCAGTCTGTGCTCGGTCAACGTGCCCGCGGCACGCCAGTCGTCCGGCTCGGCGGGCCGCCGCCGGATCCACTGCCGGGCGCGCTCCATGTCCCGCTCGAGGAACACGTCGACCAGCGCCTCGGTGGCCGCCGCGACGTCCGGGTCGTCCCCGCCGGAGTCGACGCGCAGCCCCGTGCTCGTGCTCCGCCAGACCCGCTCCCGCCCGTCCCCGCGGCTGGGCGCCTGCTCCACCAGCCCGAACCGGGCCAGCTCCCGCAGGTGATAGCTGGACGCGCTGGGCGACAACCCGACCAGCTCGGCGACCTCGGTGGCCGTCACCACGGCCCCCGTGTCGTTCAGATGCTCCACGATCGCGATCCGCGCCGGGTGGGCCAGCGCCCGCATGACCTGCGGGTCCGTGATCCGCAATCCGCCCCGCCCACGCTCGTCACTCATGCCGCCCATTCTTCAGCCTCGGTAAATCGGTGGAGCCACGGGCGCACGTGACGTAACGTGAACGGCCGCTTGACGGCCGTGGTGAGCATGCACCGCAGCGGACGTCCCCCGCGCCGAGGGCGACGGACCAGCCCTACCGGATACGCGAGCAGCCGGGAAACGACCTGCCTGAGGATGCACCGTGCCCGCACCCGACCTGGACACCGAACTCACCGCCGAACGCCTCCACCTCCGCGAGTCGCGGGCCGCGCTGGCCCGCATGCGCGGGCGCGCGGAGGCCCTCTACTCGACCGGCGACAAGGTCGCCGGCGACTCGTACACCGCCGAGCAGCTCGGGCGGCACATGGCCCGCCGCGTCAAGGAACTCGCGGACGACCCCACCACCCCGCTGTTCTTCGGCCGGCTCGACATGGACGACGCCGCCTACCACGTGGGCCGCCGGCACGTCACCGACGACGCCGGGGAGCCGCTGGTGCTGGACTGGCGTGCGCCGCTGTCCCGCTCGTTCTACCGCGCCAGCGTGCGCGACCCGCAGGGCGTGGCGACCCGCCGCCGGTTCGGCTTCGTGCGCGGCGAGCTGACCAGCTTCGAGGACGAGCACCTCGACCGCGGCGAGGAGCTGGGCACCAGCAGCCGCATCCTGACCGCGGAGATCGAGCGCCCGCGCGTCGGGCCGATGCGCGACATCGTGGCGACGATCCAGCCCGAGCAGGACGAGCTGGTGCGCGCGGAGCTCGCCGACTCGATCTGCGTCCAGGGCGCACCGGGCACCGGCAAGACGGCCGTGGGCCTGCACCGGGCCGCGTACCTGCTCTATCTGCACAGGGAGCGGCTGCGGCGCTCGGGCGTGCTCATCGTCGGGCCCAACACGGCTTTCCTGTCGTACATCTCGGCCGTTCTGCCGGCGCTCGGCGAGGTCGAGGTCCAGCAGGCCACCGTGGACGACCTGGTCGGCCGGCTGCCGGTACGCGCCGCCGACAGCGAGGCCGCGATGCTGGTCAAGCACGACGTACGGATGGCCGAGGTGCTGCGTACGGCGTTGTGGCGCAAGCTCGGCAAGCCGACCGAGCCGATCATGGTGTCGGATGGCTCGTATCGCTGGCGCATCGACGCGGAACCGCTGCGCCGGATCGTCGACGAGGCGAGGCGCGAGGGGCTCCCGTACGCGGTGGGCCGCGAACGCGTGCGGGCCCGTGTGGTCGGGCTGCTGCAGCGCCAGTCGGAGTACCGCACCGGCAACTCGCCGACCGACGGCTGGCTGCGCAGGATGGCGAAGGTCGCTCCCGTGACGACGTTCCTCGACGCGTGCTGGCCCGCCGTGACGCCCGAGGCGCTGGTCGCGGAGGTGCTCACCGATCCCTCGTACGACCTGCTGACCGAGCAGGAGCAGGACGCGATCCGCTGGGTCAAGCCGCCGAAGACGGTGAAGTCGGCGAAGTTCAGCGCCGCCGACCTGGTGCTGATCGACGAGGCCGCGGGACTGCTCGAACGGCAGACGAGCTTCGGGCACGTGGTGGTCGACGAGGCGCAGGACCTCTCCGGGATGCAGGCCCGCGCGATCGCCCGCCGCAGCGAGCACGGCTCGATCACCGTGCTCGGCGACCTGGCCCAGGGCACGGCGCCGTGGGCTGCGGCCGAGTGGCGCGAGACGCTGACCCACCTCGGCAAGCCCGGGGCGGCCGTCGTGCCGCTGACGATCGGGTTCCGCGTGCCCGCGTCCGTGCTCACCCTGGCCAACCGCCTGCTGCCCGCGCTCGGCGTCGACGTGCCCGAGGCGGTCTCGCTGCGCCGCGACGGCGACCTGGCGGTGGTGCCAGTGGCCGACCCGGCCGCCCTGGACGCCGCGACGCTGACCGAGGTGACCGCCGCGCTGACGCACGAGGGCTCGGTCGCGGTGATCGCCGCGGACGCCGCGGTGGACCGGCTGCGCGTCCACCTCACGGCGGCCGGCATCGAGAACGCGAGCGCCGACGAGGTCGAGGCCGCGGCGCGGGTCACGGTGGTGCCCGCGACGGCGGTCAAGGGCCTGGAGTACGACCATGTGATCGTCCACGAGCCCGCCGACATCGTCGCCGCCGAGCCCAAGGGCCTCAACCGCCTGTACGTCGTGCTGACCAGAGCCGTCTCCCGCCTCTCCGTCCTCCACGCGAAGCCGCTGCCCGCCCCGCTCGACTGACGCCCCCGCCGCTCGCGGCCCTATCGCACCGCTGTCAACTTTATGGCACAAACCTCTTTGACTTTGTGCCGTAAAGTACTTGGCATGACCCCGATCGATGACGACGCTCCTCCCCTCGACCCGGCCGAGTCGCTCGCGCTGATCCAGCGGGAGCGCGCCAACCTGGTGCGGGACATCAGCCCCGACCCGCGCCTGATGTTCTGGCCCTGGGGCATCGCCTGGCTCATCGGCTTCACCCTGTTCTTCCTGCGCTTCGGCCCCGACGGCCGGGTCTTCGCCGACCTGCCCGCGTGGCTGCCGCTGCTGGTGCTGTCCGTGCTGTTCATCGCGGCGGGCATCGTCACGGGCTTCGCCGGCGGCCGGGTCGGCCGCCGGGTGTCCGGGCCCAGCAGCCGCCAGGGCGCGCTCTACGGCATCACCTGGTCGCTGGCGTTCACCGCGTTCTCCGTCCTCTTCGCCCAGTTCAGCGACGTTCTGCCGGAGGACCGGGCGGGTCTGCTCTGGGCCGGCGGCATGGTGGCGCTCACCGGCGCGCTGCACATGGCCGGCGGCGCGCTCTGGGACGACCGCCACCTGTTCGTCCTCGGCGCCTGGACCAGCGTGATCAACGTCGTCGGCATCCTCGTCGGCCCGGGCTGGCACTCGCTGATCGTGGCGGTGGCCGGAGGCGGCGGCATGATCGCGGCCGGCCTGATCGGCTGGGTGCGCCGGCGATGACCGACCGCAGCGATCTGGCGTCCACCGAGCTCGACCCCGTCATCCACGCCCAGGCCCGGCTGCGGGTGGTCTCGGCCCTCTCGGTGCTGCGCGACGACGACCGCATCACGTTCCCCCAGCTTCAGGAGTCGCTGCGGATGACCGCCGGCAACCTGTCGGTCCACCTGCGCAAACTCGAGGACGCGGGCTACGTCGAGGTCACCAAGACCCACCACGGGCGTACGCCCGCCACCCTCGTCCGGCTCACACGGCGCGGCCGGCTCGCGTTCGACGACTACACCGCGGCGCTGCGCGCGCTGCTCGACCCTCAGGAGAAGCCGTGACGCTCGCCCGCGCCATCGACGTGACCCGCCGCTACGGCGACAAGCTGGCCCTCGACGCGGTGAGCCTCGCGGTGCAGCCCGGCGAGCTGGTCGGCCTGCTCGGGCCCAACGGCGCGGGCAAGAGCACGCTGGTCAACCTGCTCACCGGGCTGCGCCGGCCCACGTCCGGCCGGGTCGAGCTGTTCGGCGACGACCCCCGCCGCCCGGCCAGCCGGCGGCGCCTGGGCGTCACTCCACAGGAGACGGGGTTGCCCGCCTCGCTGCGCGTGGGCGAGGTCGTCGACTTCGTGTCCGCCCACTACGACGAGCCGCTGCCCAAGGGTGAGCTGCTCGACCGGTTCGGGCTGGCCGATCTCGTACGCCGTCAGACCGGTGGCCTGTCCGGCGGCGAGAAGCGGCGGGTGGCCGTCGCGCTCGCCTTCGTCGGGCGGCCCCGGATCGTGTTCCTCGACGAGCCGACCACCGGCCTCGACGTGCAGGCCCGCCGGCTGCTCTGGGACGGCATCCGCTCCTACCAGGCCGAGGGCGGCACGGTCGTGCTCACCAGCCACTACCTGGAGGAGATCGAAGCGCTGGCCCGGCGGGTGGTGGTGATCGGGGGAGGCCGGGTGCTCGCGGACGACACCGTCGACGCCGTACGCAGCCTCGTCGCCGTCCGCCGGGTCAGTCTGAGCGTCCCGGGGCCGCTGCCCGAGCTGCCCGGCATCACCGGCGCCGAGCGCGACGGGGACCGCCACCACCTGCTGACCGCGGACGCCGACCGCCTGGTGCGCGACCTGGTCACGTCCGGCATCGCCTTCACCGACCTGGAGGTCCGCCCCACCTCGCTCGAGGAGGCGTTCCTCACGCTCACCGAGACCCGCGCCGCCGCGCGCTCCTGAGACCGGAGACCCCTCATGTCGTCGCTCGCGCTCACCCACGCCCGGTTCCAGCTCCTCGAGATCTCCCGCATCCCGATCGCGCTGTTCGGCAGCGCGTTCTTCCCCTCCGCCGCGATGCTCGCGTTCGTCGTGCCGTTCGTCGGCAAGGATCCCGAGCTGGCCACGGCCGCCACCGCGTCGATGGTCACGTTCTCGGTGATGTCGACGAACCTCTTCCAGTACGGCGTGGGCGTCGCGGAGGACCGGGCCCAGCCGTGGGACCCGTACGTCCGTACGCTGCCCGCCGGCGCCCGCCCCCGCTTCGCCGGCCGCATCCTCGCCGGCCTCTGCATGATGGCGCTGTCGCTGCTGCCCGTGGTGCTGATCGCGGCGTTCCTGACCGAGGCCACGCTCACGCCGGCCGCCTTCGCCGTCACCGCGCTGACGACCGCGCTGATCGCCATCCCGTTCATCCTGATGGGCCTCGCGATCGGCTACTCGATGCCGCAGAAGGCCGCGGTCGTCGTCGCCCAGCTGCTGTTCTTCCCGCTGGCGTTCCTCGGCGGGCTGATGACCGGGCCCGGCATGGCGCCCGGCATCGTCGAAGACCTCGCCCCCTACCTGCCGACCGGGGGCGCCGTGCGTCTCATGTGGGCGGCCGTGAGCGATTTCCCGTACGACCTGAGCTCCATCGCCGCCCTGGCCGTCTGGACGGCCGCCCTCGCTGGGGTGGCCGTATGGGCCTATCGACGCGATGAGGGTCGCCGGTTCAGCTAGAACCACGACACTTAAGCCCGTCCAAAGGTACGTGGTGCGACGATGCGGCGATGACTCCCTCGACCCCCGGATCGCCCGCCTGGGTCGATCTCGGAACCGCCGACCCGGACGACGCGCAGCGGTTCTACTCCGCGCTGTTCGGCTGGACGGCGGAGGTTTCCGGCGAGTACGTCACCTTCGCCCTGAACGGTCTTCCGGTCGCCGGCGCCGGCCCGCTCTACGGGGTGGGCCAGCCGACGGCCTGGAGCACGTACATCGGCACGGCCGACGCCGACGAGGTCGCCGCCCGGGTGGAAGCGGGCGGCGGCAAGGTGCTGGTGCCGCCGTTCGACGTGCAGCAGCAGGGGCGGATGGCCGCCTTCCTCGACCCGGGCGGCGCGCCGTTCAGCGTCTGGCAGCCCGGCACGATGCGCGGCGCCGCGGTGTTCGACGTGCCCGGCGCGCTCACCTGGAACGAGCTGAACACCCGCGACCTGGACGGCTCCATGGCGTTCTACCAGTCCGTGTTCGGCTGGCAGTTCCGCAACAGCTCGATGTCCGGGGTGCCCTACATCGTGGCCAAGGTGCAGCAGACCCCGGTCTGCGGCCTGCAGCCGATGCTCCCCGACATGTGGCCGGACGACGTGGGTCCGCATTGGATGGTCTATTTCGCGGTCCACGACTGCGACCGGGCGGCCGAGCACGCGCTCGCGCTCGGCGGCGTCGTGGTGCAGCCGCCGACCACGCTGCCGATCGGGCGCTACGCGATGCTCGCCGACCCGCAGGGCGGCCTGTTCTGCATCCTCGCCGGCCGCAACTGAGCTCGCGCCACCGCGCGCTTGCCCACCGCACGCCGGCCCTCCACGCGCGGGCAGCCCGCGCGCCGGCACCCCGCACACCGGCCTCCGCGCGCCGGCCGACCCGGCCGCCGGCAGCTCCCCGCGGGCTATGCGCGGTCGGCGGGCTTTTCGGCGGGCTTCTTGGCGGCGCGGTCACCGGCGGCGGCCGCGTCCTCGTCGCCGGCGAGCGCGGCCCGCAGCCGCTCCTTCTCCGCCGAGCGCCGGGCGACCGCGCCCACGAGCTGCTCGTTCATCTCGTTGCGCCACTTGGCGAGCAGGAAGTACGACGCGACGGCCGACACCACGACCGCCACCATGCCCGCCACCAGCAGGTTGAGCGGGAACATCGAGAGCACCCCGAGGACGACCACGAACAGGCCGATCCGGCCGAGCGTGTACTTGACGGCGGGACTCATCTCTTCCTCTTCTCAGCCCATGCGGTGGCTGAGCCACCGGAGGCCGTAGAACCACACCAGGCAGTAGACGACCGTGAACGCGGCCGCGCCGGCCAGCCCGCTCACCAGGGTCGGGAACTGGCTCGCCGCGAAACCGGCGACGGTCATGCCCGCGGCCACGGCGAACCCGGCACCCAGCAGCGCGACCACCACGCGGGAGGCGCCGTAGCCCTCCGCCCGGAACTCCTCGACGAACAGCCACACCGGCAGGATGATCGCGAGCCAGCCGCTGGTGCCGCCGAACTCCGAGACGTGGGTCAGCGACAGGATCGCCTCGAGCACCAGCAGCAGGACGGCGCCGGTCACCAGCCCGGCCAGGGCGGTGCCGATCAGGTCACCGATGGTGGCCAGCCGTCCACTGGGGTCGCGGCGCGGGCGGCGCGCACTCGTCGTCTCCGTCATGACACCCCGAGGGTACGCCAGCAGGCGGCGGCGGCCTCCGGCGCTAAGCCCAGACCTTCTGCGGCTCGCTGCGCCGCTCGGCCAGCGACGGCGCCGGGTCGAACTCGTGGACGACCTGGAAGCGGGCGTCGCGCTCGACCGGCCGGAACCCGGCGTCCCAGACGAGCTCGAGCAGCTCCTCGCGCTGCGCGCCGGCGGCCGAGGCGTCCAGGTCGTCGGCGCCGAAGTTGAGCGCGAGCTGGGCCACCGACGGCCCCAGCGCGACCCACGAACAGGTCACGTGGGCGACGTTGTCGAAAAGCAGGCGCGAGACGGCGTACGTCTTGAGGGAGTCGGCCGGCGCGGCGGTGGTGGTGCGGTCGGGCGAGTCGGGCCGGTGGCGCAGCGGGACGAAGGTCGCGAAGCCGCCCGTGCTGTCCTGCAGCTCGCGCAGCCGCAGCACCTCGCCGACGCGGTCGCCGTGCTCCTCGGTGTGGCCGTAGAGCATCGTGGCGGCCGTGCCCTCGTCGCCCGGCTCGAGGGTGAACGTCACGCGGTCGCCGTGGCGCTCGGTGCGCGTGTGGTGCGCGAGCCGGCCCAGCCACGCCAGGTCGTCGCTCGCGTACAGCGCCTCACCGTCCGCACGCGTCAGCCGCTCGCCCGCGTAGACCTTCGCCTCGAGCTCGCGCTTGAGTCCGGCATCCATGAGCGCCCCTTCCTGGTGTCCCGCCGTCGAGCGTACGTGGGCCCTCTGACACCATCTGCACGCCCGCGTCCCAGGCGGCCCAGGTCACGCCGTCGTTGGCCGGATTCCCAGCCTTCTTTCACCTTCGATCAATCGACAGGCATGTCCAGCGTGCGGTATCCCTTTAGAGGGAACGATGCGGCGCCGGCGCGCCGCGGCGGACGGGGAGCAGATGGCGACAGCACGAGTTGGGGTCCGGCGACTACACAGAGCACGCCCATGGTGGCGTCCTGTGGTGTATTCCGCTGTGGCCGCCACGATCGCCGCCCTGTTCCAGCCGGTGCCGGCCCTGGCCGACCCGGCCGCCGCCCCGCCCGACACGTTCAGCCTGGCCGTGCCCGACGCGGGCGCCCGCCCGACCGCGCTCGGCACGCTGACCCTCCCGGGCCAGAGGCCCGCCACGCCGACCCCGGTGCCGACGCTGGCCGGCGCCGCCACCAGCCCGGTGCTGCAGCAGATCGAGAAGGGCCGCAACGCGATCACGGCCCTCGGCGACCAGCTGATCGAGGTCGAGCAGGACAGAAACCTCGCCCGCGACCAGCAGACGGCCGCCCAGCAGAAATACCGGCAGGCCACCGAGACGCTCCAGCGGGCGCAGGCAGCCGCCGCCGACGCGGCCGCCCAGTCCGTGATCGACGCCGCCGCGATGCCGCCCGGGGCCGGCGGGCTGTCCGACCTCGACGACCTCGCCCGGCTGCAGCGCGGCAAGGACACCGCCCAGGCCGCGGCCCGCCAGATCCAGCAGGCGCAGATCAACTCGCAGCTGGCCCTCGACGAGCAGACGCTGAGCGCCGAGCGCTACCGCGACCTCGTCGCCAAATACACCAAGCTCAACGGCCAGCTCACCCAGAAACAGGCCGCCCAGCAGCGCCTCGAGGCCGCGCACGCACCCGAGCTGGCCGCCGCCGAGGCGAGCCAGGGCCGGGTCGACAGCGCGCTCGGCGCCAACTACCTGGCCGGCGCCGAGGCCGGTCGCGGCGCCGACGCGCGGGCCATCGGGGCGCTCCAGTTCGCGCTCGCCCAGCGCGGCGACCCGTACGTCTGGTCCGAGGAGGGCCCGGACGAGTACGACTGCTCCGGCCTCATGTACGCGGCCTACCGGTCGGTCGGCTTCCAGCTGACCCGCGTCTCGCGCGACCAGTACTGGCAGACCCGCAACAAGGTGGTCTCGCGCTACTCGCTGCTCCCCGGCGACCTGCTGTTCTTCAGCCACTCGAACAGCTGGCGCGGCATCCACCACGTCGCGATGTACGCGGGCGACGGCATGATGGTCGAGGCCCCGCGCACCGGCCTCAACGTGCGGCTGACCCCGGTGCGCTGGTCGCGGCTCTTTCAGGCCACCCGCGTGTTCGGCTCGATCGAGGGCGTCGTTCCCGGTCCCGAGCTGGGCGATCCCGATCCCGAGCCGCCGACCACGCCCGACAACCCGAACCCGACCACGACCCAGCCGTCGACCCCGACGACGCCGCCGCGGACCACGCCCACCACCCCGCCGAAGACGACGTCGCCGACACCCACGACGAGCACGCCGCCCAAGACCACGTCGCCCACGCCGACGACGAGCACGCCGCCCAAGACGACGTCGCCGACACCGACGACGAGCACGCCGCCCAAGACGACGTCGCCCACACCGACCACGCCGACGACCACCACCAACCCGCCGACGAGCAACCCGACCACGACCAACCCGCCGACCACCAACCCGCCGACCACGGGCGGCGGGTCCAGCTCGGGCGGCGCGGAGAGCCCGTCGGGTGGCGGCTCCAACTCGAGCGGCGGATCCAGCTCCGGCGGATCCAGCTCCGGTGGATCGAGTTCGGGCGGGTCGAGCTCCGGTGGATCGAGTTCGGGCGGGTCGAGCTCCAGCGGATCGAGTTCGGGCTCATCGTCCGGCTCGTCGTCTGCCACTTCTTCGTCGGGCTCGTCGTCGGCGACTTCCTCGTCCGGCTCGTCCTCGGCCAACACGCCGAGCGGCAAGGCCAGCTCGTCGAAGGCCAGTTCGTCGTCGAAGGCCAGCCCCTCGAAGGTCACCGAGTCGGCCTCCCGGTCGTCCTCGGCGTCCGCTTCCGGCTCCTGACGGCCGTCCGGGTCCGGAGCGTCGGCTTCGGTCCCGGAGGGCAGGAGGGTCCGCCGCAGAGGCACTTGATTTGCGCCTTTACGGTGGTCGGTGCCCGGCCGGGGGCATGGTCCGGTTGATGCCGGGTGTGCTGACGCGCACGGATATGGCACGGTTATGTGCAGCGCCCGACGACCGAACCCGTCGGCACGCGGCGGTCGGGAGGATCCATGGACGAGCGGCAGGCGACACCGGACAGTGGCGGCAAAGAGCCGGCTGCTGAGCGGACGCCGGCGGGCAACGACCAGGACGCGTACGCTCCTCCGCCGCCCCCGCCACCCGGAGCGCTGTGGGCCGCCAAGCCGTCCGGCGAGGGCAGCGGCTCGATCAGGGCCACCGCCCCGGTCTCGGCAGCGCCCGCCCCCGCAGGCGACGACTTCGTCCCCGAGCGCGTCGACGGCTCCAGCCGGCGCCTGCCCACCACGCTGGGCTCCGGCGCCGCCCGCGTGAGCGTGCCCGGCTCGATCAGCCCCGCCCCGGCGGGCGCCGCCCACACCGCCGGCGAGGCCAAGGTCTACGGCAGCCGCCCCGGCGAGCAGTCCGGCGCCAAGCTCGTAACCCCCACCGCGGTCGCGTCCGCTCCCGTCTCGGCGGCCCCTTCCGCCCCGGTAGTGACCTCCGCTCCCCCAGCCCGCAGCGAGCACAGCCGTCCCGTGACCGGTTCGGCACCAGTGTCCACCGCTGCCACGGGCTCCGACGAGCAGAGCCGGTCCGCGTCCTCGTCCGGCGCCAGCGACCGGCCCGTAACCGCGTCCGCGGCCGTGTCTACCGGCTCGGGCGCCTCCGCTGGCTCCAGCGAGCGGGACCGCGGCTCCACCGCCTCCGTCGGCTCGCGTGAGCAGGACCGCAGCTTCGCTGCTTCCGGCGAGCAGGGCCGCAGCTCCACCATCTCCGGCGCCTCCGCGGGCCCCGGTGAGCAGAGCCGGTCGGTCGTCGCGCGGGCCAAGGTCTCGCCGCCGAACGGGGACATCCGTTCCGCTTCCGGGGCGCCCCGGGCCGGCTCGCCCGAGCCGGAGGCCGGCGACCCCAAGCCCGCCGACCCGCGGCCCGGCCGGCCCGAGCCCGGCGACCCGCAGCCCGCGGAGCCCGGCGACCCGCACCCCGGCGACCCCGACCCCGGTCAGCCCCAGCCCGGCGACCCCGAGCCCAGCCGCCCCCAGCCGGGTGAGCCCCAGCCCGGCCGCCCGGAGCCGGGTGACCCTCAGCCCCGCCGCCCCGAGCCGGGTGAGCCCGAGCCGCAGCGTCCCGCCCCGGTGCCCGCGCCGCCGTCGCGCCCGAGGCCCACCGAGCCGGAACCGGCCCCCGGACGCCCCGATCCCGTACGGCCGCCGGAGCCCTTCCCGGCGCCGCCCGCCCCGGGCCCGTTCCCGGCGCCCACCCCCGGACCGTTCCCCAGCCCGACACCCGGCCCGAGCCCGACGCCCGGCCCAAATCCCAGCCCGACGCCCGGCCCAGGTCCCAGCCCGACGCCCGGCCCTGGCCCGCAGCCCAGCCCCACGCCGCCCGGCCCGGTTCCGCCCGGTCCCGGCCCGTCGCCCGTTCCGCCTGGCCCGGGCCCCTCGCCCGTACCGCCCGGTCCGGACCCCTCGCCGGTGCCCCCGGGCCCATCGCCGAGCCCCGTTCCGGGACCGCCCGGCCCCAGCCCCGTGCCCGGCCCGCCGCAGCCGATCGTTCCGCCGCCGCCGATGATTCCGCAGGCGAGCGGCCTGCCCGCGTACACGGTCCCGCCGGCCACCTCGGCCCGGTCGCAGGCCGCCGGTGCTCCGTTCGGCGCCGCCGAGCAGGCCGCCCAGGCCGCGCCGTTCGGGGCCGCAGAGCCAGCTGGCCGGGCCGCGCCGTTCGGAGCAGCCGAGCAGGCCGCGAAGACCGCACCGTTCGGAGCAGCCGAGCAGGCCGCGAAGACCGCGCCGTTCGGAGCAGCCGAGCAGGCCGCGAAGACCGCACCGTTCGGTGCCGCCAAGCCGGCTGCGGAGACCGCGCCGTTCGGGGCGGCCGAGCAGGCCGCGAAGACTGCACCGTTCGGGGTCGCCGAGCCGGCTGCGCAGACTGCGCCGTTCGGGTCGACTGCGCCCCGGCCGTTCGGGTCGCCCGCGGCCAAGCCTGGACCGGCTCCGGCCGACGCCACGCAGCCCGTGCCGACTTCGCAGCGCAACGCCGCACCGGCGTACCCGCCCGGTTTCGACCCGGAGCCCACGGTGGCCGTCCCGCAGCAGCGCAACTTCAACGGCACCCTCTACGGCACCGGCGGATACGAGACGATCGACGCGACGATGCCCGTGTCGACCAACCCGGTGGAGAACTCGGGGTCGCTGACCGGGCACATCCTTGCCCAGGGCTGGCGCGACGAGGTCGTCGACCGGCGGCGCAGCAACCTCAAGGTCGCGGTCGCCATGCTGGTCGTGCTGGGGCTGCTCGTGACGGTCAGCATCGTGTTCCTGCTCACCGCGGGCAGCTCGTTCAGCGACTGGCTGGGCGGCGTGTTCTCCTGAGGCGATTTGGCGTTACACGGCCGGTCGCCTAAGCTTGCTTGGTTTGCGTGCCCAGGTCCGAATCCTGCGTGACGCGAGCGCGGCGTGAAGGGTGAGCCTGCCCACTAGCGACGCGGAATGCGGTCGGCGTGCGAAACGTTGAGCCGTACACTTATGACAGTTGTTGACGCGGCGTGCCCTTGCGGAGCACGCCACGGGCGTTCTTGCGGGCATTTCAGCGGCCGGCTTCCTTCAGCCGCGGCGGGGCCATTCGCGAGCATGCGCCCCCGTAGAGAGGTTCTCTTGACCACTTTCGCTGATCCCAGCACGTTCCCGTCCGTTTTCGAAACCCGTACCGCCGACGAGCAGTCCACCGTCGAGACCCCTGCCGCCACCGAGAGCGCCCCCACCGAGGCGCCGGTCGGCGAGACCTCCGTCACAGATGAGGCGCCCGAGGCGATCGAGGCCCCCGAGGCGATCGAGGCCCCCGAGGCTCCGGCGCTGCCGAGCTTCGCCGAGCTGGGCCTGCCGGCCGAGCTGGTCCGCGTGCTCAGCCGCGAGGGCATCACCACCCCGTTCGAGATCCAGGCCGCGACCATGCCCGACGCGCTGGCCGGCCGTGACGTGCTCGGCCGCGGTCAGACCGGCTCCGGCAAGACGCTGGCGTTCGGCCTGCCGCTGCTGGCCCGCGTCGCCAAGGGCGGCCGCGCCCGCCCGCACCACCCCAAGGCCCTGATCCTGGTGCCGACGCGCGAGCTGGCGATGCAGGTCGCCGACGCGCTGACCCCGCTGGGCCGCTCGGTGGGCGTGTTCCTGAAGACCGCGGTCGGCGGCGTTCCGTACGACCGTCAGATGGACGCGCTGCGCCGCGGCGTCGAGGTCATCGTCGCCACGCCCGGCCGCCTCGGCGACCTGATCGAGCGGGGCGCCTGCAAGCTCGACGACATCGAGGTCACCGTCCTCGACGAGGCCGACCAGATGGCCGACATGGGCTTCCTGCCCGAGGTCACCGACCTGCTGGCCAAGACGCCCGAGGGCGCTCAGCGGCTGCTGTTCTCGGCCACGCTCGACGGTGACGTCGACGCGCTGGTCAAGCGGTTCATGCACGACCCGGTGACGCACTCGACCGCCCCGGCCGAGGCCAGCGTGTCCACCATGGACCACCACCTGCTGCTGATCCCGCCGCACGACAAGTTCCCGATCACCGCGTCGATCGCCAACCGGACCGGCAAGACGATCGTCTTCGCCCGCACCCAGATGGGCGTCGACCGGCTCCACGAGCAGCTGCGGCAGGTCGGCGTCCGGGCCGGCGCGCTGCACGGCGGCAAGACCCAGCGCGTCCGCACCCGCACGCTCGCCGAGTTCAAGGAGGGCCGCACCAACGTCCTCGTGGCGACGGACGTGGCCGCCCGCGGCATCCACGTCGACGGCATCTCGCTGGTCATGCACGTGGACCCGCCGAAGGACCCGAAGGACTACCTGCACCGGGCCGGTCGCACCGCCCGGGCCGGCGAGTCCGGCGCGGTCGTCACGCTGGTGCTGCCCAAGCAGCGCCGCAGCACCCAGGCCATGATGTCCAAGGCCGGTGTCGCGCCGGCCGAGACGCGGGTGCGCCTGGGCGACGAGAAGCTGGCCGAGATCACCGGCGCCCGCGAGCCGAGCGGCGTTCCCGTGGTCGACGAGCCGGAGCCCCGCCGCGAGCGTGGCGACCGGTCGCGGGGCCGCTTCGGTGACCGTCCGCAGCGCTCGTACGGCGACCGCCCGCGCGGTGACCGTCCGCAGCGCTCGTACGGTGACCGTCCGCAGCGTTCCTTCGACGACCGGCCCGCCGGTGACCGTCCGCAGCGGTCCTACGGTGACCGTCCGGCCGGCGAGCGCGGCAGCTACGGCGACCGTTCCCGCGGTGACCGCCCGCAGCGCTCGTACGGCGACCGCCCGGAGCGTGGCGGCTACGGCGACCGGGCCGGTTCGGGCTCGGGTGACCGCGGCGGCTACGGCGACCGGGCCGGTTCGGGCTCGGGCGACCGCGGCGGCTACGGCGACCGTGGTGGCTTCGGCGACCGGCCGCGTGGCGAGCGTGGCTTCGGCCGCAACGGCGAGCGTGCCGGCGGCTTCCGCCGCGACTCCGCTCCGCGCAACGACCGCCGTGAGGGCCCCGCGGGCCGCTTCGGCGCCCCGCGCCCGGCTCGCACCTACTGACGCACCCTTCCCCGATCGCCCGGCGCTGCTCGCAGTGCCGGGCGATCGGCTTTTGCGGGCAGGCGCGACCGGGTACACAGGAGGGATGTCGCTGCTGCCCGCCTCCCTGTTCTGGCACCGCACGGACACCGCCGGCTCCGAGCACGCCCTGATCAACGCCTCGAAGGGCCTCTATGCCCGCGGCACGGCGCTGGCCATCGACCCGATCCCCTACACCTGCCGCTACGAGCTGAGCACCGATCCCGGCTGGACGACCGCGCACCTCGACGTGTCGGCCGAGGGCGCCGGCTGGGCCCGCAGCGTGCGGCTGGAGCTGGCCGCGGGCCGCTGGCGGGCGACCACCTCGGAGCAGGGCGACCTCGACGCGGTGCTCACCGCCGCCGGGCACGCCGGGGCGGGCCTGCCGGGCACGGAGGACCCCGACCTGCTCTACGGCGCCTTCGACGTCGACCTGGGCGGCTCCCCGCTGACCAGCACGCTGCCGATCCGCCGCCTCGGGCTGCACCGGCCGGCGGCCGCGGACACCGGCGTCGCGCACCGGCTCAGCGTCGCCTGGGTGCTGCCGCCGAGCCTCGAGGTGGTGCAGGCCGACCAGATCTACACCGTGCTGGGCGAGGGCCGCGTGCGCTACGCGAGCGAGACGTTCAGCGCCGACCTCACCATCGACGAGGACGGCTTCGTGATCGACTATCCGGGCCTGGCGGAGCGGTCTGGTGATCCACACCCCAAGCGCGCCGATTGAGCGGCGCAGCGGGCTTGTGAGGGGCCGCGTCAGGCCACGCCGGGCTGCGGCCGGTTCTCCCATTTCGTCGACAGGGCGATGGCCGTACGGGTGGAGGCGACTCCCGGCGTGCGGTTGATGCGCACGATGAGCTGTTCGAGCTCGGCGATCGTGCCGACCCGTACGGTCAATTGGTAGGACTCCACGCCCGCCATGAAATAGCAGCTCTCCACCTCGGGCATCGCCCGCACGGCGGCGAGCACGTCGTCGGTGTCGGCGCCCGAGTCCTCGATGATGCCGATGAGCGCGGTGACGCCCAGCCCCAGCGCCTCGTGGTCGACCTCGGCGCGGTAGCCACGGATCGTGCCGGCCGCCTCGAGCTTGCCGACCCGCTCGTGCACGGCCGGCGCGGACAGCCCGACCTGCCGGGCGAGTTCGGCGTACGACGAGCGGGCGTTCTCCCGTAGCAGCTCGATCAGCCGGAGGTCGATGGAGTCCATGGTGATGACCCTAAACGGGTGGCAGATCACCACTCACGCCCGGTAGCGGCGAATGGGCGGCAGGATAACGATCACTGTCGCAATTAGGGCTTTTTCCGCATTCCAGGGACTCGGTTCCGGGGCGATGCTCTAATGGCTTTACGTCCCGATCGAGCACGCCGACACTCACCGTGATCACGGCCGCTCCAATAAGACCGACGCGAGGAGGGGGCTGTGGACACTGGAGATCGTCTGCTGACGCCAGGCGAGGTGGCCGCGCTGTTCCGCGTCGACCCGAAGACGGTCACGCGCTGGGCCGCCGCCGGGCGTATCGGCAGCATCCGTACTCCGGGTGGCCACCGCCGGTTCCGCGAGTCCGAGGTCCGCGCGTTGCTGGAAGGCGACGGCGTGGTCGAGGAGATGCGCGAGGACGACGCCGCCAACCGGCCCCGCAACTCCGGCCCGGCCAACCCCGGCATGGGTTACGGCCCGCCCAACGGGTTGCGCTGAGCGTTCAGCTCGCCCTTCCACCGGGTCAGCAGCGTGTGCTCCACGCCGAGCGCGTCCAGCGCCTTGCCCGCCACGAAATCGACGAGTTGCTGCGCCGTCGCCTGCGCTCCGGAGCCGTAGAAACCCGGGCTGGCGGGCAGGACGACGGCCCCGGCGTCGTGCAGGGCGATGAGGTGCTCGAGGTGACTGCGCGTGACCGGCGTCTCGCGCGGAACGATCACCGTACGCCGGCGCTCCTTGAGGTTCACCTCGGCCGCGCGCTGCAGCAGGTCCTTGGACAGGCCGATCGCGATGCCCGCGCACGCGGCCGTGCTGGCCGGCACCACGATCATCCCCTTGGCCGGGTAGGACCCGCTGCTCGGCCCGGCCGCGAGGTCGCCCGCGGGCCAGTAGGACAGGTCGCCCAGGTCGCGCCCGAGCCAGGAGCCGACGTCCTCCTTCCAGTGCGCGTCGCGGACGGACGCGCCGGTCTCGTCGAGGATCGTCAACCGGGCCGCCCGTGAGATCACCAGGTCGACCGACTCGCCGGCGTCGAGCAGCGCGGTGAGCACCGCCCGGGCATAGGGCGTGCCCGAGGCACCCGAGACACCGACGACCCAGGGTTCACGCATGCCTCAAGTGTGCCCTGTGGTCACTTCAGAGGTTGCGCCGTTGCGGGGAATGCCTCACCGACCGGCCGCCACGCGGACGGGTCGGCGACGTCGGCGACGGTGACACCGCCGAGGATTCGCAGCACCTGCGCTCTGGTCAGATAGTCACCGCCGCTGACCTGGACGAAGCGATCGGCCGCCACCCGCCGCACGCACAGCTCGAACCCGGCGGTCCGCTTGCAGACGGGCTGATCGGTCGCGGGCCTCAGCGCTGTCCTGTCCCGCGGAAGCAGCTGGAGGCCGATGAAGCCCCGCGGGGCGTGGGTGGCGGGCGGGACGAGGGGGTCGCTGTAGTCCGGCTCCCCCAGCCGCATCCTGATCTCGTCGTCGAGCTGGAAGTACGCGTACGCCTGGACCGCGTCCGCGCTTGCCTGCACCAGGTGATAGCTCTGCGGCAGGAACGACGTGCTCAACGGAGTGCGCACCGCGCGCGGCGGAGCAAGGGAGAAGCCCTCCGCGACCATCCGCATGTCCGCCGGCGACATCTTGCCGGACGTTCGCACGGAGGCGAGGGCGCCGTCCGCGTACTCCCAGACGAGATCCACGATGTTCGGCTGATCGGTGCCGCGGCGGACGTACGCGGGTCGTCCGTTCACCGGGTCGGTGTCGGTTCTCTCGAAGTTGCTCACCGTGCTGCCGTACGGGTCCACGCCCGGGTGCAGGACGTCGAGCACGCCCACCGGCACGCCGTCCCGCTCGATCACCGTGGTCTCCCCGTCCAGCCGCCAAGTCTCCGGGTCGAGCACCCGGAACGGGCCCGCGGTGTATCCGGTGAACGTGTGCTCCGCCACCGACGGGCTGCCCGCCGACGGCACGGGCGCCGGCACGACTGCCGGCTCGCTCGCTCGCCGGGTGAGGGTCTGCGGCACCCCGATCGCGGCGACCACAGCCACCACGGCCACAGCCCCCCACCCGGCGTTGCGCAGCCGCTTGCGGCGGCGCCCCGCGGCGACGAAGTCGTCGACGGTGTAGCGAGCCGGCGGCGCGTCGTCGCGTACGGTCTCCAGCAGGTCAGACAGCTTCATGACCGGGCCTCCGTCCGCTCGTCCAGGCGCAGGTCCACGCCGAGGACCCGGCGCAGTCGTTCGAGACCGCGGGACGTGTACGCCTTGACGGTCCCCTCCGGGCAGCGCAGCGCCGCCGCCGTCTCGGGCACGCTGAGCCCCTCCAGGAAGCGCAGCACCAGCACCGCCCGGTGCTTGGGCGACACCTGCAGCAGCGCCCGGCGCAGGTGCACGCGATCGTCGGCGTTCGGGATCTCGTCCGGCGCCGCGAGCTCGGGCATCGCGTGGCCGTGCGACTGCTCGCGCCGCCACCACGGCCGCCGTGTCTCGTCGATCGCCGCGCGGACCACGGCCGTACGGGCGTACGCGTCCGGTTTGTCGACCCGGCCCCACTTCACGTAGAGCCGGGCGAGCGCCGAGAGGACCGCGTCCTCGGCCACCTGCCAGTCCCCGCACGTGAGGTACGCGAGCCCGCGCAGCGACTCCATCTGCGCGCCGACGAACTCGCGGAACTCGGCCTCGTGGTTGCTCACGCGGGTTAGACGGAGATCGCTGCGTGAACGGTTACAGCTTTTCCGGCACCCGCGGCCGCGCCGGTGCGGGGCGGGTCACAGCAGGACGAGGTCGAGCAGCGCGAAGACGAACAGGGCGATGCCGACGAAGCCGTTCGCGGTGAAGAACGCGCGGTTGACCTTGGAGAGGTCGGTGGGGGTGACGACGATGTGCTGGTAGGCGAAGGCGGCCGCGGTCAGGGCCAGGCCCACCCACCACAGCCAGCCGAGCCCGGCGAGCTGGCCGAACCAGACGAACAGCGCGAACGTCACCACGTGGGTGGCCGTGGAGATGTGCAACGCCGTACGGACGCCGAAGCGGGCCGGGGTGGAGTGCACGCCGATGCTGCGGTCGACCTCGACGTCCTGGCAGGCGTAGATGATGTCGAAGCCGCCGATCCACAGGCCGACCGCGACGCCGAGCAACCAGGCGGGGCCGGAGCCGTCGAACGTGCCGGTGATGCCCAGCCAGGCGCCGACGGGGGCGACCGCCTGGGCCAGCGCGAGCACGTAGTGCGGGAAGTTGGTGAACCGCTTCGCGTACGGATAGATCACCAGCGGGATCACGGCGAGCGGGAACAGCACCAGGCACAGCCAGTTGAGCAGGCCGGCCGCGAGCGCCATGACGACCAGCGAGACGGCGGCGCCGGTCCACGCCGTCCGCAGCGAGACGGCGCCCGTGACGAGCTCACGGTTCCGCGTCCGCGGGTTGAGCGCGTCGATCTTGCGGTCGAGGATGCGGTTGGCCGCCATGGCGAAGGTGCGGCCCGACACCATGGCGACGGTGATCAGCAGCAGGTCGACCCAGTGGATGCCCGTGCCGAGCCGGTCCAGCGCGACGGCCGCGGACAGATAGGCGAACGGGAGCGCGAACACCGAGTGCTCGATGGCGACCAGCCGCAGGAACGCCTTGACCCGGCCCGGTTTCTCGGGGACCGCCGCGAGCGCCGTCATATGCCGTACTCCTTCCAGCGCTTGTCCACCAGGCTGACCACCTCGGGGGACATCGCCATCTCCTCGGGCCAGCCTCTCGAGTAGCCCTCGCCGGGCAGCTTACGGGTGGCGTCGATGCCCGCCTTGCCGCCCCAGAACTGCTGGTAGGACGCGTGGTCGAGGTGGTCGACGGGCCCCTCGGTGAGCAGCAGGTCGCGGCTGTAGTCGACGTTGCCGAACGCGCGGAACGCCACCTCGTTGTAGTCGTGGACGTTGCAGTCCTCGTCGACGACCACGATCAGCTTGGTCATCGCCAGCGAGTGGGCGCCCCAGACCGCGTTCATGACCTTCTGCGCGTGCTTGGGGTAGCGCTTGCGGATCGAGATGATCGCGCAGTTGTGGAAGACGCCGGCCGAGGGCAGGTCGTAGTCGACGATGTCGGGGATCAGGATTTTGATCAGCGGCAGGAAGATGCGCTCGGTGGCCTTGCCGAGGCCGTGGTCCTCCTGCGGCGGCTGCGACGTGATGATCGAGTGGTAGATCGGTTTCTTGCGCATGGTCATGCACTCGATGTGGAGCACCGGGAACGGCTCGACCGGGGTGTAGAAGCCGGTGTGGTCGCCGAACGGGCCCTCGGGCAGCCGCTCGCCGGGCTCGAGGTAGCCCTCGAGGACGATCTGGGCCTGGGCCGGCACCTGGAGCGGCACGGTGAGGCAGTCGACCATCTCGACCCGCTCGCCCCGCAGGAAGCCGGCGAACAGGTACTCGTCGATGTCGGACGGCAGCGGCGCGGACGCCGAATAGCTGACCACCGGGTCGCAGCCGATCGCGATGGCCACCGGCAGCCGCTGCCCGAGGCGCTCGGCCACCGCGTGGTGGGCGGTCGAGTCCTTGTGGATCTGCCAGTGCATGCCCAGCGTGTTCCGGGAGTGCTGCTGCAGCCGGTAGAGGCCCAGGTTGCGCTTGCCGGTCTCCGGGTGCTTGGTGTGGGTGAGCCCGAAGTTGTGGTAGATGCCCCCGTCTCCGGGCCAGATCTGCAGCCCGGGCAGCAGATCGAGGTCGACCTCGTCGCCCTTGAGCACCACCTCCTGGCAGGGCGCCGACTTGACCTTGCGCGGCGGCAGCGACTTGAGCTGGAGCACCTTGCCGAGGCCCTCGCGGATGCCGGACCAGCCGACCGGCAGCTCCGGCTTGGTCAGCGCGCCGATACGGTCGCCCACCTCGTCCAGGTGGTCGACCCCCAGCGCCATGGCCATGCGCTTCTCGGTGCCGAACAAGTTGATCGCCAGGGGCATCGAGCCGCGGGTGGGCCGCTCGAAAAGCAGCGCCGGGCCGCCGGCCCGCACGGTGCGCGTCACCACCTCGCTGATCTCCAGGGTCGGGTCGACCGGGACGGTGATCCGTCGCAGCTCACCCGCCGCCTCGAGAGCGCCGAGGAAGCTCTGCAGATCTTCATAGGGAAACCCACGAGACGCCATGGCCATAAGTCTCGCTCACCTGACCGACAGTTCCGAACGCAGGCGATCACCGTCACTCACGATGTCCGATTCGCGTTGAGTGGTCGATTGGTCCATGGCGCAGGCGAGGTGCAGGTGAAGATCCGCAACGCGGCGCTCTGGTGCGCCCTGGCCGGCGTGATCGCCGCGCCGACCGTGGCCGCCCCGGCCGTTTCCGCAGGCCCGCGATCGGAGAACACGTCCGCGCGGAGCGGCCGGCTGCCGGCCTGCCCGCCGGCCCGCGCCTCGACGCGGGCGCCGAGCGAGCCGGCCGGACCGGCGAGCGAGGGGGCGTGCCGGGCTGCGGGCCACGTCCTCGAGTCGGGCGTGCGGTTCGCCCGCCGCGGCGAGCAGGGCTTCACCCCGAGCGGCTATCACCACCTGGGCGCCAACACGGGCGGCGAGTGGTCCGGCGTCTCGGGACGGATGTCGGTGGTCGACGGGTCGATCCGGCCCCGGTCGTACGACTTCGTGGCCGGCCGGTTCATGGCCAAGCGCGCCCAGGGCCGCGGCGCCATCGCCTGGCTCGAGGCGGGCTGGGCCGAGACCGGCTGGGCGGCACCCGGCCGCCAGCAGGTCTACACGTTCAACACCAACACCAAGACCTGGCAGTTCTACGAGCAGTACCCGCTGCGGCCCGGCGAGAAGGTGTGGATCGACCTGCACGCCGACTCGGGCGGGACGTGGAGCGCCTGGCTGTGGTGGGGCGACCGGTGGAACCTGCTCACCGCCCAGCGGCTGCCGCTCGGCCAGACCGCGACCGTCGAGCAGTACGTGGAGGTGCACGTGGACTCCGGCTCGCCCGGGCTGGTCGACGTGCCGCCGGTGATGGTCGACAACGTGCGGCTGCGCCCGCCCGGCGGCGGCGAGGCCCGCTTCTGGCGCGAGGACGTGTTCACGCTGACCGGCACCGACCCGGCGCAGCGCCGGCTGGGCGGCGGCTTCTGCCTCGACTGGCTGACCCGGTACGACACGTGGACGGCCGGCGACTGCGGCAGGCCCCGATCGGCGGCGCCGGCGCCGGGCTGAGCGTCAGCCGGCGTTCGCGTACGAGTGCAGGCCCTCGAAGAACAGGTTGACGCCGAACAGGTTCATCAGCATGGTCACGAAGCCCACCAGCGCGATCCAGGTGGCCACCGTGCGCTTCACGCTGGGCGTGGCCCGGGCGTGCAAGTAGCCGGCGTAGACGATCCACGAGATGAACGCCCACACCTCCTTGGGGTCCCAGCCCCAGTAACGGCCCCACGACGCCTCGGCCCAGATCGGTCCCGCGATCAGCGCGCCAAAGGTGAACAGCGGGAACGCGAACGCGTGCAGCCGGAACGTGAGCCGCTCGAGGGCCACCGCCTCGGGCACGCGCTTGCCCAGCGTGTAGGGGAAGCTGCGCTTGCCCCGGTCGTACCCGTCGCGGATCAGGTACATGGCGGCCGGCACCGCGCCGATCAGGAAGATGCCCGAGCCGATGATGATCGTCGACACGTGGATGACGAACCAGTACGAGTGCAGCGCCGGCACCAGCGGCCCCACCGGGGTGTACGCGATCATGCTGGCCGCGCCGAGCATGACGACCAGCGCCAGCGAGGCGAAGAGCCCCAGGTGCCGTACGGCCGGGCGGGCCAGCACGACGCCGATCCACACCGCCGAGGCGATGAACGTGGTCGACAGGATGTACTCGTACATGTTGCCCCACGGCATCCGGTCGGCCGCGATGCCGCGGGTGACCAGGCCGCCGAGGTGCAGCAGCGCGGCGAGCAGGTTGACGCCGACCGCGATGCGCCCGATCAGCTCGCCGCGGTCGCGCCGGGCCGGCCGGTTCTCGGCCACCGGCGCCGAGACGACGTCGTCGGGCACCGGGCCGCCCGCGCCGACCAGCTGCTTCGCCTCCGCCGGGCGGACCGCGGCGCGGCCGATGCGGCTGCGCTTGCCGAACGCGTACTCCCCGGCGTAGCAGACCATCGCGATCAGGTAGGCCAGGACGGCGGCCGCCATCAACTGGTTCGACAACTCCGCCATCAGGTTTTCCCTTCCTCGGCGGCCTTCACAAGCTGCTTGAACTCCTCGGCGAAACCGGGATAGTCGGTACGCGGCAGTCCACCGGCCGCCACCAACGTACCGCCGGGGGCGTCCCCCGACCCGGCGAGGGCGGCATTCGGCCGGACCCGGAACCACACCCGCCGCCGGCGCCCGGACAGCGAGAACATCAGCCCGATGAGCCCGGCCACCGCTCCGGCCAGCACGAGCAGCTGCGTCGGGTCGTGCCGGATCGAGAGCGTGGCGAACGGGCGGGTGCCGACGAACTCCAGCTTGGTGCCGTCGTCGAGCGTCCAGGTGTCGCCGAGCTTGAGCGCGTGCGGACGGGCGCCGCTGATCTTCTTGAGGTCGCCGCTCGCGATCTGGCCCGCATCGAGCGAGTAGACCGAGCCCGGCGTGCCCACGTCGAGGCCGAGGTCGCCGCGGTACGCGCTGAGGTAGAGCACCGGGTTGTTCTCGGCCGGGAACGCCGACCGCGCGCCGCCGTCGCTGGGCGAGGTCGGCAGGTACAGCCCCTCGAAGCCCATCTGCAGCGTCGGGTCGCGCTTGTCGGTCTTCGGGTCGATGTTGACGTCGGGGAACTGGGCGACGCCCTCGCTGGTCTGCATGGCATCGATCGGCAGGAACGGCACGACCTTGGTCTGCGCGACCCCGTAGCGGTCGGTGAACTTGAGCACCGGCGCGTATCCGTGCCCGAGCAGGTAGACGTTCGCCCCGTCGAGCCGCAGCGGGTCGTTGACCGTGAACTTGCGGGTCTCGGCGGGCCCGTTGTCCTCGCTGACCTGCACGGTCGCGGAGAACGTCCTGGGCTGGCCGGTGCTCTGGAACGTGGCGTCGAAGTCGCTGAGCTTGATGCAGAAGTTCGGCAGGTCGCCCGGCCCGACGCGGGGGCCGAGCGTCGAGTCGTCGTACTGCGTGAGGGTGTTGCAGAAGCCCTGGTCGGCGCCGCCCACCAGGATCCGGTTGGCGTGCCAGCCGTACCAGTGCCCGAAGCCCACCCCGAGCAGCACGGCGATCAGGGCCGAGTGGAAGAGCAGGTTGCCGGTCTCCTTGAGGGTGCCCTTCTCGGCCGAGACCGTCCACGAGCCGTCGGCGTGCTCGCGCACCTTGGTGCGGAACCGGCCGCGGCGCAGGCCGCTCGCGATGTCGCGGGCCACCCCGGCCGGCTCGCCGGCGCGCGCCCACGGCTCGGCGTGCTGCGGGAGGCGCTCGAGGCGTTTCGGGGCGTCCGGCGGGGGCTGGCGCAGCGCGCGCAGGTGGTCGGCGATCCGCGGCACGATGCAGCCGATCAGCGACGTGAACAGCAGCAGGTAGATCGAGGCGAACCACGGCGACGCGTACACGTCGAAGCCGCCGAGCCGTTCCAGCCACGGCGCGAGCTGCGGGTGCGCCCGGTAGTACTGCGTCACGCGCTCGGCGTTGACCGCGCGCTGCGGGAAGACCGAGCCGGGGATCGCCGCGATCGCCAGCAGGAACAGCAGGACCAGGGCCGTACGCATGCTGGTGAGCTGGCGCCACGAGTTGCGCAGCAGCGCCCACAGCCGGTTGGTGCGGCGCGGTGGCGGAGCGGCCGGAGCCCGGCGTTCCTCGGTGATCGTCACAGCAGGGTCTCCCCTCCGAAGTCGAAGGTGACCTTGAGCCACACCAGGAAGTGGTCCCACCCGCCGGTGACCAGCGCGAGCCCGACCAGGATCAGCAGCACGCCGCCGACGCGGGTGACCCAGCGGCTGTTGCGGCGCACCGCGCGGAAGACGCCGAGCAGCTTGCGGAAGAAGAGGCCGAACAGCACGAACGGGATGCCGAGACCGAGGCTGTACGCCACCGCGAGGATCACGGCCCGGCTGGTCTCCCCGCTGGTCGACGCGAGCAGCATGACCGCCCCGAGGGTCGGGCCGACGCACGGGATCCAGGAGAACGCGAAGATCGCCCCGAACACAGGCGCGCCCAGCAGGCCGGCGGCGGGCAGCCGGGTGATGCGGGCCTCGCGCTGCAGGCCGGGGATCCAGCCCAGGTACGCCACCCCGAGCCCGATGATCAGCACGCCGAGCACGATGTTGAGCACGTCCTGGTGGCGCACCAGGAAGGTCAGGTTGGCGACCGCCGTGGTGAGCAGCGTGAACACGACCATGAAGCCGAGCACGAACAGGCTGGTGCCGGCGAGCACGCGGCCCTTGCCGGCCAGGCGGCTCTGCGGCCTGGCCAGCGTCTGCACGCTTCCGCCGCCGACCGGCGCCTTGTCGGCGCCGGCGTCCAGGTCGGAGCCGGCCAGGCCGGTCACGTAGGACAGGTAGCCCGGCACCAGCGGCAGCACGCACGGCGAGAGGATGCTCACCAGGCCGGCGAGCACGGCGACGCCGATCGCCAGCAGCAGCGGACCGGTGCCGGCGATGGCCGCGAAGCTCTGCCCCATCAGCCGTTCCCCTCCGCGGCCACCCTCTCGACCAGCGGCTGCAGCTGCGTGACCGTGGTGGCCTGGCGCAGCGCGACCGCGATCCGGCCCTGCCGGTCGATGACCAGCGTGGCCGGGGTGGCGACCTGGGTCACGTCGAACTGGAGACCGACCTTGCCGTCGAAGTCGTAGATGCTGGGGTACGTCACCCGGCCGCGCTCGAACTCGCGGGCCGCGTCCTTGTCGTCGCGCGAGTTGACGCCGATGAACGTGACGCCCTTGGCCTTGGTGGCCTGGTACGTCTTCTCGAGGTCGTCGGCCTCGGCCCGGCAGGGGTTGCACCAGGAACCCCAGAAGTTGACCACCACGACCTTGCCGCGGTCCTGGGCCAGGTCGTACTGCCCGCCGTCGAGCAGCTCGCCCTTGACCTCCTTGACCGCCGTGCGCTGGTCGGGCGCGCACTCGACCACGCCGGCGGCGGTGGAGCATTTCTTGGCCCAGTTGTCGTCCCCGCTGCATCCGGCCAGCGCACCGGCCGTCAGTGCGGCGGCGGCCAGGACGGCGGCGAGGCGGCGCATGGTCAAGCTCCCTTGGCGGTCTTGGCTGTCGCGGAGAGCGCCACCAGGTGCGCGGCGGGCTCGGTGTAGTCGATGCCGACGACCCTCGAGTCCTCGAAGCGGAACGAGGTGAGGCTCGCCAGGCCGCACTGGCGGCGGCGGGGGTCGTGCCAGAGACGCTTCTTCTCTATATAACGCCGCAGGGTCCAGATCGGGAGCTGGTGCGAGACGCAGACCGCCTCGTGACCCTCGGCCGCGACCCGGGCGGCCTGCACGGCGGCGAACATCCGCTGGGCGATGACCAGGTAGGCCTCACCCCACGACGGCGTGATCGGGTCGCGCAGCACCCACCAGTGCCGCGGGTTGCTGAACGCGCCGTCGCCGACCGAGACCTTCTTGCCCTCGAAGAAGTTGGCACTCTCGATGAGCCGCGTGTCGGTGGCGATGTCGAGGTCGAACTCGGCGGCGATCGGGACCGCCGTCTCCTGCGCGCGCTCCAGCGGGCTGGCCACCACGTGGGTCACGTCGCGGTCCTTGAGCGCCTCGGCTGCGGCCTTGGCCATCTGGTTGCCGAGCTCGGAGAGGTGGAAGTCCGGCAGGCGGCCGTAGAGGATCTTGTTCGGGTTAAAGACCTCGCCGTGCCGCAGCACGTGCACGGTCGTCCGCGTCGGCTCGCTCACTGTGCTGCTCCCCCCGCTGCCGCCAGCGCCGCATGCGGCAGCGCCTCGGCGATCTGCTCGAGCGCCTGCTCGTCGAGCGCGGCCGAGACGAACCACGACTCGAAGGCGCTCGGCGGCAGGTAGACGCCGCGCGCCAGCATCTCGTGGAAGAACGCCTTGAACGCGCCCGCGTCCTGGGTCTTGGCCGACTCGTAGTCGAACACTTCGGACGCCGTGAAGAAGATCGAGAACATGTTGCCCGCGTACGAGAGCCGGTGCGCGACGCCCGCGGTGCTCAGCGCGTCGGAGGCCAGGGCGCCGACCGTCGCGGAGAGCTCGTCGAGCCGCTTGTAGACCCCGTCGTCGGCGAGCCGCAGCGAGGCGAGCCCGGCCGCGCAGGCCAGCGGGTTCCCGGAGAGCGTGCCCGCCTGGTAGACCGGGCCGGCCGGGGCGAGCCGAGACATGATCTCGCGACGGCCGCCGAACGCCGCAGCGGGCAGTCCACCGCCCATGACCTTGCCGTACGTGAACAGGTCGGCGTCGACCGGGTCGAGCCCGGCCCATCCGCCGGCCGAGACGCGGAAGCCGGTCATCACCTCGTCGACGATCAGCAGCGCGCCGGCCGCGTGGGCGATCTCGGCGAGCCGCTGGTTGAAGCCCTCGCGCGGGGCGATCACGCCCATGTTGCCGGCCGCGGCCTCGGTGATCACCGCGGCGATGTCGGCGCCGTCGAGCCGGAACGCCTCCTCGACCGCGGCGAGGTCGTTGTAGGGCAGCACGATCGTCTCGCTCGCGGCCGCGCCGGTCACGCCGGGCGAGTCGGGCAGGCCCAGCGTCGCGACCCCGGAGCCGGCCGCGGCCAGCAGCGCGTCGACGTGGCCGTGGTAGCAGCCGGCGAACTTCACGATCTTGGGACGGCCCGTGTAGCCGCGGGCCAGCCGGATCGCCGACATGGTGGCCTCGGTGCCCGAGTTGACCAGGCGGACCTCGTCGACGGGCGTCCGCCGCACGATCTCCTCGGCCAGGTCGACCTCGCCGGCCGTCGGGGTGCCGAAGCTGGTGCCCCGCGCCGCGGCCGACTGGATCGCCGCGACGACCTCGGGGTGGGCGTGGCCGTGGATCAGCGGGCCCCACGAGCAGACCAGATCGACGTAACGCCGGCCGTCGGCGTCGGTGAGCCACGGGCCCGAGCCCTGGGCCATGAATCGGGGCGTGCCGCCGACCGCTCGGAACGCACGCACGGGTGAATTGACCCCGCCGGGCACGATGACCTTGGCGCGATCGAACAGGGACTGGGAGGCCGGGGCGTCCTCCGGGTAGGGGAGGCCCTCGGCACGGTATGAGGTGGTCACAGCGTCTCCCATTGTGTCAGCGCGGTCCGACAAGAATCTCAAGAGGGTTCCTCACATCACCCCAGGATCATCGACGGCCACATAGGGTGATGTCGGGAAGATCCCCATACGGTCGTGCCCAACGGGCCGAACAAGCGCACAGGCGATAGGCTTGCCGGGTGGAGCGTCCCGAGCTGTCGATCACGGCTGAGCACGCACCCGACGAGGTCGTCTTCCACCTCGCCGGGGAGATCGACGTGCTCACGGTCACGGAGCTGTCGACGCTGGTCAACGAGGCTCTGGCCGATCCGCCGGCCCGCATCGTGCTCGACATGGCCGGGGTGACGTTCTGCGACTCCCAGGGCCTCGGCACGCTGGTGGTGCTCAGCCGCAAGGCCCAGCACGCCCGCGCGGTGCTGGCGCTGACCAACGTCGGCGACTTCCTCATGCGAGTGCTCGACATCACGGGCCTGCGCAGCGCCTTGATGATCAGCAGCACGGCGTAACGGTTGCGTTGACATCGGTGTCAAGGCCTAGCGTCGGGTGACGACGAGGGGGCACCGGAGATGTTGATCGGAGAATTGGCCTCGCGCGCCGGCACGAGCACCCGCACGCTGCGCTATTACGAGCAGCACGGGCTCGTGCAGGCCGGCCGGGACGCGAACGGATACCGCCAGTACGACGACGCCGAGTTGCGGGTCGTGCACGAGATCCGGTCGCTGCTGGCCGCGGGCTTCGGGCTGGACGACATCCGTCCCTTCGTCGCGTGCCTGCGAGCCGGAAATGATCAGGGCCACGTGTGCCCCGACTCGGTCGTCGTGCTGCGCCGCAAGCTGGCCGAAGTGGACGGCTACATCGGGCAGCTCACCGAGATCCGGCAGCAGTTGCGCTCCCAGTTGGAGCAAGCCGTCGAGGAGTTGCCGTGTCCCACCCAGAGCTGCCGAGCCTGACCGACGCCACCATCCGCGAGTACCTGGCCGGTTCCGCCGTCCCCGTCGCCGTGGACGTCTGGGCGCAGTGGTGCCCGCCCTGCGGCCCGATGGCCCGCACGCTCGCCGAGCTGCAGCCGGAGTTCGCGGGGCGGCTGGTCATCGCCACGCTCAACGCGGACGACAACCCGGGAACCGCCCGCGCGCACGGGATCATGTCGCTGCCGACCCTGCTGATCTTCCAGAACGGCTCGGTGACCCAGCGGCTGGTCGGCGCGCGGCCGAAGTCGGTGCTGCGGCAGCTGCTGGCGGGCGTCCTCACCCCGTACGCGAACGTCTAGTTGCCCCAGCGTGCCTTCTCCAGCAGGGCGAGCGCCTCGGCAGCGGCGTCCTCGCCGCCGGAGCGCAGCACCCGGGCCGCCTCGTCGACGGTCTCGGTGAGGCGCTGCCATTGCGCGTCGCGCTCACGCGTCGCGTCGGACTGGACCTTGAGCTGCTGCGTCTTGGTCCACAGGTCGACGAAGATCGACACCTTGGCGCGCAGCACCCAGGGGTCGAACGGCTTGGTCAGGTAGTCCACCGCGCCGACCGCGTAGCCCCGCAGCGCGAGCTGGGCGTCGCGGTCGGCGGCGGTGAGGAACAGGATCGGCACGTGCCGGGTGCGCTCGCGCCGCTTGATGTGGCTCGCCGTCTCGAAGCCGTCCATGTTCGGCATCTGCGCGTCGAGCAGGATGACCGCGAAGTCGTCGGTGAGCAGCTGCTTGAGCGCGGCCTCACCGCTCTCGACCGCCACCGGGGTCACCGGCAGGCCCTGGAGAATCGCCTCCAGGGCCAGCAGGTTGTCCCTGCGATCGTCGACCAGCAGGGCCTTCGCGCGCTCCGCCACCATGATCCTTTCGTTGGGGGCGTCAGCCCCGCTCCGGCTCCGTGGTCTCGGCGTTCACCCAGCGGGCCATCAGCTCGATCAGCTCGTCGAGGTCCACCGGCTTGGTGATGTAGTCGCTGGCCCCGGCCGCGAGCGCCGACTCCCGGTCGCCGGGCATCGCCTTCGCCGTCAGGAAGACTACCGGCAGATCCTGGAAGCGCTGGTTGCGCCGGATGTGCCGGGTGGTCTCGTAGCCGTCCTGGTCGGGCATCATCGCGTCCATCAGCACGATGTCGACCTCGGGGTGCTCGGCCAGCAGGCGTACGCCGTCGACGCCGTTGTCGGAGTACAGGACGTTGAGCCCGTGCATCTCCAGCGCGCTGGTCAGCGCGAAGACGTTGCGCACGTCGTCGTCGATGATCAGCACGGTGGCGCCGTCGAGCTGCCGGCTGGCCGGGCTCACCACGTGGCCCTCGAGCTCGGCGCGCTGGTGCAGCACCGGCAGCTCCATGAGCGGCAAGTCGAGCGGCGCCGGCGCGGGCTGCACCACCACCGTCGTGGACGGCAGCGCGGGCAGGCTCAGCGGCGGAGCCCCGTCGCCGTTGAGCGCGTCGGGCATGTAGAGCGTGAACGTCGAGCCCTCGCCCGGCCGGGACGACACCACGATCGTGCCGCCGAGCAGCGCTGCCAGGTCGCGGCTGATCGACAGGCCCAGGCCGGTGCCGCCGTACTTGCGGGTGGTCGTGCCGTCGGCCTGCTGGAACGGCTCGAAGATGATCGCCAGCTTCTCGTCGCTGATGCCGATGCCCGTGTCGGTGACCGCGAACGCGATCACCTGACGCGCGCCGGCCAGCGCCGGCACGTCGAAGTCCGTCTCCGGCGGTGCGCCGAAGATGCTCAGCGTGACCGAGCCCGTGTCGGTGAACTTGACCGCGTTGGACAGCAGGTTGCGCAGGATCTGCTGGAGCCGCTGCGGGTCGGTGACGATCGACTCGGGCAGGCCCGGCTGGAGCCAGACGCGGAACTCCAGGCCCTTCTCCTCGGCCTGCGGCGCGAACGCCTGCTCGACGTAGCTGCGGACGCCCTCGAACTCGACCTGGTCGGGCTCGACGTCCATCCGGCCGGCCTCGATCTTGGCGAGGTCGAGGATGTCGTCGATCAGCGAGAGCAGGTCGGAGCCCGCGCTGTGAATCGTGCGGGCGAACTCGATCTGCTTCTCGGTCAGGTTGCGCTCGGGGTTGTCGGCGAGCAGCCGGGCGAGCAGCAGCAGCGAGTTCAGCGGCGTGCGCAGCTCGTGGCTCATGTTCGCCAGGAACTCCGACTTGTACGCGCTGGCGCGGCTGAGCTGCTGCGCCTTCTCCTCCAGGCCGCGGCGGGCCTGCTCGATCTCGCGGTTCTTGGTCTCGATGTTCGCCTTCTGGTCGCTGAGCAGCTGCGCCTTGTCCTCCAGCTCGGCGTTGGTGCGCTGCAGCTCGGCCGACTGGTCCTGCATCTCGCGGGCCAGCCGCTGCGACTGGGAGAGCAGTTCCTCCGTACGCCGGTTGGCCTGGATGGTGTTGAGCGCGATGCCGATCGTCGACACCAGCCGCTCGAGGAACGTCAGGTGCAGGCCCGAGAACGCGGCCACCGAGGCGAACTCGATCACGCCGAGCATCTCGCCCTCGAACAGCACGGGCAGCACGACCAGGTCGTTCGGCGGCATCGACATCAGCCCCGAGCGCATGGTCAGGATGCCGTCGTGGGTGGCGCGGACCCGGATCGTGCGGCGCGAGACGGCGGCCTGGCCGACCAGCCCCTCGCCCGGCCCGAAGGTCACCTCGTGGTTGCGGGCGACATAGCCGTACGAGGCGGCCAGGCGCAGCCGCATCACCGCCTGCTCGTTGTCGACCAGGAAGAACGCGCCCAGCTGCGCGTCGACCAGCGGGGTCACCTCGGTCATGATCATGCGGCAGACCTCGCCGAGGTCGCGCTGGCCCTGCAACAGGCCGCCGATGCGGGCCAGGTTCGAGTCGAGCCAGCCCTGCTCGGCGTTCGCCTTGGTCGTCTCGCGCAGCGTGACGATCATCTGGTTGATGTTGTCCTTGAGCTCGGCGACCTCGCCCTGCGCCTCGACCGCGATGCTCTGGGTCAGGTCGCCGCGGGTCACGGCGGTGGACACCTCGGCGATCGCGCGCAGCTGGATGGTCAGCGTCGACGCGAGCTGGTTCACGTTGTCGGTGAGGTCCTGCCACGTACCGGAAACGCCCTTGACCTGCGCCTGACCGCCGAGCTTGCCCTCGACGCCCACCTCGCGGCCGACCCGGGTGACCTCGGTGGCGAAGCTCGAGAGCTGGTCGACCATCGTGTTGACGGTGTCCTTGAGCTCGAGGATCTCGCCGCGGGCGTCGACCGTGATCTTCTGCGACAGGTCGCCCTTCGCCACGGCCGTGGTGACGCTCGCGATGTTGCGCACCTGGGCCGTCAGGTTGGACGCCATGTAGTTCACGTTGTCGGTGAGGTCGCGCCAGGTGCCGGCGACGCCGCGGACCTGGGCCTGACCGCCGAGCTTGCCCTCCGAGCCCACCTCGCGCGCCACGCGGGTGACCTCGTCGGCGAACGACGACAGCTGGTCGACCATCGTGTTCACGGTATTCTTGAGCTCGAGGATCTCGCCCTGCGCGTCGACCGTGATCTTCTGCGACAGGTCGCCCTTCGCCACCGCGGTCGACACCTGCGCGATGTTGCGGACCTGACCGGTCAGGTTCGAGGCCATCGAGTTCACGTTGTCGGTCAGGTCGCGCCACGTGCCCGCGACGCCGCGCACCTGCGCCTGGCCGCCGAGCTTGCCCTCGGTGCCCACCTCGCGCGCCACGCGGGTCACCTCGTCGGCGAAGCTGGAGAGCTGATCGACCATCGTGTTGACGGTCGACTTCAGCTCGAGGATCTCGCCGCGGGCGTCGACCGTGATCTTCTGCGACAGGTCGCCCTTCGCCACGGCCGTGGTGACGCTCGCGATGTTGCGCACCTGGCTCGTCAGGTTGGACGCCATGTAGTTCACGTTGTCGGTCAGGTCGCGCCACGTGCCCGAGATGCCCTTGACCTGCGCCTGACCGCCCAGCTTGCCCTCCGAGCCCACCTCGCGGGCCACGCGCGTGACCTCGTCCGCGAAGCTCGACAGCTGGTCGACCATCGTGTTCATGGTGTTCTTGAGCTCGAGCATCTCGCCGCGGGCGTCGACCGTGATCTTCTGCGACAGGTCGCCCTTGGCCACGGCGGTGGAGACCTGGGAGATGTTGCGGACCTGGTCGGTGAGGTTGGCGGCGAGCTGGTTCACGTTCTCGGTGAGGTCCCGCCAGGTGCCGGAGACGCCGCGGACCTGGGCCTGACCGCCCAGCCGGCCCTCGGTGCCCACCTCGCGCGCCACGCGGGTCACCTCGTCGGCGAAGCTGGAGAGCTGGTCGACCATCGTGTTGACGGTGTCCTTGAGCTCGAGGATCTCGCCCTGCGCGGCCACCGTGATCTTCTGCGACAGGTCGCCCTTGGCCACCGCGGTGGAGACCTGGGCGATGTTGCGCACCTGGCTCGTCAGGTTGGACGCCATCGAGTTCACCGAGTCGGTGAGGTCCTTCCAGGTGCCGGCCACGTTCGGCACCTCGGCCTGACCGCCCAGCTTGCCCTCGGTGCCCACCTCGCGGGCCACCCTCGTCACCTGCTCGGCGAACAGCCGCAGCGTGTCGGTCACGCCGTTCATGGTGTCGGCCAGCTCGGCCACCTCGCCGCGGGCCGAGACCGTGATCTTCTGGGACAGATCGCCGCGGGCCATCGCGGTCGCGACTTGTGAGATCGACCGCACCTGGTGGGTCAGGTTCGACGCCATCGTGTTGACGGAGTCGGTCAGGTCCTTCCAGGTGCCGGCCACCCCGCGTACGTCGGCCTGGCCGCCCAGCTCGCCCTCGGTGCCCACCTCGCGGGCCACCCGGGTGACCTCGTCGGCGAACGACGACAGCTGGTCGACCATCGTGTTGACCGTGCGGCCGATCCGCAGGAACTCACCCCGCAGGGGACGGCCGTCCATCTCCAGCGCCATGTGCTGCGAGAGGTCACCCTCCGCGACGGCCACGATGACCCGGGAGATCTCGGTCGTGGGGCGCCCCAGATCGTCGATCAGGGCGTTCACCGAGCGGACGCTGTCGGCCCAGGCCCCGTCGAGCCCCTCGTCGTCGAGACGCTCCGTGAGCCGGCCGTCGCGGCCGACGATCCGGCTGATGCGGCGCAGGTCGAGATTCTGCCGCTCCTGGAGCGACACGACCTCGTTGAAGGCGTCGGCGACCTCGCCGGCCAGCCCGCTGCGGCGCGGCAGCCGCACCTTGAGATCGCCACGACGAACCCGCCGCAGGGCCTCGGCGAGCTCGCCGAGCACTGCGGTGTCGTCGGGCATGCCGACGTTGGCTTCCTTGACCGCGGTCATGCTGTCCTCACTCGCTGTCCATCCGCCGGGGGGCTCCTATCCTCTCTCGCCCGACCGGGTCAATGCGAGAGACGACTTTGTGCACAGGCCCACCGACAGGAGAGGATGCAGACGTGTCAGTGGCCGATGCGATCTCGGACACCCCGGCGGGTGGGCTGCTCCGGCGCGTCCGGCTGCCCAACGACCGGCGTACCCCGGCGGCTGCGCGCGCCCTCGTGCGCTCGGTCCTCGAGGAGGCTGGGCTGGACGCCCTGCTCAACGAGGCGTTGCTGTTGACGACCGAACTCTCCACCAACGCGGTCGTGCACGCCAACACCGAGCTCGACATCGAGGTGCGCGCCGACCTGACCGGGCTCACGGTCACGGTCACCGACTTCGCGCCCGGCCCGGTCGAGCAGCTCGCGATCGGCCCGCGCAACGAGAGCGTGGACATCGGCGAGGTCGCCGAGCGCGGGCGCGGCCTGCTGCTGGTCGACCACTTCGCGAGCCGCTGGGGCACGGTCCACGAGGGCAGCGGCAAGGGCGTCTGGTTCCGGCTCGAGCGCACTCACACGGGCCAGGTGTCGGCCGTGGTGCCGGCGACGGCCAACACGCCCCGGACGGACACCCCCAACGTCGGCGCGCTCACGGCGCTGCTGCAGGTCAACCCCGAGCGGCACGCCGAGGAGGGCATGGCCGAGTACGCGGCCGACCTGCTCGCCCAGCTGGCCCGGCTGACCGGCGCGGCCGGCGGCGTGGTCCGGCTCGACCGCGGCGACGGCGGCGGGCGCCAGCTGCTGGCCCGGTACGGCCGCGCGCCGCGCGAGGACGCCGACACCATCAAGGTGCCGCTGACCGTGCAGAGGCCGTACGCGGGCGAGCTCGAGCTGGACGCCTCCCCCACGGGATACGCCCAGCCGCTGGCCACGCTGGTCGCCGAACGGTTCTCGCTGCACCTCGAGAACGACCGCCTGCGCCGCACCGACCTGCGGCGGCAGACGTGGCTGACGTTCCTGGCCGAGGCCAGCGAGCTGCTCGCCCAGTCGCTCGACGTCAACCTGACGATGGCGCTGATCCCCCAGCTCGTGGTGCCCCGGCTGGGCCAGTGGTGCGCCGTGCACACCACCGACGCCTGGGGCCGGCTGCAGCTCGCCGCGGCCACCCACGCCGACGAGTCCGCGCTGCCCCAGCTGCACGACGCGCTCGCCGAGACCGGCCCCGACGCGATCCTGGCCCGGCTCGAGGAGGCGTCCCGGCTCGGCACCCAGGTGATGCTGGGCGCGCCGACCGAGGGCTTCGCGGTGCCGCTGGTCGCCCGCGGCACCCGGCTCGGCACGCTCGCCGTGGGCCGCCACCACCGCATCCGGCACGACGCCGACGAGGTCGCCGTGCTCGAGGACGTGGCCCGCCGCGCGGCCCTGGCGATCGACAACGCGCGCATCCACGACGAGCGGCACAAGGTCGCCCGTACGCTCCAGGCCTCGCTGCTGCCGCCCGCGCTGCCCAAGGTCGAGGGCGTCGGCTTCGCCGCGGAGTACGTGCCGACCGGCTCCGAGGTGGGCGGCGACTTCTACGACGTGGTGCCCTCGGGCCCCGACAGCTGGATCGTCGTGGTCGGCGACGTGTCCGGCAAGGGCGTGCAGGCCGCCACGGTGACCGGCCTGGTGCGCGACGTCATCCGCATCCTGGTCGACGACGGCAAGCCGATGGGCGAGATCCTCTGCCGCGTGAACAAGACCCTGGTCCAGCGCGGCGGCGGGCGGTACTGCACGCTCGCGATGGCCCAGGTGACCAGGACCCACGACGGGGTGCTCTCGGTCTGCCTCCACCTGGCCGGCCACGACCGCGCGGTGCTGGTGCACGCCGACGGCAAGTCCTCGTTCGTCGGCGAGGGCGGCACGGCCCTCGGCCTGCTCGAGTCGATCACCTCCCCGGACGCCGAGATCGAGCTCCAGCCGGGCGACTCGCTCATCTTCTACACCGACGGCGTGACCGAACGCCGCCGCGGCCGAGAGCTTTTCGGCACCGCCCGCCTGCGCGACGCTGCCGCGCCCTTGGCCGGCTACCCCGCCGAGGTGATGGCCGCCCGGCTGCGCTCCACGACGATCAACTTCTCCGTCGAGGAGCCGCGGGACGACATCGCCATCCTGGTCCTCCGCAACGACGCCTAGCTCTTCGCCGTGCCGCGCTCGCCGAGCGGGCGGCGGCGCAGCGCCGGGTCGGCCACGGGCGGGGCCACGTACGCCTGGTCGAGCCGGGTGACGTCGGCGCCGGGCGGGACGATCTCATCGATCCGGTCCAGGACGTCGTCGGAGAGCGCCACGTCGACGCCGCCGAGCAGGTCGTCGAGCTGCTCCAGGGTGCGCACGCCGAGCAGAGTGCTGCTCACACCCGGGTGCGCGACGGTGAACGCCATGGCGAGGTGGGTCAGCGGCAGGCCGGCCTCGTCGGCGAGCGGGACCAGCTGTTCGACGACGTCGATGCGGCGCTCGTCGTTGAGGTGCCGGAAGAAGCGAGCGCGGCTCAGGTCGTTCGTTCCGCCCCGGCGCACCCGGCCGGTCAGCATCCCCTGTCCGAGCGGACCCCACACCAGCGTGCCGAGCCCGTAGCGCTGCGCGGCCGGGAGCACGTCGTTCTCGGCACCGCGATTGAGGATCGAGTACGGCAACTGCTCGGTGCGGAAGCGCTCCAGCCCGCGCCGCTCGGCGAGCCACTGGGCATCGACGATGTCGACGGCCGGCGTGTTGGACGAGCCGATCGCCCGCACCTTGCCGGCGCGGATCAGGTCGGTGAGTGCCGAGAGCGTCTCCTCGAGGTCGGTGTCCGGGTCCAGCTTGTGGAGCTGGTAGAGATCGATGTGGTCGGTCCGCAGTCGGCGCAGCGAGTTCTCGACGGCGGTCATGATCCACCGCCGGGAGGCGCCCTGCTGGTTCGGATCGGCGCCGGTGGGCCGGCCGAACTTGGTGGCGAGCACGACGGTGTCGCGCCGCCCCTCGAGTGCCCGGCCGACGACCTCCTCCGAATCGCCGTAGACGTCGGAGGTGTCGATCAGGTTGAGGCCGGCGTCCAGCGCCTTGTGGATCACCTTGACGGACTCGGCCGGATCGGGGTTGCCGACCTGCGTGGCGAACATCAGCGCGCCGAGCGCGTACGGGCTGACCTTGATGCCGGTCCGGCCCAGGGTGCGGTATTGCATGGCCCACTCCTCGCGGTATCGTGGCTCAAGCGGAAAGGCTTTCCGAAAATATACGGAAAGCTTTTCCGGATAAGCAAGAGGAGTGATCGTGACCGACGACACCACCGACGCGCGGGCGCCGCGCCGGATGCGCACCGACGCACGGCGCAACGTCGAGGCGCTGCTCGAAGCAGCCAAGACCGTCTTCGTCACCTCCGGCGTGGACGCCCCCGCGAAGGAGATCACCGACCTGGCCGGCGTCGGGGTGGGCACGCTCTACCGGCATTTCCCGCAGCGCTCCGACCTGATCAAGGCCGTGATCGAGCGCGAGATCGACGCCTGCGCCGACGCGGCTCCCGCGCTGGCCGCATCTCACGAGCCGGGCGTCGCCCTGGCGCAGTGGCTCGACCGGCTCGCCGCCTTCGTCGCCACCAAGCGCGGCTTCGCCGCGGCACTGCACAGCGGCGACCCGGCATACGACGGCCTCTCCGGCTATCTGCTGGACAAGCTGGGGCCGGCTCTCGCATCCCTGCTCGACACCGCCGCCGCCTCCGGCGCGGTCCGCGCCGGAATCAGCCCGCGGGACCTGCTCTATGCGGTGGCCAAGCTGTGCGCGCCCCTGCCCGGTGAGCAATCCGACTACGGCCGTCGCATGGTGGCCCTCCTCGTCGACGGCCTCCGGTCCGCCGACGCCCAGCGCTGACTGCCGCCCCTCAGCGCTGCTCCACGAACACCCGTGGCCACGCCGATCCTTCGCCGCCCGCCAAGCCGCCCATTCGCACCTTTGGGACGGTTATTTCGTGGCATGGTGTTTCTCATGGCGAAAACTCAGTACTACACGGCGACGAGCATCGACGGCTATATCGCCGACGAGAACAACTCGCTGGAGTGGCTCTTCGACGTCGACGGGGGCAACGAGAACCCGTTCGGCGGGTTCTTCGCGGGTGTCGGCGCGTTCGCCATGGGCGCGACCACCTACGAGTGGGTGCTGCAGAACGACAACGTGCTCGCCGAGCCGCAGAACTGGCACGACCTGTACGGCGACATCCCGTGCTGGGTCTTCGCCAACCGCGAGCTGCCGCTGGTGCCCGACGCCAACATCTTCATGGTCAGCGGCGACGTGAAGCGCGTGCACGAGGCCATGCTGGTGGCGGCCAAGGGCAAGAACGTCTGGCTCGTCGGCGGCGGCGACCTGGTGGGCCAGTTCGTCGACCAGGGGCTGCTCGACGAGATCATCCTGGGCATCGCCCCGGTCGTGCTCGGCGGCGGCGCTCCCCTGCTGCCCCGGCACCTGACCGCGCGGCACCTCGCCCTCACCGGCACCGCGCAGGTCGGCCGCTTCGCCTACCTGACCTACGCGGTCGGCAACGAGCCCATCCCGGACCGCCACCCGACCGCCGACGCCCACCGCTACGCCGTCCTGCACGCGGGCGCCTCCGCCTAGCCCGCCCGCGGTCCGGCGCGGCCGGGGACCGCGGGCCTGGAGAGGAAAGGCGGAGGACCGCGGGCGCGCTTGGAAAAGAAGCCGGCACCGCGGGCCTCAAGAGAAGCCGGGCCCGGAGAAGGAGCGGCGACCGCCGGGCGTCAGAAGAAGTCGTGCGGGCCGGCCATCTCGAGCTCGCCCGCCAGCTCGGGCGGCGCCACGACCGGCACGACCCGCCCGCCGCGGGCCAGCAGCACATGGCGCAGGCTGTCGAGGATGCCGCGCACCCGGTCGGGGGCCAGCGTGCCCGGCAGCACCGCGTGGACGCTGCCCAGCCCGGCCGAGCCGCGCACCGGCACGGGCCCGCCCGCGGCGTCGCTCAGGGCGTAGAGCGCCGCGGCCAGGTCGTCGGGGGCGACCGACAGGCGCAGGGCCAGGTCGTCGCGGCGGAACGGGTAGACGCCCCACCACGGCGGCGCGATCGGGGTGACCACGGCTCCGGCGCCCCACGCCGCGGCCAGCCGCTCGGCCTGCTCGACCGCGGCGGCCTCCTGGCCCTCGAACAGCGCGGCCAGCGTGCCGCGCTGACCGCCGGCGGGGAGGTCGGCCTCGACGGCGCTGGGCCGCATGCCGCCGGCGGCGTCGATCAGCTTGCCGAGCTGCATCGGGGTGGGCACGGCGACGCCGACCCAGCGGCGGGCCTGCGGCAGCGGCTGCAGGCGCAGCGTCGCCGAGGTGATCACGCCGTCGATCTCGGCCAGGCCGGGGCGGCCGTCCTCGCCGTCGGACTCGGCGACCTCGCCGGAGCGGTCGACGTACGCGACCCGGTCGACGTGCTCGGCGGGAGTGCCGAAGCGGTGGCGCAGCGGGCCGGACTCGTTGACGGCCAGCATGCCGCCGACGGTGGCCGTGGGCGACGGCGGATCGACCGGCAGCCGCTGGCCGTGCAGCGCGAGCGCGGCTTGCAGGGCTCGTACGGGGGTGCCGGTCGCGACCTCGGCGGTGGCGCGGTCGACATCGTGGTCCCACATGCCGTTGAGGCGGCCGGTGTCGAGCAGGATGCCGACGGCGTCGCGGGGGGCGCCCCAGCCGATCTTCGACCCGCTGCCCCGGGGCAGGACGCTGCGGCCCAGGTCGGCGGCGAGGCGCAGCACGTCGGCGACGGCCTGCGGGGTGGCGGGCACGGCGACGTGGCCGGCGCGGCGGCCGGAAACCGTGTCGGTGGAGCGCGCGACGCGGGCGTAATCGGGGCCGCAGATGTCCACAAGCGCGGTCAGCACCTGGTCAGTCACGTCGCGGTTCCCGTCTTCTCAGCTCGCGTCCCGGTGGTGGCGATCCATCGACGAATCCGAAGATCGTCCACTCTGGCATATCGTACACGTGTTCGAACGGGCAAGGTCCAGCGCGCAAGAAGTAAAGAAGCCGGGGAAACCGGACCGCCCGGTAACCTAGGCCGCGTGACGAACCCGACTCCTGCCAGCCCGCCCACGGTCCGCCAGGCGCCCGCCGAGCGCACGTTCCACGGCGACACCGTCGTCGACGAGTACTCGTGGCTGGCCGACAAGGAGAACCCCGAGACCATCGCCTATCTCAAGGCCGAGAACGCCTGGACCGACCGGGCGACGGCCCACCTCGGCGAACTGCGGGACAGGGTCTTCAACGAGATCAGGAGCCGCACGCAGGAGACCGACCTGAGCGTGCCCAGCCGCAAGGGCGCGTACTGGTACTACACGCGCACCGAGGAGGGCAAGCAGTACGGCATCCACTGCCGCGTGCCGGTGCGTGCGGGCGAGACCGACCCGCCGTCGACCACCGACCAGCCGGGCGAGGAGGTGCTGCTCGACGGCAACGCGCTCGCCGAGGGCAAGGAGTTCTTCGCGCTGGGCACGTTCGACGTCAGCGTGGACGGCAACTGGCTGGCCTACTCCACCGACTTCACCGGCGACGAGCGGTTCACGCTGCGGGTCAAGGACCTGCGCACCGGCGAGGTGCTGCCCGACGAGGTGCCCGACACGTCGTACGGCTCCGCCTGGTCCGCCGACGGCAGCGCGCTGTTCTACATCACGGTCGACGAAGCTTGGCGCCCGTACCGCGTCTGGCGGCACACGATCGGCCGCCCCGCGACCGACGACGTGATCGTCTTCGAGGAGCCCGACGAGCGCTTCTGGGTCGGCGTCGGCCTCACCCGCAGCGAGAAGTTCGTGGTGATCGACGCGTCCAGCAAGGTCACCTCGGAGGTACGGGTCATCCCCGCCGAGACCCCGGCGGCGGAGCCGATCCTCATCGCCCCGCGCGAGCAGGGCGTGGAGTACTCGATCGAGCACCACGGCCACCGCTTCCTCGTGCTGCACAACCGTGACGCCGAGGACTTCGCGCTGGCGTACACGTCGGCCGACAACCCCGGCGACTGGGTCGAGATGATCCCGCACGAGCCCGGCACGCGGCTGGAGTCGGTGGACGCGTTCGCCCGGCACATCGTGGTCTCGCAGCGGCGCGCCGGCCTGACCGGCCTGCGGGTGATCACCGACGGCAGCACCGACGCGTACGAGATGGAGTTCCCCGAGCCGATCTACAGCGTCGGGCTCGCCGGCAACCCGGAGTACGAGACCGCGACCGTACGCATCAGCTACACCTCGATGGTGACGCCGGAGTCCGTCTACGACGTCGACCTGACGACGCGCTCGATGACGCTGCGCAAGCGCAAGCCGGTGCTGGGCGGCTACGACCCCGCCGACTACGAGCAGTTCCGCGAGTGGGCCCAGGCGCCCGACGGCACCCAGGTGCCCATCTCGATCGTCGCGCGCAAGGGCACCCCGCGCGACGGCACGGCGCCCGCCCTGCTGTACGGCTACGGCTCGTACGAGATCAGCGTCGACCCGTACTTCTCGGTCGCCCGCCTCTCGCTGCTCGACCGCGGCGTGGTCTTCGCGATCGCCCACATCCGTGGCGGTGGCGAGATGGGCCGCCGGTGGTACGAGCAGGGCAAGCTGCTGGCGAAGCGCAACACGTTCACCGACTTCGTCGCGTGCGCGCAGACGCTCGTCCGCAAGGAATGGACGTCCGCGGACCGGTTGGTGGCGCGCGGCGGCTCGGCCGGTGGCCTGCTGATGGGGGCGGTCGCGAACCTGGCCCCCGAGGCCTTCGCGGCGATCGTGGCCGAGGTGCCCTTCGTCGACCCGCTGACCAGCATCCTCGACCCGTCGCTGCCGCTCACCGTCACGGAGTGGGAGGAGTGGGGCAACCCGATCGAGTCAGCCGAGGTGTACGCGTACATGAAGGCGTACAGCCCGTACGAGAACGTCGGCAAGCTGCCCTACCCCAAGATCCTGGCCATGACCAGCCTGAACGACACCCGGGTGCAGTACCACGAGCCCGCCAAGTGGATCGCCCGGCTGCGCGCGGTCGCCCCGGACGGCGACTACCTGCTCAAGACCGAGATGGACTCCGGGCACAGCGGCCCCAGCGGCCGCTACGACGCCTGGAAGGAGGAGGCCTTCGTGCTGGCCTGGGTGCTCGACGTGCTCGGGCTCGCCGGCCGCTAGCCGACGCGCAGCTCCTCGAGGTCGGTGCTGCTCCGCAGGACCAGCAGGGCGACACCGGCCGCGAGGAGCATGGCGAGCAGCGCGCCGCCGCCGAGCAGCGCCATCCGGTCCACCGGGATGGGCACCTGCATCTCGACCAGCGGCAGCGAGACGGTGCGGGTGGCGCAGGTCGCCGCGTCCGCCTTCGGGTCGATGCACTCGGTCCAGCTCATGCCGCCGGCCGAGACGTCCACCCCGGTCAGCCGGATGAGCACCCCGCCCGCGCACAGTGCCAGCAGCAGCGCGGGTATCAGTGGCGTCAGCGTCTGCCAGAGCAGCGCGGCCGAGAGCGTACGCCGGGGAACGCCCGTCGCGGTCAGCGCGGCGTACGTCCGCCGGCGGGCCACGATGCTCTCGGAGAGCGCCACGAGCACGCCCGCGGCGGCCATGAACGCGCTGATCACGACGGCGAGCACGACCAGGTCGACTGCTCCGGTGTAGAACTCGCGGTCGCCGGTGAGGCCCATCCCGATCGCGGCGGGGTTGAGCTCGGCGAGCCGGTCGTACGCGGCGAACTCCGTCTCGATCTGCGCGCCGAAGCCCAGCGCCACCGACCCGACGATGAGCGCGGCCAGCATCGCCGCGAGCGTCCGGCTGCCCAGCCACGGATCGGTGATCAGCTGCTGCCCGGCCAGCAGCGTGGCCGGCCCCCGGCCGAAGCGGCGCAGCAGCCGCCCGGTGGTGTGCGAGATCCAGCCGACGCCGAGGACGACGGCGAGCACGGTCGTCACCAGGCCGGCGGCGAGCAGCGCGAGGACGAGGTCGTCGGGCATGCGGACCCGCTCGCCGATGCCCGCGGGCAGCCAGAAGCACACCACGCCGATGCCGAGCAGCAGTCCCGGCCAGGGCCGCGGGCCGTGGTCGCGGGTCACCCGGCGGGTCACCCCGAGCGGTGTGACGATCACCCGCCGCATCAGCGCCGCGCCGATCAGCCCGGCGACCACCGGCACGGCGAGCGCCGGGAGCACGATGACCGGCGCCGGGGGCAGCACGTCGGTGGGCAGCGCCAGCAGGCCGTCCGTGCCCGCGCCGGGCAATGCCAGGCGCAGGGACAGGTAGCCCACGATGCCGAGCGCCGCCCCTGCCGTACCGGCTACCACGGTCTCGGCCGTGGCGATCAGCACCGCCTCGCGCGGGGTCGCCCCGGCCAGCCGGATGGCGGCCAGCCGCCGGTCGCGAGCCGGCGCGCCGATCCGGACGCACTGCCCGGCCAGCGCCAGCACCGGCACCGCGACCAGCACGAGCGCGGTCACCACGCCGGGACGCAGGCCGGGCTCGACCAGCAGGTTGTTGGTGTACCGCTCGGCGTACCCCGAGATGGCGCCGACCGTGGCGGCGGCCAGCAGCACGCCGACCGCGAGGGCCGTGCTCGCCGCGGTGAGCGCACCGCGCAGCACGTCGGTGCGGGTGCCGGCGATGGCGAGCCGGGCCAGCGTGCCGGGCCTCACGAGCGCGCCCCGAGGCCCAGGCCGCTGGGGTCGAGCGTGCCGTCGCGCAGCGCGATCTCGCGGTCCGCGTACGCCGCGACCTGCGCCTCGTGCGTGACCAGCACGACCGAGGTGCCGTGCTCGCGCACCACCCGGACGATCTCGGCGAGCACCTGTTCGCCGGTGAGCACGTCGAGCGCGCCGGTCGGCTCGTCGGCGAACAGCACCCGCGGCTCGGTGACCAGCGCCCGGGCCGTCGCGCAGCGCTGCTGCTGGCCGCCGGACATGGTGCCGGGCCGCTTGTCGGCCAGCTCGGCCACCCCGAGCCGGTCGAGCCAGCCGAGCGCCGCCTGCCGCGCTGCTCGCCGCCCCGAGCCGGCGAGCAGCAGCGGCAGGGCGACGTTCTCGGCCGCGGTCAACTCGGGCACCAGCTGTCCGAACTGGAACAGCACCCCGAAGTCGGTGCGCCGCAGCCGGGACCGGGCCGCCTCGGACCAGAGCCCGATGTCCTGGTCGCGATAGACGACCTGGCCCGCGTCGGCGCGCAGGATGCCGGCCAGGCAGTGCAGCAGCGTGGACTTGCCGCACCCGCTGGGCCCGGTGACGGCGACGATCTCGCCCGGGCCGACCGCGACGTCGACGCCACGCAGCGCCGGTGTGGCGCCGAAGCTCCTGGTGATCCCCGTTCCGCTGAGCAGAGCGCTCACGTCGTCACTTCCTTCTGCAGTTCGGCGACCCGCGTCAGGGTGGTCTGCAGCCACCGCAGGTCGGCGTCGAGATGGCCGAGCGCGTAGTCGGCGGCCACCCGGTCGGCGAGGGTCGCGCCGGCCCGGGTCTTGACCTTGGTGAGCTCGCGCATCCGCGCCAGGTGCGCCGCGCGCTGGGCGGTCAGGTAATCGCGCGCCCGGCCGGCGTCCGCCACGAGCAGCGCGACGATCACCTTGGTGAACAGCTCGCTGGTCACGTAGGGCGCGGGCGGCTCGACAGTGGACAGCCACCGGTCGAGGTGGCCGCGGCCGGACTCGGTCAGCGCGTACGACGTCCGGTCCGGGCCGGCCTCGCGATCCTGCCCCGAGTCGACGACGTAGCCGTCGCGCTGCAGGCGGCCGAGGGTCGCGTAGACCTGCCCGAACGCGAGCGGCTTGGCCTGCGGCAGCCGCTCGTCGTGCACGCGCTTGAGGTCGTACCCGTGCCGGGGACCCGCGGCGAGCAAGCCGAGCAAAACGTGCGCAGTGGACATGACACTCACTATTCACTGAATGAATAGCTGGCGTCAAGGAGGCCGGTTGAAACGGCCGTCATGAATGTCTACGATCCGCGGGCGGACCGGTGTCCCAATCACCCCGGTCGCTGGAACTCAACGGGGAACAAATGAAAAAAGCCCTCGCGGCAACCATCGGCAGCGTCCTGGCGGCAGCCGGGCTGGCCGTGCCCGGCATCGCCCCAGCGGCCACCGCGCCTTCCGAGGTCAAGGTGATACCCGCTCCCGTCAGCGCCTCCTACCCCACCGACACCCCGGCCTTCGCGGGCGAGACCGGCTTTCTGCACCGCCGCCTCTCGAGCTCGCCGTGGCTGTGGACCACGTACGCCGACCGCCGCACGACGGTGGTCGAGGCGCTGGGAACCCTGGCGCCCACCGCCTTCACGTCGGCGGGCGGCGACACCGTCGTCCTCAACACCTCGGCGCCGGACCACCCGGTCACCGACATGACCCGGCAGGCTCTCGACCTCGGCACGATGACCTGGCGTGAAGTGGCCCTGGGCGCCAACGCGAGCCTCAACCGCCTGCTGGGCGACTCCACCCTGGTGATCGAGCAGGGCACCCCGTCGTCCGTGCCGGAGCTCCGCCGGCTCGCCGCGGACGGCTCGTCCACGCCGGTGCCGATCACCGGCGTCCCCGAGGGCACGACCGGGATCCTGATCCTGGCCGGCGACGCCAGGAGCGCCCTGCTGGGGCTCGGGCACCCCTCCGGAGGCAGGTTCGGGCTGCTCGACGTCGCCTCCGGCCGGATCGCCCTGCTGCCGTTCGGTCCCATCGCCTCGGGCGGGTACTGGTACGAGCTCTCCGGCGAAGCGGTGGCGATCATCCACAGCACCACGGACGCCACCACGGCGTACGTCTTCCCGCGCGCCGAGGTGCTCGACGGCACCGCGACCACCCCGGAACCCATCGCGCTGCCGCACCCCACCAACAACAACCGCACGGCGCTGGCCGGCCGTGATCTCGTCGTCGCCACCGGCAGCGAGACGATCTCCGTGACCCGCCGCACCCCGGGCAGCACCGAGCCCGCCCCGATCGTGCCCGAGGCGGCGTTGCCGCTCGTGCAGGGCCCCGACGGCGTGCTGCTCGCGGGCGGCACCGGCCGTGGCGACTGGTCGATGCGCAAGGTGACCGAGGCCGGCGCCTCCGTCGTGCTGCCGCTGGCCACCCAGGTCAACGCGGGCGTCACGCTCTCCGCCGGGGTGCTGCGGCACACCGTCGCCGCGCCCCGGCCCGGCGAGGGAGCCGCCTACCGCCTCGTCGCCGAGCAGCTCGGCCCGGGCGCGCCCGGCACGGGATCGGCGGTCAACAGCTACCCGCTGATCGACCCCGTGCCGTGCCAGGCCGGCGCGACCTGCGTCCGCATGGTCGACGGGTCGAACAGCGGTTCCGCCTACGTCGGCCGCGACGGCGAGGGTCTGACGCTGCGGTCCTCCGACCCCGCCATCACCGCCCGTCCGGTCGGTGCGGACGCCCGGGTGGTCGACGCCTCCCCCAACTACCGGGTGGTCAACACCGCGACGTCGCAGCAGGTCTTCGGCGCCGACGGCCCCACCTCGACCCCCGATCAGGGCGCCGTGGCGTCGGCGCTGTGGTTCGACTCGCTCTTCCGCGCCCGGCCGAACGGCGGCTTCGAGGCGTGGCACCTGCCGACCGGCAACAAGGCCCCGGGTGTCAGCACCGGCTCCACCTGCCGGATCACCGAGCTGCAGGCCGTGGGCAGGCACGTCTACTGGACCTGCGGCCCCGAGGGCCCGGCCGGCATCGTGGACCTGACCTTCCAGGGCGAGAACCTCAACGTCATCACGCTGCCCGCCGGGCAGTACCTGCTCGGCGACAACTACCTGGTCCGGCACGACGCGAACGGCGCCCTGCTGCGCTACGACATCACCGGCAACAAGCTCGGCGAGCCGGCGACCATGGCCACCTTCCCGCGCGGCGACCTGGCCGACGACCGCAACATCACCTGGGCCGTCGACCGGTTCGGCGGCGACGTCGCGTGGGTCGACGCCGAGAACGCCGTGCACATCGTGGACCCCGGCGTCGCCCCGTCCGCCCCGTCGGCCCTCGGCACGTCCTCGGCCACCCCCGACGACCTGAGCCTGCCCGGCACCCTCCGGGTCAAGGCGCAGCTGTCCCGGCCGGTCACCGCGACCGCGCTGACGATCACCCAGGTGCGTACCGGCCGGAGCGTCAAGGTGGCCGGCGGTGCGGTCCGGGTGACGGCGAACCTCACCTGGGACGGCGTCTTCGGCGACGACCGGGCCGCCAAGGGCCCGTACCGGTGGACGCTGGTGGCCGGTGTGGACGGCGTCGACACCGACGCTGCTACCGGCGTGTTCACCGTGGGCTGCGGCGGCAAGCCGATGCTGCACAGCTACGAGTGCACCAGCCAGCCCTCGCTGCTCGCGCTCACCAGCGCCTCGACCGGTCAGAGCGCCTGGCAGTTCACCCAGCGGCTCGGCGACAACGGCACGAGCCTGACCGCGGGCGGCGCCGAGTCGCTGGGCGCGATCACCGGCCTGGTCCCGTTCGGCGACATCAGCAAGGACTACAAGAACGACCTGCTCGTACGCCGCTCCGACGGCTCACTGCGCGTCTACCTCGGCGGCGAGCAGCCACCTTTCGGCAGCAACACGTCGCTGCTGATCCCCGGCAACTGGAACGCCTACGACGCCCTCGTGCACACCGGCGACCTCACCGGCGACAACCAGTCCGACCTCGTCGTCCGCGACCGCGCGTCGGGCTCGTTGCTCCTCCACCCCGGCAACGGCAAGGGCGGCTTCGGCGCCGCGGTGAAGATCGAGGGTGGTTACAAGGGCTACAGCAAGGTCGTCGGGCCCGGCGACATCAACGGCGACGGCAAAGCCGACCTGATGCTGCAGTACGACCCCACCAGCACCATGTACGCCCTCTACGGCAACGGCAACGGCACGTTCCAGGCCGGACTCAAGGTCGTGGGCACCGGCTGGCTCGGCTACAACGCCGTGATCGGCATCGGCGACCTCAACGACGACGGCAGGAACGACCTCGTCCTGCGCGACACCGCCGGCAACCTGTTCCGCCGACTCGGCACCGGCACCGGCACGTTCGGCAACCGCGCCCAGATCGGCACCGGCTACCAGCAGTACGCCGGCATCTACTGAGACAACGGGTAAATCATGAGAAGAGCTCTAGCGGCATCCGTCGGCGGCGCAGTCGTCGCCGCCGGGTTGTCCCTCCCGGGCGTCGCCCAGGCGGCCACGGCACCGACCGAGATCAAGGTCGTGCCCGCGCCCACCGTCCCGGCCACCTACGTCACCGACACACCGATCTTCGCCGGCGCGACCGGCTTCCTGCACCGGCGCACCACCACCTCGGGTCTGCTGTGGACGACGTACGCCGATCGCAGGACGACCGCGGTGGACGAGCTGAACAACGTGCCCAACGCCGCGATCTCGCCCGCCGGCGGCGACACCGTGCTGGTGTTCGCCTCCGTGCCGGGTCGCCCGAGCCCCACCGGCACCCGGCCCTCGCTGAACCTGAGCACGCGGGCCTGGCGCGACGTTCCGGCCACGGGCACCATCGCCTACAGCCGCCAGATGGGCGACACGGTGGTGGCGATCGACCCCGCCGCGACGCCGGACACGGTCGAGCTGCGTCGCGTCGCGGCCGACGGGTCGTGGATCGCCGCGCCGGTCACCGGCGTCCCTGACGGCACCACGACGATGAGCGTCGTGGCCAACGACGGCGACGGAGCGGTGCTGCGGTTCGACAACGCCGACGGCACCCGGTACGGGCTGCTCGATGCCGCCTCCGGCGAGGTCGACCTGCTGCCCGCCGTCCCGGTCGCGGGCCGCGTCGTGCTCACCGACGACCGCATCGGGCTGCTCACCACCACGGTCGTCCGCAGCTTCATCCGCACCGCGGTCGCCGCCGGCACCCCGGGCGAGCCGGACGTCGTCACGCTGCCGGTCGCCGTCCCGGTGACCAACCAGGGTCTGGCCGGCGACGACGTGATCGCCCCGCAGCCGGGCAGCGGCACCCAGCCGGTCATGGAGCGGCACACCGGCTCGGGCGAGCCGGCCGTCGTGGTGCCGCGAGCGCTGGCGGCCACCCTGCAGGCGCCGGACGGCGTGCTCTTCGTGGGCGGCACCAGCACCGGCGACTGGTCGATGCGCAAGGCGACCGCCACCGGCGAGTCGGCCCTGCTGCCGCTGTACGGCCCGACGGTCAACGCGGGCGTGACGCTGTCGCAGGGCGTGCTGCGGCACGTCGCGGCGCGGGCCGTGCCCGGCGAGGGCGTCTACCGGCTCTTCGCCGAGCAGATCGGCCCCGGTGCGCCCGGCACGGGATCGCCCGTGGCCGACGCCGACCTGGTGAGCCCGGTGCCGTGCGAGACGGACGCGTTCTGCGTCCGGATGGCCGACGGGTCGCTCCTCGGCTCGTCCTACATCAGCCGCGGCAGCACGGGATACTCGATGCGGTCCTCCGACCCGACCGGCTACGCCGTGCCCGTCGGGGCCGGCGCCAAGGTGATCGACGCCTCGCCCAACTTCCGGGTCGTGAACACCGCCACCACGCAGCAGGTCCTGCGCAACGGCACCGTCAATCAGTTCCCGGCCGATCCCGTCGCGCCCGCCGCGCTCTGGTTCGACTTCCTGTGGCGGGCCGAGCAGAACGGCGTCAAGGACTACAATCTTGGGCCGGCCGATTCGGGCAACCCGCCCATCGCCATCGGCTGCCCGGCCACCGAGGTGCAGGTCGTCGGCAACCGTCTGTACTGGACCTGCGGCGCTCAGGGCACGGCCGGCATCCTCGACCTCAAGGCCCGGCGCAACGTGATCACGCTGCCGGCCGGCCAGTTCCTGCTCGGCGACAACTACCTCGTCCGGCACGACGCGAGCGGTGCGCTCCTGCGCTACGACATCACCGGGAACACGCTCGGCGAGCCGGTCACCATGGCCACCTTCCCGCGCGGCGACCTGGCCGACGACCGCAACATCACCTGGGCCGTCGACAAGTTCGGCGGCGACGTCGCCTGGGTCGACGCCCAGAACGCCGTGCACATCGTCGACCCGGGTGTCGCTCCCTCGGCGCCGGTCGCCGAGCTCTCGTCGGCCACCCCGGCCAACCTCACGCTGCCCGGCACCCTGACCGTCACCGCGCAGCTGTCCCGGCCGGTCACCGCGACCGCGCTGATCATCACCCAGGTGCGTACGGGCCGGACCGTCCGGGTCACCGGCGGCGCAGCCCGGGTCGCGGCGACCGTCACCTGGGACGGTGCCTTCGGCGACGACCGGGCGGCCAAGGGCCCGTACCGCTGGACGCTCACGGCCACCGCGGACGGCACCGAGAGCACCGTCGCGACCGGCACCAGCACCTTCACCGTCGGCTGCGGTGGCAAGCCGCTGCTGCACAGCTACGAGTGCACCAGCCAGCCCTCGCTGCTCGCGCTCAACCAGACGACCGGTCAGGGCGCCTGGCAGTTCACCCGGCGGGTCACCGGCGACACGATCGGCCTGACCAGTGGTGGCAGCGAGTCGCTCGGGACGCTCACCGGACTGGTCCCGTTCGGCGACATCAGCAAGGACTACAAGAACGACCTGCTCGTACGCCGCTCCGACGGCTCACTGCGCGTCTACCTCGGCGGCGAGCAGCCCCCGTTCGGCAGCAACACGTCGCTGCTGATCCCCGGCAACTGGAACGCCTACGACGCCCTCGTGCACACCGGCGACCTCACCGGCGACGGCCAGTCCGACCTCGTCGTCCGGGAGCGGGCCTCGGGCTCGCTGTACTACTTCGCCGGCAACGGCAAGGGCGGCTTCGGCACCCCGGTCAAGATCGAGGGCGGCTACAAGGGCTACAGCAAGGTCGTCGGGCCCGGCGACATCAACGGCGACGGCAAGGCCGACCTGATGCTGCAGTACGACCCCACCAGCACCATGTACGCCCTCTACGGCAACGGCAACGGCACGTTCCAGGCCGGACTCAAGGTCGTGGGCACCGGCTGGCTCGGCTACAACAGCGTGATCGGCATCGGCGACCTCAACGAGGACGGCAGGAACGACCTGCTGATGCGCGACACCGCCGGAGTGCTGTATCGCAAGCTCGGCACCGGCACCGGCACGTTCGGCGACCGGGCCCAGATCGGCACCGGCTACCAGCAGTACACGGGGATCTACTGAGTCACCGGCGGCGCAGGGCGACGACCGCGATGTCGTCAGGTTGTTGCCCGGCGCCGCCGAGCTCCACCATCAGCCGCCGGCAGAACGCGTCCAGGTCGGGCTCCACCGATGCGGACGCGTTCGCCAGCGCCGTCAGGCCCACGTCGATGTCCGCGTCGCGACGCTCGACCAGGCCGTCGGTGTAGAGCACGAGCGTCCCGTCCGGCGGCAGCACGAACTCGAAGTCGCCGGGCCGGGACGCGTTGATGCCCAGCAGCGGCCCGTGCGGCTCGAGGAACCGTACGGCCTCGCCGGTGTGCAGCAGCGGCGGCAGGTGACCGGCGCTCGCCATCCGCACCTCGCCGGTGCCCGGGTCGAGCGTGAGCAGGCAGATGGTCGCGGAGTCGGCGGGCAGCACCGTCCGCATGAAATTGTTGACCAGCCTCAGCACGGTCGCCGGCGGGTGCCCCTCGACCGCGTACGCCCGTACGGCATGGCGCACCTCGGCCATCACCGTCGCGGCGTGCAACGAGTGGCCCGCGACGTCGCCGATCGCCACCAGCAGCTTGCCGTCGAGCATCGTGAGCTCGTAGAAGTCGCCGCCCACCTCGGTCTGCGCGCCCGCCGGCTCGTAGCGCACGGCCAGCTGCACGCCCGGCACGTCGGGCAGGTACGACTGCAGCAGGCTGCGCTGCAGGGTGACCGCGATCCGGTGCTCCTCGGCGAAGGACCGCTGCGCCTCGACCGCGGCGGCGACCGTCTGCGAGAGCTGGCGCAGCACCGGGAAGCCGGGGTTCTGGCTGCTGCTGCGCACGGCGACGTAGACGGGCGGCCGGTCGCTGCGCAGCCGGGCCGCGGCGACCGTCACCGACTCCCCCTCGGGCCACGTGACGACGTCCCACGCGGCGGTGTCGTCGACGCGTACGACCGATCCGACCGCGACGTCATCCACGGGCAGGGACCACGGGCGTACGACCGGAGGCGAGCCCGCCGCCGCGATCCCCTCACCGTCGACGGTCTCGGCCAGCACCACCACCGGACCGCCGAAGATCTCCTGCGCGCCCGCCGCGGCTGCCTCGATCAGGTCGGGCAACGTCGTCGCGGTGTTGATCGCCAGGGTGGTCTCGGCGAGACGCACCATGCGCGCGGCCAGCGACTCGGCGCGCCGCCGGGCCGAGTAGTAGCGCAGCACCGCCTGGGCGGTCGCGATCAGCTCGTCGGGTTCGATCGGTTCGACCAGGTACGCGTCGGCGCCGCGGTTGAGGCCCTGGGTGCGGTCGACGACGTCGACGGCGTGCGCCGACACGTGGATGACCGGCATGGTCCCGTACGCCGGGTCGGTCTTGATCCTCTCGCAGACGTCGAAGCCGCTCATGTCGGGCAGCTTGACGTCGAGGACCACCAGCTCGACGTCGGAGCCCGGCAGCATCCGCAGCGCCTCGCCGCCGGTCTCGGCCTGGCGGACCGTGAACCCGGCGCGGGTCAGCCAGCTCACCAGCAGGTAGCGCTTGGTGGCGCTGTCGTCGACGACGAGGACGGAGGCCGGATTCATGACGCCGGCAACCGCAACGTGAAGGTGCTGCCCTCCCCGGGCGTGGAGCGCACCCGCAGCGCGCCGCCGAGGATGCCGGCCAGCCGCCGCGCGTAGGGCAGGCCCAGCCCGGTGCCCTTGCCGTTGAGCGCCTTGCTGCCCGGCACCTGGTAGAACTCCTCGAAGATGCGCTCGTGCAGCTCGGCCGGGATGCCGGTGCCGGTGTCGGTCACCGTGAACTCGACGTCCGACTCCACGGGGCGCACGGCGAGCCGCACCTCCCCCTCGGCGGTGAACTTGAGCGCGTTGGTGAGCAGGTTGCGCAGCACCCGGGCGAGCAGGACCTCGTCGGAGCGCATCGACGCGACGGCCGGCTCGTCGATGCGGAAATCCACCTCGGGCCGGGTCGCGAGCGGCCGCAGCGTGCCGCGCAGCTGACCGAACATCGCCTTGAGGTCGACCTCCTCCCAGACCGGCTCCAGCCGGCCGGCCTCCGCCTTGGCGAGGTCGAGCAGGTCGTTGACCAGCGACAGCAGATCGCTCGACGAGCCGCGGATCAGGTCGACCTGGCGGCGCTGCTCGTCGGTGAGCGGGTCGGAGCCCTCGTCGGCGAGCAGGCGGCTCAGCCCGATCACCGCGGTGACCGGAGCGCGCAGCTCGTGGCTGACGTTGGCCAGGAACCGGCTCTTGGCCTCGCTGGCCGCGGCGAGCTGCTCCGACTTCTCGTCCAGCTCGGCGTAGAGCGCCACCACGCCGCGATTGGTCTCCTCCAGCTCCTCGGAGAGCTGGTGGTAGAGCGCCATGACGCCGCGGTTGGTCTCCTCCAGCTCGGCGTTGAGCCGAGCGAGCTCGTCGCGCTGCGCCCGCACCTCGTCGAGCGCGGCGATGAGCTGCTGGTTCTGCACGTTGAGCTCGTCGAGCGGGCTCCCCGGCACGTGCCGGGCCAACCCGGCGCGGATCTCGTCCATCCGTTCCTGGGTCAGCCTCGGCGCACTCGCCGGCAAACGTCGAGCCATCCAGACGACCGTACCGGTCCCATCGTTCTCGACCTCCAACATGTCCATAAGACGGCCCACATGGCCGAGCTCCGCCCGCAACTGCTGTTCGCCGCCGGACGACCGTCGCTCCACCGCCAGCCGCAGCGCGGTGGATACCCCGTCCTGTTGCACGGTGAACGTCACATCCGCATCGGTTCCGGCGGCCAGCACCACGCGGCTCACCTCGCTCAGCGCGGTCGCCAGCCGGGTCTGGTCCTGCTGCTCGAGACCGACCTCGCGGGCCACCTCACGGGCCAGCTGGCGGACGACGAACACGTCCTGCTCCACCCGCAGCCGCACGCGCATGAGCTCCGGCCCGTCCCCCGGCGGCCCGTTCACGGCAACCGGGCCACGAGCACGCCGGCGTCGTCACGCCGTACGCCCGCGTCACGCAGCACGGTTGCCGCGATCACCAGCGGCGAGTGCATGAGCAGGCCGGGATAGTCCATGACGTTCCACCGGTCGACCACGCCGTCGGAGTGCATCAGCACGATCGCGTCACGCGCCAGCGGGTAGTCGAACTCCTTGATCTGGCGCCGCTGGTGACCGGCGATGCCGGGCAGCGAGACCATGCCGCGCCGGGCGCCGAGCGGCGACACCACGGTCCCGGCGATGTTGCCGAGACCCGCGTACCGGATCAGGCCCGCGCCGGCGTCCAGCTCGGCGACGGCCACGGCGGCGCCCCGGGTGTGGCTGATCTTGCGGTGCAGCACCTCGAGCACGGCAGCCGGCGGGGCCGCCGGGGCCTCGGTGAACGCCCGGACCGCCTCGCGCGAGGCCACCGCGGCGAGCCCGCCGTGCCCCAGCCCGTCGCACATCATCACCTGGTAGCGGCCGTCGGTCTCCCGTACGGCGAAGGCGTCACCGCTGACCGGCTCACCGGTCAGCGGGCGGGTCAGCCCGGCCGCCCAGGTGTCCTCGGGCGGGTCGGCAGGCCAGACCTGGGCGGTGAGCACGGTGCCGCGGCCGGGCACGGAGTGCAGGTCGCACCGGGAGGCCTGGCGGACGATCGCGCCCAGCCCGATGCCGAGCGTGCCGGCGGTGGAATGCCCGTCGCCGAACGAGAAGGCCGGGTCGGCCATGCCGGGCCCGCTGTCGAGGGCGACCAGCTCGACGCCGGCCTGCCCGTCCGCGCGCACCGGGCGCAGCAGCACGACGCCCTGGTCGGCATGCTTGGCGAGGTTGCCGGCCACCTCGGCGGCCACGATCGAGAGATCGGCGATGCGGCGCTCGGGCATGCCGAGCTCCACGGCGAGCCGTTCGGCGGTCCGCCGTACGGTGGAGGCCGTCGGCGTCTCCTCCACCCGGAACCAGACTCCCCCGTCGAGAAGCCCCTCGGGTAGCGACGCCACCGCGCCTCCGCTCATCGGCACCACTTGGTCACGGTAATCCTCGTACCCTCGCCGACGGCGGTGACGATGTCGAACTCGTCGACGAGCCGCCGCGCGCCGCTCAGACCCAGCCCGAGCCCGCCGCCGGTCGTGTACCCGTCGGTGAAGGCCAGGTCGAGGTCGGCGATGCCGGGCCCCTCGTCGGCGAATACGATCCGGATGCCCTTGCGGCGGCCGTTGTCGACCGGGCTCACCTCGACCGATCCGCCGCCGCCGTAGACCAGGGTGTTACGCGCCAGCTCGCTGGCCGCGGTGACGAGCTTGGTCTGGTCGACCAGCGACAGCTTCACCGCGACCGCGAGCGAGCGCACGAGCTGCCGCACCCGCACCACGTCCTGGTCCGAGACGACTTCGATCCGCTGAACCTGCTCGTTCACGGCGTGAAGACCGCGGGCGTCTCGGCGTCACCCTCGTCCTCGTCGTCGTCACCGTCGTCGTCGGCGTCGCGCTCGCGGGCCAGCATCTCCATGCCGAGCTCGACGTTGAGGGCCGTGCGGATGCCGGGCAGCGACAGGCCCAGCTCGACGAGGGTGATCGCGACCGCGGGCCGCATGCCGACCACGACGGTGTCGGCGTCGAGCACCTTGGAGATCGCGGCGATCGTGGCGAGCGTACGGCCGACGAACGAGTCGACGATGTCGAGCGCGCTGATGTCGATGACCACCCCGTGGCAGCCGGTGGCCACGATGCGGTCGGCGAGGTCCTCCTGCAGCTGCAGGGCGACCTGGTCCTCCATGTCGATCTGGATGGAGACCAGCAGGATGTCGCCGATCTTGAGGACCGGTACGCGGTCCACCTCAGCGCTCCCGGGCCTTCTTGGCCTGGCCCGTCTTGGCCAGCACGTAGCGCAGCGCGTCGGCCAGCGACGCCTTGGTGGCGATGTCGCCGAACTCGATGCCGAGCGCGACGATCGTCTGGGCGATCTGCGGGCGGATGCCGGAGATGATGCAGTCGGCGCCCATCAGCCGGGCGGCCACCACCGTCTTGAGGACGTGCTGCGCCACCTGGGTGTCGACCGCCGGCACGCCGGTGATGTCGATGATCGCGTACGGCGAGCCGGTGTCCACCAGCGTCTGCAGCAGGCGCTCCATGACCACCTGGGCGCGGGCCGAGTCGAGCGTGCCGACCAGCGGGACGGCGACCACGCCCTCCCAGAGCTTCACCACCGGGGTGGAGAGCTCGAGCAGCTGCTCGGCCTGGTCGGCGATGAGCTCCTCGCGCACCCGCACGTAGCTGTCGAAGGTGAACAGCGCCGCGTCGTCGATGAAGGAGGAGAAAGCGACGTAGTCCCGCAGGGTCGCGGCGTCGTTGCCGTCCTTGTTGGCGTCCAGGACGGCCAGCACGGCCTCCTTGAAGGCGAAGACGCTCACCGCGGTCTCGGTGGCGGTGAAACCCTGCCGGGCCCGGATCGAGGAGAGCTCGGCGAGCTGGGCCCGCAGCTCGCCGGCGGACTCGCCGCTGACGTCCTGCGCCGAGCCGACGAGCGCCTGCCGGAAGCCGCGCCGCAGCTCGGAGGTCTGCCGCTCGAGCTCGGCGTGGCTCAACCGGCCGCGCACCGAGGCGGCCACCCGCTCGGTCCAGGCGGCGACCAGAGCCTGCTCGTGTTCCTCGAGCAGGGCGGCGAAGCGAGCCGCCTCATCCGCGCTCAGCGTCACCGCTGCCTCCCGACGTGGTTTTCCCATGTAGCCGGGCGGGACTTTACCACCGCGGAACCTGATACTTGCTGCCAGCCAAATAACGAGCCGGGCTCCACCGACGCGCCCCGTTCTGCGGGCGGGGGGCGTCTTGGAGTACCGTTCAGCACATAACTGGAGGTCCTGAATGTCTCTGACGGTACAAACGGAACAGCGCGCCGACATGGTGGTCGTGTCGGTGGCGGGCGAGCTGGACATGGCGACGGCGCCCCAGCTTCAGGACCAGATCAGCGACCTGCTGGAGAAGGGGCGCACCCGTCTGGTCTTCGACCTCGCCGAGGTGTCGTTCTGCGACTCCACCGGGCTCTCGGTCTTCGTCCGGGCCAAGAACAGCACCGACGACGCCGGCGGCACGGTCCGCCTGGCCGCCCCCCAGCGCGGGGTGCTGCGCATCCTCGAGGTCAGTGGCCTGGTCGAAGTGCTGCGCACCTACCCCACGGTCGACGAGGCCGTCAGCGCCCAGGAGCCGGCGCTCGACTGAACTCCCCCCTTCCGGGGAGGGTCGTCCCGGTCGGCGTAGTTTGTCGCCGGCCGGTCGCGGGCACCTGCGGCCGGAACGATCCCCTCGGCGCGCGCAGGAGAGCTTGTGAACAAGATCTTCCAAGGCTTCAAAGACTTCATCATGCGGGGCAACGTCGTCGACCTGGCGGTCGGCGTCGTCATAGGTGCCGCATTCAGCGGAGTCGTGACCGGCTTCACGAACGGCTTCATCAAGCCGCTGATCCAGCTCATGGGCGGCGGCACCGGCCTGGACGCCGGCAAGTTCAAGATCCGCGGCGTCGAGTTCGACTACGCGACGTTCCTGAACGCGATCATCACGTTCCTGATCACCGCCGCGGTGCTCTACTTCTTCGTGGTGCTGCCGCTCAACATCCTGGCCGAACGCCGCCGCCGCGGCGAGGAGCCCCCGCCGAAGTCCCCGCCGGAGGACATCGTGCTGCTCACCCAGATCCGCGACGCGCTCGTGTCGAGGACCGGCGGTTACAGCGACACTCCGGGGCGTCATCAGCAGGAACCGCCACGCTGACATTTCGCGAAAAGATCATCCCCACTCCGCGAGTCTCGAACAGATGTTCGATACGCTGCCGGGATGGAGCAGCGTAAGCACTGGTGGAACGGCAAGTGGGGCCGCGTCGCCCGCAAGGACGTCTACCTGCGGGTGAGCGGCGACCAGTGGTACGTCGAGCAGCGCGCGGGCGGTGCCGACGGCGTCTCTCACTTCTTCGAGTACGACTCCGAGGACGCCGCGCTGGACACCGTGCGTGCGCTGCTCTCCACCCCCGGGGATTGGCGGGAGCTCTCGGTCCGCCCCCCGTCCCGCTGACGCGCCGCCTCTTAGCCGCTGCCTTCCAGCCCGGCCCCGCTCCGGCCGGCTCCTGGCGCTTCTTCCCCGGCTTTCTTCCCCTCCGCCGGCGCTCTGCGGCCTTCCCCCTCCGCCGGCGCTTGCGGCCTTCCCCCTCCGCCGGCGCTTGCGGCCTTCCCTCTCCGCCGGCGCTTGCGGCCTTCCCCCTCCGCCGGCGCTTGCGGCCTTCCCCCTCCGCCGGCGCTTGCGGCCTTCCCTCTCCGCCGGCGCTTGCGGCCTTCCCCCTCCGCCGGCGCTTGCGGCCTTCCCCCTCCGCCGGCGCTTGCGGCCTTCCCTCTCCGCCGGCGCTTGCGGCCTTCCCTCTCCGCCGGCGCTTGCGGCCGCCTACGCCCTCGGCTTCTCCGTCGGATTCGCCCCTTTGTCAGGCGCTCGGCGCCCGCCGTGCTTCGTCAGGCGGCCCGGCGCTCGTCGTGCTTCGTCAGGCGGCCCGGCGCCCGTCGTGCTGGGCGGTCATCGGCCCGCGCGGCACCAGACGCAGTCCCGGCCTCTCGCTCAGCTCGTCCGCCTCGTCGGCGGCGAAGCGGGCCCGCCATGCTCCACCGCCCGTCGACCGAGCGCCCGGCGGCGTACTCACGAAGCCCCCTGGAACCCGCGACAGGGCGACGATCAGCAGATATCCGAGGATCACGAACCCGTGGCTGATCAGCCGGGTGGCGTCCACCCGCCCCGCGGTGAGGTCGTTGACCGAGAGCAGCAACAGCATCCCGACGAACGCCGTGAGCATCGGAATCAGCCCCGACGGCCGGCTGCGCCGTAGCGCGATGAACAGGTATCCCGCGCCGACCGCCACGTTCCACGCCGCCGACTCGTGCCACAGATGCCCTGGCGTGGCGTCCAGCCCCGTGTGCACGTGCGCGCCGACGACCCCGCCGCCCACCTGGTCGAGTCCCAGGATGAGCTGCACCGCCCCCACCGCCGCAAGCGCCACCAGCAGCCCCGCCGCGATCGGCAGCCGCTCCCACGGCACCCGCCGCCACCATCCTCGCTGCGTCGCGCTGTCGGCCGCCCCATCGCCCCCGGCGTTGCCCCCCGGCAGCGCGACCAGCCCCGCGGACCCTCCGGGCAGCGCCGCGAGAACAGCCGCACTCAGATCGGGCGGCGTGACCGTGTTCATGCTGGTGAGCCGGTTGACCGCAGCCGCACCGTCCAGCCACTCCCGGCACCCGGCACATCCCGCCAGGTGCGCATCGACCGCCGTACGGTCAGCCGGGTCGTCCTCCCCGTCCAGCTGTGCCGAAAGCATCTCGCGCCACCGCTCACACGCCATGAACCCATAGTCGCCCGAAACCCGCGCGAAGTTCCCGTCCGCACCCCAGCTTCCCGCGCCCCGGCCTGCTCATCGCGCGCCGTCTTCCCCACCACCCAGGCGCGCCGGCCTCGCCTTCGCTACACCTGCGCGCCAACCACGCAGCTCGCCGACCCGCTTACGCCCCGGCTCCGAGCCGGCCCGTCGGCCTCCCGTCTGCGTTCCGGCTCCGCGCCAACCACCCAGCTCGCCAACCCCGCCTACGCTCCCGCTCCGAGCCGGCCCGCCGACCTCCGCTTGCGCTCCCAGGCCAGCCCGCCCGACCTCCGCTTGCGCTCCCAGGCCAGCCCGCCCGACCTCCGCTTGCGCTCCCAGGCCAGCCCGCCCGACCTCCGCTTGCGCTCCCGCGCCAGCCCGCCCGACCTCCGCTTGCGCTCCCGCGCCAGCCCGCCCGGCCTCCGCTTGCGCTCCCAGGCCAGCCCGCCCGACCTCCGCCTGCGCTCCGGATTCGCGAACCAACCGGCGTGCCGACTCAGCTTGCCCCGACTGGCGCAGGTCGTCCGGTATGCCCGCACTCAGGTCTGATCGCCCGATGCGCCGCTTGGCACCCTCTCCCCGCGTCGGGGATGCCGGCGAGCACATCCGGCGCGTCGGGCGCGGCGTGCGAGCTTCGTGCGGACCGCCCGGCCCCCACACCCGCGTCGCAACCGCTCCTGCCTGTGGATCATCCGGTGTGCCCGCCCATACCCCCGCCCGCCCGGGGCGCTCCGACCCTACGCCCTCCGCAACCGGCAGAACGCGTTATCCACAGGGACGCAGCGTGACGAAGATGCCGCGATGTGGGCGGTCGAAGCCCGCCAACGTTGTCCCGGCGTTGCCGTTCAGCGGTGCGGAAGGCGGCGGCACGGCCCGGAAGGCGGCGGCACGGCCGGCGAGGAAGGCGGCGGCACGGCGCGGCGCGGAAGGCGGCAGCACGGCGCGGAAGGCAGCGGCGCGGCGCGGAAGGCAGCGGCGCGGCGCGGAAGGCAGCGGCGCGGCGCGGAAGGCAGCGGCGCGGCGCGGAAGGCAGCGGCGCGGCGCGGAAGGCAGCGGCGCGGCGCGGCGCCGCGAAGAGCATGCTGAAACGGACCCAGGTCCGATCAACCCAGAAGTTCCTGACGAGACGCGGCGGCGTCGCAACCAACGCCAAGCCGCCACCGCACTTCAGGCCGACCGGCCCGCTCACATCACCGGTGCAGCTCCGGCAAGCCCTCGCCTCACAGGAGGCCGCGCGGCTCGATCAAGCTCGGTGGGCCCTGGACGGTGGGCCGCGGCGGCAGCGCGCCGCTACCGCCCATCAACCGCTTGCGCTCGCGGAAAGCGCGCAAATTGGCAGTGTTCCCACACGTGCTGACGTCGTGCCAGACGCCGCTGTTGTTGCGGGACGTGTCGAAGAAGGCGGCCCGGCAGTCGGCGTTGTGGCACAGCTTGAGCCGGGGCCAGATGCCGGCCTGCTGGGCGAGCAGGGCCTCGGCCCACAGCGCCGACGCCAGCCAGCGCGTGCCGCGGCCGGTGGGGACGATGCGCACCCAGCCGTCGGCGTCGGGCACGAGGCTGACGGGCACGTCGGCGGGGGGCAGCGCGCCCTCGGGGCCGCGGTTGCCGCCCACGAGGATGACGTTCTCGAACGTGGTGCGCAGCCGCCGCAGCGAGCGCAGGTCGGACGACGAAATCAGCAGCGTGGGCGCGGGCAGCCCGGAGACGCGGGACCAGGTGATCAGGGCCTCGGTCAGCCACCGCTGGGCGTCGTCGGCGCTCAGCAGCAGGTCAGTGCCGTACGTCATGGGCGCGCGGGTGTTCAGCAGCTCCTGAAGGAGCGCCAAACCGGCGGGGGCCTCCCGAACGCCGTGCCGGGCACTGGCCATCCATGACATAGCCGAAGCGTACTTGATTCTTTTTTCGAACCGCCCCTACCTCGTCTTTGGTTCCCCTTAAGAGATCGGTATTTCGTCGGCGCGGGGTAGGCCACTTGTGCCGATTCGCCACACTGCGGACAGTTACTTCGAGGTGCGTAACGAGAAATTCTCAGTAACGCTCGTCTCAATGTGCGCCAACGGGCGAGCCGGACGGGCGGACATTGACGTCCGCGACCGCCCCTATCCGTCGATGCGGGTGATGTTGCGGATCTTGTTGGACGCGTCGAGGGCGGCCACCTTGTACGCCTCGGCCAGCGTCGGGTAGTTGAAGACCGCGTCGACCAGGTAGTCGACCGTGCCGCCGCAACCCATCACGGCCTGCCCGATATGGACGATCTCGGTGGCGCCGGTGCCGAAGACGTGCACGCCGAGCAGTTTGCCGTCGTCGGGCGCCACCAGCAGCTTGAGCATGCCGTACGAGTCGCCGACGATCTGCCCGCGCGCCAGCTCGCGGTAGCGTGCGATGCCCACCTCGAAGGGGGTCGCGGAGTCGGTCAGCTCGTCCTCGGTCTTCCCGACGAAGCTGATCTCCGGGATCGTGTAGATGCCGATCGGCTGGAGCTGGTGCATCTCGCGGGCCGGTTCGCCGCAGGCGTGGTGCGCGGCGAGTCGTCCCTGCTCCATCGAGGTGGAGGCCAGCGCAGGGAAGCCGATCACGTCGCCGACGGCGTAGATGTTGCCGACCGCCGTGCGGTAGTTGAGGTCGACCTCGATGCGTCCGCGCCGGTCGGCCTCGAGCCCGGCCGCCTCGAGCGCCAGGTCGTCGGTCTGGCCCTGGCGGCCGGCCGAATACATGACCGTGTCGGCGACGATCTTTTTGCCGCTCTTGAGAATGCACAGCGCGGCGGTCTGGTGACGCTCGACCGCCGCCACTTCCTCGCCGAAGCGGAACGTCACGCTGAGGTCGCGCAGATGGTATTTCAGCGATTCGACGATTTCGTCGTCGCAGAAGTCGAGCATCTTCTCGCGGCGCTCGACGACGGTCACCTTGGTGCCGAGGGCGGCGAACATCGAGGCGTACTCCATGCCGATCACCCCGGCGCCGACCACGACCATGCTGCGCGGCACGGCCTGCAGGTTGATCACGCCGTCCGAGTCGACGATCGTACGGTCGTCGAAGTCCACGCTGTCGGGCCGGGCGGGACGCGTGCCGGCCGCGATGATGATCTTGTCGGCGCTGACCTTGTTCTCCCGGCCGCTGCCGCCGTCGACCCAGATCGAGTGCTCGTCCGCGAACCGGCCCACCCCGGTGATCATGGTGACCTTGTTACGCGCGAGCTGGTTGCGGATGACGTCGGTCTGCCGGCTGATCACGTGCTGCGTACGGGCCGCGAGATCGCTCACCGTGATCTCGTCCTTGACCCGGTAGCTGCTGCCGTACAGATCGCGCTGGCTGAGGCCGGTCAGGTAGAGCACCGCCTCCCGCAGCGTCTTCGACGGCACGGTGCCGGTGTTGATGCAGACCCCACCGATCATGTCCCGCCGGTCGACGATGCCGACCCGGCGCCCGAGCTTGGAGGCAGCGATGGCGGCCTTCTGACCGCTGGGACCCGAGCCCAGCACCAACAGGTCGTAGTCATACACAATGCTCAGCGTCGCAGTGCCGGGGCCGCCGGTCCACCGACTCCGGCACTTTTTCCGATGTACGTCGAGGAGCCGGCACAGCCCGCACCGGAGCGAACGCCGGCGGCCACGCCGTCCCGTACAGCTCCGCGCAGAGCACCACGCTCATCCACGGCACCCACGGCCCGCTCAGCGTGAGCTCCTGCGCCCGCCCGCGAATATCGAGCGTCACCGACCACGGCTGCCCGCCCGGCCGGAGGCGCGTGATCGCATGAAGCGGGATCTCGTCCGGACCCACGATCAGCCGCAGGTTCGTGACGACAGCGATCCGCCGCTCGCCGCCGCCCAGCGTCACGGGCAGCCAGCCGTACTGCTTCTCCGCCGTCCGCAGCGCGATGGTCGGCGCCACCGCCGCCGGCCGTCCGCCGCGCCGTACGAGCGCGGTCAGCATCGTCATGGAGCGAAGGCCCGCCGTCAGCTGCTCGGCGTCGTACCCGGTCACGCGATCCCCACCTCCGTTCGTCCCGCGAGCATCCTTTCCCGCGCGACGACGTGGCGGCCAGAGGTAATCGCCGGGGATGGCCGTTCCGGCTAATCCCTTCGGGTGGGTCCCCGTGGCTCGCTGTTGCCGACGCCGGCGGCGTTCAGATCATGCGTCGTAGCACGGTTTCGACGGCATTGATCAGTGGGTCGCCTTCGGTACGCGGGTGTCGTGCGAGACCGAGCTCGACGTCCGGCAGGACGGGCAGGGTGTCGGAGTCATGGCAGGTCAGGGCGGGTTCGATGTTCGTGGGCATGAGCGCCGCGACGCCGAGGCCGGCCCGTAGCGCGGCGAGCACCCCGACCAGGTTGTTGCTCTCGAACGTCACCTGCCAGCGCCGGCCCGCACGCTCGAGCGTCTCCATGACTGAGGTACGCCAGAAGCACGGGTTCGAGAACAGCACCACCGGCAGCGGGTCGGCGGTCACGTCGACACCCTGACCGGCCGCCCAGACCAGTGGGCGGCGGACGGTCCAGCGCAGCGGTCCGGGAACGCGCGCCGCCTCGTCGAGTACGAGGTGGACGTGGCCCGCGTCGTAGGCCTCCCGCATCATGGCCTCCGGGTAGGTGAGCACCTCGAGGGTCGCGCCGGGATGCAGCCGGGCAAGGTCGGCAAGGGCCTGGGAGAGCTGGGACGCGGCGAGGTCTTCGAGCAGCCCCACGCCGCAGCGGCCGGTCAGCGCGCGCCCGGTTTCGGTGAGGGCCTGCGTGGACAGCGCGAGTATGCGTTCGGCGTACGGCAGAAGCTCTTCACCTGCGCGGGTCGGCGTGACGCCCGATGGCGACCGGTGCAGCAGCGGCCGGCCGACGACGCTCTCGAGCTTGCGCAACTGCTGGCTGACCGCGGGCTGGCTGTGCCCGAGCGCGGCCGCGGCCCGCCCGATGCTGCCCGCCCGCACGGCGGTGACGAACGACCGCAGCAACGCGGTGTCCAGATCCCTGGCCATAAGGAACCATTATGCCGGGCCTAATGGAGTCGCCGGTTCCTATGGCTCAGGCGGCGACCTAGCGTTTGGAGCGTGATCAGCTACCGACAGGTGCTCGCCGTGCCGGGCTTGGCGCCACTGCTGGCGGTGTCGCTGCTTGCCCGAGTTGCGATCACGGCTGACGTCATGGTGCTGACACTGCACGTCGTGCTGACTCTGGACCTGAGCTACGCGGCGGCGGGCGGCGTCGCGGCGTCGCTCACCGCCGGCTTGGCGCTGGGTGGGCCGGTGCTCGGCCGCATGATCGACATGCGGGGCCTGCGGGCGGTGTTGTGGACGACCGTGGCGGTGCAGGTCGTGTTCTGGCTGAGTGTGCCGTTTCTGCCGTACGGGGTGCTGCTCGGCGCCGCCTTTGCAGGGGGCCTGGCGATGGTGCCGGCTCAGCTGGTCACCCGGGAGGCCATCGCCGCGATGACGACGGCGGAACAGCGCCGGGCCGCCTTCGCGCTGGAGTCGGTGCAGGGCGAGGTTTCGTACATGGTGGGGCCGGCAGTGGTGATCGTGTGCACCGCGCAGTTGTCCTCGGGTGTGGTCGCGTGGGGCGTCGGCGCCACGATCGCAGCCGGGGGGGCCGCTATCGCTTGGCTCGATCCGCCGCTGCGTGCCGAAGGCGAGGCGTACGCCGGCTCCGCCGGACGGCCCCGGCATCGGGAGTGGCTGGGCGCCGGCATGATCGCCACATTGACGATGGCGCTCGGTGTGACGGCGCTTCTGGGCGGCGTGGACCTCGCCGTCGTCGCCACGCTCGAAGAAGCGGGCCAGGTGTCCTGGGCCGCCGCGGTCCTTGCCGTGTTCGGCATGGCCTCCGTCGCCGGAGGACTGATCTACGGCGCGCAGTCCTCCGGGCCGCGACCCACATGGCTGCTGCTCGGTCTGCTCGGGCTCGTCACGATTCCCGCCGGGCTCGCCCACGACTGGCGCTGGTTGTGTGTGGCCGTCGTCGGCGCCGGGCTTCTCACCGCGCCGACTCTTTCCACAGTGGCCGACGCGGTGAGCCGGCTGGCGCCGCCCAGCGTTCGCGGTGAGGCGACCGGTCTGCAGTCCGCGGCCCAGAGCACGGGCTTCGCGCTCGGATCCCCGGTCGTCGGGTGGGTGATCGACGCGTCCGCGCCGCCGGGCGGCTTCGCGGCGGCCGGGCTCGCCGGCATGGCCGCAGCCCTGGCCGGATTCCTGCTGTCCCGTCGCTCGCCCGCCCGATCGCGAACGATTCGCTGACCCGATCGGCCGGCGCGAGTTTTCCCTCTTTTGGTTCTCGGCCGAATGGACTATCTGGCGTGAAAGCGACAAATGGTACGTTTTCTCAACCTGCTGCGGTTTGACGATCGTTCCGCTCGACCGCGAAGCAGTAACGCAGAATTCCCACTCGTAAAGGATCAGCATGCTGAAGGCTCTCACCATCGGCACCACGCTTGTCGCGTCACTGGCCGCAACTGCGGCACCGGCAGCGGCATCAGCGGGACCGACGCCACGAAACCAGATGGTCGTCAATGTGGTTGCCGCTAATGGCTCCGGTTGCCCCAGGGGCAGCGCCCAGGTGACCCCGTCGCGGGACAACAAGGCGTTCACCGTGACATACAGTCAATTCACCGCCCAAGTGGGGGTCGGCGCCAAACCGACCGACTTCCGCAAGAACTGCCAGTTGGCACTCGACGTGCGAGTGCCGCAGGGTTACACCTACGCGATCTCCAGGATCGACTACCGCGGCTTCGCCCACCTCGCGCGCGGCGCGCACGCGACGTTGACCGCCTTCACCTACTTTCAAGGCGAGTCGCGTTCGGGCATGAGCAGGCACACCATTTCCGGGCCCGCGGACGCGAATTGGCAGCGCAGCCGGACGATGGGGATCAGCGCTCTGTCGTTTCGTCCCTGCGGGGATCAGCGGTATTTGAACGTCAACAACGAACTGCGCGTCTTCGCCGGCTCGTCGAAGACGAGGAAGACCACCAGTTTCATCACCATGGATTCCACCGACGGGAATCTCGACACCGTGTACCACGTCGCCTGGAAGAAGTGCTGAGCGCGAGCCTGAAGAGGCTGGCACAACAGCCGGGAATCGCCCATGTTCCGGACAGGCCGTGCTCACTCGAGCACGGCCTGTCCGGCTTCACCCGGTGGCCCACCAGTTCATGCCCGGTGCGGCGGGTGGATCGGTTGTTCGGCCGGCTGGTCCGGACCGTGATCCGGACCAGCCGTGGCGAAGAAGGTCAGCACTTCTTCCAGGCGACGTGGTACACGGTGTCGATGCGGCCGTCGGTCGAGTCCATGGTCAGCATGCTGGTCGTCTTCTTGGTGTTGGACGAGCCGGCGTTGACGCGAAGCTCGGTGTTGACGTTGAGGTAGCGCTGCTCCCCGCACGGCAGGAAGGCCAGCGAGCTGATGCCGACGCTGTCGGTACGCTGCCAATTGCCGTCGAACGGGCCTGAGAAGTCGTGCCTGATGCGGGTGCTCTGCCGCTCGCCCTGGAAATAGTAGTTGGCGGTCTCGGATGCGGATGCTCCGCGCTCCAAATGAGCGAAGCCGCGGTAATCCGTACCCGAGATCGCGTACGTATACCCCTGGGGGACGTGCACGTCGAGGGCGAGCTGGCAGTTCTTGCGGAAATCCGTCGGCTTCGTCCCGACGCCCACCTGGGCAGTGAATTCACTGTACGTGACGGTGAAGGCCTTGTTGTCCGGCGACGGCGTCACCTGAGCACTGCCCCACGGGCATCCGGAGCCATTAGCGGCGACAACGCCGATGACCATCTCCTCGTCCGGCCGCGCGGCGCCGGCCGCGTCGGCAGGCGAGCCGATGGCGACGAGGGAAGCAGCCAGGGAAGCGCCGACAGCAAAAGCTTTGAGCACGGTAAAACCCTTCGAACGTGAGCCGATCCGTATGTTTCGTCGCGCGGAAATACGACGTGGACGACCGTCGTACCGATCAATCCGATGAAACATCCGCGCGACACCGGCACAACGACGCAGATCACCTGCCCGTAACCACAAGTCACACAGCCCGACCGAGTAGTGGAGCAACATTTCGTCCATCCGGCCCATCCGGCTCGTCGGTCGGGCAACGCAACTGCATCCTGCATGCAAGATCGGCAGATTAGCGATTGACCGGCCAGGCCGATTCGGAGATTGCCGCTCGGCGATGTGTGCCGTGATCACCCTGCCGAGGGACCCCTTTTCGAGACCTTTCCTTTGGAGGAGCCGGCGTGCACAGTTTGTTCCCCGGAGCGCGCAATGCAGAGGAGAGTTAACGACATGCGAATTCCGTCCTTACGGCGCACTGTGGCCGCACTCACGACCACACTGATAGCAACTGGTGCCGTGGTGGGAATCGCGCCGCCGGCCGCGCAGGCATCCCCTCCGTTCCAGGGGGACTGCGGCATTGTGACCTGTACGGTGCGCATCGACCGCGCCCAGACCCGTAATGCGCGCGACGCCGGCGCCGTCATCGGCATCGCGGCCGGCGCTTGCGGCGTCTTCTCGGCGGGCACCCTCGCCGTGGTCTGCGGCGGCGCCGTCGCACCCGCCGCCGGTCTGCTCGCTCTCGCCGCCTCACGCTATTACGAGCAGGGCGACTGCCTCCAGATCAAGTTCACCAAGTATCCCGGACCGGCAGGCGTACGAGCGGCCTGGCCCGGCGCGGTCAAGCGGGGCACGCGCAACTGCACCTGAAAACGTCGTCGCCCACCGCCTCGGCGGCGTCCGGTCGGCGTCAGGATCCACTCTGGTGCATGTCGAGGACGAACCGGTAACGCACGTCGTTGCGCCGCAGGCGCGCCAGCGCCTCGTTCACCTCAGAAGCGGGCATGACCTCGACCTCCGCGGTGATGTCGTGCTCGGCGCAGAAGTCCAGCATCTGCTGGGTTCCGCGCCTTCCGCCGCTGCCCGCGGACGCCAGGCTCTTGCGGCCCACCAGCAGCGCGAGGGGGTCGAAGCTCATCGAGCCGAGGGCGCCGAGCGAGCACAGCGTGCCGTCCAGCTTGAGCGCCTTCAGGTACGGCGTCAGGTCATGCGGGGCCGAGGCAGTGTCCAGGATGAAGTCGAGCTGACCGGACCGGGCCTCCATCGCCGCGGCGTCGCTGGAGACGACAACCTCATCCGCGCCGAGATCCTTGGCTCCCTGGCCCTTGGCGGCCGAGGTGGTGAACAGCACGACATGTGCGCCGAGGGCGTGGGCGAACTTGACGGCGAGATGGCCGAGCCCGCCGAGGCCCACGACTCCGACCTGCTTGCCCGGGCCGGTCTCCCAACGCTTGAGCGGCTCCCACACCGTGACGCCGGCACACATCAGCGGTGCGACACCGGGGGCGTCGAGGTTGCCGGGAAGGGGGTAGACGAATCGTTCGGTGGCGACGTATTCGTTCGCGTACGCGCCGAGAGTGGGTCGCCCGTCGTGCCGGTCGGTGCCTCCGTATGTCAGCGTCGGATGGGAGGTGCAGTAGTTCTCCTGCCCGACCTGGCACATCGGGCAGGTGCCGCAGGAGTCGACGATGTTTCCGACCGCCACGGCGTCGCCCACGCGGAACCGCGACACGGAGCTGCCGACGGCCGTCACGACGCCCGTGAATTCGTGCCCGGGCACCAGCGGAAAGGTGTCCCCACGATCGATCTCGTGCAGGTCCGAGTGACACACTCCGCAGTAGGTCACGTCGATCGCGACATCGTCCGGGCGCAGGTCCCGGCGGGAGATCCGCGTGAGCGTCAGGTCGGCCCCGGGCGCGGCCTTCGCGTAGGCGTACGTCGAGCGCATCGTGTTCCTTTCAGCCGAGGGAGCGAGGTCTCGGGCGCTGACTCAATCGCCGAGGGCGCGACGCCACGTCGATCAGACGGCTGACCAGGACTCGCCCCTAACAAACTGGTTAGTTACATCCCATCCAACCCTAGATCAACGTCGTCCCAAGCGCAACCAACTAGTTTGTTATCGTGTTCGCATGCGAGCCGGTGGAGAAGCGACGCGCGCGAGGATTCTCGACGCCGCCCGTGCCGAGTTCGCGCAGCACGGCATCGCCGGAGCTCGCGTGGACCGCATCGCGGAACAGTCCCGCGCGAACAAGGCTCAGCTGTACGCCTACTTCGGGAGCAAGGACGCGCTCTTCGACGCCGTCTTCTCAACCGCACTGCATGCGATCGTGGACGCCGTCCCCCTCGACGGCACGGACCTTCCCGGGTACGCGGTCCAGCTCTACGACGAGTACCTCGCACACCCCGAGTTGATCCGGCTGGCCGCATGGTCGCGACTCGAGCGTCGGCCGACCGGGCCCCTCACCGCCGAACCGCTCCCCCGCGCCGAGGAGAAACTGGCCAACATCGCTGCGGCGCAGGCCGCGGGTCACATCGACAAGAACTTCGACCCGTTCGACATCTTCGTCACCGTGATCGCGCTGTCCATGGCGTGGTCCCCGGCGAGCACGACCTTTACGGCGAGCTCTTCGGATGCCGAGTCCGACCACGAACGCCGCCGCCACGTTCTGCGCACGCTCGTCGCGCGGGCGTACGCACCCGGACGAGGCTGAGCGCACCGGCACCGCCCTTCCTCGCGGCCGCCGGTCCTCCGCCGGCGCGATGATGCGCCCTCGCCAGGTCGGCGACGCCTCTCAGGACGACTCCCGGGTGGCTGTCCGCTCAGTGGTCGAGGGCGGCCATGTTGGCTTCGTCGTAGCGGGCGCCGGTAGCCGGGGTCAGGTTGTCCAGTCGGGCGATCTGGCCGTCGGTGAGGCTGATGCGGTCGGCGGCGGCGTTCTCCTCCAGCCGGTCGATGCGCGTGGTGCCGGGAATGGGGGCGATGTCGTCGCCCTGGGCGAGCAGCCAGGCGAGGGCGACCTGCGCGGGCGTGACCCCGGCCTCGGCGGCGACGGCGCGGACCTCGTCGACGATGCGCATGTTGCGTTCGAGGTTGCCGGCGGCGAAGCGTGGGTTGGTACGGCGCCAGTCGTCGGCGTCGAGGTCGTCCAGCGTGCGGATGCCGCCGGTGAGGAACCCGCGGCCCAGTGGGGAGTACGGGACGAGGCCCACGCCCAGCTCGCGCAGGACCGGCAGCACCTCGGCCTCGGGGTCGCGGACCCACAGCGAGTACTCGGACTGCACCGCGGCGATCGGATGAACAGCATGCGCCCGCCGGATCGTCTCGGGCCCAGCCTCCGAGAGTCCGATGTGACGGATCTTGCCCTCGCTCACCAGCTCCGCCAGCGTCCCGACGGTCTCCTCGATCGGCGTGTCCTGGTCGCCCCGATGCTGGTAATAGAGGTCCAGGTGGTCGGTGCCGAGGCGGCGCAGCGATCCCTCCACCGCGAGCCGGACGTTGGCCGCCGTGCTGTCCGCGCCCGGGCGGCCGGTGTGCGAGACGAGACCGAACTTGGTCGCGAGAACGACCTCGTCCCGGCGTCCCTTGATGGCGCGGCCCACCAGTTCCTCGTTGATGTAGGGGCCGTACGCCTCGGCAGTGTCGATGTGGGTGACGCCGATGTCCAGGGCCCGTTGGATGGTGCGGATCGACTGGGCATCGCGCCGGCCGGCGCCGGTGTAGAAGGCCGACATGCCCATGGCACCCAGGCCGATGCGGGAGGTCTCCAGCCCGCCGAGCGAGGTGGTTCTCATCGTGGTGATCCTCTTCCCTGTGGTCGGCGAACCGACTTAAATCCCGGTCGGTCCAGAACGCTAGCACATCTGGACCGACCGGGAGTAAAGTCTGCTGTGACGAAAAGATCAGCTGGCCACAGCGACCCGGCGCGCCTGTCCACCCCGGAGCGAGGAGGATGCCGTCATGAGTGGATCCCGAAGCACAGGGTTCGGCCGCCCCCGGGAGTTCGATATCGACGAGGCTCTGGAACGCGCCATGCAGGTGTTCTGGGCGCGGGGGTACGACGGCACCAGCCTCACGGACCTGACCGGCGCGATGGGGATCACCAAGTCGAGCATGTACGCCGCCTTCGGCAACAAGGAGCAGCTCTTCCGTAAGGCCGTGCAGCGCTACGCCGAGGGGCCGGCCTCCTACGTGACCCGCGCCCTGCGGGAGCCCACCGCGCGCGCGGTGGCCGAGGCATTCCTTCGGGGAGCCGTCCGGACGACGACGTCTCCGGGACGCCCCACGGGATGCCTCTCCGTGCAGGGTGCGCTGGCGCTGAGTGAGCAGAGCCGGCCGGCGCACGATGTGCTGGTCGGCTGGCGCATCGATGCGGGTGACCAGCTCGAGGCGCGCTTCCGGCGCGCCGTCGAGGAGGGCGACCTCTCGGGTGACGCCGACCCGGGACGCCTCGCCCGATACGTCATGACGACGGGATTCGGCATCGCGGTCCAGGCCGCGAACGGCCTCGGGCCCGAGACTCTCGACGAGATCGTCGACACGGCACTGCTCGCCTGGCCGACGTGAGCACCCCGCGACCCGGGAGCTCGAGCGAGCGATCACTCGACCTTGTGGTCGTCGCGGTCAAGGTGCCCCGGCATCGCGAGCTGGGTGTTGCCCGCGCTACGGGCGGGAGTGCCGGTACTCAGCGTCCGATCGGCCGCCGAGGGATGACGCGTGCTCATCGAACGGGGCGCTGGGCGCGCTGCAAGTTGCTGATGAGCTCCTCGCGGCTTTGTCCGTCGACGTGGTGCCGCCACATCGGCGTACCGGGGGCACTGCGCCACGATTCGCTCAGTGGGCTGTTGTCGACCGCGTCGAACCCGAGATCGTCATAGAACCGGGTGACCAGCTCGACGGCCTCCGGGTGGTCGCTCGAGACGACCAGTGCCTTTCGGTCAGGGGCGCCGGCGGGTCTGGCCAGCCGGAACACGGCAGGCAGCGCGTCGCTGGGGACCCTGATCGGGGAGCGCTCGTGGAACTGGATGTGGGTGAAAGCCTTCGCCACCTTGGAGGCGGGCAGCTGCTCCTGACGCAACTCGTGAATCGTCTTGAGGCCGGAGTCGACGTCGGGATAGTTCCCGTCTCGCCAGACCATGTAGTTGTTGATGTCGAGCACGACCTTGCCCGCCAGTGCCTCGACCGGCAGCCTGTCGTCGGGCGTGTACGGGAACGCGGTGACTGCGAAGTCGGCTGCGGCCGCAGCGTCCACCGCGTAGGCGGCGCGGGCCCGTGGGCCCAACCGGTCGACCAGGTCCCGCAGTGTCTCGGGTGTACGCGAATTGGCGATCACGACGTTGTAGCCCGCCGCAATCGACGCACGAGCCAGCGTGGCTCCCGCCTGGCCGGCACCGAGAATGCCGATAGTGGTCATGAGCACCTTCCATTCGAGTGGAACCGCAGTGAAGTGGGCCCTCACCGTCGCGGCCGGCCGCCGGCCGGGACCGCGAACGACCGTCAACGCTGCGGTCGCAGGCTCACCAGCATCACCGCGCCGGCGACGGCCAGAACACCGCCGGCCACCAGCGGTATCCCGGCGGAGACTCTGTCGACCAGAACGCCGCCGCCTACCGCGCCTAGGGCTATTCCGATGTTGCACACCATCACGATCAGCCCACCGATCTGCTCGAGCCGTGTCGGCTCACTCCGGGCACCCCAACTCAGGATCGTGGTCGGCACACCGCCGAATCCGAAGCCCCACACCGCGACGGCGGCGAACAGACCGAGGACGGAGCCGCCCGTCAGGTACATCAGGAGCATCCCGATCCCCAGCACGGCCGGGAACAACACCATGCCCACTCGCGGGGCACGGTCGGCCAGCGGACCGCTCAGCACCGTACCCAGAAAGCCGGCGACGCCGAATACGAGCAGCAGCATGGCGAAGCCGCCACTGTCGATGCCGGAAAGGCTCTGCGCGGCGACCCGGACGTAGGTGAATCCGGTGAAATGACCGCCGAAGATCATCAAGGCGGCGAACAGGCCGGCCAGGGCGACACCGGAGCGCAGGACCGATCCGAAGGCGCCCAGCGCACCAGCCGCCTCGGCAGAGACGCTTGGCAGTGTCGCCACCTGCACGATCAGGGCGAGCACCGCAACGCCCGCAGCGAGGAGGAAGACACCCCGCCATCCCCACACCCCACCGAGCCAGGCGCCGAACGGCACGGCTACGACGGTGGCGGCCGCGACTCCGGAGTTGATGACGGTCAGCGCTCGACCGACGTGGTCCGCGGGTACCAGTTGCGCCGCCATCGCGGTGGCCATGGCCCAGAACCCCCCGAGAGCGACACCGAGCACAAGCCGGGCGGCCAGCAGGACGGAGAAGGTGGGGGCCACTGCCACGATCAGGTTGGACACTGCGGCGAGAAGAGTGAGGCCGATCATGACGCGGCGCCGATCGGTGCGCGGCAGGATCACCGAGACGAGCAGAGCCGACAGCACCGCCGCCAAGGCGGTGCTGCTGACGGCCTGGCCGGCCGTCCCCTCGGACACCCGCAGGTCATCGGCGATGACCGGCAGCAGGCTCGCCGGCAGGAACTCCGACATGACGATCGCAAAGATCCCCAGACCGAGCGAGACGACACCGCTCCAGGACGGGCCTGCCGTCTGCTCGCCGGCCGCTGCATGGGGGCGTGCCTGCGTGCGGGCACTCACCACGGCAGGATTCCGGCCTCGTCCTGGAGGGTGCCCGTCGGCCCGGACGCGTCGAGCGTGGCCAGGCGTACGACGACCCGGGCGCTCTGCTCGACCGGTCGCCCGATGCCGAACGCGGCAGTCATGTCGGTCGCGGTGGTGCCCGGCTCCAAGGCGTTGAACTTGATGCCCGGCTGCGCCTTGGCGTACTGCACCGTCAGCATGGTGGCCGCCGACTTCGACGCCGCGTACAGCGCGAGCGGCACGGCGTATTCCGGTCGCTCGGGGTTGGTCACCGCCCAGAAAGATCCGAGGCTGCTGGAGATGGTGACGACGTTGGGGTTGGAGGACTTGCGGAGCAGGGGCAGTGCGGCCTCGGTGACGCGCACGATGCCGACCGCGTTCGTGTCGAAGGTACGCAGCGCCGCGGGGACGTCGAGTGCGGTCTCCAGAATGCCGGCGTTGTGGACCAGGACGTCCAGACGGCCCTCGGCTGCGTCGATCGCGGCCAGTGCCCGGGTGACCGAGGTGTCGTCGGTGACGTCCAACTGGACGAACCGCGCCCCGAGTTCGGCGGCGGCCTTCTCCCCGCGTTCGGTGTCACGCGCGCCGAGGTAGACCGTGTGCCCCAGCTCCTGCAGTTGCCGGGCGGTCTCGTACCCGATGCCCTTGTTCGCTCCGGTGATCAGTGTGACGGTCATGGATGCCCTCCTGCAGGCCTCAATTTTGTACCGCTCGGTTGGGGATCACCGTAACATGATTTTGTACTGATCGGTTGTGACTCGGTTCATGATCTGTACCGAGCGGTAGAGTGAGGGTCATGGACACTGACGCGCCGGCCGCGGGACGACCACGGGCCTTCGACGAGGGAACCGTCCTCGACCGCGCCGCCGAGGTTTTCTGGCAGCACGGCTACGAAGGCGCCTCACTGAGCGCGCTCACCAGCGCGATGGGCATCAACCGCCCGAGCCTGTACGCCGCGTTCGGCAGCAAGGAGGAGCTGTTCAAGCGCGCCTTCACCCGCTACCACGACAGGCAGGTGACCACCGCCAGGGCTGCGCTCGACCAGCCGACCGCGCACGCGTCCATCGAGGCGTTCCTGCGGTCGAGCGCCGACGGCCTCACCGCCGACAACCACCCTCCCGGCTGCCTCTCCATCCAGGGCGGCCTGGCATGCGCGCCGGAGAACGCCCGCATCGCCGAGGCGCTCGCCGCAGGCCGGGCAGCCACCGAGGCTGCCCTCCAGGAGCGCCTGTCCCGCGCGGCCGCGGAGGGCGACCTCCCGGACGGCATCGACCCGCGCGCGCTGGCCCGCTTCGTCATGGCGCTCAGCGAGGGCCACGCCGTGCACGCCGCCGCCGGCGCCAGCCGCGCCGACCTGCACGCCTCTGTCGACGTCGCCATGCGCGCCATGCCGATCCCCCCGCAACCGGAGCTGCGCACCTGAACGCTCACCGGCTTCAAGGTGTGGCCGTCGGGACCTACGCATCTGACGGCCGAGCTCACGTACTTACATGCCCGACCTGCCCTGACGCAGAGACGGGGCTGTTGCGCATTGTGCGGTCAGGGACGGGCGGGGCAGACGACCAGACCCTTCGGCGCGGGGACGCGTGCGGCGGCGGAGCAGTCGAAGCGGCCGGCGATCAGGCCGCGTACCTCGGGGCTCGCCCGTTTCCACGGGAACCACCCCGGCTGCAGCACCAGATACCCGGCGCGGTCGTCCTCGGTCAGGCAGCGCAGGTTGTCCTGGTAGCTGGGGTAGTCCCGCACCCGCTTGAAGTGCGCACCCCGCTGCAGCCACTGCGGCGACGGGTACCGGCAGGTCGACGGGTTGCGCAGCAGGTAGTTGATCGATCCGAACGCCAGGTACAACACCGGAGTGTCCGCACCGATGCGCTCGCGCAGGGCGGCGTAGCCCGGCGCGGACGGCCGCTCGTTGTGCAGCGCGTAGTTGTAGCCGCTGAAGGCCAGCGGCGCGGTCGGCAGCGTGGCCAGCACCAGCGCCGCGATCAGCGCGATCGCCCCGGCCTGCGGAGCAACCAGCGGCGTGGCCCGGCGCTCCAGCGTCCAGGTGGCAACCGCGGCGAGCACGGCGGCTGCCAGGTAACACAGCGATACGGCCGTGACGTTCTCGCGGCGCCACTCGGGCGACTGTGCGAGCAGGACGAAGCTGGCCACGGCGAAGACCACTGTGGTCACGAACAGCGACGTACGAGCCCCCGGGCACAGGCCGAAGGCCACGCCCCACACCGCCGCGGCGAGCACCGGAACGACCGCGTAGTGGTACATGTAGAACTCGCCCTGCCCATAGGCGGACGCCACCGACAACCCGCCCGCGACCACGGCGACCGCCGCACCGATCCAGCGCGGCCGGCCCGGCGGCAACCGCCGGACCAGAGCCGTCGCGGCGGCGGGCGCCACCGCCACGACAGGGCTCAACAGGGCCACGTCGCCCAGCCCCACCAGCAGCAGGTGGAAGTCCTCCCACCGCAGACCGTGGTGAATCGGCGAGTCCGCGACCAGGTTCGCCTGGTCGTCCAGCCACGTCCACTCCCACGGCAGGAAATGCTTGGTCGCCACGTACCAGAGCACTGTGGACCCGACCGCGGCCACGGCAGCCCAAGCCGCCCGGCGCACGCTCAGCACCCCCACGAGCAGCAGCGCCAGCAGGGTGATCGGCACGGTGGCCAACTTGACCGCGATCGCCAAGAACGCCGCGAAGCCACCCAGCACAGCACCCAGCCACACCCGCCGGGGAGCGCACGCCGCACCCACCGCCAGCACCGCGAACATCGCGGCCACCCAGTCCGGCTCCAGGAAGTGCCACTGCGGCGCGATGATCAGCGCCAGCCCAGCAGCGGCCGCCACCGCTGCCGCCGCCCGGACGTCCAGGAAGCGCCGCATCCCGAGGAACAGCACCGCCGCGACACCCGCGACCACGATCGCGGTCTCGATCCGGATGACCGCGTGGGCCACCCGCAGCGGCGCGTCCACCACAGGCGCATCGAGCGCGGCCAGCAGGAGGCGGTACGCGACCGGACGGGCCACGAACACGTCCCAGATGCTCACCCCGGTCTTGCCGGCGGTCTCCATGCCACCCAAGGCGTACGTCACGTCGTTGTTCAACGCCGACCAGACGCTCACCCCGACGGCCGCGACCGCGGCCAGCGCGACAGCCGCCCACCCCGTCAGCCGCCGACCGGCGCGAACCGGCTGAGGTCGCGCGATCCGCGCGGTTACGTCATTGCCGACGTGAATATTCGTGGTCATCGAGCAGGCATTATGCCAGGCATCGATCGACGACCAAGGCTCTGCTTCCCATGCCCACGGTTGGCCCCGCCGCCGCCGGGCAGTCGGCGCAGCTGACCCGCGGCACCACACGGCGGCCGCCCGGGCCCGGCGTCGGAATCGCTACCAGCTCCATTTCTGCAACGCGTTGCCGTTACACGTGGCGAGCAGGATTTGCGCGCTCTGCGCCGATGATGCGGCGGCCAGGCACAATGTGGTCTTGCCGAGCGGCCGGATCGTGCCGTCGGCATTGAACTGCCACGTCTGCGCGACCGAGGCATTGCACTGGTACGCCCAGATCCGCCGGCCCGCCACGAAGGTGCTCGACGGCACGTCCACGCAGTTGCCGAGGACCCGCAGCGATTTGTCACCGGGCAGCCGCGTCAACGCCTGGGCCTTGCTGTTGTTGCAGGTGTAGCCCTGCAGATAGGTGCGGATCGCCAGGGCCGACGACGGCACGTCGAGGCACCGGCCGGTGCTGTTCTTCACCGGGCTCAGCACCGGATTCGGTCCCTTTGCCACCTGCACCATCCTGGCGACGGAAGGCACGCCGGCCGAGTCGATGAGGAACAACATGTAGAAGCCGGGCGGTGCCACGCCGCCGTTCGGCGGGCCGGTGACCGTCAGCGTCGTACCGGAAGCGGTGAATTTCAGCGGGACGTAGCGCTGGCCCTGGTCGACGCCGTGGGTGACGTCGCTGAGGCCGACCAGAGCGACCTTGCGGATGTCCGCCGACTGCGGGGAAGTGACCGCGAAATTCGTGTTGACGCTCACGCCGGCCGGGGCCGTGGAGATGACCGGCCGGGTGGCGAGCTCGCCGCTGCCGTCCTTCTTGTAGAGATACGGCGGGGTGAAGTACTCGACGTTCTTCTCGAGATAGCCGAACTTGGTGCAGTCACTGCAGATCCCGCCGCCGCCGGTCATGACGCGCCCGTCGGGCAGCAGCGCGGCGGTGGAATGGTATTGCCGGATGCGGCTCGCACTCGCGAGCACGGTCCATTTCCCGGTCGCCGGATCCCAGCGCTCCGCGGCCGTCGCGGCGTTGTCGAGGTCGACCAGGCTCGACGTCGCCGCACTGGTCATTCCGCCGGTCGCCAGCACCGAACCGTCGGCGAGCAGGCTTGCGTTCATCTGCCGCCGGGCGATCGACATCGAGCCGGTCGAGGCGACGGTCGGCGCCACTCCGGTGCCGGTGCTCAGGACGACGGCGGTTTTGGTCGGCACTTTCGCAACACCGTTCTCGGTGATGTTTCCACCGCCCACGACGAGCGACTTGCCGATGTCGTAAGTGGAGAAGCTGCCGTAGTCGCGGTAGATGCTGTCGCGCGTGACAGTTGCCGTGACGACGCCGTTTCCGGCGGTCGTGAGCGTGTAGCCGGCCGTAGCGGGACCGTAGAGCCCGAGCTGGCCGTCCGGACGCGAGCCCATGAATGGATAGGTCCGGCCGGCGTATTGCGTGAAGCCGGTCAATGCCCGAATGGCGCCGTTGGTCTGATAGACCTCCGGGGTCGCGGGACCACCACCGACGATGACCTCCTCGCCGTTCGCCGTTTCCGCCACCGACGGATACCAGCGGGCGGCCGCCATGTCCTTCCCGCGGGTCCAGGTCTCCGCCTGCCAATTGAAGACGTACGTGGTGACCGTGCCCTGGAGCTTCGCGTTGGCATTTCCGCCGGCGACGAGGATGTTGCCGTTGCTCATGTGCGCGAAGCCCGCACAGAAGATGTTGGTGCCCTGGAGGTCGACCCGCTTGTACGTGTCGTCGGCCGGGTTCCACACCATCGCCCGCGTGAAGGTGTGGTCGGGATACGACTCGGCCGCGTTGTCGCCGACGGAATCCCAGATCAGCACCTTGCCGTTGGGCAGCACCGCCTCGAACACCGGGACGACCGGTGTGCTGACGACGGAGCCCCACGACCCGGACAGGCCCGGATCGGCGGCCACCCGGACCTTGGTGCGGGCAGTCCCCGGGCGTACGCCTGTCGCCCGCTGGATGCGCGCCGCGTTCTGCGCAGTCTCCTTCTCGATCACGCTGATGGGCGTGCCGACAAGGTCCTGCGCCATGTGCTCGCGGCTGTCCTCGTGCCCGTCGGCATGGTCGTGATCGTGATCGTGGTCGTGTGTCGCGGCTGTCTGTTCGACGGCGCCGGCCGCCCCGACGCCCGAAATGCTGGAAAGAAGCAACCCGGACAGCAGCCCGGAGACAATGAGGTATCGCCGATTCCGCATTGACGGGATCCCTTCGCGCACGGCCATCGACAGCAACTCGAACCCATTACGGACAGAACACGGCCACCCCAGCGGTAATCGTTGGGAGATGGGCTGCTGCGCCGAGTACGGGCGCCGTCTGCCTGATGCGGGCTAGGGGCTCAATCTCCCCTAATATAGTTGTCCATCAATGCATGTGAGTGGCACGCTACGGTGGAGTAGCTTCGCCATCCGGGTCGAGGCCACCAACCGAACGGCTGGCTCGGGTGAGCAACAGGACGGACGCATCGACGTCGGCCGCCGGGGTGCCCAGCGTTCCGTCCGCTCAAGCGGTAGCCCGCGGCCACGGCCACGGCCACCGGTCCCCTACGGCCCGCGGGCTGAGGTAGGGGCCGGGCGCAACGGTGAACCACGGATACAGCGCCCGCATCCCGGCCCGGATCTGCTCAGCCGGCAGTCCCTCGATTTCGGTGTGGTAGTTCGCGAACCGGTACAGGTGGTACACGGCCTTGTAGCCGTGGGTGGCAGGCCAGTCCTCGCGGAGCCCGGCCAGGTCCTCGACGGTCCAGCCGCGCGTGACCAGCCGCGTCATCATCGACAGGACGTTCGAGTCGTGGTCGGCCACGTCGAACTGGGCGTACACCTGCCGGGCCTGCAGCAACGGCTCCATCGAACCGGCGTCGACGAGCCTGTCCACCATCAGGTCCATATCAGGGTCGATACCAGCCGGCAGGTCACGCCTGAGCATGGCCATCATCCGCTCACGCAGGGGTGTGTCATCGCCCGTCACGGTGGTCATGATCGCAGCCCGTATCAGCTCCAGCCACTGCTGCCAGCACCTCGGATCGGACTGTTGAGGCTGCGCCGTTCCTTCGGTTGGTGAGGAGGTGGCAGTCTTCGGGCGACTGCCTGTTCAAAGCGTTCCCAGGCTCCCTGGGTGAAGGGATGGACCCCATCGAGAATCAGGTCGGCGACGTACCGTGCCTCGTCGCGTGTCCGGGCCGCCTCGGCTGAGGTGATCCATTCGCGGCTGACGGCGTCGTCAAGTTCGTCGTCGTCGGCAATGCCGACGGTCCTACCGCACCGGCTGAGCCTGGGGCGAGGATCGGCGCCAGGACGCGTGTCGTCGTCCGGCAGGTGCCAGAGGTCGAGCTCGAGATCCACGAAGCTCCACACGTCCCCGCCTCGCGTCATCGGACGGGACAAGTCGACGGTGATCCCGGTCCGGGGCGTGTGCCTCCAGGCAGCGACCCAACCGCCCTGATGTGGTGCGAAGTACAGGACGGGGCAGCCCGGTTCCTCGGGGACCCCGGAGAAGCACGTGGCCTCGCGGCCGTCGGCCCACCGACCCGTGTACGCGGTGCCTTCGGGATGAAACAGCCAGGAGCCGGCCTCGTCGTCACCGAGGTGATAGGTGAGCCAGCTACCCGCGTTGCCGTTGAGCTTCTGCTTGACGAGCTTCAACACGCGGGGCATCAGCCCATGTCCACGGCGAGGTGGGCCGGCGTAATGACCGGATCACGAGAATGGCGTTCATCGGTCACGACCAATGACGATACGGCCGACCACACTCACATTGGCAGAGGCCTATGTCCGATCGGGTGACCCTCGGGTCAGGAAGTGGGTCACATGGCCGGCGCGGGGACCAGCCGGGTGCTGCGGCGGCTGCCGGCGAAGACGCCCGCGGGCAGCAGGTGGTGGAGCTCGGCGGCGCGGGCGGCGGCTTCCCCGGCCGTACGGCGCAGGCCGCGGGCGGCGCGGTCGGCCGCCCCCGCGTCGCGCCAGGCGTCCTGCTCCGCCTGGGCGGACATCTCGTAGCGGCGGCGCCGGTAGTCCGCGGCGGCCCGGTTGATCACCAGCTCCTGCTCGACCGGGTGCAGGCGGGCGTCCCAGCCTCCGCGGCCGGCGAGGGCGTCGGCCAGCGCGACGGCGGGCAGGTCACCACGCTCGACGGCGGCCGCCACCGTACGGTGCAGGAAACGCTCCCGCGACGCGTACTCGGCGCAGGTCGGCACGGACCACAGCGTGCGGAACGCGGCCGCCGCCCGGCTGTCCCGCAGCCGCGCGTCGGCGTCGAGCCACGCCTGCCAGTCCGCGGCCTGCTGGGCGTCGGCGTCCTCCCACCGCTGCCGCCACTGGCCGGCCGCGGCGTCCGCGCGGGCGGAGGCGACGCGTACCTCCGCCGCGAACCGCACCGCCTCGACGGCCTCGTCCGGGGACGGGCCCGCCGGCTTCTGGCGGCGCAGCGCGGCGAACAGTTCGCGCAGGGCACGCCCCGGCTCCCTCAGGACCTCCGGGTTGCCCAGCAGCAGCACCGCCGGGACGGTCAGCACCAGCAGCGTTCCCCAGATGACCAGCGGGGTGGGCTCGGTCAGCAGCATTTCCGCAACCACGTTCATGACGGCAATCCATCCGCGTCGTCTCTTCGCCGTCGCAGGAGTGCGCGCGGCGTGCTGAGACCGCCGCGGCTTCAGAGTGCGCGGACGGTCAGACGGCGGCCGCGGGCGGCGCGCGGGAGCTGCGGACGAACGGGGAGAACTGGTCGGACAGGGGCGTCGAGCGGTCGGCGACGCCGGGCTCGGCAGGTGCGGGAGAGTCGGTCGAATCCGGTTCGTCCTCGGCAGACGCGGTAGCGGACGACGCTACGGCGTGATGCGCGGCTGTGGCCGCGGAGCTGCGCGGGGAACCGGTGACACCGGGAACGGCCAGGCCCTGAAGGGCGCCGAACAGCGCCAGGACCATGACCAGGAGAACAGGCAACGCCCGCAGCACACTGCGCCGGGGTCCGTTTACCATGCCCGAAATGTACCAGTTACTCGATCATGGTCCTGTTCGCCACACCAGCGGCGAGTCGCCCGCCCGGCGCCCCGGCGTCCGGTCAGGTCGGCGGCGGCTCGATGTCCCCCTCGAGGCGGCGGCCCGCGGCGGCCTCCAGCACCTCGGGATGATCCTCGCCCAGCGACTGCCGCAGCCGCTCCAGCGCGTCGTCGAACAGGTCGGTCGCGCGCTTCTCGTCGCCCGCGGCACGCACGTCGTGGGAGAGGTTGACGATCCGCATCAGCACGTACGGGTGGGCGCCCGCGGCGCGGCTCAGGTCCACCATCTGCTCGGACAGCAGCAGCGCCTCCGCGGTGCGCCCGGCCGCGGCGTAGTCGGTCGCGAGCGAGGTGCCCGCACAGATGGTGTACGCGTGCCCGGGCCCGAGCTTCTCGACCAGGCGGCCGTACGCCGTCTCGTCGATCTGCCGGGCGCTCTCCCAGTCGCCGCCCGCGCGCAGCAGGATCGCCTGGTTCACCTCGGCGGCCAGCGTCAACGGGTGGTCACGGCCGAAGTCCTTGCGGTAGCGCAGCAGCACGTCGTCCATCAGCGTCGCGGCCTCGTCGCGTTCGCCGATCTGCCGCAGCGCGTTGGCCAGGCTCATCGCCGCCACCACCGCGTGCTCGTGGTTGGCGTTGAGCGTGCGGAGGGTCCGGTCGTACGCCTCCCGCATGGCCCGGACGGCCTCGTCGAGCCGGCCCGCCTTCCGCAAGGTGATCGCGTAGGTGCGCTGGGCCATGAGCGCGAGCGGGTGGGTGTCGGCGATCAGGCGCTGCTGGACGGGCAGCCACTCCTTCAGCCGGTCCAGCGCCTCGGAGTAGCGGCCGAGGCCGTAGTAGTCGCGGACCAGGTTCATGTTGACCCGGAACACCTCCACGTCGAGGGCGCCCGCGCCCTCGAAGTGCAGGGCGATCTCGCGGTCGAGGGCCGCCGCGGCGTCGAACTCGCCCATCAGCCGGTGGTCGACGGCCACGTTGCTGACCACCCGCAGCGTGTAGACCTCCTCGTCGCCGAAGACCTCCCGGTGCAGCTGGGCGCTGCGCTGGTCGAACTCCAGCGCCTCCCGGTACTGCCCGTCGATGCGCATGACGTGGCCGAGCTGGTTGCCCGTGATCAGCGTGTATTCGTGCCGGGGGCCGAGCGCCGGGTTGTTCACGAACCGCTCGTACGTGTCCCTGATGATCTCGGCGGCGCGCTTGCTGTCGCCCAGCTGGCGCGTCGCGTTGGCGACCTGCGCCCGGGCGAGCAGCGTCGCCTGGCCGTCGGGTCCGAGCTGCCAGTCGGACGGGTCCTCCGCCGCCCACTCGGTCGCGGCGCGGGCGGCGAGCGCCCGGCTGCCCTCGTAGTCGCCGGTGATCCAGAGGAACCGGGCGTGGTCCAGGACGGTCTGGCGGCCCTCCGGCGTACCGGAATGGATCATGTCGGCGGCCTCGAGGTGCGGGCCCATCTCGCTCTGCACGTCGAGGTTGCCGACCTCGTCGGGGTCGCCCGGTTTCGCCGCGGCGAGCAGGTTCTGCACGTTGCGCAGCGTCTGCTCCCGCTGCGCGGGCTCGAGCGTGTCGCGCAGCACCCGCTGGACGAGCCGGTGCACCTGCAGGCGGGCCGACTTGTCGCCGCTGGCCGACGCGGGCCGGCTGACCGTCTTGGCCAGCCCGTAGCGCCGCAGCTCACGTACGAGCCGTCCGGTGCGGATCGGGTTGCCGAGCGCCTCACGCAGCGGCGACGACAGCTGCGCGGTGCCGCCGCGGCCCAGCATCGACTGCCGGATCCCGTCGCCGCCGAGAAAGGCGAACAGCGCGAACAGCTGGGCGGTCGCCTCGTCGATGCTGCGCAGTTTCTCCATCGCGACCGCGACGAACGCCGCGACGGTCAGCGGATAGTCCGGCGGCTGGCCCTCGTTGAGCAGCTCGATGCGGTGGTCGAGCAGGTCGATGTACTCCCGGACGGGCATGAGCGTCGCCAGGTACCACGCCGAGGCCTGCTCGAGCGCCAGCGGCAGGTCGCCCAGCTTCTCGGCGAGCTCGTCGGCCTCCTCCACGGTGATCATCGGTACGCCGTCCGGGTCGACCGCGCGCTTGGTGAGCAGCTGGATGCTCTCGTCGCGGCGGAAGACGTCGACCTCGATGGCGATGCCGGTGGTGCTCCACTCCGCGTTGCGGGTCGTCACGATCACGTGCCCGCCGGTCGACGGCAGCAGCGGGGTCAGCCGCGCCGGGTCGTCGGCGTTGTCGTAGACGAGCAGCCACTCGCGGTCGCTGCCGGCCAGCCAGTTGAGCACCGTGCGGGCCGTCTCCTGCTGGTCGTCGGCGATCGGCAGGTCGAGGCGCTGCGCGAGCTGGGTGAGCGACGCCAGCACCGAGGAGATCTGCTCGGCCGGGATCCACCAGATCAGGTCGTACTGGTTGAGGTGGCGGTGCACGTACTCGCTGACCAGCTGGGTCTTGCCGACGCCGCCCATGCCGTTGAGCGCGGGCGGCAGCACCGAGGTGGTCGAGTCCTGCGCGAGCGCGCGGCCCAGCCGGTCGAGCAGCTCCACGCGGCCGGTGAAGTTGCGGTTGCGCAGCGGGATCTCGCCGACGATCCGCTCCTCGGGCCGGTAGACGTGCGCCCGGGCGGACGACGACCGTACGGCGGTCAGCTCGGCGAACCGGCGTGCCGCCTCACCGCCGTGCCGGGCCAGGATGATCGTGCCGAAGGCTCGCAGATCGGCCGGCGCGTCGAGCAGCAGCTCCACCAGCGCAGTCAGATCCTCCGCGGCGTCGTCGGACCGCTCGAAGACCAGGTCGCGGGTCAGTTCCTCGCTGAGCTCGGCAATCCTGATGTCACGCGTCGCGCGGCTCTCGAGGCCCGGCACCTCGAGGAGTACGTCGATGAGGCGCCCGCGGGAAATCTGCAAGTCCGACACAGCTTCTCATTTCCGAAGCGCGGATGGATCCCTGAACCTGGAGGATATCGGAGTCCCCGCGCCTCGGGGTATCAGCGGAAACGCCGCATGGTGCGACGCCTTGTCGCCCGCCTTTCCAGCGCGGTCGGCGACGCTCTCGACCGCGGAGCCGGCCGATGGCGCCACGGCGGTACGGTCGTGACCGACATCGATGGAGGCAGGCGTTGACTCCGAGATCCCGCGGTCACGGCAGTGGCGGCGACCAACCACCTTCCGGCGGCCGGGGCCGCCGAGGCCGGGGTGGACAGTCCGGCAGCGTGGAGCGGAACGAGGGCCGGACCCGCGAGGTGTTCCGGCACGGACGACCCACGGCCGCGGGCAGCGGCTCCCCTACCTCAACCGGATCCCGCTCACCCTCGTCCGGCCAGCCGCAAGGCGTGCCGTACGGCTTCCGCGACTTCGGGCAGTTCCGCGAGTTCGCCACCCGGTTCCGGGACCGGATGCGCGAGCTCTATCCCGACCTGGACATGGGGTTCCAGGGCAGTTCGGTCACCGGACGCAGTGCGGAGACCGGGGCGCCTTTCGACGAAGGCCGGATCAGTGACTACGACATCGCGATCAGCGGCGATTCGATCAACCGAGCGGCTCAGGAGAACGGCGTGCCCTTCCGCGGCGACGGCGTGTCCACTGGACCGTTGAGCGAGCGCGATCTGGACCGGCTGGGGCTCGACGACATACTCGAGGACGCAGCGGCCGAGACGGGTCGGGAGGTTCACGTCATGATCTTCCGTACGATCGAAGAAGCCGCCGGCCGCAAGCCGACCATCAAAGTCTGGTTCTGAACGGGAAGCACACAGTGATCTACGACGTGTACGGATACGGCGAGCCCACCCTCGACGATCAGCCCGGCAGGCTCGCCGAGGCCCTCGGGGTGGAGTGGATCACGCACGAGAGCGACTACCGCGGCATCTACTTCGCGGCGCGGCCGCGTACCGGCGCGGGCAAGCTTCGGCTCCAGTCCAATGACCTGCGCGACGGCGACGCCGAGTATCACCAGGAGCCCGACTTCCCGGAATACCGCTACCTGTTGTTCGTCGACAAGTTCGACCGTCCCGACGAGGTGCGGGCCCGGCTGGCGTCCCTCCCGCAGTGGCGGTTCCTCTACCGCAGTGTCGTGGAGTAGCAGCCGATGCGGCTGATCGGCACGCGGACGCATCGGCTCGCGACAGTTCCGTACCGGGCGGCCGGTCCCGGCGGGGCCCCCCAGAACGTCCAGCTCGAGGTCGACCATGTGCGGGTCGACGAGCTTCCGGTCGGCTGCGACGCGTTGCTTGCCGCCGGTGACCTGCAAGGGGTGGCGCCCTCGCCGCTCGGCGGCGATCCCGTGCTGCTGGGTATTGCGCTCGCCGACTACTTGGGGGTGTGGGCGGAGAGCGGGTTGCTGCCGCCGCCCGATCGGGTAGGCGTCCTGCTCACCGGCGATCTGTACTCGGCGCCCGGTGCCGATCGGCGCGGCGCCTCCGGCCCGGTCCTCGACGTCTGGCTCGCCTTCGCCGCCGCAGGATGCCCGATGGTGTTCGGTGTCGCCGGCAATCACGACGAGGTGAGCGCCGAGCAGGTGGCGGAACTCGGCCGCGATGTCGCACTGCTGGACGGCGACCGTCGTGGCTTCGGCGACGTCATGGTCGGCGGTATCTCGGGGATCGTCGGCGATCCCGACCGTGCCCTCCGGCGTACGGAGAAGGATTTTCTGGCCCTACTCGGAAGGCTGACCACGCCCGCGGCTGACGTGCTGCTCATGCACGAGGGGCCGACCGGCGACCGGGCGGGCCAGCTGGGCCGCGCGTCGGTACGCAGCGCGCTCGAGCGGCGGGCGCCGGCGTTGACGCTCTGCGGGCACGTGCACTGGGCCGAGCCGGTGGCCGTCCTCGGCGACGGGCACATCGTGAACGTCGACGCTCGGGCGGTTGTTTTCACGACGTGATCCATTTCTGGTGGTCGTTGTTACACTCCGGCGCATGTCCGAGGTTTCCGACACTCAGGCCTTCCTGGATCCGGACGCGTCCCGCGAATACCTGGGGTCCTGGAAAGAGAACGTCGACCGGATGGCGGCGCGGGCCGCGGCCATGAGCGCGCAGATGGAACGGCTGCGCGTCACGGCACGGGACGGGAACGGACTCGCCGAGGTCACCATAGATTCCGCCGGAGTGCTGGTCGGCCTAGAGCTCACCGACCGTATCCATCGATTCGAGCCGGCGGTGGTGGCTCGGGCGGTGATGAGCGCGCTGCGCGAGGCCCGGGCGCGGGCCGCCGACCGGGCGCACGACATCGCGGTCGAGACGATGGGCCCCGATTCGCTGTCGGCGCGTACGATCGCCGACCGATTGCGTCACACCTTGGAGCAGCCGGACGACGGGCGGCCCAACGAGCACGAGCCCGTCGGTGAGGGGTACTGACGTGTCCGACGCCTTCGAGGTGGATTCGGCACAGCTTTTCCGGCACGCTGCCAACGTTCGCGCGGTGCGCGACCAGCTCGCGGCGATCAAGACCGCGAGCGGCGCGATCTCGCAGGACGACACCGCGTACGGCTTGCTGTGTGGGTGGATGTCGGCAGTCCTCGAGCGCCGGCACGGCAGTCAGGGCGAGCTCTACACGTACGTCGAGGAAAACCTTCAACTGCTGGCCGAGGCCCTCGACGCCACCGGCCGGGACTACGACGCCGTCGACAGCGAAGCACAGAGCAGGATCCGAGCCGCCGGCGGACTGGGCTGACCATGGTGTCGAACACGTCCCTGGTGGCCACATCGACGACGACCCGAACTGCGTACACCGGCATATCCCTCGCCGACGGCTTCCAAGGCCTCCATCAGTCGGTGCAGGGCGGCAGCTGGGTCGACAGCATGCTGGCCGGCGGCTCGCTCGTGGGCGACGCCGCGGCGACTGTCATCGACCCGTTCAGCGCCCTGCTGGCCAACGGGCTGGGCTGGGTGATGGAGCATTTCGAACCGCTGCGTGAGGTGCTCGACAAGCTGACCGGCATCCCCGACAAGGTCACGGCGCACGCGCACACGTGGGCCAACATGGCCGGCGCGCTCCGGACCATGTCCGAGGACCTCCAGTCGAGCCTGGCCGCCGACCTGCCCGGCTGGGGCGGCACTGCCGCCGAGTCGTACCGGGCGATGATGACCAACAACGTGGACGGGCTCGGCGGCCTGGCGGTCCTGGCCGACACCATGTCGGCGGCCACCCAGGCGGCAGGCAACCTGGTGCAGTTCACCCGGGACGTCGTCCGCGACCTGATCTGCGACTTGGTGGCGCGGGTGATCGTGTGGGCCGCCGAGGCGCTCGCGATCGTCACCATCCCGGTGGTGACCGCGCAGATCGTCGCGGCGGTCGCCAAGTGGTCCGCCCGGATCTTCGGTTACACCGGCGCACTGATCAGCAGCCTGGAGAACCTGACCGCCCTGATGGAGGACTGAGGCAAGCATCGGCTTCTCATTCGTTGCGCAGTGCCTGGGCGATGGTCAGCCGGGCCGCCGAGCGGGCGGGCAGCAGCGCCCCGAGGACTGCGATTGCCACACCGGTCAGGATCAGCACCGTCACGGTTCCGGGCGACCAGACCTCGAGGACCGACCTCGGCAGGGTGGTCCGGGCGGCGCTCGCGGCCATCGGCACGACCAGGCGGTGGGCGAGAATGCCCAGCGGCAGGCCGATCAGGCCGCCGATGACGCCCAGGGCGGCCATCGAAGTGACCATCATGGACACCACCTGCCTTGGCGTCATCCCGATCGATTTAAGCATGCCCAGGTCGCGGCGGCGCTCCAGCACATTGAGCGCGACCGTGTTGAGCACGCCCAGCGCGGCGACGAGGGCGAGCAGCGCGCCCAGCACCGTCGAGAAGCCGGTCACGATGATCGCGAAGCTGCCGGTGCCGGTGTTGTTCCACGCGTCCAGGCCGCCGTCGGCCGTCTGCACGGCAGCGACGTACCGGTCGAGGTCCTGACCCGCGGTGAGCTGCACCTGGTAGAAGTAGTCGCTCGGCTCCAGCCGCGGTTGCGGCACCACGCTGCGGAACGTCTGCCACGGGACGAGCAGACCGGGCGCGCCGGAGGGCCCCCGAACCGTCTCGCCGACGATCCGCAGCGTGCTGCGCCGGGCGCCGGACTCGACGGTGACCGAGTCGCCCACGTGCAGCCCCCGCTCGAGCAGCACATCCGACGGGGCGATCGCCTCGTCCGGAGCGGAGATCCAGCGTCCCCGCAGCAGGGCCGCGCGGTAGCCCAGCCCGGCGACGTCACCGCGGAAGAAGTTGACTCCGATGGGTTGGCTGCTGCCGAGCACGGGCAGCTCCGTGTTCGCGAACACGCCGACCCGGGCGGTGCCGGGCAGGCCGCGCAGCAACTGCTCGACCTCGGCGTCGCTGCGGCTGGTCGGGGTGCCGAACGTAGCGGCCAGGCCCCGGACGCCGATGTCGCCGGCGAGCTGGTTGCCGACCGCGGTGAACAGGTCGAGCGTGCTGCTCAGGCCGGTCGAGAAGGTCACCGTGGTCACGCCCAGCAGCAGCGCCGCCATGGTCAGCGCGGTCCGTCCAGGGCGGGCGAACGGCAGCCCCAGGCCGAGGCTGACCGGCCGCGGCAACCGGGAGCCGTTGAGCGCCCGCTGAACACGCAGCGCCCGCCCGCGCCGCTGCGCGCTCCCTGCGCTGATCGCCTCGGCGGCGGAGAGCCGGTGCGCCCGCCCGGCCGGAATCAGCGCCGCGACCAGGACGATCAACGGCAGCCCCACCAGCCCGGCCAGCCAGACCCACCAGCGGACCTGGGTGTTTCCGAAGCCGAAGTCCCGGAAGGCCGAGCCGATCAGCTCCTTGCCGCCCAGCGCCCCGATCACCGTGCCGGGCACCGCGCCGCCCACCGCCGGCACGGACACCATCAGCAGGTAGACCGCGACCACCTGCCGGGGCGTGAACCCGACCGCCTTGAGCACGCCGATGTGCCGGAACCCGGAGATCACCGCGCCGCTGACCACGTTGCCCACGATCAGCACCGCGACCAGCAGGCCCAGCACGCCGAACGTGGCGAGCAGCGGCAGGTACGTGCCCAGTTCCTCGGCGGCCTGTTCCTTGACCGAGAGGTACGGTTCGGCGGCGAGCAACGCCCCGCCGGGGAGCCCCGTGGTCACCCCGGCGAGGCGCGCGTCCACCGCGTCCCGCGTCGACACGTCGCCGGCGAAGCGGTACAGCATCTGCCACCCGGTCGGGTGCAGCGCCGTCATCTGCTCCGGGGTGACCCAGCCGCCGGCGGACCGGCTGATGCTCTCCGCGAAACCGACCACCCGCAACGTGACGCCGCCCGCGGTGACCGAGGTGATCCGGCCGAGTGCGCCACGGTCGAAGTACGGGTCGTACGGAGCAGCCAGCACGATCTCGCCCGGAGCGGACGGCCAGTGCCCCCGCCACAGGTCGATCCGGTCGACGGCGCCGGACGGATCGGCGCGGCCCACCACCGTCAGCGGGGTGCCCGCCAGGATCCCGGCCTCCTCGCCCGGCGTCAGCGTCACCTGGCCGAACGGGCCCGCCGCGGCGGTCACCCCGGTCCGCGCCGAGGCCAGCTGCGACTCGGTCACCCGGGAGTTGTCGAAGGCGGCCACCGCATGTGCCCCGCGCACGGCGGTGAACGCCCGGTCGAACGGGGCGGACGAGGCGTCGAGCAGCGCGAGCGACACCACCGTCGTCGCGCTGCAGAGCAGGACCACCAGACCGATGAGGAAGGTCTGCAGCCTCCGGCGGCGGACGGCGGCCCGGGCCGCCCGCCACACCGCCCTCACAACCGCTCCAGGGTGGACTCGCGGGCGACGCGGCCGTCGCTCATCTCGATCAGCCGGCTCGCGCAGCGGTGCGCCAGCCGCTCGTCGTGCGTGACGATGAGCAGGGTCTGGCCGATCTGGTTGAGGTCGAGGAGCAGGTCCATCACCTGGTCGCCGGCCTTGGAGTCGAGCGCGCCGGTCGGCTCGTCGGCCAGCAGCAGGGCCGGCCGGTTCATCAGGGCGCGGGCCACCGCGACCCGCTGCCGCTCGCCGCCGCTGAGCGCGGCCGGGTAGACGTTACGCCGGTCGGCGATGCCCAGCTCGTCGAGCAGCTCCAGGGCACGGGCGCGGGCCGGCCCGGCCTTGCTGCCGGTCAGCTGCGCGGCCAGGGCCACGTTGTCCAACGCGGGCAGGTCGTCCAGCAGGTTGAAGAACTGGAAGATCATGCCGAGGTGGTGCCGGCGGAACAGCGCGAGCCGCGTCTCGTTCATCTCGTCGAGGCGCTCGCCGTGCACCTCGATCGTGCCGGCGGTCGGCCGGTCCAGCCCGGCGATCATGTTGAGCAGCGTCGACTTCCCGCAGCCGGACGGTCCCATCACCGCAACGGCCTCACCGGGATGGATCTGCAGGGAAATGCCATCGAGAGCGACGGTCTCCCCGTACTCCTTGCGTACGCCGTCGAGGCGTACCACCGTCTCTGTCGTCATAGCCGAAGACGCTAACGACGCCGTACGCGGACGGCATCGGACCGTCGATGGACGTCGGCCCGCCGTAGTCCCGGGGATGTATGCGCGCTAGGCGTCCGGGATGATGTGCCGGTCGCGCCGTTCTGACAGGGTGAGAAGCGTGGGAACGGTGGTGCTGTCGGTGGCGCTCGTGGTCGCGTGCTCGGCCGCTGCCGCGCTGGGCGTCCTGCTGGTGCGCTCCCGCCGCCGGCACGCGGCCGACCTGGGTGAGCGTGGCTGGCTGCTGGAACGCGAGCGGGAGTCCGCGGCGCAGGCGGCGGTCGGCGAGGAACGCGCCCGGATCGCCCGCGAGCTGCACGACATCGTGAGCCACAACGTCAGCGTGATGATCGTGCAGACGGCTGCCGCGCGCGAGGTGATGACGTCCCTGCCCGAGACGGCGCACTCCGCGCTGGCCGAGGTGGAGAAGGCCGGGCGGACCACGATGACCGAGCTGCGTACGCTGCTCGGCCTGCTGGCCCCGGACGCCGACGGGTCGGACACCGCGTTCACGCCACAGCCCACGCTGAGCAGCCTCGGGCCGCTCGTCGATCGGATCGCGTTCGCCGGCCTGCCGGTCGAGGTGCGTCTGTCGGGCACGCCGCGCCCCCTGCCCACCGGCATCAACGTCACGGCGTACCGGATCGTGCAGGAGGCGCTGACCAACGCGCTGAAGCACGGCGCGGGCGGCAAGGCCGAGGTGCTCATCCGCTACACCGAGCGTGCGCTGCGGGTGGAGGTGCTGACCACCGGTTCGAGCGTGCTCACCGGCGGTTCCGCGCGGTCGGCCACCGGCGGGGACGGCACCGGCGCCGGTCGTGGCCTGCTCGGCCTGCGGCAGCGGGTCGCGGTGTACGGCGGAGACCTCGACGCCCGGCGCCGGCTGGGCGGAGGGTTCCGCGTACGCGCCCGGATTCCCGTGGAGGGGTGAGGAGCTTGCCCAGAGCGCTGATCGTCGACGACCAGGAGCTGATCCGTGCCGGTTTCCGGCTGATCCTGACCGCCCGGGGCATCGACGTGGTCGGCGAGGCCGGCGACGGCGCCGAGGCCGTCGAAGCCGAGCGTCGGCTGCGCCCCGACGTCGTGCTGATGGACATCCGGATGCCCACCATGGACGGTCTCGAGGCGACGCGGCGCATCCTGGCCCGCAGCCCGAAGTGCCGCGTTCTCATGCTCACCACGTTCGATCTGGATCGGTACGTCTACGCCGCGCTCGCCCTGGGGGCCAGTGGCTTCCTGCTCAAGGACGTGACCGCCGACCACCTCGCCAACGCCGTCCGCCTGGTCGGGACCGGGGACGCGCTGCTCGCCCCGTCGATCACACGCCGGCTGGTGCAGCGGTTCGCCACGACGCAACCCACCCTGCACCGCGACCTCTCGCCGCTGACGCCGCGCGAGACCGAGGTGCTCGCGCTGCTCGGACGGGGACTGTCGAACGCCGAGCTGGCCGAGACGCTGACGCTCAGCGAGGCGACCGTGAAGACCCACGTCGCCCGGATCTTCGCGAAGCTGGAGCTGCGGGACCGGGCGCAAGCGGTGGTTCTGGCGTACGAGACGGGCCTGGTCACGCCGGAGCCCGGCCCGGGGTCGCCTACGCCGTGACGGGCAGGCACGCCACCGACATCGAGATGCCGGTCTCCCGATGCACCAGGCCGTCGTGCAGGCGGACCTCCGGGGGCAGGACCCGCAGCAGGGTGGTGGTCACGTCCGCGACGAACTGCTCGGCGCCGGCCTCGCCCTGGCAGCGATGGTCGCCGACGCCGAAGGCGAGGTGCTTGGCGTTCCGCGGGCGCCGGGGGTCGAAGCGGAGGGGATCCTCGAACACTGCCGGGTCGAGGTTCGCGGCGGCGTAGCTGATCAAGCACGGCCGACCGGCGTCCAGCGTCTGCCCGTCGAACGAGACCGGCCGCCGGGGCACGACCATGCTCGCCGGGAAGACGATCCCTCGGCGACCGGCCTCGGCCACCAGCAGCTCGAGCGCCGCGGGATCGTCGAGAACGTCCCGGGCGTACGCGTACTCGCCCGTCTCGAGCAGCATTCCCACCAGGCTCGCCGTCTGCGTCGCCTGTGTCTCCGAGCTGACGGCCAGCAGCCACAGCTGACCGACCAGATGGTCGGCGCTGAACTCCTCGGGCCGCAGGCGGTGCAGGTCGCCCAGGTGCCGTGCCAGGCCGGCGGGCAACTCGTCGTACCCGTCGACGACCAGCGACAGGATCTTCTCCGCCTCCCGGTCGCGCCGGATCCCGAAGAAGCCGCCGGCCGCGGCCACGTGGTCGCGGGTCAGTTCCCGCAACCGCCGGACGTACGGCAGCAGCACCGGCGCCTGCATGGTGTGCTCGACGACGACCTGCATCGACACCGCGTAGATCACTCGGCTGAGGTCCCACGGCGGCGGCTCCTGCAGCAGTTGCCGCGTCAGCCGTTCCGTCAATTCGCGGGTGTATCGACGAGCCGCCGGGCTCGATCCCCGGTTGATGCCGGCCAGGGACTGCCGGGCCCGACGGTGCTCCGCGCCGTCCAGTCCCCACGACGCGTAGAGGGTGCGGTGCCGCAGCTCGGCCGGGATCACCGCGAACGGCACCACCCGGCTGAACGCCGCGTCCGCGTTGAGCAGCGCGGTGCGTACCTCGGCGTACCGGGTGACGACCGGCAGTTGCGCCTCGGCCCGGAACGGTCCGGGCGTGAAAAGGTGATCGCTGCCGGTGGGCCATTGCGACGGCGGAAGCCATTGCGCCCGCTCGGTGGCCGGCATCGGCGACATGTCCACGCTCATGAAGGTCTCCGATCAGGACACCGGCGGAGACAACTTTCGTACTGAAAAGTAGTCGCTCGGATACGGCTTGTGTTCCACTGATCGGTCAGCCGGGTGGCCGCGTTCGGCCGGGATATTTCTCCACGCTCGCTGACTTCAGCCGACAGCGCAAGAAAGGATCTCCGAGGTGAGCACATACATGGCGCACACTCTTACCGAGGCGGATCAAATCGAGCGTCCCGATCTCACCGGCGAGGCCGCCCATGACGAGGTCTGCCGCTGGCTGGGATTCCATTCCGGCCCTACCGTGACCGACGATATTCCGGCTCTTTCCGGCATGTACCTGCATCTCGCCGGCATCCTTCGTGCCGAGCTTCCCGAGTTCGCGTGCGCGACCCCCGGAGCGGCGTTCGTGGTCGAGGGCTGGGAGCAAGAGTCCGAGGTCACGCGGCAGCTCTACGATCCGGAGACCGGCCTGCTGCCCCAAGCCATGCGCGCCACGAAGGTCGGCTCGGTGAACCATCGTGACCTCACCTTGGCCGTCGCGCTCGCCGCCGACCTCGATCAGTTGAAAGGCTGCGGTCTCGATCCGGAACGCCTCGAGACTTTTGCCGGTCTGTTCACCCAGGTGCAGTACTGGCCGGGCTCCAGTCCGTTCACCGCCCGGATCTTCTGCCGGGCGATATCGGAATCCGACGGACAACGCTCGGTACCCGTCGGACTCGTCGGCGAGTTGGCCTTTCTGCAACCCCTCGACAATGGCCGGACCGACCTCGTGACCTTCGAATGCTGGATCAATGAGAAGATCTGCACACGGGTCACCCGCGAGATCATCGCGCCGTCCATTCGCGCCGCCGCCGATCAGCTGCGGCTCGGCTCCGTCGATCTGCTGCCGTCGCGCACCGTGCGAGCCGATCTGCTCAGCATCATGCTGCCGTCGAAGGGCTCCGCCTTTGTGGCATCCGATCCGGACTGCTCGGCGCCGGGTGATTCGTGACGCGCCTTCCCCGATGATCAGGCGTCCGCTTCCGGCACCTGGCTCGCCAGCAACGTCCGTGCCATCTCCAGGATCGGCCGCTTGTGCCGGGTCGCGCGGTGGGACAGCTTCCAGTACGCCTCGACGGCCGTCCCCTGCTCCTCATTCATGATCGTGTGAAGAGCACGTTGAATGGTGGCGCGGATCTGCACGGCGCCGGCGAAGCCATCGAGCATTTCCTGCCCGCCCACCCCCACCGGCCGCAGGTTGTCGTCGTACGGAAGCCGGCGGTCGGGATCGTAGATCGACCACACACCCGCGATGAGCGGAGCCATCGCGGCATCGTCTCGACTGTGGAGATTGAGGATCGCCGCCGCCTTGCCGCTGGCGACGAACAGGGGAACGGACACCGAGGCGTGAAGTCCCCAGCGCAGAGCCTCTCGACGAAAACCCGGCCACCGCATGGTGGCGGCGACGGCAGGAACGGCGTGGGGTACTTCGTCACGAAAGGCTTGGACGCACGGGCCTTCTTCATCGCCGTACTGAACCTGGTCGATTGCGCGCGCGATTTCGCCGCTCGCCGCCACGGTGGTCAAGGCGCCATCGCGCAGCGCGGTAACGGACGCGAAATCTGCCGCCTCGACTCGCTCGGTAGCCAGCTGGACGATCGTGAGCAGCTGATCGTGAAGGGTGCACGCCTCGTCCGGTGTCTGGGCCAGCGTCACCAAGGCTGCGGCCAAGGGCCTTCCGACATCAAGGGAGATCTCGCGGTACGTCATGGGCTTCCTTCCGACGCGGTGGTTCGGCGTTGTGCCCGTTCGTCCTGCCCCCTGACGAAGGTACGTCGTTCGCAGCACCCAGCGGCGGAGCGCCGGCGTCGGCGGAAGCCCGAACCCTAAGCGCAATGCATTCTGCAGTCCACGAGAGGGAGGGTGCTGAGGCGGCCCGGGCAATGGTGAGGAGCCTGCTGGACCCGGCCGCACGGATCTGAATTTCCGCAGCTCAGAAGGGTGGGCCGCCGGGGACTCGAACCCCGAACCTAAGGATTAAAAGTCCGCAGTTCAGCAGTATTCCCGCAAGGAGGACTTATAGGCTGCACGGTCCGACAGTGAGAGGCTACATCCCGTCATCTCCAAGGGCCAAGAGTCGACTCAGGGGCCTCCGTGACAAGCAAAATACGGTCCTGTCCGGCCGCGTCCGGCAGTGGCGCTGAACATCCGAGCGACCACCGAGCGACCGGATCGACAGGTCAAGCCACACCAATGGCGTCCGGGACGCGATCGGGCCTGGCCGCCATGAGACCACACCGACATGCCGGCACGGCCCGGGCGCCCCGCATCGCCACCACGCCGGTAAGCGCACGCCACGATAGCCAGGTCGTCGCCTGTACCGACGGCACCGTCGCCACACTGGCTGACCCGCCCTACGACGTCGGCCCATGCCGAGGGATGCACTCGACCATGTCAAAGACGAGCTCGGCGTTGCTGCTCGACGTAGTCCGGGTCCGGCGGCGCCGGATTTGGCAGCTCCGGTAGCTGTGGCAGGTCCAGCGTCTGCTGCGCCGTCGTCAAGACCGTCAGAACGTCGTCGTAAGCCTGCCGTGACTGTGAGGCTCCCAGGCTGCTGTGCGAGCCCAGCGTCGTCCAGTGCAAGGTCAATTTCACGATTCGGCGGCCTCGGCGTGCAGCCACGGGCCTGGTTGATCCGAGATACACGTCAGCGATGAGTTCGTCACGGCCGGAACCCTGCCACCAGGACGTCCAGATGGCGCTGTGGCACAGGTCGTCGATCAGGTCGGCGTACGTGAGTTCGTACTCCAGTCCCAGGTTGGTAGCCCAGGGGTCCTCCGAATGAAAAGAGATGTCCAGCCAGCGCGAGTACGGCTCCTCGTCGCTGAAGGCGGCCGGGTCGTGTTCCCAGGGTAAGCCGGTGCTCTTCTCGTAGGCCCGCGCGGCGGCATCCAGCAGCCGTTCGGCCTCGCAGCCGTCGAACGCCGCCATGGCAGGCGGGTGCAAGGCCACGTTGCCGAAGGTGGTCCGCCCGGACAGCACCACGGCGCAGCGCATGTACAGGAACGCGTCGCCGATTCCGTGGCAGGCCGCGGCGTGTGCGGGGGTGTCTAGCCGGTCCAAGACCTCGTGCAACCGGTCGGCGAACCCGGTCAGCTGTTCCGGACCCAGCATCTTCAACCGGGAGTGCAGAGCAGCCACCCGGTCCCCCGAACCGCACTTCGGTGACCTGGTCGATCTGCTCCCAGAACTCGGCCTCGTCCATCGGTGGTCTTGTTTCCTATGCGGTCCGGCGGGAGCAGCGAACAGTGTGCCGTCTGTCCCGGCCGAGTTCAACCTCCTGTCACCTAGGGCGGTGACCGCTCAGTTTCCCTTTTTGGTGCCGTCCGAGAGCTTCTTGTAGCCAGAGACTGTCGGAAGGGACAGAGTGCCGCTGGGCCAACGAACGACCGGTTTGCCGCTGACCACGCGTCTCCCATGATTTGCTGACTAACCGTGATGCACCCAGCGGTCTTTGTGTCACGCATGTCCTGATGCTGATGTGTCGCGCAGGTCATGAGACGTGACAACAGCCGATGCGCACAGTGTGAGGCCTTCCCTACATCTTAAAGGCGCAGCTCAGAGATCAACGCCTGCCGCTGCGCTCCTGGCGTCGACCCCGACTGCGCAGACCCGAAACTCAGCCGAACATGGCGAAGCCCCGACCGGATCCCACCAGGGAGACAGTCGAGGCTCTGAGCAACATTCCAAGCGCTACGGCGGGGACATCGCTGAGCTTCGCTGCCAGGCGAAGATACTGGCTAACACCACGTACAGCACCGCGAATGACGCTCTTGCCGATTGCTCGGGCGCCGTAAACGGCCGAAGAACCATAACTACAGAGATGACCGCGGCTAGACCGACCAAGAACGTGACGATGGCTGTATCAGAGCGCTCCCACCGAGCCACGCCCTCCCCGGACGGGCGACGAGCCTGGGTGTAGAGCTCATAACCGAGGGCGGCCGTCGCCAGTGTCGTCAATACGAAGAAAGGGGCAGCAAGGATCGGGTCGTTCACGTTGTCGAACACCATCGACCCCCAGCCGCCGGCCAAGAGAGCAAGCAGCCAGCTCCGTCCGAAACGACCTTCGCGGGTAGAAGCGGTGGTGCTCAGAGCCGACATCGGACTACCGACCCTTCGATGTGTTGGCGCAGCGCGGGCGGGGGTAGTGACGCTGGACGGCCGAACTTAGCACCATCATCACCAGCTAGCGCCTCCGGTGGGCAGGATCTCCGACCCTGCACCCGTGGATAGCCTCCGGCGGCCGGGCTACCTCCCTGGACCCGGCGGCTATGGGACGCCGGAGCCCGGCGGGTATCCGCCGCGAGGCAGCCAGACCGCGCTTGCCTGTTCATCTCGTTCAGACGTGGTATGGCTCCAACTGGACCAGGCAGGCGCAGCCGGCCCGGGCGTGGCCTGCGCTACGGAATGCCCGCTCAGATAGGCGTCCCCGATGCTTCTAATGACTGTTCTCGGGCCGTCCTGGGCCGTGGCTGGGCCGTCAAACGCTGACCGAAACCGACTAAAACTGACGTACAAAACGCCAATTCCGGAGGGGTGCAGAGCGCCCTGGTCAGGTAGGCAACGGACGAGTCAGCCTGTAAGCCGGATACACGCCAACCGAGTCTCTCAATGGCGACAACATAAGGGTCACTACGGGCGCCACCAGGTCGAGCGATGTCCCTGGATTGCTGCACGCAGACGCGTCCAGCACGGCACGCTCGAGCGTCACGGCTGCGGACCGTTCTGCCGTGACGGCCTAGCGGACGAACAGGTCAGCCCATCGCAAGGCGTCTCGAGCCCAGACGGCGGCGGGTTTCGGCGAGCGGTCAAGGAGCTCGGCGAGCTGGACTTGCACGAATGCTGGATCGCGAAGAGCTAGATCCAGCGCCGCATCGCCCGATCCGCTGACGGCGGCTTGCCCCGCCGGTAGACAGTCAGACGTGCTTTAAGACCTTGGCCGCGCCGTTCGCCGCCTATCCCCAGGTAGACAAGACCGCCGTTGGCGCCTTGCCGAGCCAGGTTCACGCCGGGACGGAGTGGCGCCGAGATCGCCGCGTCGCCGGAGGGAAGCCACGGGATCAAGCCGCGGCGACCCAGTCTGCCGACTGCGACGTCAAGGGTACGGCGCTGTTGATCGGCGGACCAAGGGAACGAGAGTCAGGATGCCGGCGGCCGTGGTCAGCAGTTGTAACCGGCAACCCGCTGCCGCACCTGCGCTTGACGGCGCGTAACGAGGCGTCGGCATGAACGCAGCGTTAGCGTCACGCAATGACGCCTGCAGCTGAGCACGAGCGATACCAGAGCCAGGGCCAAGGACTCGCCGGGTTTCCGAGAGACGTACTGGTCAACGTTCTGGCGAATCTCATCGCCGCGGCAATCATCTACCTTCTCGGCGTTCTGTTCGACCTACTTCCCCGATCTTCCGCTGCCATCATTTTGTCCATTTTGTTTAGTCTGTATGCACTGACGATGGCCCTGATGACAGTCGGAGGGATTCTCAGGAAGCGCTCGTCCGGCAAGCGTCTGTTCGGCCTCGGGACCTTACTGCTGGGAGTGATGATGCTCGCGGGCAGTATCTACGGGATGGTCGAGCATGAGGGCGCCGCATGGGTGGGGCTGCTCCTCGGCCTGTGGGTCCTTCTGACCGGGATTGCGTACACCTTCTGGCCGGGTTCTGTGGAGGCTTCGCAGAAGTAATGTCGCCTGATAGAGCCGGTTGCGGCCGTATGCGCGTGGCCTACTGGCTTGACGTGACACCAGCCCGAGCCAGTTAGTAATGAACGGACCGTACTCTGCGCATGCTGGCAGCGGCCGACACCGACACGGGACGCAAGCGGGCGCAGCGCCCCGACCCTCGCGGTGCTGCTGCTCGCCCGGGGTTACAGGTCAGTGGAGCGATCGGCGGGATCGCCTCGAGCAGTTCGGTCACGACTGCGATCACCGGGCGCTGTAGTTACCCAAGGGTTGGGCGCACGTCGTCGCGCCACCCTACCTACGCTCGGTGGCTGGATGTTATACCTGACTGGCTGTGGCGGCCTGGCTCGAACCGGCTGCCCGTCCCTGAGCCGTCGCGGGCGCCGGTACCCGCGATCGGCGGCCGTTGTTCGCCGCCAGCAGCGCTGGCCGGCTTTTACAACGGGATGTTCGCAATTGCGAACTGCAAGGGACACAGTCAAGCCGCTACGTTTCCCGCCGTGACGAGCGACGGAGCCAGCCGGAAGGCGTTGGTGTTGCCGTGATTCGCCGTGAGGCTCCGGTCGATCCAGCCGAGCTCCGCCGGCACGTGGCGAACGTGGAGGTGCCTCCCTGTTGGGGATGTCCGCTGGGCCATCTGGGACATCGGCGACGACCAGACGATCTTCGGTTCCGTCTGCGCCGACGAACTGAGTGAGCTCGGCAAGAGTCAAGGCCGCCAGCACCGACTGGTTGCGTACGTCGAAGTGAACCTGCTGCTGATGGTTCAGGGGCTGAGCCGGGTGGCCGACGGCGAGACCGACGTGCCGGGTGTGTCAGAGCGGTAGCAGATCCCTAGCGAGATCTTGCTTCACGTGCCATTCGCTCTCTGACCTGGTGATACCGGGAAAGCCGCCATGAAGGAAGACCCAGTTCCGGAAGGAAACGAACGGCGTCGTGGTCTCGCCTACGAACAGCCCCTCGACGGAGCTGTCAGGGAGGATGATTCCGCACGGCGATCCGCCGCTCACGTTCTCCTTGTGTAAGCGATCCGGCACCAGGGTCAGCACGAACGGCTCGGCAGCGTGGAGGTTCTCTGCGCGGTGTCGCGCCACGCGTCCCACTGATCCTCGAAATACTCCCGGATTGACGAGTCTCCCGGGTAGCGCGAGCCCTCCACCTCGATCACCAGCGGATCGCCTGAAGCCGAGTCGGGCCACTGCGGGTGGGTTCCGACCAGCCAGACGTCCCCGACGATCCTGGTCCAAGACAGGAGAGCCATGGGCACCTCCTCGGACTGTTCCTGAAGCTAGGAAGCGAGCTCGTCCGCCGTCGCGGTCGGCGCGACGTGAGGTCTCACGGGCGTCTGCTCGTCGTCGTTGGAGTGGAACCGGTAGCCGGCATCGGACAGTCGCTCGATGACAACCTCGACGTTCTGCCGTGCTCGACGTGCCATCTCGTCGCAGACCGCCTGCGCTTCCTCAGCCAGATTGGAGCGCTCCCGCACCGTGCCGCCCAGTTGGCGCATGTCCTGCCATACCTGCTCGCGGTCTCCGGCGAGGTAACGGCTGAGCCACCGCGACGACGTCATGGCCGGGATTCTCCCGCATCGACACATCTCCGCATCGCCGCGGCCCTCGCGTTGATAGACAACGCGGCGTGACGAGGATTCGCGCCAGCCTGAGCCTCTCTTGGTGGGGCCAGTTGAGCCGCCCGGGTCGGGCTAAGGCAAACCGCCAGAATCACGCCCTTCGCTCGAGGGATTGCAGTAGTCGCGGCGCTTAGCAAGAAGGTCTACCGAGGCGTCCGGGACGGCATCGGGACACCGTTCAAAGCGACACCGCTACCGGCCACCTCTCCCCCGCTGGCTGAATCGGGATCTGTGGAATCACCCCAGCTTCGCCTTCACGGCGCGGGCGTAGTCGCTCTGCCCGTCGGTATTCGGGTGGAAGCTGCGCTGATCGGGATCGGGGTGTTGATTCTGGGCGTTCCCGCCCTTCTGCAACCCGTGCAGGATCACCCCGTTGATGTGCGCCCCTGCGTCACAGACCCGATCCGAATCGAACTGCTTGTTCACCCCGTCGGCCAGGACGACCTGCGCGCTTCGGCCCTGCGCCTTCAAAGCGTCGTTGGCCTGCTTGACCCCGTCAGCGATGATCGCGTTCCCGCGGTCGAGGACACCGTTGAGGTAGTCGGCGTCGGCCTTGGCGACGTAGATACGGTCCGGCAACGCTGCCCTAGAGGCGGCGAAGTGGGCCGTGCCGACCTGGCACGAGGCCGTGTTACGCAAGGGGAACGCCCGGTAGAAGGCGGCACCACTGGCGAACAACCGCGGATACTGCGCAACGATGACCTTGCCGTCCGGCGCGATGTGTGTTGCGACGTACAGGTAAGCCTCGGCCAGGCGGTTGAGCTGCTGCCCGCCGATGGGCTTGGTCTCCCGAAGCTTCCGGAGCCCGTCCTCGGCCGTGGTGTTTGCCACCCGGCCCGACTGCCGGCATCCGGGCTGCCCCTTCTGACGCAGCTCGTCGAAGATGCAGTCTTTGACGATCGTGGAAAATCCGACGTCGTTGCCGCCGATGGTCATCGTCACCAGCTTCGTGTCCGATGACAGGAACGACGTCTGCGGCGCCTCGGCCGGGTTGGCGTGGTTGGCCGCGAAGAAGTCGTTGAGCACAGACCCGCTGCAGGCCGCGAACTTCCACTGGTTGCCGGTCAGCTTCCGGGTCGCCGCGATGTTGGTGGCCCACGCCTTGCTCGAGCGGTGACAGCCGGTGCTCCCACCGGTCTTCTGGTCCGGCACGACGGTGTCCCGATAGAAGGTGTTCTCCGGCGACCCTTCGCCCGACGAGTACGAGTCCCCCATGGCCACGTAGGCGTACCGGCCCGGGCTGGATCGGACGGTCAGGTCGACGTTCGTCAGGTCACAGGTGGTGTCCCCGGCATCGTCGACCACCAGGATGATCCGGCTGCCTCTGGCCACGGCCTGCCCGGCGGCGGCCACCGCGTCGATCGTAGAGGTCCCCCCGTTGCCGAAGCTTCCGCTCGTCAACGTCGTGACCGGCCCCGCCCCGAGCGGAATGACTGCCAGCTTCCATCCCACGCCGTTGCCGCAGCTGGTGTCCGCGTCCCACAACCGTCCCGTGACGTCAACGGTCCCGTCCACCGGCGACGTCCACTCGATGACCGCGTCGGCCGCCATCGGATGCACGACGACCGCCCCCGCAGGAATGGTGAACGGGGTGGCACACGTCCCGGCCTCGTTGGTGATGTCGCGGCCGGAACCGTTCCATCCCACGAGCGGCAGCCCCGACGGGTCGCTGAAGACCCGATAGCCGCCGATCCCGCAGTTGGCCCCCGTGTATGAGTTCAGCGCCCGATAGCCTCCGGTGTCGAACCCATTGCCTTCGGCGAGCCGCCACACCCCGCCGTTCGGTTGTCCGCCCGGAAAGGGGTTTGTCGGCGCCGCCGCCTTGAACAACTCAGCCGGCGTCCACGATGAAGCAGCAACCGCCGCGTCTGCCGACGGCACAGCCGCATAAAGCAGCCCGGCCCCGAAAACAGCGCAAACTCCGGCCGCCAGCTTCTTCCAAATGTCCCTCAACGCCCCACCTCTACGCTCCGTGACAGATTGCCGGTCCATAAGCTAGCGAGGCGTTGTTCTCCCATAAAGCGTCATTTCAGCTCCACCCTCCGCCCGGGCGGCGTAACTGGCGACCCGGACCACCGACCCCGTTGGTGGCGACGCTGTTGAGCCAGGTGTGTCCGGGCGCCCCCCCGATCGTGCAGGCCAACACGTCAGCCTGCATCACGTCGAGAAGCCGCCTTAGTACTGCAACGGCACTTCACCTGAGTGGATAGCCGCGGTGTAATAGTGGCTGAGGCGGGCTTGGTGTTGGCCTCGTCGTCGCCAGCGTGACCACCACCAGACGTGTTTGGGCTGGTGGTGGCGGACGAACAGTGCGGCTAGCAAGCGCCGGATCTCCGATACCGTGTAGCGATCATCATGCCGTCACTGCTGCTGTTTGCTGTTGCGCGGTCAAGGTCCGGGCGACCACGAGCCAGGCGCAAGCGGCCATCGACAAGGTGACGTGCGAGTACCAGGCCCGCCAGTCGCGGACCTGGTACTCGTTCAGGCCGACATCGCTATGACACTCCACCGTGCCGGAAACGCCGCTGCCCCTGGCCCGCTAGGGCCTGAAGTTCCGCTGACCGGCGTACGGTGTGCTGGTGGCGGGACATGTGTTCATCAGCTACAGCCGCTGCGACGAGCTCTATGTGGACCGGTTGGCCGAGTGGCTGACCGAGGCCGGGGTGCCGGTGTGGCTTGACCGGCAGCGCCTCGAGGTTGGTGACCGGTGGGCGCACGAACTCCGCGACCGGATCGACGACTGCGCCGTGCTGCTTGTGGTGATGTCCCCGGCCGCCGAGGCCTCAATCTACGTCGGCAACGAGGTGCAGCGGGCCCGGGACCGAGCGAAGCCGATCCTGCCGCTGCTGCTGTCCGGTGAACCCTGGTTCGAGCTCGGCACCGTCAACTACTTCGACGCCAGGCCGGATCGCCTGCCTGAGCGGCGATTCTTGGAGCGGCTGCGAGAGCTAACTACGCCCGCTGCGGATACCCGGGTGGTACTCCCGTCCGCCAACTCGTGGTGGCGCCGTTGCGGGTATCCCGAGCAGGTCGCGGATATCGCGCCGGTCGAGCTGAGCGGCCGAGAGGCAGAGCTGGCTGAGCTGGCCGGGTGGTGCGCCGGTGACGAGCCGTACGTGTGGTGGCAGGCTCCAGCGCGGGCTGGCAAGACCGCGCTGATGTCGTGGTTCTCCCGCCATCCGCCATCCGGCACCTGGGTAGTCTCGTTTTTCGTGACGGCGCGGCTGGCCGGGCAGTCCGACAGCACCGCGTTCACCGACGCGCTCCTCGACCAGCTCGCCGCGATCACCGGTGAACCGGTGCCGCCGGCCGCGACCGCCGGGGAACGGCACCGGCTACGCCAGCGGCTGCTGCCGGTCGCTGCCAAGCGGGCAGTCGAGACGGGCCGGCGACTCGTGCTGCTCGTTGACGGCCTGGACGAGGACAGCGGGTCCTTTCCAGGCTCAGGACTTGCGAGCATCGCAGCTACTCTGCCCAAACGTCCGCCGGACGGGCTTCGGGTGATCGTCGCGGGTCGGCCGGACCCGCCGGTCCCGGCCGATGTCGACGGCGACCACCCGCTGCGGACCTGCCGGGTGCGCACGCTGGAGCCGTCGCCGCACGCCCAGCGGATCGCTGAGCTGGCCCAGCGGGAGCTCGACGAAGTGCTAACCGTCGACCGCGCCGGACAGCGGCAGCTGGCCTATGAAATCGTAGGATTGGTCACCGCAGCCGGCGGTGGTCTCAGCCGGCCGGATTTACTCGAGTTGACGACCGAGCCCGCCTTCCGCCTCGACGGGCTGCTAGGCGGGGTCTTCGGACGCACGATCGCCGCCCGTGGCAGTGAGTATCTGTTCACCCATGAAACGCTGCAGGCTGAAGCGGTCGACCGGCTCGGCCCGCACATCCTCGCCGGGTTCGAGGCCCGCATCCACGCCTGGGCCGACGACTATCGTGGGCGGCAGTGGCCGGAGCAGACTCCCGCGTACCTTATCCGCGGGTATCCCCGGCGGCTGGCCGAGGTCGGTGATCGGGATCGGCTGGTCAACTTGGCGATCGATTCGCGGCGGCACGACCGGATGCTGGCTGCCACTGGTGGCGATTCCGCGGCGTTCACCGAGATCGGCCTAGCTCAAAATCACCTGCTTGCCCGCAATCCGCCTGACCTGCTACGACTGGTGCACCTGTCTCGGCATCGTAACGAGCTGCAGGCCCGCAACCGTTGGATCCCGGACGAATTGCCGGCCGTCTGGGCGACGCTCGGCGAGGTACCGCGGGCCGAGGCGATGCTCCGGGCAATCACCGACGGTGGCCGGTACAGCCGGGGGGCTAGGCAGCTTACAAAAGCGATTGCTGACGCCGGCGACTTCGACGGCGCCGCCGCGTTTGCAGAGTCGCTGACCTCCGTCTACGACCGTGACTCTACCCGAGCGCAGGTCGCTCAGGCGATGGCCTACCACGGGCACCACGACGAGGCCGTCCGCATGGCAAGTACGGTGGAGTCCGAATCGGTGCGTCAGGCAGCGCTGTTTTCCCTCGCCCGGTCACTGGCCGAGGTGGGGAAGCCGAACCAAGCCGTCGAGCTGGCGAAGGCCGCCGGGACCCGAGAACCTTCGCACGCCTCCCGGCGGAGCCTCGCCGAGGTAATGGCCCGAGCGGGTCACCACGAGGAGGCGAAGCGCATCGCCGACGGGTTGGACGATCGGCCGTACAGTGACGGTGAGAGCCTCGCAGGCATCGCGAGGGCGATGGCGGCGAACGGTGATCACGAACAAGCCGAGGAATTTGTTGCCCAGATCGGCGGACCGCGGCCACGAGTCGAGACCCTGGCGGGCTTGGCCGAGCTGGCTGCCGCAGCCGGTCTGACCGACCGCGCCGCCCGACTTGCGGCCGAGGCAGATCGGCGGGCCGGAGAGCTCGACGGAGAGGTCGACAACTTCGAGGTTCAGGAGCGCACGGCCGGAGCGCTTGCTGCTGCGGCCGAAGCACTGGCCCGGACCGGAGAATCGGACCGCGCGCGGCGCCGGCTGGCGCAGGCCGAGCGGATCGCTGCGGCGATCATCGACCCGGACGGCCTGTTCATCCGGGATCCAATCTTGGCTAGGGTGGCCGAGGCGATGGTGGTGTTCGGCGACTACGCGGAAGCAGAGCGCATCGTCGGCATCATCGGCTCGCCCTCCATCCGCGCCGACGGGCTGACCCGGATCGCCATGATCGCCGCCCGGTCCGGATCGCCGGCGGTCGCGAAGCGGCTGGCCAACGAGGCCGAAGGGATTGTCCGTCCTCTCGTCGACAGTAGCCAGCGGAGCGCGGAAGCCTTGGCGGTCGTCCGCGCGGTGGCGATCACGAGAGCATACGACCGAGCCGAGCGGATCGCCCGTGCCGGCCCCCCCTCGTCGCTTATCTCCGTACTCTCGGCAATCGTCGAGGAAGCGGTCGCTGCCGGCGCGCGAGACGTGGCAGAAAAGCTGGCCGGCACGCTACATACTCTCGAGCCGGGCGGCGGGGGTTGGCAGCCGGAGCGGTTCGTCCGAGCGCTGTGCGAGTGGGGACGCTACGACTCAGTCGAGCTGTTCGCCGAGTCCATCACCTACCCTCCACAACGGGCACATCTACGGGCCATCGTCGCGGAGAAGCTGGCCGACAGCGGGCACTACCAGCGTGCCGAGCATCTCGCACGCCTGGCCGACAGCGAGTTTTCTCAGGTGGGCGCCCTTGCCGGGGTAGCCGGTGCCATGGCCCGGCGCGGGGACCACGACTGGGCCGAACGCGTCGCCCGCGACAATCCGTCCGTGCCAGACCGAACCGTGGTACTGGCCCGTGTCGTGGCGGTGACAGCCGAGCAAGGCCGGTGGGCGCAGGCCGAACGGCTCGCCCAGACGATCAGTAGCTTCGACGCGATGTCGTCGATCGCGGTCGCCGCAGCACGCGCCGGTCAGCGTGCACTCGCCAGCCGATTGGTCGTCACGGTGCGCCACCGGCTCGAACCGGGCGAGAGACTCGGTCGTCTCGGTCAAGCCCTCGCCGAGGCCGGAGACTACGGCCTAGCAGCCTACTTGGCACGAGTGCTGGCCGACACTCTCGCCCACCGGCGGACCCGGCACCTGACCGAGTGGGATGTGCAACAGCCGTTTGACGCGGCGGTTGATGCCGCCGTCCTGGCCGGCGGCTACCCTACGGCCGACAGCATTGCCCGCGGCACTCCCCGTTCGCCCGCGGCCGCGTCCTCACTCGCGTTGATCGGCGCGGTTCGAGCCGCCCTTCAGCCCGGTTTCCGTCCGACAGATCCCGATCTCCAGCGGTTCCTCAGCTCCGGACGGATGGCGAAGATCGCGGTGTCCCTCGCGCGGTCCGGCCGTTTGTCCGACGCCGAGAAGGTCGCCCGTGCAATCCCCGACATGGAGCGGGACGAGGCTTTGTCCACGGTCGGTCTGGAGTTGGCCGCGCGCGGGCAGACCGAGCGGGGCGCCGAGATCATTGAAGCGGTGACCGAGACCGAGCGGAAGGCCCACGCCCTCGCCGAGATCGCCCGAGGCGCCGGGCCGCCCGCCGCCGCGCATCTGCTGGGCCGGGCACTCGCGGCCGGCCCGTGGACCACCCCGCTGCCCGTCCTGGCCGCCGTGTACCCGGACGTCATACTACGTCTGGCCGACGAATTCGAGGCCGACGAACCGGTCCGCTGACAATCAGGACGGCGCGGTCGGACGCCCGCCGAGGAGCTGTGCCCCCGACGACGGGCCGGGCAGCCGAACTCGCTGGTCATCGACGGCGAGTCCTCCGCCGGCAAGTACGCGGTCGGCGACAGCGATGCAAGTGACCAGCGGTTCGGCCCGGCCGGTCGACCTTCTGGCAACAAGAATCCTGCGGCGTTGCTCGGCTTGCAAGGCCCAGTGTTCGCGAACCTGAGGCGACGGGGCCTACCCGGCCGCCAACGACTTGGGCGTCGCGCTCACGCACCGGGGCCGCAGCGACGAGGCCGTCGATGCTTTGCGCCGGGCGGTTGGCGCTCACCCCGACTACGCCCTCGGTTGGCTCAATCTCGCCACGGTATACAGCCAGATGGGACCCGGATACTTCCTCCAGTCGCAAGGCGCCTATGCACGCGCCTTCGCGCTCGACGAGAAACTCCGGAAGGCCCCTCGCGTAGTCACCACCGACACGGCCACCTACCGAACCGGATTGGACCTGTCGAAGTCCGTTCCGCCGCGATGGACGCTCGCCGGACTACCGGCGCTGTCACCGGCGCCTGCGGCCGGTGTGCTCGCTGTACTGGTGCTCGGTCTGACCCTGGCCCGCGCCGCCGCTACCCCGGGCAACGCCCAGCAGTGGCTCGAGACATTCGCCGGCAAGGGCAGCCGACGTCTTCAGAGCCCAGCTTGGGGTATCGCGGCAACAACGTTGATCTTCGCGTTCGGGGCGGTACGGGGCCGTAGCCCATACGGCGAAACGATCCTGCTGGTCATTGGTGTGCTCCTCCTGTCGTGGGTCACGATGCAAGCTCGAGGTTTTTGTGGCCCGGCGTGCCGGGCAGACGGTGCAGCACAGCAGCTGGAGTCCCGGTATCGCCTTCGCGATAGCAAGCGCAATCTTCGCGCCGGTGTCCGATGCGCCACGGATACACTTTGCGGCGCCGGTCGCGCTCGGGACGATCGGTCTCGTGCTGTTCGTCGAGGCAGCGGCATTCGCTACCCCCGTCGTAGGTGCCCTGGCCGCCGCTGCCATCGTCATGCTGGCCTCGGTGCTCGTGCCGGTCACCCCGCTGGACGGAGCCCATCTCAATCGGATCAGTCTGCTGACGGGTGCCGGCCTCCTCGGCACCACCGTCTTGCTTGGCCTCGGCGTCGTCTGAAGGCCGATTACTGCTGTGCGTCACCAGGCTTCCCCAGGCTTCAGTCACTCAGCCATCAGCGCGTCCGCGGTCGAGCAGTAGCGGTCCTGCCATGCCTTCGTTGGCGACCTGATCGACGGCGCCGTCCCACCACCAGGCGTTGCCGTTGACGTAGAGGCAGGGCGCCTGGGCGGTGATGTCGCCGCGCAGCGCGATCAGTGGGGCGCCGGGCATCAGCAGGCGCACGGTGCTGCCGTCGGAGAGGGGCAGGTTCCAGCCGAAGCGGCCGTCACGGTCGGCGGCGGGATCGCGGACCGGGGTGCCCTCGAGGCGGGCGACCCGCCGGCGGATCGGGACCTGCTCGAAGACCGCGGTGCGTTCGGCGACCGCGCTCAGGAAGGCGTTGAGATTGGTGGCGGCGAGGTCCTCGCTGGCTTGCTCGAGCGGAGCAGTCCCCGGGTTGATCATGGTCCTACGGTACGGCGCGGCGCCGACCTCCTGACCGCTGACCAGCGCTTTCTCTGCCGTGCCCGGTTGAGGTGCTGTGTTGGGTCCAGGGGCAAGAGCGACCACGACCGGCTCGTTGACGGCCGCGCCAGGCGATCGCGCGGCGCGCTTAGCGATCCGATACGACGGCTCGTAGCCGCAGGTACGGTCGAGCCCGCGACCGTCTGTTGCTGGCTCGTCCGGAACGGTGTTGTCCAGCTGGTCTGCGCGTGAGCTGCGCTCGTCTTGTTCCTCACGGATCCGGGTCAGGTCCTGGGGACGGACCCAGAACCAGTTGGTACGCCGACTGCCGTGGGTGCGGTAGGGCATGAACTCGCCGTGCGCGGCCCGCACGATCAAATCGTCAAGGTGGGTGATCTGCGCGGGCTCCCAGGTGCCGTGCTTGCCGGTGCAGCGGCGGCCGCGGCGGCGGTCGGGACAGACCTGGCCGGTGCGGCCGCAGGCCGCGATCCGCAGGGTGCGGACGCCGCCGCGGACCGGGAGCCGGGCCTCGCTGGTGTAGTACTGCCATGGTTTGCGGTCCAGCAGGGCCCACGGCACCTGTCCGGCCCAGTCGACGGCGCCGTTGAGGGTGGCCCACAGCGGGGTGAGCCCGTCGTCATGGGCGCGGTCGGCGCGTTCGCGGACGCTGCGGGCGGTGGCGTAAGAGACCTGCGCCTCACAGGCCAAGTCGTGCGCACCACCGGTGACGACCACGTCGGTACGCCGGCGGCCGTGCGCGGGCCGGCTTTCGGCTACTGCGGTCAGGCCGCCGCGCTCGGCGGCGGTGACCATGCGTTCCTTGAGCGCCTTGTGAGTGTCGCTCTCCGGCTCGTGGTGATCGCCGAGGTTCTTGTTGTGGTGCACGGCGTGGAAAAGCCCGTCACGGCGGCGCAGGAACATCCACTCCGGGCAGTCCGGGTTGTTCTCCTGGCAGTCCGGGCACTGCAGCTCGCCCGGCCGGTATCGCGGGCTGCGCCGCTGGTGGTAAAGCTCGTCGAGCAGGCCGGGCCGGTCGGGGTGACCCAGGTCGGGCAGGTCGGTCAGGTCGAGCTCGCGGCCGGTCGGCACGTGGATGACCACGGTGTTGGGCGCCACGCCCATAAATATACGGAGAGAATCAAGTCGATCACTCTACGTGGCCTGGTCTTGGCCGTGGGAACCGGCAGTTGCCTACCGTCCCCTCCAGCGGGCGTGCCGCAGTGAGGGAGAACCTCGGACGCCGGACTGTGACCATGCAGAGCGATGGCGGAAAGCCCGTGAGAGCTTCCGCCGTTGGTCGTCAGGGGTGGCGGCGACTTACTTGCCGCTGACGAAGTGAGCGATGGCCAGTAGTAGCAGCACGGTTCCGGCAAAGGCGCCGCCGCCCGTGAGGATCGCCTCGGAGAGCTTTTACTCGAGGCGTGCGAGAGCAGTGCGGCGATTCCGGCGGTCTGAAGCATGAGCAGGACCCACACCCAGCACGAGATGCTGGGCGGTACCGCCGGCGCAGGGCGGGTTCGGGACGAGGGCCGAAGGGGCACTGGTGAAGATCCATCGTGCGGACGGTGCACTTGGCGCTGGCCATCCAGGGGCAGGGAGGCGTCCCTGTCCAGCCGGCCGCCTCGGCCGCCGCACTGGCACCGACCCCACCGTCGCCTCATCCCACGAGGTCGCGACCATGAGCCGGGCGCCTTCTAGCCGTCGTAGTTGTTGAAAGTTCAGCGGCACTGCGAGGTGTCAGAATTTGGTCAGATAGTTTTCCGGTGGCCGTGTGGGATACCGCACTTATCGACGTAATCAGATGAGAGTTAGTCCATTAGTCTGATCGAGCCGAGCGGGGACGTGCGTGCCTACGGGGAGGGCCCGAGATGACCATCCGAGTGCTTCTGTGCGATCACCATCAGCTTGTTCGCGCGGGATTCTCTCAATTGATCGAGGCGGCGCCCGGGATGTCGGTGGTCGGCGAGTTGGAGGAGCCGCTCGAGGTGGCCGATGAGGTGCGGCGGCTGCGCCCAGATGTGACCCTGCTGGAGTTCGATCGGTCGGCCGATGAGGTGGTGGAGGCCGTGCGCCGGCTGCCGCGCCGGCATGACGGGCGATTGCTCACCGGCCCGATCGCTTTGGCCGCGCACCCGGACGACGAGGCGATTCTCCATGCGTACACGGCGGGCATGCTGGGCTTCATGCTGAAGACCGATCCGGTTGAGAACCTGTTCGTCGCTATCGAGGCGGTCGCCGCGGGCCGGCCCTACGCCTGCCCGACAGCTCTGCGGTGTCTCATCCGGCACGCGGTGATGCACGGTAGTGCCGTGGCGCCGGCCGAGTCCGCCGGGAACGAACTGACTCAGCGGGAACGCGATGTGCTGCAATTGATCTCGGCCGGGATGTCGAATGCCGAGATCGCATCCGCATTGACGGTCACCGAAGGCACCGTCAAGAGTCACGTTTCGCGCATTCTGACGAAACTTCGGCTGCAGAATCGTCAGCAGGCGGTGGTTTATGCCTTCCGCCGCGGAATGGCGTCGGGGGCGACCGCGCAAACATCAATGAGCGACTAAAACATCTGATGATTTCGATCGTGTCAACAAATGCATCAATGGTGCCGTCATGGTCGTGGTGAGGACCGCAACTATCACCAGGATCGCGTACAAAGGCAAGGTCAGCAGGCCGAGCCGGTAGCCGAGCTCGATGACGACCAGATCAGTGACGCCGCGGCAGTTGAGCAACGCCCCGAGCTGAAGCGCGTCCGGCCACCGCAGGCCGAGCAGGCGTCCCGCGGTGGTAGCCCCGGCGATCTTGCCGGCGCAGGCGATCAGGAAGGCGACGGCGAGGAGCCCTGCCATGCCCGGGTCGATCAGGCCGGCGATGTCGAGCCGCAGGCCGACCGTCACGAAGAAGAGCGGGAGCAGCAACACCCGAGTGAGGTCTCGCAGCCGGTCCGCCGTCGAGGACTGCGCGGCACGGCCGGTCACGCCGAGGACGCCGATGACGAATGCGCCGAGAATCGGGTGCAGCCCGAGGAATGCAGTGCACGAGGCGCCGAGCAGGACCACGATCACGGTGATCGCGAGGCCGGCGTTGTCCGGCGCGGCAGCCCGCGACCACCGCGCGGTGGCCGCCGCGGCGGCGATGAACACCGCCGCACCCGCCACCATCAGGAACGACGATGCCAGGCTCTCCGCCTGCATGGCCGCGATCGCGGCCATGGCTGCCCAGCACAGCGCATCGGTGACGACCGCGGAGCCGAGCGCCAGGATCCCCACCGGACGGTCGGCGAATCGCAGGTCGTGCAGGATGGCGCCGAGCACTGGCACGGCCGTCACGCCGAACACGACACCGATCAGCCCGGCGAACGCGGGAAAGCTCGCGCCCGGAGGCGCGTACTCCGGGTAGAGCCACCACGCGAGAAGCGCGCCCAGCAGCGCCGGCAGGACGGCCGAGACGGCGGACACCGCCCCGGCCGCGACACCGAGACCGCGGACGTTGTGGCCGGCCAGGTCGTGTGCCAGCAGAAAGACGAACAGGACCACACCGAGCTGGGCCAGCACGTCGATCTGGTGCACCAGGTCGGACGCGAACAGCCATTGCTGTGCATCGGGCGCCAGCCGACCGAAGACCGACGGGCCCAGCAGGATGCCGGCGGCCAACTGCCCGATCAGCTCCGGCTGGCGCAGCAGCCGTCGGCATAGAGTGCCGCCCAGCCACGACGCTCCGGCGCAGATGGCGAGGGCGAGCAGCATCCGCCCGTCGGTTCCCTGGCCGGCTCCGGACGCCGATGAGCGCGCGCTCGTCGGGTGCGCGGGCACCGGCGCCTCGGCCATCACCAGGACTATGAGAGCCAGGCCGGCGCCGGCGAGCACGGCCAGTACGGCTAACCGGCGGCCGGTCACCCGGACGAGAGGCCGCCGCGGTGGGGCGGAGGCGTCGACGTTCGGCATGGTCATCCGAAAGTCGCCTCGTCCAGTGCCCGGCTGCTGAGCGGCGACGGCTCGGAGGAGAGGTGCGCGATCGTGTCGAACAGCAAGGCGCGGAGCCGGTCGAGGTTGGCGGCGAACATACGGCCCACCGCTTCCTGCGTGACCGCGGGAATCTGCAGGTCGGCAGCCCGGCCGGCGTCGTGGTCGGTGATGATGGCGACGGTGGCGTAGCCGACGGCGAGCTCGCGAGCAAGCTGAGCCTCCGGGCTGCCGGTCATGTTGATTACCGAGCAGCCGAGCCGAGCCAGGATCAGCGACTCGGCGGCAGTCGAGAACCGGGGGCCTTCGACGACCGCCATCGTCCCGGTCTCGCGCAGGCCGAGGCCGAGCCGGTCGCTGGCCGCGAGGAGCGTCGCGCGAATCCAGGGATCGTACGGCTCGGCGAAGCCGATGTGCCGCGTCTGCGGCCCGTCGTAGAAGGTGCCTGCCCGCCCACGTGTCCAGTCGACCAGTTGATCGCAGACAACCATGTCGCCGGGGCAGACGTCGGCGTCCAGCGACCCCGCGGCGCAGGGCGCGAGGATCTGCCGGACGCCCAGGTGGTGCAGGGCCCACACGTTGGCCCGGTACGGGATGCGGTGCGGCGGATGCCGATGGTCGCGGCCGTGGCGGGGCAGGAACGCCACCCTGCGCCCTCCGACCGTGCCAATCGTGATCACGTCGCTCGGCTCGCCGTACGGGGTGTCCACACGGTATTCCCGCGCTTCGTCATCGAAGAGGGAGTAGAGCCCCGAGCCCCCGAACACCCCGATCTCCGCGATGGCGTCAGTCATCGTCGTTCCCGGTTGACTCGATCAGCTCGAGGAGGGCGCCGTCGGGGTCGCGGACGTACGCGAGGGCGGCCTCGTCCAGCTGGACCGGACCGCCCACGACGGTGCCGTGCCGCGCCTTGAGCCGGTCGAGCGTCGTCGCGAGGTCGGTCACCGGCACCGCCAGGTGCACCGTGCCCACTGCGGCGGGCGAGGGCTCGGCGGCCACGACCTGTGGGGCGCGGAAGTGCAGCAGTTCCAGGACGCGGCCGTCCGGCAGGGCCAGGAAGGCCGCGTCCAGGTCGGCGCTGGGCAAGCCGACGAGGCTACGCACGCCGTCGTGACCGCCGGGCGTGAAGCGGCGGATCAGCCGGCAGTTCAGCACCGAGGTGTAGAACTCGACGGCCGCGTCGATCCCGCCGACGGTAATGCCGACGTGCTTGTCGGTGTCGCTCATGGACTCTCCTTGGTTCGGCGTAACAGGAACAGCGCGCCGATCACGCCCACGGCGCTGAGCACCGCGGTGGTCGCCATGCCCAGCCGCAGGCCGGAGGCGAGCGCGCTCACCGGATCGGCGCCGTCGACGCGCATCTGCTCCGACCGGCCGGCCGCCAACGATGCGGTCAGGGTCAGCACCAGCGCGCCGCCCACTTGCTGGCTGGTGTTGAACAGCCCGCTGGCCATCCCGGTCCGCTCGGTCGGGACCCCTTCGACCGCGGCGACTGCGAGCGCGACGAAAACCGCCGTCACGCCAGCGCCGGCGAGCAGCGTGGCTGGCAGGAAACCGATTGCGTACGCGGAGTCGAGCGTCGCCGTCAGATAGGTCAATCCGACGGCGAGCATGCCGAATCCGAGGGCGGTGACCAATCGGGGCCCGGCCCGGTCGGTCAGCCGGGCGGCAAGCGGTGTGGTCGCCAGCACGACGGCGGCCAGCGGCAGGTACGACAGCCCGGTGCGCATCGCGTCGAGCCCGAGGACCTCCTGCAGCACCTGAGTGCCGAGGAACTGCGGCGCGATGAAGCCCACCGGGAAGATCAGTGCCAGCAGATTCGCGCCCCGCACCCTCGGCCGGGCGATGACCAGCGGATCGAGTAGCGGGCTCCGGCTGCGCCGTTCCAGGACGACGAACGTCGCGATCAGCACGGCGGAGCCGAGCGCGGCCACCCACACTTGCGCCGACCATCCGTCGGCGGGCACGCGCGAGCTCGCGTACACCAGGAGCGACAGGCCGAGCGCGCCGACCAGCCCGTTGCCGATGTTGAGCGGCTCCCGCCGCTGCGGCAGAGGGCGGCGTCCCGGCGCGCCGGCCGCCATCAACGCCATGGCGAGTACGGCCGGGCCCACGGCGAACCAGAACACCGCACGCCAGCCGAAGCCGGCGGTGAGCACTCCGCCCAGGGCACCCGCGGAGACCATGCCGATGCCGCCGCTGAGGGTGACCAGACCCAGCACCCGGGTGCGGCCTGGTCCCTCGGGAAACGCGGCCACCAGCAGGCCCAGCCCGGCCGGCAGGCAGAGCGCGGTGCCGAGACCCTGTGCGCCGCGGCCCACGAAGAGGACCGTAGGGTTCGGCGCGAGGGCCGCGAGGACTGATCCGGCGATCAGGACGGCGAGGCCCACCTGGAACATCCGGGTCCGTCCGAAACGGTCGGCCATCCGGCCCGCGATCAGCAGCGGCGCCGCGTAGAGCAGCCCGTACGCGTTCGGGATCCACTGCAGACTCGCCGCGTCGATGCCGAGGTCAGCGGCCGTGGGCGGCAGTGCCACGCTGACGATGAAGCCGTCGAGCACGCTGAGGAATTGGGCGAGGCACACGGCGAGGATCACCCGGGCCGGCGCCGAGCCGCCCGTCCGGTTCGCCTCGGGGGCGAGTTCGTTGTCGGCCGACATCCGGGCTCAGCTCGCGAACTGGACGATGGCCAAGCCGTCCAGGGCAGGATTGACCCGCTCGTCGATGACCCGATGATGCGCGGGGTGCTGCTCGTAACGCCGCAGCGCGTCTTCGTCCTGCAGGCGGACGAGCAACGCGGCGTGGTAGCCGTCGCCCAGCCGGCCCAGGTCGCTGCCGAACTCGTAGCCGGCGATCCCGCCGACCTCGCGCATCATCTGGGGCAGAGCCTCGGCGAGGTGCCGGGACTGCTTCTCGGGCTCGCCGGTCCACCGGAACAGCACGACATGCGTGATCATGATGACTCCTTCACACGATCCAGGGCGAGGCTTCGGCGGCCGCCGCCGGCAACAGCCAGTCGCGGCCGGATATCCATCGCACCGTACGGGCCGGGTCGCTCTCGGTCAGCTCCACGACGACGGCGGTCACGCCGTGCCGCCGGAATCGCAGGAAGTCGTCGAGCTTCTCCTTGTCGCCGATGGTCACCGCGACGCAACCGGCATCGGTGTCGTCCAGCGCTTCCACGCCCGCCACCGGCGTGAGCCGGGCGCCGGGTCGCAGGCGCGCGAGTTCCGCGCAGAAGCCGGCCGACACGGCCGGTAACACGGCGATTTGGGCCGGCGACGGCCGCGCCCAGAAGTCGGCCGCCGGCACGCCTGCCGCGGCGGGCACCGGTCCGATGGGCGTCGTCGGCGGCAACGACGGTGACTGCTCGCCCGGCACCGACGGTGACGCCATCGCCGGCGACACCGCGCGTAGTACCCGGCCGCGGGCGCTCAACGCGGCCCACAGCCGGTCCCAGGCGGGCACGTCACCGGCGCCGGCCAGCCAGTCCAGGACGATGTCCTGGTCGCGTTCCCAGACGCCGCGGCGGCAACCGAACGACCGGCCCAGACACGACCGGCGGTGCCAGACGTAGTCGTCCGACATCACGGCCGCCAGCGCGCCGGCCGGTGCGGTGCCGTCGACCGTGGCGTCCGACTCCCCGTAGTCCCGCACGTCGTCATGCACCGCGACGTAGTCGGCGTCGGTCCGGGTGAGACCCTGCACCAGGGCGCCGACCGCCGCGGCGGTGTGCCGGCAGGCTGTCTCGACGAGGTAGAGCAGATCACCCGGGCCGCTTCCGGCCAGCGCGCCGGTGACCGCGTGGGCGAGCTCGCGGGTCTCATCGCCCGCAGGCACGTTGTCCGGGCGCCGGTACTCCACCGGCCAGGAGCCGGCGGACGGTTCGGGGACGGTGGGCGTCGCGGCGTACCATCGCCTGCCGCGGTAGGTGTGCCGGGAATACCAGAAAAGAATCATGTCGGCTCCAGCACGCGGGTCGCCGTGAGCCCGGACAGGAAGTCGACGAGCTGCCGGGCCGCTGCCGCAGCGTCGGCGACCACCCGGCGCTGCGCCCGCGCACCGATTTCCAGCCGTCGGCGCTCGGGCACGTCGCCGGCCGTCACGAAATCGGCCACCGACTCGGCCACCAAGCACTCGAGTTCGGGTTCAAGATAATTCGGCAGGCCGGGAAACGGCTCGGTGATCAGACAGCTGCCGGCCCACGCGGTCTCGAAGACCCGCGCCGCGGCGGTGTCCGCATAGCCGCCGAAATCCCGGCGGAGCAGATTCACCACGAAGCGTGACCGGTGGTAGAGAGCCGGAAGTCCCGCGCCGGTGAACGGCTGCCGGGACAGCGGACCGCTCCACGGCACCGCGTCGGCCGGCCAGTGCCCGGCCAGCATGACCCGCAGCCGGGGCCGCCGGTTCAGCCATGCGGTCAGCAGCTCGCCGGCCCGTCGCTCCCGCGCGCCGTGCCCGGCCGCGACCAGCATGACGTCGTACTCCGGTGACCGAGCCGGACCGGGCGGGTCGCCGAGCGCCAGCGCGGTGATAGCCGCGGACGCGTGCCAGCACGGTACCGGCGCGATGCGCCGGTACTCGTGGATGGCGCGCGAGCCGCCGGCGAACAGCACCACGGCCGTATAGTCGCGCAAGGCCGACCGCAGATGTACGCCGTCGGCCAGCAACGCCAGCCGGGACGGCGCGTCCGGGTCGACGTACACCGCGCGCCCGTCACGATCGCGGCACAACCGGCCCACCCACAGATCCAGGCGCCAGTCCTCAAGCCCGGCCGCGCCGACGAACTTGACCACCCGATCGCTGGGCTGCAGCCGGTGGGCGAGCGCATCCGCGATCCCCGCGGCAGTCGGGCAACGGACGATGTCCACCCCGGGAACGGGTTCCCGGCCGCCCTCACCGGCATCCAGCTCGTACGCCGTCACCGGGCCGAACGCGGTGAGCGCCGCCGCCGTGCCGCGATAGAAGGTGATGCCTCCCCGCGCCACGGTCGTGTCCGTCAGGGACGGGGTCAGCAGGTGGACGGCGGGCGGCATCAGCTCTCCGGCGGGACGACGGGCTGTGCCGGGACGACCGGCTCGCTGGGCGTGGCCGGATCGATCGGCGGTACCGGGGAGAGCGGCGGCACGAAGCTCTCCGGCAATGGCTCGGGCATGACCTCGTGCAGCCGGTCCACGTCCTTGTCGCTGACCGGCGTGAGCGCGTCCACCCAGCTGCGGCGGCATGCCGACCGCAACGCGGCCATCACCACCTGGAACGACCAGGCCGAGCGGGCCGCATCGGTGGGTACGTCGATGGCGGCCGCCTCGAGGGTCGGGGAGGTCTGCCGGAGCGCGGCGCCGATGTTGTCGAACAACGCCGCCTGTGCGACGTCGTCGAGCGCGTCGTGTTCGTAGCGCTCCTCGTCGCGCCCGTTCTCGCCGACGTACCACCAACCGCGATTGAGGCTCCACCCGGCGACGCCGGAGCTACCGACGATGTCGATGCCGGCCTGGTGCCACGCGTTGATGGTGCCCGGCCAGGATGGCGCCCACGGTCCGCATTCGAAGTAGACCCGGGGCCCTTCGGCGGTGGTGAGCACGCCGGCCGTGTGCGTGGGGCACTCCGGCATGCCTGCCTGCTCCTCCCAGCCGCTGGCCTGTACCAGCAGGCGTTCCGGTACGAGCGCGTCCTCGAAGAGGAAGTTGACCAGGTCGAACAGGTGGGTGCCGTGCTCCAGCAGCGACCAGCGGGTGGCGGCGCGCACCATCCGGATCCGGCCGATCTTCCCGGCGCGCAGCACCTCCTGGAAGCGCTGGATAGGCGGGAAGAAGCGCAGCTGGTGGTTGACGTACAACTGCACCCCGGACTCGCGGCACAGGTCGAGCACCCGATAGCCGGCGTCGGGCCGCATGGCCAGCGGCTTCTCGAGCAACAGCCCGGGCACCCCGGCCGGGGCCACCTGTTCGACGACAGGTAGCCGAACTGCCGCGGGCGTCGCGACGTCCACCAGAGCCAGCTCTTGATCCTTCAACATCGTGGGCAGATCCGAGTAGTAGTGCCGCAGGCCCCATTCCGCGGCGAAAGCAGCCGCCCGGTCCTCGACCACGTCGCAGCACGCCACGAGCTCGCAGTCGGACGACAACCGGAGAGCCCGGGCGTGGCCCTCGGCGCGCGGTCCGCATCCCACCAGCGCCACGCGCACCGGCGCGGCCGTGTTCTCGCTCATCTCTCGTTCGCCCTTCTGTCGGGGGCGCCGGCCGTGGTGGCGACGAATCGCAAGTCGGTACCCGTGTTGACATTCGGCACGATGAACTCCGCAAGGGCCACCGGCCGTCCCCGCCGGGCGAGTTCGGTCGTCAACCGCGTCAGCGTGTCCGACCTGCTCATCGCCACCTGGGTGAGCTCCGGCACGTCCACACCAGAGCCGAAGATGCAGTAGCCGCCGTCGTGCGACGGCACGATGCGGACCTCGTCCGGTTCCCCGCGTACGGCCCAGGCGATGTGGCCAGGTTCGACCGTCGGCAGATCGGAGGCCATGAACGCCACCCGCCGGTAACCCTGCTGGAGTCCGCGGCGGATCTCGTTGCGCTGCCGTTCGGCGAACGTGGCGCCGTACTGGCGGACCAGCTCGACGTCCGGGCTGTCCGGGCAGAACTCGGCCAGCGCCAGCGGCGGCCCGGCCACGGCCAGCCGTACATCCGCGTCCACCCCGGCGGCCGCGCCGATCACCCGGCGCAGGCAGGCTCGGTAGACCGCGCGGGCGTGGTCGGCGCCCACGTCGGCGACCAGCCGGGTCTTGCTGGCCGGGCTGTCCGGCGGCCGGCACAGCACCACCACGAGCGCCGGTCGCATCATCCCGCCTGCCGTACGCGAACTCGTGTCCCGCTCGGTACCTGTAGAACCTCCTGCAGGCTTCCCTGGTTGCGAGCGAACGCGAGCCGGCCGCGGCTGTTCAGATAGGCCAGCGCGGCACCCTGCTCCACCATGCCGAAGGTCTGCCGGTACGGCAGGTCCAGCGCGTCCTGCCCGTCGAACTCGACAAGCACCTGATCACCGAAGGCCAACTCCGCCTTCTCGCACAACCCACCGGGGATGTCGGTCCAGATGTTGCCGAAGTTGCGGTCGATGATCGACACCGAGCCGACCAGCGTCCCGTCGCCGTCAACATGCGGGTCCTCCTGCGGCAACATACGGACGTCGTCGATCCGCTTGCCGACCTTCTCCAGCGGGAAGCCGCCAGCCAGTGATCCGGCGCAGGCCACCACCACGTCCCGGCCATAGAAGGACGGCGTCGGCGGGTAGACCATGCACTCCGGGTTGTCGATCTGGTAGATGGCCTCGAAGGGCTCCCGCCGGCGTACCCCGGTGAGCACGCCGTTGTCCGCGGCCACGAAGATCTGCCCTCGCTCGTTGCGAGCAGCCACACAGGGCAGCACACCGGTCTCAGGGATAATGATCATGGTGAAGACCGTGTCGTCCGGAAAGAAGTCCGGCAGGTCACTGAGGTAGAGCGAGGCTTCGGCGACCGCGAACGGCCGCACCTCGTGGCTGATGTCGACGATCTGCGAGCCCGGGCTGCGCTGCAGCATCAGCCCCTTGCACATCCCGACCGCGTCATCGGCGTAGCCGAGATCTGTCAGGAAGGCTATCAATCGCCCCATGGTGACTCCTCGATGTCGGAAACAAGCCCAGTGTCGTGGCATGCCGCAGGCGAGTCATCAAGCCGAGGACGGATATGAGCACGTCTTCACGTCGGAGTTACGGGCATCAATGCCTCAGGGGCCGAAGTCGCGAGCCGGGAGTCGTACGACCTTCGACAGAACAGACTCCGCCCATGACCGGTGTGGTGGTGGTTTGGGATCAGTGACGGGATCCGCTGACCAGGCTCGTCCACTGGCGCGGGCGACAACGTGTTGATCCCGCCTAGCAGGACGCCGCCTGGCACCGCAATCGCACCGCCGTCGAGTTGCGCTCGCTTGCTGCGCGTGTCCCACGAGCAGACATCCGGCTGGCACGCCACCGCGCTGCTGCGGCTGCTGGACGCGGTCTGCTCCGCCGCCCGACGACCTGATCGATGCGACCGCGCAGACCTTCGCGAGCGTGCGGGCAACGGCGGCGGCTCCTCCCGCCGTACGCCGCAGGGCTGCTGGCAGCGCGGTCGCCGCCCGCGTCACGCCCAGTGTCCTGCTTGCGCCCGGATGGACATCTCTTAGCGTCCGACCCAACAGGCCGCGGCGGCTCGGTTGATTTCCAGCTTCTGCTCGAGCGGGTGCAGGTAGGCGTCCCGGAATGGCCGCCCGCGCGGGCCGCCGGCTATCGGTTGATGGAGTGACCTTCGCAGGAACGGCGCCGCCGTCCAGCGAAGGACGACGACGCCGCTGTCGGGTGCCAGTGTCGGGTCAGAGGGTGCGGCGACCCTCGTCGGGCAGGTCGGCCTCGATCTTCTCCTTGCGGACCTCGCCGGCGACGGTCTGCTGCTCGGTGACGGTCTCCTTGCCCAGGCGCACCCGTTCCACCGGCACTGTCTCGGTGTCGACCACCGGCCGCTCGGCGTGCAGGGTGACCTCGTGCTCGGACTCGGTGATATCGGTACCGGAGTACGCGGCACCGCGGTTGGCCTCGGTGATGGGCTCGCGCTCCAGGCGAACTTCCTCACGCGTGACCGGCACGGTGACCTGCTGCTGCTCGGTCACCACGTACTTACGCAGCCGGGCCTTACCCACCTGCTCACGTTCGGTACCGGCGACCAGGTGCTCCTCCGAGCGGGTCATCGCGTCGTCGGTGGTGGGGCCGGAGGTGTCGTAGCCGTCGGTGCCGGTGTACGAGTCGCGGGCGGTCCCAGCGCCGGCCTGGTAGGCGCGGTAGCTGTCATCCCAGCTCAGCCCGTAGTGGCGGTACAGCATGTCGACCTCGGCCTCGGACAGCGGCTCGTCGTGTGACGCATCCACGTTCGGGGCGTCCTTGACCAGATCCTTCTCGAACGGCACGACGAGCCGGTCGGCCTGAACGTCGGCGTTCTGCAGCGGCACCAGGGACTCGTTGAGGCCGAACAGGCCGGTATTCACACTCGCCCAGGCCGGCATGCCCGCGCCGTCGGCCCACACCTGACCAACCTTGCCGATCTTGTCACCGTCCCGGTCATAGACCTCGCGACCGATGAGGGTGCTCACCTGCTCCTGCGTGATCATGCGTGCTCTCCTTCGGTAGCTCCAGATGATCTCTTGCTACCCGCTGACTGCCCCCCTATGCATACGTTCTTGCAGCTCACGCTCTGTTGATCAACGTACGCGGGCCGGTTACGGGCGCCGGATGCACGCGGACGGGGGGCTTCGTCGAACGCCAATCCGACCAACCACCCACCCCATCCCGCGATGTCGGCAAGGAGCAACGGCGGCAACAACAAGTTCCAGTGGGCCGCCTGCCGGTGCGAATCCGCAGCGGATCAATACGCGAGCTTGCCAGCCCATCGCCACCTGTTGATCAGCGCAGCTCAGGCGCTCTCTGTGTCGCTACTACGTGAGCTCTGGGGCTGTCCGGATACGCTCGTCGATCCTGGGAGTCGTCCGGGCCTGGCTGGGAGACGCCGTACGCGCCGACTCGGTTTGACAGGAGCCGTCGAGTGAGGTGTTCAGAGCGCCCCTTGCGATGCCGGATGCGGGTTGATCGCAAATCCGATCAACCCGCATCCGCTACGTTCGTCGACTTGTTCAGTACGTGCCGGTGTTGCGGTCGATCGGCATGGTCGGCTGCTCCGTGGCAGGGTAGGCAGGCTGCGCCGGAAGGCTGCCCGGCTGAGCGGCGTAGCCGCCGCCGGCAGCGTAGCCGCCGCCTGTCGTCCGGGCCGAGAGGTTCGTGGCCTCCTGCTCGGCAGTGTTGAGCCAGCGCTCCCACCGGTTCTGCATCGGCTTGATGGCGCCGCCACCGACACCGACGATGAGCACGCCCGCGATGATCGCAAGGACGGTGATAAGGATCGGAGTGGTGACGGTGGTAGCCACGCCGATCTGGTTGAGCGCGGCGATGATGCCCAGCCCGAGAATGAACACCGAGGCGATGTTGGCAAGGATCTTGCCGTAGGACAGGCCGCCCAGGCTGGCGGAGATAAGGTCCTTGACGCCCTTGGCGATGGCCGAAGCCACCACGATGATGATGATCGCGACGAAGGCCCGGGGCAGCCACGTCACGACGCCGGTGATCAGGTCGGAGATCGGGTTGGGACCCCAGATGCCGAAGGCGAGCTGCAAGGTGAACAGCAGGATCGCGTAGTAGACAAGCTTGGCGACGATGTCACTGGCGTCGTACTTCGACCGTTGCAGGGCCGTCTTGACTCCGCCGCGCTCCACGAGGCGGTCGAAGCCGACGCGTTCGAGGATCTTGTCGACGAGCTTGCGGACGGCCTTGGCGATGAGCCAGCCCACCAGCAGGATGACCAGGAAGGCGAGCGCCTTGGGCAAAAACAGCAGGATTGAGCGCAGCATGTCGCCCACGCCGTCGGTAATTCGGTCTGACATCGAGGGTCCTTCGCATCGGGGATCGGGGGATTAAACCGGACCGCCGTGTACCCATCCATACCGTCGCCGCAAACTCAGGACAGACAATTATCATCGGCCGTACACCTCTTTCGGACATCCGATTGATGTGCGGGGCCCTCAAGCTTCTGCGGGTCCGTTTACGACATAAACGCCGCGATTACTTGCGGTCGGTCAGCCGACCACGAAGCCGACAATACGGTGCAGCCTCGGCCATAGACAGCTGCGTCATCCCAACCGCCGGCACCACTTCAGGCCCTTGCGTCGGCGCACTCACTTGCCGCGACCGCGGACTGAGCCGGGCGCTCCCATGGCACCAGGCGCGTACCGCCTCGCGCCCTCGTCACCGTCAGCCTCACCGCAAGTAAGTAGACGTTGCCGTCCTGCTCGAGTCGTTTTCGCTAGGTTGACGGCGATAGGGTGAGGCAACTGGCCTACCTGTCCGGGCAGGTCCGGGCGCGTGTTCTCCTGAGACCAGGTGGGCGATGCATCTTCATCCGGGTGAGACCGAGGCCGCTGGCTGGCGTGTAGTGACCTTGGTGGACGCTGTCCGGCAACTGCGCAACGCATCGCCTGAAGTCACCGGACGTCCGCGGGTAATCGCGATCGACGGCCGAGGTGGTGCGGGCAAGACGACCCTGGCTGAACGGCTCTGCGAAGTGGCGCCTGACGCGGCCATCGTGCATACCGACGACGTCGCCTGGAACCACGCCTACTTTGCCTGGGGTGCCGTGCTGGCCAAGAACATCCTGCAACCTCTGCACCGGGGTGCGGCGGTGAACTTCCGCCCCGAGGCATGGGTCGCCCACAACCGGCCGGGTTCCATCACCGTTCCCGCCGGCGCCCAATTCGTCTTCATCGAGGGGACCGGCGTCATCCGGGAAGAGCTGGCTCGGTGGCTGGATGCCTCGGTGTGGATGCAGGGGGACCTCGATGAACAGGAGCGCCGGCTGCTCGTCCGCGACGGTGACTCCCCCGAACAGCTGGAGCACGTGGCGAACTGGCTGCTGGAGGAGCTGCCGTTCCTGGCGCGCGAACAGCCGTGGGCCAGAGCCACCATGATCGTGGGTGGTCCTGCACAGACCGACCACGACCCGGACACCCAGTTGGTCGTCGCCCCGCCGGCAGCACTGACCGTTCCGACCGGACGAGACGAGTTTCGGCCGTGACGGCCATTCAGATCACAGGCAATCCGGGGTCGGGGAAGACTTCGCTTGCATCGGAGCTCGCGCGGCGGGGATCCGCTGTTCGACGCGGACGACATCGCCGGGTGGGAGACGACATCCGGCGTGCCGGTCACACAGGCCCTTCGCGGCGTCGGACGAATGGTTCTCAATCATCGGTGGGTGTGGCCGCGCGGCCGCGTTGACGCAGTCATCGCCGAGCGTTCCAGGCCTGGCCGGCCGCTATTTGTCTGCGGAATCGCAGCCAATCAGCGCGAGATGCTGGACCTCTTCGACCACGTTTCCTGTTGACGCTCGATCACGAGACACAGGCCGAGCGGCTGAACGCGCCGTCGAACGCTCACCGAACCAACGCCCTGCGAGCACAGATCCTCGACGGCCGGCCGGTCTTCGAGGCGCAAAATGCTAGCCGCCGGGGCGATCGCTCTCGGCGGTCGCCTGCCCATCTTTCTCCTGGCAACGGAAATATCTCGGTTCGTCATGAGCCTCCTTCCGACGCGGTGATTCAACCTTGAACCCGTTTTTCCTGTCTCCTGACGAAGGTACGTCGTTCGAAGCACATAGCGGCGCAGCGCCTGACCTCAAGATGATCGCTGGTCAGGCCGCCCATGGGAGAACTTGCAAGTGGAGCTACCGTCACGTGCACCTGTTGGCCGCCGGACGTGCCGGATCGCCGCCGATTGCGGCAATATTGGTCAGCTCGACCGGCTGTGACGCCACGGCGGAGTGCGTCGGCACGGGCGGGAACGCTGGGAGTAATGCATTCTGCAGTTCATGAGATCGGGGCCGATGCTGCCGATGAGCAGACAGACGAATGGTTGAGCAACCGCGAGGAGCGTACCCATGCCTGGTGAGCCGACGACGTATGCCGATTTCGATGAGGCTTCGGTGCTCTCAGCGTTGAGCGGGCGCATGGACGCTGCGGTAGCAGTCGCCGTGTGGCGGGCGGCCGCGAAGAAGGTCGGCGCGGGCAGTCCTGTGACAACGTGGGATGAAGCTCGGCTCATCGCTGCCCATATCGAAGAGGTCGCCCAGGCGGTGAAGGCTGAAGTCGCCCGCCCCCTTCGCGTGCGGGCCATCATCAATCGGGCGATCGGTAGCGTCCCAGAACGCCGGAAGCCTTCGCGCGCCGGTTAACTATCCGGTCGGCCAGCCAATAGGCAGTCATAGCCGTCTCGAGGGTGAGCCCGTCAACGATGCCGACGAGCACTTAGTCGGTCGTCTGTGCGGTGCCGCCGCCCATGGGCGTTCCATCGCCGGATCCGATGCGGTCGACTGTCCGGCGGCTCCAGATGCGGATGACTGCGGCCTCGTAGGCGGTCAGTGTGTCGAACGAGTAACGGGCCGGGGGCAACGGTCAGCGTCGGCGCGACGTAGCGGCGCAGCTGGTCACGCACGTGATCGAGAACGCCGGCCTTGGCCATCGGGCGAGAAGCCGTCAGTGATGGTGCTCGGACAGCGCCGCGGCGAGGCAGCGCCGTGATCGTGGAGGTCACGATGCCGAGCGCAAGAGCAGGCCGAGTGGGGGTGCCCGACCGCACGATCCCAAACCTTGCCGAACATGATCGACCTGAGCGCGGGTGGCCAAATGCGGGGTCGTGGTATCGGTCATCGCCTGCGCGGCGATCTCCGGTCTGCACAGTAAGCCGTCGCTACTCGCGACGCGGCTTCCTCGTCACTTACCAGCTCGTGCACGGCAACGACTTACACCTGCACCGACTCCGTCGATCGACCTGACAGTTCATGGATCCCGATCCGCTGCGCGATCAACTCGCGGCTCCGGCCACGATCGCGTCGTAACGTCCCTTGTCACACTGCCAATCGCTCCTGCCATCGCGCACTACCCCGGGGCGCCCGCGGCGCGGCGCGGGTACCGCCGTCAGCCACCACGGCAGCCACCAAGGCCGAAGGGCAGGTCAGCTAGGTCACAGTCTTTGGGCAGCGATTACCCAGACCACTGACCCTAACCAGCGGCCAGCTGCCAAGCACCGTCGCCCCAAGCGTCGGGCGGCGACGGCCGCCCGGGCGGATTTCGCGTCCAGGCGGTGCCTGCACTGTCTAGAAAAGTTCGAACTCGGCGGTGGTATTTCTGGGTGTAGTGCTGTCCGGGCGGGCGACGGCTCGGGTGGGGGTGGGTGCCGTTGCCGGGTGGCCTGTGTCAGCAGGTGCCGTGGATGCGGAGAATCGGAATCGGGCGGCGGTCTGCTGCAGGGAGACGGCGAGGTCGGTGAGTTGCCCGGCGGCGTGGGCGACGGTGCCGGCTCCCATGCCGGTCTCGGCGGAGTGGTGAGCGACGTTCTTGATGTTGTCGCTGATGCCGGTGCTGTTGCCCGCTACCGCTGTGATCGATTTGCCGATTTCGGCGGACGTTCGGGTTTGTTGTTCAACGGCGGCGGCGATGGTGCGCTGCGCGGCGTTGATCTCCTCGATGACAGTGATGATTTCTTCCAGGGCGGTGGTGGCGGCGTGCCCGGCGACCTGGATGGCGTTGACCCGGCTGCTGATGTCGGTGGTGGCCTGCTCGGTGGCTTGGGCGAGGTCCTTGACTTCGCTGGCGACCACGGCGAAGCCCTTGCCGGCGTCGCCGGCGCGGGCGGCCTCGATGGTGGCGTTGAGCGCGAGCAGGTTGGTCTGCTGCGCGATCGTAGTGATGAGGTTGACTACGTTGCTGATCTCAACTGAAGAGGCGCCGAGGCTCGCCAGCGTGGCCTGAGTCGTTTGGGACATGCCGGCGGCGCGGTCGGCGACGGTGGCGGCCTGCGCCGCGGTGCGGGCGATCTCGCGCACGGAAGTGTTCATCTGCTCCGACGCGCCGGCCACCGAGGTGATGTCGGCCTGAATCCGCCTCGAGGAGTCGGCGACGTGGTGAGCTTGCTCGGCCGACTGCCGCGCGGTGCCGGTCATTTGATCGGCCAGTCCGGCAAGTTCCTCCGAGGAGGCAGCCAGCTCGGCAGCGTTACCCGAGATGGTGCTCATTGCGTCGGTGAGGCTGTCCAGGGCGGTGTTGAAGGCGGCGCCCATGCGGCCGATCTCATCGCTGGTGTCGACCGGCAGCCGCTGGTCGAGGCGGCCGTCAGCCAGGCCTTGCAGGACCGTGACGGTGCGCTGCAGCGGCCGGCCGATCATCCGGCCGATCCCGGCGGCCATCGCTGCGCTGAGCAGTAGTGCAAGGCCGGCGAGTCCGGCGACCAGCCGCTGGGCGCGTTGTTCATGAGCGTGGGTAATGTTCATCGCCGCGGCCGCCGCTTGGTCTTCGATCTTCGCCAGTTCGTCCAGGGCGCGCGCGGCGGCGAGAGCGTGCGGGCGTTGACTGGTGTTGCGCAGAGCGACGAAGTCAGCCAGCCGGCTCGCACGGGCCAGCGGCACTAGTTGCTCCCGGATCTGCCGCCAGCGGGTCAGGTGCTCGGCGAAGGCGTCACGGGCGGTCTCCCGGCCCCGCATGTCGGTGGCGGTGTAGGCCGCCCAGCCGGCGTCCAGCTCGTCGTCGCGTTGGACCATCTGCTTCTCGATCGCGCTCATCCCGGCCCGGTCAGGGGTGACTGCCAGGTCGGTGAGTGCGTAGCGGCTGCGCTCGAACGCGACGCTGACTGTCCGCAGATGGGAAATGGCCTGCAGACTGTCGCGATACATCGCCTCCACCTGGGCCTGAGTTCGATGCAGCGTGTAGACGGCGACACCACCGACCATCAGCAGCAATAGGCAGATCACCGTGAACGCGGCGGCGAGTTTGTGCACCACCGGCAGGTTCGCGAACCAGCCCAGCGGCGAGCGCCGCCCGGCTCGCGCTGCGGCATCAGAAGGCATGAAATCGGATCCTCGACTGACCCTCGTGCGACCACGGGCTCGCAGCCGGGGAAAGACCGAGACGAGCTCGTGCACCAGGCCACCGCGGCTCGGCACTGGACTTATCGGCAGTCTCGGCGTTGTAGTGAGCCGGACCACACCGCACACGGCGCTCGAGAGCAACGGGTATGACGAAAGCTGGCGTCGTTTCACCCGACGCCAGCCCGGTGTCGTCCCAGTGACCTTATCGGCACACCGCTACGGCTCTTGAGGCGCAGCAGTAGGCAGCAAACCGGTCGCGGTGGCGAGGATCAGCGGGAGTCGCCGTAGGCGGCCACGGTGCCGAAGCGGCCGGCGTTGGACAGTGTGGCGGCATGCCCATGCAGGCTGTCACGTACCGCAGTCATCGCGTCGATCGCAGCGAGCAGCTCAGCAGCGCCCTGGCCACCTGACTTGGCCGCCACGGCATGCGCCGCGCCGAGCAACTCCACGGTGACCGCCAGGTTCATCGCGGCGGCGGCCAGTTCTTGCGCGGCGTCTTCCTGCATCAAAAGCAGCAGCGGGTCCATGAGCAGGTAGCACCCTTTCGCTCTAGAGGCGACTTCCTGGGGTTGCCATCGGCAGGCACGGGGTGTGCGTTAGCCATCGGCCGTGAGTAAGCGGCGCTCGGCCTCAGCTTGACACGAATGAGCCTCGCGAATGCCTTGCTACCACCGCTGCCTGTTCGACCGATGCGATCGCGCGATCACCCAGCGCGGCATGTTGAGTCGTATCGCGCGTCGTTATGGCTCCGTCGTTGCCACGCCGGCATAACGGTCTACGGCGTCATGTCGTAGTGCCGCCCACACCACCTTGCCACCGTCGACGTGCCGGCACCCCCAACAGTCGGCCATCGCCGCCACGAGGGTCAGTCCCGAGCCGATGCGGTGGCCGGGCGCAGCGTCGGGCTGGCGTGCAGGTTTGGGCGGGAGGATGCGGCTGCCGTCGTGCACGACGATTATCAGGTGGCGGCGGCTGCGTATCAGCCGCAGGTCAGCTAGCGTTCGCGCGTGTACGGCCGCGTTGGTGACCAGCTCCGTGACCACCACACAGGCCCGCGCGAGCAGATACGGCATCTGCCACTGAAGGCACGCCTGAGTGACCACGTTCCGAGCGTGCCGCGCCGCCCCAGGAAGCGGCAGCAGCACCTCATCGACGCGCACCGCGAACCGGCCGCCCGGCTCGGACACCGGCCACCACGGCACACTTTCGCTCGTATTCACCGCACGTGCATTCCCCTATTGCGAGCGATATTCGCCGCCTACTGTCCGTCAGGCCGGGCTACGGGGCGAAGCGGGACGCCGGCTCGGCAGGAGGTGCAGTGTTGGGCTGCGTGGGGAGCGGTTGGGGTGCCGAGTTCAGTTTCGCTGCCGCGGTGTCGACGGTTGGTGCATGCAGACACAGGGAAGCATCACGGCACCGGCGGCCGGTGAGCGAGCGCTTGCCGGGCTGCTGCGCACAGCGGCAGGCAGCAGCGAGCAGCGTATACAGCAGGCATTGGGGCTGTTGGTGGAGCAGCTCGGTATGGACCTCGCCTATGTCAGCGCATTCCGCGACGGCCAGCGGGTCGTTACGCACAGCGTGTCAGTCCCGGGCGGCCCTGTGTTGCCGGTCGGCACGTCACACCCGATCGAGGAGACGTTGTGTCACCTGGTCGCTGCCGGTGAGCTGCCGATCCTGGTCGGTGACGCCGCCGCTGAGCCGAGGATGGCCGAGCACCCGCACACCACCGCGTTCGGCGTGGCGGCCTACGCCGGTATCCCGCTGACAGTCGACGGGCGTGTGCACGGTGCGCTGTGCTGCGCTGCCACAACACCCGCAGCCACCCTGAACCCGCGCGACGAGGGCACCGTGCGCGCCGTCGCCGGTTACATCAGCGAACTGCTCACCAACGGCGTGCACAGGCCGGCCGAAGCAGGGCTGCGGCAACTGGCCGCCGCGGTCGCTGCCGGACATGACCTGCAAGCTCTGACCCGACCGCTGCTGCAACTGCTGCAAGACATCACCGGCCTGGAATCGACCTTCCTCACTCTGGTCGACACCAGCGCCGACGAACTCGTCATCGCCTACGCCCACAACACCGATGACCTGGTCATTCCGGAAGGTGCCACGTCGAGCTGGCATGAGTCGCTGTGCCGGCGCGCTCTCGACGAGGGACGCGCCACCATCACCGACGTACCCACTGCATGGCCCAGTGCTGCCATCGCGCAGGAGCTGGGCATCACCTCTTTCGTCAGCGTGCCTGTACGCGACGCCCACGACGGCATGCTAGGCACACTGTGCGGCGCCAGCAGCCGTAATACGGCCGTCGACGAACAGAACCTGGCCATCATGACGACCTTCGCGCAGCTGCTCAGCGCGCAACTGGCCCGCGAGACCGCACACCAGATGCGCGCCGCCCAGGCAAGCGTCCTCGAGCAGCGCATGAACAGCCTTCGTGAGGCCGCCGAACGCGACCCGCTCACCGGGTTGGGCAACCGCGCCGGCATCCACCGTTGGCTGCACAACGCCCTCGACAGCATCGCGTCCAGCACGCAGCAACTCGCCGTCGCGTTCATCGACCTCGACCGGTTCAAAACCGTCAACGACACCTACGGCCACGCTACGGGCGATGAGATCCTGCGCCGCCTCGCCCTGTCGCTGTCCCACACCGGGCGTGCCGGCGACCTGCACGGCCGCCTCGGCGGCGACGAATTCATCGTCGCCGCGCTGCTTCCGGCTGACGCCTGCGTATCGAACTGGACGCAGAGGGTACGTGCCGCAGCTGTCGCCGACCTCGACAAGCTGCATGTAACCGGCAGTGTCGGCGTCATCACCTGCGCTCCCGGCAGCCGCGGCATCAGCGTCGACGACCTCCTCGATCGCGCCGACCACGCCATGTACCAGGCGAAGCACGCCGACCGTGGCACGCATAGCCGACGATAAGCCGCTCTGAGGCAGCGCGGGGCACGGTCCGCTGGCCGTTCCCCCAACGGACACATGGCGGCTCTGCCGAGGTCGGACGCTGATCAGCGGAGCGGGTGTCACACATAGCGTGTCCGCTGGCTTATCCAATGAGCAGTGGGTTATCCGGTACGCTGCGGCCGTGACCGCGAGGTTGACCTGCTGCGCATGCGCACTCGCGAAGGCATAGCCATCGCCCGCGCCAAAGAAAAACTCCAAGGCCGCGCGCCGAAACTGTCCGCGGCCGCTCAGGTGCACCCGATCAAGCTGCACGCCACTGGCGAACACACCCACGCCGAGCTGGGTGAGCTGTTCCAGGTGTCCCGGCAGACGGTGTACCGAGTCATCGAACGTGCCGCAGCCAGCAGACCGGGCATCGTCGCGTGAACATGCCGGGCGCTGACGATCCGGTGGTGCATCGGCCCGTGCACGACCGCGCGGCCGCCGCCGGGACGCTGAACCGGCTGGCACGAGACGCGGCGCTGGAGAATCTGTCGGAAGCGGTGACGCTGTCGACCGCAGTACGCGACGCAGCTGGAACGGCCATCGACATGCGGCTGGGCTACCTGAACGCGGCCGCCCGGGCCGGTCACCCCGAACCGGACCGCGTGATCGGCGGGTTGTGCAGCCAGTTGTGGCCGCAGATGCTGGCCAACGGCACGTTCGCCGTCTGCATGCGGGTGCTCAACACCGGCGTACCCGAGTCGGGTCGCTTTCACTGGACCGAGGAGCAGACCTACCGGCCCGGCGGCTACACGTACCACGCCAGCCGCATCGGCGCCGACACTCTGCTGTGGGAACTGCGCGACGCCGGCATCGACCTGGCCCGCGCCGAGGTCCTGACCACCATCACTGCGCAACTGGCCGCCGCGGACACCCCGGCCGCCGTGGTCGACACGCTGATCGTGCACGGGGTGGCCGCTGTGGGCGCTGACAGCGGCGGCGTGGTCGTACCCGATGTCACAGGACGTCGGTTCGTCGTGGCCTCCAGCCACAACACCTCCACCACGGTGCCGGACCGACTCGCATTCGACATCGACGCGCCCTACCCGATGGCCCACGTGCTGCGCACCAGCCAGCCGATGTACTTCACCCACGCCGCCGAGCGGGCAGCCGCCTTCCCGCAGGCCGAACAGTTCTTCACCGACCACACCATCAGCACGGCGGTATTACCGCTGACCGTTGACGACCGGCTGCTCGGAGCAGTCAGCTTCCACTTCGCCACCCAGCACACTTTCGACCCCACCGAACGAGCGTTCCTGACCGCTCTGGCCAGCCAGTGCGCTCAAGCGCTGGACCGCACCCGCCACCGGGAGGCCTCCGCGCGTGCCTACACCCAGTTGGAGATCCTGTCGGCGCTCAGTGACCCGCTGGCGGCCGCAGCAGACGAGCAGGAAATCTTCGACTCACTGCTCGCGACGATCGTGCCCCGCCTGTCCAGCGGCGCGCTGATCCACCTCGCCGAGCCGAAAGCCGCGCCGCGCCTGGCGGCCAGCACGGACACCGATCCCGGCCGGCTGACGGCCTTGCACGCCCTGCTCCAGCGCTTCCCCCCGGCCGCGGACTCACCCGCCGGCGTCGGCTGGGTACTGCGCACCGGGCAGCCCGAGCTGGTCGTCGACCCGGCCGCCGCATTCGACCGGTTCGCCCGCAACGCCGAGCACCGCGCTGCCCTGGCCGAGGCGACAGCATCCTCGTGGCTGGTCACCCCGATGCAACACGCCGACCGACGTATCGGCACTCTCACTCTGATCCGCCGCGACGAGGAACCATTCATCGATCGCGACATCAGCTTCGCGACCGAGCTCGGTCGCCGGACCGCCGCCGCCGTGGAACGCATCCGCGCCTTCAACCAGCAACGCCAAGTCGCTCACCTGCTTCAACAAGGTCTGCTACCCCGGAAACTCCCGACGATTCCTGGGCTGAACTTCGGCAGCTGCTACCACACCAGCGAACGCGGCCTGGAAGCCGGCGGCGACTTCTACGACGTGTTCACCGCCCCCGACGGGCGGCTCGTAGCCACCATCGGCGACATCTGCGGCACCGGCCCGATCGCGGCATCCCGCACCGCACTGGTCCGGCACAGCACCCGCGCCTTCGGTCGGCTCCTGCCCGCCGCCGACCAGGCTGTGGCCGCCGTCAACACCGCCCTGCTCGAAGAGACCACCGACGGCAGGTTCTGCACCCTCGCCTACGCCACGTTCAACCTCGGCACCAGCCCCGTGCAGATGGATCTCACCCTTGCAGGGCATCCACAACCGGTCCTGCGGCGCGCTGACGGCCATGTGCAGCCGCTTGGCACCAACGGCGTCGCGCTCGGCGTTACACGCCGGCCGCGCCACACGGTCACCCGGCACGAGTTGCACCCCGGCGACACAGTCCTGCTGTACACCGATGGCGCCAGCGAACGCCGCACCGGCGACACCTTCCTCGGCGACACCGGACTACACCGCATCATCGCCCAAGCACCCACGGGGACCGCCGCCGACCTGGTCAACCACGTCCACAAGAAAGTCGTCGGCTTCAGCGACCACCCCATGCACGACGACCTGGCCATCCTCGCCATCCAAATCGAGTGACGCCCTTCTCGGCCGACGGACGCGGTAACTCCGTGAGCACCGCGGCCGATGCCCCGCTGCCCCCATGACTGGGCGTCGGCGCCGGAATACGAGCTCAATGGCTGCGGTCCTGGGATGCAGCGACGCGTGTGCTTGCGCAGGGCCATTTCGGGGGAAGCATGCCTCTGCGGCAGCTTGCTCAAAAGGGCAGCCGTAGCGTGACAAGGGCGGTACGGCACCGCCGCAGCCACTACGGGAAGTGAGCCATGAGCACGATCGACGAGGCCGAGGCCTCCGGTCCGAGGCCCGCGTACGCGCTTCCTGCGGTCGTGGACACACCGGCACGGCGCGACCGCCGCAGCGGAACGCTACCGACGTGGCTGCTCAAGCACCAGGTCCAGCCGGTCGGCCGGGCTGCCGACGAGGCACACGCTGAGCACCACGCCTGGTGGAAGGTGATGTGCCTGACCGGTGTCGACTACTTCTCCAGCCTCGCCTACGTGCCGGCGATCGCCGCGGCCGCAGCCGGAGCCGTGTCCCCACTTGCCACGCTGCTGATCGTGGGGTTGACACTGCTCGGGATGCTGCCGATGTACCGGCGGGTGGCCAAGGAGAGCCCGCACGGCGCCGGATCGGTGGCCATGCTGGAACGACTACTGCCGTTCTGGCGCGGGAAGATCTTCGTGCTTGTGCTGCTGGGATTCGTCGCCACGTCGTGGATCATCACCATCACTCTGTCGGCCGCTGACGCCAGCTTGCACGTACTGGAGAACCCGCACGCCCCACAGTTCCTGCACGGCCACGCGGTCGCCCTCACGGTCGTTCTGCTGCTCGTGCTGGGTGGGGTGTTTCTGCTTGGATTCAGCGAGGCCGTCAGCGTCGCCATCCCTTTGGTGGCGGTGTTCCTCGGCCTGAACGCTGTGATCATCGGCGTCGGCATCGTCGAGATCGTCACCACTCCCGGCGCTTGGTCGGCGTGGACGACTGCGCTGACCGCCGGTGGCGGCAGCGCCGGTGACTTGGTCGTGCCTGCCTTGGTTGCGTTCCCGCTGCTGGTGTTGGGCCTATCCGGGTTTGAGACCGGCGTGAGCATGATGCCGCTGGTTGCCGCCACCGGCGCGGACGAGCAGCAACGCCTGCGCTCCCGAATCCAGAACACCCGCAAGTTGCTCACCGGCGCTGCTCTGATCATGAGCGTGTACCTGCTCGCCAGCAGCCTCGTCACGACGGTGCTCATTCCCGCCGGCGAGTTTGCTGAAGGCGGCGCCGCCAACGGCCGTGCGCTGGCGTGGCTGGCGCACGAACAACTCGGTGAGGTGTTCGGCACCGTCTATGACATGAGCACCGTACTGATTCTGTGGTTCGCCGGTGCATCCGCGATGGCTGGTCTGGTCAACATCGTGCCGCGCTACCTGCCGGGGTACGGCATGGCTCCCGAATGGGGACGCGCCGTACGGCCGGTCGTGCTCGTCTACACGATCATCAGCATCGTCATCACGATGGCGTTCGACGCCGACGTCGATGCCCAGGCCGGCGCCTACGCCACCGGCATCCTGGCCATGATGGTGTCCGGGGCGTTCGCGGTCACCGTCGCCGTGTTCCGAGCCCGGCAGCATCTCGCCGGCATCGGTTTCGGGCTGCTGACCGCAATCCTGTGCTACGCGCTGGTCGAGAACGTGATAGACAAGCCTGACGGCATCACCATCTCGGCCATGTTCATCGCCGGCATCATCGTCGTCTCGCTGGTCTCCCGGGTATCACGGACCACCGAACTACGCGCCGACCGCATCGAGTTCGACGACAACGCCCGCCGGTTCATCACCGACACCATCGCCTACGACGGGCAGATCAACCTCATCGCCAACCGTCGGCAGACCGGCGACGCCGCCGAGTATGCGGCTAAAGAGCGTGAGCAGCGCGGCGACAACCCCGTCCCCGGCAGCGCCGACGTGATCTTCCTAGAGATCGACGTCGTGGACCCGTCGACTTTCAGCGACGCCCTAAGCGTCCGCGGTGTGGAGATCGACGGTCACCGCGTGCTCCGCGCTGCGGCTCCCGCCGCGCCGAACGCCATCGCCGTGATTCTGCTGGCATTGCGGGACTGCACGGGGGTACGCCCCCACTGCTATTTCGCCTGGGCCGAAGGCAGCCCACTGGTGCACATGGTTCGCTACTTCCTGCTCGGCCGCGGCGACACCGCCCCCGTCGCCCGCGAGATCATCCGCGAACACGAGAAAGACCCCGCTCGTCGCCCCGGCATCCACGTCGGCGCGTGAACAGCCCCGAAGGAGCGGGTCTCTTGGGCGCCGCCGCACGCTCACTCGGGAGGTGCGCGTGCGGAGGGTTGCACCCGCATACCGCGCAGTGGTTCGCACGGAGATACGTTCGGTGACGACCATGGTCGTCGAGTTGTAGGCGATCGGTCCCTTACTCGGTGGCGATCCGCATTGAGTCGGCTTCCACCGACTTGAATGGTCCGGAAAGCCGTGAGCTTACTCGAGAGGTCTGGAGGTCGTCGTCCTAGATGTAAGGGCACCGGACAGCCGCCCGAGACCCCATACCGCGACGCGCTCACCGGCAACTTCCCAGCTAACCCGGCGGCTGCCGAGAGTCGCCCGGCGAGGATCCGGATGAGGGGCGTTAGCGCGATACATGCTTACGACTGGGTGAGAGTGTGCAGCATGCCGGTGATTTCTAGTACGCGGCACACCTCCGGCCGCACTCTGATCAGTCGGAAGCTGATGCCTCGCTCGGCGGCGAGGAAGTAGCTTCGGTCGAACGCCGCAATGCCGGAGGAGTCGCAGAACGTAACATCGGCCATGTCGACGATCACACTGACCGTGCCGGCGGTGAAGATGGCGTCCGTCATCGCCGTGGCGAGCCGTACAACGGTCGCCATGTCGATCTCGCCTGCGGCCTGTATCCGCGTCACTCCGTTGCTGCTGTCGGCGATTTTCACAATCATGATGACGCCGCCGTTCGTGCCGGGAGCGCTCTGTTTGCGTTCGTTGAGCGTTTGGAGTCGATCCGTTGTGTGACTCGCATGTCGTGGGAGCGGGCGTCGGCCCGGCAATCCATCCAACGATATCCACGGGTGTGCTCCTGAGCCTAGCCGCAGAAGTGTTCGACCCGATCTGGCACTGCGCACCACCGACCGTGGCGTTGGCACCCGTACCAGCCTATCGGGGTTGAATCGGGCGGACCGGGCGCCGAGATCTGTTTCCGCCCACGGCGCTGAACTCTACGAGACCGAATACCCGTGGCTCGAGTGGTCGGCACTGAGGCCTTCGCGACCGGTCAGTTAGGAGGGTGGAGTCATCGGATGGCTTTGGCGGACGACGCGCGTGGCCTCTTCCAGCTCGAGCGTCGAAGCATAGATCACTCCGCTTCGCTGCCATTGACGTCGTTGAGCACGGGAGACCGGCGTCCAGCGCGGTGATGCAGCGGCCCACAGCGTCCCTCCCCCGCCGCCGGTCACCTTGTGCGCATCGAAGGTAGTCCGTACGGGGCTATGTCGAGTGAACAAGTGTCGCGTCACTACGACAGTTGGCGCCCTGGCGCGATCGGTCGCGGCTGCGAGCCAGTCCTCCAGGTCGGATCGTTCGATCCGCCATACGACATGCAGTGTATGCATCGGCAACCAGGCGCGCCGGTGCCGAGTGCGAGCCAGGACAACGTTATCGTCGGAGTTTTCGTATATCACCGGTACCGGTCGCAGCTGCGAAACGGCAGCGATGAAGGCTGATGTTGCGGCGGCGTAGTCCGAGCGTGATCGCCAGAACCATGCGCTGTGGAGCAGTTTGGCTGCCGCGACCAGGTAGAAGATGGCGGCGAGGGCGCACAGGACGATGACCGCAGTACTCGGTCGCAGCCAGAGCAGCGCGCCTGATAGGGGTCCGGCCACTACGGTAAAGACCACGAACGGCCGCCACGCCGGCCGGTCGGGGACCAGGCGGGGGCTAGGCACGCCGGTATCTTTCCACGACGGCTCCGCTAGTTCGGTGAAGGACTGGCGTAGACGTCAATCGGCTGTCGCCGGCTGCTTGGCGCGCTCGGGATCGAGCGGTGGCCCGGGCGACACGAGGCTCAGGACTTCACCGGGCACGGCGGCGGGTTTGACCTTGCCGTAGCCAAGTCTGGCCAATAGATCTGGGCTGGCCAGTGGATGCATGGTTCCGGTGTCAGTGATGACGGCCACTGTTCCCGCGGGTGGGGCGTCCGGTCCCGCCGCGGAGACGACGACGGCGCCGGCTCCTCTAGGCACGAACACGGCGTCGGCCCGTACTTGGCTCGAGACGGTGGAAGCGGGGATCGCCGTGCCGTCCGGGATCGTGGGATCGATGCGGATGCCGTCTTTGGTCGCGTCCCGGATCGGCACGGTGATGCACGCGCGTTGCGGAGTGCCCTCAGCCAGAGTGGGCACTGTCGCCGGCAGCCCACCGGGCTCCCCTGCGTCCGTGACCTTGGTTCGTGAGGGACGTAGGTCGACGAAGTTGTTGACCGGGACCGGTGCTCGAGCACCAGGACGGGCCTGGAAAAGCTGCGCCTGCATCGGTGTGATGGCGGCAACGCCGTCGGACAACAGCACCGCGAACTGCGTTCCGCCTAGGTCGGTCAGCACTTGGCCGATCTTGACCCCTTGCACAGGCGATTGCCCGGGAGGGTCGGGCAGCTGCGGTGCGGTCAGGTCGGGTCCGCTGGGGATGGCGTTGATCCAGGCGGCGGCCACCGGCCAGGGTGTCTGAGCCGCCCAGCCGAGCGCGCGCTGTGTCCGCAGTTCCGTTCCCGCGGGAATGGTGAATCGGCGGTTGCCGTCGATGAGGGAGACTCGCCCGTTAGGCGCTCGAACCAGGAGAGCTTCCCGGGTCGTGGTCGCCAAGCGGCCGTCCGATGGCCTCGTGCCGACCAGCACGGTCGACCACGACACGGTTCCTCGGCGCTGGGTACAGACCGACCAGGGGCCGCTGAGCAGGGAAGATTGCTGCGGCAGTGAGTCTGGTGCCCCGGGGATCCCCAGCTCGGGACCGAGGGGGACATCGGCCAGCTTGCGTGACGATACGGTTCTCACCGGAGGTGGTGAGCCTTCGGCGAGTAGGAGGCCGGAACTGTAGTTGAGTACAGGATGCAGCCGGTTGTCGGCTTTCAGGAACACGAATTGGGCGCCGGTGCCCTTCTCCTGCAGGATGACGCCGGCGTCGCGCGGGCTCGTGGTGCTGTTGCCGGTGAGCACGCCGTAGACCGTCACGGCGCCGACAGCTAGGGCTGCGATCAGCAAACTGACCAGCGCTGTCATGCCTGCTCGGCGCATCGGCGAGCGGGCAGGGTCCGGGTCTTGGCTGATCAACGCTGCCACCACACGCTGGTTCGCGTACTGGTAGGAGTGGAGCTGATCCTGGCGACTCGGCATGACTTTCACTGTAGAGGTCCGTCTCGATGCCAGGACGGGTGCCGATTCCGGCAACGCGAGAGGGGCACCGTTGATGACGGCCTGCCAACGGCTGCCCCGGGCGGTTACGTCGCTTCCGCCGCCAGCGGCCGGCCGACCTTTTGATCGTGGCCGCGCTGCGGCGCACCGGCGCTCACCTCCTACACCGCTGGTGCTCCGTCACGATCAAGACGGCAATACTGGTAGCGATGAGCAAGGCGGTGCGAAGGTGCCTGCTGTCGCCCGCGCCTTGCCGTACGAGCCGGCCACGGAGTGCGCGGGCGCCCTGTCCTCGGCGTGCCCGGGTACGACCAGGTGTCGTGACCTGGTCGTCGAGTTCGATGGTTGGTGACGCCGTGACCGGAGAACTTGTCCGTGGCAGGCGGCTCGGCGGGCTGCCCTGGTTCACGGCAGCGAGCAGAGTCGCAAGGCTGCGCAGAGTGCCGGTGAGCGCTGGATCGGCTCGCTCGTCGACCACGACGGATGGGTGCGACTCCCCGGGACGCCAGTTGAGCTCGTAGGCGCGTGTGTCTATGTCCAAGGCCTGAATGCGGTATGCCAGGGTTGGTTCGCCACCGCTGTCATAAACAGTGTCGTAGCCGATCCCCGCTGCTAGTACTTCGCGGCGTGACGCGCCAAGAAGCGGCTTGGTGCTGCCGGGAGTGTGGTGCGAGTCGGACAGGCGCCGCGCGACGTCGCGAAGTAAATCTGCTGACTGACGCCGCGGATAGCCCTCTGCCAGCTTCGCCCGGTGAACGTCTATCTGAAGTGCGTGCCGGTGAGCGCGACTGCTTCTTCGATGCAGGAGCAGCAAGGTCGGCGGCCGGGGGATTTCATGCAGGCCGGTGTCGGCCGATGCGATCAGTCGGGTGGTGATGGCGTGGACGGTGTCGAACGGCAACACGGACTGGCTCCTCCAATCGACGTTTCTACCCAAGGCCGCTCTGTGACGGAAGCTCCTGTGACTGGAAGTGAGGGGCGAACGGCCGCGCATGGCGGTTGGTCGCCGCCCACGTGCGCATGCCGTATAAGGCGGCCACGCTGAGGGCGTAGATGACGGCGATCGTTTCTGGGCCCGATCGCGACAGGACGAGGGTGAACAGCGCGGTGAAAACGGCGAGGATCGTCCGCCCGGCCGGATTGCGCACGAGAGTACAAGCGATGGCGATGCCGGTGAGCAGTCCGCCGGCGGTGCCGATAGTGCCGCCCCATCCGTTGAGCGCAGCCGGCAGCGAGCCTTGCCACCACAATGCGACGGCCACGATGCCGGCCGTCGCGGTGATCACCGAAGAGGCGGGGAAGGTGAGCAGGCGGTCCCATCCGCCCGCGGGCGGGTGGGACGTTTTGTGGCTAACTGCGGCGAGGACTACGGCGACACCGAGGAGGGGTAGGAGCGGTAGCAGCGCCCACCGCATGAGCGCGGATACCGGTAGCGCGAAGAACTCGGCCGCGGTCACCGCGAACAGCCCAGCGAGTGCGGCGCTGAGGCCGGCCGAGGCGAGCAATCCGCCGGCGATCCGCGACGGCGCCGCGCCGGTCGGATCCGTCTCGGGATTGCGCTGGGCGAGCAGCGCCGCCAGCAGCCCGGCGGCTTGCAGCGCTGTTACGGAGATCAGGACGCAGGCGGTGGTGAGTTCGCCCCAGCTGGCCAGAACGTAGTAGCCGGGGCGGGACCGCTGCGGAGTGCCGTTGTTGAAGTCGGCCGACAGAAGGAAATGGGCGTAGAGAACCAGGGCCGCCAGCCCGGGCAGGGCCATGCCGAGCAGCCGGCGTAGCGGCGGCAGCGCCACCAGCTCATGGTCGGGCCCGGCCGGGGCGGGCGGTGCACCGGCGCTGACCGCTGCGGCGATGCCCGGGCAGGGACCGACCTGCACCGGCCGGCTAAGTTTCGCCGCGATCATGGTGCCCGCGCCAGGTGTTGCTGCCGCTGCTCCGATGAGGTGCACCGCGCCGATTTGATCGAGAGTCAGATCGGCGTTGGCGACTGCGGTGGCGGCCAGCGCCGCGGCCCGGTCGGCGATCGGCTGGGATACCTGCTGGAGCAAGGCGGCGGTGACCACAACCGCCGGCTCGCCGGGCAGCAGCGGTACGGTCACGGCCGCTTGGCCGGTCAGAGCCTGTTTCGCGGTGCGGATGGCCGCCACGAGGGTCCACCGTCCGCCGGCTGTGAGCTGTTCGAGCTGATCTCCGGCCAGCGCGGCAGTCAGTGCGGCGTCGATTCGGTTCCCACCGGCGTCCGGGTCGGTAAGGGTGGACAACACTTCCCATCCGGCAGGTCCGTGCGCCACGACGGTGACCTCGCAGCCAGAGCCCATGTCTATGACCAGGGCAGTGGTCCCCAACGGCGATGCGCCCGCGGGCATGGCGGCCTGTGCGACCGCGATGGGCGTGTCGAGCATTCGGGTCACCGGTAGGCCGGCGCTCCGGCAGGCATGCCGCATCCAGGTACGGCGGCGCGGCCCCCACCCGGCAGGAACGACCAATCGCACCTCGCGGACCGGTGTCCCGGCGGCCCGGACGGCTTCGGCATGCACATGGCTCAGCGTCGCCGCGACCAGGTCGGCGACCTCCCACGCTGTGCCCCGCACATCCAGCTGACCGGTACCGGCGTGCAGTGGCGAGGGCACGAACCCGTCGGGATCGCTTTCGGCGAGCTGCCACGCCCGGGCGCCGATGACCAGCTGCCCGTCGCTCACATGCACGGCGCTGGACAGTTCCACCTGCCCGTCGAAGATCAGCGGCGTCCGGCTACCCCGCCACGTCAGCACCGCCCGCGTGGCGACCGACCCGTAATCGATCGTCAACTGTGGATACACAGCGGCCAGTTATACAGACAAACGCCGATGAAATCTCCGACGCAAGTGCGCACTGTTTCGGCGTGAACCATGCGGTCGGTCGCGCCGTGTCCCAGTGTGTACGAGCTCTTAGGAGGTCGACGGTCCGCCACAACATGGCGGGCCGAGTGCCGATGCCCGGCACCAACTGCCATCGCCGGGCCTCGAGGCCGTACCCGTTGACCTGAGCGATCAGGAGCAAGCGGACGACCGCCCCCTGCGGCTCACCGATGACAGGAGAATGCCCACCATGTTCCGGCTGATCGCTGCCCTCCGTTGGATGCTGGCCGCAGCCGTGTTACTGATCGGTGCGCCTCTGGGGTTCGCCGTTGGCGGTGGGCTGCCCCATCAGATGCCCTCGGTGCAGCAGGTCCAGATGTGGTCGCAGGCGCCCCTGGAAGCAGGCAATGCCGCGATCACCGCCTGGATAGCGGTCTGGTTGATCTGGTCGGTCATCGCGGGCCTGGTGGTGGCGGCTATCTTGCGCCGGGTCGCGCGGGTGCGCTGGGAGCGGCTCGTCGCGCATCTGCCCGCGCCCATGCAGGGGCTGGTTGCGACGGTTGTTGGCGCGACCGCGCTGACTGCACCGCTGGCCGCCAGCACCGCCCACGCCGCCCCGCCGTCTGCGGCCAGCGGAGACACTCACGATGTGTCGCCCGGCATAGGCAGCGGGCACCAGCCAACGCCGCAGGCCGCCCTGGACGCTGCAGCGCAAGCAGCCAGCACGAGCCGCGATCACGTCATCGTCCGGGAGGGCGACACCTTGTCCAGCATCGCCGAACGATGTCTCGGCGACGCCAACGCATGGCCGGCAATCTTCGCGCTCAACCGCGGCACTGACTACCCCGACGTCGGCGGCAGGTTCACCGATCCGGATGTCATCTATCCCGGCTGGACCCTCAAGCTGCCGCCGACCGCCACCACACCGAACACCCCCGATCACGTGCCACCAGCCCGCAGCGGTACCGACGAGCCCCGTCCCGAGCCAACCGAAAAGCACGATCCATCAGCGCCGACGTCATCGCGCCCGCCGGCCCCCGCTACCACGACCGCACCGGCGCCGACCGAAGAGCCCGGTGGCGCCAACACCGCACCCGGCATGCCTGCCGAACACAGCGCGACGTACGTCCCGACCCCCAACGGCACACCCGGCGCCAGCGACGCGTCGCCGGGCGTGCAACTGACCAGCGGTAGCTGGCTCGAAGCGGGCCTGGCTACCGCCGTCGCAGCCGCCGCGGCCCTCATCTGGGCGCACCGTCGGCGCCGTTACCACCGCCGCCCGCTCAGCCCTGAGCTGCGCCTCGACGATCCAGACCTGGCTGCCATGCCGCCAGTGGTCACCGAGATACGCCGCCGGCTGCGCATCATGCTCGAGCCCGCGACGACCGCCTCTACCGCCACCTCAACCGCACTGATCCCCGCCCAAGCCGCCGAGGCCGGCGACGATGATGCCGACCGAAGCGGACCCGCTGCTGGGCTGACGAAAGAAGCGGCAGACGGACCCCAGCGACCAGGCGACACACGTCCCGTCGCTCCCACGTTGACCAAACCTGTGGCCGTGGCGTGGCCCACGTCCGGTCTCGGCTTGACCGGGCCCGGCGCCGTAGCCGCCGCGCGCGGGTTCCTGGCCACCGCGGTGGCCAACAGTGACCCGCAGGCGCCGGCCGGCCGTGTGGTGCTGCCCGCCATCACAGCGGTCATGCTGTTCGGCGACGCCGGCCATACTCTGCCGGCCGGCGACCGCGTCACCATCACCACTGATCTCGAAGAAGCCCTCAACCTGCTGGAACAGCAGATCCTGCAGCGGACCCGCCTGCTTCAAGACCATGAAGCCGACACCATCGCCGGCGTGCGTACCGCCGACCCGCACGAGCAGCCGGCACCACCGATTCTGCTGCTGGCCGACGCCACCGACAGCCACAACGACACTCGCATCGCCGCCCTGCTTTCGCAGGGCCACCGTTTCGACATCCACGGCATCTTGCTCGGCGACTGGCCCAGTGGCGACACCGTCGTCGTGGACACCGACGGATCCACCACACCGGCAGCCACCGACGACCACAGCCAGCAGCTCGCCGACCTCGACCGGGTCACCGTCCTCACGCAAGCCGATGCGCTCGCCGTGCTTGCCACCCTGCTCGAGGCGCACACCGGCCCGCCGCACCCGCAGACCAAGGCACACCCGCTCCAGACCACCGCGCAGCCACCGGCGACACCAGGGACAGCTGACGGCAGCCTCAGCCGCGGCCGAGCGGGGCGGGTCCTACGCGCATTGGCCGAGCTCGGCGACGCGACCGCGGCAGCTGTCGCTGCCCACCTCGACGTGCCGTACCCGACGGCCACCGCCGAACTCGTCCAACGCGAACACGACGGCCACACCGAAATCATCCGCACGGACACCGGACGCACCCTGTGGCGGCTCACCGAAGCAGGCCGAGCCGCCACCGATGATCCCGACATCGCCGCATCGTCACCAGCTCATACCGAGCCCGTCACCAACCCGCCGAGTTCCACCGGTGAAATTAGCGGCGGAACCGCATCTGCCGCCGGTCGCTACGCCGAGCTCGACACCGCCTTGCGCTGGCCGGACCGCGAGACAGTCTTCACCAGCGAGCCCCCGGCCGACGCGCCCGGAGACGACAACACCGCGCCGGGCCACGTCGACGTCAAGGTGCTAGGACCGGCCAGGATCGTCGCCGCAAAGCCCGACCGCACACTACGCAAGAAGGCGCTGGAGCTGCTCGTTTACCTGGCAGTGCATGACGGCAGCGCCACCGTCGACGCCATTCTGGAAGACCTGCTCCCCGATGCTCCGGCCAGCAAAGCCTCCGAGCGGCTCTACACCTACGTCTCCGACCTGCGCGCCGTCATGCGCCGCATCGGCGGGCCAGCCACCTACGTGACCCACCCGAACCGGCGGTACGCCCTCAACACCGACACGATCGACGTCGACCTGTGGCGCATGCGCGCCGCGATCCGCGAAGCCCACCAAGCCACCAACCCGCAGCAACGCATCACCGCACTTCACCGAGTCGTGACGCTCTACCAAGGCCCGCTGGCCGAGGACACCGACTACGAATGGGCGGAACCGTACCGCGAAGCCATCCGCCAGCAAGCCCTCGACGCTCACCTCGCCCTGGCCGACGCCCTCACCGGCAACCCCACCGACCAAGCCCGCGTCCTGGAAGCCGCCATCGCGCACAGCCCATACAGCGAACAGCTGTACCGCGACGCCATGCGCGCCTACGCCGAACTCGGCCGCCCCGACGCGATCCGCACTCTGCGCCGGAACCTGACTCGGGCATTGGCCGAGATCGACGCGGAACCGGACGACCGCACCATGACGCTCGCCGATGAACTGATCGCGGGCATCCAGCAATTCGGGCGCTGACTTAGCCGTCGCACCGGCCGACGCTCGGCTCTCGCAGCGAATGGTGGACGGCACGGTCAATTGCCGGCAATTGCCGAAGGCGTCTGGGCACGAGCCAGCAGTGGCCCTCACGTCCCGCCCCATACGCGACCGCTCCCCCACGCAATCTCCACAACGAGAAAATGACTTGGTCCTGCCATCCTGCGCTCGCGATCAACGAGGCTGCACCCACCTGCACGAACCGCGAATCACAACCTGCCGCTGAGGCCGAACCGACAGCAGTCACTCGGGGCGGTCACGTCTGACTCCCGCAGATCTCACCCAACACACCGACACGCGCCACACAATGGGAAACCACCGGCACCTCTTAACACCGGCCAGGATGGCCACGAGCAGCCCAACGTAGGCACAACGCTAGAATCCAACGGGCGCCAGGCGGCGGCTCACATCTGTACGGTTCTCCCCGAACGGAACGCCGCTGTCTGGCACCCCATGGTTGCACTTGCGGCCGACGTCACTACTGCGACTTGGTGCCGGCCGGCCGCCGGCCCCCGGCCAAGAGCAGACGACTGAAGCGCCTGGAGGGCTTACCGGCGGGCAGTATGGCCGCGACTCCGATGCCGGTGACGCGTAAGCCCTTAGTTAGCTAGGCATGAGAAGGCGCGAAGACGTAGGCCCATGCTCACCGCATGCGCCGGGCGACCCGCCAGGCGCCGACCCGGCTATGTTTCCCAGGATGCTGCGTGCTTAGTCGCTGGTCGGAATGTGTCACCGGTGGAGGAGTTGTGCTGGGCCTGTCGCGACCCAGCGGCTGAGCGAATCCAGGACCGGTGCGCAACTGCTGACCAATCCCTTCGCAATAGAGGTGCGCAACTGCGTACCTTTTTCGTGCCGTTAGCAGCCTTCCTGGAGTTTTTCAAGTGAGCGCTCGCGGCCATTCGAATTATTACTCAAGGAAGTGCACCGAATACACTCGGACACGCAAGTCTCAAATTCTCATTAAGCGACAATAGTTCGCAGGTGCGGGGCTTTCGTGCACTCGCTCATCCCTATACGCTCCCGCCTCATGACTAAGTTTCAGACATTGACGCGTATCTTGATCGCAGTGGGTGCCGCGCTCGTCTCGGTGTTGGCGGCTGCACTGGTGGCGACCCCCGCCGAAGCCGCGGGGCGTATGTTCATCCACCACAACGGGCTCTGCGTCCGGGAGGTTTCCCAAGATCCTCAGCTCAAGGCCTGCAGCCAGACGCCGGTGAACTACCGGAACTGGTCGTTCATCGGTCTCAGCTCCTACAACGGTCACCAGGTATATCGGTTCAAGAACATCGCCACCGGAAGATGCGTCAACTCGTTCGGCAGCGGCGGCGGGCCGGCCAGCTTCGTCTGCAACAACCAAATCGGTTACGGCGGCGACGAGTGGGAGGTTTTCAACGTTGGCTCCGGCACATCGCGGAGGCAGGTGCTGAAGAATCTCTACACCTACTTCGAGGACGGGAAGCACGAGTGCATCCAGTACGTGTCCGACCCGGCATACTCCTCCAATCTCATCCAAGCGCCCTGCAACCTCAACAACAAGGCGCAATGGTTCCGTCTGTTCTAGAGCACCGTTCTGCTCTCAGGTGCCTGCTCGCCGCTGCGGCGGCGAGCAGGCCTTCAGGCAAACGCCTCTGAGGTCGGTACCACGGAACTTGTGTGGCTTGGGCATTCGCGGCGACAGCGGGTTACCGACGTCCGCGACGGTTCGTCTGACTCCTCCTGCTGTCCGCAGGGTCGCGGTTGAGAGGTTGGCGAGTTGCCGTGCGGTGCGCGTCCGATCTTCGGCCGAGTCCTTCAACTGGTCGAACCCGTGCGCCTCCGTCCAGGGCTGAAAGCACACGGTCGGTGTGCCCTCGGTAGTTAGGCGTTCTCGAGCGCTGTGAGTGCGGCGTCGGCGATGCGGGTGACCGCGTCGACGGGGTCGGCGACGGTGATGGCGGTGGTGTCGGCGAAAGTGTGCCGGGCAAGCCCGTCGGGATGCAGCCACAGCACGCCGCAACCGGCCAGGTGCAAGGTCGTGATGAGTTTCTGCGCTGCCGGCTTGTCGGTGACGGCGCCATCGGAGACGACCGCGCAAAGCCGCAGGGCGCGGCCGTGTCGCAGGTTGAGCAGCTGGTCGGCGAGCTTCACCGCGTCGCAGAAGGTGTGGGTGCCTCCGCCTGCCTGCATGCGCAGAATGTGGCTGGGCCGACTCCTGGGGCTCACCAAGAGGCTGGTCTGATCACCGAAGCCGATCGTGGTGGTGACGGCCTCCGCGCGGTGCGCGGCGTGCGCAAAGATCCACGCCGCGGATGACAACTCGGCTGCGTAGGAGTGCATGGAGCCGGACAGGTCGACCAGAATCGCCAGGTGCAGGGTGGGTTTGGGCGGCGGTTGCTGGGTGCGGTGCTGCCACGGCGCGGCGGTCGGTACTTGCCCTGCGGCGATCTGGGCCTCGGCGGCGACGGCGTTGCGGGTCCGTAGCCGTCCGGGAGGCACGACCGAGCCGCGCTGGACGGTCTCGGGGTGGCGCGTTCGTGCTCGTTGAAGGCGTTCGGCGAGCTGCCGGGCTGCGGTCTGCTGCTCGCGGGTCGGGTTGGTGCGCGGCCAGCCATCGGGTGGGGTGTGCCGGCGGGTAAGTACCTGTGCCTGGTAGTCGGCGGAGGTGAGCCCGGCGGTGACGGCGAGGAAGTCGGTCAGCGCCTGCTCGAGCAGGCCAGGGAACGCGCCTGGGTCCGGGATGGGAACGGTGTGCTGCCGGTGCGGGTCGATGCCGAGGATCTCGCACCACCGGCGGGCCAGCTCGATCATGGTGGTGGCGTCGGTGTCGTCGACGGAGTGGGCCTGCCGCCACACGTCACGTAGCTGCTGCAGCCGGCGGCGGCCGACGACGGCCGTCACGGCGCTCCGGACGGTACGCACGTCTTTGCTGGCTAGGATCCGGGCGTCGACGCGGGCCAGTAGGAGCGCGGCGAGGACACCCGCGTGCCAGAGATCGTCGACGGGGGCGATGCCGGGATGCACCACTGCGTTGATCATGTGGCGTAGCCAGCGGCGGTCGGCGCGTCGGCGGCTGCGTTGGCGGCTTTCGGCGCGCGACTCTTCGAGGAGTTCGGCGGTGTCGGCGAGGATCGGCGGCGTGCCGGGCGGTGCTTGCCACAGACTGTGGGCAGCGTGGGCGCTGCCGTGGATGAGAAGCCCGTAGCCAGTGGGCACGATCTTCTTGTGGCCGGCTTTGCGCGGGTCGGCGACGTCGGGGGTGTCGGCGATGTAGCGGGCGTCGATCTCGATACGGCGCAGGTCCGGGTAGAAGCATTCGGGGGCGCCGCCGCCGGCGCCGGGGGCGACATGCACGTGCAGGTCGGTGCGTCCGGTGAGCACGGGGACGTGCCGTGTCCAGGCGTCGGACCAGGGCTGCCAGCCTGGATCGACCGCGGCCGGGATGCGAGGGGCTGGACGGCGGTGGGTGCTCGGCTGTGACATCAGTGGGTGCCTCCATTGCAGGTAGGGGTCAGCGTTTACCGAGGGCGAGAGGCTTGATCGTCTGGCCGGTGTGCCGCGACAGTGCGGATGTGATTTCGGTGCGGCAGCCGTCGGGGGCGATGCCGGCCAGGTTGGACAGGGCGGCGGCCATGCCGAGGTTGTCGCGGACTTTGACGAAGCCGAGCAGCTCGCGCAGTTGCGGTGCCCAGCTGATCCGGCCGGCGGCCAGGTCGTTGTTGCAGTCGATTGCGGCCGCGACGACCTTGGCGGGTACGCCGAGCTGGCGGGCCAGGTCCCAGTCGGTGGTGACCTCGATCTGCACGGTGAACCGGGACGCCAGGGCTTCGGTGAGCACGGCACCGTGCACGCCGGGGTTGTGGCCGCCGCACACGTAGAACCCGTCGGCGGCCTCGACGGTCTCGGCACCCTGTGGCGTGTTGACGGTGACCTTGCCGCGTCCGTCCATCGCCGGGTACAGCACCGCGAGCACGCGTGGCGGGATCAGGGTGGCGTCGTCGACCAGCAGTGCCCGGCCCTCGCGCATGGCGGTGACCAGGGGTCCGTAGACGAAGCCGTAGCCGCCGCCGGGTAGCGGGGCGTAGGAGCCGAGGAAGTCGTCGACGATGGTGTCGCCGGTGCCTGCGACGGTCAGCAGGTCGGGAAAGGCGGCCTCGAGCATGGCGGTCTTGCCGGTGCCTGGCGGCCCGTACAGCAGGACTGGCAGCTTCTGCCTGCGCAGTTTGTGCAGGACGGTGATGTCCCAGTCGCCGCCGAGCCGGCGCTGGTAGTACAGCTGCCCACCGGGCCGGGTGACCGGCGTGGGTCGCGCGGCGTGCCGGCTTCTGCCGCCGCCACGGGTGCTGCCGGCCGCGGGCGGTATGGCACCGGCGGCGGCGATGCCAACCTGGGTGATCTGGAAGCGGTGTGGGCTGGTCTGGTGGGTGGCGTGTCCGGCAGCTGCCATCTTCTTGCCGACTTCGAACACGGCGCCGGTCGAAGGAGCGCCGATGGCTCTGGTGATGTCACCGACTTTGAGCAGCTCGTCGGGGTGATCGCACAGGTAGAGGGCGACCTTGCGGTACAGGTATCCGGGGCCGTTGGAGGCGGGCGGGGGTGCGGTCATGGGCGTGGCCTTTCCGTAGTGCGGAGGAGGCCTGCGCACCCGTCTCCGGGTGCGCAGGCCTGGGAGCCGCACAGTGGAGACGGGTCGAGATCGTCGTGGACGGTTCGATCTCGGCGATTGAACACGGGTAACCGCGCCCGGCTGGGCGTATCGGTCACGGGTCATTCAGCGAGCGCCCGGCTTCGGCCACGCGGGCGGTGGCCGGGGTGTGCTCGGATGGTGGCGCCGTCAGGGCGTGGACTTGGGCGGCGGTTCGATCTCGGTGAAGCCGAAGAGTCGCTCGATGGCTTGCAGCGCCTGGGTGGAGTACCGGTCGGCGAAGCCGCGGCATACCGCCGGTGCCACGTCGTCGGGTGCCATGCCGGGCAGCGTGCTGTGGCAGATGATGTAGCTCTCCGCCTGGCGGGCCTGCTCGACGAGCTCGTGTAGCCGGCCTTGCGACAGCTGCATGAGGTTGCCGGGCCGGAACACGCACGTGTGACACATCCGGGTCAGCAGCCGGGTTCGCAGGGTGGCCGGGTCGCCGACCGACAGGTTGTCCGAGCCGGTCACCGCTGCCGGGCTCTGCTCGGCTGCGTCGGCGTTGAGCGAAGGTTGCCGCAGCGGCGGCCGTCGGAGGATCGGGGCATCGGGGCCTGCGGGCGCCGCTATGGCCGGCACGTCGGCGGTCGAGGCGTGGTGGGGTGGGTCGGCGTTGGCCGCCGGGTTGGGGCGCATTGGGTTCACTCCTGTGGACATGAGTCGGTGGTCTGCGAGGTGGAAGATTCAGCTGTCTGGTGGGCGTCGGTGGGCTTTCAGGTGCGCGGTCAGCTTGTCCAGTTCTTGGTCGCTGAGTTCGTCGAGATCCAGGTTGGTCAGTTCGTCGTGCTGGCACAGGTAGCTGAGCATGAGGGCGGTCAGTTCGCCGGCGGTGGGCAGCTCGACGGTGTCGGCGGCTTGGGTGAGGACGTCGCATTCGCCGTCCGGGTCGTTGCCGTCGTGCTCGCATGCCTCGTTGAGCGCGCCGTTGTCGTAGCCGAGCAGCGGCGCGCCGTCGAACGTGACTGGGTCTATCCGCCACCGGCCGGTGGCGTCGAGGAGCAGATAGACGCCGGATTTCTGTTCGATGGTGTGTCTGCATGCGGCATCGTGCAGCAGCGCGGCGGCGGCTGACTGCCGCTTGTCGTGGGTGGAGTCCAGCGTCTGCCGCAGGCCGGAGGCTTGGCGTGCCTCTGCGGTGGGAAGAGCGTTCCATCGGCAGCGGATGTTCTCGTAGCGGCGGTCGGCATCCCGGAACCGCTCGACATAGGTGTTCACAGCGGCCTCCCTGGTGAGGTGACACGTGTAGGCGCGGCATGCAGTCAGGGCTGTGCCGCATCGTGGGCTGTTGTGCTGGTGCCGGGCACCGTCGACCAGCTGGTGCCGGTCCAGAGCTCCCACCGCTGGCCTGGGGCGTGGGTGAGCGTGCGGCCGAGGTGGAGCAAATCCCGCGGGCGTCGCGGGATGGGGCGCAGCGGTCGCAGACGGTAGATTCGGCCGGTGTCGTCGACGAGCCGCAGCACGGTGGCGCCGTCGGCGCCGGCGAGCGCGACCGCCTGGCCGAGGACGTGCTCGCGGGCCACCGCTTGTAGCACGAGCGCAGTGTCGGCTGGCTGGCCCCGGTAGCGGCATCCGGCGAGGTAAGAGCGCAGAGCATCGTGCGCGATTGCTGCCTCGGGCGGCTCGAGCATCACCGTCCCGGTGCCGTCGGCGCTGACCGCGGCGACCGGCTCGTCGTCGAGGACCGGGGTCGCGGTGAACGCCGTGTCGGGCTTGCCGATCGATATGGCGCCGCCGGGTTGTACGTCGGTCAGCCGCAGCCGGGTGTGCGGTACCCGCAGGCCCGGTGTGTGAGCCAGCAGCTCGAACTGCTGCTGATCTCCCGGCTCGGGCAGGTCACCCACGACCCGGTCACACAGGTACGGGTCGACGGCTTCCCAGCACCAGTTCCACCCCATCACCACGTAGCGGCCGTCGGCGTCGGGGGTCAGACGCTCGATTGCCTCCGGGTCGCCGTACAGGCCACGCTGGTCGGCGATGATGATGTCGCCTTCGACGCGTAGATCGGCCAGCTCGCTGTTGACCCGCTCGTCCAGCTGCGGTTCGGGCACTCCGCTTCCTTGCAGGGCCTCGCGGACGTACCGGCGTTGCTGCTGCTGGTCGGCCACGATGGCGTGGGCGACCTGCCGGGTGCAACTGAACACAGCCCAGCCGTTCCACCGGTCGATCAGCGTGCCGACGAAGCCGACGCCGATCCGGTCGACATCGGTCCAGGCCCAGTCACCGGCGAACACCCCCACACTGCCGACGCGTACCTGATCGGGATGCAGGTGGGACAGGTCGCGGCCGTTCGGGCTGCTCGCCAGCCGGCACAGATGCTCGACGCGGTCCAGGACGGCGGTGTCATAGGCGTCGCGGTAGGCGTCGATCGCCGTATCCCGCTGGTGGTCGTCGAGACCCTGCCACGCTGGCCCGGTGTCGGCGACCGCTGCGGCGTACAGGTCGCTCTCGCTAAGACCGTCGACCGACTCCCTGGACAGATTGAGGTGGGGAAGCAAGTCCAGTACGGCCGGGTCACCGTCGGCGATCTCGGTGAGGATGCGTCGCGCCGTAGGGCGAGGTTCTGCGCAGGCTCGGCCGCCGATGGTGTCCTGCGCCCACCAGTCGGCGGCGTTGCGACCACTCTCGGCGCCAGCGGCGCGCAGCAGTTCCAGACTGCTGGCCCACCGGTCGGCGTCGGCGCCCACCGGATCGGCTACCGCGCGGAGCGGCTGAATGCGGTCGCCGGCGTCGAGGCACATCGCCAGGGTGGAGCCGTTGTCCCAGACGACGTGAACGGTTTGCTGGTCAACGTCGTGACGTTGCACGGTGCCGGTGTCCCCGGCCCGCAGGGTGGTGTACGGATCGCCGGTGTGGACCAGGGCGATGCGCTGCCCTGGCTGATAGATGGTCATGGCATCTCCATTGCTTGCGAAATTGATGGGCGGGCGGGTCGGACGCGGCTGTTCAGGCAGGTGGTCGGGAGAGGGCGCGGCATGCTGGGTTCGAGGGGCCACGTGCTCGGCGAGGACTAACCGCGGTTTAAGGCGGCTACTCGCTTGCGGCGGTGAACCCGCTGGATGGCCTGGTGAGGTTCCTCGGGCGTCCACGTGGTGCCTTGGAGCGCGGCGGCTCAGCCGCGGGGCAGGTCGCGGTAGCGGGCGTGCCGTGGCAGGTGCGGGCCGCCGGTGCCGGCGGCGTGGATGCCGGTGCCGGCCTGTTTCGCCTCGTACATGGCCATGTCGGCGGCCCGCAGCAGCTCGGTGGGTGTAGCACCAACGCCCGCGGCAACGTGTCCGATGCTGGCGGTGACCTGCAGATAGGTGTCGCCTACGGGGATCGGGTCGCGGGTGACCGCCCGCCACGCGGCGGAGGCGGCGGAGGCAACCTGTTCGGTGTCGCCGGTGACCAGCAGCGCGTATTCGTCGCCGGAGAGGCGGGCGACGAGACTTACCGGAGGTACGAGGGCGTCGAGGCGGCGCCCGACGGCGGTGAGGACGTGATTGCCGGCCTGGTGGCCGAAGGTGTCGTTGATGCGCTTGAAGCGGTCGAGGTCGAGCATGATGAGGCCGACGTGGTCACCGTCGCGCAGGGCGCGGCGCAGGGCGGTCAGCAGTGCGCGCCGGTTGAGCAGGCCGGTGATGTCGTCGTGATGGGCGAGGTCGCGCCAGCGGTCCAGTGTCCGGTGCTGCCGCACCAGCAGCATGCCGGCCACCGCCAGCCCGGCGAGCAGGCCGCCACCCGCAGTGAGGATCGAGGCAAGTGTAGGAGACACTTCTTGGGCTCCTTGTCGCTTAAGGAGCACCGGGGGCAGGCGTGGTTCCGGGAAGTTCGACGCCTGCCTTCCGGGCTATGGATCCGGATGGGTGTGTCAGGCGTCGGTTACGGACAGGCGAAACGTGGCGGGCTTTTCCACCAGCAGTACGGCTCGGCCGCTTTCGGCGAGCTTGTGGGCGGCGTTGGCGACCGCTCCAGCGCTGGCCTTTCTCGCGCTTGCGCCCTCGTTGGCGCGGTCGATCAGGATGCACAGCTGGCTGATCTTGTAGCTGGTGTCCGGGTTGGCCTCGAGAATGTCGAGGATTGCCCCGCGTAGGGAGCCTGACGGCCGTCGGTGGGATGGGGAGGTCGTTGCTGCGTCGGTGAGGTGGCCGCATGGCGCGGTGCCCGGCCGGTGTGAATCCGCGTCTTCGGCCGCCGGGTTTGCAAGGCTGGCGGCAGTGTCTGGTGGTGCCGGCTCCGTCGCTATCTGGCCGCCGGTCGAAGGGAAAGTTGCAGCGATGCCAGCAAGCTCGGGCTGCTCGCCGATGTCGTCGATTGTTCCCGTTGCAGCGGCGGATTCGGATTCGGCAGTGTCTGCGGACGCGGGTGCGGAATTGGGCTGTGGCTCAGCGGGATCCTGATCGTTGTGACAGTTCTCGGTGGCGTCGGTCGGCTCGCCGGTATCCGGCAACGTGGTGCTGTCCGGGACCGCTGGGCAGGCCGCGACCTTAGACACGGCCGAGGCAGCCGCGCCGTCCTCGGCCGGTGTGGACACAACGTGGTCGTCGATGCGAGGGGAAGAAGGGGGCGTCACCGTGGCGGCGTGCTCGCTAGGGGTTTCGGTGGCGGCGCGGCCGTTGGCGGTCAGCCGCCACAGCGTCTGGCTGGTGTCGTTGCGGAAGCGCTCGGCGTGCCCGCTGGCCTCCCAGGCGCGTAACTTCGGCGTCACGGTCGAGTAGCCCAGCTGTGTGTATTCGGCGACCGTGGCGGCGGTGGCCTCGCCGAGGTCGGCGAGGGCGGCAAGAACTTCGAACGCGCTGTGTGCGGGTGCCGCAGGGGTGCGGGGGAAAGTCATGACTGAGGGAGTCCTCTCTGCTCGCGGCGGATGGGGTGTGCACTGATCCACGTCTCCTGCAGCGCATTGATCAAGTGCGATTAGGGAGTTGGAGCTTTTGCGGTGTCATGCAGGGCGGGATTTGCCTTGGCGGTAGCCGTGTCCGAGCCCCGGGCGTCGCGGCGGTGCGCGGCCGAACGAAGAGCGTGAGAAAGTGGCACATTGCTGCACGGTGAAGGCGCGCACCGGGGGCCGTGCCGGCCGGTCGGGATTCGCCCCGGCACCGCTGCGACGCGCACTACGCCACTGACCCAGCGGCGACGCCCCGCCGGAGTTCCCAGCGCTGGGTGTACGGCAACGGCGAGCGTTCTGAGGTAGTGCAGGTTTTGGAACTACGAAGTGGGGCGGGCTCCGCTCATCGTCTGAGCTCGGCCCCAAGCCGCGCAGCCACAGGATGTGCCGCGTTGGACAGCCGCACGACGACAACAGGCACGGGCGCGCGGCATCTGCGGGCTGCGAGAGGCAACGCCGACGACGCAATGGCCGCTCGCCGGCCACCGCACAGTATTTGTTCGCAACGACGAGACCTGTTCGTTGCTTTTTTGATCATGGCGGCATTCAAGGAGCTTCGGCCTAGCCGTCCTGTGAATGTCGGCACCAATCCCACCTACCACCGACACGGTTGCCACCGAAACCCTGTGAGTTGTACGACGTCCGGTACTGAGCCCGGCCGCCTACTGCCCGCGCGCAAGGTCCGTGCGGCAGAACTCAGCTTTCTTACACTCAAGAAGGCAAAGGACCGACGGCGGCCTATCGCCTGCCCGAGATAGTCGATGCCGGACAGGCGGTGTGTCTTCTAGCGAGCACCCCCTCCCGTGACGGAGGATGTGTATGTGGACGCTGCTGAACTTACCCTCGACGACCTCTACCTCCAGCTAGGTTCCGAACTCAGTATCGACGGATTCGGCGGCGAGGATCGCCGGTTATTAAAGGCTCGGGCACAGACCTGGTTGTCCGCCAACAATAACCGCCTCAAAGAGATCGTGTGCCCACGAAGCAAGGAGTTCGCCGAAACCGCAGTGGACGTGTCCGCCCTCGCCGACGCCATCAGCGTCTTAGTCGGTAAGCCAGCCTGCTTCACGGTCGCCGCGATTATTGTGAAGTTCGGTCTCAAAAACTTCTGTGCGCCCTGATGCTGATAAATTCCTGCAGCGAGGGCAGTATCTTCATAGCGGAATCTGCTAACTGGACTGCGCCCGAGGAAAGCTTGTTTCGCGCCGGTTCTGATGTCAACTGGATGGAAGCGCTTGGCCATGCGGGTGAAGTGAACTGGCATAAGGCTGTTCATCTCGCGGCCGCAATGATGGCGCGTATGCCGCCGGGCCATGACATGCGCAGGCTGAGCGTCTCCGATGTGCACTTGTCCGTGACCGAAATCGATGACTCCAATTGGCATGCAAGCGCCATGCAGATCCACAACGGGTGCTACTTCGTGGCGTGCTCGAGTGGGATGAATGCGGCTCTGGAAATCCTAGCCCGGATGTTCGTCCTGCTTAACGAGAGATGGCTGGATGACGAGGTCAGGGAATACGTTAACCGGTATCTCCATGCGACCATTGGAGGCATTCGCACCGGACACGGCTGGAGAAACTATTACGATGTACGCTTACCGATCGTGCTAAATCGACAGGCGCACAAATTCGCTGAAATTGCGCGCCTGTTCGTCGTGTTACATGAGATGAAACACATCGCAATCCGCGAGTCCCTTGATGCTAGCGCGCGGCATATGGAAGAGGCGGAGATCGAGAATCTCTGCGACCAGGCGGCCTTGGAGGTGCTGCTAAACCAGTGCCAGCAACTGCTAGTTACTCCGGATGAGGTAGCAGCGGCGATTGAGATGTTGACCGTCACTCAGGCTGTCATCGGCGAGGCGCACTGGTGGAGCAATCCCCAGTCCCTGACCGCCGCGGGTGACCGCCGATACGCGCTGGCGCAGTCGTTCGACCAGTTCTGCACACCGACTGACGTGCCTCGTAGGTTCCTCTATCTGGGAACGGTCAAGTTACATTTCCCGTCTTCGTTGCCCGCGGCCCTGCCGATCTCCTACTTGAACCGTACGCACCCCACGGTGCATTCACTACCGCTCAGCCGAGCGCTTGAAAGTTCACCGGTTTTTCTCCTCCGTTGTGACGCCGAACTCTGGGCGAAAGAAGGCCGCTCCTTCATCGACGGCATGGAGGCTATCGACGGCTATCTGATCGGCGATTCGGCAACCCTTTATGTGGACTTGGCCGTTCGGTGGCTCGACTCAGCGGCACTCCTCCAAGTGGCGCGCTATATCCGGCGCACGCCGCTGTCGGCGGCCGGCCGCGAGGATGCGCGCCCTGGAGGCTATGACTACCTTGTTACACGATTGGAAAAGTCCGGGAAGGATGTCGATCCCCTCGCTGCGGTTGTTGCTGGACAGCTCATTTTCTTCGAACACGTACTTCCAATCGTGCATGCGCTACGACTGAGCGCGGCGCAGGAAAGATTCGGGCTGGAGGCACGAGCCTTGCACGGGGTCGTCGAAAACCGCTTCGGCGAGGGTACCGGATTTACGGTGCTTGCATTGCTGAGAGCCTATTACGACTGGCAGTACGAAACGCTACCGATTGACGAAAGGATGGTTGAGCAACTGTGTCGCATCATGAATATCGAACGGTTCTGGGAGCGCGGCGGGCTTGCTGGGCCCGAGTCCGATCAAACCTTCTATCAAGAACGTGCTCATTTCCGGCGTTTTACCGAGGAACGCGGGCTTTCGACTACTGCTTTTGCCGAGGAATGGCTGGTTGATTTCGATGCACGAACCTTCGCTGAAGCCTACCCAGATCGAGTCACTCGGTCGTGGGTTGAGCCGAAGTTCGTCCGCTCCACAGCACCCGAATGGGAATTTGACGACCATACGTTGGAACCCAAGGAGTGCCGGTAGCGGTCTAGGTGGCGCTCGCCTCGTGAACCCATCTGGGTGCGGTGCCGATGTGCACCGCGAGCAGATCGGCGGGGAGTTCGGCTGCGATTCGGAGCATGACGGTACTAGCAGGAATACCGGGTCGTTCATCGACCGCATTCGACACGGTGAGGTCTCTTCGCGGACATAGTTCCCGCTGGCGACAGCTTAGCCGGCCATTGGCCAACGGTTCGAACTCATCATCAGACGAAATTGTTTCGACGCTAATATATCGAGATGTGCACGTGGTTGGTGTGCCAGCCACTGGGGTCGTCGCCGCCGAACGGGTTGCTGTAGGCGCGCCAGCGGCGGCTTTCGTCGATCCAGATCTGGCGGAACCAGATGACGTATCGGATGCCCAGCGCGTCGGCGTTCGCGACCGCCCAGGCCGCCAGAAGATCACCCATTGCCTGTTGGCTTCCGGTGGCTTCGCCGCCGGCGGTCATCATCCAGTCGCAGGCGCGACCTTGGGGGTGTTCACCGTGGTCATCGACGCGGAAGCACGCGGGTTGCGGGAGGCCTGCGGCATCGGCTTGCACAACGAGATGCAGCGTGCGCGGAGTCAGGCACCCCGCTCCGGTGGTGGGATCCGGCCGGATGGAGCATCGCTCGTCCGGCCATGAGCCGTCGGCGTTGCGCGACGCGGGGGCGGCCATGCTGATGTTGGAGCAGGCGATCGCGGTACCGGTGACCGCGCCGACGAGCTGGGAAGCTTGAGGCTCCCATTTCGCGTAGGCGTCGGGGAAGGCGCTGATTTGCACGGCCTGCGCTGCCCGGTTCAATGGCATGCTGCGCCAGCCGGGGACGGCCAGGAGCTTGGTGTAGAACGTGGTCGCCGCGTACCGCGGATCGTGTAACTGTGCGGGCGTGCCCCACCCCTGGCTGGGGCGTTGCTGGAACAACCCGACCGAGTCTCGGTCACCGCCGGGCAGATTGTTCAGCGAGGACTCCTGCATGGCGGTGGCCACGGCGATCACCCAGCCGCGTGCCGGTACCTGCAGCTGCTGGCCGACTGCGACGATGACCGCCGCGTTCGCGACCTGTTCGGCATTCCATGCTCGGATCGGCTTGGGCGCCGTACTCGTGACACCGTTCGGCGCGGCGCCGGTGCTGGTTAGAGGTGCATAGACGGTAGATAGGCAGCTTGCCGAGGACGCGTTGCCGCCGCCGAGCATGGTGGCCACGAGTCCGGAGCAGCTCAGCAGGACGACGGTGACCGTGACTGCGATCCCGGCGACGGCGCGAGAGATCATCGCGATCACCTGCGGCTCGGTGCGCCGCTGCGTGACCGCCTACGGTCTGGCTGCTCGCCTGTCGTTCCCTGGGGCCACCTCGTGGCCGATTCTCGTGGTCTGCCGTCCATGAGGTGGCGGCTCATAGTGAGAGCACGTCGGCGGTGACGCCGCCGTGCTGGCTCGCGGCTCGGAAGGCGACCTTTACCTGGCTTGGTACTGCGCCGCGCGCTTTGTAGGGCGGCAGGTCGAGGTCGGCCCGATGGTCGTGCCACCACTGCCGGATGACGCGGGCTTGCGCGCCGACCGTGTTGCGGCGGGTCTTGCCGTTCGGGGCCTTCGGTAGCCGCCGGCCGGCCGCGATGAAGGGACGCAACGCCAGGCGCAGCCGCTCGAGATTGTGGTCGGCCAGATCGATCTCGTATTCGGTTCCTTCGAGGGCGAACCGGTAGGTGCCGACGCTCTCGATGCTTTGGTCGAGGTCGTCGACGACGAAGCGTTGCACACGGATTACCACGGTTTTCTCCTTCGACGGGGATCGTTGATAAGACGGGTTGGGGTGGTGGCGTCGATCCAGCGGTCGGCGTCGGCCGGTCGAGGCGGATGCCTGTGTTGAGGGGCTGGTTCCAAGGCCTTGGACGGGCGAGGTGGTCGCCGGGTAGCGACCACCTCGCCGAAGCCGGCCGCCGAGCGCTCGTCGCTTCGGCGGATGTGGTCAGCGGATTGAGCCGTTGCACATACCGGCCGTCGTAGGTCGTCTGGCTACGCGTCGTCCGTCCTCGGGGGCGCCTCGGCGGGGCTTCTGCGGTTGGGTGTCGCTCAGGCTGGGCTGGCCGGCGGCAGGGTGGCCGCAAGAGCGGCGGTCTTGCTGCCGAGCCGGAACATCGCGGCAGCGTTGCCGGGCTGTTCGGCGACGCCCTCGTCGATCTCCTGCTGGCTGAATGGCAGCCTCGCGTGGGGACCGACCCGGAACGCCAGCCGGTCGAAGTACTTCCGCGCGACGACGCCGGCGCCGGCGACCGCGTACGGATCTGTGCTGCTGACGCCGCCCAGGCCCTGGATGGACGGTTCCGTGGTGCCGGTGCAGAGCACAGCCAAGTCGTAGCCGCGGCCGTCGATGAGCGCCATGCCGGGCAGGTCTACGACCCGTGCCCGGCGCTGCAGGACGGTGAGTCGCCGGAGACCAAAGCGGTCCTCGCGTAGGTGGCGGCCGATTGCCTGGTAGCGGCCGCGGATGTTGCGCTGCCAACCCTCGCAGCTGGTCGGCAACTGCTGGGCGTACCAGTCGATGCGGTCCACGCGGTCGAGCGCGGCCGCTGCCATGAGGGGTTCCGGAGCGATGCCCAGCAGCGATTCGACCGCGCACTTGCCGGAGTCCCCGCCGCCGACGACGGCGACCCTGCGCAGGTCACGCAGCGGCCAGATCCGGGCCATGCGTTGCATGAACTGGCCGAACGTGACGATGGTGCTGCCGTTGGCGAGGCTCTCCCCGCTGGGGTCGCCCAGTCCTCGGGCGTCGATGACGCGCCGGGCAGACAGCTCCCGGCGGCCGTCGATGGTCAGTTGCATGCTGTTGCCGTTGTACTCGCCGACGGCGGTGACCGTGGCGTCGGGCACCACGTCGGCGTACTGGGCCAGGGTCAGCCGGATGACGAAGGCCATGTCGGTGTTCGTCTGGTATTCGGCGGTGGACAGGTTCGCCGCTTGGATCGGGGCGCCCGGCAGATAGTTGAGGCTGGCGCCCAAGTCGCCGGCAAGGCCGGGGCCGCCCGGGCGGTTGCGGGAGTTGAGGTAGAACACCGGCCGGTTGGTAACGGCGAAGATGCCACCGACGCGCGAATCGCGTTCGAGCACGAGCGGTCGGGGGTGGCCGGCGCGGACGCGGGTGGCGGCGTATACGGCGGCGTGGTAGCCGCTGCCGATGATGACGTCACGGTCGTCGCCTGCGGCGGTAAGCGTGTCTTGTTGCCGCTGTTCGTCTGACCAGTAGGTGTCGAGCATCCGGTCGGCGAGCTCGCGGCCGGCAGGGTCGAGTGCGATCCCGGTCAGCTGCGCGGCCAGCGGGTGCGCGAAGTCGGCGGCGCGCTCGGTCGTCATCCGCATGCCTGCGGAGGCGGCCGGGGTCGTGGCCACGGTGGTCAGCAGGTTCGCGATCGTGGCGGAGGGTTCGAACATGACAGGGTTCCCTTTCTTGATCGCCCCGGCGCCTGCCAGGCCATGCACGTGTCCCGGAAAGCCCGGGATCAGCAGGTGGCCAGGCGTGGTCCCGGGAGCGTGGGTGAACAGGTGTGATGTCGTGCGGGCCGGAAGGTGGTGCAGGTGTGCCGGCGGTGCAGCCGCTGGGCAGGCTGAGCGCAGGGCTGCTCGCTGGTGGAAGAGGTAAAGGTCGGCCGTGTCGCTTGGCCGAAGCGTGACCAGCACCCCGCCCGGGGCGCCGGGCGAGACTTCACCGGCTGGCACTTCGCTGCTGCGGCTGGGGCAGGAGCTTTGCGGGGCTCGTCGGGACCTTGGTTCGTTGGCTCGGTAGGTCTGCCGTGCATCGGTGCTAGTTGTGTCGTGATGCGCGTGCCGTGGCGTCTTCTAGCCCGGCGTCGCTGATTGCCAGGGGTCAGGCCGTGACCGGCGTGTTGTCGCTACCGCTGGTGATCTCGGGTGGCGTCGGGTCCGGTGCGCGCCGTGGGTGTGTGAGGGTGGGTCAGCCGCTGGTGCGCATGGTGCGCGCGAGCGTCATCAGGACGGCGAGGGTGCTGTCGGTGCCTGCTGACGACGCTGCGGGCAGGACCGCCACGGAGTGCCCTGGTTCGCCGAGCACGTGGGTGAACAGGTAGGCCCGGTCGTCGATGTCGACGGCGTCGATCTGGCGGACGGTGACGGGGCCTTCCTCGTCGTGAACTGTCTCGGTGTACAGGTAGATCCAGGCCAGGAACCGGATGCCGGTGACTCGGGCCAGCTGGTGCTCGACGCCGGCTTGGCGCATGTCGTCGTGCGCGTGGCGCAGCGCGGCGACCGGGCCGTCCGGGTGGCTCCAGATCCTTTGCGGGACGGGGACGGGATTGAGCCTGACCTGGCGGGCGGTCGGGTCGGGGTGCCCCGGGACCGTGCTCTCCTGCACGACCGCCAGCATGCTTTCGCCAGGCTCGCTCTTGGTTTGTTGCACGTAGTCGTTGAGGCCGATCAGACATCGAGTGATCGCCGCGACCTGGATGCCACTGAGCATGTGCATCTCCAATCTGTTCTCGTCCGAAGGGGTTGGGGTCGCCCCGGCGAGGTGCGGGCGCGAGGTGAGGCGGGTGAGGGGTGTACGCGTCGCCTTCAGGCCGTGGCGGTAGCTACCGGACCGGTTCGGTGGGAGTTCTGCAGGGAGACCGCGACGAGCCGCTGGCTGGTGTTGTCGATGCCGGCGAGGTAGCGGACGGCTTGCTCGAGGTAGGTGACCCGGTCGGCGAAGGCGTCGCTGGCGGGGACCAGGTGGGCGCCTTCGGCGGTCAGCAGCGCGTCGCCGCAGACCGCGGTCATGGCGCTGTAGTGCTGGTAGGCCGCGGCTCCGGCTTGCAGCATCTCCAGCTTGTCGATCGCCAGCGGCACACCGGCGCCCGCTGCGTTGTGGGCGCGCATGGCGCTCACGCGGGCCTGGCGCCAGAAGTCGGTGCCGGCCTGCTCGTAGCTGTACGTGCCCGGCTCCTGCAGGTGCCGGGTGTGGAAGACGATCCACGGCTGTGCGGGGCGGGTGCCCTGCACGGCTTGCTGCCAGAGGTGGTGGCGGATGCCCGCTGCGACGCCGGCGGCGTGGCGCAGGCCGATCAGGTCGAGCAGCCGGGCCGGTCCGCCTGCGCAGTAGTCCGGCTGGTTACGCGCGGGCTTGACCCGGCCGATCAGGCGGCGCAGCTGCCACAGGTACAGATGTGGTTTGGCCCAGTACCGCGGCTGCAGGGTGCAGGAGTCCCCGAAGTGCCGGGCGAGCTGGTGAGCGGTCAGCGGATCACGTGACACCGCGTCGGGCAGGCACACGATCATCGTTGTGATGGTCGGGGCCGGGTGGATGACCGGCGGTTGCCCGCCTGCGGCGGACTTGGTGGCAGCTGGGGCCTTCGGGTGGGGCAGCTGCTGGCCGTTGCGGGCCGCTGTGGGAGCGGTCATGAGTTCTCTCCTCAAGGGTGCGGGCGCGGTAAGGGCGCGCGAAGGTGACCGGCCCACGGGGTGCATGAGACCGGCTGAAGCGGGTGAGGGTTTGAGCGAGTTGCTGTGGTGCGGTGCGACCTTTCGGGGCCGCCGCGCGGTGCGGGTACCGACCGGCCTTCAAGAGGGCGGTGGGTACGGGCACCGGTGAGGTGCGGCGAGTTCCCGGAGGCGGGACCGGACCGGGTGGAGCGATATATGAGGAAGGGTGGTGCCGGAAACGGTAAGGGCAGGGTCTGTCACGACCGGCTGCCGTCATGATCGTCGGAACGTGCTCTGGCCTGCGCTGTCGGACTCCCAGTGGTGCCGTCTGAGCCGCTGTGCGGCTGCTGCCAGAGGCTGCCGGTCTGACAGCGGCCTTGTCGTTGTCCACGACCGCTGTGGCCGGTCTCTTGCGCGGCTTAAGTCCTTCGCCGCTACGCGGAGGCCGTCCCGTCGGCGTAGCGGTGCGGGTTGGTGGCCGGGTTGTCGGGGCCGTGCTCCGAGGGCAGTTCGTGCAGACAGCGGCGCCGGGCCGGGTCGTGGGTGAGGGTCCAGGCGGGGCCGGCGGGGTGGCCGTCGTGGACGCCGGTGGCGACGGGCATTGCCAGGCGACTGCCGGCGAGGGCGTCGAGCAGGTGCTGCTCGCGGCGGCGTCCGGGTACGCGCAGCAGGACCGGGTAGCGGGGGCCGCCGCCGATCACCAGGCGGGTGTACGCCTCGAGCTTGAGTACGACGGTGCCGAGTTTCTCGGTGCCGTTGTCGTGCTCGAGGAAGAAGCCGACCTGCCGGCCGCGGGCCTGCCAGATGCCATGTCCGTCGGGGCGGATGCCGGGGCCGTCGGTGGCTGCGGTGGGCACGGCTCCGTACACGGCGATGGCGTGCTGTTCGGACCACCAGCGGGCCAGCCGGGCGGTCGGGTCGGTGCGTGTGCAGGCGTAGAGGTCGATGAACAGCTGGTTGGTGCCGAGCAGGTGGCCGAGTTTGCGGCTGCCGATGATGCGTTCGGTGCGTTCCACGGTGGTACGCGGTTGTCGGCTGTCGGTGCGCAGCGGGTCGTTGTACTGCGTCGGGTAGAGCACGGCGCCGAGCGGGCCGAGAGTGTAGAGGTACTGCTTGCTGCCGGTGGTGACGTCGGCGAACCGGGTCACGGCCTGCAGCGAGGCCAGGACGGCCAGGCGCAGCCGGGCGGCGCGCAGTGACGGGAACAGGGCTGCGGCGATCTGGCCGGTGGACAGCACGTAGTGCTCGGCGAGCCAACCCAGCAGCAGATGATCGCGGTCGGTGAGCCGGCCGAGCCGGTCCAGGCGCGCCAGGCGAGCCGACGACCGCACCGAGCCACCAGAGGTGGTGCGGGGGGAAGTGCGGGAGCGGGACGACCGATCCGGGTGACGGGAGGTGGACACGACGGCTGCTCCTTAGGCGGAAGAGGTTGTCCCTCCGTGGGAGGGGTGTCGCAGTTCGCTCGAGCGATGGAGACGGCCGGTCCAGCGGCGAGTGCTGCACGAACGGCCCAGACATGCCCGGGTTCGGTCGAACCGGCAAGCGTGCCGTGGTGAAGGGCGAGGGAAGCCGACACGGAAGGGGCCTCAGGGTAGGCCGCCGACCAGGACTGACAGACTTTTCGAGCTGTCACCAGCCGCTTACGGGCGTGAGTCGTCTGGGTGCGGTCAGGGTTTCGGCTTCTCGCTGTTTGTGCCGCGCTGCGGGCGGCCGTCGTCGGGCCGGGCCGAGTACTTGTCGACCAGTTCGTCGATGGCGCTGGTGTCCTGGGCGGGCACCCGCGCTGCGGCGGCTTGCCGGATCGCGGTCGCCTGCCCGACGACCGGCTTCGGCGGCCGGGTCTTGAAGGTGAACGCCGGTGTTTGCCGGCCGCCCACGACCAGGCGGGCAACCGCGGTGTAGGCGTCCAAGTGGGCCAGATCGTGCTCGTCGAGCTCCGGCATGGTGTGCCGGGCCAGGATCCGGGCGTCCTCGGGCGCCACCGAGAAGTAGATCTTGTTGCGGGCGTTCGCGGAGGCTGCGGCGAGCAGGTCCTTGGGGAACTGGGCCAAGTCTTGGTGAGCCAGGACCATGGACAGCCGGTATTTGCGGGCCTCGGCCAGCATGGTGTCCAGCGACGAAGACAAGGTGAGGAAGTTCTGCGCCTCGTCGATGATCAACGTGGCGTCGCGGCGGCGGTCCGGGTCCACGCTGGCGCGGGCGGTGGCGGCCTGCCACACCTGCGCCAGGATCAGGCTGCCGAGCAGTTTGCTGGTGTCCTCCCCCAGCTGGCCTTTCGGGATCCGCACCAGCAGCGCCCCGCCGTCGAGAACCTTGCTCATGTCGAAGCTGGACTTCGGGTAGCGCATGGTGCGTTTGACGAAATCGCGCAGCAGGAAGGCGCGCAGACGGGCCAGGACGGGGCCGATGACCTGCGAGCGCAGCGCCGGGTTGAGCATGTCGTACCACTGCCAGAACCCGGACAGGCCGGCCGGGTCCTGCAGGCCGGCGGTCATGCTGGACCGGAACTGCGCGGAGTTGAGCAGCGGCGGGATGTGTTGCAGCGTGACGTTGGCGTGCCGCAGCAGTGTCAGGCAGGCGACGCGCATGACGTCGTCCATCCGCGGCCCCCACGCCTTGGCGAAGATGTTGCCGAAGATCGACACGATGTTGTCGACGACCAGGTCCGGGTCGTCACCCTCGAGCGGGTTGATGGTGGGCGGGTTGGGCTGGTCGGGGTCGAACAGCACCACCCGGCCGGCGACGCTGGCGGGAAGCCGGTCGAGGATGTCCAGCACGAGGTCGCCGTGCGGGTCGATCACCACGGTGCCCCGGCCGGCGATGATGTCGTCGATGGCCATGTTGACCAGCAGGGTGGTCTTTCCGGAGCCGGTGGAGCCGACCACGTGCGTCTGGTAGCGGGCGTCCGGGACCGCGAGCGCGACCGGGTGCCCGCCGACCTCGGCGTCACCGATCACCTTGACGCCGCGCCCGCCGGTGGGGATCGCCACCGGCGCGGGCATCGCCTTGGCCCGCGCCCGGTCCAGGCCGGGCACGGCCAGGTCGCGGGGCAGCGCCGCCAGCACAGCCATTTCGGGGGTGCAGGCGAGGAACCCGGCACCCAAGCGGCGGGCGGCCGCGACGGCGACCGGCTGGCCCATGCGGGTGCGGTGGGCGAGCCGGTTGCGGCCGGCGTAGACCGCGTAGGCGGAGGCGATCGTGTCGGCGATGCCGCGCAGCCGGTCCTGCGCATGGGTGCCGCCGCGCTGGTTGTCCTTGGCTACGACGTACCGGATACCGATTGTCCACAGGCTGTGGACAGTCTTGTCGAGGATCGCCCGGACGTCGCGTTCCACGCCCGGATCGCGCCGGGCCGCCGTCGTGCTGCTTCTGGTGGGTGTGCTGCGGCCAGGCAGGACCATGTCCAGCAGCCACAGCAGCGGCGCTGCCGGGTTGAGGGCGGGCAGGACGGTGTTGCCGTCGCGCAGCCGGGCGGCGGCGCGGCGCGCGCGGGCCGCCCGCCGCGTTGAGGCGGGACGGGCCAGGACCTGGACGCAGGCGTACTCGTCGTTCTTGAGTTGCGAGCCGGCCACCATCAACGCGCGCAGGGGGTCGTTGTCGTGGTCGATGCGCAACGGCAGCCATTCCGCGGCCTGCAGGGTGAGGTGCCCGCCGGTCGCCTGCGGCACGCCGAGCGGGATCGGCGGTCCGGCCTGGCTGGTGGTGCAGGCTGCGCCGGGCCAGGCGGCGCGGATCGCGGCCTCGACTGCGCCTTGCGGGACGGTGCCGGGTACCCATACCGAGATGAGCAGGTGCCGGCCGGTCCAGGTGTACTGCCATACGACGTGCGGGCTGCCGTAGAGCCACCGCCGGCGGGTGGAGGGGGTGAGGGTGCCGTGCAGGTTCGCCCACAACGCCGCTGCCGAGGCCGCATCAACCTCCGGTGGCGGCGCCACCGTGACCAGGCGTGCGCCCTGGGCGTGGCGGCGGTGCCGCCACCCGGCGAGCAGGTTCTGCCCGGCGACGTAGGCCAGGAGCAGCCCAGCGGCGACGGCGACCAGCCAGGGCCGCTGCCACGCCCAGGCGCCGGCGTCGAGAATCCACTGCGCGGGCGCGCTCGGCGGCGCAACGACATCGGCGCCCGGTCCCGCAGGACCAGGCGCCGCCGTAGATAACACCAGCAGGACGGAAGGTGGGCTCACAGGTCGGCCTCCTGGTTCCATCGGTCGGCGAGGCCGGCGAGGTCAGACGGCTTCGTGGTCGCCAGAACGTGTTCGGTGTTCGAGGCGATCGTCTCGAACCCGGTCCGGTTGCTGCCGGAGATCAACAGGCCGTGACCGACCTGGGCGGACAGCAGCATGCGCCGCTCGCCGCCGGTCAGCCCGAACGCCTGCGCCACCTGGTCGATGGCCTGCGGCGCCTGTTTGAGCAGGACCTGCGTGGCGGCGTTGGCGACCACGGCCTGCCCGACATCCGTGCTCAGCACATCGGCGACGTCCTGGGTGACTACCGACAGTCCGGCGTTGCGCTTGCGGCCGGCCTTCGACATTTTGAACAGGAACCGGGCGCCTTCGCCGTCGCGCATCAGCAGCCACGCCTCGTCGACCACCACCAGGCGGCGCACGCCGAGCCCCGCAGGACCGGGGGCGTCCACGCTGCGCCAGATTGCGTCCAGCGCGAGCAGCGTGCCGACGGTGCGCAGTTCGTCGGGCAGTTGCCGCAACGACCAGACCACCAGGTGCCCGTCGGGGCGGGTGGTGCTCGGCCCGTTGAAAAGGCCGGCGAAGGAGCCTGCCACCCACGGGGTGAGTCGGGCGGCGAGCTGCGCGGCGGCCGGGTCGGTGCCGGCGGCGAGGACCGCGACGAGGTCGGCCAGCAGCGGGGCCGGTCGGTGATGGGTGGCCGGGTCGGCGGTGATCCCGGCCTGCCGGTACACGGCCAGGATGGCCCGGTCCAGGGCGGCCCGTTCGGCCGGCGGCGGCACCTCGGCCAGCAGCACCGCGACCAGGGTGTGCAGGAACAGCCCGCGGCGGGTGAGCACGTCCGGCCGGGTGTCCCTGACGGGCAGATCAAGCGGGTTGATCTTCACGGCGGGGGCGCCGAGCTGGACGATGGTGCCGCCGACCGCGTCGGCCAGGCGCAGGTATTCGTCTTCGGGGTCGACGACGGCGACCTGGACGCCCTGGTACAGCTGGCGCAGCACGTCGAGCTTGACGAAGAAGCTTTTCCCGGCGCCGGAGCGGGCCAGGACGATCGAGTTGTAGTTTTCCTGCGCCCATCGGTCCCACCAGACGATGCCTTGCGAGTCCGGGTTGATGCCGTAGAGCACCCCGCCGCCGGTGGCGGGGTCGCCGGGCAGCGGCGCCGGCAGATCAGCCGACGCAAGCGGGAACGCCGCCGCGAGGGCCTGGGTGTCCATGGTCCGGCGCATCTGCAGGCTGTCGGTCGCCAGGGGCAGGGTGGTGGTCCAGCCGGGCAGGTGCCGCCACGTCGCGGGTTGCACCTCGATCAACGTGGACGCGGCGGCGGCCTTCACCTGGGCGCACGCCTCGAGTAGCTCGGCTTCGGTGCGGGCGTGCACCGTCAGGTACAGCCCGACGCGGAACAGCTTGGACACCCCGCGGGCGAGGCGTTCGGCGAGGTCGGCGGCGTCGTCGGCGGCGGCCTCGACGTACGGGTCGGCCAGCTTGCCTTTTGCTGCGTCGGCACGCCGCGACGACTCGAACCGGGCCCGCTGGGTGCGCAGCCGAGATGCTGCTGTCGGGGCGGGAATCGGGTCGATGTGCAGGGCCATGTCGAGCCGGCCGGGCCAGGACAGCAGCGGCTCGAGCCAGGCCGGGCCGACTTCGGCCGGGTAGCCGGTGACCACCAGCGTGGCGGCGTACCCGTCGCCGACGCGCACGAAGCGCGGGGTGACCTCGACGGAGGCCGGCGCGGTGATAGCCGCCAACGGCGAGACCGGGCTGTCCGGCTGCGGTCGCGCTCGGCGGGTACGGGTCCATATGCTCACGATCTTCTCCTCGATACGGCCGGTGTAGGGCCGGTGATGACGGTGTCGGGGGCGGCCAGCCCGCCCGGGCGCGGCGGCCGGTACGGGTCCGCCGCCGCCGCCAGGGCGGCGGTCGCGGCGTGACCGTCCAGCGCGCGGGTGGTGACGCCCAGCCCGGACAGTGCCCGCACGGCGCCGTCGGCGCGGCGGCGTGCGGCGTGCTCGCCGCGCTCCCCCGCGCTGGTGCGGGTGACGATCAGGACCTGCCGGCGCAGCGGGTCCCGGCGCTGCCCGAGGTCATCCAGGAAGCGGGCGTGATCGGCGGCCGCCGCGGCGAGCGCCGGGTGCGGCATCGCCTCAGCGGCCGCCGAAAGGGTGCGGGCGTGGGAGTGCAGGTCGACTGGCTGTGCCGAGACGACGATCTGCGTCGCCGTGGACAAGGAGTTGAGCCACCGGCCGAACGTGTCGACCAGGGCGGTCTGCTCGTCGGCGGTGCGCAGCGCCAGGTTGACGCTGGTGCAGGCGACCATCGCCGCCCGGGCGCCCTCGAGGGTGATCTCGCCGTCGTCGGTGATCGCCTCGGCGGGCAGCGTCAGCGGCGCCGGCAGCATCACCCTCGACGCCGGTGCCTGCACCCAGCCCGGAACCTTCGCGGTGGGGTCAGTGGTCGACAACGCCCGCGGGGCGCGGGAGTGCCGGAACGCCGCGAGCAGCCATACATCCATCGTCAGGCCGTCCCGGCGCCCGGCCGCGAGCCCGAACACCAGGCCGCCGAGCACGACGGCGGCGCCGAGCAGCACCGGCACCGGCAGTACGTGCTGCAGGGCTCGCCAGGCGCCGTAGCCGCAGACCGCGGCGACGGCGAGGATCGCCAACTGACGGAACGTGAGCCCGTAGGCGACTTTGTCGGGGACATCGACATCGGCGGGCATCCGAGCCCGCACGACCTCGGCATCGCGCGGCTCGTTCATCGCATCACCCTGGCGATGCCGGGCAGCGCCCGGCTCAGCTGCTGCACGACGACGACCCGCACGACCATGCCGAGAAAGTTGCTGCTGCGGGCGCCCTGGCTGGTGTAGCGGTGCACCAGGCCGGGAACCTTGACGCACGTCCACAGCAGGACCATGACGACGAACAGATTGAGCACGCTGCCCGGCTCCACCGGCAAGCCCAGCAGGGGCAGCATGACCGCCGGATCCAAGAGCACCCATTGGGCTGCGTACAGCATGAAGCCCTGCAGGATCGGCACCGCGAGCACGCCCGCGAACGATCGCCACCACAACCGGGCAACCGAATCGGTCTGCGGCAGCGCGTGACAGGCCAGGGCGATCGGGGCGCCCGCGGTCAGCACCAGCGCGATCGCGAACCGGACGATCGCCGAGCAGAAGGTGGCGGCCATCAGAAACAAGATGATCGCCACGCAGGTCAGAAACAGCAGCCCACCCTGCTGGCCTGCGGTGACGATCTGGGTGCGCATCGCTTGCAACGCGCCGTCCTGGTCGAGGTTGGGTTCCGTCAAAGCGGTGGTCAGCGCGTTGGCCACATCGATCATCTGACCGGCGATCAGCTGCGAGAAGTGGGCGGTGATGAACCCGACGACACAGCGCGGGATCAGGTCTTTGACCATGTAGCGGGACTGCTCGTCGCCGCGGTTGGTCATGCTCAGCACCCCGGCGGCGAGGAACGCCAGCACAAACATCGTGTCGACGACCCAGACCGCGCGTCCGGTCAGCGCCTGCACCTGCGGCAGGGTGGTCACATTCGGGGTGATCAGCAAAACGTCGGTGATCACGCCGAGCATGGTGTTGAGGCTGTCCAGCAACAGCCCGGCAAACCACTCGAGTACTTGATCGAGCAGCACGCCGATGGACGGCAACGGAAAGGGGTACACGGTCAGCCCCCGACGATGCCGCGTACGACCTGCAGCAGAACTGGGGCGAGCACCGCCAGGCCATAGCCTGCCAGCGCGTTCTTCAGCGCGCCTTTAGCCTTGTCGACCTGAGCCGGGTCACCGCCGGCAGTCGCCCAGTACACCCCGGCCAGGACCAGGAACAGCGTGGCGACGGCGGCAAGGATCCCCATGACCCAGGCCTGCAGGTTGGCGACAACCTGCGGCAGGGAGTTCGCAGCCAGCACCACGAAGCCGGGGTCAGCGTGCGCGGCGGCCGGCGTAAGCACAATCAGGACAGCCGTGGTGCCCGGCGTCGCGGCCAGCCAGATTCGGCGGGCCGCCGTACGGCTCAAGAACAGCAAGCGGAACAAGGTTTGGGCACGCGGACGTGCCCGCTCGATGCGGGACATGACGGGGTTCACCTCCCGCCGCGCACCGCGCTGTGCAGCGCGATGCGCGGCGATACTCGAAACAGCGGATAAGAGATCGCCGCCGGACGCGAACGAGGACTAAGGATCATGTCGATGCGGGTCATGCGGGTATGCGCCTCGGGAGGAGCTCGTCCTCCCATCCGGGTTCGGCGTTCGATGTGGTGTCAGCGCATCAAAGGGCGCGGCACCCGAGGCACCCGTGCTGGCGTCGACCCCTCCGGGTCTGGCGGCGAGCGGATATTGCCGGCTTGTGCGCCCTCTTCAGGCGTCTCAGCGGTTCCGCATCCTCACAACGGCGGTTGTTGGCTGTGGCGAACACCTGCCTGTCTGACGTCGCTCCGACAGCCGGAGCCTGCGCGACGTGGGTAGGACCGCTGGCCGGCCACAATTGACGCAGCCGCCGTCGCCGGCCGGGCGCTACCAGCCGTGTGTGCCGGGCGGGGGCATGGTCTGTTCAGGAGTTTGGGCGCCAGATGATCGCGACTTTCGGCACCACCGAGATCTCAACTATTTCGATGTTCGCGAGTTGGACCCCACCCCGACCGAGACCCCGCTAAGGCGTCGCCGGTCGGCCTCATCGTTGACGCACGGTGACGAGTGACTTAGACATGGCACGCCTGTCGGCGGCAGATCCGGGGGATGCTAACGACCTGGGATAATCATCCACCACGATCCGGTCACGGCGCAGCAGGTCGCCAGCGAGTCGCCTTCGCCTCGGGACCGCTAAATCCCTTGACGTAAATCCCGTACGGATCGTAGTCGTTGACATCCATCAGAACATCGAACCCCATCGCGGCCGACACGTCCGCAAGGGCTTCCATCATCGCCTCATTGACGGCGGCGTCGAACCTGACAATCGGATCGTTCAGGTATAGGGCTTGCGCCTCACGAGCCGACGTGGGCTTGGGAAGGGCAAGCCGGTAGGCCATCACCCGGTTCGACGATTCCCAGCGGATCCACAGGACGCTGCTGCGCGGCTCGACCACGACCGTCTCCGGATCGACCACTAAGCCGACAGCTTTCTCCCACAATCCGATCACCGTGGGTTTGAAGCCCGCCTTGGCCAGGGCGGCACGCATGGTCTCCGTCAGAGCGATCAAGTCGTCGGCGTGGCGCGGGCCGTCACCCGGGAACTGCTCTTCCTCGACTTCTTCCGCCACGGCCAAGGTGAGCACTTCATCACCGGGGCGACCGACAACGACGAGGTTTGAACCGCTGGCATCGACTCCGAAGCCAGCGGCCGACAGAATGTCGGCAAGCGCACGCCGCATCCGCCGTTCAACCGCATTCGCCGCCTCTGGCGCAGCGCTGGCCAGCTCACGTGTAACCGTCCATCTGACCAGGCACGATCCCGCTGAGTTGGTCGCACCCGACTCTTCCCCAAGGTCAAGGACGACTCCTGTCCCGTCGTCCGCGCTGACTCTTGCCTCAGCCTGCATCCGTGATTCCCCGCCGGCTACATGCGGCTCGAATCCAGCCATGCCGAGGACCGCACGGATGTGCCCTGCCAAGGCCTCCGACTCGACACTTCCATGTTGCGCAGCGCTCATCGTCTCGTCGCCCCTCTGATCGGCAGCGAATCCTAGACGAGTAACTCCAACCGAACTGCGGCGACGTTAGGTCCTGCACAACCCTGACGACACCATGGTCATCTCGCTGGGTATCCGCTCATCGCCTAGATCCGCGCACCCGCGCTCCGAGTGGCCCCATGATCGTATGCACGCAGCGTAAGCGGGCTCCGAAGGAACCGCCGGCGCCACGCGCCGGTCAAGATCCACGAGTGGGGCCGGTTCTTACGAACATTGCGGCGACCCGGTGCCGGCAGAGTGGTGCCGAAAGTCGCGAACATCTGGCGCCCAAACTCGGGTCTGGCGCGAGCAGCGTGATTGACAGATCCGAAAAGCCACCCACCCTTCATTTCAACCGGAGTCATGGCGAATCGGCCGTCTACGTAAGTCGCCGGCAAGGCGGCGAGTCGCTGCTATGGGCGCCGGGGATCGGACCGTTGGCGGGGGACTTCGTCGTCGATGTGGACGCTGGTGCGCCGTGCCGCACCACCGGCCGCCCGGATGTGGGTCAGCGCGCAGCGACGATGCTGTGCATGACCGGCAGAGGCAGGCGGGGATTGGCGGCCGCGCCCTCAGTGGTCGAGTGGTCCTCGAACAGCTCGAGCACCCGGGCCACCGGTAGCCTGCGGTCGCGGGCCATCTCGGTGCGTACCGCAGGGTCGGGATCGTGGCTGAGCCGTTCGATGACTTCCGGTGGGGTTGCGGGGTCTCTCGTGACCAGCGCGCGAAGTCGGGGGAAAGGGTCTTCGGCGAGGCGCGCAAACGGGTATCCCGCGAGCGCGGGATGGTCGGGCAGCCAGGAATGGGTGATGGCAAGGTTGCGCGCATAGACCCAGAGCACGGTCTCGGGCGGGGCCGCCTTCTGGCTCTCGACCAGCAGCAGTCGCACATCCTCGTCGTCGTCCGCGGCGAGCGCCGCCATCAGCTCCGGGCTCAGATGGGGGTTGAGGGCGACGCTGCGGCGCAGTCCCGCGTGCGCCGACGTGACGCACCGGCGCTGCTCGCTCGGATCTTGCGTCTCGCGCGCCCACCGCACCAGCGGAACCCGGTCGGACGAGTGCACCTGGTAGTCGATCCTCGCCCGTTGCTGCTCGGTCAGCTCCGGGCGCATGGACACCGCCAGGCGCACCGCGTTCGCGGGATCGCCGGCCAGCTGTTCGACGAGGTCGGCGGGCAACCTCGGATCGGCGGCCGCCTCGGCCCGCGTCGACTCGCTGGGGTGACCGGCGAGCCGTTCGGCCTCCGCCCGGGACAGCGGCGGCAGCGCGTCGGGCTGCGGGTCGGGTTCGCTCAGCCGGAAATGGTGCAGCACCGGCGCGGGCACTCTCGGATCATCGGCGACGTAGTAGCGGTAGGCGGGATACCGTTCGAACAGCCGCTCGTACGCCCACAACGGCAACGGCATGCCGTGCTCGATGAGCTCGTGCAGCACCTTGCGGTCCGGATCCTCGACCAGCCGGCCGCGCCGTTCGGGATCCAGACGTACCGAGACGGCCAGTGCCTTGCGGACTTCCACGTCGGGGTGCGAGATCAGCACCTCGAACTGCTCCGGGGTCCATCCCTCGCGCTGGGTCAGACACCACAGCACTCGCCGCTGGGCCCCGGTCACGAGTTGCCGCAGCATCGTGGCGGGAACAGCCGGATTGCGAGCCAGGCCTTCCCGCCGAGCCTGGACGACACTGTCTTCAGCGGACAGGGCTCCTCCTCTTCTCGACCGGCGAGCCGTCAGCCTAGAACGAGAAAGTCACCACTCAACACGGCCGGACAACCGAGTGATCTTTTCCGATGTACCGGATAGGCTGAAGATAGTGATCCCGCTCTGCCGAACATGTTTGGCATCACGCAAAGAGCGCCAGAGC
>NZ_JBPQTO010000003.1:0-6811 GCF_051386375.1 Actinoplanes sp. URMC 104 | reverse complement strand
ACTTGGGAGAATCCGCCGGTGAGTCAGTACATCGAGTTCTTCGCCGCTCCTAGCGACGCCGCTGCGGCTGCCATACGTACCACGGGTCCAGCCGAAAGATATGCGGTTATAGACGCCAACAACCTCTATTTCGATGCCGATGACGCAGTGATCGCGTGGCGGAATCTGTTGACCGGCCGCGCCGGTCTCTACCTGTCTGAGCAGGATGACCTGCGCATGGTGGCGGACTTCGTCAACGACGGCAGCGCCGTGTTCGCCCTGCCGGACGAGCTTGTCGCCAGTCTGATCAGGGCGTCCCCCTCCCAACTACGTGACGTTGCTGGGGCATGGGTTCCGGCGGTGGTAGCGGATGGCACGGAAATCGATGTGGATACTGCGGTGGTCCTCATGTCTAGGATCGCTGAACTCGCGAGAGCCACGGCAGGCACGGAGGACCGTCTCTACTGTTGGGTGGCTTGCTGATTGCTCCCGTTAGCCACTCCGCGCCCCGGTCCGTCAATCGCCTGCACGCCGGCCAGCCGAACAAGTGAGGGCACTGGCTTCCCTCGGGAACTCACCGGCCGGCACATCGCCTCGATGTTCGGCCTCACCGCCAAACCCGCCCTGCGCTACGCCAAAGCCACCTGGCCACAAGCCGAGTAACCAGCCCATGCGCCAGCCGCAGCCCTACGAGTACCGACCGAGCATGCCGCATCCAGAACCGACAGAAAGCACCAGTACACGATGAACCAGCCAGACCGCCGAACCGACCGTGGGCTGCTCGATATCATCCACGGCACACCCTGGCTCGCTGACCTTTTCGCACTCTTCGACTTCGATGTCTCCCGACAGGCCGAAGGACCAGTCGAGCCAGTGAAGCTGGCTGACGGCAGCAGCCTGGAGATGATCGCCGGGGCGGCCGACGGCGGAGCCTTCTTCCTCGTCGGAGAAGGCCCCGTTCGCCCCGTCCTCTATGTCGGCTCGGAGGGTGCAGGAGGGCTCATCGCACGCAGCCTGCGTGACGCTCTGGCCATCATCACCGGACTACCCAGCCTGCACGATGCGACGACCTTCTCCCTCGAGGAGGATGAGGGACGACGCCTACTTGGATGGCTGGCGGAGGCCGACGCCGCCATCCGCGAGGACTGGGCGACCTTGGATCAGGACCGCGAGCGCGTCCGGGCGACTCTCGACCTGCCACCTGCCTACGACCTACTGCCTTCGCTTCACGCTGCAGCCGCCGACGAGAGGTACCGCCCGGTCAACGACCACGGCGACCGATATCGCTCGATGATCGATCCAGGCGAGGCTGACGACGCCATGGCCATCAATGTCTCTGCCACCATGCCTCGCGTCGTCCGCACAGAGTCTGCGTCCGAGTCAGCCGACCCGATACCTGGACAGATCGAGCTGTTCTGAAACGACGAATGCCAGCACGCACGGAGGCGCGAACTCACCGACGCCTGGACACGCACAGCCGCGAGTTGACCCGTTTGCCTCTTCAGTTTTCGTGAACTCACCGGGGATCGGCTTCGACGCTTTCTGCTGCGTGCCCGGCATCGAGGGCGCGCATGAGAAAGGCAGCGTCGAAGCTAAGATCGGTAGGTTCCGACGCACCCACTTGTCGCCGGTCCCAGCGATGGACAGCCTGTCCGAGCTCAACGCCATGATCGAGAAGGCCGATCATGCCGATGACGACCGGTGGATCACCGGCCGCACGAGGACGGCTCGCGAGGACTTCATCATCGAGCAGCCGCTGCTCGACTACCTTCCGGCGGACGAGCTCGAGACAGGGCAGTGGCTGCAGCCGCGGGTGGACCGGTTCTCGCGGGTCACAGTGCGCTGCTGCCTCTATCTGGTGTCGGCCCGGCTGATTGGCCGACAGGTCCGCGTCCTGCTGCGGGCGTCCGAGGTGATCATGTTCGACGGCCGAGCCGAGGTCGCCAGGCACCCACGGTCGGTGATGAAGGGGGCCCAGGCGGTGCTACTCGACCACTACCTCAAGGTGTTCACCCGCAAACCCGGAGCGTTACTAGGCGCCACGGCGCTGGCGCAGGCCCGCGACAACGGCACCTTCACCACGACTCATGACGCGTTTTGGGCCGCCGCCCGGCGGGCGCACGGCGATGCCGGCGGCACCCGTGCCCTGATCGAAGTACTGCTGCTGCACCGGCATCTGCCCCACTCCGCGGTAATCGCCGGGATCGAGAGCGCGCTGCGGGTCGGCGCCGTCACCGCGGACATCGTCGCAGTCGAGGCCCGCAAACAAGCTCACCGCCCTCCGCGTCGGCCGGCGCCCGTCCCAGACGGCGAGCGGTCGGCGCAGGTCGTGAGCCTCACCGAGCGGCGCCTGGCCGACCCCGCCGCCGTGATCGGCGGCCTGCCACCGGACCCGCGCCCGCTGCCCAGCGTCGCGCACTACGACGAGCTGCTCACTCTGCGCGCCCGCCGAGGCGCCCGGCCCACCGGGAGGGTGTCATGACCACCGGCTTCGCCCACCGCGGCCGTGGCCTGACCGAATAGGCCGCCGACGCCGCCATCGACTCCGCCTGCCGCGCGCTGCGCCTGCCCACCCTGACGATTCTCCGAAGCCGCGATGCCGCCCAGCGCCAGCAGCTCACCTACCGGGGTTCCTCGCCGAACTTCTGCTGGCCGAGTGCGACGAACGCGACCGGCGGCGCTCCGAACGCCGCATCCGCGCTGCCGGGTTTCCACGGGAGAAGTGGCTTCAGGATTTCGACTTCGAGGCCAATCCCAGTGTCAACCCAGCCATGATCCACACGCTGGCCAGCTGCGCTTGGGTCCGCAACGGCGAACCCCTATGCGCCATCGGAGACTCTGGCACCGGCAAGAGCCATCTGCTCATTGGGCTGGGCGCCGCAGCCGCCATGGCAGGGCATCGCGTCCGCTACGTCATGGCCGCGAAACTGGTCAACGAACTCGTCGAGGCCGCCCACGACAAACAACTCACCAAAACCATCGCCCGCTACGGCCGCGTCGACCTGCTCTGCATCGACGAACTCGGCTACATGGAACTCGACAAGCGCGGCGCCGAATTACTCTTCCAGGTCCTCACCGAACGTGAGGAGAAAGCCTCCGTCGCCATCGCCTCCAACGAAGCCTTCTCGGGCTGGACCAAAACCTTCACCGACCCACGGCTCAGCGCCGCGATCGCCGACCGGCTCACCGTCGGCGGCAACATCATCCACTGGCACCGACTCCTACCGGCTTGCCCGCACCCGAACCCAGATCGTCGAACAACGCGCCGGCAGCAGCTACGAATCGGCCCTCGGTGACCCGCGCGGATCTCCCGGAATCCAGCTCAGCAGCCAGGCATACTGCCGCCTGTGAACGTTGACGCAGTCCGTGTCGAGGGCTACCAGGAAGTGCTAGCCCTCCATCGTTTCCTCTTCGAAAGCAAACTTGACGATCTCACCAGCATCTACGCCGGAAGCCCTTACATCGCCGCGGTCCAAAACCGCCTCGCCGACGCTCTCGAGGCTGCGGACCCTGGAGCCGGGTGGAGCAACTGGCGCGCGGCAGAACGACACCAGGGCCGGATCGAAGCAGTCCGGCGCCATCTGCGATCGAGCGGCAACACATGGAACGACATGAGCACGGATACACGCACCGCCTACGTCCGCGACCTACTCGCGCCGCTACTGCTCTCAGAGCCACTATTGGCAGAGTTGATCGCGACCCAAGCTCTTCCGGGGCCAGCTAGCTAGCGACTGCCCGCGACAGAACTCCCCACCCATCAACGCCCGCACGAGCCGGGGCCAAATACGAGCGCCCCAGCCATCCACGCTCACCAGTGGCCGTCGAAAGACCCATCCAACGGCACTACACGTCGCGGAACGCTGCCATCGGGCCATCCATGCCCGCCCAAGCGGGGCCACTCAACACCGTCGCAATCACCGGTAGCTGAGGCTGCGCCGGGCGGTAATTGCCGATGAAGCAGCGGTGCTACCGGCGTGGGCGGCCTCGCCAACTGTTGCCGGCCGGGACCGCCAAGCGGCAGGCGTTGCCGTTCTTGCCGTCAGCCACCGGTGCGCGCGCCTGCGGACAGCATCGGGGCCTGCGGCAGCACGGCAGGAGCTCGCGAGGCGGTCAGCACACGGACGCCCGGTACGCCTGAACCTCTGCGGCGCTTGCCCGGCCGCTGGGCACCGCGTCGGCGATCTTCCGGATGAGCTGTGGTGTCGCGGTGCGCCCTTCCAAGGCTTGCAGTGTCCGCCAGCCGGCGCTGCTCAACAATGCCTGGTTTGCTCGGGTCAGGGCGGCGCCATCGCCGGTAGCCTTGGCGCGCTGCCATTCGATCAGCCAGCCACACGTGACCCGCTTGACGAGCGCGTCGTCGAGCTCAAGGGTGCTGCCGGAGGGCAGCTCCTTCGCACTCGTCCAGGCATTCCAGTCCGGTGGCGGCGGCATGTCCTCAGACAGCAGCCGGGCGACCCGGGTCCCGGCTTCGCCCTCGCGGTCCGTCTGAGCCGCCGTGGTGGCCGCCCAGGTCCCCGCGTCGACCCGGCGCATCGTGGTGAGAAACGCCCGGGCGGTGGCACCGGTGAACCCCTTCCCGCCGTTCAGCACAGCCATCACACCGTCACGCGGTTCGGTCGCGACCGTGAAGGTCCCCTTGCTGGGCACGAGCAGATAACCCGTCAGCCCGCCGACCGACACCTTCCTGCTGCTGGGCCACCGATCAGTGCGGCGTTGCGAGTAATCCGTCTCGGGATACCAGGTCACCTCCAATCGGCGCCCACCCTTCTCGTAGGTCATCTCGCCCTGGCGTACACCGAACGGCTCGAGGTGGATGACCTTCCACCCGGGCTCGCCGGGCGTCAGCCGCGGACTGTCCTGCGCGGCCAGGACGATCCGCTCCGGATCCAGCACGCCGCTCACCAACGGCATGGACGATGGCGTCGGCGGAGGCGTAGAGGGCGGAGCGGACGGCGAAGGTACAGCGGGAGACGACACCGGCGTCGACACCGGCGTCGCGGGAGCGTCGGGATCGCCGTGCCGGGTGGCCGGGACGACGACCACGGCGACCGCGACCACCGCCGCGGCGACACCCGCCACGACAAGCCCGAACGAGCGTCGCGAACCGACAGGTTCGGCGACGATCTGCTCGAGCAGTTCACCAGCGGCCGCCTTGACGGCCTCACCCTCGGGCCGGCGGTACGGGTCCGCATCGCGGAGCAACTGGTCGATCTGCTCGCCGCTCATCGCTCGTCCTCCAGGTTGTATGCGGCTGAGACACGCTCGGATGGCTCCAGCAACTCCCGGAAGCGGGCACGAGCCCGCGACAGCCGGGTCCGTGCCACCGCCGGGCTGATGCCCAGGACGACCGCTATCTCGCGCGGCTCGAGACCTTCCCAGAACGTCAGCATCAGGACCTCCCGGTCCGGTTCGGCCAGCCGGGTCAGCATCGAGCGAACCGACACCCGCACCGGTACTACTACCGAGGGGTCCGCGGCGGGGGCCGCGCGCAGCAGGTGCCGTAGCCGCTCGCCGAGGCGCTCCCGTCGCACCCCGCCGCGGTGGTGGTTGGCCAGGACCCGGCGGGCCACGCCGTACAGCCACAGCTTGGCCTCGTCCCCGTCCGGCATCTCCCGAGCTCGCCGCCACGCGATGAGAAACGTCTCGGAGACCACGTCCGCCGCGTCGTCGGGCTGGTCGACACGCCGCAGCGCGTACGCCAGCAGCGACTCGAACATGGCCTCATAGACGTCGCGGAAGTGCTGCTCGTGATCCATCCGTGCTCTCACGCTCGGGTACATGTCCGGTGCAGAGGAGATCGTGACAGCCAGAGCCCAAAAGATTCGATCATGCTGTGCCGTCGCTAGTCGGCCGCTACGACACAGCACCGATCCCGTGACGACTCTTTCGCCGCATCCTGCTGTTGATCAACCGGCCGGCCCAGAGGTGCTCTTCGCGTACCGAAACCGCTGTCGTGCCGCCGCGCCTGCGAAGAAGAGCCGCCCGCGGCGGAACGTCAGGCCCTCTGCCCAGCATGAGGCCACCGTCGCCCACCGCGCTCGGCCGGCGGGCGTCTGCGTACTCCAGCTCGAGCCGGGAATCCCATGGCGCGGACAGACTTGGCCATGCCGCGCCGGTCACCCGGTCTCAGGGGGTCACTTCGGTAGCCGCCCGTCAGCGTTCGGTGCTCCACCGGCTCGGGCACCAGCCTTGTTTGCGCAGCGCACCCAGAACTTCCTGAGTGCCATATACACCCAAGACGCCGGCCAGCCCCGCCACGGCCGTCTGCGCTACGTCTGCCCACGTCAACATCATGTCGTCACGATCGGCGAGCCGAGAAGCGACTTAAGACCCGCTTCGCGAGGCGTTGTCGCCGCCAAGCGGGAACCGCCGGAATAGGCACTCGCTCGCAACAGCCTTGAGGCCGGTAAACGACTGCGGTTGCCGGGCGCGAGTGCGGACCCAACGGCGCACGGCACCGCGGTCGGCTTCTTTCGTGGCACCGTGGCTGTCCGTCTGCTGCGTGGCGTCGCTGGTGTAACCGGCCCGGCCGGCGCCTACCCATCGCCGACGTGGATCCGTTCACGGTGGCGTACCGGGCAGGAACCAGCGCCCGGGCTCCACCTCCAGCCGCTCGGCGTCGGCTTCGTCCAGCAGTTCCCTGAGGATCGACCGCCGTGGCGCGGATTCTCGTGCGTCCTGGCCGGGCGTCGAGCGCCAGTCGGGCTCGGGAAGGAACTCGACGTGACCGTTGCCCCGCAGCCACCGCTTCATCGCACCCTCGCTTGATCTCAAGGCGAGCCTGCAGGATCGCTCACGTACTAGGCGTCCGTAAATCTGGCACGACTAGTAC
>NZ_JBPQTO010000002.1:2642500-2734212 GCF_051386375.1 Actinoplanes sp. URMC 104 | reverse complement strand
TCAAACTCACGAACGAGGCTAGGGGCAGGCGGCACAACGGCGGCCCCGACAGCTTTGTCGGGCCCACATGAGGTTGGCATTCGCTGGTTCATGCGACGCGCAACGGTGTGGGGGTGCGGCGCCCGGCTCGGATGCGCTGGCGTTGCTGCGCCTTCTGCGCCCAGTGCGCCTGCAGCTGAGGGGACGTGGTCTCGGTGAGGGAGCCGTCGCTGACCGCCTCGGCGATACGCGCGTCGATGCGCTCGGCGCGGCGGCGCAGCGCATCGACGTGCAGGCCGAGACGGGCAGCGATGGGTTCGATCGCGCGGTGTCCCAGGCGCAGATCGATGTACGGCTGTTCGTCGCACGCGTCGACGATGCCCAGCTGCACTGCCCGCCGCACCAGCAGGTCCGGATGCCCCCATGGCCGTCTGGGGGTGCGGGGTCCGGTCACCTGCTCGAGGATGTCGTCTGGCAGCGGGATGGCTTCGGCGCCGTCCCGCTCGCGTAGCTCGTAGCCGGCGCGCCACGCCGCTTTGCACAGCGCTGCGTACGGGGCCGGCCGGATGAGGTCGACCCGGTCGCGCAGCGCGGCCAGGAACCCGGTGAGGATCTCGGCGTCGAGGTCGTGGCTGTCATGCAGCCAGCCGCGGGCGAGCTGGCCGGCGTAGCGGCGCAGGGCGGGCAGAGCCAGCGCGGTCGCGGCGATCACCCAGGCCGGGCCGTCGAGGCGGGCACGGCGGATCAGTTCCCGCCACACCGCGTCCCGCGCCGCGTACGAGCGGGGGTGCTTGAGCAGCCATCGGTCCAGCGCCCGCAGGGTGATCCACCCTGCGGGCAGGTCGGTGCCGTCGCGGACTGGGTCCAGGTCGAGCCCCAGTGGGTTCGGTTCGCTGCTCAGGGCGGTGAACGCGGCGTCGACGGCGTCCAGCGGCGAGTCGGGCCAGTTAGTGGCGGTCATCGAGAAAACTCCATGATCGAGGCGGCAGGTCGGCGACAGCTCCCGATGACCGGGGCGCCGCGCATAGTGCGCCACCGAGTGCGCCATAACGGTCCGACGAGATACCGACAGCCCAGGTCAATGCCGGTGTCAGCCGTCTGGCTTAACCGGGTGGGGTTGGCGCCGGACGGCTCACGGGACCTGGCACCGTCTCCGACAAACGGCGCTGAACTGGCCTGTAGGGGGCTGCGACACAACGCCTGGACGCCCCCTCTCCGGACCTGCCAGCCGCCAACGAGCCCTGCGCCGGCGTCTCACAGCCCTCTGACACCGGCCGTGACACGCGGCTGCGAGCGCTGCGCCGGCATCACGAGGGTTCCGACAGCGCCCTGCTGTCAGGCCTCTGGTGGACCGCTGACAGATCGACGAGTGTTCGCCACAACGCACAACAACCGTTGTGAGGGGGTCAGCGCATCACGGTGCGGCGCGGAGCCGACCACCTCATGAGCGAGCACACCCCGACATCCCATCCCGCAACAACCGACCCCACCGACCGGCCCGCGATCGACACGGCACAGACCGACCTGGTGGCCGGCGACCCGCCGGTCCCGATCACCGTGTGGCGCACTGCCCGCACCGAGGCCGACGCCGACCGCGGCATCGGCGCCCGCCTCGCCGCCCGGCTGATCGCCGCCTACTCCCGCCCCGGTGAGATCGTCGTCGACCTCACCGACGGGCACGTCCTCACCCACGTCTGCGGGATCGGTGGCCGCGAGCACCACCCGGCCTGGTTCGCCGACGCCGATAGCATGATCATCGGCCCGGCCAGTCCGCTGCCTGCCGACGACGGCCCGCTCGAGACCACCGACGACCGGCAGGATCCGCCGGAGCTGACCGCCTGGTTCGGCAACGACCTCACCGACCAGGCCCTGCACCCGGCCGGCACCCCGATCGACATGCGCGCCGATGGGTCGTTGCACGGAGTCACCAGCCTGGTGGTCGCCTGCTGGCCGCTCGACACGACCGGCGCGGCCGGCAATCGAGTCCGGCTCGGCTGGCTACTGACGGCGTGCGCGCAGCTGCTGCGCCCTGGCGGCTGCCTGCTCCTCGTCGTCGCCGCCGCGACCGGCACCCGGTCGGCGCCGGAGGACTTCTCCGATGTGGTGCAGGCCGCCGCGGGCATGCGCCTGGGCTACCTGCAGCACATCGTCGCGGTCGCCGCCGATACCGACGGCGACGCGTTCATCTACCACCTGTCCACCGACGAGGAACTTCTCGCCCTCACCGGTGCCACCGGCGACTGGCAGGCCACGCACCTGCGGGTGCACGCGGACCTGCTGGTGTTCAGCCAGATCCCGCAGCCGACCACCGGCCGCGGTAACCACAGCGGCATCCAGCACGGCGGTGGTCACCGTGGCTGAGCCGCGCACAACCACCCCCGAACCCGGCCCCGCTACAGCCGGCACACCCGCCGGCAGGCACACCGGATATGACGGCCGGCACCGCACCGCTGAGCCGGACGACCTGTCAGTGTGGGCCACCGCCCAATTGACCGGGCCAGTACAGCGCAAAGGCCGCTACGTGGCCGAGTCGGTCAAGCACCCCGCCAGAATGCTGCCCGCCATCGCTGCGCACGCCATCACCCGCTACACCCAGCCCGGCGACCTCGTGCTCGACCCGATGTGCGGCATTGGCACCACCCTCGTCGAAGCTGTGCACGCCGGCCGCGATGCGTTCGGCATCGAGTACGAATCGCGCTGGTCGGACATCGCCGACGCCAACATCAAGCACGCCCACACTCACGGAGCAACCGGCCGGGCCGGGGTCATCCGCGGCGACGCCACACAGATCCATTCGTTGGTCCCCGCTGCTTTGACCGGGCAGGTCGCCCTGGTCGTCACCAGTCCGCCGTACGGGCCGACCGTGCACGGTCTGGTCCATCCCGGCGACGACGGCGTCCACAAATTCGACAACGCCTACAACGACGGCACCGATCGCGGGAATCTTGCTTACCGCGACCTGACCGGCTTGGCCGACGGGTTCGCGCAGATTCTTGCCGGCTGTGCGACGCTCTTGCGTCCTGGCGGGATGGTCGTGGTGACCGCCCGGCCATGGCGCAAGAAGGGCCAGCTGGTCGACCTGCCGTCCGCAGTCATTGGCGCCGGCCTGCGGGCGGGGTTGATCCCGGTCGACCGGTGCGTGGCTCTGCTCGCGGCTGTCCGCGACGACCATCTGGTCGCCCGTCCCAGCTTCTTCCAGCTCCAGGCGGTCCGTAAGGCCCGCCGAGCGGGCACGCCGATGCATCTGATCGCGCACGAGGACGTTCTCGTATTTCAGGCGCCCCCGATGCCGGGAACGGCCGGCGTCAGGGACGTGGTCGCGTGACGGCGAACTCGGACGAGAAGGTGTGGACCGAGGAGAGCATCCGCGGGCTCGGCCCGGTCACGGATGTGCCGACCGCTGCATCGATCTTCGGGATCAGCAGATCCACCGCGTACGAGCTCGTGCAACGGGACGAGTTCCCGGTGCCCGTGCTGCGATTCGGATCCCGCTACCGGATACCCACCGCGCCGATCATCGCAGCGCTACGCCTACCACCGGCGGATCGCGCCGACGAATGCCACGGAACGACTTGATCAGCCGCGGGGCGCCGAGCGTGGATCTATCCCGAGGAATCCGCAGCTCGGCCCCGCCGCGTTGCAGCGTGCACGCCATTGGAGGATCACCATGGCAGAAGGCTCCGTCTTCAAACACTGTGCCTGTAAAGACAACGACGGCAGACGACTCGGCAGTCGCTGTCCGAACCTGCGCCGCCGCGGCGGCGCCTGGCACCCCACCCACGGCCGCTGGGCCTACCAACTCGAACTGCCCAAGAGCCTCGACGGGCGGCGGCGTCAGATGCGCCGCTACCGATTCGACAACCGCGACGCCGCAGCTAAGGAACGCGACAGCGCACTGAACCTGCTCGCCCTTGCCGGCGACAACCGTGATCTCACCATCGAGATCGGCGACCTCCTCGAGCAGGTCAAGCCCGCCGATCCCCTGCCCGACCGGAACATGATCGCCCGCCGGGTCAAAGCCGGCATCCCTGTTACCACCGCCGTCCTGCTCGGTGACTATCTGCGGGAATGGCTCACCGGCCGCAGCATCGCAGCAGGAACGACCCGCTCCTACGACGGCCACCTCCGCAACCACCTCGAGCCTCACCTTGGGCACATCCCTTTGGAGAAGCTCAGCGTCGGCCACATCAAGGCCATGTTCACCGCGATCACCGACCGCAACATCGCGATCGAAACAGCTCGCGACAGCGACGACCCCAGCGTTCGGACTAGCGTCAAAGGGCACCGCACCACCGGCCCTGCCAGCATGCACCGCATCCGCGCCACCCTGCGCAAGGCGCTCAACGACGCCATCCGCGTTCACCGGCTCATCGACTTCAACCCCGCCGCTCACGTTGAACTACCGTCCGGCAAGCGACCCAAGGCCCGAGTATGGACCACGGCAGCTGTCAAGCACTGGAAGGCCACCGGACACAAGCCCAGCCCGGTCATGGTGTGGACCCCCGAGCAGGCCGGACAATTCCTCGACTACGCCGAAGACCACGACATCTTGCTCTACCCGCTGTACGCGCTCATGCTCCACCGCGGTCTGCGCCGCGGCGAAGCCATCGGCCTGCGCGACCTCGACGTGGACCTCGAGCTCGGCACCGCAGTCATCAGCCAGCAGATCACCACCGACGGATACCAGCCGATCACCAAGAAGGTCAAAACCGAAGCCGGCGACCGCACCATCATGTTCGACCAGACCACCAGCGCGATCACCCGCACCCACCTCGCCCGCCGCGCCACATGGCAACTAGTCAACGGCCCTACCTGGACCCGCACCGGCCTAGTGTTCGTCCAGCCCGACGGATCACCGTGGCACCCCGACGCCGTCACCAAGCGGTTCGACAAGCTCGTTAAACGGTCAGGCCTACCGCCCATTCGGCTGCACGACCTACGCCACTGCGCCGCTACCTTCCTCAAAGCCTCCGGCGCCGACCTTCAAGACATCAAAGAGATGCTTGGACACTCGACCATCACCATCACCTCGGACACCTACACGTCCGTCATCCACGAACTGGAGACCGAACGAGCCAAGGCCGAAGCCGCCGCCGCCCTAGTACCCCGCACCATTCGCCGGGCCAGCTAAGTCGCCTCTGGTCGCTCCATCACCTTCAAAATGGAGCGACCAGAAGCAGCAACGGTCGATGAAGAAGCAGCGTTTCCGCAGCTCAGAGAGGTGGGCCGCCGGGGACTCGAACCCCGAACCTAAGGATTAAAAGTCCTCAGCTCTGCCATTGAGCTAGCGGCCCGCGATCATAGAGTACCTGGGAGGCTCAGCTGGAGCGGTCGGGTACTACAGGCGCGCGCGTGACTCCAGGTCAGTAACCGTTTCAGTCGGAGATTCGATCTGCCGGGCTGCCCAGCTTGCCGCTCGAGGGGCACCTGGACTGGGTCAGAGGCCCGGGCGTGGTTACCGTCTCGTTGAGCCTTCGCCGTTAGCGGCTCGGCGGCTGGGGCATCAGCGCCCAATTGTCTTCTCCGGGTGGCGCCGTCCGGCGCATGCGTTCGACCATGCGGCGGGCGTCTGCCTCGTCGTCGTAGTAGTGGGCGGCTTCCTTGCCGTCGACGCCGCCGATGCGGCCGACGACCTGCCATCCGGTCTCGGTGCGGATCAGGTAAATGTCGCGCCGGGCGGCGTGGTACCTGCGGTTGAAGTGGTGTTCGATCCGCTCCGCCATCCCGCGAAATTAGAACGCATGTACGAAAAAAGCAACTCGGATGGTGAGGGCGAAGTCGGTATCGAACCGGCATTTACGGGTGAACTACAAGTCTGTACTTACCCGAATCGCCTTGCCGCTGACCTGCTCGAACGGCAATGTCGATGTTGACGGGGATCCCGGCTGGCGGCAGCAATGCGGCTTAACTGGATAGCCATCCGCACCCACCGGCCGGGTCCCCGACCATCTAGCCACGCCGCCACTGTAGAGCTTCATGGCCACGGCGCCGCGCGTTCCGTGAGCGTGACCGAGTTGACGGCCCGCCGCCGTCTGGGCGTGTCTCGCAGATGGGGTCTCGTGGGTGCGGGAGCGCTCATAGCTGTGTCGGGGCGCCTAAGCGAGGTGCATGGCGTCAGGTTCCGGCAGGACGATATTGAAGGTTGGGCTGCTCAGGATGGTGCCGGTGACGAAGGCAGTCGCCGGCTGCGCAAAGCTCGGAAGTGCGAGCGTTGTGTTGAGCACGTCCAAGATCGACTGACTGGTACATTTTGGGCATGGCAAACGGACCCCGGCGCAGTGTGCTGCGGGCGTTGCCTGTTCTCCTGGTCATGGTCCTGGCGCTGTTCGGCGCTTGTAAGGGCCTGGCCGTTCCCGGTGTCACCGGTTCCCCCGCGCAGTTCCGCGGCCACAGCCGCGCATCACGCCGTAGCGTCGTCCGCTACCGCGTCCGCGGAGACCGAACTGGATGCGACCGACTCTCCCCAACCTGCCGAGCCCGGCGTCGCCGACCGCTCGACGCCCCTGTCCGACCAGTTCTCCCCGGTTGTCCGCAGTTCCCGCGCGCCGCCCGCGGCTGCCGTCTGACCGTCCGCGCACCATAGCGCCGCGGCGGTCCCAGCACGCCGCCGCGATCCCTGCGTCGGCGTTCGTCGACGCGCGGATGGATTGCTGTCATGAACGTGGTTGCGGAAATGCTGCTGACCGAGCCGACCCCGCTGGTCATCTGGGGGACGCTGCTGGTGCTGACCGTGCCGGCGGTGCTGCTGCTGGGCAACCCCGAGGTCCTGCGGGAGCCGGGGCGCGCGGTGCGGGAGCTGTTCGCCGCGCTGCGCCGGAGCAAGCCGGCGGGACCCTCGTCGCAGGAGGCCGTCGAGGCGGTGCGGTTCGCGGCGGAGGTGCGGGCCGCCGCCGACCGGGCGGGCGTCGCGGCCGGCCAGTGGCGGCAGCGGTGGCAGGACGCCGACGCCCAGCAGGCCGCGGACTGGCAGGCGTCGCTCGACGCCGACGCGCGGCTGCGCGACAGCCGGGCGGCGGCCGCGTTCCGCACGCCGTGGTCGGTGCCGACCTGCGAGGAGTACGCGGCCCGCGAGCGCTTCCTGCACCAGGCGGTGGCCGGCGCGGTCCAGCGCGGTGACCTGCCGGCCGCCGCGCTGGCCGACGCCCTCGCCGGCCGCGGGGGCTGGGACGCCCGCCTGCACCCGCTCGAGCAGCAGCTGATCGTCCACCGGGCCGCGGCGGACTACCGGCGCCGGCGCTACGAGCTGTCCGCCCGGGCCGAGCAGGATGCCTGGCGCGACGCGGGGGCTGCGGACCGGGCTGCCCGCGGCCTGCGCCGTACGGCCGGGGAAGCCGCCACCCGCGCCGCCGAACTTCGCCACCTGCTGCCGGCCGGGGTCCTGGCCGGCCGGCGCAGCAGCACCCGGCTGGTCCCCGCACCGGCCATGTGACCCCACTCCCTTACTCGGAGGTTCACCCGATCACTCAGTGAGAGCAGCATGATCGGACGTCCGCCTCTGCCGATGAGCGCGTTCGGTCCCGTACGTATCACGAATCTCCGGTGACGGTCGAAGGTGCGGTGTGTGCCTGTCAGGTGGGTCGGGCGGCAGGACCGCGGCGGCCGCGGCTGCGCGGGATGACCGGCCGTGGTGCGCGGCGTGGCCAGCACCGCGGCGATCTGCTGGGTGAATTTCCGCTGGTGTTCGCCGCGCAGTTGCTCGCTTCGGAGCAATGGAGATCTTCCCCGAGTTCCCGTCTTGACTGGCCGCCCCGAGCCGGTGGTCACCGCTGACCTCTCTTGATCAACGGCAGTGCCACTAGCAGGCTGCCGACGGCGACTAGACAGGCGAGCACGGCGACGGCAGAAGTCGTGCCGAGGGTGGCAGCCACGGCCTGAGCGCCGACGATCGCGGCCGCGCCGTCGGTCACCAGGACCAGCGCCGTTGCGGTGCCGAGCATCGCGGCCGGGAGGCCTTGCTGCATGGCCGTGTCCGTGCGCACCTCGATCGTCGTGCTGAGAGCACCAAGGGCGGCCATCACGACCAGCAATGCCAGTGTCAGGCCGTCGCGCAGGGACCAGGCGGCGACTGGGAGCAGGGCGGCGAGAAGCACCAGCACGATCGCGGCCTCGACCGGCCCGCCGATGCGGCGCCAGCCGAAGATTGCGCCGATCATCCCGCCGACACCCATGGCTCCGAAGGCTAGGCCGTATTCGCTGCCCGGGAGGGTGAGCAGCAGGACCGTCAGGGCTCCGTAGACCATGGTGGCCAGCACATCGGCGACCACCCAGCCGCGTACGCCCGGTCGTTGGCGAATGGCCGTGAACGCGCTTCGCAGCGGAAGCTCCGATGGGTGATCGACGACCTGCTTCTCCGGCCGGAAGGCGGTGCGATCTCGGATGGCGACCAGGGTTACAGCGGAGAGCAGGAAGGTAGTCGCGTTTGCGACGAAGATGGCGCCGGGCGGTCCGGCGGCCAGGAGCGCGGCGGCGAGCAGAGGGCCGACGATAAACGCGGACTCGGTGAGAAAGGCCCGGACCCCGTTGGCCCAGCCCAGCCGGTCGGCGCTCAGCAGACCGGGCAGGGACGCGACGAGCGACGGTGGACGGACCGCGCCGACCGCCTGTGATACCGCGGCCAGGATCAGAAGCCCGACCGCGGACCGGCTGGTGTAAGCGGTGACCGCGCAGAGCATCATCAGTGCGGCCTGGATCAGATCGGCTCCCAGCAGCAGCCGGAACCGGCAGTGGCGGTCGGCCAGAATCCCGGCGAGCGGGGCGGCGAGCAACGCCGGCGCCACCCGCGCGACCGTGACCGCGCCGGCCAGCAGGGTGGATTGGGAGAAGGTGTAGACCGCGACCACGAGCCCAACACCGAAAATGGCGTCACCCAGCTGAGATATGCCGAAACCGGTCGTCAGGAGCACAAATCCGCGGCCGGCGCGCAGCGCGACGACTACTCTTCCCCAGTTCGCAGCAGAAATGGCGCGGAATTGTCCACAATGGCCATTGCGGCTCCCTCGGTGAACGTCGTTTTCCGGAAAGTACCTCAAGACCGGCAGCTCTGGGAAGAGGTCATTCGGCGAGGTGCCGAAAGGGCCCGGAGGCGAGATACTGTCTACTTCTGATGCCCCGCTAGGTAAGTAAGAACCCCGCTGATCTGTCTGGACGTGATGCCGGTCTATCGCTGCAGAATGGAAGCTCTCGTGATTTAGTGAGGTAGCTACATGGCGGTCCGGTTCAAACTCGGGAGCTATCGCACTGTGGTCGGCGACCCTCTCGGCCGGGAGCACGTCGGCTACTTTCCGCGAATGACCCAGGAGGAAGCGTGGGAATCCGGACGGGGCATGTGGAAAGTGAACAAAGACCGGATCGGGCGGCAACGCTTCGCGTTGGTCGTCGGCGAGGGCGTCGTCCGGGCAATTGCTGAGATTATCGGGCTGACCGAGCACGACACCCCGGCCGGCACCCGGATCGCCGTGAAGGGCCGGCTGGTGGCGGCCGACCATCCCCTTCGCGAGGCGTATCTCGCGCAGCCTGACCCGGTCACCACCGGCAGCCACAACCCGGTCGGCTACCGCGATCTGCCCGAAGAGCGGCCTCTCGTTCTCCGTCCGTGCGCGTGTGGGTGCGGTGGGGAGTCCGATCGCGAGTTCTTGCCCGGCCACGACGTGCGCGCCGTCCAGCGGCGGGTCCGCGAACGGTTCGGCGGCTCGGCGCTCGCGCTCATCCAGTTTATCGACGCACTGCCGCACATACCGTTGTCCTGAGCATGTCATGAATGTATGCGCGCCAGCGCCGCCCGTGCCAACGCGTCCGGCGCCTCCTCGGGCACCCAATGGCCGACGCCGGTCAGCGTGACCAGGCGATAGTCGGCCTCCACGAAGTCTGCGGTGTGCCGTGCGGCGACCGGGCCGAAGACCGGATCCTCGTCGCTCCAGACGAGCGTGGCCGGCACGGTGATCGCCCCGATGTCGGCCGCCGGGTCGGCGGGCGCCCGGTACCAGTTCAGGCAAGCGGTCAGCCGGCCGGGCTCGCGCATCGCCTTGCCGTAAAGCTCGCGCCGCGAGCCGATCGGCCGCATCATCTCGGTCAGCCGCGCCGCATCGTCGGACAGTAGCAACCGCTCGGCGTCCGGCGACCGGAACACCCGCTGGTAGGCGAGCTGGGCCCGCTGTGACGCCTCTGCCCGTACGGCTGAACGTAACGCCTTCGGGTGCGGCACCGATATCGCGGTCAGCGTGCGCACCCGCTCTGGATGGTGCGCGGCGAGCAGCCAGGACACCTGCGCGCCCCAGTCGTGGCCGAGCACGTGCGCCGAATGGACACCGAGCTCGTCCATGACCGCGACGACATCGGCGACCGGCTCAGAGAGACGGTAGGCGGCGACACCGGCCGGGCGTGCGCCCGGTGAGTAGCCACGCTGGTCCACGGCGAAGGTGCGCAGGCCCGCCTCGTGCAGCCGGGGCTGGATCAGATCGAACTCGCGATGGTCCTGGGGGAAGCCGTGCAGGAGCAGCACCGGCTCGCCGCCGGTGGGACCGCCCTCGTGGACGTCGAAGGTCAGCCCGCGCGCCGTGATCTTCCTGTGGCCGGTCATGCCGGGCTCTGCTGGCGGGACCCCGGAGCAGCCTGCGCCAGGGGAAGAATGGAGAAATAGCGCGACTCGGCGTGCTGGAAGGTCAGCTGGTCGTAGAGGACGTCGGTCGCGGCCGGGGTCAGATCGCCGAGGTCGAAGCGGTGCCCGGGCGGACGCGCGAGGACGGCTTCCAGCCAGGCCCCGCCGGCGAAGAAGGGGCCTAGGTGGTCCCGGTTGTGCAGCCACAGGCCGAGGCACGTGACCGCTGCGTGCAGGCTGCTGCACAGGCCGGCGAGGGCGAGCAGACGCGTCGGGGTGTTCTTGCCGGGGATGCGCGGCATGCCCTCGGTCAGTTCGCGAGCCTCGTCGAGCAGGGCGCCGAGCCGCTTCTCCAACTCGTGGACGAGTGTGCGGAGGTGGTCGAGACGCTCGGCGTCGCAGCCGGCGTCGGGACGCATCGCGTCCAGCCGGTGGCGCAGGGCCGGCAGGCTGGCCAGCACGGCGTTCCGTCCCCGGTGGAAGGCTTGCACCCGCTCGGGCCGGAAGTCGTCGAGTACCGCGCGCAGGTCGTACAGGAGCGTCCAATCGTCGTCGGCCGAGCCGGTCCCGGCGCGGGCCAGGGAGGGCAGCTGCGTCGCCAGGCTGTTCAGGCAGACGGGTTCGCTGCCGTCGAACATCGTGACCACGGCACCGTCGCGCTGCATCTTCTGGAAGACACCTTGATGCTCTTGAGCCCGGAGGTAGGAGCGGGCCCCGAGAATCCCGGCGAGCGCCTGACCGCTGTGGTCGACGAGCCGGGTTACTCCGATCTTGACTAGGCTGGACCAGCTGCTTGCCTGCTCGGGGTACAGGTGCATGGCCCGCATGGCGGTGATGGAGGCGCACTCGGCGATGAGCAGGCTGAGGTACGCGTTAGCCAGCGTCTCCCGGACCTGCGGGATGTCGGATGCGACCCCGCCGTAGAGCCGGCGGCGGGTCAGATAACCGGTCGTAATCCGCAGTTGCGTGTCGGCCACGCCAAGCGAGAGCCCGGTGCAGAACGTACGGGTCAGCATCAGTCCCCGGAGGGCCAGCTCGAGACCGCGCCCCCGCGGACCCAGCAGCGCGCCAGCCGGAATCCGGGCGCCGTTGAAGGCGACACCGCTGATGTCGCATCCGCGGAGCCCGTGAGTCGCGGCCCGGGGCAGGGCGTTCAGCCGATGCGGCTCCACCTGGGCCTTGTCCACCAGGAACAGCGAATGCCCCAACGGATTGCCGGGCCGCCCGGTGCGGGCCAGCAGCACGACGTGGGTGGACGTGGCTCCGTGGTTGATCGGCCACTTGCGTCCGGTCAGCAGGTAGGCGTCGTCGCCGTCGGCCTCTGCGGTCAGTTCGTTGGCGCCCAGGTCCGCCCCGTGGGATTCCTCGGAATAGGCCAGGCTGGGAACGACCTCGCCGGCCACCATTGCGTCGGCCAGCGCGCTCTTCTGCGCGTCGTCTCCGGCGATCCAGACGGGCAGCGCCCACAGCTGGGTGCTTTCGCTCACCGCCACGGCCATGTCACGGCGCGCCAGGACCCGGGCAAGCATGAGCAACTCTTCGCAGTGGCGCAGACGACCACCCACGGCGGCCGGAACCAGATGGGGACGCCACCCCAGGGAGCGGAGCGCGGCCAACCCCTCAACCGGCAGGCGCTCCGCCTCGTCGGCCCCGAGCGCCGCCGCGAACGAGACGCTGTTTGCGGCGACATTCGGGTCGCCGAGCGCCAATTCCATGCGCTGAGCTTCCCGGTAGGCGGTCAGGTGAATGCCGGCCTCGGTCACGATCGCCTCCAGAACAACGAGAATGGCGCCACCCAGCCTGGGAGACGCCACACCCGACGCGCGACGGTTACTTCTTGCGGAGCTCGACGATCTGCGGCGTGATGCCGAACAGGAACGACCGGGAAATCTCGAGATTGCCGTTCTGGCAATCGTCGAACTGAGCGAACGCGGTCTCGGCGAAAGAGCCGATCTCGACCTCGGCATCGAACGCGGAAAGCTTGTCCGCCTCAATCTGGTCGAACAGCGTGAGCGCAGCGGCGAACGCCGTGTCGAGACGGCCGACGAGCTCGTCGGAGAAATTCTTGCTCTCCTTGGAGCGGTGGATGAGCGCCTGCAGGGCGCTGACGCGCCGCCGCATCTTGGCGACCAGGACCTCAGTATCGGTGGCGACGACGGTGGGGGATGCGTTACCCATGACAGCTCCCTCGAAGGACCAATTTCCACGAACGTATCTCAATGCGTGCGGCATAGGAAGTGGGCCGATCAGCGAACTCGAATGAGCCGGTCAGACAATCGGGGATGTGATCACAAAATCAACTCTGGAACTTTGAGTGCCCCTTTGTAAAGTTAGGTGGCGTCCATTTAGATTCAACCCGGACAAGGAAGGACTCGCTCCCTTACCTGCCGGGGTGAAAAGTGCGAGAACCGCGAAACGGATAGGAGCTGCATGAGTACATTCGTTCTCGTGCCCGGGGGCCTGACGCGGCGGGTGGTGGCGCGAACGGCTCGTGGCCTCTCTTGAGGAGCGCGGCCATCCGCAACAGTCTTAAAACGCAGCTGCAGCGCTATGCCCGGCTCACCCTGTGGGCCGCGGCCGCCAGCTGCAGCCTCGCCTCCCTGGCCGCCGCCCTCGGAGAAACCCTGAGGCTGGCCCGGACCGGCGCGCGGATCTGCCGCCGGGCGCGCGGATCCGAAACCGAACATTTCTGCGCGCCCGTCGGCCCGTTTTTTCGCGATGTTCTGACCGTCCGCTGCGGCGAGACCGTCACCGGTAGACGCGTTGTCGTTGGTACGCGCGCGCTCTACGGTCCTGGGAGCGTGCCCACGATTTCTGTGCCCGCTCGCGCGGTTTCTGTAGCACCACCAGCGGTTTTGCAGTGTCCCTGTCTCACTGTCAAGCCTGAGACATAGATCATCGTGGGCAACGGTTTGCGGCTATATCCAAGATCGTCATGGCGAATCTACAGTCAGCTCCACCGATGACCAAGATCGTCGTCGGAGCTGCTCCGGCACGGGGCCGGGCAGCTGCGAAGGGACACTTTTCATGCGCAAAACGATTCCGCTGGCTGCTGCCTGCGCGGCGGTTCTGTCGGCGGGTATGGCTGTCGCCGTCTCCGCGCCGGCGTCGGCCGCACCGGCCGAACCCACGGCCACGGTGACCAAGTACGGACGCGCCAGTCTGCGGTTCTCCGCGTCCGCTGACACCGTCCTCGGCCAGTCGATGACGGCGTCGAAGTCGGACTACGTGACCTGGAGTGCCCGTCAGGGACGCACCCTGGACTCCAAGAAGGTCGAAACCGTCGCCGACCCGACCGGGTCGGTCATCGCCTCCAGCAGCGTCGGCACTGTCATCGACGGTCTCAACGTCGGCCGGTACGCCGGCGGCTACGGCCAGGCGGCCGCGGCCGGGCTCATCACCCACGAAGCCGGCACCGCCACGACGACTGCGGCCGGACCGGTCATCGGCTTCGCCGGTGCGCCGAGCTACAGCGGTTATCAGCTGTCAAACTCCGGCGGCATCACGATCACCACGTCGGTGAACTCGGCGATCAACTTCAAGTACGACGTGCAGTACCTGCGTAGCGAGTTCTGGAAGTACGTGCTGCCCGAGGCCGGGGAGAAGCCGGCGTTCACCGACTCGCAGCGATCCGGGGCGGACTTCTGGGCGTACGCCCGCCGCGGGATCGCCGACGCCAAGGGCACCGGCAAGAACCTCGACGACCTGACCGTCCGGTCGCGTCCGTGGGGTGGCACGTCCGGCAACTTCAAGAACATGATCGACTACGCGCCGGTCGGCTCGGCGAACACGTGCGGCAGCGGCGCCAGCATCGGCTTCTCCTACGGTGGTGCGAGCATCTCGATCCCGACGAGCAACTGCTCGAAGGTGAAGGGCATCACCAGCCGCAGCTCGTCGCTGGAGATGGGCGCGGACTGGGACGGGCACACCAGCGACCAGCAGGCCGTCGAGGCGCTGTCGACCTACCGGGTCAACGAGGGCTACACGCCGCAGTTCGCGGACTACATCTGGGCGACGTTCTCCGACTGGGCGCACTCGGGCGTGACCGCCGACATCAAGTGGACCGACACCGGCTGGTGAGCTGAGCCGGTTCCGGGACTTCAGCCGGTGGGCACCCTTCGCGGGGTGCTCACCGGCACGGCGGTGAAAGAAGAACGTGGTGAGAACGAGAACAACGATCCGCGCCGTGGTGGCTGCTGCCGCCGTGCTGACCGCGCTGCTGTCGGCAGGATGCTCGCAGAAGGTGACGGCCGGCCCGGCCCGCACCACCCCGGCCGCCGCAACGTCCGAGGCGCCGGCGTCGCTGTGCAAGGACGCCCCGGTCGACGGCTGCCGGCAGATTAACGTCGCCGGCCGCGCCTACCGGTACTACCTGAGCGGGCAGACCAGCACCGGCGATGCTCTGCTGGTCGACGTCGGCGGGCCCGGCATCAGCCTGTCCAGCGTGCTCGGACCCGGCTACCAACAGCAGTTCCGCACCGACATCGGCGCCTTCGCCGACGGCAAAGCGCTGCTGCTGATCGAGGAACCCTGGGTCGACGGCGTCACCGACCCGGCGTGCCAGGCCAGCTCAAAGCAGTTCTACACCGCCGTCCGGCAGAACTGGACCACCGGCACCGCGCAGCCGACCGCTTTGCAGTGCCCGTGGGGCCAGGGCCGCTACGGCTGGAACCGCGACACGTACCGGGCTGTGCTCACTGAGATCAGATCACAGGAACGTCTCGCTCGCATCGACATGGCCGCGCTGTCGTTCGGCGCGGTCCGGTACTCCTACGTTGACGATCTCATCGGCACCGCTGTGCTGGTCAGGCCCGCCGCCGCACCCGGCACCGCGAACCAGACCGTGGTTACCGCCCGCGCCGACCAGTTGTGGACGTCGCTGGCCGCGCAGTGCAGCGGCTGCCGCACCGTCACTCAGGCGAAAACCCGCGCCGGGCAGCTCATCGACCGGTACGTCGCCAAAGCGACACCGGTGAGCCAGCGCAGCGTCCCGGTCACCGGCTTCGACGTGGCCAGTGCGCTGGTGACCGCCGCGATCAACCCGGCAGCGCCGCTGGGCTGGAAACCGGCCGCGGCGACGGTCGACGACCAAAAAGCCGGTGACCTGTCCGACGCGTTGTGGATGCGCATCGGCGAGTACGACGTCAGCCCGGCGTTCGTCGCCTACACCGACGAGTACTGCCAGGCCTACCCGGGCGTTCCCGGCACCGCCGATCACGACCCGATCCACAGGGTGCTGGCCGCGGCGACACCGTGCCAGGGCAGGCACGCCAGCGTGCACCGCCCGAAACCGGTCGTGTGTGTGATCGCCGGGGCCAAAGACATGTCCGCGCCCGGAACGCTTGCCGCGACGTGGCCCGTGGGCTCCACCGGGCGCCGGGTCACCACGCAGAACCCGCGCCACTGGTTCTCCGATATGAGCAGATGTGGGAAGGTGGGACAACCATGAAACGAGCCCGGACGCTGATCATCGCTGCCGTGGTGATCATCGTCGCCGCGGTCGCCGGCATCGTGTGGCAGCAGCGCGACACCGAACGAGAAGCTCCCGCCGCGATCCCGGTCGGCCCACCGGTCAACCCGGCCGTCCCGGACGCCAAGCTGCTGCAGGACGTCCTGGATATCAACGCCTACCGCACGGCCGGGGAGAAGAACTTCTCCTACGTGCCCAAGAATCGGCCACCGGACCTGCTGCGGATGAACGCGGGCGGCACCGGGGCGCAGGTCGCCGACACCTACCAGTTCGGGACGCAGAAACTGTCGGCCGTGGCGGTGTTCACCGCGGCGAAGGACGGCAGTTGCACCCAGGTCTGCGTGCGGCCCAGCACGACCGTCCCGGGCGCGCAGCCGGCGTTCGGCCACGTGAGCGTGTCGTTTTCCGGCAACGTCACCGGCGCGCCGGACCTGGACGAACCGGCAACGGCGGCGGCAAAGACGTTCTGGGCCGGCACCGAGTTCGTGCCGGTCGCCGAGGCGGCCTGGTTCACCGACCTGGTCACCCGCGCGCAGCAGTCCACCACCTCGTAATCGCCTGCACGCCCGGCGCGGCCGACCCTCGAGGCCGCGTCTCCCTCTTCGCGGCACGACGAAGTCCCCGCACCGATCAATCGGGTGCGGGGACTTTTCGGTGCGGTTCAGGCGGTGGTGACCTGCTGGGTGGTCATCGCTGTGTTGTCGAGCTTGTCGGTCGCCTTGATGATTCAGAACGTGCGGGCCTCGGCCAACCGGGCGCTGTTGACCGTCCACACGATCGAGCTGCTGGTCGCGGTCGCCAGGACGGTCCTGTCGGCCTCATGAGTTGGACCTTGGCGACGCCGGCGGTGCCGCGTAGGGAGACCGTGCTTGACAGGATGGCCGGGAGGTGGCCGTCGTTGAGGCCGCGCCGCCGTCAGGGTGTCAGTGCAGTCGTGGACCCCTTCCGTCGTGGTGTGGCTACGGCGTTGGTCAGGCGGCCAGGATGGCGTCGAAGCGTTGCTGGGCTCGGTCGAGTTGCCGGCGGATGTGGTCTTTCACCGCCGGTTGCAGGGGCGTGTCCGGCCGGTCGAGCAGCTCGCGCAGCAGCGGGATGACGGCGTCGTACTTGCGGGCGGACCGCGCAAGCAGCGGCCCGACGGCATGGATGATGCCGACGCCGTTGTCGGTGAAGTCGGACAGCTTGATGACCCGCGCCCAAGGCTGCGCGTCGAGTGCTGCGGCAAGATGGCCGGTGTAGTGACCGATCCGGTCGGCGCCTTCTGGCCGTGGCGGCGTGGTCACCGCCGCGACCAGGTCGGCGACCCGCTGGTTGTACCGGGCTGCGATGGCCTCGAGGGCCTGCGCGGTCGGGGGAGGCCCGTGCCGGGTGATGCCCGTGACCGCCCATGGCTGGTCCTCCACCGCGTCGTGCAGCAGCCCGGCGACCAGCACGTCGGGGTCGTCCACTCGGTAGTGGCACAGCATCCGCAAGGTGACCCGTAGGACATGGTTGACGTACGGTTCGCGGGTGCGGCGCTGCCGGGCGTGCAGCTCACCCGCCCAGCCGGCCGCGTCGGCGACAGCGTTGCGGCCCGGCCCGGCCAGCTGGTCGAGTTCGGCCGCCAGGCGGCGTTGCAGGCCCGGCTCGCCGTAGACCTCGGTGATGGCGTGCAGCGGCATGACCCGTAGCTGTGCCGCAGAGACACGAGAGTGGTTCCTGGCGTTCGTTGTCATGACTTCATGATCTGCACGGCGGACATTCGCGGGAACTATTTTCTGCCCCGACGGCTATAGGGTCTGTCTATGGCCGGGGTGCGGGTGTCATCCGATGCGCTAGCCGCGTTCGTGGTCTTCGCCGATCACTTGAACATGACCCGCGCGGCCGGCGAGCTGCACATCAGCCAGCCGTCGCTGCACTCGAAACTGGCCACGCTGTCTCGTGAACTCGACCGGCCGCTGTATCAGCGGGTCGGTAACCGGCTCCAGTTGACCGCAGACGGTGAACGGGTGGCCCGCTTCGCCCGCGACAGTCAGCAGCGCCTCGAAGGTTTCCTCAGCGAGCTGCGCGGGGTGCCGGAGATCAGCCCGGTGGTGACCGCAGCCGGGCACACCGCCTACCTGTACCTGCTCGGCGCCACGATCCGGCGGATGCTGGCCGAGCGGCCCGGTAGCGTGCGGCCGCTGCACACCAACCGGCAGCAGATGCAGACCGCGCTGCGCACCGGCCGCGCCCACCTCGGGGTGTTCAGCTTGCACGTGCTGCCGACAGATCTGGTCACCGTTCCCGTCGCTACCTATCCGCAGGTGCTGTTGCTGCCACGGCAGCACCGCCTGGCGAAACGGCGACGCCTGCGGCTACGGGACTTGGCCGGCTGCGAGCTGATCGTGCCGCCACCGGCCCGTCCGCACCGCATGAACCTGGAACGGGCACTTTCCGAGGCCGGGGTGCCGTGGACGATCGCGGTGGAAGCCGAGGGTCTGCCGATGACGCTTGACTTCGCCGCGCTGGGTGTCGGGCTGGCCGTCGTCGCCGGATGCGTGCAGCCCGCTGCTGGGCTCGTGGCCCGGCCGATCACCGATCTGCCGCCGGTCACCTTCCACGCCGTGCACCGTCCCGGCGCTCTCGAAGATCCCCGGGTGGCCGCCCTGCTCGCGTCCCTGCGCGCGGACATCCCGCCCGCCGCGCGCCCACCCTGGACCGAGCCCTCACACGACCAGCCGCAGCGCGGTCGCGCGTAGCTCGAACCGCACCCTCGCGAAGCTATTCACGACCGCAGACCCCGCCAGCCCGTGCGGAACCCGCGCCGCGTACGGATTACAGGATGGCAAGGTCGTGCGCGGTCATCCGGCTGGGATGCGCTTTACGCCAAGCCCCGCTACGGCGGTTGATGTACAGGTGCCAGGCCTCGTGCTGCGCTGTGCACTCCCACAGCCGCCCCTGGGCGGCGCTGCGGACGGTCACCCAGTCGACGCCCCGGCGTCTTCTCTGCGCGACAGGCCCGGCGAACAGATCCGCGGCCATCGCCGCCGCTCGAGCCCGGTTCACCGGCCCCCTGAACAGGCAGTACTCGAACAGCCGATCCACATACGCCGCCCAGGCGCGAACCGGCGGGTACTTTCCCCGGCGCGCCCGCCCTGCAGCCTCCGACAGCGCCGAGACGTGGGGTTCGAAGCCGCCGAGCACTATCTCCAGCGCGAAATCGTCCAGCGCAATCAAGCAAAGCAACTTGGGGCAATGCGGCCGGTCGACCACCGCGAGGAGCAGGTCGAACAGCTCTACCTCGTGCAGCAGCAGATCCTCGTCCTGATCCCAGATTGCCGCGTACGGGTCCATCGCCCATACCCAGAACGCCTGCTCGTCGGCAAAAGGCCCCAGCGCCATGGGCCGATGATGCCGGACGAACCGGTGCGCACGCGCGAACCCTCGATCGTCCGGCAGGCCGACGAACTTCTGCCGTACTGGGCTACGACGGGATAGTCGCCAAGGTCTACGGCACGCCAACCCAAAGCCGAGCCGCGGACGCACACGCATGGCGGGCTTCCCGCGTCGCCGCGGTGGCGTGCATGCGCCGCGCCGGCCACACGTACTCGCGGCCTTCGTGATCGCCATGCCTTCGCGGCAGTGATATACGGCCAGCCATGCTCCCCCCAAGTAGATCTACTCGTTGACCATCGGGCCGACGCGGTAGCCAGCGCTGACCGGCGGGGAGTCTGTCGCGGCTTCTCGTGACGTCCGCTCATGCCGCTATCTGGTCACCTGTGCCAGGTCACCTGGGCGGCTACGGCTGCTCGGGTTGCTCGATGTACCGGTATCCGTCGGCGAGCAGCGCCTGACGCTCGTCGTCGGTGAGGCTTTGGTGGTGCTGCCAGAAGGTGTCGAAACGGTGTGCGATGGCGGTGCTGTAGATGTCGCTGGCTGCGGCGTCGCGTAGGTAGAGGTTGCCCTCAAGGATGCCCTTGGCCATTTCGCGCAGGGCCGGGTCCGGTCCGTCGGCGAGTTTGGTGAGCAGCTGGTGGATGGCGCGGGCGCGGTAGGTATCGCCGCCGGCCATGTCGAGCAGTTCTTGGCTCATCGTGCGCCGACCTGGGCGAGTGGGTGCTGGTAGCTGGCGCCGCCGGGCAGTGCGGGCAGTTTGATGGTGTCGAGGTCGTTGAGCGCGGAGCCGAGTTTGGAGCGGAAGGCGAGAGCGGCTGCGCTGGCGAACTGGTAGAGCTCGGTGGCTTTACCCCACATGTTGAGGATGGTGGCGACTTCGATCGCGGCGACGCCGTATCCGGCGACTGCGCCGACGCCGGTCCATGAGGTGGCGGTGCCGCCGGCAGCGGCGATCCCGGCGATGATGGCGGCGTCGATCATGCCTTTGATGAGTCCGCCGATGGCTTCGCCGGAGGACCAGACCGCGTCGGCCAGCGCGTGGTACTCCGTGGCCATGGTTTGCAGCGGGGCCTGCAGGGCCGCGATGCCGGTTGCCAGGTCGGTGAAGTAGTCGTTGGCGGCGTCGCCGGCGTTGCCCTGCCACAGCGGGTACAGGGTGGTGGCGCCGGATTGCACGTTGAGGCCCAGGTCGTGCAGGGCGGCGCCGGCGTTGGTCAACACTGGGGCCATGGTGGCGACGGCTTCCCAGTCACCGGAGAAGCGTTCCTGGATCCAGCTGACCGGGTCGAAGCCCAGGACGATGTCGAAGCCCTTCATGGCCCACGAGGTGGGGCTGAGGTAATCCATGAACCCGAGCGCGTTCGGTGGGTTCTCCGGTTCCGGCGGTGCGGTCAGCCGGTCGGTCACGTGCCGAGGGTCACCGAACGAGACAGGCTTGCAGACGATCGTGTTGAACTCGTACTCCAACGGTGTCGCGCATTGCCGCAGGTTCGCAGGAAACGAGCGGTCGATCGTGGCCGCGGCCTGCCGGTCGGTGCCGAGGTAGTAGTCGGCGGCGGCGGTCAGTTCCGGGCCTGAGCTTCGCAGGATCGTGTCGAGCTTGGTCATCGTGGCGGTGATCGAGGTCCGGGCTTGGTGGTGGCTGCCTGAGGCGATTTGGATCAGTTCGCCGCCAGTGACTTGCTTGGCGTGTGCGTCGATGTAGCGCTTGATCGCGGTGGCGTCGTCGGTGGCCCGGCCGAGCTGCTGCGCGTATCCGGTGAGGGCGCCTGGCTCGACGGTGAGCGTCATGAGCCGGTTCCGGAGCGGAGCAGGATGAGCAGAGCTATGCCAATGACGGCGACGATGACTGCGGCCAGCAGCAGTTGTATCCCCAGGCGAGGGCGGGAGTTCGTCGTGGCGAAGTAGCCGGCGCCCAGCACGGCGGACAGCAGCAAGACCAGCCGGGGCCACAGGCCAGCACCGTCAGTGTTGCTGAGGAACACATCGGAGCCGACGAACAGGCCGAAGATGATGACCGCGGCGGCGATGCTGTGCCGCAGATTCCGGTACGCATCGCTTTGGAAGCGATAGATCGCCAGCTGAGTGTCTTGCTCCAGCTGCTGACGTTCCTCCGGCGACAGCCCGTCGGCTGCCGCCTTGCCCCACCGTCGTCGCCTCGCCATAGCCAGCACCGTAGCAAGACCAGACATCGTCGAAAGTCCATCCGGGGCGCCGTAGCAGTAGCCCGACGAGCAGCGGCTTCATCGACCGCACCGTACTGCCGTGTGCCAGCAGGTCAGGGGTGGAAGGTGCCGCACTGCGTGTCCTGCCCGTTGCGCCCCACTGAACCCGACCCCGCGGTGAAGGAGCTCTATTCGGACGCAGTCTCCCGTGCCGACGCCCGCAACATGCGGCTGCCGTCTCCGCTACCGGCGCCCCTTCTGGCGCTTCAGGCACCTGACCGTCAGCCGGCCTCTGCTCAGGAACGGAAAACTCCGAGGCAGGCGTGGGGAGGTTCGACGCTTATGGGCTGCGGCGCGACCCGCCGGTCTGCGGACAGCGCAATGCACGGAGCGTGCAGGATGGCGGCCTACCGGAAGCGAGGTGCTACTGGGTTTTGCGGGCGACGGCGCCGTAGACGCCGATGTCGGTGTCGGTGGGTAGCTGGTTGGCGGGTTCGGTGGGGCGCCATCGGTGGATGGGTACGAGACCGGGTTCGGCGATGTCGAGGGTGTGGAAGAACGCGACGATCTCGTCGCGGCTGCGCAGGGTCATGGGAATGTTCGACTTGGCGATGATCGATTCGGAGTGTTCCGCGAGCTCGGGTGGCAGCAGATCGGCGCTGGCGTGCGTCAGGGCGAGCCAACTGCCCGCCGGGAGTGCATCGAGTAGCCGGCTCACGAGGGCGTGTGGCTGATCGCCGGGGTCGAGGAAGTGCAAGACAGCGATCATCAGCAGCCCGACCGGCTTGTCGAAGTCCAGGCTGGCGCGCAGGGCGGGGTCGGTGAGGATGGTGGCCGGGCTACGCAGGTCTCCTTGCACGATGGTGGTGGTGCCCTCGTCGGTGGCGGACGTGAGCAGCGCCCGCCCGTGAGCCAACACGATGGGGTCGTTGTCGACATAGACGACGCGGGCGGCGGGGTTGATGCGTTGGGCGACTTGGTGGGTGTTGTCGGCGGTGGGGAGGCCGGCGCCGATGTCGAGGAACTGCTCGATGCCTTGTTCGGCGAGATAGGCCACGCTGCGGCGCAGGAAGGCCCGGTTGTGTCGGGCGGCGAGTCTGATCGTGGGGAAGGCGTCGGCGACCAGGTCGGCGGAGGCGCGGTCGGCGGCGAAGTTGTCCTTACCGCCGAGCCAGTAGTCGTAGCGGCGCGCGGGGTGCGGCCGGCTGGTGTCGAAGGGCTGCTCGTCCATCTGTCTTCCGCTGGTATCTGGCCGGTTCGTGTCGGCGGGGAATGGTTCAGGAGCGTGAGGTCGCCGGCTTGGTGCTGCGGTGCGCTGCCCAGCGGCCGGTCCATGCCGCGAGGTCGTGCACCCAGGTGGCGGTGTTCTGCTGGGCCTTGGCCGCCCATTTCACGGCGTTCGCCGACGCGAAACGATCAAGGACCTCCGGTGTGGTTGTGCTCCAGGCCGGTGTTTGGGCGAGCCAAGTCTCTGCTTGTTCGGGGGTGTGGCCGCTGCCGATCAGCCAGGGGGTCAGCAGGGCCGGCTCGAGCCATGCGGCGGCTCTGGTGGTGTACGCCCAGTCGACGATGCGCAGCCCGGCGGGGGTGACGATCAGGTTGGCAGGGTTCAGGTCGGTGTGCACCAGCATGTCGCCGTCCATCGCCGGGTCAGTGAATCCGAGCCGGGCCGCGGGCCCGAACAAGGACACGCGCTCCGGCGCGGGCGTCTCACCGAGGTCCTTCACAGCGGCGCTGAGCAGGTCGAGGTCGGGGCTGCCCGGCGACAGATCGGCGTGGGGACCGGGGCAGTACTCGAAGGCGGCAACCAACCAGCCGTCCGTCTGGAAGTCCCAGGCGACCGCGGGCGAGTAGGGCACGGTGACGGCTCTACTCACCTGCAGTTCGTAGCGCAGTGACCGGACTCCCGAATCGCTTGAGGCGGCCTTGACGAATACCATCTCGTGTCTTCCCGCCACCCTGGCGGCGATCTCCGCGTGGTCGCCGCCCGAGACCGGAGTGACGTCGGTGCCGCCGACTCGCTCAGCGATTTGTTTCGTCACGGCTTCGGGCAAAGCGGTCCAGACACTGCGCATCAGGTCAGTTCCCCTTGTCAGACGCCGGGGTTCGGCGGGCAGCAGGACTCGGCCTCGCCATCCCAGAACGCCAGGTCGATGGCGTAGCCGGTGCCGGCGAGAGCCTTCATCGTGTACCGCTTGGCGGTGCCGTCCTGCATGGCCTTGGTCAGGATCGGGCGGTGGTGCACGAAGCCGCCGGCGACCTGCTGGCAGGCGGCGGCGTACGGTTCGGTGTTCTGCAGGCAGGCGTGCCAGACGGCGTCGACCGGGGCGGTCGGCACGACCCGGTAGGACTCGCCGGTCGGTAGCAGCATCCCGAACTGCGGATCGTTGCGGATCCCGTCAGCGTGCGCCTTGAGGAAGATCAGGAACTGCCCGAGCGCCCGCTCGGCGTAGGGCAGGGTGACTTCCTGCCGGGCGGCGAAGAACCGGGCGAGCTTGTCAAAGGTGCGCGGGTCGATCAGGGATTGGGGGTCTTTGCCGGTCATAGCCGGCGTGAGGTTCGTGAGAGTCACAGCTGCTCCTCGGGGAGATGTATGGATCGCCGGCGCTGATGCGTCGGTGTAATCCCGGACGAACGGATCAAGCACATGGCGTCGCTAGTGGGGAGGGGTCAGAGGTAGTCCACGTCGCGTTCGGTGCGGGCCGCGTCGATCAAGTGGGCGGCCAGGGCCTGCTCGTCGGCTTGAGCCAGCCAATCGATCAGGTTTTTGCGTGCCTGGTCGACGTGCTCGGCGAAGGCGCCGCGGTCGGCCAGGTGAGCGGGTGGGATTGCCCGGCGAAACTCGGTCGAGGCGGTGGCGGCCGCGGTGAGCTTTTCGCCGATCCAGAAGCCGGTGCGTTCGCGGACCACGAAGGTCAGGTGAACGCTGTCGTGCTGCTGGGCGCGGGCGTGGACGTTGTGCGCGTAGCCGCGCGGCAGGACGAGCACCTGGCCTGGCTGCAGGTCGAACTCCTCGTCCGGCAGGGTGGTCTTCAGCCGGTTGAGCAGACTGCTGCACGGCGCGGTGTTGCAGGCCAGATGGTCACGGTGTGGCTGGTCGACGACCGGCTCCCAGATCTGCCAGCTCTTGCGGCCGGCGATCTGGTAGATGAAACCCATGTTCTGGTCCCAGTGGCAGCCAAGGCCTTGCGCCCCGGCAGGCGTGATGAAACCGGTGGCGTAACAGCCGTACCCAGTCTGCTGCTGGATCGCCGCACAGACGGTATGCAGGGCCGGCTGCCAGCGGTTGAGGTTACGCAACTGCACGGTGTAGCCCCGGCCACGCCACTTCGTGATCTTCCCCGGGTCGAGGTCCCCAGCTGTGGTGTAAGCGCGGGGGTGCAGGGCGGCACCGCCTTTGATGAGGATGATGTTGTCGACCGGTGCCGTGCCGGACTCGAGGTAGGCGTTGAGCAGCGGAGCGTTGACGATGCCGGGAAGGCAGCTGCCGGCGGGTAGGTCGTGGATAGCGGGCTGGGTGGGCCAGCTCGTCATCATGTCCGCGACGGTCTTGTCGTCGAACAGCGTCCTGAGAGACATCGGTCCTCCGGGGGTCGTAGCCGTGCGCGGCACACGCCGCCAATTGCTCGAGCCCGCCACATTCGGATACGCGAGGCGCCGGGCCAGGGACAGGTCGATGCGGTCACGGTGTGTGGGTGCCGTGGCACACCGCGCACAAGGCGCGGGTCGCGTCCGCCGGCCTCTCGCCCGACGGGCTGTACACGTGGGGGCCGTAGTCGGCGGGTTCGGCTACGACTGGCCGGTTGTTGAGGGCGGTCGCGCGGGTGACGCAGTCGTGGGCGATGTCGTGGGAGTCGCGGAACGCGGCCATGGGCAGGATGGGCAGGCCGGGTGGTGCGCTCCTGCAGGCGAGCTCGTGGATGATGCGAGCTGGCGGGTAATGCTTCACGGGTCACCTCCACGTCCTGCAGTAGTCGGATCCGGGACGGGCGCGCCGCTTGGTGCGGGCATCCTCGACGGCCACACTCGCGCGGGTCGGTCTCACCGCGGCGGTCTTACGGGTGGGTGCATACGACCGGCTCGCGCCACATCGGGTAGATCAGCGGGCAGCCGTCGTCGGTGATCGGTTCGGAGGGTGGCAGCCGCCGGAAGCCGTGGGCGAGGTAGAGATTGAGGTTGCGACCGCCGGTGGCTTCCAAGTAGGCGTGAGTGGGACGTTGGTCGAGCTGAGCGGTATGGTGCCGCAGCAGCCGGGTGCCGTAGCCGTGTCCTTGCCGGTCGGGATGGACCGCCAGGTAGGCAAGGTAGTGGTGCACGCCGTCCGGGTGGCGGCGTTGCATCGCGGTGTTCAGTTCAAGAAAACGCGGTGCGTGCTCGCCGGTGATCAGGGTGAGGCGCTGGTCGTAGCCGGCGATGGCCGGGATGAGGCCGCTCTGGTCGGCCGCGTACCAGAGGGCAACACCATGCTGGTCGTCGGTGATCTCCACCTGGCCGTGCTGGAAGGCGTGCCCGGCGATCATCCGGAAGTAGTCCGGGTAGACGCGTTTGCGCACGTGGCGGTCCGGGACCAGCCAATCGGCGAGGTCGCCGTCGAGGAAGGCGTCGGCGAGCACTGCGACGACAGCGTCGGCCTCGGACAGGCGGGCCGGGCGCACGTCACGAGGGGTCGAGTCGAGGTCGGTCATCTGCTCACCACCGGCCGGGCGGTAGCGGGGATTGTGCGGGTCGCGCCGAGACCGATCTGCGTATAGACGTCCGGCTTGGCGGCGCGCAAGATCAGCGCCCAGCCGACGCCGAGCACGGCCGCGGCCGCGTAGACGGCAGGTAGTTGCCAGCGCACCGGGGAGGCTGGGTGGACGCCGAGCAGGGTGGCGAACTGCCGCAAGGTCACCCACAGCACCCCACTGAGCGCGGTGAAAGCCAGCGCCGGCGCGACGATGCCACGGACGGCACCGACACGGTTGCGCTGTTGGGGGTTAGAGAAGTAGAAAACAACGGCCAGCGAGGTGGCGGTCATGAGGATCAGCACGCCGAACCCGCCGAGCACGGTCAGCCAGAAGAACATGTGCGTGAACGGGTCCCAGCTCTGTGCGGCGTAGACGCCGATCCCGGTGAACGCGATGGCCGACTGCAGCCACGACCCGTACTTCGGTGCCTTCGTTCTCGGGTCGGTGCGGCCCAGCCAGCGCGGCAGGACACCTTCACGGCCAAGGGCGAAGAAGTAGCGGGCGGCGGTGTTCTGGAAGGCCAGCAGCGCCGCGAACAGACTGGTGACGTACAGCAGGTGCCCGAGGATTATTAGCGCGTCCGGCACGAACGGGGCGGCCAGGTTGAAGCTGAGCTCGGAACCGTCGGCGGTGGCCCGCTGCACGATCCGGTCAGGGCCGGTGGCGACCGACATCGCCCAGGAGCAGAACGCGTACAGCGCCGCGATGAACCCGACCGCGAGGTAGGTGGCGCGGGGTACGGTGCGGCGCGGCTGCCGGGTCTCCTTGCTGAACACCGCCGTACCTTCGAACCCGACCGACCCGGCGATCGCAATCGCCAGGGCCGCCCCGACACCGGCGGCGAGCAGGTTGCCGGGCGACACGGTGGCGAAGCTGACCTCCCCGTTCTCTGGATGGGTCAGGTGCACCGCGGCGAAGACCAGGGCGACGGCGATCTCCGCGATCAGCAGCACGGTCAGCACGATGCTGTTGAGATCAATCCGGCGCCCGCCGAGCCCAGCCAGCAGCAAGCAGGCGATGCTCGCCCACCCCCACCACGGCATCGTCACGCCGAGCTCTTCGGACGCGAACGACGCCAGGGCCTCTCCGAAGCCGCCGAACAGGCCAACCTGCATAGTGGCGCCGTAGGCGACGATCGCGACGTACGCGGCGGCCACCCCGGCGGGACGGCCGAGGCCGCGGGCGATGTAGGCGTAGAACGCGCCGGCGTTGACGATGGTGCTCGACATGGCGACGTATCCGACGGTGAACAGGGCCAGGATGCCCCCGACGACGAGGTAAGCCAGGGGGATGCCGATGATGCCGGTGACGGCGAACCCGGCGGTGGCGCCGCCGTTGACCACCGTCAGAGGCGCGGCGGCAGCCATGACGACGAGCACCAGCGGCCAGATCCCCAGCTTGGACGCGGCCAGCCTGGATTCGATCGTCAGCGGTGGGGGCGCAGGCGAGTGACGCGACATTGGACGTGCTCCTTGCGCAAAGGTTGGGAAGCAAGCTGGGGGTTAGCCGGTGATCGCGCTGGCGGCGATCAGGGTCTCGGTCTGGTAGAACAGCTCGCCGTACGAGTCGTCGATGACCTCGAGGTGGGCGCGTAGCAGCGCCTCAAGGACGTCGCTGTCGCCGGTGAGCACCGTGGAGTGCAGCTCGAGCGCGAGCAGCAACCCGCCGAGGACCTTGTCGAACACGTCTAGCCGTTTGCCTTGGTACAGCGCCGTCGACAAGCGCGCCGCCGGCCACGCGGCGTCGTTCATGCTGCAGGGCATCCACCGCGTCGTACGGCGGATCAAGCCGGTCTCGCGCCGCCGGACCACGCCGGCCCGTTCCATCCGCGCAGCAACCCGGTCATAGACGTCACCGTCGGCCGGCGTTTCGGTGGCCAGCAGCTGCAGCCACACCCGCACCGGCGCGTACGCCCTCTCAGCGCGAATACGCTGCTTCAAGATTGCAGCGAGCGGGTCGATCGGCTGCGCGCCGGTAGCGGCGATGAGGTTGCCGTGCTCGATGCCGGCGTGGCCCATCAGCATCAACTCGGCAATGGTGGCAGCCGCCAGCCCGGCCCGGGCCACGTCCCGGTGCAGCCGCAGCCTGCCGTTGTCCTCGTGCACGGTCAGGAACAGCTCGTTGGCCAACATCGACCAACGCACCGTCTGCTCCCGGTGCGGCTCGCGCGGCACGTACGCGTCGCGGCTGGGCGGGTCAGCCCACTCGTGCATGGTCGCGTCTCCGGGCCGAGCCCAACGGCCGCCAACAACTGTCGGATAGATCTCGGTGGGCTCGCGGAGACCTCCGCCTGTCGCGGGGTACGGGCGGCCAGGGTCGTAGGCCATGGTTACTCACTCCTGAGGCGAGAAGTCGGCACCGTCACCCGCGAGGTGGGCATTGTGCGGTGCCTGTAGGAAGGCCGGCTGGACACGGTCGTGGTGTTCGGCGTACAGCTCTGTCAGCCATTCGCCGTCACGCCGAGGCGGGCACGGCATCACGGTCTTGCACCGCACGCACCGGTTGTCATTGGTAAGTTCGCTGTGTTCATCGAGCAGGTGGACGCCGGCGGCGTAACGCGCGCTGCTGATGCGGTCCACCCCGGCTAGATCGCCGGGACTACTGGCGTACTGTTGCCCGCCATCGCCGATGACGATCATCGCCGGACTCCGCTTGCCGACATCACCGCAAGCTGCTGAGCCTGGCGACGGGTAAGGACGTCCGCCGACGCGAGCATGTGTAGGACGAACCGTCGGCTGGCGCACCCGGCGTAACGGCTACCCATGCCAGCGGGTCGCCACCGGCTGCCGCAATTCGCGCAGTAGCCCGGCACGTCTGCGCGTGGCAGATGCCGCAACAAGATGTTCTTGGCGGCGTCGAGCGCGCGCTGGTCGAGCGTTGTCACGTCGGCGCCTTCCTTCCGAGAAGCTGTGTGCCCGGGCAGTGTTTGCAAGACAGGTAGAGGCGGTGCAACGAGGACAGAGGAGAAGCCGGTAACTGCCCCGTCGACTCCTAGGCCGCGTTGCGCAGAACGGTCATGACCCGCTCGGCTGAGCTCTGTGCGTGCTCAACCAAGGTGCGCAGCGGGGAGTACAGGACGTTGGCGTGTTGCTGCCGGGCGCTCTCAGCTTGGTCTTGGCCTGCGAGGTGAACGCCTGCTGCACCGAGGGCGCGGCAAACGATCTCCAACTCTCGAGCCATCTCATCGTTGTCCACGCGAACCCCTGGTGATCTCGACCGCACCGTCAGTATTGGTTGGATTGGTACCAACCATTCACGAGTCCGATGTGGTCGTCAAGACCGCACGCTAGATTGGTTCCAACCATTTCTAGGAGGATCGGCAGTGACCTTGCCGAAGTACCGGAACATCGCCGACGATCTGAGGACCCAGATCGTCACTGGCGTACTCCGCCCTGGCGACCGGCTTCCGACCGAGACTCAGCTGATGGATACGTTCGGCGTGTCCCGCAACACCGCCCGCGCAGCGACCGCCGTACTCGTGAACGAAGGACTGATCGAGCGCGTGCCCGGCCGCTCCGGTGGCATGGAAGTCCGAGAGCAGCTCACCCTGACCTTCCACGCCTCTGAAGCCGAGGTGATCCCTGGGCTGTGGCCCGAGTCAGACGCCTGGTTCAACGAGGTGCAGCGCCAAGGTCAACAGCCAAGCCAGGACTTCTCGGTCACCATCGACACGCTGCCTGCTGAGTACGCCGAACGCCTCGGAGTCGAGGCGGACAGTAGCGCCGCTGTGCGTCGCTGCGTCCGTAGAGTTAACGGCCGTCCATCGTCACTGCAGAACACTTGGTACCCGATGGACTTGTGCCAGCAGGTCCCTGAGCTGCTGCAACCCGGCGACATCAAGCAAGGAACTACCCGTCTGCTCGCCGAACGCGGCTTGTCGCAGCCTGCCCTCGAGGACGATGTCTCTGCCGCGATGCCGACGCCGGAGGAAGCCCGGCTGCTGGAGCTGCAGCCGGGCACTCCGGTGCTGCGAATGTTGCGCACCGGATTCAGCCGGGACCGCGCCGTTCGTCTGTCAGTCACGATCTTCAGCGGACCCATCAACCGAGTGCTTTACCATCTCGGCGACCCCGAGATCATTCGTAAGTTTCGGAGCCACTGATGATCATCACCCGAGCCACCCGGGCTGACGTCGACACCATCATGAGCTGGCGCCGCGAACGCGTCGCCTGGTTGAAGTCGCGAGGCGAAGACCAATGGTCGATCCCTCTGCCGCGCTCCGCCGTCGCCGCTACTGTCTCCGCCGGCCAGACGTGGATGCTGTGGGACGACCACGACCCAGCCGCCACCATCACCCTGACTGCGTACGTGGACGTCGATGGCCTGTGGAAGCCCGACCGCGACCCAGAGGCGCTCTGGTATCCGGAGGACGACCCGGCCGACGCCCTCTACTCCGCCAAAATGATGCTGCCGCTAGCTCGAGCCGGGCAGGGCCTCGGTCCAGAGCTGCTGGATTGGGCCGGTGGCCGCGCCTACGACGCGGGACTGACATGGCTGCGCTTCGACGCTTGGACAACCAACGAACGACTGCACGCCTACTATCGCGGCCTCGGCTTCCAGCACGTCCGCACCGTGCGCAGCCGGGTGTCGGGAGCATGCTTCCAGCGGGCGGCGCAGCCGTATCAAGGCCGTTTCAAGACTGAGGGCGAATAGCTACTCGAGCAACAAACAATCTATCCCCGATGCTTTCCCCGCCTTCCACGACGAGGTCGCCAGCGCCTTGTCCGCCATCTCGAACGCGCAGATCTCGTCGGCCGGCACGCCCGCCGAGGAGCTGTTGCCCGCGAGGTAAGCGCCGAACCGCTCGCCGATCCGGCCGGCCCGCTCGCACGCGAAGATGTTGCGGTAGAAGCCGACGATCTCGTCGTCGTGGCGGTGGTTCTGCTGCTGCCCGGCGGAGTTGCCGGTGACCGCCTGGCCTGGCCGGTAGGAGGCGCCGCTTGCGCGGATCCCGTGTCGAGGGTGGCACCGGCCAGCAGGCCCAGGCATTTGACGCGCTGACCGATCCACCGCACTAGTGGCGCCACGCCAGACCGTCAGATCGGCATTCCAATGGGTACCGGTGGCATTCTGTCCGAGTGGGGCATCTGTTGATGGTCAGGACCGATCTTGTGAGATCAGCCGGCCGGCCCGAGCCTGGTTGGCTGAGACATCGGTGAGCATGCCGCTGCAAGTAGCGCGCGTAACTACGGCCGCGCCTGTGCGGAGCGTGGCAGTTGGCCGAGACGGTCGGCATCGCGGATCAGTGTGGCGCACACATGCTGCATCGTTGTGATGGCTTGGGCGATGTCGGCATGTGCCGACGAGTCGTCGTCGGGGTGGGTGTCGGCGAGGGTGCGCAGCAGGGCCTGTGTATAGGAGGCGACGATCGCCCGGTCGAGCAAGACTGTGATCAGCTTCTGGATATGGTCGTCGGTGACGTCGGAATCGGGACTCACCAGTAACCCTCCGATGGACTCGCGTGCTGGTCTGTGGTCAGTGACGGAATCCGCTGACCAGACTCGTCAGTTCGTTGGACAGCCGTGTCAGATCGGCTGCGGCCCGCTGGGTGGTGTTCGCGCCGGTGGCGGTGGCGGTGGCCACCTCGGCCACGCCGGAGACGGTGCCGGCGACCTCGCCGCTGTTGGCGGCGGCATCGGCGACCGAGCGGCTCATTTCGGCGGTGGTAGCCGTCTGTTCCTCGACGGCTGAGGCGATCGTGGTGGTGTAGTCGCTGATCTGCTGGATGACTTCGGTGATCTCCTCGATCGCGTGGGCGGCATTGCCGCTGGAGGCCTGGATCGCCCCGATCCGTGCGGTGATCTCTTCGGTGGCTCGTGCGGTCTGCTGAGCCAGCTCCTTGACCTCGCCGGCAACGACGGCGAAACCTTTGCCGAGTTCGCCGGCGCGCGCCGACTCGATGGTGGCGTTGAGTGCCAGCAGGTTGGTCTGCTCGGCGATGCTGGTGATGAGTTGGACCACGTCGCCGACCTCGGCGCTGGCAGAGCCGAGCTGAGCCACCTCGTCGGTGGTGCGCTGGGCGACGGACATGGCCCGTTGGGCGACCTGCGCGGCTCGCCCGGCGTTGCTGGCGATCTCGGTGATCGAAGCGTTCATCTCCTCCGCGCCGGTGGCGATTCTCTGTACGCCCGTGTTGACCTGCTCGGAGCCGTGTGACGCGGCGTTGGCGCGGGTTGCGGCGTCTGTTGCCCCGGATTGCAGCTCGGCGCTGACCGTCGTCAACTGCTGGGCGGCGCCGGCGAGGGCAACTGCCGACGCCCCAATCGTGGTCACGGTGTGGCGCAGGTGGCTGACGGCAATGTCTAAGGCCTGCCCCATGCGCGCCGGCTCATCGCGCCCGTCGAGGCCGGCCGTGCGGGTCAGGTCTCCCTCGGCGAGGCTGACGCACACCGACTGCACCTTCTTCAGTGAGGTGACGATGCTACGGGCGACATATGTTCCCGCTCCCATGGCCAGCAGCAGACCCGCCACCAGCAGGATGAGGGACGTGGTGCGGCGGGATTCGTACGACGACTTCGCGGCGGCGGCGTTCATGGCCGCGGCGTCCGCTTCGATGGCGTTCATCCTGGTGATGTCTTGCATCGCTTCGGTCATGAGCGGGGTGAGCTCGGTGTCACGGATGCGCTGCCACGTCACGATGTCGTTGCGGCGGCTGGCGGGCAGGAGCTTGTCCTTGGCCAGTTGTGAGTAGGCCTGGTAGTCGGCGAACAGCTCATCGATAGCCGCCGGGTCGGTAGCCGGCCGGCTGTTGCGGTACGTGGCGAACGCCTGCTCGATCGTCTGCAGGTCACCAGCAAGCGCCTGCTCGTACTTGCCCATGGTGGCTTTGTCCTGCGAAACCGCATGATTGGCCACGGTCAGCTGGGCCTGCAGAACGGCGGAGCGAAGGTTCCCGAGAGCTTGAATGCTGATCACGTTGTGGCTGTACAGATCCTGCGCTGTCCCGCTGGCCGCACGTAGCCCCTGCAGACTGACGATGCCGACCACCATGGCCACCAGTGCAGCCAACGCCAGCGTACTCAGAATCTTGACGTTGATGCTGAGGTCAGCGAACCACCCTAGTCGGCGTCCTGCTGCCGGCCTCGCCGTGGCGTCTGTCTGGCTCAACTTGGCTCCTTCTCACTCAGTTCTCGAGCAGGACCTTCACAGCCATGCCACTCGCGGCCCGACCCTTGCGAAGAGAAGATCGGCAACCGGTCAGCAACCACTGAGCGGATGCATCGGACCGGACAACGTCGCCCGACAAGTGCTCTACCTACGCCCGCCCATGGACCGGCATGCGGTGACGCGCGGGCTTCGGTGGTATGTGAGTGGCGAGCAGCTCAGCGGGAGAATTTTGATGCGCTGACTGGGCTGCCGAATCGACGCGTCTGGCACCGCGTTGTGGAGCAGGCCTAAGCCGGCTAGAAACGCCTCGGCGGCCCTACCGTCATCGCCATGCTTGACCTCGACCGGCTCAAAGTCATCAACGACAGCCAGTGGGACACGCCGCGTCAACGGCTTCAAAGACCCGCCGAGGTCGAGTCGGACGGACCAAGTACCCCTGACGGCCTCGAATCGGTCGGTCGTCATCCCGGCGTGCTTCGCCGAAGTCCTGTGGGGCGACCCGCATTTTCCTGATCCTTCCGAGCGCCGCGCGCCCCGAGGGGCAGCCGCGCTCAGGTATCGCCGCAACGTGCCGAACGGGGCGGAAGGAGGCGAACCATGACTTTCGTACGGCGACTGCGACTGAGTGCCCGGCTGGCCGCATCCTTCACCGTGGTGCTGGTTCTGCTCGGCGTGGTGGTGGCGATCGGGGCGGTCGCGTTGGACCGGCAGTCCGCGACGGCCGAGCGGCTGAGCGGCCTCCAAGAACTGATGCACCAGGTCGACGAGCAGAAGTACTACGACGGCGACATTTCTGGCTGGCAGGTGGCGTACGCCTGGGACGTGTACCGGCTGAGTCCGCGCAAGGCCGTCGACCCGCAGTCGGGCAACCGGGCCGGCTTCCTGGCCGATGCAGAGAAGCTGCGGGCTCTGCTGAAGGACACTCGCACCGAGCTGATGACCGCGGCCGAGCGCGAGCGGTTCGACAAGCTGACCAACCTGTGGGACCAGTACTTCGCGGCCGACGAGCGGATCGTCGCCGCCTTCCGTGCCGGCCGCGTGGACGAGGGCAACCGGCTCATCCTGGGGCCCGGCTACGAGATCTACTTTCAAATCGTGGAGTCGACCGACGCGCTGATCACTTCGGTGACCGGGCGCAGCGCGGCGGCGACGGCCGCGGCGCGCCGCGCCGCGGTCATCGCCCGGACCAGCATGATCATCGGCTTCCTGCTGGCCACGATCGTCGCCGTGCTGCTGACCGTGCTGGTCACCCGCAGCGTGTCGCGGCCGGCGACCCGGGTGGTCGGGGCGCTGCGCGCTTTGGCCGGCGGCGACCTGGCGGTCCGGGTCAGCGACACCGCTCCCGACGAGATGGGCGACATGGCCCGCGCGGTGGACACGGCCGCGGACAGCCTGCGGACGGCGGTGGCCGCAATCAGCGCCGACACGCGCGAACTCGCCACCGCGGCGGACACCCTGTACCAGGTGAGCGGGCAGATCGACGGGTCGGTGAGCAGCGCATATGAGCAAGCCAACGTGGTCTCCGGCACGGCTGGTGGAGTTTCCGGCAACGTGCAGACCGTGGCGGCGGGCGCCGAGCAGATGGGCTCCTCCATCTCGGAGATCTCGCGCAACGCCGCGGACGCCGCTGGCGTGGCCGCCGGCGCGGTGGCCGCCGCTCGCGACACCAGCGCCACCGTGAACCGGCTCGGTGAGTCCTCGGCCGAGATCGGCAGTGTTATCAGCACGATTCAGGCGATCGCCGCGCAGACCAACCTGCTGGCGCTGAACGCGACCATCGAGGCGGCCCGCGCCGGCGAGCTCGGCAAGGGCTTCGCGGTGGTGGCCAGCGAGGTCAAGGACCTCGCCCAGGAGACAGCTCGAGCCACTGAGGAGATCTCCCAGCGGATCAGCGCGATTCAGCAGGACACCGGCGAGGCGGTCGCGGCGATCGACGGGATCAGCCAGATCATCCAGCAGATCAGCGACTACCAGACCACGATCGCCTCGGCGGTCGAGCAGCAGAGCGCCACCACCAGCGAGATGAACCGTGGGGTGAGCGAGGCAGCCGACGGCGCCAGTGAGATCGCGCGCAGCATCACGGCCGTAGCATCGGCGACCGCGTCGAGCCGGGACGCAGTGGCCGAGGCCACCCGGGCGGCGGGCGACGTGCACACGCTGGCCGGCCGGCTGCGCGCGGCGGTGGACAACTTCAGAGTTTGACGGCACTGCCGCCTCACCTAACAACGATCAACGACCTCGATAGCCCATTCACGGCCTTGCAAAGCTTGCTTAACATGTGCGCCTGACCGGCATCGCGGCCTCCGTGCGACTGACTGCTCGGCTCGGGTGTCGTAGTACAGTCGAAAACCGCCGACCGCGCCCGTTTACTGTCGGATCGGCCTATCGAACTGGCTCAGTCTCGAGTCTGCCCTGGAAGCCGCAAGCTTTCCCAATCAGATCGCGGTCCGGCATGACACTCGGTGGCCCAGCTTCGCTGCCATTGGCTGCGTATTCCGCCAGCCCGTCGGCGAAGGACAAGAAGGCCTTGCGAACCTGGGGTTCATCTGCCGTCCCCGCCAGATGCCGCATCAACTTCTCGTGGTGGGCGTAGAAGGCTTGACGTAAGGCGATCTGCTGCTGGACCGAATATGCGTCCGGATTGCGCGTCATCTGGTCATACTCACGGACTGCAGCCTGGCGTTTGTCGCCTGGATACCGCGTCACCCAGGTCAAGAAGCCGTCGCAGGGATCGTGCGGGGTGCGAGGAGCCGGGCTAAAGCTGCGACCCGAGGCCCCTATCTGAGGCGTTGCCGCGTCGGTGCGGTCGGCGCACCCCCCCGGTCGAGGTGCCGATGATCAGCAGGACAGCGGTCAGCCGCAGCAGACGCATCGGTGCTCCATTTTCCGAGGATCGACGGGGCTGAACTGTACCAGCGCCAAATGGCGCAGACGAGCCAAGCTCCAGACTTCCCAAAGGAATCGTCGATAGTGGGGCGATGAATGAACCGGTGTTCTAACCTGGGCCCTTCGTTAAGGGTTGTCCAAGGGCTCGGCTGAAATAGAAAAGTGCCTTCCGATCAGGGGAAATAGGGCTTGTCGAGAGTCCTGTTGTCCCGCCACGGAAGGCACTTGCAGGGTGAAGGTTACCGCAACACGTCCGAAGATCACGGCGGCCGGGGACGGTCCGGGCGTGGTCGGTCACGCCGGCGCCCGGCTGCTCGCTGACCTGGCCGACACTACCGGCTTGACCAGCGGTTTCAGTCAGGCTTTGGCCGGGTTGCGGCAGCGGCGGCGCGGCCACGATCCGGGCCGGATCACGGTCGATGTGGCGGTGATGCTCGCCGACGGGGGTGAGGCCATCGCCGATCTGGCGGTGCGGCGTAACGGGGCCGGCCTGTTCGGGTGGGTCGCCTCGGACCCCACGGCGTGGCGACTGTTGTCGCTGAGCCAGGTCCTCTCGCTCGCCACGCCGCCCGGCGCGCTGGAGATGATCAGCGCTGGGAGATGACGCTCGGGCGTCGTGTCATCCGCCTGTGCGCAGCGCCGTTGCGGCGTCTCGCAGTGCGTTGGCGAGTCGATCGACGTCATCGTCTGTGGTGGCCCAGTTCGAGAAGGACACCCGCACCGCTGCTCGACTGTGCCATACGGTTCCGGCGACCCAGGCCTCGCCGCTGTGGCGTACGTGCTCGCACACCTGCCAGGTGGTCTCGTCGTCGTCGACCCGGACGAGGACCTGGTTGAGCACGACGTCGTTGCAGACGATGAAGCCGGCGTCATCGCGGACGGCGTCAGCCAGGCGGCGGGCGTGATCACAGCAGCGTTCGATCAGGGCCTGGACGCCGGGGCGGCCCAACGATGCCAGTGCCGCGTACACGGGCACGGCGCGAGATCGGCGGGACATCTCGGGGACGAGGACGCCGGGTTCACGGGCGGTGCTGGTGGGCAGGTAGCTGGTGGTTGCGCCGAGCGCGGCGCGAGCGGCGTCGGGGTGATTGACGATGGACAGGCCGCAGTCGTATGGGACGTTGAGCCATTTGTGGGCATCGGTCGACCAGGAATCGGCTCGCTCGACCCCGGCGACGAGTTCCGACAGTCGTGGTGATGCCTGTGCCCACAGTCCGAATGCGCCGTCGACGTGGACCCATCCGCCGTGTTCGCGGGTCAGGTCGACGATCTGTGCCATGGGGTCGCAGGCGCCGGAGTTCACGTTGCCGACTTGTGCGCACACGATGGCGGGAGTTGGGTCGGCGGCGAGGGCGTCGGCGAGCGCGTCGGCGCGCATCGCTCCTTGGTCGTCGACGGCGACGCGTTCGACGAGGCGCGCTCCCAGGCCGATCATCTGGATTGCCTGCAGCACCGACGGGTGGACCTCGTCGCCGGCGATCACGCGGACGCGGGGGGCCTGAGTGAGCCCATCGGCCTCAACGTCCCAGCCCTGCCGTTGCAATAGGACGTGGCGTGCGGCGAGCAGACCGACGGTGTTGCCGGCCGTGGCGCCGGTGACGAACCCGACCGTCGCTTCAGTCGGCAGACCTAGCACCTGCAGGATCCACTGTTCAGTGACGGCATCGACCGCGGCACCTGCCGGCGAGGACATCCGGCTGTAGGCGGTCTGGTCCCAGGTGGACACCAACCAGTCGGCAGCCAGCGCGGCGGGAAGGGACCCGCCGACGACGAGCCCGAAGTAGCGGGGACCGGCGCTGGCGATGGTGGCCGGGCCGAGGATCGCGGCCAGCCGTTGGACCACTGCCACTGCATCCGTCGCGTGCTCCGGGACCGGGCCGCTGAGAAGGTCCAGGACCTCGTCGTAGCCGGTAATCGCGTCCACATGTCGGTCCGGCAGATCCCGCAGGTACTCCATCGCCAATTCCGCCGCCCGCCGAAGAACGATATGTGCCCCATCAAAGGAATCAGAGGCGGTGCTGTGATCCATCTACTTCTCCTTCACCCGAACTCGACCGTGCAGGACTAGGCCTCGGCCCTTCGTTAAGGGCTGTCCAAGGAGTGGACCGGAAGCGAAGAAGTGCCTTCTGATCAGGGAAAATAGGGCTTGTCCAGAGTCCTAATCAACCCGTCACGGAAGGCACTTGCTGGGTGAAGATTACCCGAACACGTCCGAAGATCATGGTGGCCGGGGACGGGCGGGGCGTGGTCGGTCATGCCGGTGCCCGACTGCTCGCCGACCTGGCGGATGCGACCGGTTTGACCAGCGCATTCGGCCAGGCATTGGCAGGCTTGCGGCAGCGGCAGGGCGGGCATGATCCGGGTCGGGTCGCGGTCGATCTCGCCGTGATGCTCGCCGACGGCGGCGAGGCCATCGCTGACCTGGCAGTACTGCGAAATCAGCAGGCCCTGTTCGGGACGGTCGCGTCCGACCCGACCGCGTGGCGGCTGTTGTCGCAGCTCGACGCCACGATGCTGGCTGAGCTGCAGGACGCCCGGGCCCAAGCCCGTGAGGTCGCCTGGGCCCAGCACGCCGAGGTCCGTGGCGACCTGCCGCAATCGATGGTGGCTGGTCAGAAGGTGGACGGCCTGGTCCTGGACATCGACGCGACCATCGTGATCTGCCACTCCGAGAAGGAGTCCGCGACCCGCACCTGGAAGAAGACCTTCGGGTTCCACCCGCTGCTGTGTTTCCTGGACAACACCGGCGAGGCCCTCGCCGGTGTGCTGCGCGAGGGCCGGGCCGGCTCGAACACCACCACCGACCACATCACCGTCCTCGACCAGGCCCTCGCCCAGATCCCCGACGCCCACCGACACGGGACCCCGATCCTGCTCCGCTCCGCTCGGATTCGGCCGGATCCAGTCACGGTTTCCTCGCCCACATCCGGTCCTGGCGCCAGCGGCACCTCGACATCCGATTCAGTGTCGGCGCCGCGATCACCGAAGCGGTCCGGGAAGCGGTCCGGGCCGCGACCGGCTGGGTCCCCGCCCTCGACACTGGCGGTGATCTGCGTGAACACGCCGAGGTCTGCGAGATCACCGGCTTGTTCGAGGCGACCGGCTGGCCCGAAGGGACCCGGTTCCTGGTCCGTCGGGAACGCCCGCATCCCGGCGCCCAACTGAGCCTGTTCGACACCATCGAGGGCTGGCGGCACCAGATCGTGGCCACCGACACCCCGCCCGGCACCGGCAGCATCCAGTTCCTGGAAGCCCGACATCGGGCTCACGCCAGGGTGGAGGACAAGATCCGAACCGGCAAGACCACCGGCTTCGGACGGTTCCCGTCTCGCGTCTTCGCGATCAACCAGGCCTGGCTCCAACTCGCGTTGACCGGCATCGACCTGCTCGCCTGGACTCAGACCCTGCTCCTGGACGGCGACCTCGCCAAAGCCGAACCCAAGAAACTGCGTTACCGGCTGCTGCACGTCGCGGCCCGGATCACCCCCACCGCCCGGCGGACCCGCCTCGCCATCGCCGCCGACTGGCCTTGGGCAAATGCACTGACCAGCGCATTCAGCAACCTCGCGGCACTACCCCGCCCCACCGGCTGACCCCGCAGCTCACTCCTCAACCAGCAACACGGAGAAACCCGGCCCCGCGCCGGGCATTCGGCATGCCAACAAAACAGCGACAAAAACCCAAATCGTATTCATCGAACAAAGGCTATGGGGCGACGCTCAAGTGAAAGACCGAGGCTAACGTGCCACCCAACCAGAGCCAGGGATGAGTTCGGGTCCACCGCGGACGACGCCGAGCAAGCAGGCCGCCGAGAGGTCCTCACCGATCCGGTTGAGTGACCACCGTGGAAAAGAGTTCAACAAGCCGCAGGCGCATTATTGATGTTCGGTTAGCCGGTGCGGCCGACGCCGACGTGGCAGCAGCAGGGCGATCCGATCGAGCAACGCTTCCAGGGCTTCTTCGAAGTCCTGGGCGGCGACGTCGACCGACAGGTGAGGTTCGAGGCGTTGCAGGATCGGGTACTGGCTGAGGTCGTCGGTCGGGGAGACGTCGGGTTCCTCGACCGGGCCGGTCTCCACGCCGCGGGCTGACACTTCCAGCAGCAGGTAGCCGAGCAGGAAGCTGCTGAACGCCCGGTAGGCCGCGGCGGCATCCTCGTCGGAGAAGCCGGATCCGGTCATCACCTCAAGCAGTGATTCGATCCAGCGCAAGCTGCGCAGCGGCGGGCGGACCCACGGCGCCGACGGTGGCCGGGTGGCCACCAGCGGGAACACCTCGGGATGAGCCAGGGCAATGCGGCGCAGACCGTGCGCCAGGCGCTGCAGGTAGTCGACCCAGCCGGCATGGGCCTCCAGATGCACGTCCGGATCCCCGAACAGCTCGTCGACGACGACCTCGACCACCCCGTCGAGCAGCGCCTCCCGGCCGGGGACGTAGCGGTACAGGGCCATGCCGTCGACGCCGAGGTAGGCGCCGAGGCGTTGCATGGTCAGGGCGCGCAGGCCCTTCTCGTCGATGAACTGGACCGCCGCGCCGAGGATGCGCCGTTGGTCCAGTCCGCTGCGCCCGGAGCCGGGGGCGCCGGCGGGGATCACTGCGGCGACCTCGCCGCGCGTCTGCGGTGCGTCGGGATCCTGCATGACATACCTGTGCCCAGCGAGTGGCGCCTCATGCCGCATCGGAAAGCAGCGAACATGGCTTGCCGATGCAACGCGATAACGTCGTACAGCCCAAAGCCGAACCGGTCAGCGGCCCGGCCGACGAGCGCTTCGGCTGCGTCGCCGATGGGCAAGGGCCTGAGGCCCGCAGCGGCGCATGATCGTACGGCCCTGACGGCTGTGCCGCCCCGTTGAGCTGAGCTCAGGTCCCTTCGAGGACACTGCGCAGCACCTCGCCGTACGGCAGGAACGGACCGCTGCCGAGGGTACCCGTCAAGGACCTCGAAAGTTCATTCACGGCAACCCCTCCGCACCTCGCGTCGCACGCGGTTTATGACGTAAACTTGGGCGTTGGCTCCCGGGCGTGCGGCCCTCTCGACAATTCGTCAGCCTCCGCGCCGAGGAAATGGCACTACTTCACATGGCCACGGCCGGCACGTCGACGTTGGAAGTGGTCTGTTGTGTACGACTTCGAACGGAACACCCAGTCAATGTTCACCGTCGAGGTGACGCGACAAGGTGATGCGACGCTGGGAGTAGCCGTCAGGGGCGAGGTTGACATGGCCACTGCCTCACAACTACAGGCAACAGTCACCGGCGCCATCGACCGCCAGGCACCCAAGCATGTGGTGATTGATGTGGCCGCCATGCCTTTTCTTGACGCCGCTGGCATCACAGCGTTAGTTGCAATACGTCGATATGCCGTCGCACGGCACGCCGATGTCCGAATGGAGAACGTCCAGCCATTGGTGAAGAATGTGCTTCATATCGTCGATCTCGCCAACGTACTGCACATCAGCCCATGAGATAACGTCCCGCCACGCTGCCTGCCGACGGCTCCAACGGCAGCTTTCTCGACGCCGCTGGTCCGGTGGGCTGGTGACCTGCAGGTCAGTTCGTGGGCGGCGGCGACCCGTTCGGTCGTAGCCCGCTGGCAAGTCGGCCATCCGATAGCGGATACGGACGATCGCCGGTCAGCAGGTGGCCGGCGAGGCAGATGCGTCTGACAGCTGATGGGCGTAGACGGCATATGCCAGGCGTTCCGCGCTCGCCGCGACCTTCATGACGACGTCGAAACGCTCACCCGGCTCGATCGCGCGTGGGCCGGTGAGCCGCCTGCGTAGTTCGTGGAGTTCGGCGAGGTGGATGTCCAAGGCCGTGACAACTTCCGCGTGCATTCCGCCTCCGGGATCCGAACGACATGGCGTCGGCCACGGTCGTCCCGGGGCGCTGCTCGCGGACCCGGGACGACCGGCGAGCTACTTCTTCTTGGCCTTCGACTTCTTGTTCTTCTTGTCTTTCTTGTCCTTCTTGGCTTTCTTCGCCATGGCGACCTCCTCAGCCGTGAACCACCGGCGCGCAGCCGCAGACGCTGGTCACGTCCGCGTCACCGTTACGACGCCTGCCATACACCGTATGCGCGGTGGGTTACGAGCTGCTAGAACTTCGCGAGATCAAGTCACGGGAGCTCGGAAGCGCTGGCCGGTGAGGCTTCGGGGCGCTCGACGTGGAGTTGTTCACCGTGCAGCTGGTGCGGTTTGGCGCCGACATGGCGAAGCCGGTGTGCCGGCACGCCGGCGGCCAGCAGCTGGTCGGCGAGCGCGATCGACGGGTGGTCCAGGAAGACCGCGACATGGTGGTCGTCGCCGAGGTGGCAGGCGGCCGCGAGCGTGCCGAGGTTGATGGCGTCGAGCCCGTGGATCTCGCTGAGGTCGAGGACCAGCCGCAGCGGCCGGTCATGCCGGATCGCCTGCACGAGTGTGCGGCGCAGGTCGACGGCGTCGCCCGCGTCGAGCAGCCCCCGAGGATGCACGACCAGGGTGCCGTCGGCCCAGAAGTCGACCTCGACCAAGGCGCCGGTCATCGCAGTACCTCCGTCACCTGGCGTTTGCCGCAAGGCCAGGTTAGAGGCAGCCGAGGTGGCGGGTCGACAGCCGCAAGAAAAGTTCACCAGGTCACTGGGAGGTCACGACCGCCGCCGCGGTGACGACGACGACGACCAGCACGCTCAAGGTGAGCCCCGCCTCTGCCAGACGGCGCTGGAGCGCGGGCCGGGCGGCCCACGGCTGGTCCTGCACGACCCATGTCGTTGCACCCAGCAGGGCCACCATCACCACCACCAGAACGCTCATCACATCCACCCCGAGTCGTAGGCACCGCACTGCTGAGCCTCCGTCGGCACGCGACACGCGGCAGGTCGAACAAGCTGAACATTGAGCGAACGACCGTGTACGTGGCCCCGGCGCGGGGCACCACCCGGCTACCCGACCGCAGACGACGAACGAGGTGCGCGATGACCGAACCAGCCGCCCCCGACGGTGTCGACAACCCGCAGCTTGCCCTCCAACGCGTGCTCGAGACGCTCGGCCAGCGGTTCCCCGACGTCGACCGCACGGAACTCGAGGAACGCGTGCACGCCACCTACAACCGGCTCGCGGCCGAGGCGACCGTCGACTCGCATCTGGTCGCCGTGACCGAGAAGCAGGTCACCGAGGATCTGCGCCGAACTGGTGAAACCGTCCACGTCCGCAGTGAGGCTGAGCCGTCCGATTCCGCCGATCTTTGACCGGGGATTCATGCCCCGCGGACGACTGCCACCGTACGGTCCGCTCGCCGCGACAGCCCGGTGGCCAGGTCCGATAATCGCGGGTCTGATACGCAAGAACTGGCCTTCACCGCCCGGCGGGCAACGCTCAGATGTGCCGGCTGAGCATGACACGGGCGACGGTCGCCACGTCCGGCAGGTGGTCCAAGGTCACCAGGTCCAGTCCCGTACGGGAGTCGCGCGCGCTTACCGCCCAACCGCAGCCGGCGCGCAGCACCGCCACGGTGCACTCGTCCGGTACAGCATGGTCGAGCAGGATGACCGGCCGAGAGTTGCGGGCTAGCTCTTGCAGCGCCGCCGTTCGGCTCGGGACACCGCCGGAATCGGAGATAATTACGACGGAAGTGTCGTCGTCCGCAGCGATGTCACGCAGGCGTGTCAGCGCCGCGGCCATCTCGTCGGCCGTGCCGGCAATTACCGAAGCGCGGCTCGCCGCAGTCTCAAAAGGAGTGCCGACTGGCTGATGAAAATTGGGCCGAGGCCTCCGCAGGAGCTCCGCAGCGCCCGGCTGGTAGACCTGTTCGAGTGAGCTGAGGCGGCCTGGCCGGCCGAACAGCCAGCCTTGACCCCAGTGCGCGCCGAGTTCGCGCGCGGCGCGAAGGTCTTCGGGAGTTTCGATGCCTTCGGCGATTACTACAGCTTCGGTGCGCCGCGCTTCCGCTCCCACCGCGGCGCACACCAGCCGGGTGTGCGCGGCGTGGGGGTTGCGAACGAGGCTCATGTCGAGCTTTATCACCTCCGGCTCGATGATCGGCAGGAAGATCAGCGACATCGGGTCGACCCCGACATCGTCGAGCGCCAGGCTGTTGCCCCACTGCTGCACCTGCGCGGCGAGACGCAGCAGACTGCCCGGCACAGCCGGGAGTGCGCGTTCGGTGAACTCCAGCGCCACTCGGAACGGTAAACCTTCGTGCAACAATTCCAGCAGACGCGGCGACAGTGGCTGGTTGAGCACGCCCGGTTCAGCGTTGATGAACAGCAATGGCGGCGGGATCGGCGTCGCGATGGCGTTCTCGATCGCACGCTCGCAGCACAACATATCGAGCTCCCCGAGCCGCGCCGCCTCATGTGCGGCGGCGAACAACCGGTCGGGGAACTCGAGGTCGGTGCCGGCCGGCCCACGCGCGAGCGCCTCCAGCCCCACCGTGGCCCCGGTGGACAAGTCCACGATCGGCTGGTATGTCGGGTTGACGAGCCGCCCCGTCAGTACCGCGTCGATGGCAGTGGCCGGAGGCGCCGGCATCGCCGGGTGAGCGGTGTGCACCATGGGCTCCTTGGTAGCAGGTCATCCTGCCTATCGGCAGATCGCCCGCCAGTCGAAGGACCAAGGCATGATGTTTCCTTCGCCGGCCACACGGCGACGTCAATCGACGCAGTCGTCGCTTCGCCGGGAAGGCAACCCCCCGCTTCGATGAATGCGGTGTTCACCTGCCTCAGGCCGGCGGTAGTGCTCCTTGTGTGTATAAGGAGTTAGGCAGGCACGTCGGCGAGGATCCACTGGCCACGGCCGAGTCGTTTGGCCTGATACATGGCGGTATCGGCGGCGCTTAGCAGGGCTGCGGGTCGCCATGGGGCGTCGGTGTCTGCGGGACACGCGATGCCGATGCTGGCGCCGACGGTGTACCAGACTCCCTCGTGGTCGACCGGCACTGCCACGTCGCGCAGGATGCGGTCGGCGACCCGGACGCCGTCGGTGCTGCCGAGGCCGGTCAGGACCACAGCGAACTCATCGCCGCCCAGCCGAGCGACCAGGTCACAGTCACGCACGGCAGCTTTCAGCCGCTGGGACACAGCCTGAAGGATCGTGTCACCGGCGGCGTGTCCGGCGGTGTCGTTGACCGTTTTGAAGCCGTCGAGGTCGAGGTAGAGCACGGTGGAGCCAGGTGGACACGCGTCGAGTTCCTCGCCGAGCGCGGCCCGGTTCAGCAGCCCGGTCAGCGCATCGTGACGACTGCGGTAGCTGAGCGTGCGTTCGGCCTGTTCCAGTGAGCGCAGCGCGGTGGCAAACCGGGCCAGAATGAGTGCGGCGGTGGCCACCGTGGCGGCGAACAGCAGGACCCGCTCGGCTTCGGCGTAGTCGCGGCGGGCGAACAGGGCCGCCGGCGCGGTCAGCAAACCTACTCCGAGGAACCAGACCCGGGCGAGATGCAAGGTGGGTGCCTGGTGGGCTGCGACGGTCAGCTCGCTGCTGTTGACGTGCAGGGCGGAGGCGGCGAGCAGTGAGTTGCTCAGCAGAATCACACCGGTGCCGACCGCCATCGCCAACTCCAGCGAGGGGATGAAGCTCATACCGAGGTCGGCGACGATCCGCAAGATCGCCGACAGCAACAGCAGCCGGGTTGCACCGGTTCGCCGGCCAGGTGACAGCACCAGCAGCAGTACCCCGGCCAGGATGCCGATGTCACCCAGCGGACTCATCACGTACAGGTAGCCCTCGAGAGGGTCAGTGGCCAGTTCCGCCAGGTACGGCGAGACGAAGACCACCCAGATCACGATCGAGGACGCGACGGTCAGGGTCAGCATGTCGAGCACGGCGGGTCGTAGCCGCCGGCCGGCGCGGCGTCGCGCCATCGCGAACAGTGCCGCACCATAGGCGAAGTAGCCGAGGGTCCACAGCGCCGCCGACGCTGACTCGTTGTTGCTGCGCTGCAGCAACGTACTGATCGGGTAGACGGCGTCGCCTGCGAGCCAGGCGGCCTGCCCTAGCGCAACGTACACCCAGGGTGTGCGATCTCCGCTGCGGCGCCGGCCCACTGCGGTCCAGCAGACAAGAACCACGATGCTCAGGTACGCGCTGAAGTACACCAGATTGCCGGACGGGCGCCCGGACGTCACACCCGCCGCCGCAGCAGTAATCCCGGCCGAGGCGACATACAACCAAAGCATCCGGCGAGTCATGACTGCCAAGTCGGCACCAACGACCCCGTCTTTAGGACGTCGTGTCTGCTTCGCAGATTACCCTGCGTCCGTTGACCGTCTTGAGGATGACAACGACGCATCCGCAAGGCACGGCGTAGAAGTTAGCGCCCCAGTCATAGGCGAGGCAGGAAGCCTGCTTTCTTGGACGTACCTGCATCATTCGAAGTCGCTGCGACCGTGCTTACTACGCCGGAAGTTTTCGTGTCGCGGTTATACAACCAATGGTGAGCGCTAGGACGCCGACCAGGACCTACTTCAATTCGACAAGCTCGTGGCACCATAAAACGAGGTCTTCTGCAGCCGAACCCGGCCTTCCTCAGCGCAAGCTGATGGAGCTTCCTGTCCACGCCGTCGAGTCGCCGCTGGTCGGCTCTCCCTGTTTCCATACAGCGAGAAACTCCGCGGACTATCGACGTAGGGCGCCGTCTTCAGAGGGTGGGGTTGTGTGGAGGGCAGGAGGCTCGTGCTGGTCCGTTGCCAGCTGTAAGTCCTCCGGCGATTGGCGGGACGGAGCACCCGGTTTCGGCCCGCGGCTTTGGCCGCATAAGTGCCTGATCGCGCAGCGCAGCATGGATTTGTGGTTGCCGTCGAACGGCAGTTGCGCCACGCCGGCGCGCGAGCCGGCCAGCCTCTGCCCGAGATCATTGAGTCGAGACGTTTGCCGTCGTGAAGCCATTAGGAGACCACTCGGGGCATGAGTATGCGGATCCGCCGGGATCCGTGCGTCGCGCCATGCGAGACGGCTACCGCCGGGGGTCGTCGGGTCGACGCTGTGGTCGTTCGGCGGGGCAGCGAGCCCCGTGGGTAGTGGCTAACGTACTCCGACGTGAATCAAGATCGAGCTGCAGGCACGCCGACGGCTCGGCCGGCGGGCGACTACGGGATCGACGCTCCCCGGCTTCTGATCGTGCCCGCGGTGCTGATCGTCGGCAGTATCACCCAGGCTGTCGTCCAGCGGACGTTCTGGCCGCTGGTCGGCGTCGCGCTGATCCTGGCCTGTTGCGTACTGGCCCTCTATGCCTCCCGCGTCGGGAAGTTCGTCGTCTGGGGGCGGCTGCTCGATGGGCTGAACCTGCGCGGCAACGAGAACATCGTGGATCTCGGGTGCGGTCGCGGCGCGTTGCTGATCTCCGCAGCGCAGCGGGTTCCGACCGGACGAGCGGTCGGCGTCGACCTGTGGCGGGCCGATCAGTCGGGCAACAGCCCGGACGCGACGATGCGGAACGCGGCCGCCGCGGGAGTGACGGACCGCGTCGAGCTCCATACCGGCAACTTGCTCGAGCTGCCGCTGGCCGATGAATCGTTCGACGTCGTGGTCTCCAATGTGGCGATGCACAACCTGAAGGCGCAGAAGGACCGGGACCGCGCGATCGACGAGGCGGCGCGGGTGCTGCGGCCCGGAGGACGACTGCTGATCGCCGACCTGGGTGGCACCCGTCAGTATCAGCAACGACTGCGGCACCTCGGCATGCTCGACGTGAGCCGGCGCAATCTGGGCTGGCGATTGTGGTGGAGCGGTCCCTGGCTTTCGACCCACCTGGTCAGCGCCCGCAAACCAAGCTAGAAAAGTGCCGACAGCCCGCCAGCCACCCTGCGTGAATGACGTGCTGACCGGCGCCGGAACTCAGCGACATTTGGTGCCGAACTCGGGAGCAACACCACTCCGCGACTTGTGCGAAAACAACTGGGCCTTCACTGCACGCCGAAGGCAGCTACTTCGCAGAAGAATGACCCGACGCGACAGCCGCGAGCAGCGCCACGCCTTCGTACGTGGCGCTGCTCGACCGCTGATGGCTCAGATACTTGCGCGGCGGTGGTCAAATTCGCCCGAAATTCTGGGTCCAGTAAATGGAACCGTCGGCCGCATAGGCCACGCCCACTCCCACGGCGACGCTGGAGCAGTTGAGGATGTTGGCGCGGTGGCCGGCGCTGTTCATCCAGCCGGTGACCACTGCCTGCGGCGTAGGGTAGCCCCAGGCGATGTTCTCCGCAGATGCGCCGGTGGTGTAGCCGGCTCGAGCCTCGCGGACGACAAAGTTGCTGCCGTCTGACCCGGTGTGGTCGAAGAAGTTGTTGGTGACCATGTCGGCGCTGTGCGCCCGAGCGGCGGCGACCAGGCGGCTGTCGATGTGCAGCGCGCCGCAGCCGTTCTTGGCCCGTTCAACGTTCGTGAGCGTGACCACCTGCGTCTCCATGTCATTGGAGGACACCGGCGCCACGGCCGGCGACGATCCTGGGACGGGTGTCGCCGTCGGATCGGCCGGCTTGGTCGAGGTGCTCGGCACGGGGTTGCTGGTCGGCCGGGATGCGAAGGGGTACGCCGGCCGAGTGGGACGAGTGTTCGGCTTTCGGTTCCACCTGTCGCTGCGCTGGTCCTGCTGTCCGTGCGGGTGGCCCGAGTCGAGAACGACACCGGCCGTGACTGGCTGTGCCGCGGATGCCGCGAGAACTGGGCCGGCGACGGTGAGCACGGGTGCTGCGATGATCGCGGCGGTAAGGGCGGCGCGGCGGAGCGTTCGGGTCACGATGAGCCTCCTCGTTGCGGTCGACGTGGTCACCGTCTGATTCGGCGGTCGCGGACGGCGACCGAGGAGAACACCCTGAAGGCACCGTTCGACAACCGAGATGCCACGCACAGAGCTTGCTCACCAAGCCGGACAACGCCGCGTACGAGGCATAGCTCCGCCAATGAATTGGAGTTGGCCGGTGCGGCCTCGGGCGCATGCGGCGACTAGCCAACGAGGTGCCTTCTTGGTGTGGGCGGCTTCGTACTTTGGGCCACGAGGGCGAACCCGCCGAGGGCGGCTTTCCATGCACGGTGGTGGTGTCGACGGTGCCGTTGGTCAGCGAGTTGCCGCCGGCCCCCGGGCTTCAAAGCGGCGACGATGTCGTCCCAGGTTGGGAGGGTTCGGCCGAGCCGGTCAATCCTCTTGATGATCAAGGTGTCGCCGGGGAGCCGGGATGACAAGTTTGACAGCATCGCCGCCGGCGATGTGGCCTACACCGCGCGGCGGCGTCGAGTCGGACGGCCTCGTTCATACAGCTTTCCGGATCCACGCCTTGATCGGCGCACATGGCGCCGCTCTCAGATTGTTGGATCGGATGGCACGGGATCGCCGGTGGACGGTGGAGCGTTGAGAATGCCAATGAGCAGGAAGTTGACGCCTGCGAGGTATTGCTGGCGCTCGTCGTGTTCGGCCAGCTGGGGCGCGTTGCGGTAAGCGAACGGGTGCGTGGAGGCGCGTTGACCGCTGCGCCAGTCGCTGGCGATGTCGGCCAAGAACGTGCCTCGGTCCGTTTGGCGGGCGCGGCGGGCCGCAGCGGCATATTGACTGGCTACGCCCAGGACGTAGTTCATCAATGCCGATGCCGCATGGAAGCGTTGCGCTTCGCTGGTTCTCAGGGCGTCGAGATGCTGGCCGATGCTCTCGAACATTTCCAGCAGCGCGGGTTGGCCGGGTTGATCGGTCAGCTGTGCGCCTACCCATGGGTGCTCGTCGATCACATCGAAGAGGGTCAGCATCAGCTGCCGGAGGTTGCTGGCGGCGTCGACGCTTCGCGGTTCGGCGGACACGGCTCGGGTTACCAGCTGCGCGGCGGCCGCGGCCAGGATCTGCTGCTTACTTCCTACGTGGTTGTAGATGGCGCCGGCACCGGTGGTCAGGGCACGCGCCAGCGATCGCGCCGTCAGGGCCTCCTCTCCGTCCGCATCAAGGATCATGATGGCCGTCTCGATGATCCTGGAAGCCGTGAGGGGATTGTTTCGCCGCCGCCGGTTCAGTCTGTCCTGCGAGTCGCTGTCCACTCGCTCATCTTGACAGGCATGGAACGCTGTTCCAATCTAGTAGTTGGAACAACGTTCCATAAACCGCGAGAGAGAAGGCGGTCATGTTCAGGAATCAGCCCGGAGTCGTACTGCGTTTTCAGGCCAAGCCCGGCAAGGGGGACGAGCTTTTCAAGCTCATCACCGATCTGCACCACACCGGCGACCCGGACGGCCCCGTGGACTGGGTAGTCTCCCGCGACGACGCCAATGCCGACGTGATGTGGGCCTTCGAGTTTTACCGCGACCAGGAGTCCTTCGACCGCCACTACTCCGACCCCGTGCACGACGAGCCGCATCAGCGCGTGTTCGACCTGCTCGCAGATGAGGAAGGCCTCGACTCTTCCATGCGCGTCGGCGTGCACATCGTTTCCTCGAGCTGATTGCCCGCGGCCGGGGCGGACCAGGAGCCAGCCGCTCCGTCGCGGCGTTCGAGGCGCGACTGTACTGCGCCGGCTCACCACATGCGGTGGCGGATGAGCAAGCCGGGGAACCGCCTCAGGCGTCGGTGAGTGTCGTGCGCGTGACGACGGGCGTGAAGATGGTGTCGACAATCTCGATGATGTCGGCGTCGGGGACGGCCCGGGCGGTCATCAGCAACTGGTGCCGGAAGAGGTCGACCGGAAGCCGGATGATCCGCTCGGTCAGGTTCGCCGGGTTGATCTCGCCGCGCTGGACGGCCCGGCCGACGATCTGCTCCATCGCCGTCTCCTGGCCGGTGGCCAGTGATGTCCGAAGATCCTCGATGCTGGTGCCGGTGGCCCGGTAGAGATCGCCTAATTGGGCGACCAGAACGGTGGCGATGCCGACCCGGCGTTCGTTGACCTGCCGGAGCAGCGCGACCACGTCGTCGCGCAGATTGCCGGTGTCCGGCACGGCGATCGGGTCTCGCCCGATGACGTGCCGGAACGCCGCGCGGGCGAGCTCGGCCCTGCTCGGCCAGCGGCGGTAGACGACGGGTTTGCTCGTGCCGGCCCGGGCCGCGACGCTGTCGAAGTTGAGGGCTTCGTAGCCACGTTCCGAGATCTCCGCCCAGGCGGCGTCGAGCAACGCCTGCTTCAAGGCGGCTCCACGCCGGCGTCGGACCGGTGTGTCCTGCGTCACTACATCCTGCCTTCACGCTGTCCTTGCCGAACCATGATCCCATACGAATAAGATACGAGAAGTTTCTTAGGGAGGCCGGGATGGCGATTCACGATGGCAGGCTCGACCGGGAACTGCGGCGAACCATCGTCGCGGTGGTCGTCGGGGTGCTGGCGGTCGTCTTCGACACCACGATCGTCGGTGTCTCTCTGCGCACGCTCGCGGTCGATCTGCATACCTCGGTCGACGTGATCCAGTGGGTCAGCACCGGTTATCTGCTCGCGCTCGGCGTCGCGATCCCGCTCGTGGCCTGGGCCCAGGCCCGGCTCGGCGGCAAGCGGCTGTGGCTGCTGTGCCTGGCGGTTTTCTTGATCGCCTCGGTACTGTGCAGCCTGGCCTGGAACGCCCCGTCGCTCATCGCGTTCCGGGTGCTGCAGGGCCTCGGCGGTGGGGCGATGTTGCCGCTGATGACGACGCTGGTCATCCAGGCCGCGCACGGCCGCAATCTCGGCCGGGTCATGGCGACCATGAGCCTGCCGACGGCACTCGGCCCGATCCTCGGCCCCGTCGTGGGCGGCCTGATCCTTGCCGACCTCAGCTGGCACTGGCTGTTCTGGGTCAACGCGCCGTTCTGCGCGGCCGGCCTGGTCCTGGCCTGGTACCTGGTCCCGGGCGACACCCCAGCGCCGAAGCGGCCCAAGCTCGACCTCGTCGGGCTACTGCTGGTGTCACCGGCAATCGCGGGCCTGCTGTACGGACTGTCGAACGTGACCCGCGACGGCGGCTTCGGCCGCACCGATGTCCTTGTCCCGTTCGTCGGCGGCCTGGCACTGCTCGCCGGCTTCACCGCCTGGGCGCTGCGACACCGCGGCACCGCACTGATCGACGTTCACCTGCTCGCCCACCGTCCGCTCGCGACGTCCTCAACGCTGCTGTTCCTGTCCGGCATCGCCCTCTACGGCGCGATGCTGCTGCTGCCGCTCTACTGGCAGCAGCTGCGCGGCGCCGACGCGCTCGGCGCCGGGTTGCTCCTGATCCCTCAGGGCGTCGGCACCGTACTCAGCCGCTCCACCGCCGGGAAGCTCGCCGATCGCCTCGGTGCCCGCTGGCTCTGCGTCGGCGGGTTCGCCATCGTCGCAGCCGGCACCGTCCCGTTCGCCCTGACCGGCCCATCCACGAACGAAGGGATCTTGATGACGGCACTGCTCGTGCGCGGGTTCGGCCTCGGCGCGGTCACCATCCCGCTGATGTCTGTCGCGTTCGTCGGGATGGCGCGCGCCGACGTCCCGCACGGCAGCACCATCAGCCGCATCGCGAGTCAGATCGGCGGCTCGTTCGGCGTCGCCGTCCTCGCCGTGATCCTCACCGGAGCCATCACCGCCGAAAGCCTGCCAGGCCTCGTCGAGGGTTTCCGCACCGCCTTCTGGTGGGCGACCGGACTCGCCGCCCTCGGCGTTCCGCTGTCGTTCCTGTTGCCCCGGTCCGCACCGAAAAGCCCGTCCGCCTCGGCCGCGCCGGCGCTGCAAACCGCCACCCGATAGATCCGATCCGAGAGAGAGCAGTCCAGTATGCGCATCCTCGTCTCCGGCGCCGGCATGGCCGGTCTCAGCGCCGGCATCAACCTCGGCGCCCTCGGCCACCACGTCACCATCGTCGAACGCGCCGGCCACCTGCGCGTCAACGGATCACCCATCGACATCCGCGGCGACGCCATCGACGTCGCCGGCCGGATGAGAATCCTCGACCAGATCCGGCAACGCCGGGTCACCATGACCGCGCGAACCCGGTTCGTCGACGCGGCCGGCACCGTCCTCGCCGAACTCCCCGGTGACGAGGTCGGCGACTCCGAAGACGACATCGAGATCCCCCGCGAGGACCTCGCCCACATTCTGCACGCGGCACTCGACCCGGCGACCTTGCTGATCTTCGGTGAATCCATCCAGGAGCTGCACGACGACGGCGACGGCGTCGCCGTCACTTTCCTCTCCGGCCGCGAGGATCACTTCGACATGGTCGTCGGGGCGGACGGCATGCACTCGCTGACCCGACGGCTGATCTTCGGTCCGGAACGCGAGTATCTCCGGCACCTCGGGTTCTACGTCGCACTGACGAACCTGCCTGCCGAGCGCGGCGGTGAGCCCGGCAACCCGATCCTGAACTGGCCCGGTCACATGATCGGTATCACCCGCTACCGCGACGTCGCCCTCGGCGTCATGAACTTCCGGTCCGGCTGGATCGACTACGACTACCACGATCTCGAGGCGCAGAAGCAGATTCTGCTCGACGCGTTCGCCGGCCACCACGAATGGCAGGTGCCGGCCATCCTCGACGCGGTCCGCGACGATCCCGAGCTGTACTTCGACTCGGTCAGCCAGATCCACATGCCGGGCTGGCACCAGGGCCGGGTCGTGCTCGTCGGCGACGCCGCGCACTGCGCCTCCGGGCTGTCCGGGCGCGGCGCCTCGCTGGCGATCACCGGCACCTGGTTCCTCGCCCAGGCGCTGCGCGCGCATCCGACGGACCTCGCGGCAGCGTTCCGCGACTACGAGGACAACCAGCGGCCGCACGTCACGCGCGCGCAGGCCAGTGCCGGACCAGGTGGGGACCTCGTGGTGCCGGCCACTCAGGCGGACCTCGACATGCGGAACGCACGCCTGCGGGCCGCGGCCGACCACTGAGCCGGGGACGCCGAGCAGAGGTCACACCGTCATGCGGCCTGGGTCAACGCTGACCACCATCCGTCACCGGTATGCGCGCAGAAATGCGTCTACGCCGTCGGCGATGATGGCCTCGAGGTCCGGCGGTGCGGCGTCCTTTTGCTTTTCGTAGTCCGAAAGAGCTTCCTGAGCGAGGCTGATGGTCAGCGCCGTAAAGTGCCGTGCCGCGAGACGGGGACGGGGAGCTCGTATCGTGCCGTCTGCCGCCAGCTCGGCGAATCGCTGCTCGAGCATCCCCAGCGGACGGTCACGTATCGCGTCGGGCAGGCGGGGTACCGATTGATGTTGGGCGACCAACCGACGGAAGGTCAGGTAGTCGGAGGATCCGAAAGCCCGATCGACGATGCGGTGGGCGAAGGCTGTCAACGCCTCGCGCAGGTCGCGCCCCGTGGTCAGCTCTTCGTCGATGGCGGCGCGGATGGTGCTCAGCAGCGCCTCGTTCACGCGACTCAGTGCCCTCAGGAAGAGGATCTCCTTGTCGCTGAAGTGGTTGTAGAGGGTCCGCTTGGAGACGTGGGCGCGCGCTGCGACGGCGTCCACGGTAGTCCGTTCGTACCCGTCCGAGACGAACAGGCTTTCGGCCGCATCGAGGATGGCGGTCTTCTTTCCCTCCGAGCGCAGGCGGCGGCCTGGAGTTTGAAGCTCCGCATCGATCCTCGGCACGGCAGAAGCCTACTTCACCTGACTCAACGGACATCTCCCCTTATCTAAGTGCACTAGTCGGTGTACTTTTAGGGCATGACGAAGTTGGGAAGCCACCCGCCGGAGGGCGTTGAGGTTCAAGCCAGAGGTTTGACCAAGAGGTACGGCGCGAAGCTGGCTGTGGATAACTTGTCCTTCACCGCGAGGCCGGGCGTCGTGACCGGATTTCTCGGACCGAACGGGGCGGGTAAGAGCACGACGATGCGCATGCTGTTCGGACTGTCCAGGCCGACCGCCGGCACGATCACGATCGGTGGCCGGCGGATCGGGGAACTGCACGACGCCGCACGCACCGTCGGCGCCTTGCTCGATGCCCGTTCGGTGCACCCGCACCGCACGGCGGCAGACCACCTGCTCGCCTTCGCCCATGCCGCCGGCCTTGATCGCAGCCGGGTCGGCGAGGTGCTGGACCTGGTAGGGCTGACGAGCGCTGGCGCACGCCGGGCGGGAGAGTTCTCCCTAGGCATGCAGCAACGACTCGGGATCGCGACCGCTTTGCTCGGCGATCCCGGGGTGTTGGTGCTCGACGAGCCGCTCAACGGTCTGGATCCGGAGGGAATCCGATGGATGCGCACCCTGATGCGCGATCTGGCTCATGAGGGCCGGACGATCCTGTTCTCCAGTCATCTGATGTCGGAGCTCGAACTCACCGCGGACGACGTCATCGTGGTCGGGCAGGGCCGGCTCATCGCCGAGTCCTCCCTGCAAGAGTTCGTCGAGGGCAACACCTCCCAGGCGGTCACGGTGCGCGCCGCGTCGCCGGACGCACTTGCTCGGGCGCTCGGCGAGGCCGGGGTGATCTTCGCCGTGCAACCCGACTCGTCCCTGCTGGTCTCCGGCACGGACGCCTGGGACATCGGCAAGATCGCGGCCGCGGACGACATCGCCCTGGGCGAGCTCACCCCGGTGCGCGAATCGCTCGAGGACGTCTTCCTGCGACTCACTCACGACGCCACGGAGTACGGAGGTCACCCGTCATGAATTTGATCCGTTCGGAATGGACCAAGATGCGCAGTGTCCGCAGCACCTGGATTGCGGCGGTCAGCGCGGTGGTCTCCGGGGTGGCGCTCAGCGTTCTGGGCGCGACGGATGTGCTCAACGCGTCAGCATCCGACCTTCCCGGCGGGTGGGATCCCACGGCGATGAGCCTCAAGGGCTTTCTCTTCGCGCAGTTGATCATCGGAATGCTGGGCGCACTGAGCATGACGCCCGAGTTCGGCACCGGAATGGTCGGCACCAGCATGGTTTTCGTCCCGTCGCGTTCGCGCCTGCTGGCCGCCAAGGCGGTCGTGGTGGCCGGAATCGGGCTGATGGTCGGGCTGGTCACCACCGTGCTTAGCTTCGCCGTGGTGCAGCTGATGCTCAACGGCGCAGGCCTGCCCGCGGCCGGCCTCGCCGATCCCGGTGTCGCCGGAGCTCTGCTCGGCGCCACGCTCTATCTGACACTCATCGCCCTGCTCGGCCTCGCGGTAGGCGTGCTGGCCCGATCGGCCACCACCAGTCTCGCTGTTCTCGTCGGAGGCCTGCTACTTGTGCCGGCGCTCGGTCCGAACCTGCCCGGCGTCCTCGGGGAGCTGTTCGGGCGGCTCTGGCCCATCACCGCCGGCCAAGCGGCCTACACGGTTGTCCCGGTCGACGGCATGGTCGCTCCGGTGGCCGGGCTCGTCATCCTGACACTGGCGGCCGCCGGAATCAGCCTGGCCAGCCACGCGGTGTTCCGCCTCCGCGATGTCTGACCCCATGCCCCGCCTTACTCCGGGAGGTCTTCTCACGACTGTCCCGGCTCTGCAGATCACGCGGTTGTCCCTACGCTCCGCCGGTCCAACACTTCAACAAGCTCTTCCGACAACGCTCCCGCGGAGCGCGGCGCGCGAGGATTGGGCGTGGACAGCACACCCAGACGCCGTCGCGCTGCCATCGACGGAGTCACCGATACAAAGATTTGCCACGGCAGATACATCATGAGCTGCTGTCACGTTCACCCTGCTCGGGCAGCGACGGCTCCACGATCACCTACTCGGCACCCGTCGGCCGAAGGTGCCACATTATCCAAAAGCCCGGCGTCATGATCCGCCAAGTACACCCCGATGCGCTATGGGCTATCTGTTCATCATTCGATTCATAGCAGATGCATAGGTGCGAAAGAGGCGCGTGTGACAGATGTCTGCCTTAAGCTCCGTGTCATGTGGCTCTTTCCTCCTCAATTGCCCGGCGCAGCCGCCCGTATGAGCCGAATCGCTGCGGCCGGTCTTGTCGCGGCCAGCCTGGCGGCCTGCGGCAATGACGAGGCATCCTCACCTTCGAGTAGTTCGTCGAGCTCGGCCGCCTCGTATGGGTCGGATACCAAGGGCATTGTGGCGGCGGCGAATGCGTTCCTGGGCACATTGAGCAGCGCGGAAAAGGACAGTGTGTTGTTCGACCGTGGCGACAAGGAGCAGCAGCAGCGCTGGTCAAACTTCCCGGAAGGGTTGTTCACCCGGCAGGGTCTGATGGTCGGCAACCTCGATCAGAGCAAAGTCGACGCCTTCCTGACGCTTATGCGGACCACGATGAGCACCGAGGGCTACAACCGCGTCATGGCGGAATGGGCAGCCGACGACGCGCTCGCCGCCACGGACAGCAGCGGTCAAGGGACAGCGAGCGGAGGAGCCAATAACGGTTCAGGCGGGCCGCCCAGCGGCGGATTTCCCGGCGGGTCCGGCGGGCGGCCCAGCGGTGGCTTCCCGGGCGGTTCTGGCGGCCCGCCGAACGGCGCGGATCGCAGCGGGGCAAACCCCGGCACGGGGCAGAGCGGGGCAGCACCGGGCGCGGGTACCGGCGGCATGCAGTACGGCAAGCAGTACTACTGGATGGCCATCATCGGCGAGCCGTCGGACACCGAGGCGTGGCAGTGGCAGTTCGGCGGCCACCACGTGACGGTCAATGCCACGGTCAAGGGCGACGACGTGTCGATGACACCAAGCTTCATCGGCGCCCAGCCTGGCACGTACACCGCCGACGGCACTGAGGTCCGGCCGCTTGGCGACATCATCGACGAGGCGACCGCGCTGGTGAACTCGTTGGACGCGGGCGACAAGAAGAAGGCCGTCCTCGGTGACAGGTACATCGATCTGGTGCTAGGCCCCGGTGAGGACTGCAAGACCATCCCGTCCGAGGGTCTGGCCGGCGCCGACATGTCCGCCGACCAGCAAGCCGCATTCCTGGAGTTGATCGACGAGTACGGCTCGCTGGCCAACGATCAAAAGGCCGCCGACCGGCTCGCGCAGCTCAAGACCGATCTGCCCAAGACCTATTTCGCCTGGTACGGCCCCACCACGGCGGGCAGTTCGTCGTACTTCCGGGTCACCGGCCCGCACCTGGTCATCGAGTACTCGCCGCAGTCGATGGGCGGCGACGCCGCCGACCACATCCACGGCATCTACCGCGACCCGACCAACGACTACGGCGGCACGGTCTGCTCGTGAACCGCCTCCTCCTGCTGATCGTCCCGCTCTTCATCGCGCTGCTGCCGGCCCAGCCGGCTGCAGCGCACCCCCTCGACGTCTATCTGCAGGCCGCGTACATCACCCCTGCGCCGTCCACGATCGCGATCGAACTCGCCATGACCCCCGGCGTGCTCGTCGCACCTGCTGCGCTGGCCGATCTGGACACCGATCACGACCGGCACATCACCCAGGCCGAGGCGGACGCGTACGCCGGCCGGGTCTTTCAGCACGTATCCGTGAGCGCCGACGATCGGACGCTGGCGCTGACTATCACGAAGGTCGACGTGCCGTCGTATCTGGCCGTTCAAGCCGGGTACGGGACGGTGCGCATCCAGGCGCAAGCGTCCGGCGCGCCTGCCACCGTGGGCAGCCACAATGTGGTCTTTCGCAACGACTTCGCGCCGCAGGGCGCCACTTATCAGGTCAACGGGCTCATCGGCAAGAAGCCGTCAGTGTCCGTGGGCAAGCAGCACCGCGACAAGGCACAGCGGCAGAGCCGCATCGACTACCGCATCGACGCCGTGGCGGTTGACGCCCCTCCACCGACTGAAGCGAAAAGCGCGCCGACCGGCCGACTTGCGGGCCTTCTCGGCTCGTCATCGTTGTCCATGACCCTCGTGCTGTTCGCGCTGGCCATGGCGCTCCTGCTCGGCGCCCTGCACGCCCTCACCCCGGGGCACGCCAAGACCCTGATGGCGGCGTACCTGGTCGGCAGCGGCGGCACTACCCGCAACGCCCTGGCGCTCGGCGCGGTCGTCACCTTCACTCACACGGCATCGGTCATCGTCATCGGGCTCATTGCCTTGTTCGCCAGCCGGTTCCTCATACCGGGCGTGCTCGTGCCAGCCCTGGAAATCATTTCTGGCGTCCTGGTACTGGCCATCGGCGTGCGGCTGATCCGGCGCCGCCGGCGTGCCGGAGTCGCGCACCGCGTTCACGTGCACGACCGCGACCCGGTCGTCGTCGGAGCCGAGCACAGCCACCCCCATGACGACCACAGCCACGTACATGAGCACGGCGGCCGACCGCACACCCACGCCCTACCCGCCGGCGGCATCACCCCGCGCAGCCTCATCGCCATGGGCATCTCCGGCGGTCTCGTGCCCTGCCCCGAAGCTCTCGGCGTCATGGTCGTCGCGGTCGGTGTCAATCGCACCGTGTTCGGCCTCGGCCTGATCCTGTCCTTCAGCCTCGGCCTCGCCGCTGTATTGATGGGCGTGGGTGTCATGCTGGTCCGCTCCCGCGCCCTGATCAGCCGCTTCGAAGGGGCTGCTCAGCGATGCACGAAGATTCTGCCCGCGATCAGCGCGCTGGTCGTCACCGCGCTCGGTGCCGGGCTGCTGGTGAAGGGTCTCCAAGCCGGGCTGCCGCTGCTCTCGTGAGGGCAGGCGCCGGAACAAATCGTCGTTCGATTTCTGTTGCTGGCTAGCCGCATCCGCACGACGAAGGCGCCCAGGGCCTTGCCCACCGCATTGCTATCCTCAAGGGATGACAAGCGGTACTTCACCGCGTCGTGGCGGATCACGGTCGAGCGACTGCACGCAGCGTTTGTCGAGCGACTGCACGCAGCGTTTGAAGACGTGCAGGCCATAACTGGACTCGATGTCGCCAACGCTCAGCTGATTAAGTTCACGAACAATGCAGTGTTTCTGCGACCCCACGCACAAGCAGTCGCACGAATCGCCGGATCCGTGCGGATCACATTCACGCTGGCCCGTGGCGTGCCGTGCGCGATGAGGCTGACCGGGGCGGTGGACGCAGCCACCGGCATTTACGAGACGAGCTCGGAGGGATCCGTGGTTCGGCGCCTCGGGACGACGTCTGGGTCAAGGTCCTGCGGATGCCTCCCTACAAGGTGTTCCACCCCAAGGAGCTCAACAAGTGGATCAAGCAGACGGCGTACAACATCGAGTGCACGAAAGTCGTCCGAGTTGGTGAACGCTCGTTTGTGGGCACCATGGTCCGGCAAGCGAAAGCCGAGGACGGCTACTTCGCGGCGGAACTCGACGCGGCCGGTCGGCTAACGCGTGTGAGCAGCGGATTCGGGGAGTCCGCCGATGACATGTTCGTGATCCAATTCTCGGACTTCGGCGTACCGGTGACCGTCGAGCCGCCAGCCGCCTCCGAAGTGATCGGAAGGCCGGGGTTCGCGACGGTGGCTGCGGGCATCCTCTAGTTCCGGGCAGCCCTCCGACGTGCACCTAATCTCCGGGCGGGCGCGGATGCCATCGACATCTAAGGGATGTCTCGTAACTCCTGCAGCGTTTACGCGATCGGCTGCAGCGCACCATGCGGTGGAACCCTGGGCAAGTCTTACCGCGGTTGATCTGCTCGGTTCGTAGCGTCGCCGTCTGTTGGTGCGTCGAACTCCAGGCGCAAGATGCTGTGGTAGGCCGCCGACGGTTGCTGAAGGGCGGGTGCCGCTGGGCGGTCATTGCCGGTCCAGACGGCGACGGCGCGGTAGTCGTATCCGTCCTGCCAGCCAGTCTCGAACTCGAATGAGACCGTCTGCCCAGGGATGAGAAAGCGGTAGCCGCTCATCAAGACGCTGCTGAAGCCGGCCCAGCATCCGCCGGGGGTGGCGTCGGAGTCGATGACTCCCCAGCCCTCGTCGGCGTGCCATTCCCGGACGGTTCCGACCGTAGTCACCGAAGCAGTGTTGCACCTGGCCGTGGCGACGTGTTGCTCAGCTCCGTGGGTCCGTCGTCGGTGGAGCGTGCTGAAGTGATGTCTTCCATAGCGAAGCTGACTCGCGGCAGGCCGTAGCCGATCATTGTTGGGTGCAGTTGTTGTCAGGCTCCCGGCCGGAGTTGATCCACCCGTTCACCGGTCTGCATCCGGTCCAGTTTCGCCGGCTGGTGCGCTTGGTCGCCCGGCGTGGCGGTGTAGCCGTCGCCGACGGCAGGCCCGGACGGCCGTGGGCGCTCACCCTGCCCGATCGGGTTCTGCTGGTGGCCGTGTACTGGCGCACGAACCTGACCATGCGCCAGATCGGCCCGCTGTTCGGCGTCTCGCACTCCGCCGCTCACCGGATCATCGACAATCTCGGACCGCTACTCGCGCTGGCACCGGCACGCCGCCGACTGAAAGGCCAGGTCGCGATCGTCGACGGCACCCTGATCCCAACCCGCGACCACCGCCTCGCCGCGCAGAGCAAGAACTACCGCTACTCGGCGAACCTGCAAGTCGCGATCGACGCGGATACCCGCATGATCATCGCCCTGGGCGACCCGCAACCCGGCAAACGCAACGACACCATCGTCTACCGCAGCAGCGGCATCAACCAGCAACTGGCCGGACGTGAGGTGATGGCCGACGGCGCCTACCGCGGCAACCCCCAAGTGATCATCCCGTACCGCAAACCCCGCGACGGCAGTCAACTCGCAGCCTGGAAACAGGACTACAACAGCGGGCACCGCAAACTCCGCGCCCGAGTCGAACACGCCCTGGCCCGCCTCAAGACCTACAAAATCCTGCGCGACTACCGCCGCGCCGGCTCGACCCTCGCGGTCACCGCAGCCGGAATCGCTTACCTCCACAACATCGCCCTGGCTGGCTGACCCCAGAGCCGTTACCCGCAACGTCTGTATCGAGTTACGAGACATCGCTTAGGCAACATGCGATCTGCACAGGAGCGACCAAGTTCCACAGTCGACACACAGCGACGGAGTTTTGTCAGCTAAAAGGGCCTGCGTTGAGTAAGTCAGGGAGCGTTGCTGTGGATTAAAAGTCCTCAGCTCTGCCATTGAGCTAGCGGCCCGCGATCTTAGAGTACCCGGGAGGCTGGGCTGGACCAGTCGGGCACCCCAGAGCGCACGTGTGACTCCCAGGTCAATGCCCATTCCCGTCAGAGATGGATCTGCCTGGCTCGCCGCTCGCGGGTCTGACCTGAAGCGTGAGGGGTCAGCATGGTTACCGTCAGGCGTCGTCAACGGCTCGCCGGCTTGGTGCTGCGGTGCGCTGCCCAGCGGCCGGTCCATGCCGCGAGGTCGTGCACCCAGGCGGCGGTGAGCTGCTGTGCCTTGGCCGCCCACTTCGCGGCGTTCGCCGACGCGAAGCGATCAAGGACTTCCGGTGTGGTCGTGCTCCAGGCCGGTGTTTGGGCGAGCCAAATCTCTGCTTGTTCGGGGGTGTGGCCGCTGCCGATCAGCCAGGGGGCGAGCAGGGCCGGCTCGAGCCATGCGGCGGCTCTGGTGGTGTAGGCCCAGTCGACGATGCGTAGGCCGGCCGGTGTGACGATCAGGTTGGCAGGGTTGAGGTCGGTGTGCACGAGCGTGTCGCCGTCCATCGCCGGGTCGGTGAACCCGAGCCGGGCCACCGGGCTGAACCAGGGCACGTGCCCCGGCGCTTGGAGCTCGCCAAGGTGGTTTAGGGCAGCGCGAAGCAGGCCAAGGTCGGGGCTGCCTGGCGACAGGTCAGCGTGTGGGCCGGGGCAGTACTCGAAGGCGGCCACCAGCCAGCCGTCCGTCTCGAAGTCCCACGCGACCGCGGGCGAGTACGGCACGGTGACGGCCCTACTCGCCTGCAGTTCGTAGCGCAGTGACCGGACTGCCAGATCGCTCGAGGCGGCCTTGACGAACACCGTCTCGTGGATCCCGGTCACGCGGGCGGCGATCTCCGCGTGGTCGCCGCCCGAGGCCGGAGTGACGTCGGTGCCGCCGACTCGCTCAGCAATCACGTTGGTCACGGCTTCGGGCAACGCGGTCCAAGCACTGCGCATCAGGTCAGTTCCCCTTGTCAGACGCCGGGGTTCGGTGGGCAGCAGGACTCGGCATCGCCGTCGCTTGGGCGACCCATACTGGCCGCGAACATCACGCCAGGGATCATGCCGCTCACGCATCGGCCATCAGCCGGCAAGAACCCCGCCTTCCTCAGGCGGGGGTTCGTCGTTGCGCCTTACTTGCTGTCGATGCGGCCGATCGGATCTGTGTCGTCGCTGAACGCGGCACGGGCGGCCTTCCAACTGCCTTCGTCGACGTGGAGCGCGGTGCGCAGGTATGCGGTGCTCAAGCGCTGGATGACGGCGACGCGTTCCGGGCTTTCATCGGTGGTCTCCGCGACCTCGTAGCCAACGATGCCGCCGAGCGAGTGTTCGGCGCCGTGGAAGGTGACCAGGTCGGTGGCGCCTGGGCTGTACGTGTATGCGTCGGTGAACCAGTCGGGTCCGCGGCTGGACATCTTGGACTGGTCGTGGTCGCCGGCGACGACCAGCGTCGGTGCGGTCAGCTCCTTGAACGAGGGGTACATGAACGGGAAGTTCGCCTTCGCGAAGGGGTGCAGGTGTTCACCGCCCATACCGGTGGCGGCGAACAGGATGCCGGCGGTGACGCGGCTGTCGGAGAAGTCCTCGCCGACTTCGCCATCCCTGTCGAGAACCCGGGCGCCGAGCAGCGATTGGGCGGTTTGGCCACCCCAGGAATGACCAGTGGCTGCGACGCGGCTGCGATCAACCCGGCCGGCGAGGCCGGGCACGGCGGCTTCGATGGTGTCGAGCTGGTCGAGGATCCGCTTGAGGTCGGTGATTCGTTCAGTCCAGATGGTCGGGAACACCGGGTGGTCGAACCCGAAGCCGTTGCGACGCGAGTCCAGGTGCGTCGGCTGGATCACGACGAACCTGCGGGAGGCCCAGAACGCCGTGAGGGGCGCGTAGCCGTCCAGGTGCCATCCGTTGCCGTGCGAGAAGAGCACGATGGGCAGGTTCGCGCCGACCGCCGGGGCGGAGACCCGCACCTGCAGCGGCGCCGGGCGGCCCGGAGCGGACAGCTCCACCGGAGCAACGGAGACGACCGGAACGCCGGAGCCGACGATGCCGTCCAGAGCGTCGACCATTGATGAATCCATGGAATGTTCCCTTCTGAGGGCTCCGTCTTCATACTAAGTTTCGGAGCGTCGTTCCGTAACTATATACGGAGCGATGCTCCGGTACGTAAGTGCGCGGCAACATGGGGAGAGTCACATGGTGGATCATGAAGAAGAGCAGCCATATGCTGCGCAAACGAAGCAGATGGGCCGTCCCCGGCGGAGCAAGCAAGCCCTCCTCGACGCGGCGGCCGCCGTATTCGTCACGTCCGGCGTCGACGCCCCAGTGCGCGAGATCGCGGCGAAGGCAGGGGTCGGGATGGGGACCATCTACCGGCACTTCCCGACCCGCCCGGAACTCGTCGTGGCGGTCTACCGTCATCAGGTCGAGGCGTGTGCGGATGCCGGCCCTCGGCTGCTGGCGGAGAGTCCCACCGCCGAGGCGGCGTTGCGGGCGTGGGTGGCTCTGTTCGTGGACTTTCTGGTCACCAAGCACGGGCTGGCCGACGCATTGCATGGCGAGCATTCGGGTTCGGATGCCTTGCACACCTACTTCGTCGACCGCCTCGTCCCTGTGTGTGGTTCGCTCCTCGACGCCGCCCGCGCGGCGACAGAGCACGGCGCCCTACCCACCGATGCGTACAACGTGCTCAAAGGCGTCGGCAACCTCTGCATCGGCGCGGCGGCCGACCAGCGCTACAAGGCCGCCCAACTCGTGCAGCTGTTCATCACGGGCGTGCTCGCCTCCGAAGCGCCCTAGCTACAGCGTGCACCGAAGTCACAGCCCATCCGTCCGGCCCCTACAGGAACTCGCTGCGGTAGGTGTCGGCGAGCTCGGCCGCGCGGCGGCGGCGCTCGGCCATCTCGTCCGGGGTCAGCTGCGGCGGCGGCGCGTCTTTGCCGGCGATGACGTCGCCGATGCGCAGGAAGTACTCGTCCTGGCCGGCCGGGGTGCACATGCACAGCATGCGGGCCGGCGCGCCCGAGACGTTGCGGAAGTTGTGCGGCGCGTTCGCCGGGATGTTGATGGTCGACCCGGCCCGTACGGTGTGCTTCTCGCCGCGGAACATGAACTCGATCTCGCCTTCGAGGATCGTGAACATCTCCTCGAAGTCGTGCCGGTGCGGGGGCGGGCCGCCGCCGTCGGGCACGCGCATGTCGATCAGGCAGTAGCGGCCGCCGGTCTGCTCGCCGGTGATGAGCATGGCGTAGGTGTTGCCGACCAGCGAGACGTACGTCGTGCTCGGGTCGTCCGGGTTCGCCACGGTCAGCGAGCGGGTCGGATCGTCGTCGGGAATCATCGTGCGATCTCCTTCAGTCGTTGGTTGTAATGATGATCTTTCCGCTGGGCAGCGTGCCCGCGGCGGCTTCGGCGTGCAGGACGGGTAGGTCCACCCGCTGCATCCGGCGGGCGATCTCGACGCGCAGCTCGCCCCGGTCGACCAGCGACACGAGGTGGGCCAGCTGCTCGGCGTCGCCGCGAGCCTCGTCGCTGGGTGCAGGCATCCCTGTTCGACAGGCCCAGCATGGCCTGAATCGGAGCTGCGGATGAAGGTCGTACTTATCCATGGATGACTCATCCGTGGATGAGTGCATGCCAGCCCTGTACGCCGATGCGACGCGGATGCCGTGTGGCCGGCAGTGTCATCACCGCCGAGATGACGCTGCGCGGCCGTCCGAAGGATCTGCGATACCCCGGCCTCTCATTGCCGGGAATGTTCGGGTCACACACCACTTCGGTGGACGTGACCTTCGTCGAAGAGGACTTCCACGAGGGGACTGCCCGCCATCCACTCGTCAACATGGGTCGGCTGAACGATGCGTGCGGGATTGTGTGGCTGGTTCATGTCCGCGACGAAGTGTGTGAAGGCGCGACGCCGCTCGGCCGGATCGGTGACGATCCGTGCCGACGCCGGCAGGTCCGCTCGTACACCGTGTTTGAGGTGGAAGATCAGGCGAGGATTCGCCTGCACGTTGGCGTACCAGTCGCGACGACCGGGCAATCCACTGAGGAAAATGCGGTCATCGGTGCGGTAGAACCACGTCTCGAAGCGGTGCGGTCGCCCTGATCGTCGACCGATGGTGGTGACGTCGACTGTCCGCTGCCTCGCCGTCGACGCCGGGGTGATGGCCAGCGCCTGGCGAACCTTCTCGTTCATGCTGTCTCCCGGGATCAGGGTGGGCCTCCCCCGGCGAGGCCGTCGAGGAACGCCCACCTCGGCGTGCATCAGACCGTGACGTTCCACTCGGCTTCCTGGGCCTCGCGAACCTCTTTTTCCATCGCCGGCGGGTAGACGTTGCGGTACTTCGGGTTCTCTCCGGTCAGCACCGTGACGATGACATCCACCATGACCTGCGGATCTTCCTGACCCTGCAGGGTGTACGGCGGCTCCCAGCCCGGCAGCAGCGCTTTCTCCGGGTCGTACCAGTAGGTCGATGCCTCCAGCGCGGTGTCGTTGAAGCCGGTCAGGTAGAAGCCGGGCTGGACGGTGGCCACCGCGATGCCCTTGGGCTTCAGTTCTTCACGCATGGTGGCGGCGATCGCCTCGATCGCATACTTCGTGGCGCTGTAGGCGCCCCCGAAAGGCGGCGTCTGCAGTCCGGCGTCGGACGAGTTGAAGACGACCCTGCCACTTCCCCGGGCGACCATCGCCGGCAGGAAGCGCTTCGTGAGCTCCAGCGCGGCAAACACATTGGTCTCGAAGTTCGCACGTACCAGCGACATCGGGATGTCCGTCAACGTGCCGCTGTGCGCCACACCGGCGTTGTTGAACAGCACGTCGATCTCGTAGGTCAGCGCGTGGGCCACGTCGATCTCGTTGAGCAGGTCGAGCTTGATGACCTCGAGCTGCAGGCCCTCGCGCTCGGCGGCTTGGCGCAGCTCCCAGGCCTGGGGCCAGATCTGCACGCCGGCGATGACCCGATGACCGGCGCGCGCCAGGTCGAAGGCCGTCAGCCTGCCGAATCCACTGCCGGCCCCGGTGATGAGAACGGTCAGAGACATGAATCCTCCAGTAATACCTACTAGTTGGTAGCTCGACGCTAACACCATGCCGAGCCGACTGCAACCAACTAGTAGGTATTTACTCGCGCCCTATCACTGCCACCACCGGCACCGGCACCAGGACCACCGCAGCCGCCCTGACTCCTAATGGCGGACGGGCTCAAAGGCTCGGCGAACCGCCTCCGCCAGCGCCCGCCGACGCCGGTCATGCAGCTCTTCGGTGTCGTCCGGACCTGCGGCGATCAGCGCACTGGCCGGCGACCAGGTCATCGACATGGCAGTCACCAACGCGAGCACATCTACTGGCGCCATACCGTCAGTGACGAGCCCGGCCTGCTGAGCCTTCTCGATGTTGGCCAGCTTCCCAGCGTCATGATCCCGGCCGTCGCCGAACAGGTCGCCGGTCGGGTTGCGCTCCAGCCGCGCCCATGTCACCAGGCGCACCAGCTCCGGATGCTCCAAATAGGCGTCGTAGAGGCGAACCGCGTAGCCCGGGAGGTCGGCCCCGTCAACGGGTACGGCATTGACGATCCGGTCGACATGAAGGTTGAAGACGACGTCGAACAACTGGTCCTTGTTGCCGAAATAGCTGTACATCTGCGCCTTGTTGGTACGGGCCACGGCAACGATGCGGTCGACCCGGGCGCCGGCGATGCCGTAGGCGGCGAATTCTTCCGTCGCCGCGTCGAGAATTCGTCGGCGGGTGTCCGCCCCCTTGGCCTGCAGTCGTGTCGCCATGACTTACCTTACCAACTGGTAGGTATCACGAGCGTCTCCGGATCATCGGCAGGACGTCACCCTCGGCGGCTCGCCCGGGTCTCCCGGATGGGTTGCTTCGACGATCGGGCAAGGGCGGCTCCGTCGTCGTCAGGCCGTCGCAACGAAGTTTCCTGCGGCGAAGGTATGGCCCACTGTGGCAACACGCCGGCCAAGGTGGCGGGCGGTGTTCAGGTCGGCTTTGTGCGCAGCGTCGGGGCCCTGGTCGTTCCAGGACTGGGCGCCTGCTCCCAGATAGAAGCCGAGGCGGTTGTCGTCGTGCTCGCTCGCGGTCGTGGTGTTCCAGCCGGGCAGAAGGCCGAGGCTGATCCAATGCATGCCGTGCTGCGCGGCGAGCAGCGACAGGTATTGCAAGGTGTGCAGCTTGTCACCGCTCATTGATCCGGAGTTGGTGAATCCGGCGGCGAGTTTGTCCTGCCAGGATCGCTGCATCCAGGTCTTGGAGGAGGCCTCGGCGAAAGCGTGGAAGGCGCCTGACGCGCTGCCCATGTAGGTCGGGGTGCCGAAGATGATGGCGTCGGCGTTGCCGAGTGTGCTCCAGCCGGCGTCGGTGATGGTGGCGACGTCGACGAGGTCGACGCTCGTCTCGGCCACCGAACGGGCACCTTCGGCAACGCTGTTGGCGAATTCGCGGGTGTGGCCATAGCCGGAGGTGTAGGCGATGGCGACGGAGATCTGGGGCATGAATGTTCCGTTCGTGTTCTGGTTCAGCGGCTTTCGCGCGCGGACGAGGTCTCGGTCATGTCCGGGTACCGGTCGCCGGCTACCTGGACGGCGATGGGTTCAAGCCTGGCCACCTGTTGACGATGGAAACGTTATGACGTTGACAGCGTCAATGTCAACGTCAACGAAATGGCGTTACCATCGACACATGCCAGCTGTCAGACCCGAGACCACCCTCACCGCCGACCGCGGCGGGCAAAGCGCGCGCATCCTGGAGTCCGCCGCGCACCTGCTTCAGGAGCAAGGCCCCGCCGCCATCTCGACCCGGGCGGTCGCCACCGCGGCCGGGGTGCAGACGCCGGCGTTGTACCGCCTCTTCGGCGACAAGGACGGCTTGCTCGACGCGCTGGCCAGCTACGTCTTCGAGAGCTACCTGGCCGAGAAGCGGGCCCTGGAACCCAGCGCGGACGCGATCGCCGACATCCGCCGCGGGTGGGACATCCACGTCGAGTTCGGGCTGCGGAACCCGGCGTTCTACGCGTTGATGTACGGCAACCTGCGCCCCGGCCGGCGCCCGGCCGCCGCGCAGGAGAACGGGCAGATCCTTCGCCACCTGCTCGAGCGGGCCCGCCAGCAGGGTCGGCTACGCGTCCCGGTCGAGACCGCCGCCCGGCACATCGAGGCATCCACGACCGGCGCCGTGCTGCTGCTCCTGTCGCAACCCGAGGGTGAACGTGACCCGGCCTTGCTGGCCGGCCTGTGCGACACGGTGATCGCCTCGATCGTCAGCGATCCCGGACCGGCCGGTGACGAGACGACCATCGCCGGGCGGGCTCTGGCCCTGCTGGCAGCGCTCGGTGACGGCCGTGGCGGCGATCCCGTGGTGGGAGCCGGATTCAGCCCGGCCGAGGCCGCGCTGCTCAGAGAGTGGATCGGCACCCTGGCCAGATGACCGAGCCGCAGACCTAAGCGCCGGCGGACTCAAGCGTTGATATTCGCCCGCAAGAACGACAGCACCAGCGCTGCGGTCTGTTCCGGGAACTGGTCGTGAGGGTAGTGGCCGGCGCCCTCGATCATCTGGAGCTCGCCCACGCCCGCAGGTAGTGCCGCGACCACCGCCTGGCCTTCGGCATGCGGGTCGGCCCAGTCGGGGTCAAGCGAACCCTCGATGATCAAAGTGGGGCAGCGCACGTTGCCGAGCTGAGCTCCAGCGTCGGCCGGTGAGGACCTGAGCATCGACGTGAGTGCTTTCATGCGGCCGGGCTCACGGAGATTGGCCTCGATGTGTTTCTGTCGTTGGTTCCAGTCGGCTGGCTTGGTGCCGGGATAGGCGTGCTCCAGGTATCCGAGCCAATGAGACACGCTGCCGAACATCGCCCCTGTCAAGTGATAGGCACCCCTGCGGTACGACTTGACGCGCATATCGCCGAGCCTGATGGCTTGGGCGCGGGTGAAAGGGGCAATTTCGACGAGGCCAGCGATCAGGCCGGGTTCTCGAGCGGCTGCGATCGTGCCCGCGCCGCCGGAGATGGAGTGACCGACCAGGACGGCCGGGCCGCCCAGGTGCCGGACCAGCGCGAGCAGGTCAGCGGCGATGTCGGTACGCGTGTAGGAAGGCCACTGCGCGCTCGACTCACCGCAACCGCGCAGGTCCGGCGTGGCCACCCGGTATCCGGCGGCGATCAGACGCGGCGTCACGAAGCGGTACGCCTCACGGCTGTGACCCATACCGTGGGCAAGAACGACCAGCGGTCCGCGGCCGGCTACTCCATACGCGATGCGGCCACCGTTGACGGCCAGCAGGGAGGTGCCGGCCGACGGCTTCGCACCGACTGGGTCGTGAGGGATCCGGTGATCCATGGCTGACTCCTTGCAGATCGGGAGGTGGCTGCGGTGTGAGATGTGACGGACTCTCCCGGCCGTCTCGGTGGAGCTGACGTGCCCGTACGGGTGGGATCGAGGCTGAGAACTCAGTGCCGATCGGCTGTCAGGGATTCGACCCGGCCCTGGAGGGCTTTGTTGAAGGCGTCAAAACCCTCGTCGCCTCCGCGCGGTCCTTCTTTGGTGAGCCGGGCGATCAACCCGCTGAAGTGTTCGCGGTGGGTGAGCCGGGTCGTGCCGTCGGCAAGGGCGGTCAGCAAGAATTCGTGCGCGCCGGTGTAGATGGCGTGCGGTAGCCAGCCCGCGCCGGGAATGACCGCAGCCCATGCCAGCCGCACGCCGGGCGTGGCTTCGAGGACCGGCGTGTGGACCACGTACGGCCGCCGGTCCGGCGGCCCCAAGACCACCTTGATCCGGTTCCCGGCCTCAGGTCGGCCTTCGAGCTGCTGGATGTACATGGTCCACTGCGGATACGCCGGGAAGTCGATCAGTACGTCCCAGACCTGCTGGGGCGTGGCCGCGATGTCGATTACCGCTTCGATCGTTCGCATGACGGCAGCCTAGAGGAATGTTGTACTAGGTTCAATATTGGCTTGAGTACAAGCGAGCGGGATGGTGAATAGACTAGCTCCATGTCTACCGACACCGGCGGCCCGCGCGCGGCGGGACTGCGTGTTCGCAAGAGGGAGCAGACCTGGCTGGCCATTCACGCCGCGGCGCTGTCCCTGTTCGAGGAGCACGGGTTCGACGCCGTCAGCGTCGACCAGATCGCCGCTGCGGCGAACGTCGCCCGTGGGACGTTCTTCAACTACTTCGACAACAAGGAGGAGTTGGTCGTCACCTACGGCCCCCACGAGAAGGAGTTCCAGCGCCGCCTGATGCAGCAGCGGCCGGACGGGGAGCCACTGTGGGAGTCCCTGACGGAGATCATCCTGGGGTATCTCGACGAGTTCGAGGCACAGATCGTCGTGCATCTGCGTCTCAAGGCAGGCTCGCCCACGCTGTCCCGCTCCGGCCGACCGATGACCGAACGACTCGTGGCCGACCTGCGCGACTGGGCACGGGAGCGGCACCCGCACCTCGCCGAGCCGGAGATCATGCTGATCATCAATGTCGCCGTCGCCGCGCTCGGCACGGCCGTCCACTACTGGCAGCCCGATCAACCGGTCACCGAACGGATTGCCGCCGTACGCGCCATGCTCGCGCGCGCAGGCTCAGGCCTGGCGACACCTCTCACCACACCGGCCTAAGGCCGGAAATACGATTCACGGCTCACACCTCCCGGCCTGGCGCACTCGCATATCCGCGCGTTGCGCGAGGTCGCCCCGGACATGCTCCCAGCGGGGCCCCTTGCCGGCGTCCTGTGGCAAGTCGGCCGCTTGGCTGGCCACGCCGAGCTCCCGCGCTCCGTCCAGCGGCGGGGGCGTAACGCGGGATGGACGGCGTATCCGGCGTCGGTGGCACGGGGTGATCGATGCGAACGGGGGCAGGTCGTGGGGAGCGTGAACCAGCTGGCCTACGATCTCCAGAACGAGCTGCCTGACATCGACATCAGCTACGCCCACGATGACGACAGCAGGCCGGTTCGTGAACGGCGAGGCCCGTAACAACACGCTCACAAGGCGACCGCCGCGGCTGCGCTCGATCGAGGCTGACAGCTCGACGCGAAGGGCCAACCGGCGAAACTGCACCACTTGACGGTGGATGAAGTTCCGCCGACGCCCGTCGTAGTCTTCGAAACCATGGGCACCGTCTACGTCGTCCTGATGGCGCTTGGTCTGTTCTTCAGCGGTCTCGGGCTGTGGGCGCTGCTACCCGGTCGTCGTCTTGTGCTGGGAAGCGGTCGGCGAGCTTCGCGCAAGCAATCTGATGCGGTGAAGTTCTGCCTGCTGCTCGGGGTGGCGTTGCTGACCGGCGGGGTGGTTGAGGCTTCCGAGCAGATGGGCCTCCTCGATGAGCAAGCCGTTCTGTGGTTCGCTCTCATTCCTGCGGGCCTGCTCGCCCTTGCGCTGGCCGCTTTCCGACCTCGTCGCGTCGCGCAGGAAAAGGCCCTTCAGTACGGTCGCCACGCCGATTGCGACAAGTAGCCCAACCGACAAGCGGGGATGGTCAGGACGTTGAACTCAGCCATCACCAGGGGATACCTGCCACGGTGTCGCCGGACCGCCCCATCCGCGCACCGTCGGCGCGAACGCGTCGTCGCCTAGCATTCTGCTGTGATCACCCACGCGCGGCATGAGGGTCCCATTTCACGGACTGCCGCGGCGCCGTTGGTCGATCTTTACGCAGTCGTCTACGCCGAACCGCCGTACAACGAGGGTCCGGAGCAGGTCGATCGATTCCGTGCTGGCATCTTCGAGGAATCAGCGCGTCCCGGTTTCACGCTGATCACCGCCAGGGAGGGCGACACGCTGATCGGAGCCTCCTACGGGTGGACCATGTCTGCTGGAACGTGGTGGTCCAACGCGAGCCGACCGGCCCCTGCCGAGATCTTTGGGGTTGCGAAGTTCGCCGTCATGGAATGGATCGTGACACCTCAGCGTCGCGGCGAGGGCATCGGCAAGATTTTGATCCGTCAACTGCTTGAGCACCGTCCTGAGCGTTTCGCCACGTTGGCATCTGATCCGCGTTCAGCCGCGCGGGGCATCTACCGACGGGCCGGCTGGATCGAGGTCGGCGAGACGAAGCTGTCCTGGGGGCCATCAATGGATCTGCTGCTCTGCGAACTGCCGCTGCCAACTGGTCAAAGGGTCGGCGACGAGCAAACGCGGCTGTGAGCGACGGCGCATCGCAGCCCTGATGGACCGGCTACGCGCTGTCAAGCTCACGGCTCGTACTGTTGGACCCGGAGCGCCGGCGAGGCGGACGTGCCGGTGCGCACGCCGCGCCGGGGCGGCAAGCTGGGGCTTACGACCACGGGCCGACGGAAGAGGCGACGACGATGGCGACCTGCAACCTGTGCCCGCCCGGAAGCCGGGACGTGCCCGACGCCGAGATGGACGGCCACCTGCGCATGGCCCACCCGGAGGTGGGCGGCGAGGGCACGTACGAGACAGGGGGTGACACCATCGTGCAGGACGCCTCGCTCGAGCCCGTCGCCGAGCGCGAGCCCGGCACCGGGGAGTGGCACCGGGCGTAATGGTCGCGCGCGGAAACAGAATGACAAAAGGCCGTTCCTGTCGGACACGGCCTGACACGATCTGTCGTTGTTCGAGCCGTGCCCGCATGGAATCCTTAGTGGTCTGACATTGTGGATCTGCGACGCGGTTCGGAGCGTGCGGCGTGCCCATCGCATTGCCAGGCCCGGACGCGGCGCCGGCGGGCCCCCGACGCGACCTCGTGGTGCACCTGCACGATCTTTACGGCCGGGCGGGCAAGCCGGCGACCCGGATCATCAGCAAACGCATCACCATGTTGCGCATCGCGGGTCTGCGCAACAACGACGAGCGGGCCGATCTCGAAACGGTTTCGCACGAGACGATCAATTCCGTTCTGCGCGCCAAATCGGTGCCCAGCTGGGCCAAACTGAAGTCGATCATCGTGGCGCTCTGCAGCATGTCGGAGCAGGACGTCGACGTACGGCAGAAGCTCGTCGAACTCAATGCGACGTGGATCCGCGCGACCTCCCTGCCCGAGAGCGTGGACGAGCGGGCGCCGCGCCCGCAGCTCGTGGGCCGGCCGCCGTCCGCCGAGCTGCCTCCGCCCTTTCGCCCACCCGGGCCGGTCGCCCGGATCCGCGTGCACGGGGAGCTGCCGGCCCGCGCGGCGTTGTTCACCGGACGCGAGCACGTGCTCGACGAGATCGAGGACCGGCTGCGCCGCTCGCCCGAGACGCCGCTGGTGCTCCACGGCCCGATCGGCGCGGGAAAGACGCAGCTCGCCGCCGAGTACGTCCGCCAGCACCGCGACGACTACGCGATCACCTGGTGGGTGCGGGCCGGCAGCCTCGAGGCGGCACGCGACTCGCTGCTGCGGCTCGCCGACCGGCTCGGCGTCGCCGGGCAACGCCCGTTCGACGAGCTGCTCGTCGCGCTCGCCCGGTCGGGACCGTACCTGCTGGTCTTCGACGGCGTGGTGAGCGGCGACATCCGCGCGCTGATCCGCATGCGGGGCGGCACGGTGCTCGTGACGACGCGCAACACCGGGTGGGCCCACGAGAGCCTGCACGACCGGTTCGAGGTGCCCGACCTCGACGAGGGCGAGGCGGCGCAGCTGCTGCGCAAGCAGGACGCGCACATGACCCGGTCGCAGATCTCGCACGTGACGGCCGTGACCGGGCGCTCCCCGCTCGGCCTCGTGGAGGCCTGCCGGCTCTACGAGGAGCGCGCGACCTCGTGGGAGGACGTGGCCGACCGCCTCGCCGCCCCGGGCAGCCGGGTGCTCACCGATCCCCGGCGCCCGGCGCGGGACGAGATCGAGCAGGTGCGGTCGATCCTGCGCGGCCGGCTCTCCGCCGAGCCCGAACTGCTGCCGCTGCTCACCCTGCTGCTCGGCTTCGGGCCCAGCCCGGTCTGGCTCTGGATGCTGCAGGCGGGCGCGGACACCGACGTCTCGGCGGCCGCCCGGCACGTCCTCAGCGACGCGAGCGCGCTCAAGCGGACGCTCTACACGCTGGTCAGCATCGGCTTCGCCCGCGGCGAGGCGGACTGGGTCGCGATCCCGGCAATCGTGCGGCTGGTGCTGCGCGAGCTGGTGCCCGGCTCGTGGGGCGAGGTGAACCGGCGCGACGTCGTGCAGATCCTCATCCGGGCGGACCCCGCGCACCCCGAGGACCGCAAGACCGCGGCGCGGCACCGCGCGATCACGCCCCACCTGCAGCCCGCCGCGCTTGTCGAGTCGTTGCGTCCGTCGGCGTACCGGACCCTGCACCACCAGATCCGCTTCCTGTTCCTGGCCGGAGACCTGCGCTCGGCGCAGCGGCTCGGCAGCGACGCGGAGGAGGCGCTACGACGGCAGAAGATGCTGGCGCCGACCGACGAGCTCGTGCTGCAGATCCGGCGCGATCTGGCCAACGCGCTGCGCGCCGACGGCCGGTATCCCGAGGCGTACCGGCTGACCGGGGAGGCGATGGCGTCGATCGACGAGGACCCGGCCTACCTGCCCGACCACGTGATCGCGCTCGACCTCGCCCGCAGCCGCGGCCACGACCTGCGCCTCATGGGCCGCTACCGGGAGGCGTACGAGCTCGACGAGCTCACCCACGCGCGGCACGCCCGGGTGTTCGCCGCCGAGGATGACCTGCGGCTGCTCGCCAGCCGCTACAACCTCTCGGTCAGCCGGCGCTTCCTGGGCAGATATCGGGAGGCCGCGGACGCCGACCGGGCCGACCTCGACCGGCTGAGCGGCGACCGCAGCGGCGACGACCGCCGCCGGTCCCGGCTCGCCAACGCGCTGGCCGAGGACCTGTACGGGCTCGGGCGCCACGAGGAGGTGGTGGACCTGCTGGCCCCGCTGGTGGAGTCGGCCAACGGGCGGGAGCTGCAGCGGGCACGGCGCATGACGGGCGTCGCGTTCCGCCGGCTGGGCCAGCTGGTGCCGGCCGTCGAACAGCTCGGCGTCTGCTACCACGCCTGCCTCAACCAGCCGGGCGCGCGCCGGGAGCTCACGCTGGCGGTCTGCATGAGCTACGGCAACGCGCTGCGGGCGCTCGGCCAGTACGACACCGCGCTGCACTACTGCCTGCAGGCAGTCAAGGGCTACGCCGCGGCCCTCGACGAGCGCAACCCGCTCGTCCGGGCGGCGCAGGTCAACACCGCCGCGGTGCACCTGGCCCAGGGGCAGGTCGACGAGGCGGAGGTGCTGCTCGACGAGGCGTACGACGAGCTGGCCGGGCAGTTCGGCGAACGGCACCCGTTCACCGTGCTCGCCATGATCAACAGGGCGACCGCCGTGGCTATGGTCGACCCCGTGTCGGCGTGGTCGTGGTCGAGCCGGGCGTACGCGCTGGCGCGTGAGGTGTTCGGCCCGGACCACCTCGACACGCTGCTGGCGGCCGCCGGGTTCGCCGCCGACCGGGCCGCGCGCAACGAGGAGGACGACACCGCGCCCAGCCTCGACGAGGTGCTGGCCGCGCTGCGCCGGCGCTTCGGCCCGGGGCACAGCCTGGTGACGCAGGTGGCGGACGGGTCCCGGGCCGTCGTCGACATCGAGGTCCCGTCGGCCTGACCCGCGCGACAAATTTTGTCAAGCCCTGGGTGGCTCCCGGTACGAGCTGTTGACTCTGCCCCTAACGTGGGTTTCCTGCGTCCACGTCGTTGTTCAGGCCCCGCTCCCGGTCGGGTGCGGCCCGGGGGAGGTCAAAGTGAAGGTTGAATCGATCCACGAAGCATCCCCAGGCGAGGCGTGGGCCCCGCTCGTCGACCTCTCGCAGGTTCCGCTCGACCGCCCGATCGCCGAGGGCTCCCCGCTCGTCGACCAGGCGTTGCGCCGGGTGCTGCGCAGCCTGCACGACCGCGACGGCGTGATCAGCTCGTTCGGGTCGTTCGTCTCCGGGTCCTGATGACCCTCGCCGACGACGTCAGGGCGGCACACGTACGGGCGGCCCCCTGGCCGTACGTGGATCTCGACGTCGCCGGGCTGCGGGCCGCGGGCCACCGGCCGGTCCCGTTCCGCGAGCTTGTTCTCAAGATCCATCAGCGGTGCAACCTGGCCTGCGACTACTGCTACGTCTACGAGCACGCCGACCAGAGCTGGCGGGAACGACCGCGCACCATGCCCGACGAGGTGCGCGACGCGGCCCTGGCCCGGTTCGCCGAGCACGCGCGGCGCCACGGGCTCACCCGCGTGCGCATCGTGCTGCACGGCGGCGAGCCGCTGCTCTACGGCGCTGCCCGGCTGGCCGAGCTGGTCACGGCGGCGCGCGCGGTCTTCCCGGCGGGGTGCACGGTCGAGTTCGGCATGCAGACCAACGGCGTCCTGCTGACCGAGGCCACGGTCGCGACGCTGGTCGAGCACGGCATCAGCGCCGGGGTGAGCGTCGACGGCAGGCAGGCCGACCACGACCGGCACCGCCGCATGCCGAACGGGCGGGGTAGCTTCGCCGCGGTGGCCCGGGGCCTCGAGCTGTTGCGCCGGCCGGAGAACCGGGGGGCGTACGCCGGGCTGCTGTGCACGGTCGCCGCGGACACCGACCCGATCGCCTGCTACGAGCAGCTGCTGAGCTTCGACCCGCCTGCCGTCGACCTGCTGCTCCCGCACGCGAACTGGGAGCAGCCGCCCGCACGCCCCGCGGGGATCGCCACGCCGTACGCCGATTGGCTCATCGCCTTCTTCGACCGGTGGTACGCCGACCGGTCGCCCGTGCGGATCCGGCTCTTCGACGACACGATGAGCCTGGTGCTGGGCGGCGCCAGCCGCAGCGAACAGGTGGGGCTCAGCCCGTCCGGCGTGCTGGTCGTCGAGTCGGACGGCGCGATCGAGCAGGTGGACGCGTTGAAGAGCGCCTACCAGGGCGCCTGCGCCACCGGGCTGAGCGTGCTGCGCGACGACTTCGACGCCGCCCTGGAGCATCCCGGCATCGTGGCCCGTCAGATCGGCCTGGCCGCGCTCTGCGACGAGTGCCTGACGTGCCCGGCCGTCGCCTTCTGCGGGGGCGGCCACTACGCCCACCGCTACCGGCGTGACGTGGGGTTCCGCGCGCCGTCCGTGCACTGCGCGGATCTGCGGGTGTTCATCCGCCACGTCTACGACCGCATCGCCGCGGACCTCTTCTCGCTCACCGGGAGCCGGCCATGATCGACGTCCACCAGCTCAGCCGCGCGACGTTCGACCGGCTCGCCACCGGCTACGGCGGCGCCGAGGCGATCCGCGAGCTGCAGGACGCTCAGGTCAGCAAGCACCTGCTGCTGATCCGCTTCGTGCTCGACCAGTTCCCCGACGGCGGGGCCGCGCTGGGCGACCTGCTCGAGCGCTCCCGCGTGGCGGCGCCCGACCGCTTCCGCGCGATCGTCGGCGGCCCCCTGGTGGGCGGCTGGACCGCGATCGCCGGCCGCGCCGCGACCCAGGACGTGCTCGCCGACGCCGACCGCGACCACCTGGCCGCCGTCGCCATCGTGGCCGCGGCCGCCGCGGGCGTCGACGGTTCCGTCCGGATCCCCGTCCACGACGGCCGCGCCGTGCTGCCCGGGCTGGGCGCCGTGCTCCTCGCGCCGGGCGCCGCCTCGGTGACGGCGACCTCCACCGGCGGCCGGCTGCTGGTCACGACCGGCACCGGCGTCCTCGAGGTGCCTCCCGCGGAGCAGACGCCCGCGTGGCTGCCCGTGCGCTCCCTGACCGCCTCGTCCGCCGGCCTGTCGATCCGGCTGGGGCTGGACGACCTGCACCCCTACCGGCACGGCTACCACGTGCCGCCCGCCAACCGCCTGCCCGCCGCCGAGGTGGACCGGTGGCAGACGCTGTTCGAGCAGGCCTGGGAGCTGCTCGCCGTGCACCTGCCGCAGCGGGCCGTCGAGCTGGTTGCCGGCCTCGAGACGCTCGTGCCGCTGGCGCACTCCGACGACGGCTCGGCACGCAGCGCCACCCTGCGCCACGCCTTCGGGGTGTTCGGCCTGACCCGTCCGGCGACCCCGCACGACTTCGCCGTCACGCTCGTGCACGAGTTCCAGCATTCGAAGCTGAGCGCGCTGCTCGACCTCGCCCGGCTCACCGACCCGGCCGACGACCGCCGCTACTTCGCCCCGTGGCGCACCGACCCGCGGCCGCTCGCCGGCCTGCTGCAGGGCGTGTACGCCTTCGTCGGCGTAGCCGACACCTGGCGCGCCCTGCGCGGCGCGGTCGGCGTCGCGACGGCCCGCTTCGCCGAGGCGCGCCTGCAGGTCGACCGGGGCCTCACCGCCATCGAGGAGTCGGGCGCCCTGACCCCCGAGGGCGAGTCGTTCATCGCCGTGCTGCGCCGCTCGGCCGACGAGCTGCTCGCCGAGCCGCTGGCCCCCGAGGTCGACCGCGAGGCCCGGGCCTCCCTGGCCCGCACCTTCACCGCCTGGCGCGAGCACAACGGAGCCTGACCGTCAGGGGTCAGACCGCTGGTACGCGCTTTTGTTCGCGAGTTCGGGTCCCACATGTCGCTGAGTTTCGGCACCACCGAGATCTCCCCTACATCGATGTTCGCGGGTCTGAGCCCCACCCCCAGCGATATCCGCTCACCCGTCGTCGGCCGACCTTGCCGTTCACGCACGGTGACGGGCGCCTGAGACAGGGCACGTCTTGTCAGCGGCATGAGCGGATGCTTAGGACTCCGGTTCGCGGCCGGAGGACGCGTGTTGCAGGCTTCGACGGACGCCTCTCCACGATCATGGGTAGCCTTGCTGTGTGACTACTTCGGCTGATGACCTGGCGGAAAAGTATCTGCAAGCACTCAGGACCGGAAACGTCGCATTGGCGGTCAGCCTGTTCAGCGACGACGGCGTCGTTCACTCTCCGCTCTACGGTCCACAACCGGCCGAGGATTTCTATCCCGCCCTCTTCGCTGACACGAGCCAGGCCAACCTCGTGCTGAAGTCCGTCATGTCCGGTACGGACAGCACCGGTGCGCGGACGGTGAGCTTCTGGTTCCACTTCGACTGGCGACTGCCCTCCGGACGAGCTGCACCCTTCGACGTGGTCGATGTCGCGTGCCTCGACGCTGATGGCCAGATCCGAAGCCTGCACATCGTGTACGACACCGTCGACGTCCGGCCGGCCTACGAAGCGGAGGTCGGGCACCGGTCATGGCGCTCAATGCCTCCCGCGGCGCCTTGATCCACGCCTCGATCGTTTCTTGTGCGCCAGCTTTCGACAGCGGCGACAGTCCTCCTGAACTGCCAACCCGAGGGGAATCGTCGTGTCGGAACCGGCAGGTGCGGCGACCAGGTTGGCGATCACCAAGGCCCCGACGGCTCGCTCGCTGACCCAGGTGCCTCCGGCGCCGGCGTCCATCCGGTCGACACCGGAACTAGCAGACCGATCGCGGACCGGTAAGAAACAGCGGCGCCCGGCCGGAGCCGGGCGCCGCGTCTGCTGACTACGGGTGGGTCAGTCGGCGATCTTGATGTCGTCGATCAGGCCGCGGTAGCCGCCGGTGCCGGCGGGCTGGTCGTAGCCGACGACCAGGGTGGAGATCTTCTTGCCGTTCAGGGTCGGGCCGAGCGGCACGACGACCTCGTTCCACTGGCCGGCCTTGATCTTGTTGCACTGGTAGAGCGGGTGGGCGCGGTTGCCCTTCGTGTCCTTGACGCCGCTGTCGCGCAGGTTCTTGCCGTCGCTGAACAGCAGGTCGATCGCCACGCAGGTGCTGTTGGCGGGCTTGACCTCGGGACGCACCGTGTTGGCCTGCGGGAAGATCCAGTAGCTGAGCTTGGTGGTCGGCTTGACCGTGATGCGGCTCAGCGCCAGCGACTTCAGGTAGGCGTACGACTTGCCCGAGGCGGTGCCGCTGCCGTCCAGGCCGGCGTACATCAGCGACTTCGCGCCGGTGTGGCCCGCCTCGTTGCGCACACCGAGTTCGGGACCGGTGAGGCTGCAGCAGATGCCCTTCACGTTCGTGACGGCGTTGGTCCAGGCGGCCGTGTTCGACCAGCTGACGTCGACCTGACCCGAGTCGAAGCTGGTGATCAGGTCGAGGTCGTACTGGCCGACGCGCAGGAAGTCGTCGAGCTGGGTCGGGGTGCCGGCCAGCGCCTTGTTGGTCCAGTAGACGAGGTTGAAGTCCTTGTTCTTCGTGGCCGTCGTCTTGATCGCCTCGGCGGCGGTCTTGTCGGCGGCGTACTTGCGGTCGAGCGCGATCTGGATGTCGCGGTCCTTGGCCGTGTGGATGCCGGTGTCGATGAACGCCTTCCACACCGCGGGGTCGAGGCTGCGCGCGGCAGCCACGGCGGCGGCCTGCACCTCGGAGCCGCCCGGTGCGAAGTTCCAGACCGTGATGACGAAGTCGCGGTCCGGCAGCGCGAGCAGCTCGTCGGTGACGGTCAGGCCGATCCGGTTCGCGGCGAGCTTCTTCGCGGCGCGGGCCCGCTCGGCGGCCTTCTCGGCTTCCGTCTTGGCCTCGTCCGCGGCGATCCGGTCGTCGACGTCCTGGGCGGCGGCCTCGGCCATGCCCGCCGCGATGAACGCCGCGCGGTCCTCGTCGCTGCCGTCGCGGGCGGCACGGGCGGCCGCCTTGACCTTCGGCCACTTCGCGTCGTCCGCGACCCGCTCCCAGATCAGGCGTACGAACTCCGCGTCGGTGCCGTCGAGCAGGGCGTCGTCGGCGACGACGTCGATGCTGGCCGCGGCCGCGCTACGGGCGAGATCGCTGGTCCGCTTCGCCTCCGCCTCCAGCCGCTCGCGCTCCACGTCGCGGTCGAAGGCGGCGAACACCTCCGTGACGATGAAGTCGTAGGAGGCCTGGTCGGTGTCGTCGGGCGCCGCGGCGAAGGCGGCCTCCGCGGCCACCCGCACCTCGATGTGGTCCGGATCGTCCTTGACGCCGTCCCAGATGCCGATGACGAAGTCGCGGTCGGCCTTCTCGAGCAGCGCGGAGTCGCCGCCGCGGCCGAACTTGACCGCCACGGCCAGCTTCTGGTCGTAGGTCGCCTCGGACGCGGCGAGCGCCGCCACGACCGCCGGGCCCGGGGTGGGCGCGGCGAACGCGGCGCCCGGCAGGGCCGGGATCAGGACCGATACCGCCAGCCCGGAGGCCAGCACAGCACGTTGGAGGGTGTTCATCTGGTCGATGCCTTTCACGCCGGGTTCGCCGAGGTGCGGAAGGTGGTGAACGGCGCCGCGACCGCGCCGGTGTTGACGTAGCCGACGCCGTCGTTGGCGATCACGGCGATGCGGTTGGTCTCCAGGGCCAGCGCGTACGAGCCGGTACGCACCTGGGTCCACGAGGCGGACAGGCCGCCCTCCTTGACCCGGACGATGCCGTCGGTGTGCACGGTGCCGATGCGGGTGCCGGCGAGCGCCAGCTGGGCGACGGCGTTGTGCTCGTTCACCCAGCTCGCGTTGAGCGCACCCTCCTTGACCCAGGCGATGTTGTCGGTGCGCAGCACGCCGATCCGGGTGCCCGAGAGCACGAGCTGCTTGACCGCGCCGTGCTCGACCACCCAGTTCTGCGAGGCGGTGGTGCCGTCCTTGACCAGCGCGACCTTGTCCGGGCGCAGGACGCCGATGCGGGTGCCCGACATCGCCAGCTGCGTCACCGCGGTGTCGTAGATCTTGACCCAGCCGGCGCTGAGGCTGCCCTGCTTGCCCCAGGCGATGTTGTCGGTGCGCACGATGCCGATCCGGTCGGCGGTCAGCACGAGCTGCTTGACGCCGGTCTGCTCCTGGACCCAGCCGGCGCTGAGGCCGCCCTCCTTGACCAGCGCCACGCCGGCGTTGGTGAGCACGCCGATCCGGTTGCCGGTGAGCGCGATCTGCTTGACGTTGGTGTATTCCTTCACCCAGGGGGCGTCGAGGCCACCCTCCTTGACGTACGCGGTGCCGTCCGCGGTCAGCATGCCGAGCCGGGTGGTGGTCACCGCGAACTGCACGACGTCCGGGCCGATCTTGTACTGCCCGACGCGCAGGAAGTCGGCGACCGCGGTCGCGTCGCCGGCCAGGGCGGCGCGGGCGGCGGTGGCGAGTCCCCGCTGCTTGGCGGCGGTGGCACGGTCGAGGATGCCCTGCACGAGGCGCCGGTCCTCGGCCTCCTTGCGCTCCAGGGCGATCCGGATGTCGTTGTCCTTGGCCGTGTGGATGCCCGTCTCGATGAACGCCTTCCACACCGCGGGGTCGAGGCTGCGCGCGGCGGCGACCGCGGCGGCCTGCACCTCGGAGCCGTCGGGCGCGAAGTTCCAGACCGTGGTGACGAAGTCGCGGTCCGGCAGCGCGAGCAGCTCGTCGGTGACGGTCAGGCCGATTCGGTTCGCGGCGAGCTTCTTCGCGGCGCGGGCCCGCTCGGCCGCCTTCTCGGCCTCGGTCTTGGCCTCGTCCGCAGCGATCCGGTCGTCGACGTCCTGGGCGGCGGCCTCGGCCATGCCGGCGGCGATGAACGCCGTCCGGTCCTCGTCGCTGCCGTCGCGGGCGGCACGGGCGGCCGCCTTGACCTTCGGCCACTTGGCGTCCTCGGCGACCCGCTCCCAGATCAGGCGTACGAAGTCCGCGTCGGTGCCGTTGAGCAGGGCGTCGTCGGCGACGACGTCGATGCTGGCCGCGGCCGCGCTGCGGGCGACGTCGCTGGCCCGCTTCGCGTCGGCCTCCCGCTTCACCCGGGCGACGTCGCGGTCGAACGCCGCGAACACCCCGTCGATGATGAACTGGTAGCACGCCTGGTCGACCGAGTCCTCCTGCTCCGGCTCGGTGCTGAACGCGGCCTCGGCCGCGAGCCGCACCTCGGCGTGCGCCGGGTCGTCCTTGACGTGGTTCCAGATGCCGACGACGAAGTCGCGGTCGGCCTTCTCGAGCAGGGCGCTGTCGGCGCCGAGGCCGAACTTCACCGCCACCGCGAGCTTCTGGTTGTAGTCGGCGATGCTCTCGTCGGCCAGGGCGGCGCGCGTGAGCGGCTGAGCGGAGGGAAGGGGCGCGGCCTGCGCGACTCCCGTCGTCGTGGCGGTGAGTGCCGCGACGGCCACCCCGGCAGCCAGCAGCGGCCGCGCCCAGGCGGCACGGTTCATCGATGTCATGAAATTAGTCCCCGTGGTCGATACGAATGCTGCACACGCCGCCCATACGCCGTCACCTGCGGCTTCGAGCCGTCCGGCGGACGGGGCGGAGGCATACAGATCGATGTCGGCGGGTAGGTTAGCCGCCCGTCACCCTCGGGCACAAGGCCGCGACGCTGTGACCAACGTCGTTGGACCGGCCCCCCGCGCCACCCGGTTTCGTGCTTAGATGTCGCCACCGCATCTCGATGTATCGATGCGCGCCGCATCCGATGTGGACGGAACTCACGCAGGTCACCAACGGGGGAAACTGAATATGCGTATGCGTGGAGCAGCGCTCGCGCTCGTCGCCGCCTTGGGCGTCGTGGCCGTTCCGGCCGCGTCCTTCGCGGCGGTGCCGCACGCCATGGTGTCGGCCGCCGACGAGTGGAACGAGGCCGAGGCCAACCGTCTGTTCGTGCGGTGGATCTCCACCGACGACCCGCGCTCGGCGGTGCGCAGCGCCGCCCGCAGCGCCCTGCTGTCGAGCCGGGGCGACGCCGCGATCACCGACTTCATCAACACCGGGTGGGACGCCGCGATCGCCCGCGCGGCGCAGAACAAGACCCGCAACATCAACTTCATCACCCGCATGGTGAACACGCACCCTGCCCAGTACTACCCGCGGGTCAACGCGTCGGGCCGGCGCGCGCTGCTCAACGGCACCGACGACGTCCTCGAGCGCTGGGTCAACACCGACTACGCGGTGGCGCTGGCGGCCGACCAGAAGGACATCGACGACGACGAGCAGGCGGCCGACCTCGTACGCCAGCAGGACCGTGACTACATCACCGTGCTGAGCACCGAGGACCCGGGCGCCCAGGTGCGCGCGTGGGCCGGACGCGCCGTCGCGCCGGGCACCACCGACGCCGACGTCGTCGAGTTCTTCCGGTACGGCTGGGTCAGCGCGTCCCAGCTGGACATGCAGACGTTCCGCAACCGGATCGCCGACGAGAACCGCCGCTGGCTGGTGCAGTCGCAGCGGCTGGTGGCCGAGGCGCAGGCCGCCGAGAAGGCCGCCCGCGAGACCGCCGGCGAGGCGCAGGCCCAGATGCGCGCCGCGGCGGCACGCGCCTGGGCGGCGGTCGGCGCCCAGACCGGCCCGGCGCGCGTGGCGTGGGCCGACGCCGAGCAGGTGGCGCTGCGCCAGGCCGAGACGTGGCTCCAGGTGTTCCTGGCGGCGAACACGGCGACCAGCACGAACTGGGAGACGATCGCCGGGTCGTCGCAGGCCACCCGCGAGGAGTGGGAGGCCGAGCGGCTGAACGCCTCCACGCAGGCCGCCACCTGGGCGGCGCTCTACCGGCAGGCCGTCGAGGCCGAGGCCGCCCTGAGCGAGCCGGTCGAATAGCGGCTACAGCGGTCGGGTGACGGGCTCCGAGACGATCGGAGCCCGGTGCGCCTCGAGGAACCCGGCCACCGAGTTCGCCCAGGGGAAGCGTTCCGCCTGCGTCCGGGCCGCGGCCCGGCGAGCGGACTCCGGGCGGGCGAGCAGCGTCCGCACGGCCTCGGCGTAGGCGGGGCCGTCACCCGGTACGGCCGGTCCCGCGTCGCCGATCACCTCGGGCAGGGCGCTCTCGGAGCTGACCACCACCGGAGTGCCGCTGGCGAGGGTCTCGAGGGCCGCGAGGCCGAACGTCTCGATCGGCCCGGGAGCCAGCGCCACGTCCACTGTGGCCAGCAGCGCCGCGAGCCTGGCCTGGTCGGTCAGGTGGCCGACGAACCGCACGGGCAGGCCGCGGTCGGCGGCCTCGGACTGCAGCGCGCTGCGCAGCGGGCCACCGCCGGCCACGACCAGCACGGCGGGCACGCCCGACCTGCGCAGCGCGGCCAGCGCCTCGAGCGAGCGGCGCGGTTTCTTCTCGGGCGAGAGCCGGCCGCAGTGCAGCAGCAGGACGTCGCCGGGCGCGGACCAGAGCGTACGCATCCGCGGGTCGTGGTTGGCCGGAGTGAACCGGTCGAGGTCGACGCCGAGCGGGACGCGCGCCAGATTCCGTACGCCGATGCGCTCGAACTCCGCCGCGGCCCACCGCGTCGTGCAGACGACGCGGTCGTGCTCGGCGGCCGTACGCGCATTGAGCAGGTCGCCGGCGCGACGGCTCGGGCCGGGGCCGAACAGCCGCAGCAACCCGTCGAGGCTCTCGTGCGACACCATCATCGACGGCACGTCGTGACGCCGGGCCCAGCGTCCCAGCCAGCGCAGCGTCGTGCGGTCCGAGACCTCGATGCGGTCGGGTCGCAGGCCGCGCAGCGCCGAGCTCAGCCGGCCGCGGTCGAGCAGCACGCGATAGCCGCCCATGCCGGGAACCAGCGGGCCGGGCAGCGTGACGACCCGCCCCTGGTCCGTCATCCGGTCGGTCTCGCCGGGGCCCGGGATCACCAGCACGGACTCGTGCCCGGCAGCTTGGTATCCGGCGCCCAGGTGGCGCAGCGCGGTGCGGAGCCCTCCCGATCGGGGGGTCACGAAGTTCGCCACCCGGACGATCCTCACGCAGCGACCGCCCCTCGCTCGAGAACGCCGGCGTCGCACGCCGCGCCGTAGTGGCCCAGCAGCTCCTCACCGACGGCGTACCAGCTGCGGCCCTCGATCGCCTGGCGCCCGGCGACCCCGAAGGTCACCCGGCGGGCGGGATCGGCCACCAGATCACGAACGGCCGCGGTGAAACCCTCGGCCTCGAACGGCGGCACGAGGTAGCCGGTGCGCTCGTGCGCGACCAGGTCGACCGGCCCGCCGGCACGGGGCGCGACGACCGGCAGGCCGCTTGCCATGGCCTCCTGCACGGCCTGGCCGAACGTCTCGTACGGGCCGGTGTGGGCGAAGATGTCGAAGCTCGCGTACAGCTCGGCGAGCTCCTGCCCGCGCCGCACCCCGAGGAACGTCGCGGCCGGGAGAGCCTTGCGCAGCTGCGGCGCCGCGGGACCGTCTCCCACGATCACCAGGCGTACGCCGGGCAGGCGGCTCACGTCGGCGAGCAGATCCACCTGCTTCTCGACCGCCAGCCGTCCGACGAACCCGACCACCACCTCGTCGTCCGGCGCCAGCCGGCGGCGGACCGCCTCGCTGCGCCGGCCCGGATGGAACAGCTCGTCGTCGACGCCGCGCCGCCACAGGTGGACGCGTTCGACGCCGTGCGCGTTCAGGGCGAAGGCCGACTCCGACGACGGCACCAGCGTGCGCGAAGCGAGGTTGTGGACGGTCCTGATCCACCTCCAGGCAGCGCCCTCGGTCATGCCGACCTTGTAGGCACGGGCGTACGCGGCCACGTCCGTCTGATAGACCGCGACCGTGGGCAGCCGCAGCGTGCGGGCGGCCAGCATGCCCCAGGCGCCGAGCACGAACGGGCTGGCCAGGTGCACGAGGTCGGCACCGAACGCGCGCAGCGCCCCGGTGAGCGTGGGGGTGGGCAGGCCCAGCCGGATCTGCGGATATCCCGGCATGGGCAGCGACGGGATGCGGACCACCGGATAGGGCACGGCGACCGGGTTGTCACGCAGCGCGGGAGGCGGCTGCGGCGCGATCACCATCGGCTCGTGCCCCCGGCGCAGCAGGTGTTCGGCCGTACGCACCACCGAGTTGGCGACGCCGTTCACATCGGGGAGGAACGACTCCGTGACCAGAGCGACTCGCATGCAGCCACGATGGGCTTCCGTCGATGTCCGGCACACCTTCGCTGTCGTGGCCGGATCTCAAACGCTGGTCGAACGACTAGGAGAAGCACGCCGCGGGTATCCGTGCCTCGTGCGTTCCCGGACGGTGGCTCTGGTGCTGGCGGTCGGCCTGCTCGGCGGGTGCGACTGGTCCGGTGGTGACGGCCGCGACCGCAACCCCGAGAACCGGCCCGGGTACGTCCTGGGCGATCGCGAGGGCGCCGTCCGGCACCAGCTGCGCGGCGACGGCGACGTGTCGAGGTTCCTGCTGGTCGACGGCGCCGACGTGGTGCGCGTACGGGTCGGCGATCTGGGCGGCGACCTCTACGAGCTGTCCACACCGGACGACTCCGAGGTGGCGCCCACGGCGACGTTCGAGGGGCTCGACCTGGTGGCCGGGCTGCGCGACACCGGCAAGAGCGGCCCCGCGGTGCTGTCCGTGGTGCTCAGCGACGACGTGCGCTGGCAGATCCGGCTCGCGGGCGGCGCCAAGGACGAGTCCGTCGACCTGAGCGGCGGGCGGGGCGGCGACGTCGACTTCAGCGCCGGCACCGAACGCGCGGCGGTTGTCTTGCCGGCCGCCGACGGCACGCAACGGGTGGTGCTCGGCGGCGGTGCGAGCCTGTTGTCCGTACGGCTGGGAGGTCAGGGTCCGGCGCGGGTGTCGGCCCGAGGCGGCGCGGGCAGCGTGACCGTCGACGGGCAGCTGCGCACCGGTGTCGCCGGCGGGTCGACCTGGGTGCAGGACGGCTGGGACCGCGCCACCGCCCGCTACGACATCGACGCCACGTCGGGCGTCGGAACCGTCACCGTCGAACGCTTCTGACGACTGCCGCTACCGCAGCCCGAGCGATCGCACGTCCACGTACTTGAAGTCGGTGCTCACCCGGCCCCCGTCGGGCGTGTTCTCGCCGTCGTGCAGCACGAGCAGGCCCTTCGGATATCCGGGCAGCGGCACCGACGTGGCGGCCGCGCCGTCCGAGTGCTGAACTCCGTCGGTGCGGGCGCCGTCGACCACCTGGAAGCTGCTCACCGGCCGGTTGGTGCGGCGGTCGTACACGTAGAACTTGCTGTCGCCCTGGCTCGACACGATCAGGAAGCCGTCGCGCTTGCCCGTCGCATAGATCGTGGCCCCCTCGACGTCGGCGGCGATGCGGCCGGCCTCCGCGGCGGGCTCCCCGAGCTCGCACTCCTCGGCCTCCGGGTCGTACGTGCCCGGCGCGCCGAACTCGGCCACCCGCTCGACGATCCGCGGCACACCCACGAACCGGTCGCGGTCGAGCCGGATCTTCCACAGCGCGACGTCCTCCTGCGCGGCGTAGAGCACACCCGCGTCCGCGTCGACGACCATGCCCTCGATCTGCGGGTCCTCGCCCGGCTCGAGGCACGGCGTCCAGGTCGCGCCGGTGGAGAGCCGGAACTGCTTGGGCAGGTCGAGCTTGTCGGTGACCCGGTAGCTCACCGCGTTCTTCCGCTCCTCGAGCCGGAAGATCCCCAGCGTCGTGCTGTGCCGGCGGCTGACCACGGCATAGCGCCCGTACGTCGCGAGGCCGTAGCCGGTTGCCTGCTCCTCGACCTCGGCCTGGTCGCGCGAGAACAGCAGCGGCACGTCGGCGGCCGTCACGTCGGTGAGCCTGCCGGACGCCTCGATGCGGAAGATGCGCAGCTTGTCGAGCCCGCGGTCGGTGACCACCGCGTAGTCGCGGCGCCCCGCCCCGAAGCCGGTCACCAGGTCGACGTTGTTGAACCGCCCACCCTCGGGCGGCAGGATCGACTGCACCTCACGCCCCGCCAGGTCGTAGACCCGCAGCCCGCCGTTCTTGGCCGTCCCGATGACCCGGCTGCGGGCCTTGTCCGCCCGGTTGACCCAGATCGCGGGGTCGTCGGCGTCCGCATCTCCGCCGGCCTCGTCGTCGAAGAGCGCGGGCGTCTCGACGGTGGCGGTGACCTCCTGCGGCACTCCGTCGCCCGGTTTCCCACCGGCCTGCGCCGGCGCGGCGACGGCGGTGCTCAGGGCGACGAGGGCAACGATCCCAGCGGTACGGCGCATGGTTGGACACGCTTCCGGACGGAGCTGGCGTACGGGTTGCGCCCGGCTGAATCTTTGCTGTGCGATCGACACAGCCCAGAAACGACAAACGACAGTAGGCCCACCCCGATCGGGGTGGGCCTACTGTTTCACGTTGAGTCCGGCGGCGTCCTACTCTCCCACACCCTCCCGAGTGCAGTACCATCGGCGCTGGAGGGCTTAGCTTCCGGGTTCGGAATGAGACCGGGCGTTTCCCCTCCGCTATGACCACCGAAACAGCTTTCAGCGGAACAACCAGCAGAACACTGTGACCGTCGCCGGCCATGGGTTCTGGTTGTTCGTTTGCTGTGAATCACACAGTGGACGCGTTGAGGATCAAGTTTTGGGTGGTTAAGCCCTCGGCCTATTAGTACCGGTCGACTGAACCAGTTACCTGGCTTACATCTCCGGCCTATCAACCCAATAGTCTCTTGGGAGCCTTACCCACTCGATGGTGGTGGGATACCTCATCTCGAAGCGAGCTTCCCGCTTAGATGCTTTCAGCGGTTATCCCTTCCGAACGTAGCCAACCAGCCGTGCCCCTGGCGGGACAACTGGCACACCAGAGGTTCGTCCGTCCCGGTCCTCTCGTACTAGGGACAGCCCTTCTCAAGTATCCAACGCGCACGGCGGATAGGGACCGAACTGTCTCACGACGTTCTAAACCCAGCTCGCGTACCGCTTTAATGGGCGAACAGCCCAACCCTTGGGACCTGCTACAGCCCCAGGATGCGACGAGCCGACATCGAGGTGCCAAACCATCCCGTCGATATGGACTCTTGGGGAAGATCAGCCTGTTATCCCCGGGGTACCTTTTATCCGTTGAGCGACACCGCTTCCACACGCAAGTGCCGGATCACTAGTCCCGACTTTCGTCCCTGCTCGACCCGTCAGTCTCACAGTCAAGCTCCCTTGTGCACTTACACTCAACACCTGATTGCCAACCAGGCTGAGGGAACCTTTGGGCGCCTCCGTTACCCTTTAGGAGGCAACCGCCCCAGTTAAACTACCCACCAGACACTGTCCCTCGACCCGATCAGGGCCGCAGGTTAGATACCCAAACCCAACAGAGTGGTATTTCAAGATTGCCTCCACCCGAACTGGCGTCCGAGCTTCACCGGCTCCCACCTATCCTACACAATTAAATTCGGATACCAATGTCAAGCTATAGTAAAGGTCCCGGGGTCTTTCCGTCCTGCCGCGCGTAACGAGCATCTTTACTCGTACTGCAATTTCGCCGGGCCTGTGGTTGAGACAGTGGGGAAGTCGTTACGCCATTCGTGCAGGTCGGAACTTACCCGACAAGGAATTTCGCTACCTTAGGATGGTTATAGTTACCACCGCCGTTTACTGGCGCTTAAGTTCTCCGCCTCGCCCTTGCGGGCTAACAGGTCCCCTTAACGTTCCAGCACCGGGCAGGCGTCAGTCCATATACATCGTCTTACGACTTGGCATGGACCTGTGTTTTTAGTAAACAGTCGCTTCCCCCTGCTCTCTGCGGCCATACCACGCTCCACCCGCAAGGGGCTTCACGCGTCCGGCCCCCCTTCTCCCTAAGTTACGGGGGCAATTTGCCGAGTTCCTTAACCACAGTTCACCCGTCGCCTCGGTATTCTCTACCTGACCACCTGTGTCGGTTTAGGGTACGGGCCGCTCGGAACATCGCTAGAGGCTTTTCTCGGCAGCATAGGATCACTGACTTCACCTGAAACGGCTCGGCATCACGTCTCACCCACATGGACTACGGATTTGCCTATAGTCCGGGCTACACGCTTACCCCAGGACAACCACCGCCTGGGACCAGCTACCTTCCTGCGTCACCCCATCACTAAACTACTACCCACCAGGATCCCGCGCTCCACACCCTTGACCCGAAGGTCGCCGGCGCTTTGGGCGGTTAGCATAATAGGGTTCGTCTGGGTCGTTCCTTCGCGGGTACGGGAATATCAACCCGTTAT